>NZ_CYPU01000075.1 GCF_001458195.1 Ruegeria atlantica | reverse complement strand
AGCGGCGTTGACAGATGTATCCATCTGAATGCAATGAAGAAAACCACCATTACCAGCATTAACCGTCAAACTATCAAAATATAACGTTGACGATGTAGCTTTAGGTGTCTGTAAAACAGGTGCCGAAGAAGCTGGAGTAACAGAAGTGAGAACCAGCTTATCAGAAAAAAAGTTTGAATTATGGCGAGAAATAAAAGTCTGAAACATGATTAAACTCCTAAGCAGAAAACCTACCGCGCTTCGCTTGGTCAACCCCTCAGCGGCAAAAATTAAAATTTTTACCGCTTCGGCGTTATAACCTCACACTCAATCTTTTATCACGAAGTCATGATTGAATCGCGAGTGGTCGGCAGATTGCGATAAACGGTCACATTAAATTTAACCTGACTATTCCACTGCAACAACTGAACGGACTGGAAACACTGGTCATAATCATGGTGGCGAATAAGTACGCGTTCTTGCAAATCACCAGAAGGCGGTTCCTGAATGAATGGGAAGCCTTCAAGAAGGTGATAAGCAGGAGAAACATACGAAGGCGCATAACGATACCACTGACCCTCAGCAATCTTAAACTTCTTAGACGAATCACCAGAACGGAAAACATCCTTCATAGAAATTTCACGCGGCGGCAAGTTGCCATACAAAACAGGGTCGCCAGCAATATCGGTATAAGTCAAAGCACCTTTAGCGTTAAGGTACTGAATCTCTTTAGTCGCAGTAGGCGGAAAACGAACAAGCGCAAGAGTAAACATAGTGCCATGCTCAGGAACAAAGAAACGCGGCACAGAATGTTTATAGGTCTGTTGAACACGACCAGAAAACTGGCCTAACGACGTTTGGTCAGTTCCATCAACATCATAGCCAGATGCCCAGAGATTAGAGCGCATGACAAGTAAAGGACGGTTGTCAGCGTCATAAGAGGTTTTACCTCCAAATGAAGAAATAACATCATGGTAACGCTGCATGAAGTAATCACGTTCTTGGTCAGTATGCAAATTAGCATAAGCAGCTTGCAGACCCATAATGTCAATAGATGTGGTAGAAGTCGTCATTTGGCGAGAAAGCTCAGTCTCAGGAGGAAGCGGAGCAGTCCAAATGTTTTTGAGATGGCAGCAACGGAAACCATAACGAGCATCATCTTGATTAAGCTCATTAGGGTTAGCCTCGGTACGGTCAGGCATCCACGGCGCTTTAAAATAGTTGTTATAGATATTCAAATAACCCTGAAACAAATGCTTAGGGATTTTATTGGTATCAGGGTTAATCGTGCCAAGAAAAGCGGCATGGTCAATATAACCAGTAGTGTTAACAGTCGGGAGAGGAGTGGCATTAACACCATCCTTCATGAACTTAATCCACTGTTCACCATAAACGTGACGATGAGGGACATAAAAAGTAAAAATGTCTACAGTAGAGTCAATAGCAAGGCCACGACGCAATGGAGAAAGACGGAGAGCGCCAACGGCGTCCATCTCGAAGGAGTCGCCAGCGATAACCGGAGTAGTTGAAATGGTAATAAGACGACCAATCTGACCAGCAAGGAAGCCAAGATGGGAAAGGTCATGCGGCATACGCTCGGCGCCAGTTTGAATATTAGACATAATTTATCCTCAAGTAAGGGGCCGAAGCCCCTGCAATTAAAATTGTTGACCACCTACATACCAAAGACGAGCGCCTTTACGCTTGCCTTTAGTACCTCGCAACGGCTGCGGACGACCAGGGCGAGCGCCAGAACGTTTTTTACCTTTAGACATTACATCACTCCTTCTGCACGTAATTTTTGACGCACGTTTTCTTCTGCGTCAGTAAGAACGTCAGTGTTTCCTGCGCGTACACGCAAGGTAAACGCGAACAATTCAGCGGCTTTAACCGGACGCTCGACGCCATTAATAATGTTTTCCGTAAATTCAGCGCCTTCCATGATGAGACAGGCCGTTTGAATGTTGACGGGATGAACATAATAAGCAATGACGGCAGCAATAAACTCAACAGGAGCAGGAAAGCGAGGGTATCCTACAAAGTCCAGCGTACCATAAACGCAAGCCTCAACGCAGCGACGAGCACGAGAGCGGTCAGTAGCAATCCAAACTTTGTTACTCGTCAGAAAATCGAAATCATCTTCGGTTAAATCCAAAACGGCAGAAGCCTGAATGAGCTTAATAGAGGCCAAAGCGGTCTGGAAACGTACGGATTGTTCAGTAACTTGACTCATGATTTCTTACCTATTAGTGGTTGAACAGCATCGGACTCAGATAGTAATCCACGCTCTTTTAAAATGTCAACAAGAGAATCTCTACCATGAACAAAATGTGACTCATATCTAAACCAGTCCTTGACGAACGTGCCAAGCATATTAAGCCACTTCTCCTCATCCAACGCGTCAGTTTTTGACAGAATCGTTAGTTGATGGCGAAAGGTCGCAAAGTAAGAGCTTCTCGAGCTGCGCAAGGATAGGTCGAATTTTCTCATTTTCCGCCAGCAGTCCACTTCGATTTAATTCGTAAACAAGCAGTAGTAATTCCTGCTTTATCAAGATAATTTTTCGACTCATCAGAAATATCCGAAAGTGTTAACTTCTGCGTCATGGAAGCGATAAAACTCTGCAGGTTGGATACGCCAATCATTTTTATCGAAGCGCGCATAAATTTGAGCAGATTTGTCGTCACAGGTTGCGCCGCCAAAACGTCGGCTACAGTAACTTTTCCCAGCCTCAATCTCATCTCTCTTTTTGCGTTCTGCTTCAATATCTGGTTGAACGGCGTCGCGTCGTAACCCAGCTTGGTAAGTTGGATTAAGCACTCCGTGGACAGATTTGTCATTGTGAGCATTTTCATCCCGAAGTTGCGGCTCATTCTGATTCTGAACAGCTTCTTGGGAAGTAGCGACAGCTTGGTTTTTAGTGAGTTGTTCCATTCTTTAGCTCCTAGACCTTTAGCAGCAAGGTCCATATCTGACTTTTTGTTAACGTATTTAGCCACATAGAAACCAACAGCCATATAACTGGTAGCTTTAAGCGGCTCACCTTTAGCATCAACAGGCCACAACCAACCAGAACGTGAAAAAGCGTCCTGCGTGTAGCGAACTGCGATGGGCATACTGTAACCATAAGGCCACGTATTTTGCAAGCTATTTAACTGGCGGCGATTGCGTACCCGACGACCAAAATTAGGGTCAACGCTACCTGTAGGAAGTGTCCGCATAAAGTGCACCGCATGGAAATGAAGACGGCCATTAGCTGTACCATACTCAGGCACACAAAAATACTGATAGCAGTCGGCGTGTGAATCATTAGCCTTGCGACCCTCGGCAGCAAGAACCATACGACCAATATCACGAAAATAGTCACGCAAAGCATTGGGATTATCATAAAACGCCTCTAATCGGTCGTCAGCCAACGTGAGAGTGTCAAAAACGATAAACCAACCATCAGCATGAGCCTGTCGCATTGCATTCATCAAACGCTGAATAGCAAAGCCTCTACGCGATTTCATAGTGGAGGCCTCCAGCAATCTTGAACACTCATCCTTAATACCTTTCTTTTTGGGGTAATTATACTCATCGCGAATATCCTTAAGAGGGCGTTCAGCAGCCAGCTTGCGGCAAAACTGCGTAACCGTCTTCTCGTTCTCTAAAAACCATTTTTCGTCCCCTTCGGGGCGGTGGTCTATAGTGTTATTAATATCAAGTTGGGGGAGCACATTGTAGCATTGTGCCAATTCATCCATTAACTTCTCAGTAACAGATACAAACTCATCACGAACGTCAGAAGCAGCCTTATGGCCGTCAACATACATATCACCATTATCGAACTCAACGCCCTGCATACGAAAAGACAGAATCTCTTCCAAGAGCTTGATGCGGTTATCCATCTGCTTATGGAAGCCAAGCATTGGGGATTGAGAAAGAGTAGAAATGCCACAAGCCTCAATAGCAGGTTTAAGAGCCTCGATACGCTCAAAGTCAAAATAATCAGCGTGACATTCAGAAGGGTAATAAGAACGAACCATAAAAAAGCCTCCAAGATTTGGAGGCATGAAAACATACAATTGGGAGGGTGTCAATCCTGACGGTTATTTCCTAGACAAATTAGAGCCAATACCATCAGCTTTACCGTCTTTCCAGAAATTGTTCCAAGTATCGGCAACAGCTTTATCAATACCATGAAAAATATCAACCACACCAGAAGCAGCATCAGTGACGACATTAGAAATATCCTTTGCAGTAGCGCCAATATGAGAAGAGCCATACCGCTGATTCTGCGTTTGCTGATGAACTAAGTCAACCTCAGCACTAACCTTGCGAGTCATTTCTTTGATTTGGTCATTGGTAAAATACTGACCAGCCGTTTGAGCTTGAGTAAGCATTTGGCGCATAATCTCGGAAACCTGCTGTTGCTTGGAAAGATTGGTGTTTTCCATAATAGACGCAACGCGAGCAGTAGACTCCTTCTGTTGATAAGCAAGCATCTCATTTTGTGCATATACCTGGTCTTTCGTATTCTGGCGTGAAGTCGCCGACTGAATGCCAGCAATCTCTTTTTGAGTCTCATTTTGCATCTCGGCAATCTCTTTCTGATTGTCCAGTTGCATTTTAGTAAGCTCTTTTTGATTCTCAAATCCGGCGTCAACCATACCAGCAGAGGAAGCATCAGCACCAGCACGCTCCCAAGCATTAAGCTCAGGAAATGCAGCAGCAAGATAATCACGAGTATCCTTTCCTTTATCAGCGGCAGACTTGCCACCAAGTCCAACCAAATCAAGCAACTTATCAGAAACGGCAGAAGTGCCAGCCTGCAACGTACCTTCAAGAAGTCCTTTACCAGCTTTAGCCATAGCACCAGAAACAAAACTAGGGACGGCCTCATCAGGGTTAGGAACATTAGAGCCTTGAATGGCAGATTTAATACCAGCATCACCCATGCCTACAGTATTGTTATCGGTAGCAAGCACATCACCTTGAATGCCACCGGAGGCGGCTTTTTGACCGCCTCCAAACAATTTAGACATGGCGCCACCAGCAAGAGCAGAAGCAATACCGCCAGCAATAGCACCAAACATAAATCACCTCACTTAAGTGGCTGGAGACAAATAATCTCTTTAATAACCTGATTCAGCGAAACCAATCCGCGGCATTTAGTAGCGGTAAAGTTAGACCAAACCATGAAACCAACATAAACATTATTGCCCGGCGTACGGGGAAGGACGTCAATAGTCACACAGTCCTTGACGGTATAATAACCACCATCATGGCGACCATCCAAAGGATAAACATCATAGGCAGTCGGGAGGGTAGTCGGAACCGAAGAAGACTCAAAGCGAACCAAACAGGCAAAAAATTTAGGGTCGGCATCAAAAGCAATATCAGCACCAACAGAAACAACCTGATTAGCGGCGTTGACAGATGTATCCATCTGAATGCAATGAAGAAAACCACCATTACCAGCATTAACCGTCAAACTATCAAAATATAACGTTGACGATGTAGCTTTAGGTGTCTGTAAAACAGGTGCCGAAGAAGCTGGAGTAACAGAAGTGAGAACCAGCTTATCAGAAAAAAAGTTTGAATTATGGCGAGAAATAAAAGTCTGAAACATGATTAAACTCCTAAGCAGAAAACCTACCGCGCTTCGCTTGGTCAACCCCTCAGCGGCAAAAATTAAAATTTTTACCGCTTCGGCGTTATAACCTCACACTCAATCTTTTATCACGAAGTCATGATTGAATCGCGAGTGGTCGGCAGATTGCGATAAACGGTCACATTAA
>NZ_CYPU01000074.1 GCF_001458195.1 Ruegeria atlantica | reverse complement strand
GTGGCCGGGGCAGTCGACGTGCGCATAGTGACGCGTGTCGGTCTCGTATTCCACGTGGGCGGTCGAGATGGTGATGCCACGTGCTTTTTCTTCAGGCGCGCCGTCAATCTGATCATACGCTTTGAAGTCACCGAAATACTTGGTGATTGCTGCGGTCAGCGTGGTCTTGCCGTGGTCAACGTGGCCAATCGTGCCGATGTTGACGTGCGGCTTATTACGCTCAAACTTTTCCTTTGCCATGATGGCCTCCTTTTTCGGTAATGAAGGGAGCCCCTGAACAGAGCTCCCTCAAATCTTCGCTTATGCGTATTTCGCCTGGATCTCGTCCGAGATGTTCTGCGGAACCGGATCGTAGTGATCGAACTGCATGGTGAACTGGGCACGGCCCGACGACATCGAACGCAGAGTGTTGATGTAGCCAAACATGTTGGCCAGCGGAACGAACGCGTCGATCGCGATGGCGTTGCCACGGTTTTCCTGACCGGAAACCTGACCCCGACGTGATGTCAGGTCGCCGATGATGCCGCCGGTGTATTCTTCCGGGGTGATCACTTCGACCTTCATGATCGGCTCAAGCAGTTTCGCACCAGCTTTGCGCATGCCTTCACGCATACCCATACGAGCCGCGATTTCAAACGCCAGAACCGAGGAGTCCACGTCGTGGTATTTACCTTCGATCAGGGCAACTTTGAAGTCGATCACGGGGAAGCCAGCCAATGGGCCGCTATCCATGACGGATCTGATGCCTTTTTCGACACCCGGAATATATTCCTTGGGTACCGAACCACCAACAACGCGGGATTCGAACGAATAGCCTTCGCCCGGCTCTGTCGGCGAGATGATCATCTTCACCTCAGCGAACTGACCCGAACCACCCGACTGTTTCTTGTGGGTGTAAACGATCTCGGCTTCGTGACCGATGGTTTCGCGATAGGCCACCTGCGGCGCACCAATGTTCGCTTCAACCTTGAATTCACGCTTAAGACGGTCAATCAGGATGTCCAGGTGAAGTTCGCCCATGCCCTTCATAATGGTCTGACCCGATTCCAGGTCAGTTTCCACGCGGAAGGATGGGTCTTCTGCGGCCAAACGGCCCAGACCCTGGCTCATTTTTTCCTGGTCAGCCTTGGTTTTCGGCTCAACCGCGATCTCGATCACCGGATCGGGGAAGGTCATGGTTTCCAGAACCACCGGATCACCGGTCGCACACAGAGTGTCGCCCGTGGTGGTGTCTTTCAGACCTGCCAGTGCGATAATGTCACCTGCGAATGCTTCCGTGATTTCCTCACGATCATTCGAGTGCATCATCATCATCCGGCCGATACGCTCTTTCTTACCCTTGGTTGAGTTCAGAAGCGTGTCGCCTTTGGCCAGAGTACCCGAGTAGATGCGGGTAAAGGTCAGCGAGCCAACAAAGGGGTCGTTCATGATTTTGAACGCCAGGCCCGAGAACGCCATGTCATCATCCGCACGGCGGGCAATGTTACGGGTTTCTTCTTCGTCACCGGGTTTGAAGCCCATGTAATCGACAACGTCCAGCGGGCTGGGCAGATAGTCGATCACAGCATTCAACAGCGGCTGAACGCCTTTGTTCTTGAACGCCGAACCACCCAAAACCGGAACAAACGCGATTTCCAGGGTACCTTTGCGCAGCAGGGCGCGCAGGGTCGGAACGTCGGGCTCATTGCCTTCCAGGTATTCCATCATCGCGTCGTCGTCCATTTCGACGGCCGCTTCGACCATTTTACCGCGCCATTCGTCAGCCATGTCTTTCAGGCTGTCACGGATCGGTGCTTTGACCCAGCTTGCGCCCAGGTCTTCGCCCTGCCACAGCCATTCTTCCATGGTAACCAGGTCGATCAGGCCTTCCAGCTCGGTTTCTGCGCCAATCGGAATACCAACCGGAACAGCACGTGCGCCGGTACGGTCTTCGATCATTGCAACGCAGTTGAAGAAGTCCGCGCCGATCTTGTCCATCTTGTTGACGAACACCATACGCGGAACCTTGTAGCGGTCGGCCTGACGCCACACGGTTTCGGTCTGGGGCTCAACACCGGCGTTTGCGTCCAGAACGCAAACGGCACCGTCGAGAACCGCCAGCGAACGCTCAACTTCAATGGTGAAGTCAACGTGGCCGGGGGTGTCGATGATGTTCAGGCGGTGCTTAGGCGAGTCAGCAGTTTCACCGTCTTCGGTGCGTTCCCAAAACGTGGTGGTCGCAGCCGAAGTAATGGTAATACCGCGTTCCTGCTCCTGCTCCATCCAGTCCATGGTGGCTGCACCATCGTGCACCTCACCGATGTTGTGGGATTTGCCGGTGTAATACAGGATGCGTTCCGAACAGGTCGTTTTACCTGCATCGATATGCGCCATAATACCGAAGTTACGGTAATGGTTGAGTGTATATTCGCGTGCCATTTTGATAAGCCTCTGGAATTACCAACGGTAGTGGCTGAAGGCTTTGTTCGCCTCGGCCATCTTGTGGGTGTCTTCGCGCTTTTTCACGGCAGTACCGCGGGACTGTACGGCGTCCAGCAGTTCGCCCGCAAGGCGCTCTTCCATGGTGTTTTCGTTACGGTTACGCGCAGCAGTGATCAGCCAGCGGATGGCCAGTGCTTCGCGGCGCTCGGGGCGCACTTCGACCGGAACCTGATAGGTTGCACCACCAACCCGGCGCGAGCGAACCTCGACCGACGGTTTGATGTTGTCGAGCGCTTCGTGGAACACTTCGACAGGAGCGCGCTTGATCTTGCCTTCAACGCGGTCAAAGGCGTTGTAAACGATGCGCTCTGCGACCGACTTTTTGCCGTCGATCATCAGGTTGTTCATGAATTTGGTCAGTACCTTGTCGCCAAATTTGGCGTCAGGCAGGACTTCGCGTTTTTCGGCGGCGTGACGACGTGACATATCAGCCTCTCCTTCTTACTTGGGACGCTTCGCGCCGTATTTCGAACGACGTTGCTTACGGTCTTTGACGCCCTGGGTATCCAGAACACCACGCAGGATGTGGTAACGGACACCGGGAAGGTCTTTTACACGGCCGCCACGGATCAGAACAACCGAGTGTTCCTGCAGGTTGTGGCTTTCACCGGGGATGTACGAGATGACCTCGAACCCGTTGGTCAGGCGCACTTTGGCAACCTTACGCATAGCCGAGTTCGGCTTTTTCGGTGTGGTCGTATACACACGAGTACAGACGCCGCGTTTCTGCGGGCACTGCTCCAGGTGCATGGACTTCGAGCGTTTTACTTTGGGCTGACGCGGCTTGCGGATCAGCTGTTGAATAGTTGGCATTCCGGTTTCTTCCCCGTTTTGCAACACACATGACATGCACGCGCATTGCGTGCGGCTAAACTTGCTGCGTTCGTGCGTCCACAAGCGCAAAACCCGCGAGCGTTCCCATTCCGAGGTGAACGTCGCGGTTTGTTATCAGAGGGCGCGAACGATAAAAGTGTCCGGGCCTTGACCAGTTCATTACTGGAATCGGTTGTGGGGCGGCCCCCGGCACCGAGATGACGCGCGTATATGGGGAGTCGGCCCGAGTGTCAACAGCACATACCCGACAAGCCGATTGACGGCGTTTTATCAAGATTTAGCTGCAGCTTCCAGTGCTACTCGCCCGTTGCCGGCAATTGCGGAGTTCTGCATAGTGGCCGCGAAACTTTTCGATGGACGAAACATGCAAGTCATTGGCCTGTGCCGCTTTTCCTACCCCGCGATCGGCGGTTATCAGGTAGAACACGAAACTGTCGAAGAGCGTCGTCAATACCTGTATAACCCAGAGCGGCTAGAAGAGCGGTTTCGTCTGTTCGAAACCACCACCCTGCCCGGTTTTCGGGAACAGACAGACGAGGACTTTGAACTGGTGGTGCTAGTCGGTGAATGCCTTCCCCAAAAGTCCATGGACCGGCTGTATGATCTAACCTCGGGCATCAGGCAGATCCGCATCGTCAAGCGCACACCAGCCCGGCATCGACCGGTCGTCAAAGAGGTCCTGCACAGCGCCCGCACCGACCCAGATCAGCCGTGCATCCAGTTTCGCCATGACGACGATGACGCCGTCTCGGTCGACTTTGTCGAACGTCTGCGCCTTGCGGCGATTGACGCTAAAGGACTGACCCGGAATAGCCGGACGGTCGGGCTGGATTTCAACAGCGGGTTTCTGGCGCGGTTTGGACCGGATGGCACTCAAGCCCTCCCGGTGTTCCGATCCCTTTTGGGCGTTGGGTTGGGGATGTATATTGCCGGCGGCTGCAAACACACGATCATGAGTTTCACGCACCATAAGATCGGTCGTTTCATGCCCGTGATCAGCTATCCCGACGCGCCCATGTGGGTGCGTACGCTGAACACCTTCAACGACTCCCCCCATGCCCGCGCCAACAAGACCGAGTTGTCCCCACTGACACCGGAACAAGAAGGCGAGTTCATTGCGCGGTTTGCCATTGAACAGGACAAGGTGCGGCGGGCTCACTCTGTTGGTTGAGACTGACGTTCCCGGAACAGCGTGAAAAGCCCCGCACCCACGACCAGAACAGCGCCCAACATTGTGATCGTATCGGGCCAATCGCCAAAAATTACCCAACCCAACCCCAAAGCCCAGATCAGGCTGGAATACCGGAACGGCGCAATAAAACCGACGTCGCCTTCGCGCATGACCATGACGCTGCAAAGATATCCGGTTAGAACAAAGACAGCGGCTGAGGCCACCATTATGCCTGCGCCCGGCGCTACCGGCTCCCACCCTGTGACTGCAGTTGCGATCCCTGCGGCCACTGTAATGGAAACCGACGTCGCCAATGTGACCGTCAAGGACGGAACATGGGTGGACATACGCCTGGTAATCAGGTCGCGCGCGGTGACGGATGCCACGGCAATCAGAGCGTAAATCGCGTAAATACTGAACCCATCAGGGCCCGGCCGTACGATCAGCAGCATTCCAGCAAATCCCATCCCGATCGCTAGAATGCGGCGCCAGCCGATATGTTCACCAAAGAACAAAACAGCCCCCAATGTCACCGTAAGTGGCAACGCCTGAAGAACGGCCGTTACATTTGCAAGCGGCATATGCAAAAGCGCTGTCAGAAAGAAGAATGTGGCCGACAACTCGGCCAGGCAGCGTGCAGCAACAAGCCATTTGTCGTGGCGCGGAAAGTTCAGGTGCAGTGCCCCAAGGTGACGCGCCATCAGAAACACCAATAACGTCGCCAAGAGTCCACGCATCGCAACCATCTGAAACAGCGGCAAGTCTGCCCCCGCAACTTTGATCAAAGCATCATTCACGGTAAAGGCGGCCATGCTGCCCATCATCAGCACCGCGCCCTTCACATTCGGGGTCATAGTGGCGGATTCCAATACTTTAAAGAAACTTGGCCCATTGGCCGTAAGCCCGTGAACGATGTCAATATGCAACGTCAGGCCTGCTGATCAACCAGGCAATATCACCAACGTGTGGTCCATACCCGCAAGAGCTACGTCAATGAGCGGCGCGATCTCTGCCCAATCGCCACCGGCCAGACCTGCACCTATCATCGGATAGCCGATCCGCGATGCGGGGAATGCGCGTGCAATCTTCGAAAAACAACCCGAGATCGCCGCATATTCCACAAGCGGCCCCGGCCCCTCCCAATGAAACTGGGTATAAGCATTAACCACTACAAATTCGGTCGTGCCCCGCTTGATCTGGACCGAAGAAATCGTTCCGAGTTTTGATCTGGACCCAAGTTTCGTCTGCTTGTCGGCCTCAAGCGCATCAGGGAATTCCGCCGCAATCCCCCGTGCTATCCCGGCCCCCATCGCATGGAAGCAATTGCAACCGTGAATGATGACATCAAACTCACCATTCAGTGCAAGCTGTATCAAATCACCCTTGATTGTGGGCATCATGCATCCCTTGGTCAGTGGGTCGCTGTCTTCGAGACTATTCAGTTGTATCACGATTGGACAAAAGCACACCAAGGGTAAAAGAAAAGGCCCCGCGAAATCGCAAGGCCTTTCCTTATTTCTTTGATGAGAAAGTTACTCGCGGCTTTCCGGTGTTTCCACCAGAACGTCCAGCTCGTCACCGACCATGTCGTCATCCATGACCGGCGCAGCCAAGGCAGCGGCCGCTTCGGCCTCTTCCCGGCGGGCTTCGATCACGACGTTGTCGCGGCCTTGCGCAACCTGGCGCACGGCCTGAGTGGCCCCACCGGTACCGGCTGGGATCAGACGGCCGACGATGACGTTCTCTTTCAGGCCAACCAGTTTGTCCTTCTTGCCCTGAACCGAAGCTTCGGTCAGCACGCGGGTGGTTTCCTGGAACGACGCCGCCGAGATGAACGAACGTGTCTGCAGCGAGGCTTTGGTGATCCCCAGAAGGATCGGTTCGCCCTGAGCTGGACGTCCGCCGCGGGCCAACGTCTTCTCGTTGGCTGCGTCAAACTCCTGCTTGTCGACATGCTCGCCTTTCAGCAGGGTGGTGTCGCCTGAATCCAGGATCTCCCACTTCTGCAGCATCTGACGCACGATGACTTCGATGTGCTTGTCGTTGATTTTCACACCTTGCAGGCGATAGACGTCTTGCACCTCGTCGATCATGTAGTCCGCCAGCGCTTCGACACCCATGATGGACAGGATGTCATGCGGAGCCGGGTTACCGTCCATCAGGTATTCACCCTTCTGGATGAAGTCCCCTTCGGCGACCGGGATGTGCTTGCCCTTGGGTACCATGTACTCGATGGTCTCCATGGACTCGTCAGCCGGCTCGATGCTGATGCGGCGCTTGTTCTTGTAGTCGCGGCCAAAGCGCACGTAACCATCGGCTTCTGCGATGATCGCGTGATCTTTCGGACGACGGGCTTCGAACAGTTCAGCCACACGCGGCAGACCACCGGTGATGTCCTTGGTCTTGGCGCCTTCACGCGGAATACGCGCAACGACTTCACCAGCCTCGATTTTTTCACCGTCTTCGATCGACAGGATCGCATCCACCGACATCGGATAGTGAACCGGGTTGCCCGCATCATTGCGGACCGGCTCGCCATCTTCACCAACCAGAATGATCTCGGGCTTCAGGTCGCTGCCTTTGGGGGCGGCGCGCCAGTCGATCACGATCTTCTGGGTCATGCCGGTTGCATCGTCGGTCTCATCGCGGACAGCAATGCCCGAAACAAGGTCAACATACTTCGCAGTTCCGGCTTTCTCGGCGATGATCGGCAGAGTGTAGGGATCCCACTCGTACAGCTTGTCGCCACGAGCCACCTTGGCGCCGTCCTTGACGAACAGCTTAGAGCCGTAGCCCAGCTTGTGGCTGGCACGTTCCTCGCCGTGTTCGTCCTTGATCACCAGCTTCATGTTCCGGCCCATGACCAGGATTTCGCCTGCGGAATTGGCCAGAACCTGCGGGTTCTCGAACGAAACCACACCGTCCTGGCTGGCTTCCTGGAACGACTGCTGACCACCTTGGGCAACACCGCCGATGTGGAAGGTCCGCATCGTCAGCTGCGTACCAGGTTCACCGATGGACTGGGCGGCGATGATGCCGACAGCTTCACCCGTGTTGACCCGCGTACCACGTGCAAGGTCACGACCATAGCAGGTGGCACATACACCTTCCTCGGACTCACATGTCAGAGGCGAGCGGATACGCATCGAAGCAACACCGGCCTCGTCAATTGTGTCGGCCATGCGTTCGTCGATCAACTGACCCGCAGCGACCAGAACCTCTTCCGTACCCGGACGCAGAACGTCATCGGCAGAAACACGACCCAGCACACGTTCGGCCAGCGAAGCAACAACCTCACCATCGTTGACCGCGGCTTCGGCAGTGATCGCACGTTCAGTACCACAGTCGATCTCCCGAACGATGCAGTCCTGCGCCACGTCCACCAGACGACGGGTCAGGTAACCCGAGTTCGCCGTCTTCAGAGCGGTATCCGACAGACCCTTACGGGCACCGTGGGTCGAGTTGAAGTACTCGAGAACGGTCAGACCTTCTTTAAAGTTCGAGATGATCGGCGTCTCGATGATGTCACCGTTCGGCTTGGCCATCAGACCACGCATACCGCCCAGCTGTTTCATCTGAGTAACCGAGCCACGCGCACCTGAGTGGGCCATCATGTAGACCGAGTTTGGTTCTTGTTCGGAACCATCCTCTGCCCGATCCGAAGACGAGATCGTGCCCATCATCGCATCGGTTACGCGGTCGTTACACTTCGACCAGGCATCGACAACTTTGTTGTACTTTTCGCCCTGTGTGATCAGTCCGTCCATGTACTGCTGTTCAAAGTCTTTTACCTGACTGCGGGTCTCATCAACGATGCCCCACTTATCATCAGGGATGACCATGTCGTCCTTACCGAACGAGATGCCCGCCTTGAACGCTTCTTTGAAGCCCATCGACATGATCTGGTCACAGAAGATAACCGACTCTTTCTGACCGCAGTAACGGTAGACGGTGTCGATCACCTGCTGCACTTCTTTCTTCCGCAGCAGACGGTTAACCAGCTCGAACGGGGCCTTGTTGTTCATCGGCAGCAAGGCACCCAGACGCAGACGGCCCGGAGTAGTCTCGAAACGCTTCTGAACTTCGTTGCCTTCGTCGTCGATCTGCGTGATCCGCGCGGTAATCTTGGTGTGCAGGTGCACTTCGCCGGAATCCAGAGCATGCTGGACTTCGTCGATCGAACCAAAGACCTTGCCTTCGCCCGGCATGCCTTCGCGCTCCAGGGTCACGTAGTAGAGGCCCAGGATCATATCCTGCGACGGAACGATGATGGGCGCACCGTTTGCAGGCGACAGAACGTTGTTCGTCGACATCATCAGAACGCGCGCTTCCAACTGGGCTTCAAGGCTCAGCGGGACGTGAACGGCCATCTGGTCACCGTCGAAGTCGGCGTTGAAGGCCGAACAGACCAGAGGGTGCAGCTGGATGGCTTTGCCTTCGATCAGGACCGGCTCGAACGCCTGGATACCAAGACGGTGCAGCGTAGGCGCACGGTTCAGCATGACAGGGTGTTCGCGGATCACCTCGTCGAGGATATCCCACACTTCGGGACGTTCTTTCTCAACCAGTTTCTTCGCCTGCTTGACAGTCGAAGACAGACCCTTGGCTTCAAGGCGCGAGTAGATGAACGGCTTGAACAGCTCCAGCGCCATCTTCTTAGGCAGACCACACTGGTGCAGCTTGAGTTCCGGACCAGTCACAATGACCGAACGGCCCGAGAAGTCGACGCGCTTACCCAAAAGGTTCTGACGGAAGCGACCCTGCTTACCTTTCAGCATGTCCGACAGCGATTTCAGCGGACGCTTGTTGGCACCGGTAATCACGCGCCCACGACGGCCATTGTCGAACAGAGCGTCAACGGATTCCTGCAGCATCCGCTTTTCGTTGCGGACGATGATGTCAGGTGCACGCAGTTCGATCAGACGCTTCAGACGGTTGTTCCGGTTGATGACGCGGCGATACAGATCGTTCAGATCCGAAGTCGCGAAACGGCCACCATCCAGCGGAACCAGCGGACGCAGTTCCGGAGGAATGACCGGGATCACGGTCATCACCATCCACTCAGGCCGGTTGCCCGACTCGAGGAAGGATTCAACAACCTTCAGGCGTTTGATGATCTTCTTGGGCTTCAGTTCACCGGTTGCTTCGGCCAGATCAGCGCGCAGCTGCTCGGCTTCGGCTTCCAGATCGATCTGGGCCAACATCTCACGGATAGCTTCGGCACCGATGTTCGCGGTGAACGCGTCCATGCCATAGGCATCCTGCGCGTCCATGTACTCTTCTTCGGTCAGCATCTGGCCATAAGACAGGTCGGTCAGACCGGGCTCGATGACGACATAGTTTTCAAAGTACAGAACACGTTCCAGATCGCGCAAGGTCATGTCCAGCATCAGACCGATGCGGGACGGCAGCGACTTCAGGAACCAGATATGCGCAACGGGTGCTGCCAGTTCGATGTGGCCCATACGTTCGCGGCGGACTTTCTGCAGGGTGACTTCCACACCGCATTTCTCGCAGACAACGCCGCGATACTTCATCCGCTTATATTTGCCGCACAGACATTCGTAATCTTTGATCGGGCCAAAGATACGCGCGCAGAACAGACCGTCACGCTCGGGCTTGAACGTCCGGTAATTGATGGTTTCGGGTTTCTTGATCTCGCCATAGGACCAAGACAGAATCCGCTCGGGCGACGCCAGGGAGACTTTGATCTCGTCAAAGACTTTCGGCGGCGTCAGCGGGTTGAACGGGTTGTTGGTGATTTCCTGGTTCATTTTGCGTCCTTACAAATTGGGATGGGATGAGTGTGGGGCGTTGCCGCCCCTACTCTTCCTCCGCATCCAGGAGTTCCATATTCAGGCCGAGGCCACGGACTTCTTTAACCAGAACGTTGAACGATTCCGGTACGCCCGCTTCAAAGTTATCCTCGCCCTTGACGATCGACTCATAGACCTTGGTCCGGCCGGCGACGTCATCCGATTTCACGGTGAGCATCTCCTGCAGGGTGTAGGCGGCGCCGTAAGCTTCCAGAGCCCAGACTTCCATCTCACCAAAGCGCTGACCACCGAACTGCGCCTTACCACCCAGCGGCTGCTGGGTAACCAGGCTGTACGGCCCGGTCGAACGCGCGTGGATTTTGTCATCCACAAGGTGGTGCAGTTTCAGCAGGTACTTGATGCCAACGGTCACAGGACGCGCGAATTGCTCACCGGTACGACCGTCGAACAGAACCGACTGACCGCTTTCCGAGAAGCCCGCACGCACCAGCGCGTCGTTGACGTCAGCCTCTTTGGCTCCGTCAAAGACGGGGGTCGCGATCGGAACACCGCGGGTCACGTTGCCCGCCGCCTCGATCAGATGACCTTCGTCCATGCCGGCAATGCCTTCTTCATAGACATTCTCGCCATAGGCCAGCTTCATCGCTTCGCGAACCGGGGTCAGGTCGCCAGAACGGCGGTATTCACCCAGTGCTACGTCGATGTTCAAACCCAGACCGCGTGCGGCCCAACCCATGTGGGTTTCAAGGATCTGTCCAACGTTCATACGCGAAGGCACGCCCAGCGGGTTCAGACAGAAGTCAACCGGAGTACCATCAGCCAGGAACGGCATGTCTTCCATCGGAACAACCTTGGAGATCACACCTTTGTTTCCGTGACGACCGGCCATCTTGTCGCCCGGCTGCAGCTTACGCTTCACGGCGATGAAGACTTTGACCATCTTCATCACACCCGGCGGCAGATCGTCACCACGACGGACTTTCTCGACCTTGTCTTCGAAACGGGCATCCAGAGCGCGCTTGAGCACTTCGTATTGCTCGTTCAGAGCCTCTACGATCTGGGCGTCCTTCTCGTCTTCCAATGCCAGCTGCCACCACTGACCACGGGTCAGCATGTCCAGCAGTTCCTCGGTGATCACCGATCCTGCCTTGACGCCTTTCGGGCCTTTGACAGCGGTCTTACCCAGGATCAGACCTTGCAGACGCGCATAGATGTTGCGGTCAAGGATCGCCAGCTCGTCATCCCGGTCACGGGCCAGACGTTCGACCTCCTCACGCTCGATCTGCAACGCACGCTCGTCTTTCTCGACGCCGTGACGGTTGAAGACGCGAACTTCCACGACAGTCCCGTAATCACCCGGCTTCACGCGCAGCGAAGTATCGCGCACATCAGATGCTTTTTCACCAAAGATGGCGCGCAGCAGCTTTTCTTCCGGGGTCATCGGGCTTTCGCCCTTCGGAGTGATCTTGCCGACCAGAATATCGCCCGGCTCAACATCCGCGCCGATGTAAACGATGCCAGCCTCGTCGAGGTTGCGCAGCGCTTCTTCACCGACGTTCGGTATGTCGCGGGTGATCTCTTCCGGGCCCAGCTTCGTGTCACGGGCGGCGACTTCGAATTCCTCGATATGGACCGAGGTAAAGACGTCATCACGCGCAATACGTTCGCTGATCAGGATCGAGTCTTCGTAGTTGTAACCGTTCCACGGCATGAACGCGACGACCACGTTCTTACCCAGTGCCAGTTCACCGATATCGGTGGACGGACCATCGGCGACAACCTCGCCTTTCGTGACAGTGTCACCCACTTTCACCAGCGGACGCTGGTTGATGCAGGTGTTCTGGTTCGAACGCTGGAATTTGCGCAGACGGTAGATGTCAACGCCAGCGTCGCCCAGTTCCAGATCTTCGGTAGCGCGAATAACGATACGCTGGGCATCGACCTGGTCGATGATACCGGCACGTTTCGCCTGAATCGCAGCGCCCGAGTCGATCGCAACCTTTTCCTCGATCCCGGTGCCGACCAGCGGCGCCTCGGCCCGCAGCAGCGGAACCGCCTGACGTTGCATGTTCGAGCCCATCAGGGCGCGGTTGGCGTCGTCATTTTCAAGGAACGGGATCAGCGATGCAGCGACCGATACCAACTGTTTCGGGCTGACGTCGATCAGGTCCACATTCTCGCGCGGGGCAAGGGTGTAGTCGCCGGACTGACGGGTCGAAACCAGATCGTTGATGAACTTGCCATCCGCATCCAGTGTCGCGTTCGCCTGCGCCACAGTATGACGCATTTCTTCGGTCGCGGACATGTAGTGAACCTCATCGGTCACCTCGGCGTCTTTGACGACGCGGTACGGTGTTTCGATGAAGCCATACTTGTTCACGCGGGCGAAGGTGGCCAGCGAGTTGATCAGACCGATGTTCGGACCTTCCGGCGTCTCAATCGGGCACATCCGGCCATAGTGGGTCGGGTGAACGTCGCGCACCTCAAAGCCCGCACGCTCACGTGTCAGACCACCGGGGCCAAGCGCCGAGAGACGGCGTTTGTGGGTGACTTCCGACAGCGGGTTGGTCTGGTCCATGAACTGCGACAGCTGCGACGAGCCGAAGAATTCACGAACAGCAGCCGCAGCCGGTTTCGCGTTGATCAGGTCCTGCGGCATGACGGTGTCGATCTCAACCGACGACATACGCTCTTTGATCGCGCGCTCCATGCGCAGCAGGCCAACGCGGTACTGGTTTTCCATCAGTTCGCCGACAGAACGCACACGACGGTTGCCCAGGTGGTCGATATCGTCGATGTCACCTTTGCCGTCGCGCAGCTCCACTAGCGCCTTGATGCAGGCTACGATGTCTTCGCGACGCAGAGTGCGCAGGGTATCCGGCGCATCCAGAGCCAGACGCATGTTCATCTTCACGCGGCCAACGGCGGAAAGGTCATAACGCTCGCTGTCGAAGAACAGCGTGTCGAACAGGGCCGAAGCCGCTTCGACGGTGGGCGGCTCGCCCGGACGCATAACACGGTAGATGTCCATCAGCGCGGTGTCGCGGCCCATGTTCTTGTCCTGCGCCATGGTGTTGCGCATGTAGGGGCCGACATTGACATTGTCGATGTCCAAAACCGGGATCTCGGTGATGCCTGCGTCGATCAGTTCCTTAACGGTACCACCGATCAGTTCGCCGTCTTTGTCGTATTCCAGCGTCAGTTCATCGCCAGCTTCGACATAAATCGCACCGGTTTCTTCGTTGATGATATCCTTGGCGACAAACTTGCCAACGATATGATCGAACGGAACCAGCAGATTGGTGACAACACCTTCGTCGATCAGCTTCTTGACCGCGCGCGGAGTAACTTTCTTGCCCGCTTCGGCAATCACTTCGCCAGACTTCGCATCAATCAGATCATAGGTCGGACGGGTACCGCGTACACGTTCCGGGAAGAAGGGCGCAATCCAGCCTTTCTTCTTGTCCAGCTTGTAGGACACGGTGTTGTAGTACGCGTCCATGATCGCTTCCTGGTCCAGACCCAGCGCATACAGCAGGGTCGTCACAGGCAGTTTGCGGCGACGGTCGATACGGGCGAACACGATGTCCTTGGCGTCGAACTCAAAGTCCAGCCAGCTGCCGCGATACGGGATGATGCGGCAAGCAAAGAGCAGTTTACCCGAAGAATGGGTCTTGCCCTTGTCGTGGTCAAAGAACACGCCGGGCGAACGGTGCATCTGGGACACGATCACACGCTCGGTGCCGTTCACGATGAACGTACCGTTGGGCGTCATCAGGGGCATGTCGCCCATGAATACGTCCTGTTCTTTAATGTCTTTGACGGATTTGGCGCCGGTGTCCTCGTCGACATCAAACACGATCAGACGCAGAGTGACCTTCAGCGGCGCGCTGTAGGTCATGTCACGCTGCATGCACTCTTCGACGTCATATTTGGGTTTTTCCAGATCGTATTTCACGAACTCCAGAACGGAGGTTTCGTTGAAATCCTTGATCGGGAAGACCGATTGGAACACGCCTTTGATGCCTTCGCCGTCTGTGGGCACATCTGCATCGCCGGAGCGCAGGAATAGATCATAAGAAGATTTCTGGACCTCAATGAGGTTCGGCATCTCCAGCACTTCGCGGATTTTGCCGTAATATTTACGAAGACGTTTCTGGCCAAGGAACGTTTGAGCCATGTCAGATGTCACCTTTCGATGTTCTCAGCGGACAAAGACACCGTCGGGCCCCGGTGCCTTGCACATTAGAGACGACACGTCCGGATCAATTCGTGGCCACCGTCCCGAATGGCAGCCTCCCGATCCGCGAACCGCGTCTTAGAAAACACCCCAATTATTAGAGGCCCTTTCTAAGACAGGTTCGGCTGGACCCGGATTTCTCCGGATCCAGCCAAATTTTGCGGCGCATCAGCGATGCACCTGTCGAATGGCTTAGGCCAGCTCGACTTCGGCGCCAGCTGCTTCCAGCTTGCCTTTGACTTCTTCGGCTTCGTCTTTCGACACGCCTTCTTTGATCTTGCCGCCAGCTTCGACCAGTTCTTTGGCTTCTTTCAGGCCCAGACCGGTGATGCCGCGAACTTCTTTGATCACGTTGATTTTCGAAGCGCCGGCGTTCTTCAGAACGACGTCGAATTCGGTTTTTTCTTCCTCAGCTGCGCCACCGGCGTCGCCACCGGCTGCCATGACAACTGCGCCGCCAGCTGCGGGCTCGATGCCATATTCGTCTTTGAGGATGGTTTTCAATTCTTGTGCTTCCAGCAGGGTCAGACCCACGATGCTTTCTGCGAGTGCTTTCAGATCAGCCATTTTATCAGCTCTTTCCGTTTACAGTGTGTGTTCCAACGTCAGGGTGGTTACCCTACGCAGATCATTCAGTGCCAACCGCTTACGCAGCTTCCGCCTTCTCTTCGATGGTGGAAAGGATGCTTGCGATGTTGCTTGCAGGTGCGCCAATTGCGCCAGCGATGTTCGAAGCAGGTGCGCCAAGCATGCCCGCGATAGTAGCAATAAGCTCCTCGCGCGAAGGCATTTTCGACACGGCTTCGACGCCGGCACGATCCAGAGCGTTCTCACCCATTGCACCGCCAAGAATTTCGAACTTTTGGTTCTCTTTGGCGTAGTCCTGGGCCACTTTGGCTGCTGCCACAGGGTCCTCGGAATAGGTCAGAACGGTCATCCCTGTCAGCAGGTCGGCCATGCTTTCACACGGCTTACCCTCAAGGGCGATTTTGGCGAGCCTGTTCTTGGCAACACGCACGGAGCCACCCGCGTCACGAGCACGTGCGCGAAGGTCCTGCATCTCGGCAACTGTCAGACCGGCATAGTGCGAAACCACTACGACGCCAGAGCTTTCGAAGATTTGGCCGAGTTCCTCGACCACTTTCTCTTTCTGGGCTCTATCCA
Source organism: Ruegeria atlantica (assembly GCF_001458195.1). GTDB lineage: Bacteria > Pseudomonadota > Alphaproteobacteria > Rhodobacterales > Rhodobacteraceae > Ruegeria > Ruegeria atlantica. The sequence continues at coordinate 179,471 of NZ_CYPU01000074.1, read as the reverse complement.
CAGTTCTCTCCAAGTTTGGGGCGATATCTCACCCCGGCTCATATTAGCCGCAGCTTTCGCTCCGGCGTTCAGGTCCGTTGTTACGGGATTGGCCAAAATGCGCCCGAGGGTTGGACCCCCCAGAATTCTTTGGTCTTACCCGTCTCAGGCAGGGAATTAAGGGGCCATATGGCACCACCCACCGTCTTGGACGAAACAAAATAAAGCGCACGACGAATCGCACGCTTTACTTCGTAGCCTTACTTAGGGCAGATGGGGCCGGTTTCCAAGGGGTAAATTGCGGTTTCCGCAGGTTCGCAACAGCATCTGTCGAAAACGATTTCCAACCCGTTTGGGGCTTGGCGTGCACATAGGCGCGGATTTGCGGAATATGACGCGCAAACGCCAAATCAAGCAGATCCAAGCATCGACTTTCCGTTGACACGGACATCGCACTGTTATCCTGTCCGGGGACTGGACAACAACACTCAGGACTTGGCTCGTTGGCTGGAACGCTGCCCCTTTCAGACGAAGAAAATGCCCGCGTCGCCTCGTGTATCGACGAGTTTTCAAACCAGTTCCTGAAAGAGCCCATCCGCCGCTATGAATGCATCTACCGATCGCATGCGTTCGGCGACACGCGATCCGTCGTGATCCTGCATACCGCAGCGCAGGCTTTCGCCCTTAAGATCGATACGCAATCGCCAGACACCGGACGGTTGAAGAGCGAATATGACCTGCTCGTCGAACTGTACCGATTTTTTGAGGGCAATGAGACTTCGCGCGTTGTCCGGCCCGTTTACCTCTCGCCAGGTGGTGCTTTTCTGGTGACCGAATACATCAATCGGCCGACCGCCGTTGATCTGATCTATAACAGCAAGGACGACGATCAGGTCGCCCAGGTGTACCGCCGCGCGGGGTCGTGGCTGAACGATCTTCACAGTCGCAACCCGCCTGTTCGTTACGCCTTTCGCCCCAGGTGGATGACAGACAGCCTGAAAGAGCTGATGACGGCCGTTCCCAATAAAATCGCGAACCAAAGCCGGACGATGGTGAATCTTATGCTGTCCGAAGGGACCCGCCTGAAGGGCACCGAGGACCTGCGCGTGTTTTCACATGGCGATTATCACGGACAGAACCTGATTGTAGGACAGGGGAAAACGATTGGTCTGGATTTCACCGAAGCCCGAGACAAGCTAGCGGTCTACGATATCGTCGATTTTCTGAAAGCGGATATTTTTCGGAATGGCGGCGCATCCGGTGTCGACCGAAGCGGTATCCTTAAAAGAAACAAAGACATGTTCTTTCGCCTTTACCGACATCCTGTCAATGTTGAAATCTTGGATTATTGTCTCCGCGGACGGCTATTGAAAGACTGGTTGGCCTTATGGCGAAACGACCACGATTGCAGCGAATTCGAAAGAGACAAGCGGCAAAGACTGGGCGATCGCCTGCAGGTCGCGTTCCAACACCGTTGAGCTGGATGGATGGTCAGCGTAAATGACGAGATTGTGAGCGACATCGCGCAAATCTTAGTTGACCGAACCATCCCAAGAAACGTTATCCCAAACCATAACACACGCGGCGATTGTCAGTTTAGGCCGACAATAACCGCCACACAGAAGGTAAGTCGCTTACATGGTTCTCCGCAGTTTTTTTGCTCAGGACAGCTCCAGCCTGGTCGCTACATTCGTCCCGGATACAGCTGACGCGAACGATATCGTGGTCGGAGGCTCGATCATCAACAATTCGGACACACCGGATGGCACCATCTTTACCTACTCGGGCGGCACCGGTACCACCATCACACTGGATGATACTGCTGGCAGCCCTGATGTTTTCGACGATGACCTGCCAACTGGCCACGTCATCACCGATGGTGGCGGCATAGTGACAAACGGCATGCAGGTAGAATCCGAGTCAGTTATCACTGTGCGAGCCCTGGATGACGATCTCAACCCGACCGGGCCAGAAATCACCATCTACGTGTTTTCCCAAGGCGGGGTGACGCAGGCTGTTTGGGGCTATGCGACATCTGCCCCGCTAGATACCGGAACGTCGTATGTCAAAACCGGTGGTTCGAATGCCGGGTCGTCGGCTTATGCTGACTATGTTACCTGCTTTGGGCCGGGAACCATTATCGAAACTGCCGACGGTATCGTTGAGGTTCAAGACCTCGCAAAAGGTCAACGCGTCTGGACACGGGACAGCGGATTTCAACCGATCCTCTGGATCGGAACGACCGAGGTTCATGGTCATGGGTCATTTGCTCCGGTGGTGATCGAGGCCGGCGCTATCGGGAACACGAAAGAGCTGGTGGTTTCGCAACAGCATCGAATTCTGATCGGCTCACCTGCCACTGACATGCTTTTTGGATCATCCGAAGTGTTCGTGGCCGCCAAGCACCTGTGTGGCCTGCCGGGGGTTTCGATCCGCCCGACGGATCGCATTACCTACACCCACTTCATGTTCGACCGACACCACATTGTCCGGTCCAACGGCGCGCTGACAGAAAGCTACTATTTCGGCGAAAATGCAAAATACGCGCTGTCGTCCCCGCAACGGTCGGAAATCCTGGCGCTATTCCCGTCGATCGAAGATGTCAGCGAAGCGTTTCGACGCACAGCAGCCCCAACAATCAGCGCGCGTGAGGCCGGTGTATTGCGCGCATATATCTAAGCCGTAGAGGTCAGACGCGCGCAGGCTTAAACCGCAGCTTCCGCCTGGCGCAGGCCACTTGAATGCGGCCTTCACGCGGACAGCCTGATCATCTTTAAGTAAAAAATCCCGGGCGGTTTGCACCACCCGGGATTTCATCTTCGCGGTATTGAAATTGGGCTTATTCGCCCGAAGCGGCGGCCACATCCAGAGTCACGCCAGGGCCCATGGTCGAGCTCAGCGCGATTTTCTTCATGTAAGTGCCTTTGGCGCCTGTCGGCTTGGCCTTGGCCACGGCCGAGATAAAGGCGCGGACGTTTTCGACCAGCTTGGCTTCGTCGAAGGACGCTTTGCCAACACCGGCGTGCACAACGCCGCCTTTTTCCGCCTTGAACTGAACTTCACCACCCTTGGCTGCTTCCACGGCCGCTTTCACGTCCATGGTCACGGTGCCAACTTTGGGGTTCGGCATCAGGTTGCGGGGGCCCAGAACTTTACCCAGACGACCGACGATCGGCATCATGTCGGGGGTGGCAATGCAGCGATCGAATTCGATGGTGCCGCCCTGAATGGTTTCCATCAGGTCCTCTGCGCCAATGATATCCGCGCCTGCTTCTTTCGCTTCGTCAGCCTTGGGGCCACGAGCGAACACAGCAACGCGCATGGTTTTGCCGGTGCCATTTGGCAGGCCGACAACACCACGAACCATTTGGTCCGCGTGACGGGTATCAACGCCCAGGTTCAGCGCGATCTCGATGGTTTCGTCGAATTTCGAGGTTGCATTGGCTTTGACCAGGGCAACTGCCTCGTCCACCGACAGATTTTCCTTGCCAGCGACGGCTTCGCGCGCGGCGCGCGTACGTTTACCGAGTTTTGCCATCTTACTTCACCTCGATGCCCATAGAGCGGGCCGAGCCCAGGATGATCTGCATTGCGCCTTCGACGTCGTTGGCGTTCAGATCTTTCATTTTGGCTTCGGCGATTTCGCGAACCTGCTTCGAGGTCACGGTTGCCACGGTCTCACGACCTGGGTTTTCCGCGCCACGGGGACGGTTACGCTTGCCAACCGGCTTCAGACCAGCCGCTTTTTTCAGGTAGTAAGACGCGGGCGGCGTCTTGATGTCCATCGTGAAGGACTTGTCCTGATAGTAGGTAATCACGGTCGGGCAAGGTGCGCCTTGCTCCATGTCTGCAGTCTTGGCGTTGAACGCCTTGCAGAATTCCATGATGTTGATGCCACGCTGACCCAGCGCCGGACCAACTGGCGGCGACGGGTTCGCCTGACCTGCAGGAACCTGCAGTTTCATTGTACCAGCAAGCTTCTTGGCCATTTGGTTTTCCTTTCAACATAGGCAGGACGCGTCCCACCCGGTTTGTGTTGCGTGGTCCGATCCGGGATCGCGATCCCAGCAACCTCCCACGAGAGAATCTCGCCCGAAGACGATAGAGGCGGCATGTATAGGGGAATGGTGGGGTTGGCAAGTAGCTCGCACCTTATTTCCAAAGGGCGCGTTTGTGTCCTGGACGAGCCCCTGTGACAGTTGGAAACAGCAAAACAAAATAAATAAATTGAATACATAAGTTGCTTAAGAAACGCAGGCGGGTATCTTGGTACGGCTTGGACACAGAAGAGGTGGTCAGGGATGGCATCATCTCGACTGAACAAGGGGCTATTGGTCTGCATTCTTTCTGCTATGCTGCCAGGCTGCGGTAGCAAAGCGCAGGATCAGGGCACAGAGCCGAAGGCGGTCACCCAAACCGACGGGTCCAACAGTTCTTCTTCATACTCTTCGACGGGAATTGATCCCGCCACTTATGCCGGTCGGTTTCAGATCAAATTGACTAAAGAAGTCCCGCTGCGTGAAATTCCGGTTCCCTTCACTGTCTATGGTGGCCTCGAAGAAGCCAGCCCAACCCGTTTGCAACTGCGCGCATTCATGGATCTGCGCGGATTGCAGGAAAAAGCGCCTCAAATACTGACCGGTCCTTTGGAAGAAAGCTGCAAACGCCAGATCTATCTTGAGGTTCGCGACGTCAACGCCATAGACGACACCATAAAGATCGAGGGTTCAGCCCGTGCACAGTTTACGAGATGTAACCGCCATGAAGAAGCGGGCTTTCGGTATTTTGGGGCCACGGTAGACGCGGTCGCGGTCGCCAAGGCCGAGGTGAAGGGCCAATGCCTGACATTCAGCATCGAAGGCGTTGATCTAGATCCGCGCGGTTTTATTGGCGCTGTCTCCAATCTTTTCGGACTGACCAACCGCATCAACGAAGCCGTCCTCGAAAAAGGCGGGGAATTTCTGGCTGCGCACCCGGTCTGCCCGCCATTGCCCGCTGAGTTCACACTACTCGACCCGATTTACGAGTCCGGAGGCACTCGGGAAATTGCGCCTGGTGGGATGGGTGCTGCCATTGTCGGATCTGCCGATGTCAGCGCTGAGACAATTGTCGAAGTCCTTGGAGGACTGAAGGAGCTTGGCGTATTGGAGTTTGCTGAATGAGACTTTGGTTAATTTTTCCAGTCTTAATGGCAGTTGTTCTGGGAGCCCGAGCACCCGACGCGCAACAGGTAGATTTTGTCATCGACGCGAAACTGCCAGTGCGTGATACGGAATTGACTTATACGCTTGATCTGAACCTCTCCGCTGTTGCCCCTACCCGGATCGGTGTGGGTGCCCTTCTTGATCTGCGCGAAATACAGAAATCTGTACCTGAGCGACTGGCGGAAAACGCAATAGTCGACAATTGCGGCCTGCAAGTCCGACTGGATGAATTCGGCTTTAAGGCCCAAGACGATGCGATAGATCTGGACGGGCAAGTGACCATCACGATCTTTGAATGCAGCAGAACCAGTGAGCGCGACTTTCAGCGAGGTGAACAAAAAAGTGCTATCCAGGCAAACATGTCCACCGAAGCGACTGTAGAGTTGCGGGACAACTGTGCCTATTTCGAACTTATCGACCTCGTACTCACGGCTCCCGATGCGCAGCGCGAAAAACTCCTTGAGGACGATACCCTCGAGTCCGTCAAGAAGCTGATGTTGGCCGCCGTAGACCTTGTTTTGAACGAAACCCCTTTGTGTCCGGTACTGCCGGCAGAGCTCGCGTCTCTTGATCCGGTTTATGACTCTGGCGGCCCACGAGAGATCGGAGAGGGTGGACTTGGTGTATTCTTAGACGGTTCGGTGGATGTCAGCCCGTCGACAATTCTGGACATCTTAACAGTTCTTCAACAACAAGAACTAATTCCAGGCCCACCCTAGCTGCAAAGCTCTTACTTTCCGGTCGAGATCTTCTGCCTTTTGCCTGCGGACTTGAAAAGCTGATGCCATAAAAGCAAAAGCGCCGCGTTGCTCTTAGCATCGCGGCGCTCCAAAACTCGCTGAAGTGGGCTTTAGCCCTGCTTCGTAACCTGCGTAAAGTCCAGCTCGACCGGGGTTTCGCGACCAAAGATCGAAACCGAGACTTTCAGCTTTTGGGCTTCGTCGTCGACACCTTCGACCATACCGTCGAAATCCTCGAACGGGCCGTCGTTGACCTTGACCTTCTCGCCCACTTCGAACGAGATCATCAGTTTCGGCGCGTCTTCACCTTCCTGAACACGGTTGAGGATCTGGTTCACCTCGGCGTCGCGCATCGGCATCGGGCGGCCCTGCGGGCCCAGGAAGCCGGTAACCCGGTTGATCGAGTTGACCAAGTGATAACCCTGATCCGACATTTCCATATGCACCAGCACGTAGCCGGGCATAAAGCGGCGTTCGGTCGTGACCTTCTTGCCCCGGCGCACTTCGATCACCTCTTCGGTGGGCACCAGTACTTCGTCGATATCGTCCTCAAGGCCTTGCTCAGCCACGGACGTGCGGATCTGCTCTGCGATCTTCTTTTCGAAGTTCGAAAGAACGCTGACCGAGTACCACCGTTTCGCCATGAACCTGTCGTCCTTGTTTGCCTTCGGTGCGTTCGGAATGCCGCAAGCACCGTCATTGAAATTCTGCCACGTCACCCGGAATAAAAAGCGGCGCACAGCCCGAATCGCCGCACGCCCATTCCGAATAGTACTGTGTCAACTACTCTGACATCCCGCGCTGTGCAAGGGGGCTGTGGCGTTTCCGCCCGGCCCAATCCGGTTTAACCGAATGCGCCCAGGATCAGTTGAAGACCGCCGCGAATACCCAGATCGACCAGCGCAAAGAACACGGCGGTCAGTGCCGCCATGATGAACACCATGACCGTGGTCAGCAGAACCTCGCGCCGGGTCGGCCAGACGACCTTCGAGACTTCGGCGCGGACTTGCTGAATGAACTGGATCGGATTCATAGTTGCCATTTGGCTTGGTTCTCTCTGCTAGCGGATGGGCCGGACATAACCGGGCATTGCGGCAATTTCAAGAGTAGTCAGGACTTGGGCTTGTCATCCCATTCGTCGCTGAGGATACGCCGCGCGTCACCTTCGGGATCATCATACTGGTTCGACCGTACCGTGTAGATAAACGCCACAAGGCCAACCCCGCCCAAAAACAGGGAAATCGGTATGAGATAGGCCAGAACTTCCATATCAACTACCTCAGGCGCAGGGCATTCAGGGACACGGTAATGGACGATGTCGACATCGCCAATGCCGCGATCAGCGGTGTGGCAAACCCGGCCACGGCCAAGGGTACGGCTATAATATTGTAAACCGTAGCGATGCGAAAGTTCTCGCGAATCCTTTTGGTCGCCTTCACCGCTGTGTCACAGGCATCTGCAATCGGGGACAAATCGTTGCCGAGTAATACGATATCCGATGCCGCCCGCGCCGCGTCCAGCGCTGAGGCGGGCGAGATTGACACGTGCGCCGCTGCAAGCGCCGCAGTATCGTTCAGCCCGTCACCGACCATCAGGACATGGCGGCCCTGGTCGCTGAGCTCCTGCACATGGGTGGCTTTATCCTGAGGCAGCGCCTCGGCAATCCATGTTTCTATTCCAAGCTTGTCTGCCAGCGTTTGAACCGCGCCTCGTGTATCACCTGAGATGAGAACGACGCTCTTTCCGCCGTCACGGAACGCCTGCACAGCCTCAGCCGCGCCTGGACGCAGCGAATCCGAGAAGAAAAACGCAACCGGTGACTGATCCGTGACGGCCAACCAGGCTGCCGTCTGATCACCCTTGGGCGCGCCGGTCCAAGCGGCGCGCCCAAGGCGCACGCGCTGACCTCGGTACGTCCCTTCGGTCCCATACCCCGGAACCTCGACCACATCCTCCAGTCTGGCAGGTTTGATCCCGGCATTTCTGGCGGACTTGGCAAGCGACACCGACAACGGATGCGAAGAGGCCTCGGCCAGCGCCAGTACAATCTCAAGATCCGCGCGGGAATGATCCTCAAGATTGGTCAATTCCGGAGTGCCAGATGTAAGTGTGCCGGTTTTATCAAAAACGATCGTATCGACCTCAGCCAGACGTTCCAGTGCTGTAGAGTGTTTGATCAACATCCCCTTGCGGAACAGTCGCCCCGAGGCCGCCGTCGTCACCGCAGGCACAGCAAGCCCCAGCGCACAGGGGCAGGTGATGATCAGAACCGCCGCAGCGATGTTCAGCGCGGTTCGGATATCGCCGGAATAGATGTACCAACCCAAAAAACTGAGCGCGGACAGAATATGCACACCCGGCGCGTATAGCTTGGCCGCCTTGTCAGCCAGCGACGTATAGCGCGATCGACCGGATTCTGCGATGGCCACCAGATCCGCCATACGGTGCAGTGAAGTATCCTCACCGACCGCTGTGGTCCGGATCGTCAGCGGGCCGGTCAGGTTAACCTCACCCGCGCTGACCGCAAGACCGGCTTCGGCAAAGACCGGCAAGGTCTCGCCCGTCAACAATGACCGGTCGAGCTCCGATTTACCCGATACAATCTCACCATCCACCGGCATACGGCCACCGGGGCGAACAATTATCAGATCACCAACCGCGAGGCTTGCGACGGACACCTCTTCTTCCGCCTCATCCACCAAGCGAATGGCACGCGGCACTTCTAGGGCCGTCAGTTCTTCGGCTGCTGATCGCGCTGCGGCGCGGGTGCGGTAGTCCAGATATCGGCCTGCGAGCAGGAAGAAAGTCAGCGTCAGTGCGGCGTCGAAATAGGCATGCTCTCCGCTGAGCGCGGTTTCCCACAGCGACGTCATGAGCGCCAACAGAATGGCCAGCACAATCGGCACATCCATGTTCAATCGTTTGACGCGCAGCGCACTCCAGGCGTTGGCAAAGAAGGGCTGCGCGGAAAAGGCAATTGCCGGCAGCGCAATGGCCGCTGAAATCCAGTGAAACAGGTCCCGCGTCGCATCCGTAGCCCCAGACCAGACCGACACAGACAACAGCATCACGTTCATCGACGCGAAACCAGCCACCGCCAATCGCATCAGCAGATCACGCCCGGCCTTGTCGGATTGGGTTGCCGACAAAGCGCCCGGGTCCAGCTCATGTGCCTCATACCCGGCGCGCTCCAAAACGGGGATCAGGTCGGCAGCGCGCGTCTCAGCGGCTGCTTTGACCATTGCACGCTTGAGCGTCAGATTGACCCGCGCGTCCTCGACACCCGGATGGGCGTTCAGCGCGCGTTCAACATTCGCAATACAGGCCGAGCAATGAATGCCGGGCAGGGATAGGGCAATCTGCACATCTTCAGGAACGGGTCGCGCTGGTTCCGCCGGTGCTGCGATGCAACCGGGGCACGCCGCCGTACCTGAGCTGAGCTGAGCGGTCATCCCCTACCCTTTCACATACAACGGAACCCGCTGCGCAAATTCGGCACCGCTGTTGTCTTTGGCCACCAGACGGATGTTCCAGTTCCCCTTGCCTAGCGCTGCGGGCGTGGAATAGGCGGTCCCGTCAAAAGTGAAATCCGGTGTGAAATCCTCTTTCAAATGTGTCGCCCGGCCAACAACTGCCTGCAACTCGGCCACCTGGACCGGCGCGCCGGTTTGGTCGGTGATGTGCAGGATCAAAAGACCGCCATTGGTTTCAGCCCGGATTTCCCAACCCAAGGCCTGTTGCACCTTCAGGCGCTCGTTGAACTCCTGACTGGCGACGTAAGAGTTTTTGACCTCGAGCCCGGGAAAGGTTTTGACAGCTTTGTAGGCTAGCACCAGATTCACGGAAATGATCACCCCGAAAGCAGCGACAAAGATCGCTAGAAAGTGCTTTCCGGTAAATTGACGCTCGGCCATCTCAGTTTCCTCGTCCATTGAACGTCGTGTCCTTGTAAGCGCGCTCACCGCTTTCAATATCCTCGATCCAGATCCGAACCGGTGTCGCGTCCGCCGCTGCCGGATCCGTGTCTTTCGAGGCGATAATATAGACCCGCTGCAATTGCGCAGTATCCGCCGTGACATTCACCGTATCAAGTGGTGTGCCTTCGATCACGATCCGCATCGCCGGATCACCGGACAGAGACAGCTTGAACAGCCGTTCCTCGCCATGTTTGTTCCGCACGCGCACGTCATAGGTATTGCGGATCGTGCCGTCAGACAGGGTGACAAAGGTCGGGTTGCGAACCGGGGCCACGGTAACTTCGATGTCGGACCGGATGAACAGCGCAAACAGCAGCCCAAAGCCGACAAGTGACCAAAGGGCCGTGTACAGGATGGTCCGGGGCCGCAGGATATGTTTCCAGACATTTTTGGGAGGCTTACCTGCCCGCTCGTTGGCTTCGTCGCTCAGTGCCATATAGTCGATCAGGCCACGCGGTTTGCCGATCTTGGCCATCATGTCGTCACAGGCGTCGATACACAGCGCACAGGTGATGCACTCCAATTGCTGTCCGTCGCGAATGTCGATCCCAACCGGACAGACATTGACGCAGGCCATACAGTCGATGCAGTCGCCCAGCTCGGAATCCGCAGTTCGTTTGCCCTTGCCGCGCGGCTCACCACGCCATTCGCGGTACCCGACGACAAGCGTATCCTCGTCCATCATCGCGGCCTGAATCCGCGGCCATGGGCAGGCATAGATACAGATCTGTTCGCGCGCGAAGCCACCGAACAGGAAGGTCGTTCCTGTCAAAATCAGTATTGTCGTATAGGCAACCGGATGGGCGTTCCCGGTCACAAGGTCCCGCAGAAGTGTCGGCGCATCGGCAAAATAGAACACCCAGGCACCACCGGTCGCCAGACCGATCAAAAGCCAGGCACCCCATTTCGTCAGCCGCAACCGCGCTTTACGAAAGTCTAACTTTTCCTGACGATGCAGACGCAACCGCGCGTTGCGATCCCCTTCAATCCAGCGTTCGACAAGGATGAACAAGTCAGTCCAAACCGTCTGCGGACAGGCATATCCGCACCACACGCGCCCCAGCGCCGAGGTGAAAAGAAACAATCCCAACCCGGCCATGATCAACAGACCGGCAACAAAGTAGAACTCATGCGGCCAGATCTCGATCCAGAAGAAATAGAACCTGCGGTTGGCCAAATCCAGCAACACCGCCTGATCCGGCAGGCTGGGCCCCCGGTCCCATCTGATCCACGGGGTGATGTAATAGATCCCCAATGTGACCGCGAGAATGATCCATTTCAGATTGCGAAACGGCCCGGACACGCGACGCGGAAATATGGGTTCTCGTGCGGCGTAAAGGCTGGGTGCGGGGTCGGAATCGCTCACGGGCTGGCTCCAGATGTGGCTATATCACGGTGTCTTGTTCCAGAACACAAAGGTAGCCACTTTGACATGGGTCAAAAGCGCATCGTGCAGACACCTTTTGTCACATCTTACCAGCTTGCCGCCTGAGCCATGCAATAAAAGTTTTTGCCGCCGGACGTAGAGGGAAATTACCAGTAACAAGGTGATATCCGCTGTTTTCGGGCTCGCGAAACAGTTCGATGATTTGGCCCGACGTGATTTCTGCTTCGACAAAATGCCGCGCCGTGACGGTTACGCCCTGCCCCGCGCGCAACCCTTCCAAAAGCAGATTACCGGGCAATGAGATTCGCCCTGCATTTGGCCCGTGCCCGACACCACGTCGGGCCAGCCAGTTGGTTGCCTCGGTGGTGCCGAACTCTTCAAGCCAGGGCAGTTCGCTGAGCTCGTCTGGCGTCCACGACGTTTTTTCCCCCACCAGATTGCGGGCCGCGACGATCACCATAGGGCTTTGCAGCAACATTTCTGTACGGACACCGGGCCATGTGCCTGCACCATAGCGGATGGCCACATCAACACCGCCGGGATCCAGGCTGACCAGTGCAGGCGACGGATCAAGCGCCAGCTGAATATCCGGGTGTTCGGCCTGAAATGCAGGCAGGCGGGGCATCAGCCATGACGCGGCAAATGACGACGTCAAAGAAACATGAACCGGACGATCCTGTTTGGATTGGGTCAGTTCGACCAAGGCATCGCCAATCGCACCGAACCCAAGATGCAGTGCGCGCGCCAACCTTTCACCTTCAGGCGTCAAGGTCATGGATTTGCCGGTGCGGTCCAACAACGCAATTTCGAGGTGCTTCTCAAGCGCGCGCAATTGCTGGCTGATGGCAGCGTGGCTGACATTCAGTGAGTTGCCCGCTTCCACAACATTCCGTGTCGCCGCAAAAGCGGAAAAAGCTCTGAGCGATGCGAGCGGCGGCATTTCCATCCAGTTCATATGTAAGCCCTGATTACATATAGAAATGCTAATTGAGTCGCATTTTGCAGTCTGAAAATCAATCCTGATGACAGAAGAACCAAAACTCAGGAGATGTCAGATGCTCTCAATTCTTGCAAAGTCATTCATGATCGCCACCCAGACACATGAGCTGGATGAACCAAAATCATCGGATCGGCCTGACAGACAAAAGCAACGCTGGTTGCCGGAAAGTCATTGGTGGAGGCAACAAAAACGCGCCAACTTCTCGCAATGCGAATAGCAAACCGAAGCCCACGTCTGGACCGCCTCGCTGGTGATTTGTAAGGTAGAGAGGCAGCACCGGCTGTTCAGGAAACGCGCGAACAGATGGAACAGCCGGTGCCTCAACCTTCGGGCGGCGAACCGTCCGAAGGTATTCTTTTGCGGTTACTGACCGCCACCCAACTGGTGGACATAGGCGGTGACAGCGCGGATTTGCGCTTCGGTCAGGCGGTTTTCCCACGGGGGCATCACGCCAAATCGGCTGTTGGTCACCGTTTCTGTCAGGGCTTCCTGGCTGCCGCCGTATAGCCAGATCGCGTCGGTCAGGTTCGGAGCACCTTGGGTGACATCGCCCTTGCCGTCTTCGCCATGGCAAGAGGAACAGTTATCCTCAAAAACAACTTTGCCCGCCTGCGCCGCCGCATCGTCGCTTTGCGCATTAGTCAAAGACATGACGTATTGCACGACTTGGGTGACCTCTTCTTTTTCGAGGATTTCGCCGAAGGCTGGCATCTCGGAATAGCGCGCGTCGTCGCTTTCTTCATTCCGAATACCATAGGCAATGGTGGTCTCGATATCTTCCAGCGAACCGCCCCAGAGCCATGCGTCATCCAGCAGGTTCGGGAAACCCGGCGCACCCTGCGCGCCCGAACCGTGGCACTGTGCGCACCATGTCCGGAATACCGCGCCGCCCGCATTGACCGCGTATTGCTGCAGCTCGGGATCTTTCGAGACATCCTCAAGCGAGGTTTCAACCAATTTGGCGTTCCACGGCGCGTTGGCTTCTTCAAAAGAAACGATTTCTTCTTGCACTAATTCTCGCGATGACCAGCCAAGAACACCGGCGGTTGCGGACTGAACCAGCGGCCAGGCCGGATACATGATCGTATAGATCACGCCCCAGATAATGGTGACGTAAAAGGTCCACAGCCACCAGCGCGGCATGGGATTGTCGAACTCTTCGATGCCATCCCAGGAGTGTCCGGTTGTGTTTGGATCGCCCGGCTGTTTTTCAGGTGTCTTGCTCATTGCCGCGCCTCCTTGGATGTGGCGGATTTGTCGCCCCCACGGGGCGCAGCTGTTTCGTCACCCTTGAGGGGCGCAGGGGCATCTTCGTGCCGGAACGGGATGTTGGCGGTGTCCTTGTATTCTTTGCTGGCTCCGGGACGGAAAACCCAGATCACGATGCCAACAAAGAAGACAAACAGTACCAACAGCATCCAGCTATCCGCGAATTGCCTCAGGATTGTGTATTCTTCCATCACACCCTCCTTTAGCGGCTCGGGTCTGGGGTGAAGGTCGAGAAATCGACCAACGTTCCCAGCATCTGCAGATAAGCAACCAACGCATCGGCCTCGGTCAATTCCGGCTGACCGTCGAAGTTACGAATGCTGACCTTGTCACCGTACCGTTCCAGCAGACCGTCATAGTCGCTGTCCGGGTCGGCCTGTGCTCGAAAATCCGCCTGCGCATTTGCCAGCATTTCTTCGGTATAGGGCGTGCCCACAACAGCATTCGCCGCCATGACGTCACCGATATACTTGCCGTCGATCTTGCGATGCTCGAGGAAGCCGTATTTCGGCATCACCGATTCCGGAACCACCGACTGCGGGTCACGCAAGTGATCAACATGCCACTGGTCTGAATAGCGGCCACCAACGCGGGCCAGATCAGGTCCAGTACGCTTGGACCCCCATTGGAACGGGTGGTCGTACATCGACTCGGCCGCCAGCGAGTAGTGGCCATAGCGTTCGACCTCGTCCCGCATCGGGCGGATCATCTGGCTGTGGCAGGTATAGCAGCCTTCGCGGATGTAGATGTCACGCCCCGCCATTTCGAGAGGGGTGTAAGGGCGCATGCCCTCCACCTTCTCGATTGTGTTCTCAAGATAGAACAGCGGGGTGATCTGCACGATGCCACCGATGGTCACGACCAAAAAGCTGAAGATCAGCAGGAGGGTCGCGTTGGTCTCGAGGATCTTATGTTTGTCGAGAATTGCCATTGCTCCGGCCCTCCTATTCAGCCGGGACCGCGACGGTCAGGCTGGCCTCTTTGGCCGGCGCTTTCCGCACAGTCATCCACAGGTTGTAGCACATGATCACTGCACCGGCGACGAACATCACGCCACCCAGAGCACGCACCACATACATCGGGAACTTGGCAGCCACGGTGTCAGCGAACGAGTTCACCAGGAAACCGTTTGCATCCACTTCACGCCACATCAGGCCTTCCATGATACCGGTCACCCACATCGACGCGGCGTACAGAACGATACCGATGGTGGCGAGCCAGAAGTGCCAGCTAACCATCTGCAGTGAATACAGACGCTCACGCTTCCACAGCACAGGCACCAGGAAGTACAGCGCACCAAAGGTGATCATGCCGTTCCAGCCCAGCGCGCCCGAGTGTACGTGACCAATGGTCCAGTCGGTGTAGTGGCTGAGGCTGTTGACCGCGCGGATCGACATCATTGGCCCTTCGAACGTGGACATGCCGTAGAACCCGACCGAGATTACCATCATCCGGATCACCGGGTCAGTACGCAGCTTGTCCCACGCACCCGACAGGGTCATCAGGCCGTTGATCATGCCACCCCAGGACGGCATCCACAGGATGATCGAGAACACCATGCCCAGCGTCGACGCCCAATCCGGCAGCGCGGTATAATGCAGGTGGTGCGGACCGGCCCAGATATACAGGAAGATCAGAGCCCAGAAGTGGATGATCGACAGCTTGTAACTAAACACCGGACGCTCGGCCTGTTTCGGGATGAAGTAATACATCATGCCCAGGAAGCCCGCGGTCAGGAAAAAGCCCACGGCGTTGTGGCCGTACCACCACTGGATCATGGCGTCTTGAACGCCCGACCAGACGATGACTGACTTCGAACCCCAAACGCTGACCGGGATGGTCATGTTGTTGACCAAGTGCAGCATGGCGACGGTCACGATGAACGCCAGATAGAACCAGTTCGCCACATAGATGTGGGGTTCTTTCCGCCGGACGATCGTACCCAGGAATACGGCCAGATAAGCCACCCAGACGATGGTCAGCCACAGGTCAACGTACCATTCGGGCTCGGCGTATTCCTTGGATTGGGTCCCGCCAAGAACGTAACCGGTCGCGGCCAGTACGATGAACAGCTGATAGCCCCAAAATACAAACCATGCCAGATTTCCGCCCCACAGGCGCGCGGCGCTTGTGCGCTGTACGACATAGAACGATGTCGCGATTAGCGCGTTGCCGCCAAAGGCAAAAATCACCGCCGAGGTGTGCAGCGGGCGCAAACGACCAAAGTTCAGATAACCTTGCGCCCACTCGAAGTTCAGCACCGGAAAGGCGAGCTGAAAGGCGATAAAGGTCCCCGCAAGGAACCCGACCACCCCCCAGAAGGCAGTTGCGATCACGCCATAGCGGATCACGTCATCCATGTACTCGGCCGAACGGTCGACGAGGATATCTGGCTCATCCGTATTTCTCAGCGTCCAGATGAACAATCCACCGGCGATCAGCATCACCAGAATTGCGTGCACCTGATACGCCAAATCGCGTGCGTAATTGGTTCCGATCGCCGCGAATATCGCGATCAGACCAAGCACGATCAGCTTGATGTAATTTGACATATTGCGTCCCTTTGCCATGCCCCGCGCGATTCTTATTTGTCGCGGAACCCTTTTGACTGGCCGTTGTTTTGTCCGACAGCGGCCAATCTTGCTTTGATCTGTATCAAAACATTAACCTGAAATCTGTGACAATCCTAAGCCTTAGACTGAGCTGCGTAGCCGCAGGTGTCTCAGCCCCGAAGACAAGAGGTCAAAATGGCGTACAAATCTCTTCTCACAGTCGTAACCGACTCGGAACAATCACAATCGGCGTTGGCGCAAATGGTTGCACTGGCAAATGCACAGGATGCGCATGCCGAAGCACTGTGCCTTGGCGTAGATCGAAGTCAGGCGGGCTATTACTATGCAGGCGCAAACGCGCTGGTTCTGCAAGAGACGCTGAGCCGGGCCAACGCAGACGCCGAAGAACTGTTGAAACATACACAAGACTATCTGGGTAAATCCGGTATTCGCTGGTCTGCCGAGAGCGGCGTTGCTCAGATCGCCGATATTGGTCGCCACGTGGCGCATCGTGCCAGGTTCTCGGATCTGGTTGTTCTGCCACAACCCTACGGCAAAGACCGCAGCGCCGAGGCTGAGCCTATCGTCGAAGCCGCCATGTTCGAAGGTCACGCATCCATTCTGGTCACGCCGGATAGCACAACGCCATTTGAGCGCCCCGGCACTATCATGATCGGATGGAATGAAAGTGTCGAAGCCATGCGCGCCATCCGATGCGCCTTGCCCTTTCTGACGCAAGCCGATCTGGTTCGGATTGTCGTCATCGACCCGCCGCGCCACGGTCCTGACCGCTCTGATCCCGGCGGGCTGTTGTCTCAGATGCTGGCCCGGCACGGGACCAAGTGTGAGATCGACGTACTCAGCAAAACCATGACCCGTGTGTCAGACATCCTGAACCGGCACGCCGCCGACAGCGAAGCGGACATGATCGTCATGGGCGCTTACGGCCACTCAAGGTTCCGCGAAGCCATCCTAGGCGGGGCAACCCGAAACATGCTGGAACAAGCCTCGGTCCCAGTGTTTCTGGCACACTGACTGTAAGTGTTTCCGATTCGGGGGGCCATCCGTTCGAACGGATGGCCTAAACGCGTTTTATGAGACCGATCACAAACAACAGTATGACCGCGCCGATGGTTGCGAAGAGTATCGCCGAAAACACACCACCACCGACCGAAAAACCCAGCGCCGGGAAAATCAGACCTGCAAGAAAGGCGCCCACGATCCCTACTATTATGTTTCCGATCAGGCCGAACCCACGGCCTTCCATAATTTTTCCCGAAAGCCACCCGGCGATCGCACCGATGACCAGCATTGCCAAAATGCTACTGAATTCCATGCCTTACTCCTGCGCGGTTCATTCACGCATTCAGTAAATCACGGCTGCAGGCAGCAGGATAGGCTTAAATCAGAAAGCCGCCATCCGAGTCGTCGCCGGCCTCGTCCATCAGGCGCCGCATGTCGGGGATTGTCACGTGGCGTTTGCCTTCCAACTCGATAACCCCCTCTTTCTTCAGGGCCGAAATCTGGCGACTTACGGTTTCAAGCGTCAACCCCAGATAATCTGCCATAGCCTCACGCGTCAGCGGCAGGTCAAAGACAATCGGGCCAGTTTTTTGCTTGGGCGTAATTGAAGCGTCTCGCCGGGCAATGATTGACAACAGGCTTGCAATCTTTTCGCGCGCGGTCTTGCGCCCCAGAACCAACATCCATTCACGTGCCGCGTCTAGCTCATCCAGTGTCATCTGCAGAAGACGATGCGCGATATGTGGCGTGCTGCTCATCAAGGCTTCGAACGGTTTCTTGCGAAAACAGCACATGACCAAATCAGTTGTGGCCAGGACGTCATAAGGCGCTGATTCCCGTCCGGGCCTGCCTACAAAGTCACTGGGCAAAAGCAGGCCGACCATTTGCGTTCGACCATCTTCCATCGTTTGGGTCAACGAGGCGATGCCCGACACGACAGAGCCCACAAAGTTCATCTGATCCCCCGACCAGATGACCGTTTGGCCCGCCTCAAAGGTCCGGTAATACTTAATGCCTTCAAGCTCTTCCAATTCATCGACATCACAATGTGCACAGACGGCTCGGTGCCGAATGGGGCAGTCCGAACAGTTGGTATGGTCAAATTGCGCTTTTAACATCGTTCGCGGTTCCACTTGATCTCAGTCAAGGTTTCATAGACGGCCGTGGCTTAACGGTATAGGTATGATAGTGAAACCGCAATTGGCACAGCTTGGACTATTTGACGCGAAAGTCCCGCGTTACACAAGCTATCCCACCGCCCCACATTTCAGCAACGATGTGGGGCCAAGCCTTTTTGGCCACTGGATTTCCGGGATCAAGTCCGGCAGTTCCGTGTCGCTGTACGTCCACGTCCCGTTCTGCCGCAGGCTGTGTTGGTTCTGCGCTTGCCGGACGCAAGGCACCCAGACCGACAACCCGGTGATCGCCTATGTGGATGTCCTCAAGGCCGAGCTGGACCTACTGGCCGCCCACCTTCCTGCGGGGGTAACCCTTTCGCGCCTGCATTGGGGCGGCGGTACACCCACCCTGCTGAACCCCGATCTGATGCGCGATCTGGCCGCCCGGATTCTTGAGATTGTTCCGTTGGGGCCGGATGCAGAGTTCTCGGTCGAAATCGACCCGAACGAGATTGACGAGGGTCGGCTCGATGCATTGGCCGAAGCCGGCATGAACCGTGCGTCTATCGGAGTGCAGGATTTCGACGACGAAATCCAGAAAACCATCGGGCGCATCCAAAGTTACGACACCACCCGCAAGGCTATAGAAATGATCCGCGCGCGCGGCATCGCCAGCCTGAATGCCGATATTCTGTATGGTCTGCCGCACCAGACCAAGGCACGGATGACTGAAAGCGTGCAGAAATTGCTGTCGCTCAGCCCAGACCGGGTGGCGTTGTACGGGTATGCGCATGTGCCGTGGATGGCCAAGCGGCAACAGCTGATCCCGACGGATGCCCTGCCAACGCCCGAAGACCGCCTGGATCTGTTCGATACGGCCCGGCGCCTGTTCCTGTGGGACAAGTATGCCGAAATCGGCATTGACCACTTTGCCACGCAGGATGACGGGCTGACGCACGCACTGAACACGGAAAGGCTAAAGCGCAACTTTCAGGGCTACACCGACGATCAGTCCGACGTTTTGATCGGGATTGGTGCAAGCTCGATCTCACGATTCCCGCAAGGATACGCCCAGAACGCACCCGCGACGTCAGCACATACCAAAACGATCCGCGAGGGCGGGTTCTCTATATCCCGTGGGCATTTGTTCAAAGGCCAAGACATCTTGCGCGCCCGATTGATTGAAGCGTTGATGTGCGATTTCCGGATAGATACCGCCGAGATACTGCGCGACCACAACATCACCGCCGCGGAATTGCAGGAGATGTATCAGACTGCAAACGCAACCTTCGACGGGTTGCTAAGCATCTCTGAAGACGGCCTGTTCATCCCGCCCGAGGCGCGCGCGCTGACCCGAATGGTCGCCCGCACCTTTGATGCCTATGATCTGAGCAAGGCGGGACACAGCTCGGCGATCTGATAACAACGCAGGACAGGACTTGACGCGGAGGGTGGGTTTTCCCCACACTTGTAGGGCGGGTGGAAATCCGCCCCGTGCCTGAGGCAGGCAGAGTACCAGACAGTATGTGCCGACGCGTTCGCGCTCGACCGCCTTTTTCGTGCAGCCGTTCTGCAACTTGAAAGAGGGACTGCATTCATGCGCGTTTTTTCTGTCCTCGGCCCCAGCCACTCGGGCAAAACAACACTGGTCGAGGCCATCAGCCGCCTTGATGGCCGGCCAACCACATTCGACGTTTCCGGAACCGTGCATTTGCACGGTTTTTCTTACTTGGACGAACCCTGGTGTGCCATCGACGTGAATGGTGGCAGCGACACCATGGCTTATGTAGGCCCTGCCATGGCGATCTCGGATGCTGCTGTCGTCGTCGTACCGCCCGACCCGGACGCCGCCGTGCTTTGCGCCCCTTATCTGCGGCTGGTCGAAGAGGCGGGTATTCCCTGCTTTCTGTTCATCAATCGCATGGACACCCCAAACGGACGTATCCGCGATATCATCGCCGCTCTGCAAACCTACTGCACGCACCACATCGCCCTGCGGCAGGTTCCGATCCGCGATGGTGAGGCAATCGTTGGCGCGGTCGATCTGATTTCGGAACGGGCATGGAAGTATCAGGAGGGGCAACCCTCGGCCCTGATCGAACTTCCCCAGTCCGTCGAAGACCGGGAACAAGAAGCCCGGACCGAATTGCTGGAGACGCTTTCGGATTTTGATGATCACCTGCTGGAACAACTGATCGAGGACAAGCAGCCACCCAGCGAGGAGATCTTCGATTTGGCCGCGCAAGTCCTGCAGAACCACCAGATAATCCCGGCCTGTCTTGGATCGGCAAGCCACGGAAACGGGCTAACACGTTTGATGAAGGCACTGCGCCACGAAGCCCCCGAATTCGATATCGCCGCCGGGCGCGACGAAGCCGCCGAAGACGCGCGTGCCATAGCCGGGTTCGCGGATGTCAAAAAGCACATCGGAAAGATCAACGTCCTGCGCGGTCTGGGCAAGGGCGTCAAAGCGCATGAAGCTCTGGGCGGCGAAACGGTTGGCAACCTGACGACACTGGATGCCAAAACCCAAATTTCGGAATTGGAAGCTGGTCAGATCGGGCTGGCCGTGAAATCCGACCACCTCAACCCCGGCAACCTGTACGACAGCACCGGAACCACACCGTTACCGGAGTGGGCCGAGGCCCATCCGGCCGCCCATCGGCAAATTGTGTCGCCGGCACACGAGCGTGACGATGTACGCCTGTCCAACGCTTTATCCCGACTGGTCGAGATCGACCCCGGACTGCACCTGCAGCACGATGAACTGAGCGGTCATGCCGTTCTGGGATCGCAAGGGCCTCAGCATATGCGCCGGGTCAGCGCAAAGCTGGCTGAAGACTTCGGTATCGAGATTGAGACCCAGACGGTTGAGACGGCCTATCGCGAGACCATCCGCGCACCGATCGAACATCGTCATCGCCACCGCAAACAATCCGGCGGCGCAGGACAATTTGCCGATGTGGTGATCTCGATCGCACCGACCCCACGTGGGGCCGGGTTCGAATTCGAAGAGATCGTCAAAGGGGGCGCTGTGCCCAGAAACTATATCCCATCGGTCGAACACGGGGCCAAGGATGCGCTGGTTCAAGGGCCTGAAGGGTTCCCGGTTGTGGATGTCAAAGTCACGCTCAGCGATGGCAAGCATCACAACGTCGACAGTTCTGACTATGCGTTCCGCACTGCGGGCAAGAACGCGGTGCGAGAGGCTTTGCCGCAGGCGAAACCGGTGGTCCTGCAACCCATCCTGAACGCCGAAATCCACTTGCCCTCGGATTTCGTGGGCGACCTGGTGCCTACGATCAGTTCGCTGCAGGGTCAGGTTCTGGGCTTTGAAGGCAATCCCAACGCGTCTGGATGGGAGATTTTCAATGCCCAACTGCCTGCTGTGGCCGAAGACGAGTTACACCGCACCCTCGCCAGCGCGACACGCGGCACGGGGTGGGTAAAACTGCAATTCGACCATTACGAAGAGCTTCGCGGCCCGGTTCCAAAATCCGCGGCACGCGAAACAGCGAATACCTGAAAGCCCCAGGCGGGCTGGTTTCAGCCCGCCGCCGCAATCAGTTCGCGGGTATAGTCTGTCTGGGCGTTTTCGAACAGATCTTCGGCTGACCCCATTTCGATCACGTCACCGTTTCGCATGACAATCACATTGTGGGACATC
Organism: Ruegeria atlantica; assembly: GCF_001458195.1. Classification (GTDB taxonomy): domain Bacteria; phylum Pseudomonadota; class Alphaproteobacteria; order Rhodobacterales; family Rhodobacteraceae; genus Ruegeria; species Ruegeria atlantica. The sequence continues at coordinate 157,555 of NZ_CYPU01000074.1, read as the reverse complement.
GCACGCACGACTTTCAGATCGTGGCTGATAAATAGGTAGGCCAGTCCGTACTTACGCTGCAAATCGCGCAACAGGTCGACGATCTGAACCTGCACAGTCATATCCAAGGCGCTGGTCGGTTCATCCAGAACCAGCAATTTTGGCCTGAGGACCATGGCTCGTGCAATGGCAATACGCTGACGCTGCCCGCCCGAGAATTCGTGCGGATAGCGGTCCATCGCAGCCGGGTCCAAGCCCACTTCGGTCATCACTTCGGTCACCAGCTCCCGTGGCGAGCGGTGCGGGTCGACCTTGTGGATTGCCAGCCCTTCGGCAATGATCTGCTGGCAGGTCATCCGGGGACTGAGGCTTCCGAATGGGTCCTGAAACACAATCTGCATGTCCTTGCGCAAACGCCGCAACTCTCGCGTCGACCAGCGACGTACATCCTGATCGCGGAAGGTTATTGCACCTTCGGACGCAATCAACCGCATGATCGCCAACGCCAGCGTTGTCTTACCCGAGCCGCTTTCGCCCACAATCCCTAAGGTTTCACCGGCGCGTATGCTGAGCGTTGCATCGTTCACGGCCTTCACATGACCAACTGTGCGTTTCAGGAACCCGCGTTGGATCGGGAACCAGACCTTCAGATGATCGGTGCGCGCCACTTCTTCGGCGTCGGGAGCCACAGGATCGGGATGACCGGATGGTTCCGCCGCCAGCAGCTTGCGCGTATAAGGGTGCTGGGGGTTGTCGAATATCTCCTGGGTCGCGCCAGTCTCGACAATCTCGCCATCCTTCATCACACAAACCCGGTCGGCGATACGGCGCACGATCCCAAGGTCGTGGGTGATGAAAAGCATCCCCATATTCTCAGATTTCTGAAGCTCGGCCAGCAGTTCGAGGATCTGCGCCTGAATGGTCACATCCAGGGCCGTTGTCGGCTCATCCGCGATCAGGATATCGGGCTTGTTGGCAAGTGCCAGGGCGATCATGACGCGCTGGCGTTGGCCACCTGATAATTGATGCGGATAGCTGTCCAGCCGTTCTTCCGGGTCGCGGATGCCAACCTTGGTCAGCAGTTCGACGATCCGGGCCCGTGCAGCATCACCTGTCAGACCCTGGTGCAGGGCCAGTGACTCGGCCATTTGTTTCTGGATCGTGTGCAGCGGGTTGAGCGAGGTCATCGGCTCCTGAAAGATGAAGCTGATATCGTTGCCGCGCACATCCATCAGGCGCTGGTCAGACGCGCCGATCATCTCTTGCCCTTCATAGGTGACCGAACCTTCGACAATCGCACTGTCACCCAGCAATGACACTGTCGACAGCGCAGTGACTGATTTGCCAGATCCGGATTCGCCCACCAGCGCAACCGTTTCACCCCGATCCACAGTAAAGGACACCCCCTTGACTGCTGCGCTCACCTGCCCGTCCTGACGGAACGAGACTTTGAGGTTGTTCACATCCAGCAGGCTCATGAAAAGGTCTTTCTGGGATCAAATGCATCGCGCACGCCTTCGAAGATGAAGACCAGTAGCGACAGCATGATGGCAAAGGTGAAAAAGGCGGTGAAGGCCAGCCAAGGTGCCTGCAGGTTCTGCTTGGCCTGCAAGGTCAACTCACCCAAAGACGGGGCGGAAGACGGCAGGCCGAAGCCCAGAAAATCCAGTGAGGCCAGGCCGCCGATGGTGCCCGTAACGATAAAGGGCATGAAGGTCAGCGTGGCGACCATCGCATTAGGCAGCATATGGCGGAACATAATTGTCATATTGCCCACACCCAGTGCCCGCGCGGCGCGCACATATTCCAGATTTCGCGCCCGCAGGAACTCGGCGCGCACAACTCCCACAAGTCCGGTCCAGCTGAACAGGATCATCAGCGCGACAAGCAGCCAGAAACTTCGACCCAGAATGGCGAACATGATGATGATGACGTAAAGCGAAGGCGTCGCCGACCAGATCTCGATGATCCGTTGGAAGATCAGGTCCAGCCAGCCTCCGAAAAAGCCCTGAATGGCACCTGCGAATATGCCAACCAGACTGGCCACACCCGTGACCATGAGCGTGAACAAAATCGACAGTCGGAAGCCATAAATCACCCGGGCCAACACGTCGCGCTTGGTGTCATCCGTGCCCAGCAGGTTTTGCCCGTTGGGTGGCAGCGGCGCTGCACCGGGGCGATCAACGCTGGTGTTGAAGGAATACGGGATCAGCGGCCAGATGGCCCAACCACGCTCGTACCCATCTGCCTGAAAAGTCCCGGCTTTAATCTCATCGATGATCCCCTCGGGATCGTCGAAACAGTCTTCGATGCCACCGCTATCGATCAGGCACTGCACCTCGGGGTCGCGATAGATCGCCTCGGTCTGGAAATCACCACCGAATTCGGTTTCCGCGTAGAAATTGAAGATCGGCGTATAAAACTCACCCCGGTATTTAACGAGGATTGGTTTATCGTTAGCGATGAATTCGGCGAACAGCGACAGGCCAAAAAGCACCGAAAAGACCATCAGCGACCAGAATGCACGCCCATTACGACGAAAATTGCGCCAGCGACGCTGGTTGAGAGGAGAAAGTGCCATTTACCCCTCCCGCTTTTCGAAATCGATGCGCGGGTCGACCAGTACATACATCAGGTCACTGATGATGCCGACAACCAACCCCATCAAGCCAAAGATGAACAGAGTGCCGAAAATCACCGGATAGTCCCGCGCAACGGCTGCCTCGAACCCCAGACGGCCCAGACCGTCAAGCGAGAAGATCGTTTCGATGATGATCGATCCCCCGAAGAAGACGCCGATGAAAACCGCAGGGAACCCGGCGATTACGATCAGCATCGCGTTGCGGAAAACATGGCCGTACAGAACCTGACTTTCGCTCAGACCCTTGGCGCGGGCGGTCATAACGTATTGTTTTTTGATCTCGTCCAGGAACGAGTTCTTGGTCAGCAGAGTCAGCGTCGCAAAGGCCGAAATCGTCAGCGCGATAATTGGCAGGGCAATGTGCCAGAAGTAATCAACGATCTTACCAAACAGGCTGAGGCTGTCCCAGTTGTCCGAAGTCAGCCCCCGGAGCGGGAATATCTGCCAATATGATCCCCCGGCAAACAGAACCAACAGCAGGATCGCAAACAAGAAGCCGGGAATAGCATAGGCTACGATGATCGCGCCACTGGTCCAGGTATCAAACTGTGACCCGTCCTTAATCGCCTTGCGAATACCCAGCGGGATCGACACCAGATACGCGATCAGCGTGGACCACAGACCCAGCGAGATCGACACCGGCATCTTCTCTAACACCAGATCGGTTACGCTGATCGACCGAAAATAGCTTTCGCCAAAATCCAGCGTGAGGTAATTGCCCATCATGTTGAGGAACCGCTCAACCGGCGGTTTGTCGAACCCGAATTCCTTTTCCAGCTCTTCGATAAACTCGGGCGGAAGGCCCCGCGCACCAATGTAGCGGTCATTCGTGCCGCCGGTCTGTTGCTCGATGTCACTGCCGCCGCCGGCGATCCCTTCGAACACATCACCGCCACCTTCCAACTGGGCGATGATCTGTTCAATCGGTCCGCCAGGAACGAACTGAACCAGCGTGAAGTTGACGATCATGATCCCAAGCAGGGTTGGGATGACCAGCAACAGTCGTCTAAGAATATATGCTCCCATGGGGGCGGATTACCTCAAGGCGCCGGAGGATTTCAACTCGGCCTCTTTCTCTTCGTTGATCCACCAGAGGTCTTCAACACCCAATGCGTAAGGCGGCAGATTTTCCGGGTATTCGTACATGTCCCAGTACGCAACCCAGTGCTTACCCAGATACCAAGTGGGAACCATGATCCGCTTGGCGCGCAGGACGCGGTCCAATGCGCGGACATTTGCAAACAGTTCTTCGCTGTCTTCGGCAGAGGCAATGTTATCGATCAGCGGTTCGATATCCGGGCCATGCACACCCGACGGGTTGAAGACCGAGTAAGAGGCCGCTTCGGTTCCGAACTGCTGATACAACCCTGTCGACGGCTGCAACGACCTCGGGTACCCGCCAACAATCATGTCGAAATCACGGTCCCGGCGGCGCAAGGTGAACTGGGCGTTGTCCACCCGGTTGTAGCTCGCATCAATCCCCATTGCCCGCAAATTGGCGACGAAGGGTTGAATAAGCCTGTCCAGCGTTGGCTGGTCGGACAGAAATGCAATAGACAGCACCTCACCTTTGTCGTTGCGACGAATGCCGTCATCCCCAACAAGCCAGCCAGCTTCGTCCAGCAGTTTCATCGCCTTGCGCAAGTTACCACGGTCATTTTGGCGGGCGGCCCGGGATTCATGCGCCGAAACGGGTTCCTCGGTCAGGATGGCAGGGTCCAGCGCGTCGCCCAGTTCTTGCAACACCTCAAGCTCGCGCCCTTCGGGCAGGCCGGTCGCCTCAAGATGCGTTCCTTCCCAGAACGAACTACGCTGCTGGAATAACCCATATTGCAGGCTTTCATTCGTCCATTCGAAGTTATATGCCAGCTGGATAGCTTCGCGAACGCGGGGGTCCTGAAACTTTGGCCGGTCAAGGTTCATGATGAAGCCCGACGCTGACGGCACATTTCCGTCTGCCAGTTCAGCCCGCACGACAGAACCATTCGCAATTGCCGGGAAATCATAGGCCGTTGCCCAGCTTTTTGAGTTGTTTTCCTGCCGAAGGGTAAATGTGCCCGCCTTGAACCCCTCCATCGCAGCAATGGAATCGGCGAAATACTCAACGCGGATGGTGTCAAAGTTGTTGCGGCCCACATTGACGTTAACGTCGTTGCCCCAATAATCGGGGTTGCGCTTGTAGACGATGCGCCGGTTGATGTCATAATCATCCAGAACATATGGCCCCGAACCGATACCCGGATCCAGCCGCGACTTGTCCAATCGGCGGTTTTCAGGGTCTTCCTCGAACCATTTCTTAGAGAAAATCGACGTGGCCCCAACTTGAGAAATCCGGCCTCGGCGGGGGAAATCTGGCGAGAAGTAGAACTTTACACGATGGGAATCCAACGCCTCCGCCTTGGGGATCCGTTGGCGAATTGCGTCGGCATAAGATTTCAACCCTTGGTCCAGCAGCAGATTATGGGAAAACACCACATCCTCGGCCGTCACCGGTGTGCCGTCGGAAAACCGCGCCTCGGGGCGAATGTTGAAGATCACCCACTCATAACTTTCGGGGTATTCGAGACTTTCGGCGAGTAGGCCATAATAGGCCGCTGGTTCGTCATAGGATGGAACCAGCAGGCTTTCGTAGTGATCTGCCGACCGCGCACCAGCCCGGCCCTGCCTGGTATAGGGATTAAAGCTGTCGAACGTGCCTTGCGCCGCATAGGAGAGTTCTCCACCACGTGGCGCATCCGGGTTCACATAGTCGAAATGCGCAAAACCGTCCGGATACTTCAAATCACCGAATTCCGAGAACCCGTGTGATTTGATGATCTTTTCCTCAGCAAAAAGCTGAGTTGCAGCGGCTGCACAGAGCAATGCCCCCAAAGCTAGAATGTGAACTAAGCGTCCGAAATCCCTTGTTCGCGCTAAAGCGGTAACTCGATTGGATTTCATGTGGTTCATCCCCTGCTCGTTGACGTCTTTAATATTGTTTGCGCCAGCTAAAAGACTAGCACTGCCAGTTTCAAGTTTAGAGTGCGTGAACACTTTGTGAAGATTTACTTAGACAAAAAATAAAGCCGCTGCACGGGGCAGCGGCTTTTGAATGCGTCAAAACTGAGCGAAAGATCAGTTGATGGTCTGCAGATAGGCAATCAGGTCGGCCCGTTCCTGCGGTTTTTTCAGACCCGCAAAGCTCATGGATGTACCTGAGATATAGGCACTGGGGCGGGTCAGGAACGCATCCAGCGCTTCGGGTGTCCAATTGCCGCCATGGGCCTGCATCGAAGCTGAGTAGCCAGTGAAACCTTTGGCTGAAGCAACCGGGCGATCCACGATTGCAAACAGGTAGGGGCCAGTGCCGTTGGCGCCGTCTTCCAGCTTGTGGCAGGCAGTACACTTGCGGAATACCCGCGCGCCCTTGTCGGGGTCTGCGGCGGCCAGCATGTCTTCGAACACCACTTCTTCGCCGTCAGCGCTTTCACCGGAGCTTTCGGTTTCGATAATATACGAGGCCGTCTCACCATGCCCATCCGCATGGTAAAGCACTTCGGCACCCCATTTGGCCAAAAGCAGCACCAGGAAGGTGCCAAACAGGCCTGCTGCGGCCTTGGTAACTGTCATCGTGTCGAACATTGATCGCGAGTCCATTTCAGCTGTCTGCGGGGTGTCTAAGGCTTCCCCTTACAAGAGGCAAGGTATAGACACCGCGACTAAACGCCCAATTATCGAACTTGTTGCACGGAATCGACCAAATGACCAAACGTATTGCATTTCAGGGAGAACCCGGCGCCTACAGCCACGAGGCCTGCCGTAATGCCCGCCCCGATATGGAGGCCCTGCCCTGCCGGACTTTCGAAGATGTGATCGAATCGGTGCGCGCAGGTGAGGCTGAATTGGCAATGCTGCCGGTTGAAAACACCACGTATGGCCGGGTCGCCGATATCCACCGTTTGCTTCCCCACAGCGGGCTGCACATCATCGAAGAAGCCTTCGTGCGCGTTCACATCAACCTTCTTGCCGTTCCAGGGGCCAAAATCGAGGATGTCACCGAGGCACACTCGCACCTGGTTCTGCTACCGCAATGCGCCGGGTTTTTGAAAGAACACAACATCAAGGGACGTGTCAGCCCCGACAACGCGCGCGCGGCCCGCGAGGTCTCGGAACAAGGCGAGGTGCATTCAGCAGCATTGGCCAGCGAGTTGGCCGGCGAAATCTACGGCTTGAACGTTCTTGCCCGGCACATTGAAGACCGCGACAACAACACCACGCGCTTTCTGGTGATGTCACAGCAGGCCGACATGTCACGCCGCGGAGAACATGGCATGATCACCAGTTTTGTTTTTCAGGTGCGCAACATTCCGGCTGCGCTTTACAAGGCGATGGGTGGGTTTGCGACCAACGGCATCAACATGACCAAGCTGGAAAGCTACATGGTCGATGGGTCGTTCACTGCGACCCAGTTTTATGCCGATATCGTGGGCCACCCGGACGACCGGAACGTACAGCTGGCAATGGAAGAACTGGAACACTTCACCACGAATGTCGAGATTTTGGGCGTCTACCCAGCGGCTCAACCGCGCGGCTGAAGCGACCTCGGCTCAAATCACGGAAAAGCTTTTGCACTGGGCACCCTCGTGCTCCCGATAATCCACAAAGCCCATCGACGAATAATAGGCCAATCCTTCGGCGTTTGTGGCCGAAATGGTCGCATCAATGGCCGGTAGGCCACTTTCCCGTGCCGCCAAGAGCGTCGCACGAAACAAGGCACGCCCGACACCGCGCCGTGCGGCAGACGGGCGAATATGCGTTCCAATGACGCCCCACCCGACCGGAGCGCCATATGGGTTGTTTTCGACCGCCCATTTCAACGATTGAAATCCCAGGACCTGCTCCTCCTGAAAAGCAACAGAGCATCTGATCCGGTCGGGATCGGCCACGTAATGCTCGCGGGCAAAATCAACGTCGCAGCGCTTATTACGCTTTCCGGCCGCTGCGATGTCCCACAGTACCTCTGAGATACCTTGGGCATCCGTCAATACCGCTTCACGAACAATAAAGCTATCCATGTCGTTCCCACCAAAGCATTGGGTAATCAGCCACCATGAATGTGGCGTTGTTCCATTTCCCGAGCGAACTCGGTCAGGCGCAACTGAAACTGTCGGCGAAACCGGGATTGCCCAAGCCGGAGCGATTGTAACAGCAGCCGCGCAGGCAGGGATTTGGCCGACAGGGACATGTCAACGCTTAGACGCGTGCGGCGCTGCGACAGGGCCAAAAGCTCCACCGTCGTAACCCCGTTCATCCCCTTGCTTGCCGCTTCGAACCGCATCAGCAAAGGCGGGTCGCTTTCGGCCATCTGCACGGAAATCTGACGTGGCTTTCCGCGCAACCTGAATTCTGTCTCCCAACTGGTGCCCGGAACAACGCCCAATTCGCCCGAAATCCGCCGGACGTCGATCCCGCGCCGCATTGCGATCCGTTCGAATCGGTCGAAGTCGGCCACCATTTCAAACACCGAGTTGATGGGAGCTTCGATATCTTCGCGCACTGTAAACTGCATTGTGGTTCGGGGTTCTCTCGTTTTTCAGAACAGTATTTTGTCAGTCCAATGTATCCGCAAGCCAGTTTTGCAAAAGAAAATGCGCAATCGCTCCCTTGCGGGCTGGCAGCAAAACAGGGTGTTCGCCGGCAAAGGCCTGCATCATCTCGGATTTGGTAACCCACATCGCATCTTCGATTTCGACCGGGTCGATGGTGATGTCGCGCGACAACGCCTCACCCGCGCAGCCGAACATCAACGAGGCCGGAAACGGCCAGGGTTGGCTGGACAGGTAACGGACCTCACCCACGGGCACTCCGGCCTCTTCCATCACTTCCCGACGGACTGCTGCCTCAAGCGTTTCACCCGGTTCAACAAACCCTGCCAATAGCGAATACATCCCTTCTGGCCAGCCCGGTGAACGTCCCATTAGCACTGAATCACCTTGCGTAATCAACATGATGACGACCGGATCGGTACGTGGAAAATGCTGCCCACCACAGGACGGACAACTGCGCTGCCACCCCGCCTGCGCAAGTTCACTGGCTGCGCCACACCGGGCGCAAAACCGATGCGTTTCGTGCCATGCAGTCACCGCCTTGGCCGAGGCCGCCAGTTCGGCGTCACGCGTCGACAAACGGGTCATGATCCGACGCAGTTCGGCAAAGACGTAGCCGTGGGGCAAGTCCGGGTGCTGTTGCTCTGACTTATCGATAAAGCCTCCGACACCGGACACGTCCAACCCATCAGCCGTCCAGTCCGAAATATCAAAGGCAAACACCGGCGCGTCTTCCGACAGCCCCAAGAAAACAGGCTGCTCGACAGAACCTCCTGGCCCGGTTTCGACCAGCTCATGTGACATCGAGATCAGTCCCAACTGATCCAGCGCCTCACCCTGAACCAAAACCTTGCCGCGCCACAAGAGCAGGCATTTTGCATTGGGATGCGCCCGCGCCCCCGCGACCGCATCGGCATCCCCGCGAATATGCGCCGCACGATCCAGCCCCGAGCTACCAAACGTCACATATTCCGCATTTTTCATAAGTTATCCTTAGACTTGTCCGCGCAGGGCTGCCATGTCGGCCAATCAGTTGCAACGGTATTTCACCCCCAGAACCACAGGTCGCTATCGAATGAACAAAGCTAAGCCTTGCAATTCACTGTGATTAATCTTTTTGTTGAAAATGACTAAGACAAAACTGCCAAAAGTAGAAATTTGAAACCTTCCCCTTCTCTGCCTCCGCAGACCGTGCAGATCCGAATACTGGGCACCACGGATCTTCATATGAACTTGAGGAGTTTTGATTACTATTCTGACACCCCTGAACCCACAATTGGCCTGACCCGAACCGCCAGTCTGATCCGCGAAGCCCGAACTGAGGCGCAGGCGGAAGGCTCAACCGTGCTGCTTTTTGACAATGGCGATTCGCTGCAGGGAACTCCCGTTGGGGATATGGCCGCCGAGCAAGCTGACAAGCCGCATGCGCTGATGCAGGCCCTTGGCGCACTAGAGTATGATGCGATCGGGTTAGGCAATCATGATTTCGGGTTCGAAGGGAACATACTGGATCGAATACTTTCACAGGCCCCCTGCCCGGTGGTTTGCAGCAATGTTCATCGCCCGGGCGCCAACGAAGTCTGGCAGGATCAGGCAGTTCTAACCCGCCGGGTTGAGGTCGCGGGGAACCAAGCCTCGCTAACCGTCGGCGTCTTCTCGGTGGTTCCGCCGCAGACCCGGAATTGGGAATCTCATCGGCTGGGTGATGACGTCCGGATAGACGACATCCTGACCTGCGCGCGCACTAAAGTGTCTGAGCTTCGATCCAACGGCTGCGACGTGATCATCGCGCTTGCCCATACGGGGCTGGGCTCCGCTGACCCCGCGCCCAATCTTGAAAACGCGATTATCCCCCTTGCCGCGATTGAGGGCATTGACGCCATCATCGCCGGGCACACACATCCTACCCTGCCGGGGAAATCGCACGCTGAGCTGGAACACGTCGATGCCACTGGCGGAATGGTGCATGGCACACCTGTTGTCATGCCGGGATCCGCCGGATCTCATCTTGGCGTGATTGATCTAACGTTGACTACCACGACAGAAAAGGGCTGGTCGGTCGCGGCGCATCGCGTTGAACTGCGCCCAGTATCAGGTGCTGACCCGGCACCCGAGGACCCGTCATTGGTGGCGCTATTTTCGGATGGGCATTCCGCAACACGAAAACAGGCCGAGGAACCAATTGGGCATACGGATCAGCACCTGCACAGCTATTTCAGCTTTTGCGCCAAGGATCGCGGGCTTGCGATGGTGGCCGCGGCACAGGCTTCGGCTGTGCGCCAGAACCTGAAGGGTACAGCCCATGAAGCGACACCTTTACTGTCCGCCGTGGCACCTTCGAAATTCGGTGGTCGTGCCGGGCCTCGTTTTTACTCGGACATTCCTGCGGGCGTGATGCGCATGCGACACGTGGCAAATCCGGCATACCAGCGCATCTCAGATCTTCGTTTCGACGGCCAAGCGGTGACGGTCGAACAACGCTTTGTTGTTGCGCTGAACAATTTTCGGGCCAGCGGCGGCGGGCATTTTCCGTTCATACGGGACGCCGAAATCATCAACGTTCCGGCTTTGCCGATCCAACACGCGCTAAAGGATTACCTGACCGGTGCAATGCCCGCTGAATCGCTGGAACAGGGCCCCTGCCCATTCCGTTTTGCGCCCATGCCGGGGTCTTCTGTCCTGTTGAAGACCGGCCAACAGGCACAACGTCACCTCGCAGACATCGCAGAGTTCAGCCCAACGCTGGCTGGAAGGGATGCCGAAGGGTTTTTGCGCATTCAACTCTCACTGTGACGGGTTGTCATTTCTGCGTGTCTTCCCTATATCGATTTTCGAGAGGTTGGCGCGGGCGAGCGCCTCGCCAACCTGGTCAGGTCCGGAAGGAAGCAGCCACAACGAGCCCCGCTTGGGTCGATGTCCAACCTCTCACTTACTTGAACCGCTAGCCGCAGGAGGGCTTTTATGATTGTAGCAAAAACCCTTTGGGCAGAGCGTTTCTGAGGCCGACCCTCACACCTGCCTGAACACATTACCGCTGGATGCGCGACCACCATCCAGACGGCTTGCTGTACCTGAACACAGGCAGAACAATGTCTTTTACACTTTCGGACCTGGGATGGTCCTCTCAGTTTGCCGCCCAACATGCGGCCAATCCTACATGCGCTCCCTTTCGCATCACAGCCGTTCACCGTGATCGCCTGATCGGCGCAAACATCAACGGTGAAACACCTCTGCTCACCCTAAACCAGCCGACGGGCGACTTTGCCGTCGGCGACTGGGTATTGGCGGATGATCAAAACCGCGTTCAACAACTGCTGGAACGCCGCAGCCTTTTGAAACGCCGCGCCGCCGGAACTGGGGCCGAGGCCCAGTTGATCGCCGCCAATGTGGATGTGCTGTTCATCGTCAGTTCCTGCAATGCCGACTTCAATCTGGCCCGGCTGGAACGGTATTTGGCTTTGGCACATCAGGCCGGGTGCTATCCGGTCGTTATACTAACCAAGGCCGATACCTGCACCGATCCTGATAAATACTCCAAAGCGGCCGTGTCGCTGTCTCCGTTTTTGACCGTGCTGGCAATCAATGCTTTGGATGCCATGGACGTGCAGCAAGTTCTGTCCTGGTGCCCCAACGGGCAGACCGCTGCACTGGTCGGCTCATCCGGTGTCGGCAAGACAACATTGGTCAACGCCATGACGGGCCTGGATGAGGCAACCTCCGGCATTCGCGAAGACGACGCGCGCGGGCGGCACACGACAACTGCCCGCGCGTTGCATCCGATGCAAAACGGAGGCTGGCTGGTCGATACACCCGGCATGCGGGCTTTGCGGTTGCTGGATGCACAAGATGGCGTCGATGAGGTCTTTTCCGACATTCTGGAATTGGCCCAAACCTGCCGCTTTTCCGATTGTCAGCATCAGGCCGAGCCGGGATGCGCTGTGCAGGATGCGATTTCCACCGGATCCCTTGACACAGAGCGGCTAGAACGTTGGCGAAAACTGCGGCGCGAGGATGAGAGGAACTCGGAAACCGTGGCGCAGTCTCGTGCGCGCGACAAGGCCTTTGGTAAGATGGTACGATCGGTGATGCAGGACAAGAAATCCCGCAAAAAGCTGTAAGTACCGGCTCACGCGATCAACCGGGGCCATATGGCCGCATTTCGGCGCGCAAATGCGCCGATGTGACCGACCTCGGCCAATCCAAAGTCTTTCGGCGACAACTGATGCCGGCGGGCTTTGGGACCGTAAAGATCGGCCAGGCGCCAAACCGCGTTCGGGGGCACCACCTGATCATCGTCCATTGTGAACAGATCGACGGGTGTTTCCGACGCAGCCCAACGGGCGTCTGGAAGGCTTTTGCCGATATCCGGCACGTAGCTCAGTGCAGCGGTGCACCATTTGCGCCATTGCCAGTAGACACGTGCCGGAAGGTCCGAGCCGAACCCAAGTGCCTTGCCCGGCAGGTATCCCAATGCCTTAACCAGCAATGGCGGGTGGGCAAACCAGAACATTGTCGCCAGTGCGCGATACGGCCAGGGGTGGTCGGATACCGTCACCAAACCTGAACAGACACAGATCATCCGGTCGATCTGCTCAATATCGGGCTGAATTGGCCCTAGCATTCCACCCACCGAATGACCAATGCTCCACTGCTGGGCGGCGGGAAATCTGCGCCGCATTTCAGCGCGAGCAGCGGGCATGTCGATCAACGCCCAGTCAGCCATCGTGGCCTGCGAATCGCGCAGGCGCCCGCGTACAGAGTGGCCAAAATCGCGATAGTCATAGGTCAGACAGGCCATACCCTGTTCTTTCACCAACCACCGCGCAAAATGCAGGTAATAGTCGCGCGGTACGCCTGTGGCTGCATGGACTACAACCGCCACATCAGGTGCCGAGGCAGGCATATACAGCCGTGCCGACAGTTCGGCCTCTCCGGCAGAAAACGTAAAATCTTCGGTCAAAACGACCGGAGTGTTGTCCAACATGGTGCCCTCGCAAGCATCTGAACTATTCGGTTCACATATGGCATATCGGCGCTTTTGCGCGACTAGAGTCAACAGATTTTCAAAGTGACCAAGCGTCCACTTGAACGATGGAAAACAGCCTGCTTGACTCAAGCCACCTACAACCGCTAGCGATGAGGTGATGGTTCTCGTCCTTATATTGGGGCGGGATGAAAAGGGAACTCGGTGCGGTCCAGCCCGGCAATGCCGGAACGGACCAAGGCCGCGACTGCCCCCGCAACTGTAAGCGGTAAGCAATGCCGAAATACCACTGGCCGAAAGGCTGGGAAGGTCGGCAAAGCAATGACCCGCAAGTCAGGAGACCTACCATCAAAGTAAAAACCGAAACTCGGGCGGGGTGTCCGGGCAGGTCTTCAGTACGCTGAGTTCCCTGTTCCACGTCCCCCGCTCACCGCGCGGAGGGCGCATTATGATCTGGAAGACAACGACCCACGAGTTCACCGCCACCCTGTGTCAGAAAACAGGGAAAAACTGCCCCGCATTGGCACAAATGGCTCGGGCCTTGGCCGAGGCGATGGCAACAGCACAACCGATGACGACCAGCGAATTTGAGGTGGACGGCTCCAGCGAACTGACCCATTGCGATGAGGGTTGCACCGCACGATTTCGCGCCAGCCCGGCCCGGATCAGGGTCTATTGCGGGGCAAACACGGGCGACTCAGCCGACACGTTGGACGAATACGCCGATATGATGTTCGGCCCTGACTTTTCCACTCTGCCTGCTGGTGTCTTGGTGGTCTTGCCTTGCGCCATGCTTCAGGCATCGGCCCTTGCACCGCGCCCATCGCATCAGGTTGTTCAACAAGCCACGGCCTGATCCTAGTTCATCGATCGCTCTGGGCCGGTTTAATGGCCCAAGCCATCTGCTCATCCGTTTCCACCGCGCATGGTCGGGCCAAGCGCAGCCGGTTTAGCGCGTGGTTTGGATCTTCACCGCTTTCCACCATGAGCCTCAGCGCGACCATCCCCGACCGCCCACAACCGCCCCGGCAATGCACCAGCACGCGTCCACCGTCGGACAGCACCTGCCGGGCGGCTGCGCTGACTTGGGGCCAAAGAGTTTCGATTGGCAGGGGCGGCGTGCCAAAATCCTCGACCGGAAGATGCACCCAGGTCGCGGGTCTGCTTTGAACGTCTCGACCAAAACCGCCTGCACCGACCTGCTGCATCTCGGCCTCGGTGGTCATTGAAATCACCAGATCGGGGTTCCAGTCCTGTATCACCCTCAAATCGTCCACATACCCACCGCCGCCGCCAGGCAAGGGGGACAGCGCCAAGGTGCCTGAGCCAACAGGCAGCGCGTAGATTACAAATTTTGCCAAAACTCATGCTCCTACTGCCACCGGCCCACCCGATTTTGAAAGCTGGTTTATCCCGCTTGCAAACGCTGTCCAAACCGAAATTCCACAAAGCCTGCTGTGGACGTGGGCGGCCCGGGTCTCTACGCTGCATTTCTGACACGAATCTGACAGAGCAGACATGACCGAAACGCCCAGCCCCGCCTATCAGGTTCTTGCCCGCAAGTACCGCCCCGAAACCTTTGCAGATCTGGTTGGACAGGACGCAATGGTGCGTACGCTGAAAAACGCGTTCGAAGCGGATCGGATCGCGCAGGCCTTTATCATGACCGGTATTCGCGGCACCGGCAAAACCACCACTGCCCGGATTATCGCCAAAGGTATGAACTGCATCGGTCCCGATGGTGAAGGCAAACCAACGACCGAACCTTGTGGCCAGTGCGAGCATTGCATCGCCATCATGGAAGGACGCCATGTCGACGTGATGGAGATGGACGCCGCCAGCCGAACCGGCGTGAACGACATCCGCGAGATCATCGACAGTGTCCGCTACCGCGCCGCCAGCGCGCGCTACAAGATCTATATCATCGACGAAGTTCACATGCTGTCGACCAGCGCCTTCAATGCGCTGCTCAAAACGCTCGAGGAACCGCCCGAGCACGTAAAGTTCATCTTTGCGACGACCGAAATTCGCAAAGTTCCGGTGACTGTGCTGTCCCGCTGCCAGCGGTTCGACCTGCGCCGGATCGAACCCGAAGACATGATCGGTTTGCTCAACAAAATCGCCGCAGCGGAAAACGCACAGATCACAGAAGACGCGCTCGCTTTGATCACACGCGCGGCCGAAGGCTCTGCGCGCGATGCGACCTCGCTGTTGGATCAGGCGATCTCACATGGTGCAGGGGAAACAAGCGCCGACCAGGTCCGGGCAATGCTGGGCCTTGCAGATCGCGGGCGCGTTCTGGATCTGATGGACATGATTCTGCGTGGCGATGCGGCTGGGGCATTGACTGAGTTGAGCGGCCAGTATGCCGAAGGGGCCGATCCCCTGGCTGTTCTGCGCGATCTAGCCGAGATCACCCATTGGGTGTCCGTGGTCAAAATCACGCCCGATGCCGCCGATGACCCCACCGTCTCACCGGATGAACGCGCACGGGGTCAACAGATGGCCGAGGCGCTGCCGATGCGGGTGTTGACGCGGATGTGGCAGATGTTGCTGAAAGCGCTGGAGGAGGTCTCTGCAGCACCCAACGCGATGATGGCCGCCGAAATGGCAATCATCCGTCTGACCCATGTGGCCGATTTGCCGAGCCCCGAAGAACTTATCAAACGACTACAGGATGCGCCTCCACCCCCACCAAGCGGGGGACCTGGCGGCGGTGTGGCCGTGCCAACTCACGCGCCTGCACAGGCGACATCATCTGCGCATCTCTCGGCCCAGCGTGGACCGGCAGGGGCACCCACCGCAGCGCTTGCCCAGGACATCCAGACCGCGCTGGCACGCTATCCAACCTTCGAATACGTGGTCGAACTGATCCGCACCAACCGGGACGTAAAACTGTTGGTTGAGGTCGAAAACGGCGTGCGTCTCGTCTCGTATTCCCCGGGACGGATCGAGTTCACGCCCACAGACAAAGCGCCGACCGATCTGGCGCAAAGGCTTGGTTCGGCCTTGCAACGCTGGACCGGAAACCGATGGGCCGTCTCAATCGTGGCCGACGGGGACGCAGCAACAATCGCCGAGGTTCGAGACGCGGCTGATCTGGCATTGAAAGCGCAGGCCGAACAACACCCACTGGTTCAAGCCGTTCTGATGCAGTTTCCAAAAGCGCGCATCAAGCGGATCGAAACCCCGGAAGAGCGCGCCGCCAAGGTCGAAACCGAAGCCCTGCCGGAGGTCGAAGACGAATGGGATCCGTTCGAGGAGGATTGATCCGAGCGACCAAAGCAGAAACACTCCCGCGCTGCCGGGCCCAACGGGAGGAAAGGTCTTGCCAAAGACCTTGACGACGGGCGGGAGAAGCTCTCCCCTTGTACCCTACCGGCAGCATCCGTATTTAGGCGGCAAACCGATTTGCAGGAGAAAAGAAATGCTCAAAGGACTCGGCGGTCTGGGCGATATGGCCAAGATGATGAAATCCGCACAGGATTTGCAGACCAAAATGACGGACATGCAGGAAGAGCTGAACAACCTGATGGTTGTAGGCGAATCCGGTGCAGGGCTGGTGAAGGCCACCGCCACAGCAAAAGGCGAGCTGAAGGGTCTGGACATCGATCCGTCGATTTTCAATGGCGACGATAAGGAAGTTGTCGAAGATCTGATTCTGGCCGCTATCAAGGACGCGCAAACCAAAGCGACCGAGCGCTCTCAGGCAGAGATGGCGAGGCTGACCGAAAGCATGGGTCTGCCCGCAGACATCAAGCTGCCGTTCTGATAGACACTCCTGACGACCCAAAGGCCGGGCACAACTGCCCGGCCCTTTTGCAGGAGCGCACGCGTTGAGTTCGAACAGCGATATCGACAATCTGATCGACCTGATGGCCAAACTGCCGGGCCTCGGCCCCCGTTCGGCTCGCCGCGCGGTGCTGCACCTGATCCGAAAACGCACCCTGCTGCTGACGCCCCTGTCGGACGTAATGCAGCAGGTGGCCGCCACCGCCCGCGAATGCCTGAATTGCGGCAACGTGGGCACCACCGATATCTGCGACATCTGCGATAGCGAGGATCGCGCGACCGGAGAGTTGTGCGTGGTCGAAGACGTCGCCGACCTCTGGGCGATGGAACGCGCTGCAGTTTTCAAGGGTCGCTATCACGTTCTGGGCGGCACGCTGTCTGCCTTGGACGGCGTCGGCCCGGACGAGCTGCGCATTCCCCGGCTCAAGGATCGCGTAATGGCCGAAGGGATTTCTGAGGTCATTCTGGCCCTGAACGCGACCGTCGACGGCCAGACCACAGCCCATTACATCGCGGATCAGTTGGAGGGGCAGGTGCGCCTGACTTCACTGGCGCAGGGCGTGCCAATTGGCGGCGAGCTGGATTATCTGGATGACGGGACGATTACGGCGGCGCTCAGGGCGCGGAAGGAAATTTGACGAGATCATTGATACTTTTTCTATTTAATACTAAATGGTTACTCTGGAAAACTGTTAACGATCAGCTTCAATCGCACACTCATCCAACCATTCGTATGGCAGAACATTGATTGCAATGTTTTTAGATAGCTCACCGTAGGCCATGTAACTATAGCTCCAAGTATAGGGCACGCAGTCCTTCAATGCGGCGCCATGCAAAAAAAACTGGAAATCAGCGGGAGCATTTCTGAGGCTGGCAAAAAAGGAGTTTCTGAATTCGCGATCTGCTTGAAACGCAGCACTTTCCTTTAAACGCAGATAGCTTGCATAAGCTGCGATCAATCCAGTGGATAAACACATTGAAAAAAAGACAAACAAACCGAATGTAGTTTGTTTGTCAAAACCAATTCGCCCCATTCCTTTAGCAATAATGAGGCTCAGTCCGATGCCTACGAGCAAAAGAGCAGGCCAATAAGGAGCGCCCAGTCGGTCAATCCAAAAAGTGAGAAAGAAAATTGGACGAAACACGTTTCCGGTCAACAACCAGGCCATTGCGATGTAAGTAGATAGGCCGATCAGAATAATTTGCGAATTCTTTATAGTATGAGGGCCTTGCATGTATTTTGTCTATTTTCTTACGCCTGATTGGTTTAAGATTTTCACATCGATATCAACGTCAAAATCCACCTTTGGAACAAATTAGATGAGCCGCCTTCTCGCCCTATTCTTCGCCACCTTCACTGCCACCGCTTCGCTCGCCCAACAACTCATCGACAAGGGATTTGTCGAAGGTTGGAACATCATGATGGATCCCGCGCTGGGGAATGGATGTCTGATCCAGACGATCTATCAGGACCTCTCGGTCGTGCGGCTGGGCTATGACGCGCTGGGCAATCGGGGATATTTCGCCGTCTACAACAAGGCGTGGGGCGATATCAAACAGGGTGAGAGTTATCCGGTCCGGTTCGATCTGGACGGCAAAAGCTATGACGCCACTGCCATCGGATTCAATCAGCGCGACGTGCCAGGTGCAACGGTGTTTTTCACCGACCGCAGCTTCGTGAATGCGATTGCCCAGAACAAAACCATGACGGTTTACAACCCTGCGGGTGAGACGGTGATGGCGATTGATCTGAAAGGCACGGCCAAAGCACTGGAATATGCTCGGGACTGCCAGAACAAGAAACTCTAACGAATCGGATCAAACAGGGCGTCTTTGGCGGTACAATCTCGGATCACGTCTCGCCCACAAGGCACGGGTTCAAGGTCGCGCGACAGGCACAGGCGGACCTCTTCTATATAGCCCTGCTTGCAGGTCACAGTGATCATGTCGCGCTCAAGGCCGGGGTTGGCTTTCAGAAAGGCTTCTTCCACGACCGATGCAGGCAGTTTGACCGAGGCGTCCAGCTTGCGGAATACCTGAGGACGCTCAACCGCCTCATACGCCTGCCGGGACAGCGCATAATAGTTGGACGCGCTGAGACCCGTGCAGGTGCCGTGCTTTTTCCACTGATGCCACGCCAGACCGGAACTGCCCTGAATATCGGTCATTTTGCGTGATATAGCGCGCGATGGCGGCGCCTCGGGCGTGCGGCAGAAGGCGGGCCAACCCTGATGGTACTGAGGCCACAGACCATGCAGGATCCAGCCATGGTCATGCCGGGTGTCGCATTGATCCGATCCGCGCGCGTCGCCTTCGCGGGCGCACCAGTTGGGCGACCAGCTAAGCGACAAGACATAGTAGTCAAACTCGCCCGCTTTTTCGCCATCGCCCAGCGCCGCCATTGCACCAAAAATCCACGAAACCAGCCCCAAAACAACCCAGCGCATTCGCCTCTTCCCTTCTTGCCTTGGCGCGACTATATACGGACCAAGTTCCCCGACAACGGAAACCTGCCCCAAAAAAGGGGCCGCCGAATTCCGGCGACGGGAAAGATGTATTTATAGGAGACGGGCTGATGGCAAAACCGCTTATGGCCAAGGCAACAGCCGTATGGCTGGTGGACAACACCACGATCAGCTTCAAGCAGATCGCGGATTTCGTAGGCATGCACGAGTTGGAAGTGCAGGGCATCGCAGACGGCGATGTGGCCGCTGGCGTGAAAGGCTTTGACCCCATCGCCAACAACCAGCTGACTCAGGACGAGATCGACACCGCGCAGAACAACACGCTGCACAAGCTGAAGCTCAAGTTCAACCCTGCCGCAAGCGGCGAGGAAAAGCGTCGCGGTCCGCGCTATACCCCGCTGTCCAAGCGTCAGGACCGTCCGAACTCGATCCTGTGGCTGGTCAAGTTCCACCCCGAACTCAGCGACGGTCAGATTGCCAAACTCGTGGGCACCACCAAGCCAACCATCCAGTCGATCCGTGAACGGACCCATTGGAACATTTCCAACATGCAGCCGATCGACCCCGTTGCCCTGGGCCTGTGCAAACAATCCGAGCTGGACGCGATCGTGCAGAAGGCCGCAGCCAAGAAAGCTGCCGAAGGTGGCGTCATGAGTGATGACGAGCGCCGCAAGCTGGTCTCGACCGAACAGTCGCTGGAAATGGACGCGGCGCCGAAGATCCCGACGGCCATCGAAGGTCTGGAAACTTTCTCGCTGTCGGACGAGCCTGCGGAAGAGAAAGAAGAAGAACCGATCCTCGACGCGGACAGCTTCTTCAACCTGCCCAAAGGCGGTGCTGACGACGAAGACGAAGACGATCCGCGCCCCTAAAGCACAGACAGCCCCGGCCTGAACGGACCGGGGCTTTTTTACGAGAAAACCATGCTGAACGTTCTTTCCAAACTATTTGGACCGCATCGCGCCGTTTCGATCTATGCCTTCCTGAAGACCTGGGGTTTGCCCGTGGCAGGCGGTGTTGGTCTTGTTGCCGTCGCTGCTGGTTTGCTGATCTTCAACGACAGCGGCGAGCACGAGCATGAGGCATTTATGACCGTCAACGTCTTGTCAGCGACACCCATCAACGGGGACCTCAAGAACGGCGTCATTGCTTCGGTCCGACTGCCGGACGGGTCTGCGACCTCGGTCACTTCGACCGAAGCTCCGATCTCACAAACCGTTGGCACCACGGCCTGCATCGAAAAACGAGTGTATGTTGACAGTGGTGAAGCCCGATATCGGTTCAAACTGCCCCGCCACTGCGAAGCAGGATAAAAAAAGCCGCCCGGCAAGTGCACCGGGCGGCTTTGGTTTCAGATCATCTGGAACAAGATGCCAGCGGTGATGGCCCCAGTGATCCCCAGCCCCAGATAGGTCGCAAAGACCCGTGGTTTGACCAATGACCAGACGGCGGCCATTGCCGGGATCGAACTGACGGCACCCGCGACCATGAAGGACATCGCGGCCCCTGCGCTCATCCCCTGTTCCATCAGGCCAGCCAGCAGCGGCGGTGCGACGTAAGAGTTCAGGTAAGCGGGCATCCCGACCAACGCGGCAATGACAATGGGTACAACACCGTCACCGCCGACAACGCGCGCGATCAGATCGGCGGGCACATAGCTGACCAACAGCGCTTCGAGCACATAGGCCAGAGCCAACCATTTCAACAGAAACAGGCTGTTGTGAATGAACTCGGACTGGAAGCGCTGACGACGCTCGGGTACCTGCCAGAACTTCCAGACAGGTTTGTCCTCTGTTTTAGGTCCGCATCCGCAGCCAGCCGGTTTGTATTCGCGCAGAGGCTGGGCAAACGCACCACCTCGCATCAGGGCACGGACGGCAAAGCCTCCAAACAGACCCAATGCGACTGCTGCAATGGCCTTGCCGATTGCAAATGGCCAACCCAATGCGCCTGCCGTGATCAACAAGGTGGGTGGATCAATCAAGGGCGAGCTGAGCCAGAATGCCATAACAGCGGACAGAGGTGCACCAAGCGCCAGCAGTCCGGCAATGAACGGAATGACTTCGCACGAACAGAACGGTGCGAGCCCGCCGAAGACCGCGGCCAGAAAGATCATCCGCGTCTCGCGCCCCTCAAAGGCGCGCGCAACCATCACTTCGGCACCTGTCGCCTTGAGGTAAGACAGCAGCAAAACGGCGAAAAGAATGTACT
This sequence comes from Ruegeria atlantica, assembly GCF_001458195.1. Classification (GTDB taxonomy): domain Bacteria; phylum Pseudomonadota; class Alphaproteobacteria; order Rhodobacterales; family Rhodobacteraceae; genus Ruegeria; species Ruegeria atlantica. The sequence goes on along the minus strand of NZ_CYPU01000074.1, from coordinate 135,898 downwards.
GGCCCGTATGCGCAAGGGCTTTACCCGCAAAGGTTACAACCTCTCCCCAATTGCCGGGGTCAAGGACAGCCACAAGCGCCAGAATGGCTACGATCACTGCCCATGGGGTTTTGATCAGATCAACGGCCACCTTTGCCGGTGCCTTTGGGTTTTGTGTCAGCTCAGCCATCGTTCGCAGCCTTTCCCACTTCGTCCACGCAGCATTCGCTAAGTATGAACTGCGCGAGGCCTCTCAATTCTTCGTAATTTGCGCGGTTGATGGTGGCGCGCCCAATTTTCTCTTGCTCGACAACACCGCCGGCCGCGAGGAACCGCAGGTGATGGGCCAATGTCGAAGGCGCAATGCCTGTGCGGTTCTGGATTTCCCCAACGGTCAATCCAGCCTCACCAGCCCGAACCAATGTCTTGAGGACCTTCAGTCGCGCTTCAGAGCCCATGGCCGAGAATCCTGCTGCAGCTGTTTCCCACATCTGACTTCTCCTTTAAACTATATTTCTAGTTATTTAGATTAGTAGTTCTTTTTCGTCAAGCGCCTTGTTCACGAATTCTCGAGACGAGATTAAGTCCAGATTGCCCTCACCTTAAGTCCACCCTATAAGGCGCTATGGGAATATCGGTCGACACATTCTTTCTGGAATTGAACGGACAGGGCACGCTGCAGGCGCAGATCCAGCAGATGATTGCCGAAGGCATCTTGTCTGGCCGGTTCCACGTTGGGGAAAAGCTGCCCTCGTCTCGCAAATTGGCGGCGCATCTAGGTGTTAGCCGGATCACGGTGACACTGGCGTATACGGAACTACTGGCCAATGACTACCTGACTGCCAAAGGCCGGTCGGGGTATTTCGTGTCGCAAAACGCGCCCGTGCCACCCAAGTATTCGCCTGTTCAAAAACGCGATGAAAATGTCGACTGGGACACGGCCCTCGCACGCAGGTTCTCGGACGGGGACGTGCTGCCCAAGCCCAGTAATTGGCGCGATTACAAATACCCTTTCATCTATGGTCAGGCAGATCGGAAATTATTCGACCACGCCAATTGGCGTCTCTGCGCGGTCCGTGCATTGGGTCACAAGGATTTTGCATCCCTGACCGGGGACTACATGGATCAGGATGATCCGCTGCTGATCGAATTCATCGCCCGTCACACGTTGCCGCGCCGTGGAATCGCCGCCCGCCCCGAAGAGATCTTGATCACTATGGGCGCGCAAAACGCCCTGTGGCTGGCCTCACGCATCCTGTTGAACCGCAACCGCACTGCCGTGATTGAAGACCCCTGCTATTATGCGCTGCGGGATTTGCTGAATCATTCCGATTGCAAAGTTTCACCACTGGCCGTTGACCGCGATGGCCTGACCCCGGATGCGTTGCCGGATGAAACGGATGTAATTTTCACCACCCCCAGCCATCAAAGCCCGACAACCGCAACCATGCCCGTCGATCGCCGCCACGAGTTGCTGAAACGCGCCCGCGAACTGGACGCCATGGTCGTCGAGGACGATTACGAGTTTGAAATGGCCTTTCTGGGATCTCCCTCCCCTGCCCTCAAGTCAATGGATCGCGACGGACGGGTGATCTATGTGGGCAGCTTCTCGAAGTCGCTGTTTCCCGGATTGCGCCTTGGCTACATTGTCGGGTCCGAGCCCTTTATCCGCGAGGCTCGCGCCTTGCGTTCTTTGGTGCTGCGCCACCCGCCGGGCCATATCCAGCGCACTGCGGCCTATTTCCTGTCCCTGGGCCATTATGATGCTCAGATTCGGCGTATGTCCAAAACCCTTGCCCGGCGACGCGAAGCGTTGGACAGCGCGGTCGAACAGTACGGGCTTACCGTTGCCGGACGCGGAATCATGGGCGGGTCGTCGCTTTGGATGTCGGCCCCCGATCGTGTGGACACGACCAAACTTGCCAAAAAGCTGCAGAGCCAGGGCGTGCACATCGAACCAGGCGCCTCGTTCTTCAATGGGTTGCACCAACCGCGCAACTTCTATCGCCTTGGATACTCGTCCATTGGCCGAGACCGCATCGGGCCGGGCGTGAAACTGATCGCGGATGCCATCCGTTCCGCCTAGCACGGCTCTGGACATATCCCGCCTAACATTCTGGCCCTAACGCCGCTTCGCCCCTTGCGCCAAAACCATATCAAAGGCGGGTGCTGTGCCCGAACCTTTCTTCAATTGTGCGGAGAACACTCAGATGAAAATGACCACTGAAGAGGCCTTTGTTAAGGTTCTGCAAATGCACGGTATCGAACATGCGTTCGGTATCATCGGTTCGGCCATGATGCCGATTTCGGATATCTTCCCGGCCGCAGGCATCAACTTCTGGGACTGCGCCCACGAAGGTTCGGGCGGCATGATGGCGGACGGCTACACCCGTGCCACCGGCAAGATGTCGATGATGATCGCGCAGAACGGCCCCGGCATCACCAACTTTGTGACTGCCGTTAAAACCGCATACTGGAACCACACCCCAGTTCTGCTGATCACTCCGCAGGCAGCCAACAAAACCATCGGTCAGGGTGGCTTCCAGGAAATGGAACAGATGCGCATGTTTGCAGACTGTGTTGCCTACCAGGAAGAACTGCGTGACCCAAGCCGAGTCGCCGAAGTTCTGAACCGCGTCATCCTGCAAGCCAAGCGTGCTTCGGCCCCTGCTCAGATGAACATCCCGCGCGACATGTGGACTCAGGTCATCGACGTCGAACTGCCCAAGATCGTCGAATTCGCAGCGACCGCTGGTGGCAACGAAGCACTGGACGAAGCCGCGGCCCTGTTGTCCGACGCCAAATTCCCAGTCATCCTGAACGGTGCTGGCGTTGTTCTGTCCGGCGCGATCCCTGCGTCCGCCGATCTGGCCGAACGTCTGACCGCACCGGTCTGCGTTGGCTATCAGCACAACGACGCCTTCCCCGGCTCGCACCCGCTGTTTGCCGGCCCGCTGGGCTATAACGGCTCGAAAGCCGGTATGGAACTGATCGCCAAAGCGGACGTTGTTCTGGCTCTGGGCACTCGTCTGAACCCGTTCTCGACCTTGCCTGGCTACGGCATCAACTACTGGCCGACCGATGCCAAGATCATTCAGGTTGACCTGAACCCTGATCGTATCGGCCTGACCAAAGATGTGACCGTTGGCATCGTCGGCGACGCCAAGAAAGTGGCCGAAGGTCTGCTGGAACGTCTGGGCGACAACGCCGGTGAAGCAGGTCGCGAAGACCGCAAGAACCTGATCGCCACCACCAAATCGGCTTGGGCGCAAGAACTGAGCTCGCTGACCCACGAGAACGACGATCCGGGCACCACCTGGAACGAGCGTGCACGGGCCGCCAAGCCCGACTGGATGAGCCCCCGCATGGCATGGCGCGCAATTCAAGCGGCGCTGCCGACCGAGGCAATCATCTCGTCCGATATCGGCAACAACTGCGCCATCGGTAACGCGTACCCGTCCTTCGAAGAAGGCCGCAAGTACCTGGCACCTGGCCTGTTTGGCCCCTGTGGTTACGGCCTGCCTGCCGTTGTTGGCGCGAAAATTGGTTGCCCGGACGTTCCGGTTGTCGGTTTCTCGGGTGACGGCGCATTTGGTATCGCTGTGAACGAACTGACCGCGATTGGCCGCGAAGAATGGCCCGCCGTGACCCAGATCGTTTTCCGCAACTACCAGTGGGGCGCTGAAAAGCGTAACTCGACCCTGTGGTTCGACGACAACTTCGTTGGCACCGAACTGGACCAACAGGTTTCCTATGCCGGTATCGCAACCGCATGTGGTCTGAAAGGCGTCGTTGCACGCACTCAGGACGAGCTGACCGCAGCCCTGAACCAGGCGATCATCGACCAGAAAAATGGCATCACCACTCTGATCGAAGCCATGATCAACCAGGAACTGGGCGATCCATTCCGTCGCGACGCCATGAAAAAGCCGGTCCGTGTTGCCGGTATCGACGCGGCTGACATGAATACGTCGGCCGGGGCATAATCGCGTGAAGCCATTGCGCACAATTCTCGGAGCTGCCAGCAGCTCCGACAAGATCATCGCCCTCGCTGAGGGCGATGATCCACGTGTTGTTGAAGGTGCTTTGAAGGCCCGCAAGGAAGGTGTCGCACGCATCATTCTGGTTGGCGACAAAGCCAAAGTAACTGCCTTACTGGCCGAACAGGCTGGTCAGGATGTCGACGGCATCGAAATCCACGATCCATCGGACTCTCCCCTTGCCGAAGCGTTTGCAGCTGAGCTTTTCGAGCGGCGCAAGCACAAGGGCATGACGCCTGAAAAGGCCGCTGAAGAAATCAAACACCGACTGAACTATGCCGCGATGCTGGTTCATACCGGTCATGCCGACGGAACCGTCGGCGGAGCTGTTGAGACCACGTCGGCCACAGTGCGCGCCGCTTTGCAGATCATCGGCAAAGCGCCCGACGCGGCCATGGTTTCCAGCTTTTTCCTGATGCTCTACTGCCGCGATCACCACACGGTCCGCGGAGCGCACATCTTTGCCGATTGCGGCCTGGTCGTTGATCCGGACGAACAGGAACTGGCCGAAATTGCCCGGGCATCTGCCGCGTCTTTCAAGGCGCTGACGCATGAGACACCCCGCGTTGCGATGCTGTCCTTTTCCACCGGCGGCAGCGCCAATCATCCGAAGGTCACGAAGGTCAGTGAGGCCACGCAGATTGCAAAGTCGGCTGACCCCGATCTGTTGATCGACGGCGAGCTGCAATTTGACGCTGCGTTCGTCCCCGAGGTGGCTGCAAAGAAAGCCAAGGATTCGCCCCTGCGCGGCGAGGCAAATGTCTTTGTGTTCCCGAACCTCGACGCAGGCAACCTTGGCTACAAGATCGCGCAGCGTATTGGGGGTGCCGAAGCAATCGGCCCGGTCCTTCAGGGACTGGCGAAACCGGCCAACGACCTTTCACGCGGATGCTCCGCCGAGGACGTTCTGCACATGATCGCGGTTACGGCCGTGCAAGCAGAAACATCCAAAACCCGGACAGACGCCTCGTAAATCCGGCTAAAGCGAAATACTGTTCCGATTGATCTCTGCTCATGAGAATAATCGGATCAAAAGCCACAGGGACCAGAAATGAACCAGCCAATCATTAATACCTCTCCCAAGGTCTCTGACGAGGTCAGAAAAACAACGTGCTACATGTGCGCCTGCCGCTGCGGCATCAACGTACACATGAAGGACGGCAAGGTTGCCTATATCGAAGGCAACCGCGATCACCCGGTTAACAAGGGCGTCCTGTGCGCCAAGGGCTCGGCAGGGATCATGCAGGTCAATGCCCCCTCGCGTCTGCGCGCCCCACTGAAACGCGTCGGTCCACGTGGTTCGGGCAAGTTCGAAGAGATCAGCTGGGACGAGGCGCTGGACATCGCCGTTGGCTGGCTCAAGCCGATCCGCGAGGACAACCCCGAGAAACTGGCATTTTTCACAGGTCGGGACCAAAGCCAAAGCTTTACCAGCTTTTGGGCGCAGAATTTCGGCACCTGTAACTATGCAGCACACGGTGGCTTCTGTTCCGTCAACATGGCTGCAGGCGGCATCTACACGATGGGCGGTGCGTTCTGGGAATTCGGCCAGCCTGACTGGGATCACACCAAGCTGTTCATGCTGTTCGGTGTTGCCGAAGATCACGACAGCAACCCAATCAAGATGGGCATCGGCAAGATCAAGGCCCGTGGCGCACGGGTGATCGGCGTCAACCCGATCCGCTCGGGCTATAACGCGGTTGCTGACGATTGGGTCGGGATCACTCCGGGCACCGATGGGTTGTTCATCCTGTCGATGATCCACGTGCTGATGAAGGCCGGCAAGATCGATCTGGACTATCTCAGCCGTTACACCAACGCGCCGGTTCTGGTCGACGCGTCCGAAGGCCCCACCAAGGGTCTGTTCCTGCGCGATGAGGACGGCAAACCACTGGTTGTTGACCGCAACACGGGCGAGTTGACGGCGTTTGACAAACCGGGCGTCCGCCCCGACCTGTCGGCGACCTTTGAAAAGGATGGCGTCACCCATCGCCCCGTGTTCCATCTGATGGCCGAACGCTACCTCAGCGACGAATACGCGCCCGAGAACATCGCCGAGCAGTGCGGCATCCCCGCCACCCGTATCCGCGCCATCGCGGGCGAGTTGGCCCGCGTTGCCTTTGACGAGGCGTTCGAGCTGGAGCGCGAATGGACCGATTTCCGCGGCGAAAAACACACCAAGATGATCGGCCGCCCGGTTGCCATGCACTCCATGCGCGGTGTCTCGGCCCATGCCAATGGCTTCCAGACCTGCCGCGCACTGCACGTGTTGCAGATCATCCTCGGCACAGTCGAAGTCCCCGGCGGCTTCCGCTTCAAGCCACCCTATCCCAAACCGGTCGAGGCGCACCCGAGACCGCACTGCAAGGTGACCCCGAATACGCCGCTGGACGGCCCGCATCTGGGCTTTGTTCAAGGGCCAGAGGATCTGGCGCTGAAACCAGACGGCAGCCCGGCACGGATCGACAAGGCGTTCACATGGGACAATCCGATGTCCAGCCACGGGCTGATGCATATGGTGATCTCGAACGCACATGCCGGCGATCCCTACAAGATCGACACGCTGTTCATGTACATGGCCAATATGTCCTGGAACTCATCCATGAACACCAAAGGTGTCATGGAAATGCTGACGGACAAGGATGAGAACGGCGATTACGTAATCCCGCATATCATCTACTCCGACGCCTATTCGTCGGAAATGGTGGCCTATGCCGACCTGATCCTGCCGGATACCACCTATCTGGAACGCCACGACTGTATCTCGCTGCTTGATCGCCCTATCTGCGAAGCGGATGCTGCAGCCGACGCAATCCGCTGGCCTGTGATTGAACCCGACCGGGATGTAAAAGGTTTCCAGTCAGCGCTGGTCGAACTGGCCAACCGCTTGGGCCTGCCGGGCTTCACCAATGAAGACGGCAGTGCCAAATGGCAGGACTACGCCGACTACATTGTCAACCACGAGCGCAAGCCCGGCATCGGCCCACTTGCCGGGTTCCGTGGTGAAAACGGCGACAAGGAAGGCCGCGGCGAGGTCAACCCTGACCAGTTGAACCGCTATATCGAAAACGGCGGCTTCTACGTGGCCCATATTCCCGAAGGCGCGGATTACTACAAACCATGGAACGCAGCCTATCAGGATTGGGCTGTCGGCATGGGCATCTATGACAGCCCACAGCCATACCTGTTCCAGCTCTATTCCGAGCCGATGCGCAAGTTCCAGCTTGCCGCCGAAGGCCATGGCGAACGTCAGCCCCCGGAGCACCTGCGGGAACGCATCAAAGAGACATTGGACCCAATGCCCATCTGGTACGAAACAGACCAGACCGGCAACGAAGGCTTCACTGTCAACGCGCTGACCCAGCGTCCCATGGCGATGTATCACAGCTGGGGCACCCAGAACGCATGGCTGCGCCAGTTGCACGGCCGCAACCCACTTTATGTTCCGACTAAGCTGATGCGCGAGAATGGCCTGAGCGACGGTGATTGGGCCAAGGTGACCTCGCCGCATGGCGAGATCACGGTGCCGGTCATGGAAATGGCGGCCCTGAACGAAAACACCGTCTGGACCTGGAACGCCATTGGCAAACGCAAAGGCGCATGGGCTTTGCAAGAAGACGCGCCCGAGGCCACCAAGGGCTTCCTGCTGAACCACCTGATCCATGAGCTTCTGCCGCCCAAAGGCGATGGTCTGCGGTGGGCAAACTCTGACCCGATCACCGGTCAGGCAGCCTGGTTCGACCTGAAAGTGAAGATCGAAAAAGCTGACCCACCAACGGATGCGGAAAGCCAACCGGAATTCCCACCGATTGAATCTCCGGTCGGAACTGGACCGAAGGATTTGGCATGGAAGGTAGGCAAATGACCCGGTCCCTGCGTCATCTGGCCAAAAATATCGCGGGGTCTGGGGCAGCGCCCCAGTCCGCCCTCACCACAAAAGCGGAGGCAAGGTAGTCATGACCCAGCTCCCCACATCCACCGACCGTAAGATGGGTCTGGTCATCGACCTGGACACCTGCGTTGGCTGCCACGCCTGCGTCATCTCATGTAAAGGCTGGAACACGGAAAACTACGGCGCGCCGCTATCCGATCAGGACGCTTATGGTGCCAACCCGTCCGGCACTTTCCTGAACCGGGTGCATTCCTATGAGGTGCAACCGGCGGAAGGTCACGCCCAGCTGATCCACTTCCCCAAATCCTGCTTGCACTGCGAGGACGCGCCTTGCGTCACCGTTTGCCCCACAGGGGCCAGCTACAAGCGGGTCGAGGACGGCATCGTTCTGGTCAATGAAAGCGATTGCATCGGCTGTGGCCTGTGCGCGTGGTCCTGCCCCTACGGCGCACGTGAACTGGATCAGGCCGAAGGGGTGATGAAGAAATGCACCCTCTGCGTTGACCGTATCTACAACGAAAACCTGCCGGAAGTAGACCGTGTTCCGTCATGCGTACGCACCTGTCCCGCAGGCGCGCGCCACTTCGGTGATCTGGGCGATGCGGACAGCGATGTCAGCAAACTGGTCGCCGAACGCGGTGGCATGGACCTGATGCCCGAAATGGGCACCAAGCCCGTCAACAAATATCTGCCGCCCCGGCCCAAGGATAATGTCGAAGATCAGATCGACATCCTGGCCCCGCTGCTGGCCCCGGTCGCTGAAGAACCCAAAGGGTTCCTTGGCTGGCTCGACAAGACTTTGGAGAAGCTCTGATGCATCCAGCACCTTCCGTTATCATCTTCACGACCCTGTCGGGCCTCGGCTTTGGACTGTTGCTCTTTCTGGGGCTTGGTCTGCCTGACGTCTCTGGCTGGGTCGCTTTTGTCTTTTTCGCCATCGCCTACGCCCTGTCCGTTGGCGGCCTGATGGCGTCCACCTTTCACCTTGGCCACCCCGAGCGGGCCTGGAAAGCGTTTACGCAATGGAAGACCAGCTGGCTCAGCCGCGAAGGCTGGTGCGCGGTCATCGCTCTGATCGTCATGGGGCTTTATGCGATTGGCGTGATCTTCCTGGGCCAACGCTGGAGCCTTCTAGGCTGGATCGGTGCCCTGTTCTCGCTACTTACCGTGTTCACCACGTCGATGATCTACACGCAGCTCAAAACTATTCCCAGATGGAACATGAACCTGACTCCGGCCATGTTTCTCAGCTTCAGCCTGGCAGGCGGTGCGCTGCTGGCCGGACAGGTCCGAGTGGCGCTGCCGCTATTGCTGATCGCTGCTTTGGTGCAGATCCTGTATTGGAAAAAGGGCGACAAAGCGCTGGAGGAGTCCGGCACAAATCTGGGCACGGCTACCGGATTGGGCGATCGCGGAACCGTGCGTGCATTCGAGCCTCCTCATACCGGCACCAACTATTTGCTGCGTGAATTCGTTCACGTCGTTGGCCGCAAGCATGCCGAAAAACTGCGCATAATCTCGTTTGCGTTGGCGTTTGTTCTGCCGGTTATCCTGCTGCTGTTGCCATTCGGTCATTTCTTCGCGCTGCTGGCTGTGCTGTCCCATCTGGCCGGTGTTGCGACGTCACGCTGGCTGTTCTTCGCACAGGCCGAGCATGTCGTCGGGCTGTATTACGGCAAACGATAGGGGCCTCTGTCCCCGTCGCGGCTAGCCGCGACTCCCCCGGGAAATTTTTTGGCCAGATGAAGTCTGGATCCGGAATAAAAAAAGGCGGCACTCGAGGTTCGAGGCCGCCTATTTCTTTTTTGAATTCGCTTTAGATAAGGCCTGCGTGCTGGAGCGCCGCGTCAATCGCGGATTTGGTGCTGCTTTCCAGCCCGGACAGGGGCGAGCGGACTTCTTCGCTGCACAGACCCAATTTGCTGAGCGCGTATTTGGCACCCACGAGGCCGGGCTCGATAAAGATCGCTTCGTGCAGGGGCATCAGGCGGTCCTGATACTCCAACGCTTTGGCATAGTCGCCGTTCAGCGTCGCCTGCTGGAATTCGGCACACAGTTTGGGTGCGACGTTCGCGGTGACCGAAATACAGCCCACACCGCCATGCGCGTTGAAACCAAGCGCCGTCGCGTCCTCGCCTGACAACTGGCAAAAGTCCGGGCCGCAGGACGCGCGCTGTTGGCTGACGCGGGCCAGATCTCCGGTTGCGTCCTTTACACCGACGATGCGTGGCAGTTTCGCCAACTCACCCATGGTTTCAGGGGTCATGTCGATGATTGACCGACCGGGAATGTTGTAGATGATGATCGGAATATCCGCGCAATCATGCAGCGCACGGAAATGCATCAGCAGACCCTTTTGCGTGGGCTTGTTGTAATATGGCGTCACGACCAGAGCTGCATCGGCGCCTACTTTCTGAGCGAATCGCACAAACCGGATGGCCTCAACAGTGTTGTTTGACCCGGCACCTGCGATCACAGGAACACGACCAGCCGAGGCTTTGACAACCTCGTCGACAACAGTTTCATGCTCTTCGTGGCTCAGAGTGGGGCTTTCGCCGGTGGTGCCAACGGGAACCAGTCCGGTGGAGCCTTCCTGAATCTGCCATTCCATCAAGTGTTTGAGCGTCTTCAGGTCCAACTCGCCGTTGCTAAACGGTGTGACGAGGGCTGGCATAGAGCCTTTGAACATGACACGCTCCTTAGGTGCAGTTTGTAATTTTTACGCCTCGGTTTGCCAGAAATCTGTCTTTCTTGAGTTGAACCCGACGGCGCAAGCTTTATCCTGAATGGCTGTATCCTTGGTTGGTTGGGAAATGCAAGGGATGACACGCTTTATGGCGTTTTTGACGGTCGTAATTCTGATTTCGGGCACACAAGTGCGGGCCGACGCCGCAGGTGATCTGCGGGCCGGTATGAATGAAATGCGCAAGGGGGACTGGAATGAAGCCCTGCGTGTTTCTGGTGCGCGGGGCTCAGTGTCTCGGGACATCATCGTCTGGCATTGGCTGCGCGAAGGGTTTGGCAGTTCGGGTGACGTTCTGGTGTTTTTGGATCGTCGTCCAGACTGGCCGGGTCTGGCCTGGTTGCGGCGCAAAAGTGAGCCCGCCTTCACTGGCGCCGACCCGGACCGCGTTCTTAAATTCTATGCCGAACAGCCGCCGCAAACCGCAGAGGGTGCGTTGAACTATGCAGTCGCATTGAAGGCAAAGGGTCGTCAGGGAGATGCCGAGGCCGATCTCGTCGCGGCCTGGCGGACGATGCCAATGGGCTCGGGTCTGCAAAAAGACTATCTTGAGAATTTTGGCAAGCTGCTGAAACCCCATCACGTCGCCCGTCTGGACCGGATGCTATGGGACAACCACCTTGTCAGCGCAGGTCAGATGCTGCCGCTGGTCAGCGCTGATCAGCGTAAACTGGCTGAGGCGCGGATCGGCCTTCAGAAACGGCAACCCGGCGTCGACGGCAAGGTGGCGGCGGTTCCGAAATCGCTGGGCGATTCACCGGGCTTGGCTTTTGACAGGTTCGTCTGGCGTGACAAGAAAGAACTGGACGACAGCGCGATAGACTTGATGCTGGCGCGTTCTTCCGGCCCTGATGCGTTGGGGGAACCTGACAAATGGGCCGAAGGCCGCCGCCGGTTGGCCCGACTTGAGATGCGAAATGGGGACCAGAACCGCGCTTATCAGATTTCTGCCAATCACCACATGACGCCAGAAATGGGCTATGGCTATGCGGATCTGGAGTGGCTTTCCGGGTTTCTGGCCTTGCGGAAGCTGAATGATCCTGCGACCGCAATCCGGCATTTCCAGAACTTCTCGGACGCGGTGAAATCGCCGATTTCGAAAGGACGCGCCGGGTATTGGTTGGGTCGTGCCTATGCGGCCCATGGTGACGCCGAAAAAGCCTATGACGCCTATGCAATGGGTGCAGATTATCAATCTTCTTTCTACGGCTTGCTGGCGGCGGAACAGATCGGGCGTCCTTTCGATAGTGAACTGGCCACCCCCCGCCGGGCGCCACACTGGAAGCAAGCTGAATTCTCCAATTCAAGTGTACTGGAGGCGGGGCTACTGCTGCTGAAGGCTGACGAAGACACCCTGTCTGAACGGTTCCTGACCCATCTGGTTGAAGGGTTGGACCCGGTTCAGGCCAATCAGTTGGGCGATTTGGTGATCGAGTTAAAGCAGCCGCATCTGGCCGTGATGATCGCCAAACGCGCTGCAACAGTCGGCTTGGTTTTGCCAGCCGCCTACTACCCAGTGCATCCGGTGGCAGACATGGGTTTGCCCATGGCCAAGGAAATGACGCTGGCCATTGCCCGTCGGGAAAGCGAGTTTGACCCTGTTGTTATCAGCGGTGCCGGTGCGCGCGGACTGATGCAGGTCATGCCGGCCACGGCAAAGCTTGTGGCCAAGGAATTGGGCATCCTAAGCGGCCACAAGACGATCAAGCTGACTTCGGATTGGCAATATAATGCCAAGTTGGGTGCCAATTACCTGTCCGGTCTGGCCGCTGATTTCAACGGAAACGTCGTGATGATGGCGGCCGGATATAACGCAGGTCCGCGTCGGCCGATGTCGTGGATGGATCGCTATGGCGACCCGCGCGCAGGTGAAATCGACGTGGTCGACTGGATTGAGGCGATCCCGTTCAGTGAAACCCGCAACTACGTGATGCGTGTTTCGGAAAGCCTACCGGTCTATCGCGCCCGTCTTGGCCAACCTGCCTTGCCAATCCCGTTCTCGCAGGAACTGGTCGGGTCAACGCTGGCGTCTTTCGCGCCATAGAGTGAACAGCCCGGCGGCGACAACCAGCGCTGCGCCTATGACCACTTCAGGGCGCAGCGTTTCACCAAAGACCGAGATTCCCAGGATCGCGCTCCAGACCAGGTGGAAATAGGCGAAGGGCTGCACCGCGCTGGCCTCGGCCATCTCATAGCATTTGATCAGCAACCAATGCCCCAGAACGCCGCTCACGCATAGCAGCGCCATCCAGGCCCAATCCGTCTCGGCCATCGGCTCCCAGAACCACATTCCCACTAGCGTCATGGCGATGGCACCACTGACGCCTGTCCAGAAAAAGCTGGTGGCGGAATTGTCCCGGCGGGATACGTAACGGGTCAGCAAACCATAGACTGCAAACATGAAAGCCGAGATCAGCGGTACAATGGCCCAGGGGTTAAAGACACCGACGCCGGGCTGGAGGATGATCAGAACACCGATGCACCCAACGCCGATTGCGGCCCAGCGTCGCCAGCCGACCTGTTCGCCCAATACCGGCCCGCTAAGCGCGGCGATCAACAACGGGTAGCAGATGAAGACAGCCATCGTGTCGATCAGGCCCAGCACAGTGAAACTGAACACCGCGACGCAGATCTCGGCCGCCAACAGCAGGCCACGAAATATCTGCAGCTTCAGCTGGCTTGTCTGGGTGGTGGCCTTCAATCCGCCGGGCGCACGTGCGGCCAAAGCGATGACAAAGGCGGCGAAGAACCAATAGCGGATCATCACCACCATGTATGTGTTGTATGTTCCCGCAAGATGGCGCGAAATACCGTCCTGCAGCGCAAAGACGATGGTCGCCCCTACCATCAACGCAATCCCGGCGCGCGTATTGTTCTGCTGCGTCATGATTTGACCGCCCGGGTCATGTGGCGCTTGCGGCCATAACCGGGTGTGCGCGTAACAGTGAAACCGGCATCCTCAAGCCCCCGTCGCACGAACCCGGCGGCGGTATACGTCGCCGCCGTCCCACCAGTGGCCGTGTGGTCGGCGACCTGCTGCATCAGGTCTTCACCCCATAATTCGGGGTTTTTAGCCGGAGAGAACCCATCCAAAAACCACGCATCGGCGGCACTTTCCCACGTTTGTAGGGTTTGACGCGCATCGCCTTCAATAACCTCAAGCCGCAGGGTGGCCAAATCACATGTGCCGCCCTCCCATTGCGCAAGGAACCGGTCAGACCAAGGCGCAAGTTCAGGAAAGGCCGCCAGCGCTCGGGACATGTCCGCGGGCGCCATCGGATAGGCCTCAAAACTTGTAAAGGTCAGGGGCGTGGTCTGGCCGGAATTCTCCCACTCTGACCAGACAGTCAGCATGTTCAAGCCGGTGCCAAAGCCCAATTCAGCAATGTGGAAGCCAGGTGTGAACCGCGCAGGCAGCTCATTGCCCGCCAGAAACACATGCCGCGTCTCTTCCAGCCCGTTCTGCAACGAGTAATACGGATCGTCGAAACGATCCGAGACCGGGATCTGATCCTCAGTCCATGTCAGTTCGGCGCGCTGGTCTGCCATCGGGGAATCCTGTAGCTAAGCGGCGCGACACTGAACAAGGTAAAGTGGAATGGCAATGGTCGATGTAACGGTGCGCGGTGCAGGGATTTTCGGCCTGTCTATCGCCTGGACCTGCGCACGGCGAGGCGCAAAGGTGCAGATCGTCGACCCTTTCGGTCCCGGAGCCGGATCCAGCGGTGGCCTGGTTGGCGCACTGGCACCGCATGTGCCCGAAAACTGGAATGCCAAGAAAGCGTTTCAGTTCGACAGCCTGATCATGGCCGAACCATTCTGGAAACAGGTCGAGGCTACAGGCGGCGTGTCACCCGGATATGCGCGGTTGGGACGGTTGCAACCTATCATCGACACCCGATCGCTGGAACTTGCCCATGCCCGCGCGGAAACGGCGGCCGAGCTTTGGCAGGGTCGGGCTGAATGGCGGGTCGTCGAAACTGTAGCAGTTGGCGCATGGTGCCCGCCCAGCCCCACAGGGTTTGTTATCCATGATACACTCAGCGCACGCATGCATCCCCGCCGGGCCTGTGCGGCCTTGGTTGCGGCATTGGCTGTGATAGGGGTTGAGGTCGTAGCCGACGCACCGGATCGTGGGCAGGTTGTCCATGCCACCGGCCTCGCCGGTCTGCAGGAACTGACCGAGGCTTTTGGCAAAACAGTTGGCAACGGCGTCAAGGGTCAAGCCGCATTGCTGCGGTTTGATGCAGGAGAGGTTCCACAACTGTTTGCTGACGCGATCCACTTCATACCGCATGCGGACGGGACATTGGCGATTGGATCGACCTCTGAGCGTGACTATGACGACCCGACCAGCACGGATGCAGCTCTGGATGACGTTCTGGAACGGGCGAAGCAGGCCGTTCCCGTCCTGCATGGCGCAGAGGTCATCGAACGATGGGCGGGTGTACGGCCGCGCAGCAAAAGCCGCGCACCGATTCTGGGCGCGCACCCGGTACACAAAGGTCAATTCATCGCCAATGGTGGATTCAAGGTCGGCTTTGGCATGGCCCCGAAAGTAGCTGAGGTCATGGCGGATCTGGTTCTTGAGAACCGGGACGCGATCCCGAGTGATTTCAGGCCCGAAGCATCACTTTGATCGCGGGAGAAACTCGGCGGACATGCATTGCCGCCCATCTGGTCCGCGCACCCACATCCCTTGGCCATTCCGGCACAAGGTCGCCGTCTCAAAGTGCATCAGCGGCGATGACGCGCGAAATGAAAACTGAGCCAAGGGACCTGCCAGATCCTCGGCAAACAGCATCAATAATTGTGCCAGCAAAGGGCCATGAACGACCAGACCGTCATAGCCTTCGACATCCCGCGCGTAGTCCAGATCGTAATGGATACGGTGCCCATTGAAGGTCAGCGCCGAGTATCGGAACAGCAATGTGCTGTAGAAGGTGACGTCTCGCCTGTCGGTTTCATCGGTACGGGCCATAGGTGGCTTGGGCTTGATGTCAGTATGCGAAGGGTCAGGCCTATAAACCAGATCCTGCCATTCGCTCAGACACAATTGACCGTCCTGAGAAATCTCGTGTCGCAGGGTAACAAACCCCAGCGGTCCCGTCCGTCCGTTTTTTGCCGCCGCACTTTCAAGAACAGACCGGCGCACGGCTTTTGAACCCACGACCAGCGGCGCGTGAAACTGCAGACGGCCGCCAGCCCACATTCTGCGCGGCAGGCCCATATCTGGGATTAGACTGTCACCAACCTTTGGGTGCCCGTCTCGTCCTAAGGCAGCAGGCGGTTGCGGCGACCAGAAATACAGCTGGTGAAAGAATGGTGGCAGGTGATCGCCCGCATCGAATTTCTTATGGGAACCAAGCGCTACCAATAGCGCAGAGGCGCGCGCCGGGTCTATCACATCGGTCTGTATTTCGTCAGTCATGGCGGCAGACTATGCAGACGGACCAGACCCAGCAAGCGGCGTCTTGATCTCAGAACCCGGCCTCAGCCCGCAGTTTCTGCATGAGTGTCCGCAGAGAACTTTCGTAACGGTCGCTCAACAATTTCCCCTGCTCATCAAACTCGTTCGAGCTGCTGGCCAGATGAATTTCCGGCCCCTGCAGGATACGAGGCTGGAACGGAACCATATAGCCGCGAAGAACCATCTGCGCCCGCTCGCCACCTGCGCGTCCTGCGGCGGCTGACATCACGGCAACCGGTTTGTCGGCCCAGGGGCGGCCATCTGTTCGGCTGACCCAGTCCAAAGCGTTTTTCAGAACACCCGACGGGCCTTTGTTGTATTCCGGAGTGGAAATGATCACGGCAGCAGCCTGCGCGAT
The DNA here is from genome assembly GCF_001458195.1 of Ruegeria atlantica. Classification (GTDB taxonomy): domain Bacteria; phylum Pseudomonadota; class Alphaproteobacteria; order Rhodobacterales; family Rhodobacteraceae; genus Ruegeria; species Ruegeria atlantica. Next base: position 119,416 of record NZ_CYPU01000074.1, on the reverse strand, counting down.
CTGATCGGACAAGGTTTGCACTTCGGCAGGAATGCCCTCGCCATCCTCAAGATCACCATCATAAAGCGGCAGGTTCAGATCGGCTTCGATATGTGTCCCCGGCTCGAACAGCCGGGCCGCTTCGCGCAGCAATTTGCGGTTAGTCGCGCTTTGGCGCAATGAGCCGGACAGGCTCAGAAGTATGGGGTCAGACATTGGGGAACTCCGGTTCGGGTGTTTCCCAATAGCTAGCGCAACTTTCGCGCGCACCAAAGACCGGATGACGCGCAGTCAATGTGCGAAAAATGGGCACCCGAAAGTGCCCATGTCATTATGTGTTTCCGTTCGGAATGATCTCAATGTCGACCCGGCGGTTCTGGGCCTTCCCCTCGGGCGTCAAGTTAGAGGCAATCGGGCGATTTTCTCCCTGACCAATGGTCGAGATACGTGCACCACTTACACCATTGGCTTGAAGAATATCGGCGACTGACCGCGCGCGGCGTTCAGACAGGCCCTGATTATATGCGGCGTCGCCGTCGCTGTCGGTATTGCCGATGACCTGCACGTTCGAGTTGGGGTAATTCACCAGATTCTGCCCCACCCGGACCAGATCGGCCCGCAGTGCCGGGCGCACGGTCGCGCTGTCGGTGTCAAAGGTGATATCATTCGGGACGGTCACAATCAGTCGGTCTCCCGCGTTGGTAACGATGATGCCCTGATTGGCCAGTTGCTGACGCAGTTCTGTGGCTTGCCTATCCAGTTGGTTGCCGATCAGGCCACCCCCTGCCGCACCGATCGCACCGCCTGCCACCGCACCCAAAAGCGGATCAGATCCATTGGCAATCGCGCCGACACCTGCGCCGATCAGACCGCCAAGGAGCGCACCCTGCTTGGTGTTCTGGTTCGGATCCGAGGGCAGGTTCAGCGTGCCGGGGTCCGTACAGGCCCCCAAAAACAGGGCCGAACACAGCCCTGCGGCAAGAACACTCTTGGAAATCGTCATGAAATCACCTTCTGCTCTGGGGCCCGTTTATCGGACCCGCTTTGTTTGGCGCAGTATATCGCGTCACCTCAACATAGTCTCAAGCAACAATCGGGTGAAGTCGGCAAATTACCGCTGTTCAACAGGATCCAATTGGTTCTGGTCTTGCCAGATAGCCCGCAGAGGCTCCCCCTGCCCCCAGAAATGATCGTCTGTAACGTCGCAGGCCCAGATGCGATCCGTACGAAAATGGCGAAACCCATTCCTCAGCTCGCACCACGCCGCCAACATCGTGCATTCGATGTGGTAGATCAGGGCAACTGGCCTGACGATCCGTTCGGTCCGTTCGCCTTCGGCATTCACATAGGTGATGCGAATTTTGCGTTCTGCGCGGATGGCCTCGCGATAGTTTACGACGGGCACGCACCCCTTGGCCGGATCGTCCATCGGCGCACCCCATGGGGCGACTTGCAGCCAATCTGCAGGCGCGCGCAAAGCGTCGATCTTGCGACAAACACGGTCCGCAGCTTGTTGCAGGGTACTATCACCGGTGCGCGCCAGCATCGACAGACCAACCCACAGCGCCTCGACCTCTTCAGCGTCGAAATTCAACGGTGGCAGGTCATATCCCCGCCGCATCAAGTATCCCACGCCGGCTTCACCCTCGATCGGGGTTCGCTGTGCCTGCAAAGCGGCGATATCGCGATAGATGGTACGCGCTGACACTTCCAGCTTTTCTGCCAGTGCCTCCGCCGTCACAGGCATTTCGGCCGAACGCAGGATCTGGATGATTTCAAAAAGGCGGGTTGAGCGGCGCATAAGGTTCTCCGGGCGGACTGCTGACATCCTAGCACACCCCACTGACAGGGTGGTGTCAGGAGTGATCTGCGATCTTTGGGAAACAAACCAAAGGAGGTCGACCATGCCATATCTCGACAATCACGTGATGATGACATTGAAACTGGACCGCTGGGCGCAGGATCACACTTTGCGCGCGTTCGAGATCGAACGTGAAATTATGGCTGCCCGTCAGCCCTGCGCACCGCGCAAACGGACCAAGCGGTTCTCGCTGGGCAACCTCAAGATGCTGTGGACAAGCACGGCCTGAGGTCAGAAATCAGCCGAGGCGCGGAATTTCATCGAAACTCCGCCCTCGGGGCTTTTTAGGCGCAGTTCCTCAGAATGCAGCATCAGACGCGGGAATTCGCGCGCTTCGCCCTCGGCGTAGAATGGATCGCCCAGAATCGGGTGGCCCAGCGCCAGCATATGAACGCGCAGTTGATGCGACCTGCCCGTTTTTGGGAACAATCGGACGCGCGTTGTCTCACCTTCGAATTTCACAAACCGCCAGTCAGTGACGGCGGGTTTTCCAGTCTCATGACAGACCATCTGGCGCGGACGGTTGGGCCAATCCACGATCAACGGCAGATCGACGGTTCCGGACTTTTGCTCGATGTGCCCCCAAACGCGCGCAACATAGGTCTTGCGGGTCTGGCGTTTTTCAAACTGCATACACAGGTGTCGCTGCGCGTGCGGTGACTGGGCAAACACCATGACACCCGACGTATCCCGATCCAACCGATGCACCAGCAAAGCCTGTGGAAACGCCGCTTGCACGCGGGTCAATAGGCAAACAGCCAGATGCGCGCCACGCCCCGGCACGGACAACAACCCCGAGGGCTTATTCACCACGATCAGCTGTGCATCCTCATGCAGCACATCCAACGGCGTATTCGGGGGATCATAGGTCTCGCTCATGCGCGCCTGCCTATCGCACGGCGTAGGTTCCCGCAACGTCGGCCTTGCCTGAACGGATCGGTTCAGCAACTCTCAGACCCAAAGCAGAGGAGAGACTATGCACCCCACAATCGCGCGCATGCAAGACGTTGTCGCCAAGGGCGATGAAACCCTGATCCACGAATTGCTGGCCGAAGACGTACGGTTTTCCCCACCGACCTACTACAGCACTTGGACCGGGCGCGAACCGGTGGCGGCCGTGCTGGGCCATGTGGGGCAGGTGTTTTCCGACTTCCGATATCGCCGGATTATGGGTGAAGGCAAAGATTGGGCGTTGGAATTTCAATGCAAGGTCGGGGATCTGGACGCGGTCGGCGTCGATCTGATCACATTGAACGATGAGGGTCTGATACAGGAATTCGAAGTCGTCATGCGCCCTTACAAGACCATTGGTGCCCTGCGCGAGGCCATGATGGCTCGAGTTATGACGGACGCCCGCTTCCTCGAATACAAAAACGCGCTCAGCTAACCATGAGTGCCCCGATTGCCGCCGATCAGATATTGCGTGTCCCACTGTTGCCGGTTCTGGCAGCACAGGCGATTTCCGTGCGTCGTAACGCTCAGCTGCTGCCCGAACCGTCCGGCCCGCGCCAAGGGCGCGAAGGGCGCGGCCCTCGGTTGCGGCTGCTCATCGCTGGTGACAGCTCGGCCGCGGGTGTGGGGGCCGGGCGACAGCAACAGGCACTATCGGGGTTTCTCGTGGCGCGGTTGGCCTGCCATTACAGCGTGGAGTGGCGACTGGAGGCGACGACGGGCCACACAACACAGGATACGCTGGAACGATTGAACCACCTTGAAGGCAGCTATGACGCCGCCGTGACAGCCTTGGGTGTAAACGACGTCACGCGTGGAGTATCCCGGCAAAAGTTCACGGGTTTGCAGACCCAACTTCTGGATCATCTGACGAGCAACCTGGGTGTTCGACGTGTCGTGGTTACCGCCGTGCCGCAGATGAACCGTTTTCCGGCGCTGCCCCAGCCGCTGGCCTGGGCACTGGGGCGACAGGCAGCCCGGCTGGATCGGGGTTTGCAAAAGGCCGCTGCGACATTCCCGCAAGCCCGGCACCTGTCATTGGAGTTTCCGGATGACCCGGCACTGGCTGCTCCGGACGGATATCACCCAAGCCCCAAAGCCTATCGCTTGTGGGCGGAGGCCGCGGCCGATTTATTGCATCAGCGCTGACCCCGCATCTGACGGATCATCGGGATCGTATAGACCACCAAAGCCGCCCAGATAAGCGGGAAGGCGATCATACGGCCCCGATCGATCTGTTCCCCAAACACGGTAATCGCAGTGATAAAGATCATCGTCGGCGCGATGTACTGCAGGATTCCCATTGTGGACAACCGCACCAATTTGGCCCCGTTGGCATAGACCAGCAGCGGAACAGCGGTGACAATGCCGGCGCAAGCAAGCAGCATGGTGTCCCCAGCGGCAGCGCCAAAGTGGCCGGTTCCTTTTGCCCCCAACCGGGTGATGTAGACCAAGGCTGGGATCAGCAGGATCAGAACCTCTAGCAGAAAGCCCTGATTGGGCCCGATGGGCAGCGAGCGTTTGAAGAAAGCATAAAACCCCCAACTGACCGTCAGGGCCAGCGCAGCCCACGGCAGCCGACCCGCTTCGACGATCAATACCAGCACACCCAAAGCAGCTAACCCCACCGCCGCCAATTGCGTACGATTCAAAGGCTCACGTAACAGGATTGCCCCTAGTGCAATGCTGAACAGCGGGTTGATGTAATAGCCCAACGCTGCGTCCAATGCGTTACCGCTGGCAATCGCCCAGACGTAAATGGCCCAATTCACCGAGATCAAAGCCGCTGTCAGACAGGCCATGCCCAGCATTTTTGGGTTTTGTAAGGCAGCCTTCAAATCCCCGGTTCGCCCTAGCGCCACCAGCAACAGCCCGGCCACAGGCACCGACCATACAATCCGATGCGCCACGATCTCGACCGGCCCGATATGCGCCAGAGCTTTCATGTAAAGCGGCAGGAAACCCCATAGAACGTAGGCGGTCACCGCCAGAGCCAATCCTTTTGGCGTGTCCTCATTCTGGGGTGATGTTGCGACGTCCGCCATCATGGATCTCCGGGTGATACCGTTTGTCTATACGGCTGTTCCGGAGGGTTTGGAAACTGCGAAAACCGTGAACGGTCGCATCAAGAAAATTGATATGTACCAAGAAAACGGGGCGCCGCAGCGCCCCATGTGTCGAACCTTGGCGCTAAACTTTAACGCGCTCGGATTTTGGATCGTACATCGGCTTGAGTGATGCTTCGGCTTTGACTTTGACGCCGCACACATCGATCTCGTAGGTCGAGGCCAAAACGTCAGCGGCCTTTTCGCCTTCGCAGGGCACATAACCCAGACCGATCGCACCGCCCAGCGTGTGGCCATAGTTGCCTGAGGACAGATAGCCCACATACTCGCCGTCTCGGATGATCGGCTCGTTATGGAACAACAGCGGTTCCGGATCGGTCAGCTTGAACTGAAACAGGCGGTTATGCGGTCCGCTTTCCTTGCGCGCGATCACCGCTTCACGCCCGATGAAATCGCCGCCCTTGTCGACCTTGACCGCAAAGCCAAGCCCGGCATCGACCACATGGTCCTCACAAGTGATGTCGTGGCCGAAGTGGCGGAAGCCTTTTTCGATCCGGGCGCTGTCCATCATGTGCATGCCGCACAGTTTCAACCCCATATCCTGACCTGCTTCGTGCAAGGTTTCGAACACGTGACCTGCCATGTCGGACGAGACATAGATTTCCCAGCCAAGCTCTCCCACGTAGGTAACACGGTGGGCGCGGGCCAAGCCCATGCCGATCTCGATTTCTTGTGCGGTGCCGAACGGGTTGGTCGCGTTGGTGAAATCGCTGGGCGAGACTTTTTCAAGCAGCGTACGCGCATTTGGACCCATAATGGCCAGAACGCCCTCACCCGCAGTAACATCGGTGACAACGACGTTGAAGTTGCCCGCATGGCGCTGCATCCAAGTCTGGTCAGCCAAACGGGTCGCTGCCGGGGTCACCACCAGATAAGCGGTCTCGGTCAGGCGGGTGACGGTCACGTCCGCCTCAATCCCGCCTGCGCGGTTAAGGAACTGAGTATAAACGATCTTGCCATTCGGGACCGAGTAATCGCCGCCACCGATATAGTTCATGAATGCTTCGGCATTCGGGCCGTCAACGCGGATTTTGCCAAAGGACGACATGTCATACATGCCGACATTCTCGCGCACGGCTTTATGCTCGGCAGCCGAGTTCTCGAACCAGTTCTGGCGTTTCCAGCTGTACTGATACTCGCGCTCCTGCCCTTCATTCGCGAACCAGTTGGCACGTTCCCAACCCGCCAACTCGCCCATGACCGCGCCCTGTTCTAGCAGGTGGTGGTGGAATGGGGTCCGACGCACGCCGCGCGCAGTGGCCTTTTGGCGATAGGGATAGTGGTCAGCGTAGAGCAAGCCTAGCGTCTCTTTCGAGCGCTCAAACAGGTACTGCTTATTCCCCTGGAACGGCTGCATCCGGCTGATGTCCACGTCTCCCAGATCGAACGGTTTTTCACCGCTGTCCATCCATTCGGCCAGGGCCATGCCAGCGCCACCGGCGGATTGGATGCCGATCGAGTTGAAGCCCGCCGCGACCCAGACATTGTCCATCTCAGGCGCGAGGCCCAGATGATAGGCGTCATCGGGGGTAAACGACTCGGGCCCGTTGAAGAAGGTGTGAATACCCGCTTCGGCCAGCATCGGCATACGTTCGCACGCAGCTTCGAGGATCGGTTCGAAATGGTCGAAATCCTCGGGCAACTGGTCGAATTCAAAGGTGTCAGGAATACCGTCCATCGCCCAGGGCTTGGCATTCGGTTCAAATGCACCCAACAGGATTTTGCCTGCGTCCTCTTTGTAATACGCGCATTCATCGGGAACGCGCAGAACCGGCAACTGGGTCAAACCGTCGATATTTTCGGTAACGATGTAGAAGTGTTCGCAGGCGTGCAACGGCACGTTCACGCCAGCCATCTGGCCGACCTGATGCCCCCACATACCGGCGCAGTTCACCACCATGTCGCATTCGATATGACCCGAAGCGCTGCCGTCATCTGCGACCCAGTCAACGCCGGTTACCTTGCGGTCTTGTTTGACAATGTCGGTGACTTTCACACGTTCTTTGACGATACCGCCACGCTGACGGGCGCCCTTTGCCAGCGCTAAGGCAATGTTGGCCGGGTCACCCTGACCATCCAGCGGTAAGTAAACAGCACCCTTCACGCCTTCGAGGTTGATGTGGGGATACAGCTCCTGAACACGCTCATTCTCGATTTCTTCGACCTCGACGCCGAAAGCGCGCGCCATGGCCGCCTGACGGTAGATCTCTTCTTTGCGCTCTTCGGTTAGCGCCACGGTGATTGATCCACAGCGTTTAAAGCCTGTGGCCACACCGGTTTCTTCTTCGAGCGAGCCATAGAGTTCCTGGCTGTATTTCGCCAGCTTTGTCATGTTCGCCGTTGCGCGCAGCTGAGCGATCAGACCCGCTGCATGCCAGGTCGTGCCGCTGGTCATCTGCTTACGCTCCAGCTGGACAACGTCTTTCCAGCCTTTCTTGGTCAGGTGATACGCCACCGAACATCCGATGACACCACCACCGATAATGACAACACGGGCCTTGTTTGGAAGATCAGCCATTCTCATGATTCCGCTTTATGAGTTTCCACCCAAAATGACACGGAAGAGCGACACAGAATGCACGAAAAACGTCAGCCCATTTGCAAAAATCAACGTTGTTTGACTTGCCGTTTTTCGCGTCTCAGCACAAAGGGGGTTACGCCGAAAAAACTTTTATAGACCGACGAGAAACCGTTGGGAAACCCGCAGGCAAGACCAATTTCGCGAACACTCATCGTTGTGTTCAGCAGTAGGTTATTGGCCTTGGCCAGCCGCATTTCGCGGTAAAAGCCGTTTGGTGTGGTTCCGAAATAGTTCTTGAACTTCCGTTCCAGAGATCGGTTCGAAAGCTTTAGCGCTTCGACGATTTCGTTAATCGGCAGCGGGTCTTCGATATTGGCCTGCATCACCTTGATGCACTGGTCCAGTTTGGTGTCACCTGTAGCGGTGGTCTTTGATCCGGAAAACGGCTGGAGAGACGAGAAATCCCGGATATTTTCGTGCAGCATGATGTCGGCCACGGTCATTCTTGTTGGCCCGGAAATATGACGCCCGATCACGGCCAGCGCTACATCGGTAGTGGCCTCCATCCCGGCGCAGGTCACCACGGCGCCCTGTTCTGTTGCAATCGACAGTTTGGCCTCGAACTGGGCGCGACGTTCACGCAGGAAGGACGCGTTTTCCCAGTGGGTCGACATGTCCTCGGTCCCCTGCTCGTCGATATAGCGGCTTGCAGCTTCGGACAGCAAAAAGACCTGTGCACCGCGGAAAGTATAATCCGACACAACACGCCCCAGCGACAGATCAGGATGATCGGGATCGGAATTTCCGATGACGAACAAATAGTCCGCGTTGGGCTGCGACGGAATGCGGTCGGTCTGGATCGTCGCCTCGCTGCTGCTGGCGACCGCCCCCCCCCTCAGAGAGCGATAGGTATAGGTGAATGGCGGGCTCGGACAAACGCGGTTGGCCAACCGCAGCACCTCAACCAATGACGCCAGTTCCAGCAGCACATAGCCCGGCGCGACAACGATGTCGAAATGTCGCTGCGCGTTAGAAGCCGGGATGTTCGACGGCGATGGCATCACTTTCCTCTCAGACGATCCGGTGCCCGGCGGACCGCAATCGATCGGCAAGGACCTCTATGTGATCCGGCCCGACTTCGCAGCATCCGCCAACAATCGTTGCCCCCTGCGCTACCCATTCCATGGCATGATCGGCATAAGCCTCGGGTCCAAGATCGTGGCGTTGTGTCAACACGTCGACAGTCGGCGCGTCTTTCAGGAAATCCTGTGCAATCCCTGTGAACCCGTTTGCATAGGCCCCAAATGGTCGGCCCATCGTGGCTATGACCTTGAGCGCGGCGGGAATAGCTTCGGGGCGCGAACAGTTTATCAGAACAGCGTCAGGGTTGAACCGATCCACAAGAGGCGCAACATCAGCAAGCATTTCACCGGATCGCAGCCGTGTTCCGTCATCATCCATCACAGAAAGCGCCAGCCAGACCGGTTTGCCTGCCTCAGCCGTACCACGTAGGGCCCCTTCGGCCTCTTGCACCGAGGAAACGGTTTCGATCAGGAAAAGGTCGACGTCATCGGACATGAGGTTAGCCAACTCGGCGAACTTTTCGGCGGCGTCTTCCACATCAGGGTTCAGATCGGGGCGATAAGACGCCAGCAAAGGACCCAGCGCCCCGGCGATACGCCCGGAACTGCCCGTGCGTGCGTGGTTCGCCTGGGTAACCGCAGCACGGACCAGATCGGGCAGTTGATCCTCCATATCCAGACGTTCCAGCCGAGAGCGATGGACCGCGTAGGTGTTGGTCGTTGCAACCGTCGCGCCACGGCGGAAGTACTCGGCATGGACCTCTTCCACCAGTTCCGGGTGGTCGATCATCACGCGCGTCGACCACAGCGGCGTGGGCTTGTCCCCGCTGCGTTTGACCAGTTCTTGCCCAATCGAGCCATCCAGAAGCGTGATATCTGCCATTTGCCAACCTCCCTACGGAATTAGAACGAGTTTTCCCGGCAGCGCCTTGGACTGAAAGTCCTCCTGCGCCTTGGCGATGTCTCTTAGTGGATAGGTCTTGGAAACCAAAGGCTTGATGCGGCCCGCATTCATCATCTCAACAAGGCGGCCAAAGACTTCAAATGCCTGATGTGTGCAGCCGTGAATCGTGATGTCGCGCAGGTAGATCTCACGCAGGTCAGCCGAAACGATTGGTCCTGCGATTGCCCCGGAAACGGCATAGTGCCCGCCGGGTTTCAGGGCCAGGATCAGGCCGGGCCATGCCGGGCCTCCGACCACGTCGATCACGACGTCGAACATGTCCTTTGGAAGCGGCGCGTTGCGGTCAAAGGTGTCCACGGCCCCCTGCGCTTTGACCACCTCGGCCTTGGCTGAACCCGTAACGCCCCAAACTGTCGCCCCGCGTAGAGACGCCAGTTGCACGGCGGCGAGGCCCACGCCACCCGAGGCACCGGTGACCAGCACCTTATGACCAGCGGTCACGCCAGCACGGGTTAACAGGTTCTCGGCCGTGCCAAATGCACAGGGGATGGCGGCGATTTCGACATCTGACAGGGGTGAGGCCGTCACGTCATACAGGTCGTCGGCCTGAACCAGACAGTATTGCGAAAACGCTCCGTCGATTTCAGAGCCTAATGCGATAAAGCCAGTCGGATTGCCGGGGCGTGGGCGCGGCAAGTTGATCGGGCAGGTCACCCGTTGCCCGGCTTGAAACCCGGTCTCTTGCCCTGCCAATTCGACTATCCCACATAGATCGCCACCCTGAATGCGCGGAAACGCCAACGAACCTCCCCAGCCTCCGGCATCAACATCCTGATCAACGGCGTCCGTTGCCCCGGTCACGTCCGAGGAATACCAGCCGACCCGTGTATTGATGTCGGTGTTGTTTACCCCTGCAGCCGCGACCCGAACCAGAACCTTCCCCGGACCAGGCGTTGGGACCGGAATATCCTCGCGCCATTCCAGCGCTTCGGGACCGCCGTGGCGCGTCAGGTAAACGCCGGACATTTTCGTGGGCGTGGTCATCTTTAGACCCTGTCTTCCGGATGGGCTGGAACCGGCCCCATCGGCACAATGTCGTAACGCGCGTTCAGCTCGGCCATTTTCGCCTCATCTGCAAAGTCAGCCTCGGTCATTTTTGCCAGTTCAGCCAGAAACCCGTCAAACCCCGAGGGCTGAAAGATCATCAGCATTCTGGCGGGCGCGCCATCAGCGACGCGACACGCATGGGGTACTCCAGGCGGGACATGCATGGTTGTGCCCGGAGTACAGCGATGCCAGTCGCCATCAACGTAGAAATCCACCGCGCCTTCCAGAAAGTAGAAAGTCTCGGCGTGGGTATCATGGCGATGAAGGCCAAGCGCGAAGCTGGCCTTCAGATTATCTTCCATGAGCGTGTATGCGCCATCGGTGTCCTGACCAGACACTTTCACAAAGGTGTGGTCATTTTCCCAGTCATAGTTGGGACCCTCACCGGGTCCCAGTTTGGCGTATCGTTTGCTCATGGTGGTCTCCGTGAGAGTTTAAGCGCGCAACCGCTCGTTCTCAGGATCCCAGAGCGGCTGATCCTGCTCTACCACAGCGCGGCACTTTTGGCCGTAGATTTCGACTTCAAGCTCGGTGCCGGGATTGGCAAGCTCGGCCTTGACCATGCCCAGCGCGATGGACTTGCCGACGCGGTAACCCCATGCGCCCGAAGTGGTCTCGCCCACGATCTCGCCGTTCTGCCAGATGCAGGACATGTAGGGCGCGTCGCAGTCTCCTGCATCCACTGTAATGGTGACAAAGGCCTTTTTCACGCCCTGCTGCTTTTCGTTCAGGATTGCAGCCTTGCCGGGGAAATCTTGCGGCTTGTCGAGTTTGACGAACCGCTCCAGCCCACCTTCCAGCAGAGAGTAGTCGGTCGACAGGTCGCCCTTCCATGCCCGATAGCCTTTTTCGATACGCAGTGAGTTCAGGGCATACATCCCGAACGGCTTGGCACCAGCGTCGACGATTGCGTCATAGATCGCAGGCATATGCTCGTTCAGGGCGTGCACTTCCCAGCCCAGTTCACCGGCAAAAGAGACGCGGATCAGGTAGGCGGGCTGGCCAGCAACGGTGGCGGACTGGTGGGTCAGCCAACCAGTGGTCAGATCGGCATCTGTCAGCTTCGACAGGGTTTCGCGCGATTTCGGGCCCGTGACGATCAGAGTGTCGCGTGTTGTGGTCACGTCCTCGATCGACACACTCGCAGGCATCGCGTTCATCAGGATGTCACGGTCATGCCATTGCGCGGTGGCGGCGGTGATCATGACGAATTCGTCCTCGCCAAGACGGATACATGACATCTCGGTCAGAATGCGACCACGGTCATCGGAGACGTAGATGAGGTTCATCCGGCCGACCTTTGGCAACCCTCCGGTTGCGAGGCCGCGCAGCGCCTCAGCGGCGCCCTCTCCCTTGACCATGAAGCGCGAGAAGCCTGGCAGATCCAGCACTCCACAATCATCTCGCACGGCCTCGCATTCTTCTTTGATCCGCTGCTCCCACGGGCCGGACCGACCCCAGGTATGGGTGGCATCAAGCGACGTGTCGTCGCCCGGCTTTGCGAACCAGTTGGCCCGCTCCCATCCGTTATAGGCACCCATCACGCCGCCCAGCGCTTTGACCTTGTCATGCACCGGCGACAGTTTCTTGTCGCGTGCGGCAGGCCATTCGTGATGAGGGAAGTGCATGGCGTACTCGTTGCCATAAACTTCCAGACCCTTCTGGTTGCAGTAGTCCTGATCTGTGTAATCGGTGTAGCGGCGCGGATCGACAGCCCACATGTCCCACTCGGTCGCGCCATCGACGATCCATTCGGCTAGCACCTTTCCTGCACCACCGCCCTGAGCGATGCCGAAGGTGAATGTGTGTGCCTCGAACGCGTTTTTCACACCGGGCATTGGGCCGATCAGCGGCAGGCCATCCGGTGCATAGGGGATCGGACCATTGATGACACGGCCAACACCCGAGGTTGCCATCAGCGGAACCCGCTCCATCGCATCGGTAACGATGTCTTCGATGCGGTCGAGATCGTCATTCCACAGCTGGAACGAGAAATCCTCGGGCATAGCGTCGTCTTCGGTCATCCAGTGGCCCTTGCAGTTAGGCTCATACGGACCAAGGTTGAAACCATTCTTTTCCTGCCGCAGGTAGTACGAGATATCCACATCGCGCAGCAGTGGCAATTTCTTACCACCGTTCGCTTTGGACCATTCTTCAATTTCTGGAACTTCGTCCGTCAGCAGGTACTGGTGGCTCATCACCATCGCGGGAACTGTGCGGCCGCCAAAGGGCTTGAACCACTCTCCCACGCGCTGCGCGTAATACCCAGCGGCGTTCACAACATAGTCGCAGGCTATATCGCCTTTGTCGGTGTGTACGGTCCAGATGCCGTCGTCGTGCTGAGTTACGCCAGTTGCCGGGCAAAAGCGGATGATCTTCTGGCCCATGTCACGGGCACCCTTGGCCAGTGCCTGTGTCAGCTGCGCCGGATCAATATCACCATCGGTGGGATCGTAAAGAACGCCTTCAAGATCGTGCGTCGCCAGAAAAGGATAGCGCTCTTTAGCTTCTTCCGGGGTCCACATCTCCATCGGGATGCCTTGATAGCGTCCCATCGCCATGGCGTGTTCGAACTCTTGCATCCGCTCCTTGCTGTGCGCAAGACGGATCGAGCCTGAAACGTGGTAGTTCATCGGATAGTCGACCTCTTCGCCCAAACGCGAATACAGCTCGGTTGAGTACCGCTGCATGTTCATGATCGCCCAGGAATTCGAGAACGTCGGAACGTTACCCGCCGCGTGCCAAGTCGAGCCAGCGGTCAGTTCGTTCTTTTCCAGCAGAACACAATCAGTCCAGCCCTTCTTGGCCAGATGGTACAGCGAGGAGGCCCCCACCACACCGCCACCGATAACAACCACGCGGGCTTTTGTAGGAAAATCGCTCATTGGTCTTGATCCTTGTTACTGTGCCCGTTGGGGCAGATCGTCTGTGATGTCGTAGTAATCGCCCTTGTCGGCGACAAAAATATGCTTCGAGAGCGTTAGACCCGTGGGCTCGCTGAGCGCTCCCATGGAAATTGAAATCGTGTCCTCGTCATTGTGCTGCCAGAAGAGGAACGAGCCGCAGGAACGGCAGAAACCGCGGCGGGCGGTGTCCGAAGCGCGGAACCAAGTCAGCGTATCGCTGGCGGTGAAGCTCAAGTGATCCTGATGTGTCCAGGTCGAAGACCAAACATGGCCGGACTGCTTGCGGCATTGACCGCAATGGCAGGCCGAAGGCTGTGAAAGCTCTCCGTCAATCGTGAACGCGACTGCGCCGCAGAGGCAAGAACCGTTTTGCATCTGATTACCCCCTAGCTGCGGGCGTGGAGCTGGCACCCAGCAACACGCCATAGATGATGAAACAGGCGGCCATGGCACGACGCACCCAAGTGTTGAAAACCGCTCCCAGCGCCGCTTTGCCCATCAATGTGCCCATCAGGGTGAACCCGGTATAGCTGAGCGTGGTAATGACCAGCGCCGTGGGCATGATGACGACCATCTGCTGCCAGATCGGCACATCCGGTTGCACAAATTGCGAAAAGGCGGCGAGATACCCTGCCACGCTTTTAGGATTGATCGTCGCAACCACCAGTGCGTGTAGATACACGTGACGCGCAGGGCGTTCGGTAACTGGTGCCGGACGCGTGGCATTCATCCAACCGCGAACCCCAACCCAAATCAGGAACCCTGCACCAACCAGTTTGGCGATGAAAAACCCGGTTGGGGAGGCTGCGATCAACGCGGTCACACCTAGTGCTGACAGAATCAAAAACGTGCTGGCCTGCGTCAGAATCGCCAAAACACCTAGCATCGCCTTGGGAAACGGCAGGCTCATTCCGTTCGAGATGCAGTTTACCGCATTCGGACCCGGAGTGGTGACGAACACCACCCAAAACAGCGCGAATATGGTCCAGGCTTCAAAGCTCATCAGTACACCGGCGGAGCGATAACCCAGACGGCCACTGCGGGCTCATCATAGGGGTTCGACCATTGATAGGGTTCATGTTTGATCCGAAAGCTGTCGCCGGGGCCGACCGAAAACTGGCGCCCACTGATCGTCAGTTCCAACCGCCCTGACACCATGTACCCTACCTCCTGCGTTGGTCGGTTGGCCGGAGTTTGCATTTTCGATCGGGGCTTGAACGTGGAATGCACCATTTCGAAATCATCGGTCAGATCGGGCGACAGCAGTTCTTCGATCAACCCTTCCTCACCGGACCCCATCGGGCGGCGCGTTCCGGCGCGCACCACATACCCCTGCTCATCTGCCGGAGCGGAGGAATGCGCGAACAGCATCGACATCGGCACGCCCAGACATTCGGCAATCTGGCGCAGGTCGGAAATTGAGGGGTCGGACTTGTCGCGCTCGACTTGGCTAAGCCAACCAACAGACCGGCCCAGACGTGCAGCGATCTCGGTCAGCGTCAACCCACGCGCCTTACGCAAAGCCCGAAGATCGGCTCCGAGTGTGGCGCTGTGCGGGGCTTGGCTGTTCACTGAACGCTCCGAAGTTTGGTGAAATTTTTTCCTCGTTTTTCACGATGCATTGATTCCGTGAAAAATCCAAGATTTTTTTCACTTGGGTCCACGACATTGTTTGGATATCCGTCAACCATGTGGATTGCGGTGATTTATCTGTGGGTCGTCAACACCCTGACTTTGCTTGCCTTTGGCTGGGATAAGCTGCGGGCAAGATGGCGGAAAGGGCGTATCCCTGAACGAAAACTATTGCGGCTGGCGGCGCTGGGCGGCAGTCCAGGCGCATTGCTGGGGCGGTGGATTTTCAGACACAAAACCCGCAAGCGGCTGTTTTCATACTACATCTTCGGGATTTTCGGCGCTCAGGCTGTCCTGGCCTATCTTCTGGCGGCCTTGGAATTGCCCAGCCTGGTCTAGCGCGAGATTTCCATCAAGGATTAGTTGCTAACCATTTGGAAAACTGTCTGCTACACTCCCATTCTATCTGAATATGATTATTCTTACGCATTCGCAAAGGGTTGAATGACAAATGGACAACGGCATCGGTTTCTTCGACATAGTCTGGTCAATCTTCTGGCTGTTTCTGATGGTGGCCTGGTTCTGGGTGATGATTTCGGTTGTGGCCGATGTCTTCCGCTCCAAGGACCTAAGCGGCGGTGGAAAGGCAGTCTGGATCGCCTTTGTCATCCTGATTCCATGGATGGGCGTTCTGGCTTACCTGATCGTCCGCGGCGACAAGATGCACCAGCACAATGCCGAGGCCATGAGCCAGATCGAACAGGCGCAAAAGGACTATATCCGCTCAGTCGCAACCGTATCCGCCGCGGATGAGCTGGAACGGCTTGCAGCGCTCAAGGAAAAAGGCGTTCTGACGGATGAGGAATTTGCAGCGCAGAAAGCCAAGCTTCTGAGCACCTAATAGGAAGCACACACTAATCAATATGGCCGGGGGTACGCCCCCGGCCATTTTTACTTGGCGAATACGCTGGACAGAATTCCGCTCAGTTGCCTTGCGTCTTGTTCATTGAACGCGTTGGGTTGATCACTGTCGATATCGAACACCGCAATGACGTCACCGGCGGCGTTGTGCACAGGCAGCACCACCTCGGATCTGGTCGAAGATGCGCAGGCGATATGGCCCGGAAACGCATCCACATCCGGCACCAACTGTACCTCGCCCGTACGGGCGGCAGCGCCACAGACACCGCGGTCGAACGGGATGACCAGACAGCCGTGCCCACCTTGATAAGGTCCAATCTTCAAAAGCCCCGGCTCGGTGACACGGTAGAAGCCTGTCCAGTCAAATCGATCATCGGAATGATGCACTTCGCAAGCGACTGTAGCCATCAGGGCCACGTCATCGGTTTCCCCCTCGGTCAGGGCTGCGATGGTTTTGGCAAGTGTATTATAATCAGCTGTCATGTCAGAACTCGTGGCACGTTTGCACCGGAGTATTTGGAAAAAGGTGAAGCGTCAAACGCGTTCGATGGCGATCGCCGTTCCTTCGCCGCCGCCGATGCAGATCGCCGCCACCCCGCGTTTCAGGTTTCGCTTTTCCAACGCGTTCAGCAGCGTGACTATAATCCGCGCACCCGACGCACCGATCGGATGTCCAAGTGCGCAAGCCCCGCCGTTCACGTTGACGATATCGCGGGGCAGACCCATTTCGTGCATGAACGCCATCGGCACGACCGCAAAGGCTTCGTTGACCTCCCACAGATCGACATCTTCTTTCGACCAGCCGATGTTGGTCAGCAGTTTCTGCGCGGCCGGAACAGGTGCCGTCGTAAACAGCCCCGGTGCCTGCGCATGGCTAGCGTGGCCGACAATACGGGCACGAACAGTCAGACCCTGCGCATGGGCTGCGTTCTCGGATGCCAGCACCAATGCAGCGGCACCGTCCGATATCGAAGAACAGTTTGCCGCCGTGACAGTGCCATCCTTCCGAAACGCCGGTTTGAGCGTCGGGATCTTCTCGGGCCGCGCCGAAAGCGGCTGTTCATCCGTGGCCTGCGTGACCTCACTCTTTCGGGTGCGGACCGTAACCGGCGTGATTTCATCCGCGAATGCGCCGTTTTCCTGTGCGGCCAGCGCATTTGACAATGAACGCAGCGCATATTCGTCCTGCGCTTCGCGCGTGAACTGATAGGCCTCGGCGCAGTCTTCGGCGAATGTGCCCATCAGGCGACCTTTGTCATAGGCGTCCTCGAGCCCATCCAGGAACATATGATCCATTGCCTGCGCATGACCCAATCGCGCGCCTTCGCGCATTTTGGGTAAAAGGTATGGCGCGTTCGTCATGCTCTCCATCCCGCCTGCGATCATTGTATCGGCATGCCCTAAAGCGATCTGGTCATAGGCCATCATCGCCGCTTTCATGCCCGATCCGCACATTTTGTTCAGCGTTGTCGCGGGAACGTCTTCGCCCAACCCTGCCGCAAAACCGGCCTGGCGCGCGGGCGCCTGCCCCTGCCCGGCAGGCAAAACACATCCCATAAGGACTTCGTCAACGGTTTCAGTACCGGCCCCTTGCAACGCTGCCCTGATGGCGTCGCCGCCCAGATCGGCCGCTGTCACGGTATCGAACATCCCCTGAAACCCACCCATCGGGGTCCGCGCCGCGCCGGCGATAACGACTTGCTTCATCTGGATGCTCCTTCGCTTTTCTACTGGAATGGATACAGAATGGTAAGAATTGTCGTCTAGCGTATTTCTACGAGTGATTTTCAGTTTAGAGAGCCCGTGCGCATGGCCCTGACCAGTAAGATAACAGACACGACGCAGATCATTACCGTGCATTCGGACAGGATTGATGCCGCAATGGCCATTCAGTTCAAGGAAGACATGCGCAATGTGGCCGACGGTGGCGCGCCGCGCGTTGTTCTGGACCTGACGGGGGTCGAATTTATCGATTCAAGCGGCCTTGGGGCCATCGTCGCGTCGATGAAACAACTGGGCAGTGACCGCAGGTTGGATTTGGCCGGGTTACACCCGTTTGTCGAAAAGGTGTTTCGGCTGACCCGCATGGATACGGTTTTCAACCTCTATCCTACCTTGGCCGACGCTCTGGCACCGCCGGCGGAATGACTTCACGGATTGAATAGGCACGATGTCGATGGGGAACGGGAACTGCTTGGATTTGAGCTTTACTGCAACTGAAGCCGAAGCCAGTGTTGGTATCGCCCAGCTAAGCAAAGGGCTGGAGGCGCAGGGCCTACCGCCGCACAAGGCAAGCGACGTGAAAATCGCTCTGGCCGAGGCGATCAACAATGTGGTCGAGCATGCCTATGCGGGCGTCACCCCGGCCAAGGTCCAGGTGCATTGTCGGCTGCACCAAAATTGGCTGGACATTCTGATCTCTGACACCGGGACTCCTTTGCCTGGATTTCGCCTGCCCGATGGTGTGCCCGCGCCTTTGGGATCGGCACTCGACGAGTTGCCCGAAGGCGGGTTTGGCTGGTTCCTGATCCACGAACTGACCAGCGACATTCGCTATGAACATCGCAATGGCTGCAACCGGTTGTCGCTGCGGTTTGACTTCCCAAACCCCTCCGCCGGCCCCAAAAAGGCCACATAAAGGCCCTGATCGCACCATTGGCGCGCCGCAAACAAAGGGCAAAAAGATATTTGTAGCTCAGATAGCTTCCCTCGGCGCCTAGTGTCACAGCCCCCACCCAGTGAACGGCGTCGAGGATCTCCCTTCCCGCTGATGTGACTAGACAATCCCTGACTGCGCTTTACGTTCGGCGTGTTCAAAAGGGGAAGACAAAGCTATGCGGGATTTTCACACTCCAGGTCGGTCCGAAGTTCTGGCGACCGAGGGAATGTGCGCCACATCGCATCCTCTGGCCGCGCAAGTTGCCGTAAATATCCTGCAGCAAGGCGGCAACGCCATGGACGCCGCCATCGCAGGCGCTGTGCTGCTGGGCATTTGCGAGCCGCAGATGACGGGCATCGGCGGCGATTGCTTTGTCCTGTTCAACCGCGCAGGCGAAGATCAGATACGCGCCCTGAACGGATCCGGGCACGCGCCGGCGGCTGCCAATGCGGACAAGTTGCGGGCTGAGGGGCTGGATACAGTGCCGTTGAACACACCCGATGCGGTGACCATTCCCGGTGCGATTGATGCCTTTTGCCATCTGGCAGAAACCGAGGGCAGGCTTGGGCTGGATGAGATACTGGCACCTGCCATTCACTATGCCGAGGCCGGTGTCCCGGTCGCACCCCGGGTCGCCTATGATTGGAAAACGGGGGCTGACACGCTGCAGGGGGCAGCGCGCAGGCATTACCTGGCTGACGGCGAAGCGCCGAAAACAGGTCAGGTCTTTCGCGCGCCAGGGCAAGCCGAGGTTCTGCGCCAGATTGCACGCAATGGTCGTGACGCCTTTTATGCCGGTGAAATTGCACAGGATATGATTGACGCCCTAACAGCATTGGGTGGTGTTCACACGGCCGAGGATTTTCTAGCCACGCAATGCACAAAATCCCAGCCTGTCAGCGGAAACTACAACGGCATCGATCTTGTCGAACACCCGCCAAACGGCCAAGGTGCGACTGCAATCCTGCTTTTGAACATCCTAAAGAACTTCGATCTGGCCGGTCTTGACCCATTTGGCCCAGAACTCATCCATCTAGAGGCCGAGGCCTCGAAACTCGCTTATGACGCGCGCAATCGGTTCATTGCGGACCCCGATCACACAACCCACGCTGAACGATTCCTCGACCAGAGCGTGGCGAATAAGCTGGCCGCGTTGATTGACCCCAAGCGCGCCATGCCAGCGGCGGCCCCACTAACCGAGTCCATTCACAAGGACACGGTCTATATTACGGTTGTTGACCGGGATCGGATGGCCGTTTCGCTGATCTATTCCATATTTCACAGCTTTGGGTCTGGCATCGCATCGGAAAAATACGGGATTTTGCTGCAAAACCGCGGCTCAGGCTTCAACCTGAGCGCCGGTCACTCAAACGAGCTTGGCCCGGGCAAACGCCCGATGCACACGATCATTCCCGGTATGCTCAAACAGGATGGCCGTGTGCTCATGCCATTTGGCGTGATGGGCGGAGCTTTTCAACCAACAGGCCATGCACGCCTGTTGTCCAACCTCACGGATCATGGGTTGGGTTTGCAGGCCTGTATGGACGCCCCGCGCGCCTTTGCAGACGGCGGCGTTCTGAAACTTGAACGCGGAATTCCGCCCAGCACATCTCAACAATTGAGCGATTTTGGGCACAACGTTCAGGTTCCAGAAACGCCACTTGGCGGAGCGCAAGCAATCCGAATCCGCACAGATGGTGTCCTGGAAGGCGCAAGTGATCCCAGAAAAGACGGTTGTGCGTTAGGTTATTGACCACCCGGGCGCGCAATCTGGCGCACCAAATCACTTAGTTCAAATTAAAGTGCAGCGGGTACGCGCCATTCTCGAAAGGACCGAACATGTCAGGAATATCAGGATGCTCAACCGGTTCCCCGGATTGGTCCGCAATCAGATTTTGTTCTGAAACATAAGCCACATAGAAGGATTGGTCGTTTTCTGCGAGCAGATGATAAAACGGCTGATCCTTGATGGGGCGGCTATCCTCGGGAATGGCCTGATACCACTCTTCTGTGTTGGAAAATTCCGGGTCCACGTCAAAAACCACCCCTCGGAAGGGATGCTTTTTATGGCGGACCACCTGTCCCAGGCGGTACTTGGCATTTGTCTTCAGCATTATCTTAGCCCCCAGAGATCTTACTACCTCTTTCCGGGCCGGAATGCCAATCATTGATCGGAAATTAAAGGAAACAGTCTGTGAACATCTTACTGACAGTGTTCGAAATTGTGGCGCCGGTTTTTCTGCTGGCGGGCATTGGATTCACTTGGGTCAAACTTGGTTTTGAGTACCGTTTGGAGTTTGTGACGCGCCTTGCCGTGACACTTGCCGTGCCCAGCCTGATCTTTGTTGCGCTGATGCAAACCGAGATCCCGGCAGGAGAGTTGACCCGCTTCACACTGGCCGCAATCGCGGGTCATATTGGCCTTGCCGTGGCCTTTGGCGTTTTCGTTCGACTTTCAAACCTGGACCGTCGGACATACCTGTCGCCACTGATTTTTGGCAATACCGGAAATCTGGGCCTGCCGCTGTGCATTTTTGCGTTTGGTCAGGCAGGTCTGGGTTTTGCAGTCATTTTCCTGGCAATTACCGCCCTGTTTTCGTTCACCTATGGAATTTACCTCGTCGCTGGAAAGGGTGGATTCGGCAAAGTTGCGCGCGAACCGATGGTTTGGGCAACCCTGCTTGGGGCCTTATTCCTATGGCAAGACTGGGAAACGCCACTGTTCCTGACCAATATGCTAGAGCTGCTAGGCCAAATGGCCATCCCCATGATGTTGATTACAGTCGGCGTGGCAATTGCCAGGCTGACGACGCGCAAATTGGGTCAGGCGATCTGGCTGTCCGTCCTGAAGCTGCTGGTCTGCTTCGCGCTCGGCTGGGCAATAGCCCGATTCTTTGATCTGGACTCAACCGCCTTTGGAGTATTGGTTCTGCAGATGTGCACTCCAGTCGCGGTTACATCGTACCTGCTGGCCGAGCGGTTCGACGCGGATTCGGACGCGGTTGCAGGGATGGTCATGGTGTCAACTGTGCTAAGCGTAGGCGCTTTGCCTATAATTATAGCCATTGTTCTATGACGATTGTGATTTCCTAAAGGCTCAATTTGCGCTAGAATAAAGAAAAAAGGTACGAGGCACATGAGCAGAATTCTTTTCGTACTCTTCGGGGTGCTGCTTTTGGCATCCTGCGGTGGCGGGTCCAAACAGCCACCGAGCAGATTGAATGACGCGTGCAGCATTGCGCGCGAACGGCCTGATTTTATCAAGGCGTTCAAAAGCACCGAACGGAAATGGGGCGTCCCAATTCACGTTCAGATGGCGACGATCTATCAGGAAAGCCGCTACAAACACGACGCACGTACGCCGCACCAATACGTTCTGGGTGTGATCCCGATGGGCCGTCAAAGCAGCGCCTACGGTTTCAGCCAGGCGCTGGACGGCACCTGGGATGAATATCGCAAGGAAACCGGCAAACGCCGCGCCAAGCGGGACCGCATCCGCGATGCGTCAGATTTCATCGGCTGGTACATGAACAAAAGCCAACAGCGGAACGGTATTCATCCCACAGATACGCGCAACCAGTATCTGGCGTATCACGAGGGGCACACCGGCTTTGCCCGTGGCAGCCATAACAGCAAATCCTGGCTGTTGAACGTCGCCAATGACGTGGATGCACGCGCCAAGCTCTATCAGGCGCAGCTGGCCAATTGCCGCTACTGACAGGAGTTCGGGTCAGCGATTGCCTGACCCGCTTCTTTTTGATCTGGAAAACAGATCGTTGCTGAGATTTCCGCCGGCACTCAGCTGCCCCAGCAGAACGGTAGTCTGACTGCCGGCATTGTCGTGAATGACCCATTTGCGCAGCTCGATCGGGTCCCCCGTAAACATCAGTTCAATCCGGCCGGATTCGGGATTTTTTGGGTCCCGAGCGGTAACAACCGTGGCCGTCCCGTCAAAATCATGGGCCACCACCATATTCGCCTGTCCCAGATTGACGTTGCGCGCCAGCACAAGCGACAACGGCGTACGTTTTAGCGGATACTGTTCCGGCGGCTGGTTCGATTTCGGATCAAAGATCTGCACCGTACCTGCGCGCGCCAGAACCACAGCGCTGTTGGGCGGGTCATATTCGAACCGCATCTTACCGGGGCGTTCTATCCACAGCTTTCCGGTGCTCAGCGAGCCGTCATCGTTGACTTGTGTAAACGTGGTCTCAACGGTTTTGAGGCCATTGAGGTAGTTTGAGATTTGGGACAACGGCAGCTTATCAGCCGCCCAGGCCGCAGGCGCGGCGAGTGTCAAAGCAAGGGCAAAGGCAATCTGTTTCATAAGTTCCCAGATAAGCGCTCTGCCCTTGTTATTAAATATCCTATTGTTCGGGTACGAGGATTTCGCGTTTCCCGACATGATTTGCCGACGAAACAACGCCTTCATCTTCCATTTGCTCAACAAGTCGCGCAGCTTTGTTGTAGCCAATGGCAAGTTTCCGCTGAATGTACGAGGTCGAGCATTTGCGATCCTTGATCACAATCGCCACCGCCTGATCGTATAGCGCGTCTTCCCCGTTGGTGTTGCCACCGGTGTTGAGGCCCAATACGGCATCGATGTTGTCGGCTTTATCCTCAGATGGGCCGTCCAGTACGGTGTTTACATAGTCCGGTGGGCCGAACTGTTTCAGGTGGTTGACGATTTCCTCGACTTCCTCGTCCGAAACAAACGGGCCGTGGCAACGGGTGATCTTGGCGCCACCTGCCATATACAGCATGTCGCCCTGCCCCAGCAGTTGCTCGGCCCCCATTTCGCCCAGAATAGTGCGGCTGTCGACTTTCGAGGTCACCTGGAACGAAATCCGGGTTGGGAAGTTCGCCTTGATCGTACCGGTAATCACATCGACCGAGGGGCGCTGCGTGGCCATGATCAGGTGAATACCCGAGGCCCTTGCCATCTGCGCCAGTCGCTGGATACAGGCCTCGATCTCTTTGCCCGCGACCATCATCAGGTCGGCCATCTCATCAACAATCACGACGATGTATGGCATCGCTTCGGGCGCGAACTCTTCTGTCTCGAACGTTGGCTCGCCGGTTTCATCGTCGAACCCGGTCTGCACGGTGCGGCTGAACATCTCGCCCTTGGCCAACGCGTCCTTCACGCGACCATTGTAACCCGCGATGTTGCGCACGCCCATCTTGGACATCTTGCGATAGCGGTCTTCCATCTCGCCCACGACCCATTTCAGGGCGACAACCGCCTTTTTCGGGTCGGTCACAACGGGCGACAGCAGATGCGGAATGCCATCATAGACGGACAGTTCCAGCATCTTGGGGTCGATCATGATCAGGCGACATTCGTCCGGTGTCAGCTTATATAGCAGCGATAGGATCATGGTGTTGATCGCAACCGACTTACCGGAGCCGGTTGTCCCCGCAATCAACAAGTGGGGCATCTTAGCCAGGTTTGCGACCATGGATTCGCCGCCGATATCCTTGCCCAGCGCCAGTGGCAGCGCGTGGTTGCCATCACCAAAATCACGGCTGGCAAGGATTTCGCGCAGCACCACCATCTCGCGGTTTTCATTCGGCAGTTCGATCCCGATCACCGAGCGACCCGGCAGGGTCGAAACACGTGCCGACAGTGCCGACATCGAGCGCGCGATATCATCGGCCAGACCGATAACCCGGCTGGCTTTCAGGCCCGGAGCAGGCTCTAGTTCGTACATGGTGACAACCGGACCGGGGCGGACGCTGGTGATCTCACCCTTGACGCCATAGTCGTCCAGCACGTTTTCCAGCATCCGCGCGTTTTCTTCCAATGCCTCATCGCTGAGGTGATGGCGCTGAATGCTGGAAGGGTTGGACAGCAAGCTCAAAGGCGGCAGCTCAAAGTCCGAATGCCGGTCTTCAAAGGACAGCCCAGGCTGTGCTTCGGCCTGGGCACGACGCGACGGCGCAGGGGTGCGGCGCACGGGCTGTGCCACCACGGGCTTGCGCGGTTCGGCCACTGGAATTTTCATCGCAGGGCGCGGGGCCGGTTCGGGTTCGGTTGCGTCTTCAAATACCGCCTCATCCTCATAGACGGGCTCAGGCGCAAAATCATGATGCAGGGGTTCCTGCTGCCACTCGGGTTCTGGCTCTGCTGTCAGCATCGGCTCAGGCGGCAGATCGTCCAATGTCATCGGCGGCTCGGGGGGAAGCTCCTCTCCGCCTCTGGCGTTCAAAATCAACGGGTCCGGCCCCCGGCCACGCCCTTTGGTCAATGGCAGGGTTGGATCGACCTCTGGCGCCACTTCACCCGCGGCCACTTTGCGATTGCGTACGGCTGCGGAAATCTTGGACTTAATACGATCTTCACCCGGCATTTCATCGAATCCGGCAACCGGTTCGCGAGCGACCAGTTCAGGTTCCGGCATGGGATCGGCGCGGCGGATCAGGCTTGGCATCCGCGCCAGCAGACCGGGTTTTGCTGGTTCGGGCTCTTCGAAATCCGGCTCTTCGAACATCGGATCGGCATACGCCATATCATCGTCAAACACCGCGTCGTTGGCCTCTGCGCGGATGGCCTTGCGCTCTTCCCACTGTGCCCGGCGATCTCGTGCCGCCTGTGCGGTCACCGACGCACTGCGACCCAAGAGGTTCATCAACATGTCATAGGACATCACAAGGCCCAACAAGAAGGCACACGTGCCTTTGCGCACGTCGGCTTTTGTGAACCCAAGGACAAATGTACCCAGCACCAGCATGCCAGCTGCCATCGCCAGCGACATAAGTTTGACCATGAAATGTGACGATATAGGCAGCAGTGTCAGCAACGCACCCATGACGGTATCGCCAAACAAGCCCCCCAGACCAAAGCTGTGGGTCGTGCGCCATGCCTCACCCGGCACCAAAGTCGCGGCATAAACGGAAACGATGGCAATCCAGATCGGAGCAAAGATAAGGCGGGCCACTGCGCGTTCCTCGCCGAAGTGCCCGGCAAAGCGTATGCCCCAGCCAATCACCACCAACGCGATGCTCCAACTGCCCCATCCGACGATCATGAACAGCGGCGCAGCGATCGACGCCCCGATCCGCCCCATCCAGTTCTGCACCGGCGCGTCTGTCGACACCATCCAGTTCGGATCATCCGGCGTGTAGGACCAGATCATCGCGGCTGATGCCAGCCCTAGCAGGATCAGAGCGATCCCGATCAGTTCCTTGCTGCGCCGTTCGATGGCGGCCTGAGTCGTACTGTCCAGCAATGGATCGCGGTTGCGCGCGTTATATGATGCCATTTTGCCCTCGTACCTCACGAATAGATGCAGTCGCGGAGCGTAATCAGCCCCTGCCGCAACTCTGTTTTTGGGGCCACCATTGCGACCCGGATAAATTGTTCGCCCGGGTTTTGCCCCGGATCACCTTGAGAAAGATATGCACCAGGCAGAACCCGAACACCGGTTTCCTGCCACAGCCTTAGTGCGGTTTCCTCGCCATTTTCGACCGGCAGCCACAGGAAAAAACCGGCTTCGGGTGGCATATAGCCCTGCACGCCCGCGAAAACCTCATCCGCGATCGTGTATTTTTCCTGATACAGCGCGCGGTTCTCTACAACATGTGCCTCATCTGCCCAAACTTTTGCGGCGGCAGCCTGCAAAGGTAGCGGTAAAGGCGCACCGGCGTAGTTGCGTAACTGCTTGACCCTCTTGATGGTCTCGGGACCACCGGCGATCAGGCCCGAGCGCAGACCAGCCAGATTGGACCGCTTCGACAGTGAATTGAACAAGGTGATCCGCTCCGGATCGGCCCCAAGTTCCTGCGCGACGGTCAGCACACCGGTTGGTGCCGTGTCGCGGTAAATCTCGGAATAACATTCATCCGCGAAGATGCGGAAATCATAGGTTTCGGCCAGTTGGATCAGTTCGACCCAATAGTCGCGCGAGGCGACTGCGCCCTGCGGATTGGCGGGAGAACAGATATAGGCCGCCACGGTGCGGTTCAGAACGTCCTTCGGTAGCCCCGAATAGTTCGGCAAGTGACCTGTGGCGGCAGTTGCAGATACGAATACAGGCTCGGCACGAACCGACAGTGAGGCCACCATATAGACCTGGTAGAATGGATTCGGGCACAGAATGACGGGCTTTTCACCGTTTTTCTGCTCGGGGCACAGCGCCATCGCGGCGTTGTACAATCCTTCGCGCGTGCCATTCAACGCCATCACGTTGGTGTCAGGGTCCATCGAAACGCCATAGCGGCGATCAATCCAGTCAGTAATCGCCGACCGCAACTCGGGCGACCCTTCGTTGGGCGGGTATCCTTTAAACCCGGCGGCGTTTTCTGTGATCACATCGGTGACCCACGCCGGAAAATCATGCATCGGCGCGCCAATGGTCATGTGAATCACTTCACCACCCGACTGGTGGTGATCCAACAGGGTGCGCAAACGCGGGAATGCATATTCCGGTAGGTCCGAAAACCGTTCGGGAAAATTCATAACTACTGCCTCAATACCGGGATCATTCCGCCCCGTTTTACAGGCAGACTACAGATCGCACCCGGTTTCGTCCAGACAAAGAGGTGGCGAATCAGGGGATTGTGGCATTCAGGCCAACGCCGTCTCGGCCGCTGATCCCAGCCTTAGCAGGGCCTCTTCTGACCCCGGATATCCCATCATCATCACGCCACACCCGGGTATTCCGGTCGGCAGTGTCAGTGCAGCAAGTCCCATCAGATTGCCAATACGGGTGTTGCGCAGCGCCAACAGATTTTCCGTGACATAGTAGTCATGGTCATTCATCAACCGATCCAGATTCGGCGGCAAAATGGGCGCTGTCGGCGCAAGCACCGCATCAAACCCGGATGTGGCGGCATCCCATGCAGCCCGACAGGCTTTCAGCCTGGACCAGGCCGCGATGTAATCGGCACCGGTCGCGTTTTGACCCGACCGAAACCGCTCCAGTATCTCGGGATACATGGCGTCAGGGTTGGCTTCGATCACATCGCGCCACAACCCATAAGCTTCGGTCGTGTACAGAATGCCGGACAGCGCCATGGCGTCGTGCAGCTCGGGGACGTCCAGCGGAACGATCTCGGCGCCTGCCTCGGTGAGTTTTTGCAACCCATCCTCAAAGGCCTTACGCGGTTCATCCCTCAGGTCGTCCTGCGCCACAGTCTGAAGATTGGCAAAGCGGCGGCCTTTCAGGCTGGCACCGCGAAGATCCGGTGGAGAGCGCCCCTCGAGCAAGGCCAGCATCTGAGCCGCGTCCTCGACTGAGCGGGTCAGTGGACCAACAGTGTCGAACCGCAGACACAAGGGCACTGTACCTTCAAGGCTGACGCGCCCGGCGGTGGTTTTCAGCCCGACCAGATTGTTCCAGGCCGCTGGAATGCGCACTGACCCGCCCGTATCCGAACCGATCCCACAGGCGGCAAGCCCCCAGGCCACCGATGCCGCCGCGCCGGAAGAAGAGCCTCCGGATACAGCGTCTTCATCGTCAATGCATGGGGGCGTGCCAGTGATCGGGTTCAGGCCAAGGCCTGAGAAAGCCAGCTCGCTCATATGCGTCTTGCCCAGACAGACCGTGCCCATGGCGGTGGCGTTACGCACAACGACCGCGTCCATTTCGGGCACCCGACCTTTCAGCAAGGCCGAGCCTGCCTCAGTCGCGGTGCCGGCGGTGTCGAACAGATCTTTCCAGCTGATCGGCACACCATCCAGCAGGGACCGCCGCAGGCCCAGATTGGCGCGCTCCTGCGCAGCCTGTGCCTCGGCCCTAGCACGATCATGCGTAACGCGGGCATACATCCTGTCACGGTGCGGATGCGCGTCGATAGCGGCCAGATAGGTCTCGGTCAGTTCAACCGGATCAATCTGTCCCATGCCGATACCCCGACCCAGATCACACGCCGTCATGGTCAGCCAGTCCTGCATCCCTGCCCCCTTGCAAAAAAAGCACTTTGAGGGACGGTAGCGACAGGACCGCACATGGACAATCCCGAAAGGGCGCGCATATTGCAGGCCATGGAACACAACTCGGATATCCTGATCGTAGGCGGCGGCCTGAACGGCCCGGCCCTTGCCTTGGCGCTGGCCCAGACAGGGCATTCTGTCACCGTCATCGACGCATTGGCCAAAAAAGCCCGGAAAAACGCGGCTTTTGACGGGCGCGCCTATGCGCTGGCGCTGGCCTCGCAGCGGCTGCTGGATGCGGTTGGCATCTGGGACAAGGTGGCAGACCGTGCCCAGCCCATGCTTGAGATCAAGGTCACTGATGGCCATTCCGGCGCTGGTCCATCCCCTTTTTTCCTGCATTTTGACCATGCCGAGATTGAAGAAGGCCCGATGGGTTACATGGTCGAAGACCGCCACCTGCGCCGCGCGTTTCTGGATGCCATGGCCGAACAGGACAGCATCACGCAGATCAGCGGCAAAACCGTTGTCGCGCAGGCCTCTGATGATACCGGCGTAACGCTGACGCTGGATGATGGCACAACCCTGACCGGCGGATTGTTGGTTGGCTGTGACGGGCGCCGTAGTGGCACCGCCGCGCGTGCTGGGATCAAGCGCACCGGTTGGGACTACGGCCAGACCGCGCTGGTCTGTGCTATCGAGCATGAGCTGCCCCATAACGGCGTGGCGCATCAGTTCTTCATGCCCCCCGGCCCCTTGGCGATTCTGCCGCTGACCGGCAATCGCAGCTCGATCGTCTGGAGCGAACGCTCTGAAATGGCCAAACGCATCAACGCCATGCCCGAGGCGGATTACCTGCAGGTATTGCGCCCGCGATTTGGTGATTTTCTGGGTGACATCCGCCTTCAGGGTGACCGGTTCACCTATCCGTTGAACCTGACCATCGCCAATTCCTTTATTGGTGACCGTATGGCGCTGGTAGGCGACGCCGCCCACGGCATGCACCCAATCGCAGGTCAGGGTTTGAATGCAGGTCTTCGCGACGTAGGCGCTTTGGCGGAAGTTCTGACACTGGCTGGACGGCGCGGCGAGGATATCAGTTCGGTATTGGTTTTGGAACGTTACCAGGAATGGCGTCGGTTCGACACGGCAGCGCTTGCCATGGCGACAGATGTGTTCAACAAGCTGTTTTCCAACGACAACCCCATTCTGCGCTTCGGGCGCGACATCGGGATGGAGATCGTCGGCTCGATCCCCGGACTACGTCGCGGCTTTGTACGTGAGGCCGCCGGGCTGACCGGAGATCTGCCGAAACTTCTGCAAGGGCGCGCGATTTAGTCAAGTTGCCGGGCTTCATCCACCAGCATCACCGGGATACCGTTGCGGATCGGAAAGGCCAGGTTGGCAGCCTTTGAAACCAGTTCCTGCTTTTCGGCATCATAATGCAGCGTGGTGTGCGTTTGTGGGCAGATCAGAGCCTCAAGCATATGGCGATCAAAAGGGTGTTCGGCTTCGGTCATTGCAGTTTTTCCTCGCTCGATCCGCCGCGCATGGCGAATTCAATCAACGTCACCAATGTCTCGCGGCGCGTACGAAGGCAAGGTGCTTCAAGCAGAGCCTGTTTTTCTTCGGGATCGAAATCCAGCAGCATCGACAGTGAATTCACCAACAACTCATCATCGGCGTCTTTTAAGGTTTCCCAATCGGTCGATAATTGGCGCGACGAAAAAAACCGTTCAAGCAGATTCAAAAACCGCGAGCGGTCGAACGCATTGTCCGCTTCGGCCTTGCCAAGATCGCGGTCGAACCCGTCCCATGAAACAGCACAACGGCGATAAGGCGTAAACGCATCCAACTCGGACTTGATCCGAAAACGCGAGACGCCGGACAGTGTGATCAGGTACCGACCGTCTTCGGTTTCAGAGAACTGCGTCACACGCCCGGCACAGCCGATTTGATGCAGTTTGCTTTCGTTAGACTGACACGGATTCGGCTGGATCATGCCGATCAGCCGTTCAGGTGTTTTCAGCGCGTCGTCCAGCATTTGCAGGTAGCGCGGCTCAAAAATATGTAGCGGCAAGCGAGACCGGGGCAGCAAAAGCGCCCCGGGCAATGGGAAAACGGATACCGTCTCCGGCAGGTCAGCGGGATGCATCATGTACCCGAGTGTAGCCCTGATCAGGAATTAGGCAAATATCATCGAGCTGAGCTTGCGCCGCCCGTTCAGAACAATCGGATCATTGGGCTTCAGCGCGTCGAAAATGGT
Source organism: Ruegeria atlantica (assembly GCF_001458195.1). GTDB lineage: Bacteria > Pseudomonadota > Alphaproteobacteria > Rhodobacterales > Rhodobacteraceae > Ruegeria > Ruegeria atlantica. The sequence goes on along the minus strand of NZ_CYPU01000074.1, from coordinate 88,684 downwards.
GAACAGTTGCGCCTTTGAGGCACCGTCATCCCACTCGCGGTCGCGGCGGAACAGTTCCAACAATTGCGCTACAGCCTCTTCAACTTCACCATTGGCGTGCAGCGCCTGCGCAAGATCGAACCGCGCCTGATGATTGTCGGCATCCGCCTCGACCGCTGCTTTTAGCTCACCCACTGGGCCTGCATCGGCCGCTTGCTTCGCCAGTTCAAGCTGGGCATGGGCTGCTTCAACCTCAGCCGAGGTTGAAATCTCTGCGGGTGCGCCGTTCAAAATGGCCTCGGCCTGCTCCAGATCGCCTGCTGCAATATGGGCGCGCACCAGACCGCCATAAGCGGCGGCGTGGTTCGGGTCTTCCCCCAGAATGGCGGAAAAGGTCTGTGCGGCATCCACAGCTGCGCCATCGGCCAGCATTTCTTCGGCGGCCAGAACAGCGTCATCCAGCTGCCCCCCGGGGCTTTCACCACCGGCGGCCTCAATCACTCGGTCCACAAACGCCTTGATCTCGGACCCTGGAACGGCACCCTGAAACCCGTCGACCGGTTGACCTTTGTAGAACGCGTATACGGTCGGGATCGACTGAACGCGCATTTGCGAGGCGATCATCTGTGCCTCATCCACATTAATCTTAACCATCTTCACCGCCCCTTTGGCGGCGGTCACGGCTTCCTCCAGCAGCGGCCCAAGCGTTTTGCACGGTCCGCACCAGGGTGCCCAAAAATCTACGATTACCGGGATTTCCTGCGAGGCCTCGACGACATCGGCCATAAAGGTGGCCTCGGATCCGTCCTTGATCAGATCGGCGGTATCAGGTCCGGCTGCGGCGTTCAGAAGGTCCATGGCATTCACTCTTTCGTTCGAATTTGGCCCCTATATGCAACTGCAAAGGGAAGAAACCAAGGGGAGAGTTACAGGGTCAAAGGTCGAATGTCGCAAAGACCGGCGCGTGGTCACTGGGTTTCTCCCACCCGCGCGCATCGCGCAGAACGCGGCTGGAGTGCCCTGCGTTCGAGATATCCTGCGTGGCCCAGACATGATCCAGACGCCGCCCCTTGTCGGCTGCGTCCCAATCGCGGGCGCGGTAGGACCACCAACTGTACAGCTGCCCCTCGGGGATGTCCTGACGGGTTATGTCCACCCATCCGCCCGCGTCCTGCGTTTCGGCCAGGTGTTCAACCTCGATCGGTGTGTGCGAAACGACCTTGAGCAGTTTTTTGTGCGACCAGACGTCATCCTCGCGCGGGGCGATATTCAGATCGCCAACCAGAATGGAATTTTCAGGTTTTTCAGCGTTGAACCAGTCGCGCATATCCGTGAGATAGTCGAGCTTCTGCCCGAACTTCTCGTTCTTTTCACGGTCCGGGATGTCGCCACCGGCGGGGACGTAGAAATTGTGGATCGTCACGCCGTTTTCCAACCGCCCAGCGATGTGGCGCGCGTGACCGAGACCGGCGAAATCCTTGTCCTCGACCTCTTCCATCGGCAGGCGCGACAGAATGGCGACGCCGTTATACCCCTTCTGGCCCCTTGCAACCATGTGGGTGTACCCCAATTCGGCAAATCCTTCGGTTGGGATCTTCTCAACCGGCGACTTGCACTCCTGCAAACACAATACATCGGGAGCTTCTTCCTGCAGTAATTTCAGCACGATAGGCTCGCGCAGGCGGACCGAGTTGATGTTCCAGGTGGCAAGTGTAAAGGGCATGGGGGATTCCTCTGTCGCGGTTGGGCTGAGGTTAGCGTGGTGTGGATTGGGGTGCCATGGAAAAAGATCACCGAAGGGGCGTGGATTATTCGGTGGCGGTTAAGCGGACAGAGTTTCCATTCGCTGCGACTACGTAGACGTCTGTATTTAGACAGTCATTTAGTCAATCGTTGATTTGGTTGTCCAATCTGAATTCGTTGGAGCTATCTGTGCCTATGTGCAAAGTCTGCCTCTAAGCATGACATAACCTTCGACGGCACATCGGGGAACTTATTTCCAAATGCCTTTACTATCTGCCCGCGCCAATCAAACGCTGGCCGCGAGTCACCATTGTTTCGAGTTTGCAGCAAAAAAGCTTTCTCTAGGTTGCGGAAGTCGTCAGAGATGCCTTCGAGTGCCGCCAATAACACCTTAGACTTGCTGTCACCGAAGTGCTCTTCGACATCAACCCAGCGTTGGGAATGCCAGAACAAATATCCCGGATTTTGACCGCTTGTGGTCAATGAACTCCTACTTGAATGCTTGCAGACTTCCAAAGCCTTTGACAGTTCTTCAGTGGAAAAGGCAGGTCCTTTTTCCTCTTTGGTCATTTTAGTGAGTCCATAAAAGTCGATGCTGTTTTTGAATTCTCAGACCGTCGCTCAAAGCTCGATTGCCGTCAAAGGTTTTGTGTTCGGCTGTACCGACTGCCGTTCGTGGATCATGTTGAATCTAGTAAGTTTGGGCTCAAAGCAGACTTCAAATCCCCTCTGACTACAAAAAAAAGCCGGGCCATAAGGCCCGGCAGTCCAACAGGGAGGTGCATGTCATAACCCGGACATGCGCGGGTTGGGAATAATCTAATTACACATCCAGAGTATCACTTTGATCCACGTCAATCCACCCGGAGTTACGAAATCAAGCGATATCCGCCCGATTCTGTGACCAAAAGGCGCGCGTTCGATGGGTCGGGTTCGATCTTTTGGCGCAAACGATAGATGTGGGTTTCAAGCGTATGTGTGGTGACACCGGCGTTATAACCCCAGACCTCGTGCAGCAGCACATCGCGGGCAACCACACCATCGGCAGAGCGATACAGGAACTTGAGAATGTTGGTCTCTTTCTCGGTCAGACGGATCTTGCGATCCTCTTCGGTGATCAACATCTTCATCGCAGGCTTGAAGGTATACGGCCCCAGCACAAAGACCGCGTCCTCTGATTGCTCATGCTGACGCAGCTGCGCGCGGATACGAGCCAGTAAGACCGGGAATTTAAACGGCTTAGAGACATAATCGTTAGCGCCTGCGTCAAGACCCAGAATCGTATCTGCGTCGCTGTCATGGCCTGTCAGCATCAGGATCGGGCTTTTGACGCCTTGTTTGCGCATCAGACGGCACAGCTCACGACCGTCCGTATCCGGCAGACCAACGTCCAGAATGACCAGATCGTAAATCGCCTCGCGTGCACGCTCCATGGCGGATTGACCGTCTGCCGCTTCGAACACGTCGAAATCCTCGGTCATCACAAGTTGCTCGCTGAGCGCCTCGCGCAGATCTTCATCGTCATCCACCAGCAGGATTTTCTTGAGCTGAGCCATGTCCGGTCCTCCTAAGCCTTTTCCACCATTTGCGTGCGGAAGATGCAATCAACAAGATTTACTGCATTGGTCTCACGCCCTCGTGTCTGACGCAGAGGAATTGTTTCACTTTTTCTTCTGTTCGGGTTAGACGAAGACCAACACGTTATAGGGTAACATAGATGAGTCTTATCCCCGATATCTCGGAATTGCTGGCACGGGCCCGCGCGGATCTGCGTATGGGCGTTCCCGTCGTATTGACTGATGACAGCGGGTTCAGCGTCATTGCGATAGCGTCCGAGACATTAAGCGCACAACGGCTGGCCGACCTACGGAACTTCGACGGTCAGCCTGTGGTCGCGATCACCGTAAGACGCGCAGAAACGCTGAAGGCACGCGCCTATGATGGCGACCTCGCACGGGTAATTATCCCATCGGACACCGACATCGCATGGGTTCAGGCGGTCGCCGATCCCTCGGATGATCTGAATACCCCGATGAAAGGCCCCCTGATGTCCGAGCGTCAGGGTAGTGCCAACCTGCACCGTATTGCCATCGATTTGACGAAGTCCGCACGCCTCTTGCCGGCGGCCGTGGTGGTTCCCATTGATGAGGGTCGCGATTTTGCGGTGGCACATGGCCTGACCTGCATCGACCATACCCGCGCTGCGCCGCATCTGGCAGATCGAAGCGCCTTGCACGCGATTGCCGCCGCGCGCCTGCCAATGGAAGTGTCCGAGGCCGGTCGTCTGCATGTTTTCCGCCCCGAAGATGGCGGCGAAGAACACTATGCCGTAGAAATCGGGCGTCCGGACCGCAGCAAACCTGTGCTGGCCCGTTTGCATTCGGCTTGTTTTACGGGTGATTTGATGGGCAGCTTGAAATGCGATTGCGGGCCCCAGCTACGTGGAGCGCTGGCCCAGATGGGGTCAGAAGGCGCGGGCGTATTGCTGTATCTCAATCAGGAGGGACGCGGTATCGGCCTTGCCAACAAGACGCGGGCCTATTTCCTGCAGGATCAGGGATTTGACACAGTCGAGGCCAATCATCGATTGGGATTCGAAGATGATGAACGTGATTTCCGACTGGGTTCGGACATTCTGAAAGAACTTGGTTTTTCGTCGGTTCGATTGCTGACAAACAACCCGGCGAAAATCGCGATGATGGAAAAGACGGGCATCGCCGTGACTGAAAGAGTGCCGCTGAAAGTGGGTGAAACAGCCCATAATCGGGGATATCTGGCGACCAAAGCCGCAAAGTCAGGCCATTTGCTGTGACCCCGGACGATCTGGTGCTTACACCACGCGGCGTCCGGTTTGCCGGGCGCCTCTTTCCTTGTTCGGTCGGAAAAGGCGGCCTGACGGATGACAAGCACGAAGGCGATGGGGCAACGCCAATCGGTGTGCATCACATAGTCGGTATGCTGTTTCGACCAGATAGAATTGCAGCTCCGTCCTCATGGGCCATCCCAATCGGCCCCGGCGATCTTTGGTCTGATGACAGCGCGGACAGCCAGTACAATCAGATGGTCAGCGCGCCCTATGCCCCCAGCCACGAAAAGCTGCGGCGCGCGGACCCCCTGTACGATCTTGTTCTGATCACCGACTGGAACTGGCCGAACTCTGTGTCAGGCCGGGGATCAGCCATTTTCCTTCACCAGTGGAGACGCCCCGGCTACCCGACCGAAGGCTGTGTCGCTTTTCGCCGCGACCATCTGCATTGGATCGCGCGTAGAATTTCCCCCGGAACGCGTCTGATTATCCCGCAGGTTTGACCCTCTCGCCAAAGATGGCGGACCCCACGCGCACATGGGTGGCCCCCAACGCGATCGCCTGCTCGAAATCACCGCTCATCCCCATCGAGAGCCCTTCTAAACCGTTGCGTTCGGCGATCTTGGCCAGCAACGCAAAATGCAGCGAGGGTTCCTCTTCAACCGGCGGGATTGCCATCAGACCCTGAACCGGCAAATCCAGTTCGCGGCACTCGGCGATGAAGGCGTCCGCATCAACCGGCATGATCCCTGCTTTTTGCTCTTCTTCTCCGGTATTGACCTGAATGAACAGATCCGGGCAGTGGCCAACCTCTTGCGCCAACCGTGCCAGCGTTTTGGCAAGCTTGGGCCGATCTACCGAATGAATCGCGTTGAACAGTTCAATTGCCTGCCGGGCCTTGTTGGTTTGCAGCGGTCCGATCAGATGCAGGTCTATCCCTGAGAATTGCTCCTTAAAGCCCGGCCACTTTTCGGCCGCTTCCTGCACGCGGTTTTCCCCAAAACAGCGGTGGCCTTGGCTCAGCACAGCCTCAACACGTTCATTCGGCTGGACCTTTGAAACCGCAATCAGCTTTGTCGATCCCGCAAGTCGTCCGGCGGCGGATTCGGCCTTGGCCATGCGGGAAGTGATGTCGTGCAGCGACATGGAATTTCTCTCTCTCTCTGCTTTTGGGCAGAAAAACACCAAACCCGCGCAAAAGAAAAGGGCAGGTCCGAAGACCTGCCCTTAAGCTTTGTGGCTTAGCTCAACTTAGAAGTTGAACTGAGCACCGAAGTCAGCACGGTACGAGCCGTCTTGGTCGCCAGTTTTTGCTTCGCCAATACCGCCGCGCAGCGATGCACCGCCGCCCAGGTCATAGATCACGCCAACACCCAGGTTACGGGTATCGTCGTCAGCCGAGCCATCACCATACGCGAAGGTCACAGTAGTTGCTGCACCGAAGGTGTAGGCAAGCGACAGACCATATGCAGTGCCGTTTAGGTCGTCAGCGACAACGTCATCGTCAGCAACAAACACAGTACCCGAGAAATCACCGAATTCTGCGCCCAAGGTCAGAACGGTCAGCGACTGCTTTTCGCTCGCGCTATTCACGTTTGCCTTGGTCTGACCATAGGCCAGTGCAGCGGTGATGTTGGCGAAGCTGTAGGTTGCGCTGATATCCCAGCGGTCTGCGTCCTGCGCAACACCGTCCAGAGCAACAGTTGCCTGATCGTACGATGCGCCAAAGGCGAAATCGCCAACTGCGTACTGGAAGAACACGGCGTTCGAACCCGAACCGGTCGACGAGTAACCCAGGAAGCTGTAGTCAACACCCGAGTACTGGCCGACGAAGCTTTCCAGACCAGGCTCGTTGCCGTAGTAGTTTGCCAGGTTGTCAAAGGCACCCGAAACGTTGCCTGCGTCAACACGCAGACCACCGTAGATGACCGAGAAACGTGCGCCGTTCAGACCCGCGCTGTTCTGTTCACCGTTGCCGGAGTCTTCGTCAGCCTGCAGGCGAACACGAGCCGAGAACTCAACGCCGCCATCGGTTTCTGTGTTGCCGTCGATGTTCAGACGGAAGCGCGAGACCAGGATGGTGTTGTCGGTGTCGACAGTTGCTTCAGCATCGTCACCAGTACCACGACTGATTTCACCAGTTGCCGGGTCGGTCACGAAGTTGTCAACAGTACCACGACGGTCTTCCTGGTAACCAATACCAAAACGACCGTAGCCGCTAAATCTAACGTCCGCGGCAGCAACGCTTGCGGTTGCAATAAGAGCGGTCGTTGCAAAGAGAACTTTTTTCATCTTGTTTCCCTCGGTTTCAAAAATTTATCTACTCGACACATGCATCAGCACATGTCTCAGCACGGGAACCGTTTCGCTCGAATTACCCCCTTCACGCAAGCTTGCCTTAAATGTGAAGGGCGCATTGACCCCAAATTGGTGCAAGGATGCCACAGTCGATATTTGGGGGCTAAACTACCGGCCACACTGACATGTGCAATAAGAATAGGGTTGTTGCTGAACTGGACCTTGTCTAGGAGTAACACGTAACAAAGTAGACCAAGTGAAACAGGACCAGTCGACAATGCGCCTGCAGACGATTTTCAGTTTGATCATAATGACTGCTGCCGTGTCGGCCTGCGGACAGAATCAGAGTGCGGCTCCGAATCCCGCATTGCTGTATACAGATAGCACACGTACAGAAGAACGAGAGCTGAACGATCCAGAACGCACAACAATCTGGGATGTGTTCGATCGCGGAAATGCCGAACAGATCGTCAATGTTAACCGGTATCTTTGGGCGGCCTCGCTGGATGTGCTGAATTTCCTACCAATTCAGGAAGTTGATCCATTTACCGGCGTGATCGTAACAGGTTACGGCACGCCGCCGGGTGGCGGACGCTCTTATCGCGCGACCGTGCATATAAGTGACCCGGCGCTGGCGGCACGGTCGCTTTCGGTGGCACTGCAAAGCAGCGGAGGCGCTCCGGTCAGCGCTGCAACTGCGCGAGTGGTCGAGGATGCAATCCTAAACCGCGCACGCCAGTTGCGCATTGCGGACAACAAACTCTAGCCACCCGCCGAAAATCACAATATTACCACGCCGGGCTCACGCCCGGCGTTTTCATTCACGAAGGACCGCACAATGTCGCGCTATTCGGCCACCGAAATCGAAGCAAAATGGCAAGAGGCCTGGGACAAGGCCGGGATCTTCACCGCCGACCATAAGGCGGACAAGCCGAAATATTATGTGCTTGAGATGTTCCCCTACCCGTCAGGGCGAATCCATATGGGGCATGTGCGCAACTATACGATGGGCGACGTCATTGCGCGTCACAAGCTCGCGACGGGGCATAACGTGCTGCACCCGATGGGCTGGGATGCCTTCGGGATGCCCGCAGAGAACGCCGCCATGGCCATTGGCGGCCACCCGAAAGACTGGACCTATAGCAACATCGCCGACATGCGCGGACAGATGAAGCCACTGGGCTTGTCGATTGACTGGTCCCGCGAATTCGCCACCTGTGACCCCGAATATTATGGCCAGCAGCAGGCTCTGTTCCTCGATATGCTCGATACTGGGTTGGTTTACCGCAAGAACGCCGTGGTGAACTGGGACCCGGTCGACATGACCGTTCTGGCCAATGAACAGGTGGAAAATGGACGTGGCTGGCGCTCGGGCGCACTGGTGGAACGGCGCGAGCTGACACAGTGGTTCTTCAAAATCTCGGACTATTCCGAAGAATTGCTGGATGCGCTTGATACGCTGGAGAACTGGCCTGCCAAAGTGCGGCTGATGCAGGAAAACTGGATCGGCAAGTCGCGCGGCCTGCAATTTGGCTTCGAACGTACTGATGGTGGTGAGCCCATCACCGTCTATACGACTCGGCCCGATACGCTGTTGGGCGCGTCCTTTGTTGGTATTTCGCCGGATCACCCGATTGCCAAGAAGCTTGAGGCCGAAAACCCCGAAGTTGCTGAGTTTGTTGCCGAATGCCGCAAGGGTGGCACCACGGAAGAGGCCATCGAGACGGCCGAAAAGCTGGGTTACGACACCGGCATTCGCGTGCGTCACCCGCTGGACCCGAATTGGGAACTGCCGGTCTGGATCGCCAACTTCATCCTGATGGATTACGGCACCGGTGCAATCTTTGCCTGCCCCGCGCATGACCAGCGTGATCTTGATTTCTGCCGCAAGTATGGCCTGCCGGTCATCGACACCTTCTTTGCACTGGATGACGATACGCCGGTCGACAAGATCGCCTTTGTGCCGCCGAAAACTGAAAAAGTCCGCTGGGTGGACCACTTCGCAGGCCTGACCGAGGCCACGGGGGATGAGGCGATCAACGCCACCGTCGATTTCGCGGAAAAATCAGGTTGGGGTGAAGGCGTCACAAAATACCGCCTGCGCGATTGGGGGCTCAGCCGTCAACGCTATTGGGGCTGCCCGATTCCGGTCGTGCATTGCGACAAATGTGGCACCGTGCCCGAGAAGAAAGAAAATCTGCCGATCGAATTGCCTTACGACGATGGCAACGGCAAACCCATCGACTTCTCGATCCCCGGCAACCCGCTGGAGCGCCATGCCAATTGGCGTGACACCCCTTGCCCGTCTTGCGGCGCGCCTGCCAAACGCGAAACCGACACGATGGACACCTTCGTCGATTCGTCGTGGTATTTCGCCCGTTTCACCGCGCCACGCGCTGACACACCCACCGATCTGGCCGAGGCCGAATACTGGATGAATGTCGACCAGTATATCGGCGGTATCGAGCACGCGATCCTGCACCTGCTCTATTCGCGCTTCTTCGCGCGGGCGATGAACATCACGGGTCACCTGCCTAAGAAAGCCATCGAGCCGTTCAATGCGTTGTTCACGCAAGGCATGGTCACGCATGAGATCTATCAGACACGCGACGCCAATGGCCGTCCGGTTTATCACCTGCCCGAAGATGTGACCGACGGAAAACTGGTCGACGGCACCGAGGTTGAGATTATCCCCTCGGCCAAGATGTCGAAATCAAAGAAAAACGTAGTCGACCCGGTCAGCATCATCTCGGCCTTCGGCGCGGATACCGCGCGTTGGTTCGTCCTGTCCGATTCGCCGCCTGAACGGGATGTCGAATGGACCGCATCCGGGGCCGAGGCTGCGTTCAAGCACCTCAGCCGTGTGCATCGGATCGCGACGGAAATCGCCGAATCGGATGCTCCGGCCAATGCCGAGGATGAAACCCTGCTGCGCGAGATGCACAAAGCCATCCATGACGTCACAGGTGGAGTCGAATCTTTCGGCTTCAACGCCTCAATCGCCAAGCTTTATGCTTTCACCAACACGATGGCCAAATCCAAGGCGGGCGCCGCAGCCAAACGCGAGGCCGCCAAAACGCTGGCACAGCTGATGTCGCCGATGACCCCACACCTGTCCGAGGAGCTTTGGCAGCTGCTGGGTGGCGAAGGGCTGGTTGCCACGACGCCATGGCCAATTGCGGATGCCGCTATGCTGGTGGATGACACCGTTACCCTGCCGATCCAGATCAACGGCAAGCGCCGCGCGGAAATCAGCGTGGCCAAAGATATGCCCAAGGACGAGGTTGAAAAAATCGCGCTGAGCACCGAAGCTGTGCAAAAGGCGCTGGATGGCGCTACACCCAAGAAAGTAATCGTTGTACCGGGCCGGATTGTGAATGTCGTCGTTTAACCGCAGAACCTTGTTGCTGATGCCCTTGGCGCTTGCCGCCTGCGGGTTTGAACCTGTGTACGCTCCGGGCGGATCGGGCTCGGCGCTTTTTGGTCGCGTAGAAGTGTCGGCACCAAACACGGTCACCAGCTTTCTTCTGGTCGAAGATCTGGAACAAAAGCTGGGCCGTAGCGCAACATCCGGCAGTGAATACAGTCTGGACGTTTCCGTCGTAACCCAGACGGTGGCGGCATCGATCACCTCAACGAACGAAACCAACCGTCTTATCATCAACGGGACCGCCAGCTATTCGCTTAGATCGAAAGCGACGGGGCAAGTTCTTGCCTCGGGCTCGGTGACGGACTTCGTGGGGTATTCGGCTGCCGGTTCCACCGTATCCACCCTGGCTGATGAGCGGGATGCAACGCAGCGCCTGATGGTGATTCTGTCCGATCAGATCATCAGTCGGCTGTACGCCACGCCGGGCCTGTCCGCATGAAGTTGAGCCCGCGCGAGGCCGAGGGATATTTCTCGAGACCCGACGCGGACAAGACCGGGCTGTTGATCTACGGTGCGGATGCGATGCGCGTGGCGCTAAAGCGGCAACAGGTTTTGGCCGCTCTGCTGGGCGCCAATGCCGAAGAAGAGATGCGGTTGACCCGCCTGCCCGGAAGCGATCTGCGTGGCGATCCGGCCTTGTTGCTGGACGCGGTCAAGGCGGTCGGGTTCTTTCCCGGGCCACGCGCTGTATTCGTCGAAGACACAACCGACACGGCCGCCCCAGCAATCCTTGCCGTGCTGGAAGATTGGGTGGCTGGCGATGCCCAGATCATCGTCACCGCCGGACAGCTAAAGGCCAGTTCCAAGATTCGCAAAGCGTTCGAATCGCACCGCTCGGCCTATGCGGTAGGTATCTATGACGACCCACCATCCCGGGCCGAAGTCGAACGAATACTTTCTGAGGCCGGTTTGCAGAACATCCCGCGCGATTCGATGGCCGCGATTGCTGAGCTGGCATCGGGCATCAGTCCCGGTGACTTTACCCAAACGATTGAGAAACTGTCGCTTTACAAGCGCGATGACAGTTCCGAACTGACCATTGAAGACGTCGAAGCCTGCGCGCCTCGTTCGACTGAGGCCGCCTTGGACGATGTGCTGAACGTGGTTGCCGATGGTCGCGCGGGTGAAATCGGCCCGCTGATCCGACGTTTGCAATCACAGGGAACCAATGCGGTCAGCCTGTGCATCGGCGCGACAAGGCACTTCCGCACTTTGTACGCCTGCGCATCCGATCCGGGCGGAGCAGCACAGGGCATCGGAAAGCTGCGCCCCCCGGTTTATGGGAAACGGCGCGACCGCATTCTGCGTCAGGCCCAAGGGTGGGGCGCGCCAAAACTGCAGACAGCATTGACTGTACTGACAGATACCGACCTGTCGCTGCGCTCCGCCGGGCAAACGGCACCGGCCATGGCATTGGTCGAACGTGCCATGATCCGTCTGGCGATGCTGGCGCGAACCCGCTAACCGCTTTGATCCAACCAATATGCCGCCGAACGCCCAGCCCAACGGCCGGTCGCCAGGCAGGCTGTCAGAAGGTACCCCCCGGTCGGGGCCTCCCAATCCAGCATCTCGCCCGCGCAAAACACTCCGGGACATGCAGTCAGCATGAGCCCCTCATTAAGCGCCGCACGTGGCACACCTCCTGCTGTGGAGATGGCCTCGTCCATCGGGCGCAGGCCCGAGTGTCTGATCTGCAGATGCTTGATCACGCTTACGTCTAGCGATGGAAACTGGCCATCGCGCTTGGACACTTCATGAAACAGGGCGACCTTTTGCGAAGACAGGTGAAGAGATTTCTTCAGCCACTGCGACAGGGTCGTTTTCGATTTTTTTGACGCAAAACGACTACGCAACGTATCAGCGTCCAAATCCGGAACCAAATCGACAAAAAGCGGTGCTCTGTCACGCAAGGCCGGGGTCAGCGAGTACAATCCGCCCCCTTCCAACCCTTTCGCCGACACCGTAGCCTCGCCCCGGCTTTCAATTTCTCCAGTCCTCCACCGCACAGATTTCAATGCCGCGCCAAAATGCGGCTGCATATGGGGGCTCCATTCCACGGAAATGGCTGAGTTTGCGGGTGCGAAAGGTGTGAGGGGCACGCCTTTACCCGTCAGCACCGATGCCCATGCTCCGTCTGATCCCAACCGCGACCAGCTTGCCCCGCCCAGCGCAAGAACTGTCACATCGGGGCACAGGTTCTGCCTGCCATCATCCGTGTCGAAAACGGCTTGGGCACCGTCCCAACCAACCCACTGCCAGCGTGTTCTGACCTGAACGCCAGCCTCTGTCAGCCGTGCCAGCCACGCCCGCAACAGCGGAGAGGCCTTCATCGACGTCGGAAACACCCGACCGGTCGAGCCTGTGAACAGCTCTTGCCCCAACCCTTGCGCCCATGTTTGCACGTCCGACGCATCGAATTCGGCAATCATTGGTCGCAACCAGGTCGCGGCCTCACCATAGGACCTCAGCAAAATCTCAAACTGTTCGTCCTTGGTCAGGTTCAGCCCGGACTTTCCCGCCATCAGGAACTTTCGCGCAACCGAAGGCTTGGCCTCTGCCACAACAACAGAGTGCCCGGCTTTGGCCAGTTCCTCGGCTGCCATCAGGCCTGCGGGTCCGCCGCCGATCACCAGTGCCTGTGCCATCCCTGACCTCTTGCCTTTCGCGCCACCTGACGCAACCTTACCCTCGTCATGACGAACAGCGATCCGATCTGCCCGCTCTGCAACCGCCCGATCCCGGACGGGGACGGAAGCCTGCACCATCTGATCCCAAAATTCAAAGGGGGCAAGGGCGGACCCACCGTCCTGCTGCACCAGATCTGCCATAAAGAGGTGCATGTATCCCTGACCGAGGCGGAATTGGCCCGTGAATTCAACACCGTCGAGGCCCTGCGCGCCCATCCTAGGTTGGAGAAATTCCTGAATTGGGTTCGCAAACGCCCGCCCGGCTTTCGCTCGAAAGTTCCGGGCAAGCGTCGAGGTCGTTGATTAGCCGGGATTAACCGGGTCGCCAAACGCGTCCCGCGTCGGCGCAGCAAGCCCCTGAAACTCCAAACCGCGATAATCGGGCACATTGGCAAACCTGACGCCTTTGACGTGTTGGAACTCCAACGTTGTGTAGGGGCGTTTCCACAGCCATTCGCGATTTTCTACTGACCAAGGGTCTGGATTTGGCGGAGCCTCGTCGGTGAACGCGAAAAAATGCAGATCAAAGTCGTATCGCCCTATGTCCTGCATCGAAAGCAGGCGCATGCCCTTGCCCCGGCAGAATTCATCCTCGGCTTCTATATTTCCGGTGCGCAGGGTGATCTGGCCGATACAAGCCTGTGCAAACGGATCGCCCGGGTCTGCAGCGTTTGGCGGCCGGTTGCCTTCAAAATCATGCTGAAGCAGCTCAATCACAAAGCCTTCGGGGTCTTTGAGGTGACACATGTACCCGATGTCCAGAAACTGTTTCGGGTCCGAAACCTCAATTCCCTTTTCGCGCAGGAATGCGGCCGCCAGATCGACATCCGGTACGGTGATACCGATCTTCCAATAGCGTTGTCCTATGTCATGGGTGTATCCTCCGCCGCCAGGCATCAGCAGCAAATCGGCGTCCTGCCCCGGATAGCCGATGCGCAGGCTCACCCCCTGGGCCTGAACCGACATCCCAAGGACATCCGTATAGAATTTGCCCAGTTGTTCAGGATCGGCGACGCGTAGTCGCAGGCCAGACAGCCTCATCCGCACAGCCCGGCGATACCGGCAGCGATCTTGGGATCGGCGGCGGTGCTTTCGGCGACCAGTTCACGCGCTGTTTGCATCAGGTCATCCGGTGCCACCACCCGATCCACCAAACCAAAGGCATAGGCCTCATCCGCGGTGATCTTTTGCCCGGCCATCAGGACCAACTTGGTGCGCGACGGCCCTATCAGCGCCGACATGCGCACCGGGTCGGACGGTTGCGGGAGAAAGCCCAGCTTCATCACAGGATAAAAAAACTTGGCAGACGGGACCGCAATTCGAATGTCACAGGCGAGCACCATCCCGTTCGCGCCACCCGCCAAAGTGCCATTCAAAGCGGCAACGGTCAGGCATGGAAGGGCAGCGATCGCACCCGACAAACGCTCCCATACGTCCGAGGTTGCAAGCCCGGCGCGCGCCTCGTCCAGATCGGCCCCGGCGCTGAACACTTTGCCCGTCCCGGTCAGGATCAACGCGCGTGCCTCGGTAGCGGCTTCGGCAATTTCGGCCAGCTCAGTCAGCATCGCCCCGGTCAGCGCGTTGGCTTTGCCGGGATTGTTCAACGTAACAATCCACAAACCGTCTTCTTTGTTTAGTTCGATCACGTCAGCCCAACCCTTTGTCGAATATCTTCACGCCGCAACGAGATTTCGGTCCCTAAAAATTCATCCGCATCGGACGTGCACATCCACAGCAGCGCCTTCGCTGGCCAGTCGGCAGGGATATGATCGCTCCAATCCAACTGGCTGACGGCGTTGATACCGCTTGTCTTGATAACCCGCTGCATGTCAGTTGCCACGGTGCCCGGTGACAGCCCCATGGCGCGGATGCCGTGGATCGATTCCTCAAGATGCAGGCATTCCGTCAGCATCTTGGCACCGGCCTTGGATGCGCAGTAATGGCTCCATGCCTCAACCGGGTTCGAGGCCGCGCCGGATGATACGGTCAGCACGGTGCCCCCACCTGCGGCGCGCATGACAGGCAGGGCCGCGCGCATTCCGTGGAACACACCCTTGAGGTTGATATCGATCGCCTTGTCCCAAGCCGCAACATCCGCGTTCGAAAGATGGAAGATCGGATCAATGACACCGGCGTTCCCGATCAGGACATCCAATCCGCCAAAGCGGTCGACGCAATCTGCCACCGCCTGTTCAACCTGCGCAAAATCACTGACGTCACATTCCAGCGCGATTACATTTTCGCCCAGCGCGGATGCCAGTGTGGCGATTTGATCGCGGCTGCGCGCGACCAGTGCCACGTTCGTGCCTGCTGCGGCAAAAACGCGCCCTGCCTCTGCTCCGATGCCGCGGCTGGCCCCGGTTATCAGTACGGTTTTCCCCTGCATTTGGTTCCTATACCTCCAACGGTTTGAATTTGTGTGAATGCTTACCGCGCGAAGGGGGAAAGGGTCCAGCCCTTGCCCCTTGACGCCCGACGTCACAAGCACGACGATGCCGGCAAAATTATCTAGAAGGGTACTGTAATGTCCGTTTACCTTCGCCGCAGTTGCGGTGCTGTATTGGCATATGCCGTTATCACACAAGGCGCACTTGCCGACCTGACCTCGCAGGATGTCTGGAATGATTGGAAAACCTATCTGGGTCAGATGGGTTATACCGTTTCAGGCGACGAATCCGTTGCTGGAAATGTCACAACGATTGCCAACATGGCCATGTTGATGGACTTGCCGGAAGAACAGGCAGCTTTTCAGATGGTCATTCCAGAAATGACCCTGACTGAAAACGGCGACGGTACAGTAAGTATTGGTTTCCCCGAGAATTTTCCGATGACCATATCCGGAGAGAGGGAAGGCGAAAAGTTTTCGGTCAATATCGATTATTCGCAGAGCGGGATGACCATGGTCGTTTCGGGCTCTAAGGATGAGATGACTTACGATTATTCCGCCGACGCGCTGGGGATCAAGCTGGACGATGTTACCGTGGACGGTGAAACGATGCCCGCTGAAGCGCTCGCCCTTAACCTGAACATGACCGAGCTTGCGGGCAGCTCGCTGATGAAAATCGGCGAAAACCGTGACATCGATCAGAAGTTCACCGCGGGTGGTATGACCTATGATATGGCATTCAAGGACCCGGACACTGGCGATGCGGCCAAGATTGACGGTTCGATGAGCCAGCTGGCGTTTGAAGGCACAAACGTTATTCCGTCTGGCTTCGACATTTCGGATCCGCAGGCCTTTTATAAGGCGGGCTTCTCGTTCTCGGGTCTGTTCACCTACGGCTCCGGCCAGAACGCCATCGCGGGCACAAGCGAAGGTGAATCATTCTCGGTCGGAAGCGAGTCCCAGGGTGGTAAATTTGGCGCCAGCATCGACGCTGAACGTCTTGCCTATGACATCGAGCAGAACAGCGCAAAAGTTGCTGTGACGACAGCCGATCTGCCTTTCCCAATCGAAATCGCGATGGAAAATGCCGGGTTCAAGTTTGAAATTCCGGTACAGGAATCCGAGGAAATCCAGCCGTTTGGTTTCGCGATGAACCTGACCGAATTCACCATGTCGGATATCTTGTGGAGCATGTTCGACCCGGCAGGCGCCCTGCCGCGCGACCCGGCGACGATTGCGCTGGACACGACCGGGACCGCCAAGGTTCTGTTGAACATCTTTGATCCTACCGCGGTCGAAAACCTTGATACATCTGACGCAGCCCCGGGCGAGTTGCACTCGCTGAAGATCAACGAACTGCTGGTGTCTCTGGTCGGAGCCAAGCTGACAGGTGAAGGCGATTTCACCTTCGACAACTCCAACGTCTCAGAGTTCGACGGAATGCCCACGCCGACAGGCGTTGCCAAGCTGAAGCTCAATGGTGCCAACGCACTGATCGACAAGCTGATCGGGATGGGGCTGGTGTCAGAAAGCGATGCAATGGGCGCGCGGATGATGATGGGTCTGATGGCTGTACCGGGTGAGGAGCCCGACACACTAAATTCGGAAATCGAGTTCACCGCAGATGGCCAGATTCTGGCGAACGGTCAGCGCATCAAGTAAAGTACATCGGAAGGCAGCATTGCTGCCTTCCCAATTCTCTGCCTATCGGCTTTTGGCGCGCCGGAACAATACAGACCCGCCGCAACTAACGCGTTGATCATAAGCAAAACCAAGCGCTGACAAGTTATCAAAACACTTTTTGATCCCGTGCAGGCCGATCTTTCGAGTGTGCACCTCAAGATAGACCTTTTGCACGTTAGCAAGGTCCACGCCGTCAAACAGATGCTTTTCGCCACCTTCAATGTCGACAATCAATACATTGGCGTCAAAATCGCGCAGCATTTCCGACAAACGGTGCGCGGGGACACCGATCTTTTTTTCGTAACCCGGCGTAGGATCCAGCGACGACGACCAGAATGGTTCGCGCACAAAGAATGATGCGGTACCCGGTTCCTGCCCATCGGTCAGAGCAACCGCATTCACGACGCTGACATTTTCGATATTGTTGGCCTTATGAACACGGCGAGCAAATTCGCACAGTACAGGGTTCGCTTCGACGCACATAGCGTTTCGCACACCTAGCTGTGTGACCAGAAAAGAGGAAACGAAGCCTATCCCGGCCCCAAGTTCAACAACTCGGTCCTTGGGATCGATGAACTTTGGCAACCCGTTTACTTCATCTTTTTCGTAGCGCTCGGCGAGAATGGAGCGTTTGACTTTTTGGGTAATGATCTGCGGGTCATCCGGTATCTGTACGCCGCGCAGAGAAAGGTAGTCTTGCATGTCGTCCACTGCTCGTTTGTATTGCTTGAAGATCATTCTCTTCTGATCTTTAAAGACCTTTAACAAGAACCGGTCTCCAAAGCAGCCAGTTTTGTCACTGATTCCCTAGAATTCGTCTATTACCACGCCTTATGGCCGACTGATCGCAAAGGCAGGACTTGCGGGACACGAGGTGCGAGGCTAGGTCCAATATACAAAGACCGGAGGCCTCATGACCCGCGAACCCGAAGAAATCAGCCATAACCTGCTGGACGCGGCCCGCAAAGCCGGGGCCGAAGCGGCGGATGCTATCGTTCTGGACGGCTCATCGGTTTCGGTAGAGGTACGCAATGGCGCCTTGGAAAACGCCGAACGATCCGAAGGTGCCGACCTTGGGCTGCGTGTTTTTCTGGGCAAGCGGCAAGCAATCGTTTCAAGTTCGGACAGCCGTCCCAAAACGCTGAAGGCAATGGCCGAACGTGCGGTAGCGATGGCCAACGAAGCTCCGGAAGATCCTTTTACAGGGTTGGCCACGCCCGACCAGCTTGCAAAAGACTGGGATATCGCGGCGCTGGAACAATTCGACCCGACGCCGGAACCATCGGCGGATGCGCTTTTGCAGGATGCACTGGCTGCCGAAGCTGCCGCATTGGCAATTCAAGGTGTGTCCCAGGTATCGGACGCTGCGGCCGCCTATGGCACCCACCGCGTGCATCTGGCTGCCACAAATGGCTTTTCCGGCGGGTATTCCCGCAGCAGCCGCTCGACCTCTTGCGTTGCTATCTCAGGCGAAGGCACCGGGATGGAACGCGACTATGACGGCGACAGCCGCACATTCCAGAGTGATCTGCGCAGCCCTGATGAGATTGGCCGCTCGGCAGGTGAACGCGCCGTTGCGCTGATTGGGGCACAAAAACCCGCGACAGGCACATTCCCTGTCCTGTTCGACGAGCGAATTTCGTCTTCGCTGATCGGTCATCTTTTGGCCGCCAGCAACGGCGCCGCCATTGCCCGTGGTGCGTCATGGCTGAAGGACAGCCTGGGAGAGCAGGTCCTGCCTGAACACCTGTCACTGATCGAAGACCCGCATCGCCCGCGTATCTCGGGCTCTCGCCCCTTTGACGCCGAAGGTTTGCCAACACAGCGAAGGGCCGTTGTTGAAAACGGAGTACTGACCGGGTGGACCCTGGATTTGGCCAGCGCACGAAAACTGGGCATGACCTCGACCGGGAATGCGGCGCGTGGCGTGTCCGGCCCCCCGTCGCCCAGCAACTGGAACCTGAGCCTGACCCAAGGCACGCACAGCCGGGACGATCTGCTGCGTGATATGGGAACCGGCCTGCTGGTGACCTCGATGATCGGATCGACGATCAACCCCAATACCGGCGACTACTCACGTGGGGCATCAGGCTTTTGGGTCGAAAACGGGGAAATCACCCACCCCGTCAACGAATGCACGATCGCTGGCAATCTGCGTGACATGCTGAAACGGATTATTCCGGCAAATGACGCACGTACGTACTTGTCCCGCGTGGTGCCATCGATCCTGATCGAAGGAATGACACTTGCCGGCACCTGACCTGCAACTGCTGATTGACGCCGCTTTAAAGGCCGGAAAGATCGCCACACGGTTTTCGGGGACCACTGCGGAACGCTGGGATAAACCTGACGGGGCCGGCCCGGTAACCGAAGCTGATCTGGCCGTGAACGCGATGCTTGAGCAAATGCTGCCCGCGGCGCGTCCGGGGTATGGCTGGTTGAGCGAAGAGACTGAGGATTCAGCTGACAGGCTGTCGAAAGACCGTGTTTTCATCATTGATCCCATCGACGGCACCCGCAGCTTTGCCGAAGGCTCGCGGACCTGGGCCCATTCCTTGGCCATCGCCGAACAGGGCGAAGTGACGGCCGCTGTGATCTACCTGCCTTTGCGAAACCTGCTTTATGCCGCAGCAAAAGGTCAGGGTGCTACGCTCAACGCCGAAAAGATTCGGGTCAGCGAACTCGGTGTGTTGGAAAGCGCCGAGGTGTTGGCCGCGAAACCCAACATGCAGCCGCAACACTGGCGTCAGGGGCAGGTACCCGAGTTCAAACGGAACTACAGGCCATCTCTGGCCTATCGCATGGCCCTTGTTGCACAGGGACGATTTGACGGGATGATGACCCTCAGGCCCAGTTGGGAATGGGACATCGCCGCCGGTGATCTGATTATACGCGAAGCCCTCGGTCGGTGTTCGGACCGCGCGGGGCTGCCTCTGCGGTTCAACAATGCAATTCCGCGTCTGAACGGTGTGATCGCTGCGGGTTCAGGTGTTTATGGGCTACTGTCGGAACAACTCGAACCGGAAAGCCCTGGAATCGCGCCATGAGCAAGCCACGCTCGTTAAGCCTTGCCGCCTATCGCGTGCTGTCCTGGGGTATGCAAAATACCGCCAGCAACGGCGATATTGCGCGCCCCGAGGGCGAGGTTTTGTGGTTGCACATAAATGCGTGGGAACGTCACCGCGCTGTTGTTGATTTTTGCCAGCGGTTGCAGCAGACGCGCCCCAATCTGTCGGTGGTTCTGACCGCGCCACCCGATGCAGATCTGACAAGATGGGCCAGCAGCGGATACCCTCTGGTCAACCTGCCCACCGAACAAACCGGGGCCGCGCGCGCGTTTCTAGATCACTGGCAGCCGGATATCGGAATTTGGGTTGGTGGCGGCCTGATGCCCAATTTGATCACGAGCGCCGAGGAACGCGGGATTCCCCTGATGCTGATCGAAGCACAGGCGGACGTGAAAATCGCACGGGGCGGCCGTTGGTTGCCCGATATCACAAGATACACGATTGACTGTTTTCAGACGATCCTGTGCACGACACCGGAAATCGCTCGTCAAATTCGGCGGCTAGGCGTCGCTTCGAACAAGGTGCAAGAGGCACCGCCCCTTCATATCAGCCCAAATCCGCGCCCATGGCCCGAGGACGAGCTGATCGAAGTGAACCATGCGCTGTCTGGCCGACCGGTTTGGTTGGCGGCGGGGGTCCAGGACAAAGAATTCATCTCGGTCCTCAGCGCCCATAGGCAGGCAATGCGCATGCTGCCGCGTTTGGCGTTGGTATTGCAAGTGGCCGATGTTACCGAAGCCGGACCGCTGCATCGGCGGCTTGAAGCGATGGATCTGCGCTGTACCAACTGGGATGAAAGCGGGACGATCGAGGATATGACACAGGTGATCCTCTCTGCCGTGCCCGAGGATCTGGGTCTTTGGCAGCGTGTATCGCCCGTGACCTTCATGGGCAGCTCTCTGGAACGCGGCGCCGGGGGCGCGGATCCGCTGATCGCAACGGCGCTGGGATCAGCTGTGATCCACGGCCCGTTTGTGCACAGCCAACAACAGCTTTACGATCAGCTTGACCGGGCCGGGGCCGCGCGCACGGTCAGGTCCGCCACCGAACTGGGCGATGCAGTGGTGGAATTGTTGGCACCGGATCAGGCCGCCAATATGGCGCTGGCCGGGTGGCAGATCGTTACCGAGGGTGCGCCGCAGGCGGATCACCTGATCGACATGATTCAGGACTACCTGGACCAGCGGAGTGCAGACGATGCGAGCACCTGATTTCTGGAATACCGCGCCAGATCGGCTGGACCTGCGCGCACGGCTACTGGCACCGCTTGGGCGGCTCTATGCTGGCGCTACGGCGCGTCGGGTCGCCTCGGAACCCGGCATTAACCCGGGTGTTCCTGTCATTTGCATTGGCAACCTGAACGCGGGCGGCACCGGCAAGACCCCAACCGTGATCTGGATGATCGAGCAATTGCGCGATGCCTGGCATGAGACACATGTGGTCACGCGCGGCCATGGCGGCTCGCTCGAAGGGCCGGTGCGCGTGGACCCCGGCAAGCATACCGCGGCGCAGGTCGGGGATGAGCCCCTGTTGCTGGCGGCTTTTGCCGATGTCTGGGTCGCCAAAGACCGCGCTGCTGGAGCAAAGGCAGCCGCCGCGGCGGGTGCCACAGTCATCGTGCTTGACGACGGGTTTCAAAACCCCTCGGTGGCCAAAGATTTCTCGGTCATTGTGGTGGACGCATCGCGCGGATTTGGAAATGGGCTGTGCTTGCCGGCTGGCCCCCTGAGGGAACCGGTGGAAGTCGGATTACGGCGCGCTGATCTGGTGCTGTCCCTTGGCGAAGCTGATTCCCAAATCGAGTTTGCCGAACGTTGGGGAAAAAAACTGTCCGTCCCACATGCGACCGGCGCGGTTGAGCCGCTGCAAACCGGCATGGATTGGAGCGATACGCCCGTTCTTGCCTTTGCAGGCATCGGACATCCCGAAAAGTTCTTTGCCACTTTGCGCCAACATGGCGCGACCTTGCTGCGGGCCGAAGCGCTGGATGATCACCAGCCGCTGACACCCGCCCTGATGACCCGTCTTGAAAACGAAGCCCGCTTGTTGCGCGCCCAAATGGTCACCACGGAAAAAGACGCCGTTCGCCTGCCCGCTGCGTTTCGCAGCAAGGTCATCACGCTTCCAGTTCGTTTGAAGGTCGATGAGGCGGACAAGATCAGGCAGATGCTTTTGCAGATCGCCCCGTCGCCCTGAAAGACGACCGGCCCGGATTGAGCCGGTCGTAAAAGCAATTAGCTGCCCAGTTCGTCTTCGATCAGCTTTTTGAAGCCGTCATAGGACTGATTCTCGACCGGCTTGCCATTCACGATGAAGGACGGGGTCGCCTGAATACTGTCGCGCTCGGCGTTTTCCTGATACCAAGCGACCAGCGTCTGCGCGCGGGTTCCGTCCTGCAGACAGGCTTCAAGCTGATCATTGTCGATACCAGCCAGACGCCCGATTTTGCGCAGCTCGTCCACGATTTCAGCGGGACCACCGGCTTTGGTCCACTCGGACTGGCCTTCGTAGATCAGGTCGGAGATGCCAAAGAACTTTTCGGGCCCGCCGCAGCGTGCAACCATCGACGCCCACAGGCCATAGCGGTCAAAGTAGACCTCGCGATAGATGAACTTCACCTTACCTGTGTCGATGAAATCTTTCTTGAGCTGCTTGTACGCTCCCGTGTGGAAATTCGCACAATGCGGGCAGGTATAGGACGCATATTCGATGATCTCGACTGGTGCGTTTTCGGCGCCCAGAGTCATCTCGACGATGGTCGAGGTGTCCAGATCGGCCTCTTGCGCCTCGGCGCTGCTAATCAGCGGATAGGCGGGGTTGGAATTTGACAGCGACAGCCAATAACCGCCAGCGGCCACGGCGACGGCCGCACAAATTCCGGTTGCAATACGGCTCATTTCTCAGCCCTTTCTCAGCGTTTTTGCTTGGATAAAACGTTACGGCCCAGACGTTCAAGGGCTGCGCGCAGATCACCATCGTGAACTTCTTGCGCAGTGCAGTCGGCCTCGGCTGCTATTTCTGGTTCGATCTTGGGTTTCGCTTGTTTCGGCTTGTGGTCGAAACTGGCCTGCCCCTCGGCAAATCCTGTCGGAGCGGTCTGGGTGATGCGCACCCGGCTGATGGCGTTATAGCCATAAACCGCGTTCACCTTGCCGCGCAGTTGTTCCTTCTGCATCTCCAGCATCGGGGCCTGCGGTCCGGTGGTCAGAACCGTTAGCGTGGCACCAATACCACCCTTCCCGTAACCCACTTTTACCGGTCGCGCGATAGCGGCCATATCCTGTCCAACGATCTCGGACCAATGGGTCAGCAGGCGTGATACGGCAAAGCCCCGGCTTTCACCGGCGCGCCTGATCTGGTCGTTCAGCAATGTCGCGGTGCGTTTGAACCCGCGGGTCGAAGAACGTCTGCGCTGCATCTGGTTTCCAACTCCTGTGCCGCTATTGTAAAGGGCACGACAACAGGCGCCAGCGAAACCCGACAGGGAGATAGATAAAACTTGCGTGACTCCGGTGAATTTGACGTGAGCAGTGCGCTGCTGGACTGGTACGACCGCCATGCGCGCGAGATGCCCTGGCGCGTAGCCCCCGCCGATCGGGCTGCGGGCGTGATGCCGGACCCCTACCGCATATGGTTGTCCGAGGTCATGCTGCAGCAGACCACCGTTGCGGCTGTACGCGACTATTTCGTGCGGTTCACAACCCTTTGGCCGACAGTTCAGGCACTGGCCGCCGCCCCGGATGATCAGGTCATGGGGGAATGGGCAGGACTTGGCTATTACGCGCGTGCGCGGAACCTTCTGAAATGCGCCCGGGTCGTTGCCGAACAACATGGTGGAACGTTCCCCGATACCTATGACGCGCTCCTCAATTTGCCGGGAATCGGTCCCTACACCGCCGCTGCAATTTCCGCCATCGCCTTCGACCGACCCGAAACCGTGTTGGACGGCAACGTAGAACGGGTTATGGCCCGACTTTTCGACATTCACGACCCTTTGCCCGGTTCAAAACTGCAACTGAAAAAGCATGCGGCTGCACTTACGCCTGCCACGCGACCGGGTGACTATGCGCAGGCGGTCATGGACCTGGGGGCAACAATCTGTACACCAAAATCTCCGGCCTGCGGTATCTGCCCGGTGCAAGCCCCCTGCGCCGCTCGCGCCGCTGGAACGCAATCCGATTTGCCACGCAAGACACCAAAAAAGCCCAAACCCACGCGATACGGCCATGTCTATATAGCCCAAGGCGATAACGGAGCCTTTCTGATGGAACGTCGTCCCGACAAGGGGCTGCTGGGTGGTATGCTGGGCTGGCCGGGGTCAGAATGGTCAGACGGCCCGGCCGAGGCACCGCCTTTTCCGTGCGAATGGCAGGTGCTGCCGGGTGAGGTACGCCATACATTTACCCACTTCCACCTGATCCTGCGCATCTGGACGACCACGCTGCCGGTCGGCTGGTCGCATGACGATCTGATTGTCATGGAAAGACACGCTTTCCGCCCCAGTGACCTACCTACTGTTATGCGCAAAGCGTATGACCTCTGGCGCTCTACGTAACCCATTGTGTGGCATTGCCGGGTGGGGCTAGTCTGCCCATAGTTTCTCGGAGCAAAGCGATGATCGCATCAGACAGTCTGTCACGCTGGCAAGCGGCATTGCCCTTCTGGGTGTCCTTCCTGCTGATCCCCGTCATCTGGCTTACCGCCGTTGCCGGAGGCTGGTGGGTCTTGCTTGTGCCTCTTTCGACTTGGTGGGCGTTTGCAGTTCTGGATCGGTTAACGGGGCTGAACCTTGAAAATGCCGATCCGGCCACGCCGGACGGCGGTCTCAAATGGTACATTCTGCTGACCAAGGCATGGGCCCCGGTTCAGTTTCTTACGCTGTTTGGGTTGCTCTGGTACGCCACTCATACCGATCACCTGTCTGTTTTTAGCAAGATTGGATTGTTCTTCGGGATGGGTGTGATCTCGGGCACCATCGGGATCAACTACAGCCATGAACTGATGCACCAGAAAGGGCGGTCAGAACGTTGGCTGGGTGATATTCTACTGGCCATGGTGCTGTATTCTCACTTCCGGTCAGAGCACCTGCTGGTTCACCATCGCTATGTCGGAACACCACGCGATCCGGTCACTGCACGGTACAATGAAGGATTTCACCGCTTCTATCCGCGCGTTCTGTGGCAGTGCCTTGCATCCGCCTTCCACGCAGAAAGGGACAAGCTGGCGCGCAAGCAACGTCCGTGGACCGACCCGGCGAACCCGTTCTGGCGCTATTGGGCGCTTCAGGCAGGCATGCTGATTTTGGCCTTCGTGGTCGGGGGATGGTCAGGTGTGGCCCTCTTTCTGGTGCAAGCGGGCGTCGCCATATGGCAGCTGGAACTGGTGAACTACGTCGAACATTACGGCCTGACCCGCAAACATCTTGGCGATGGCAAGTACGAGCATGTCCAGCCGCGCCATTCGTGGAACGCCTCGCAAAAAGCGTCGAACTGGCTGCTGATCAACCTGCAGCGTCACTCGGACCATCACTACAAACCCAACCGGCGCTTTCCGCTGCTGCAGCATCATTCGGAAGATGCGGCCCCGCAACTGCCCTATGGCTATCCGGTTATGACCGTCGCTGCGATGGTCCCACCGCTTTGGCGGCGCGTCATGAACCCCCGCGTTCGGGCCTGGCGGCGGCAATATTATCCCGAAGTCACTGATTGGAAGCCGTACAACAGATCTCTCAACCCGTTGCCGCGTTCGTGACCGCAGCGCGCGCCCGCGCGCAGCCCGGCCCAACGGAATGACGCGCATCTTTGATGCGTGGCCGACCGGCGGGAGCTGTCCGTCCTATTGCGCCCAGATATCCATAGTGCCCTGCACCCCGCGAACCGGCTGGTTTTCATGCTTCACAAAACCTGCTGTCAGGTCGGCGGCGTTATTGCCCTCCTGCATCACCTGTGCCCGGACCGCGTCACTCAGCACCACGCGAACACCAAGGTCACGCGTCATCGCTTCGAGCTTGGCGGAGACATTCACCGCATCCCCGATAACCGCAAATTCCAGTCGGTTCGCTCCGATATCTCCCAAAACCACCGAGCCATAGTGAACCCCAATTCCTACACGAATTTCCGGCTCACCTGCCCGTCGCCGCTCCAGGTTCCAGCGATCAATCACATCCACCATATCGCGTGCGCAAGCCACCGCGTTACTGGCATCCAATGGGGTCGTCACCGGCGTACCGAATGTGGCCATCAGACCATCCCCAAGATATTTGTCCAACGTGCCATGATGGCGAAACACTTCGGTTTCCATTCGGGCGTGAAACCCACGCAAAACTTCGATGACTTCATACGGGTCGCGCCCAGCAGCGAATTTGGTAAACCCCACGATGTCGATGAACAAAACTGCGATGTCTTCTTTGCGAACCTGCTTGAGCGGCTCATCATTCTGGCTGAGTTCGTCCACGACATTCGGAGAGAAATATCGCGACAGGTTTGCACGCTCCCTCTCAAGACCGGCATTTGTCATCAACAATCGATTGAGCCGCCGCATCGAGATACCAAGCGTAACCGCGACCATTAGGAATACGATCACCTGCTGAATACGCTGAGGGACCATAAAACTGTTGGGGTCCAGCAACTCCGCAACATCCGGATACCCGGCCAATGCCTCGTACACGCGCTCACTGATGCCCGGGATTGGCGTAGCCACCCACCAGGCGATGATCCAGCCTACCGTCCACATCGCCGCTGTCCACGTGCCGATAGCCACGACTGTGCGCCATGAATAGGCCAGAGTTCCCGCGGCTAGAATGATGAAGAAATACTGGAAGTTGTCGAACCGGTATTGCATTGCCAGCGGTCGAACATCATCGCTGAACGGGTTCGGCACAATCATCCCCAAAGTCATGATCAGCAAGTCGACGAAGATCAGTAAAAGCTCGACCCTTGACTGGCCCACGCTGCCAGCCTGCCGGATCAACCAACCATTGGCGCAAATCAATAACAGGATGAAATGATACCACAGAACGTCCCAATGGGGGTTCAGGTAGATCAACAAAATGCCGGTAAGGCCCATCGCCACCCAGCGGGCGCGGACGGCAAGTTCCAACCCTTCGCGCTTGTGCCGTTCCAGCGCTGCCTCGGTGTACTTGTTGTCCAGATCATACTTGTCTGGCTGTGTTACAAAAAACCGTCCAAATCGGGATTCGCTGGCTGTTATATCCGACATTGCCAAGGTTCCTTCCGTAAGCAGCAGGACAAGGAATCTCATATCGGAACTGAATGAAGAATAAAACAAAAGACCCCGCCGAGATCGGCGGGGCAAGGCGTAGTGCCTTGTGTCAGGCCACAGGCACCGGCGGTATTCTTGAAATCAGTTGTGCAACTCGGCCCGGATCTGCTGACGCAAAACGTCGATCGGCACCGTTTTGCCATCGCGCTTGAAACACCAGTAGGTCCAGCCATTGCAAGAGGGAGCGTTTTCCAGATGTGCCCCGACCTGGTGGATCGAACCTTTGACGTTATCACCCACCAGCGTTCCGTCAGCCCGAACCTTGGCCTTGTGGCGTTGATTCATCGAATAAAGCTCCTCACCCGGGCGCAGCATGCCACGTTCGACCAGCTGACCGAAGGGCACGCGCGGCTCAGCGCGCTTGCTTGCGCTGACTTCCAGCGCCTCACGGTCGAACTTGCGGACTTTGGAAATCCGCTTCTCGGCGACCTTGCGATAGCTTTCCTCGCGTTCGATCCCGATGAATTCGCGGCCCAGCATCTTGGCGACAGCACCAGTGGTACCCGTACCAAAGAACGGATCCAAAACAACATCACCGGGGTTGGTCGAACCGATCAGGACACGGTGCAAAAGGGATTCCGGCTTTTGCGTCGGATGCGCCTTGTCGCCGTTTTCATCCTTGAGGCGCTCATGCCCGGTGCAGATTGGCAGAACCCAATCGCTGCGCATCTGCACGCCTTCGTTCAGCGCTTTTAAGGCTTCGTAGTTGAAAGTATACTTAGCACCTTCGCGCTTTGAGGCCCAAATCATCGTCTCATGCGCGTTGGTAAACCGCTTGCCGCGGAAATTCGGCATCGGGTTCGATTTGCGCCAGACAACGTCGTTCAAAATCCAGTATCCGGCGTCCTGCAGGGCTGTGCCAACGCGAAAAATGTTGTGGTAGGACCCAATCACCCAGATCGCGCCATTGGGCTTGAGCAGACGATGCGCCGCTTTCAGCCATTCGCGGGTGAACTGGTCATAAACACCAAAGCTTGAAAACTGATCCCAGTGATCGTCGACCGCATCAACCTGGCTGTTATCGGGGCGATGCAGCTGGCCTTTGAGTTGAAGATTATACGGCGGATCCGCGAAAATCAGGTCAACCGATTCCGCAGGTAGACTGTTCATCACATCGATGCAGTCGCCAGATAGAATCGTGTTTAAAGGGAGCGCTTTTGCGCCCTTTTTAGTGGTTGTTGTCATTCTACTGCCTCAAGTATCCACGGCGCTTTTGCGCTCATTTGGTTGAGACAAGGATGAGTCAAAGTCGATTCGCCGTCAATTTCTTTTTTGAATCAGCGGCTTACGATTTACTCTTGATACAAGATATTGTGTACCGGCTTGAACGAACGCCTATGATGTGGGGTCACACCAAGTTTTTGCAGCGCTTCCCTGTGTTGTTTTGACGGATAGCCTGCGTTCTTCTCCCATCCATAGCCAGGATGCTGTTGCGCCAAATCCACCATCAGTTGATCGCGCCAGTTTTTGGCTATGATCGAAGCCGCTGCAATCGACACGGAATGCGCGTCGCCTTTGACTACCGCTTGCGCCGGGATCGTCAAACCGCGAGGGATCATGTTTCCGTCGATCAGCAGATAGTCAGGCGGCGGATCCAGGGCCGCAACCGCACGTTCCATCGCCAGATGCGAGGCACGCAAGATGTTGTGTTCGTCAATCTCGGCAACCGAGGCTTCAGCTATCGCAAATTCAGCCCGGTCACGTACCGCGATATCCAAAACAGCCCGTCGTTTCGCCGTCAGTTTCTTGGAATCGTTCAGCCCCTCGGGAATATCTTCGGGGTTCAGGATCACGGCGGCAGCAACCACTGGCCCGGCCAATGGCCCACGGCCCACCTCATCCACACCGGCAATGCGCAGATACCCTTGCGCCACTGCCGCCTGTTCAATCGAATAATCTGGCGTTGTCATACCAACCGAAAACCGCGTTTCGCGCCCCACCGCAAGACAAAAAGAGAGGGCGGCTTGTGCCACCCTCCCCTGCGCGGCGCTTCTTTGGCACCGCTCCTGCTCGAAAGTGATTACTTGTAAACGACGCGGTATCCCTTCTGGCGCAGGCATGCGGGTTCATATGCCCGGTTCACCTTATTGCCGTTCCAGAAACCGACCTTGCACTCTTGCGGCAGGCTATTGGCATGTTTGTAGTGCTTCTTGAGGCATTTCGGAGCCAGAAGCGGGTGATTGTTCGAATAGGCGCTATACTTGCGCAGGCATTTCTGCGGCAGATCATACCGCGCGACGTGTTGCGGCAAGGGGCGCACTGGGTAACTGGGCTGGGCCACATAAGGCTGAGGCGTATAGGTCTGATGACGCGTCGTCCGGTCCTTGCGTTTTTCCTTGTTATAGTAGTGGACCCCGGCACCGATGATCGCGATGGCAGCAAGCCCGCCAAGGATGTCCTTGGCATCCGCCGCCCGCGCCTGCGAGGCTGAGACGCCGGTAATGGTGATAGCGGTGGCAACGATAAAAGCGATGAACTTCCGGTGCATAGTGCGTGTCCTTCCTGGTGTTTCGGGGCGATCCGGCACAGACCGCAAACGTGATGCCCCAACACTGGGTCCGCACCCTTCAGACAAGCAATAACGGGCGGTTGTTATCCGATATCACGCCCCTCAAACCCCTTAGGTTATTGAATATCGTGCAAACCCATGCGCAGGATGCAGCCTATGAAACCGATCCTCTCTTCTTTGGCCGTTGCGGCCCTGATATCGCTTGGTACTGCTGCGTCGGCAGAGTGTTATGCGGATTATAAGGCCAAGCAGGACAATCCACTGCGGCTGCATTACGGCGTGATGCAGGTTTCGGCCTGTGACAAAAGCCAGGCCCAGCAAGAGGCCTCAAAACGCCTCAGTGCGTCGGGCTGGACATTGTTGAATGTCATGTCTGTCTTTGGGCCGGAAGGATTGGAAAAAAGGAAGGCCAATGCCGGACAATTCTATCTCCGTTACTGAGGCCAGGCGGTCAGGCACACGATTGGTCGGCGCAGGTATAGCGGCAATCGTCCTGATCCTGATAACCGCCGCCGTCTTCCTGTTCTGGACCCTGCCAGACGCCAACGCCTTCAACGCGCGAGTGGAGCGGTTGTTTGTCGAAAGCGACCTGACGTCGCAGACGGAAATCCGGCTGCTTGAGATTCTGGCCCAGTCCGGCACCGCCTTTGCCGATACCCTGTCCAGCTATCGGATGGTGATTTTCGTATTGCTGGTCTTTGCCAGCGCCATGCTTGTGACGGCGCTGGTTTTTCTGGTGATGCTGGTAATGCTGAACCGACGGATGGCACAGATCGAACGCACGGGTATTCAGGTGACCTCGCTGCTGATCAGTCGCGAGGAAAACACCGTCTATCTGAATAATATGGACTTCAAACTAACCCCAGCTGCGATGGAGACCCTGTCGGTCCTTGCCGAATCCCGACTGGATGACGAGGTCCTGTCCGGCGTTCAGATCGAAGCAGTGATTTCGGGCAAAAGCGCCGCCGATTGTGACGAAGCCGCTGGCGCTACGCGGATAAAACGGCTGCGTGACGCCTTGGGTAATCAGATGGTCAGCGAATTGCTGGTCAAGAACATCGCCAAGAAAGGTTATATGTTGTCCATCGAAAAGGACGTGATCCAGATGGTCTGATCCACTAGGACCGCACAGCTATCGTGCAGAAAAATGCCGAGGCTGCCCCTTGGAAAACCTCTTCACAAGGCCCATCCTATAGGGACCCCGCGCCAGGGAGGATGAAGATGAACGTCCACGCCACAGCAAGACCAAAAGGCTATGGAATCTCGATCGAACGGTTAGATGGTAAGATTGCGATTTACCGGGACCAGACCCTTTTAGCCGAAAGCAGCAACGCCAAAGTCATGTACGAAACACGGCTGCCGCCGACGATCTACATTCCGCGCGAAGACGTGCTGGTGGATCTCAGCGACGAAACCGAGCTGCAGACTTTTTGCCCCTTCAAGGGCACCGCAACCTATCACGACGTCATTCTTGGCGGCGAACGGCTCGCCAATTCCGTTTGGGCCTACGAAGAAGCTCTCCCCGAAAGCGCTGCCATTCAGGGGCATATCGGGTTTTTACCCAATGCTTATTCCCGGATCGATTTGGGCGACAACCAACTGCGGGACCCCCAAGACGGCAATATCAGCGGCCCTTTGATCGATTGGCTGATGCGTGGGGCGTCCGCAAACAACACGCCTGAGGCGTTCACCAAAGCGCTGGCCGAGAAAATGCTGGAACACGGGATTGCCATTCAACGCCTCAGCATTCTGACATGGTCCCTACACCCTTTAATCGCCGGCAAACACTATATTTGGGAAAAGGGCGAGGCTGAGATCTCGACCAATGTTCCGACCTATGAAATCCACGACCACCCGGCATACATCAACAGCCCTTTGCGCCATGTGTCGAACGGGCTGGGCGGCGTGCGTCAGCGGTTGAACGCCGAAAACCCCCACAACAGCTTTCCGATCATGGAAGACCTGCGGGAAAAGGGGGCAACCGACTATGTCGCCATGCCGTTGCCGTTCTCGGATGGGCGGACCAACGTTCTGACCCTGACCTGTGATCACCCGGACGGTTTCACGACCGAAAACCTTGGGCTGGTGTTCGAATGTTCGCTGGTCATCGCCCGGTTCTATGAAGTTTTCATGCAGCGCGAAAACGCGCAGGTCCTGCTGGAAACCTATGTCGGAAAACGATCGGGTGCGCGCGTACTTGGGGGTGAAATCCGGCGCGGTGACGGCGATGAAATTGATGCTGCCATCATGTTCTGCGACCTCCGCAATTCGACCAGTCTTGAGGAACAGCTTGGGCGCGAGGCGTATATCAATCTGTTGAACGACTTTTTCGAAACCGTTTCTGGCATCGTGCATGAAAATGGCGGCGAGGTTCTAAAGTTCATAGGCGACGCTGTCCTTGCCGTGTTTCCGGCAGGCGAGGATGCAAAAGCCGCCCGCGATAATGCCCAACGCAGCGCCATAGATATCGTCGAAAGACTGGGAGAGCTGCGCCAATCAGGGTCCGATGTGCATTGCGATTGCTCCATCGGCGTTGCCTATGGGCGCGTGACCTACGGCAATGTCGGCTCGCGCGAACGGCTGGACTTTACCGTGATCGGACAAGCCGCGAATATCGCTGCGCGTCTGGGTGAATACGGAAAAACCAAGAACCACAGGATTGTCGTGTCTGCCGATATTCTGCCTGCTTGCGCCAACGCCTTGCCGCTTGGCGACGTCAAGCTGCATAACGTGTCGCAACCTGTCGAGTCATATGCTCTCAGGACTTCCGCGGATGCCGTTCTGAACGCTTGAAGTCCGCAATCGGCTTGCATGTTTCAAAGCGCTGAGTGTTGGGATTTCTGATCAAGGTTCGGGTGCGTGACCAATGGTTTCCATGCCTTACCCGCCCAGTAGGATCAGCGCGGTCTGCGCCGGGGAAATGATGCTTTCAAGCTGGGCGATCTGACTGCGGGCAAGGAACTGATCTGTCAGCCGCCCGACCGCGGCCTCATCCTTAAACTGGGTCAGGTCATCGGACCCGGTCAGCCCTGACAACCTGTCTTTGAACACTTCCAACTGTCTGTCGATGTTCAACTGGCCAAAGCTGGACGGCAACCCAAGTGCTGTTTCCACCCCTCAGGGCAGATTCGCCCGTTTCGGCGGGTCGGGATTCGGCATCTTCTGCGCAAGTCATGGTACAGACTGCCCGGCCCGAGACAGCGCGCGCCGTCGCCGGGCAAATGGCGGCCGTCATCAATACTCAGCCGAAATCCGGTTCAATTGAGATCGCGCTGAACCCCGAAGAACTGGGGCGAGTGTCCATCATGTTGAACGGTCGCGATGACGGATTGCATCTGACAATTTCCGCCGAGCGCCCGGAAACCCTCTAGATGATGCGGCGTCATTTGGCGGTGCTGGAGGAAGAGTTCAAGAATTTTGGCTTAGGCGATCTGTCATTTGACCTCGGGACATCCGAAGACGCCGACCAGAACCAGGCCGGCCACCAGGATGGATCGCCTGCTGAGACCGCGCAACTCACCGATTCCTCTTCAAACGCGTCACCCATTCCCAAAACCGGCCCCGTTGGCCGCATCGACATGAGGTTGTGAAATTGATTACCCCGACCCAACCCAACGCCCAACCGTCAGCCACAGCGCAATACAAAGACGTGCCAAAGCAAACAGGTCTGGCATCAGACTTTGAGACATTCCTTACAATGCTGACCGTACAGGCCCAGAATCAGGATCCTTTGAAACCGTTGGATGCCTCGGAATATGCATCGCAACTGGCGCAATTCTCGATGGTCGAACAACAGGTTCAGACAAATGATTTGTTGACGACACTTGGACAGGCGCTGGTTGGTGCAAATCTGGACAAACTCGGCAAATGGATCGGGATGGACGTTCGAGCGCCCGCGGCTTTCCAATATGAGGGCGAGCCTGTGACGCTGTTTGCCACACCCGCACCAGATGCTGACAAGCGGTCATGGTCATCCGCGACAGTGACGGAGCCGTTGTCGATCGTGTGGCTGTTTCCACGACCGACAATAATACAGTTTGGACTGGTCAGGGAAGCGATGGGCAGCCTCTGGCGGCGGGAAGTTACTCGGCCACACTGGAAAGTTATGATGGCGACGAGCTGTTATCGACACAGCTGGCAGAGACCTATGGCGAAGTTGGCGAAGCTCAGGTTACGGACAATCAGGTCATGCTGACCCTCGAAAGCGGGCAGGTTGTCGCTGCAACGACGGTAACCGGGGTCAGAGCCGGAACTTGATCTGCCGGGCAGGACAGTTCACACCTTGGCAGATTCGACTCGCTAACTGCATTGGTGAAACTCCTGCCTGCCCCAAACCACCCCCCTTCTGATCTGATCGACGATCTGCGCGCCCGTGGCCTTATTCAGCCCGGCGCAGAGTTTCAAACGTTGTATGGCGGGCGAACAAATCAGGTCTGGAAAGTACTGGGTGGCAGCGGTGACAAGGTTCTGAAGCTGTATCGCGCTACACCGCGCAATCCACTGTTTCGCAACGATCCCGAACTCGAAGCGCAATGCCTGCGCGCCCTTGAGCCCACCGGATTTGTTCCCCGGCTGCGTGCGACCGGAACACATGATACAGGCCATTGGGTGTTCTACGATCACGCCCCCGGGTCACCGTGGCAAGAAGGGCCTGAGAGTGTTGCCGGTTTGCTGCGTGAATTGCATAGGCTTGATGTTTCGGTCCAAGCGCCGGATGGCTGCAATGGCAGCAGGGATCTGGCTGAACATGCCGAACGTATTCTCAGCGTCTGCACCTCTGATACACGCGCACGGCTCGCGCAGTTGCGCCCCAAAGGCCATGTGCCCGCGACCGCACACACATGCCTGATCCATGGCGATACCGTGGCCGGAAACATCCTTGTCGCGCCGACTGGCATAACCCTGATCGACTGGCAGTGCCCGGCTTGGGGCGATCCGTGCGAGGACATTGCAATGTTCCTGTCCCCGGCCATGCAACGGCTTTACCGGGGCGCACCCCTAAGCGGCGCCGAGGAAGAGCGGTTTCTGGCTGCATATGGTCACGATGAAACTATCGCGCGATACCGGGATTTGCGCCCGTGGTATGCGTGGCGCATGGCTGCCTACTGTTTGTGGCGCATCGAAAACGGGGCTGCGGATTATGCCCAAACGCTCGAACTGGAAGTCGCCGCGCTTTAGAGCGATAACCGATCCGCGATTGCCATCGCAGCATAGGCGGGCGGCATCAAGGCGCGCCGCCAGAACCCAAGAGGAAACCGTCCCGGCGGCTGTGCAATCGGCGCGGGCAACTCGGTCTGTCTATCCAAAACCACGCGGGCAAGGGCGCGCCCGCAATACGTCCCCATGGCAACGCCGTTCCCGTGATAGGCAAAGGCGGCAAACATTCCGGGTTGATCGGGAACCGGCCCGACATAAGGCGTCAGCTTGCGCGACAGGCACACCATTCCGGACCACATATGGGTCACATCCACATCTTTCCATTCTGGAAACATGGCCTGAAAGTCCCGACGCATTGTCCGGCGAATGGCCGCCTCGGCCCGAGGGGACGACTGTAACCCTCCGCGCATGCCGAACAGGAACCTCCGATCAGGCATCAGGCGGAAATAGTGCAGCAGGTTTCGGGTGTCATAACACATCTGCTCCGAGGTCCACCCCTGCGCATGCAACTCAGCGTCTGTCAGGGGCCGGGTCACCAGAACCGTGGATTGCGTGGGCATGTAGCGTCCCGACAACCAAGGCGGCATATCCTCGCTGGAGTACCCGTTCGTGCAAATCAGCACGTTCGTGGCGCGGATGTGACCTGATCCGGATTCAATATCGAACCCGGCCTGAGTTTTCCTGATGGTTTCAACCGGCGATTTCTGGAAAACCTGTACGCCCCGCGCCTTGGCGGCACTTGCCAAACCAAACAGATACTTTCGAGGGTTAAGAGCGAAACCAACCGGATTTGTATAGGCACCATGAAAGGAACCGCCCAGACCCAGGTGCTGCAGGTCATCAGAACCGTGCAAGACACCTGATGCTTCTGCGTTACGACGTAGCTTTTCCATCGCCCGCACCGAATGGGCCAGTTGGGTTTCCCCTTTCGAATGGGTATCGGCGTCGATCTGATGCTGTTCCAGCAAATCCGCGACAAGCTGAACTGCATCTTCTTCCGCTTGTTCGTAGGACTGCGCAGCCTCAGCGCCAAACCCACGGACCAAAGACCCATGGCTTAGCTTGGACCCTCCGAGACAGCAAAATCCGCCATTCCGGCCCGAGGCACCCCACCCCGGGGTTGCGGCCTCAAGAACCGCAACTTTCACACCTGCCTCGGCCAGATGCAGGGCTGCCGAAAGCCCCGTGAAACCGCCGCCGACGATTGCGACGTCAACGTTCAGATCACCTTTATGGGTCGGCCAATCAGGTGCCGAAATTGTCTGATCCCACCAGCAGTTCTGACGGGGTCCAGGCCCATAGGTGTAGTCCGGACAAAGACGTTTCATTCGGTGCGCGCAGCGGCAAGTTCATCCTGCTTTTGCCGAACCATTGCGCGTTTCGTCACCAGCGAGGCGGTGATAACGCCAACCGTGACGACTGCAATCATGATGGTAGACAGCGCGTTGATCTCGGGGCTGACGCCCAGACGCACCGCCGAGAATATCTTGATCGGCAGCGTTGTCGCCGACGGGCCCGAGGTAAAGGACGCGATAACCAGATCGTCCAGCGATAGGGTAAAAGCCAGCAGCCATCCTGAAATCACCGCGGGCGCAATGATCGGCAGTGTCACAAGACGGAACGCCTGCGCTGGCGAACATCCCAGATCCAAAGCGGCCTCTTCCAGCGATTTGTCAAAGGTCACAAGACGCGAGGACACGACGACCGACACAAAGCACATCGAAAAGGTTGTGTGGGCCAGAACGATGGTCAGAATGCCCCTGTCCAGCCCAATGCCGATAAACAGCAGCAGCAACGACAGGCCGGTGATCACTTCGGGCATTACCAGAGGCGCGTAAATCATTCCGGAAAACAGTGTCCTGCCAAAAAACCGCCCGCCTCGGACCAGAACATATGCGGCAGCGGTGCCAAGAACCGTGGCCAATGTGGATGAGAACACCGCAACCCGTATTGTCACCCAGGCCGCGTTCAGAAATGCCTCATTCTGGGCAAGCTCACCGTACCATTTGGTCGAGAACCCTGCCCATACTGTGACCAGCTTGCTTTCGTTAAAGCTGAATATGATCAGGATGACCATCGGGATATAGAGGAACGCAAAGCCCAGTGTCAGAGACACCGCGTTGAACCAACTCAGCCTGTTCATTGCTCGGCCTCCGTCTGTTTCTGCTGGTTGCGCTGGAACAGCACAATCGGGATCACGAGGATAAGCAACAACACAACGGCAACGGCACTGGCCACCGGCCAATCGCGGTTTGAGAAGAACTCTTCCCACAGCACCTTGCCGATCATTAGCGTGCTGGACCCGCCCAACAGCGACGGGATCACGAATTCACCGATCACCGGGATCATCACCAGAAAACAGCCGGCAATGATGCCGGGGCGCGACAGCGGTATAGTCACCAGCCAGAACGCCTTCAGACGGGAACAGCCCAGATCTTCGGCTGCTTCGATCAGGGATTCATCCATGCGCTCCAACGACGAATAAATCGGCAGGATCATGAAGGGCAAATAGGTGTAGACGATACCGATGTAGACGGCAGTGTTGGTGTTCAAAATGGTCAGCGGGGTCGAAATGATACCCAACCACAACAGAAACTGGTTCAGATAGCCTTCATTGCTCAGAATTCCCATCCACGCGTAAACGCGGATCAGGAACGAGGTCCAGAAAGGCAGGATCACCATCATCATCAGCGTCGGGCGCCATTCGGCTGGCGCACGGGCCATTCCATAGGCAATCGGATAACCCACCAGCAACGTCAGAACCGTCGAGATCAGAGCGATCTTGACGCTGGACAGGTAGGCTTTCCAGTAAAGGTCATCTTCGGTCAGCCAGACGAAGTTTTCGAAATCCAACTGGCTGAAAAAGTCGGTTATCCCAGACCAACCCTGCGACAGATCCAGTGTCGGCGTATATGGCGGGATCGCCAGTTCGACATCCGACAGCGAAATCTTCAGAACGATGAAAAACGGTATCAGAAACAGGGCCAGCAGCCAGACATAAGGAACAGCGATCAGAAGGGCGCGGCGCATCAGTTTGCCAACAAAACCGCAGCCGTTGCCGTCCATGACAACCAGACCGGGTCTTCCCATGTAAACGAACGGCGCGAGATTCGGCGCGTGTTGGCCGATTGCGCCTTTATAATCGTGCCATTCGGCAATTCGACGTAGTAGGTGGACAGGTTGCCCAGATAGGCGATGTCAAGCACCTTGCCCTGAACCGCGTTGATGGCATCCGCCGGGCGATCGGCCGAGATCGTCACTTTCTCGGGGCGGATCGCAAGATGGCAGCTTTGCCCGTTCGAGAATTCTGTCGACGAGGTTGCGGTCAGCGGCGATTGCCCCTCGGCCCAGTCGATTTGGTAGACTTCATCGCCATTCGCGGTCGCCCGGCCTTCGATGATATTCACATCCCCGATAAAGTCAGCGACATAGACTGAGTTGGGGTTTTCATAGATCCTGTCCGGCGTCGATACCTGCATCAACTTGCCTTGATCCATCACGGCGACGCGGCTGGCGACAGTCATCGCCTCTTCCTGATCGTGGGTCACGATCACAAAGGTGGTGCCGGTCTTTTCCTGAATGTCCATCAGCTCGAACTGAGTGTCCTGCCGGAGTTTTTTGTCCAGCGCACCCAAGGGTTCGTCCAGCAACAGCAGTTTTGGCGCTTTTGCCAGTGACCGAGCCAACGCGACCCTCTGCCGTTGGCCACCCGAAATCTGGTGCGGTTTACGGCGGGCGAATTGCTCAAGCCGGGTCAGGCGCAACATCTCTTCCACGCGGTCTTCAAGATACCGCTTGGGCATGTTGTCCCGGCGCAAACCGAAGGCGATGTTCTCCCAGATGCTGAGGTGAGGAAACAGCGCATAAGACTGGAACATCATGTTCACAGCCCGCTTGTTTGGCGGGATCGGGTCGATGTCCTGCCCGCCCAGCATGATGTGCCCTTCGGTAGGCTTTTCAAACCCTGCCAGCATCCTCATCATGGTCGTCTTACCGCAGCCGGATGGACCGAGCAAAGCAAAGAATTCCTGTTCGAATATGTCCAGTGACAGGTTGTCGATCGCCGTGAATCCGCCAAAACGTTTGGTCACATTCTGGAATTGGATCAATGGTTTCGCCTGTGGATCTTCCCACGGCGCAAAGACGTTTGTGTTCAAGGCGGCCCCCGTTCGACGGTCTGATTGAAAGGGCAAGGCGGTCGGGCCGCCTTGCTCAGATACTTCGGTTCAGGTGCCCGATTTGATTTTGGTCCACAGGCGGGTCACGCTCCGCTGCGTTTTGACGGGATAAGGCGTCGTGATGTAGAGATTCTGCATCGTGGCATCACTCGGATAGATTGCCTGATCACCAATCACGTCTTCCTCAAGGAACTCCTGAGAAGCCTTGTTGCCATTGGCATAGTACACATAGTTCGATGCGGCAGCCATGTTGTTGGCGTCCAGAATGAAGTTCAAGAACTGGTGTGCGCCTTCCGGGTTCGGAGCATCTGCCGGGATGGCCATCTGGTCGAACCACATCAGCGAACCTTCAGCGAAGGGGTGGTATTCAATTTCCACGCCATTTTCGGCCTCGGCCGCGCGATCCCGCGCTTGCAGGATGTCACCTGACCAACCGACAGCTATGCAGATATCGCCATTTGCCAGCGCGTTGATGTATTCCGAGCTGTGGAATTTCTGGATATGCGGGCGAACGCCAGCCAGGATTTCTTCGGCTTTACCGATCACATCGGTGTCATGGCTGTCCGGATCTTCACCGATATACTGCAGCACCATCGGAATAATCTCGGCCGGAGCGTCCAGGAAATGGACGCCGCATGAGGCCAGCTTTTCCATATTCTCCGGCTTCAGAACCAAGTCCATGCTGTTCAGAGCAACGTCATCGCCCAGCACTTCCTTAACCTTACCAACGTTAACGCCGAGGCCGGTCGTCCCCCACATGTAATTGATCGAATAGGCGTTGTTCGGGTCATAGCCTGCAGTACGTTCCTGAATCACGTCCCATAGGTTTCCTGAATTCGAAAGCTTTGCTACGTCCAGTTCCTGAAAGGCGCCAGCTTGAATCTGACGCTGTAGAAACGTGCCCGACGGCACAACCACGTCATAGCCTGATCCACCGGCCAGCATCTTGGTTTCCAGAACTTCGTTGCTGTCAAACACGTCGTAGATCAGGGTCAGCCCTGTCTCTTCTTCGAATTTTTTCAGTAGATCCTCGTCGATATAGTCGGACCAGTTGTAGACGCGCACCTCTTCGGCAAAAGCCGCCGAAGTCCCCAGCGCGACAATCGCTGTCATCGTCAGCGTTTTGATTGACATATTTCTCTCCCTGCAAGTGTACGGGTATTCTCCCGTTTTTTTTGATTTGATCAAGTTTTGCGTTTTCCCCCGATCCATCGTATGGTTTCACGAGGTCAGGCGTCTGGCAAGTCGACACCACGCGAAACAGGGTAAACCACTTGGATTTGATCAAAAATAAAGCATCCAGCTCGAAGATGAATGAGGGAAAAAGACCGGCGCATGAACAGGTGTACCAAACCCTGAGATCGCAGATCATGTACGGTGATCTGGTCCCGGGACAACCCGTCACGATACAGGGTTTGACCGAATCGCTCGGGGTTGGAATGACCCCCGTCCGCGAGGCGATCCGGCGACTGATTTCGGACGGCGCGCTGGTGTTTCAGGGCAATCGGCGCGTCTCCGTGCCTTTGTTGTCGGGCACCGATGTCGAGCAGATGATTTTTGCCAGAATATCAATAGAATCAGAGCTTTCCAGACGGGCAACCGCGAATCTAAAACCTGCTGATATCGATCAGCTCGAAAAGCTTGATCAGCGATTGGATCAGACCATCACAGACGGCGACGTCAGTGGTTATTTGCGCTTGAACCACCAGTTTCATGAAACGCTCTATGCGCATGCGGATGCCCCGATTCTCAACGATCTGGCCGAGCGGCTTTGGCTGCGGTTCGGCCCCTCACTACGCGTTGTCTGCGGACGGTTCGGAACACATAGCCTGCCGGATCGGCACAAAGACATCATCGCAAGCTTGCGGGCGAAAGATGCGGAAAAGGTCGCGAAAGCAACCGCTCAGGACATTGAGCAGGGTATGGAATTGATGTCGGACGCTTTGATCTCCGCCTGATTCAGATCGATTCGATTGACACGAAAAAATTTGATCATATTGTGACAGGTGACCGCCTTATGCAGGAGTTTATCTGATGTCGACCATCACCAATCACATGCCGACCGCCGAATTGCAGGCGCTGGATGCGGCGCATCATATGCACCCGTTTTCGGCTAACGGATCATTGGGCGAGGAAGGTGCGCGCGTCATCACTCGTGCCAAAGGCGTGTACCTGACCGATAGCGAAGGCGAAGAGATTCTGGACGCCATGGCCGGTCTTTGGTGCGTCAATATCGGTTACGGTCGCGATGAACTGGCCGAGGTTGCTGCTCGTCAGATGCGTGAACTGCCGTATTACAACACGTTCTTCAAAACGACCCATATTCCGGCCATCGCTTTGGCTGCCAAGATCGCAGAACTGGCGCCGGGGGATCTGAATCACGTGTTCTTCGCGGCCGGTGGGTCCGAGGCAAATGACACCAACATTCGCCTGGTGCGCACCTATTGGGCTGAGAAGGGTCAGCCGGACAAGAATATCATTATCAGCCGCCACAATGCCTATCACGGGTCCTCCGTCGGTTCGGCCTCTCTGGGCGGTATGGCGGGCATGCATGCGCAGGGCGGCATCCCGATCCCGAACATCCACCACATAAACCAGCCGAACTGGTGGGCAGAAGGCGGCGACATGGCGCCGGAAGAGTTTGGCCTGGCCCGCGCGCGTGAGCTGGAAGAAACCATTCTGGAACTGGGCGAAGACCGCGTCGCGGCCTTTATTGCCGAACCCGTGCAGGGTGCGGGCGGGGTGATCGTTGCCCCCGATACCTACTGGCCCGAGATCCAGCGCATTTGCGACAAATACGATATCCTGTTGATCGCCGATGAGGTGATCTGCGGCTTTGGGCGTACAGGCAACTGGTTCGGGTCCGAAACTGTTGGTATCAAACCGCATATCATGACGATCGCCAAGGGCCTCAGCTCGGGTTATGCGCCCATCGGCGGATCCATCGTGAATGACGAGATTGCCGAGGTGATCGGCGGCACCGAGTTCAATCACGGCTATACCTATTC
Source organism: Ruegeria atlantica (assembly GCF_001458195.1). GTDB lineage: Bacteria > Pseudomonadota > Alphaproteobacteria > Rhodobacterales > Rhodobacteraceae > Ruegeria > Ruegeria atlantica. Next base: position 46,471 of record NZ_CYPU01000074.1, on the reverse strand, counting down.
CGGCCACCCGGTCGCTGCGGCAGTCGCATTGGAGAACCTGCGCATCCTCGAAGAAGAAGGCATCGTCGACCATGTCCGCAACGTGGCCGCCCCTTATCTGAAAGAGAAATGGGAGGCCCTGGCCGATCATCCATTGGTCGGTGAGGCCAAAATCGTCGGCATGATGGCCTCGATCGCGCTGACGCCGGACAAGGCCAGCCGCGCCAAATTCGCCTCCGAGCCCGGCACGGTCGGCTACATCTGCCGCGACCGCTGCTTTGCCAACAACCTGATCATGCGCCATGTTGGCGACCGGATGATCATCTCACCCCCGCTGGTCCTGACTCCTGCGGAAATCGATGAGATGTTCGTGCGGATTCACAAGTCACTAGACGAGGCGCAGGCCGAGATCATCGCGCAGGGGCTGATGAAAGCAGCGTCATAGTCCAGATTGCTACTTTCCGGATTTAAGGGGCGCACTAGAATGCGCCCCTTTTCACTTTCCAAATCGCATTTGCACGTCAATCGATCCAGCTCAATTGCTGAACACAGCTAGATCCAATCAAATCGATCGACAAAAAGAAGTAATCTTGTATCGCGCGGCAACTAAAAATCTATCGCGCGAAAAATATCTTGATTTAATGTATCTCAGATTCAAGTATGCGAATGCGAGTCGGTTATTTGTATTACCTCTACCGGCGTCGCGACCCGCTCTTCTGCTGGGTCCACCTCCCGTCTATCGTAGTGAGTGCCGGTAGTCGGGAGGTTGCACAGCCAATAACTGAGAGAGTATCCGCGGCGCATACCCAGGCAATAGATCAACGCCTTTCCATTGTCACCGCAACGCTTCCAAGAGGTTCAGACTGGCATATCCGTCTGGCAGTAACCCCTGCGCCAATTGATAAGCCCGAACAGCTTTGACTGTGTTTGGCCCTGTGCGCCCGTCGACGCCTTGGGTATCAAATCCAGCCTCTGTCAGTCGGGATTGCAGTTCCTTTTTCTCGGTGTAACTCAACACCCGGTCACCACACGGCCATTCGGTCTGGAACGACCCCCGTCCAGCCAGACGGTCGGACAGATGGCCGATGCCGATCACATAGGCGTCGGCACCATTGTATCTCTCGATGACTTTGAAATTATCGAAGATCATCAGCGCGACGCCCTGCCCTCCGGCAGGCAACAGGATCGCCGCCTGCCCGTGATCCGATACAGGCGCGCTGTTCGCCGCCACCACGCCACGTGCGACCCATTGTGAGGGCATCAATGTGTGATCCCGCCTTGCGGTAGAATAGTCGAACCCTTTGGGCAGGGTCACCTCAACGCCCCACGGCTGCCCCTTGGTCCACCCATGCCGCGCCAGATAGGCGGCGGCCGAGGCCAGCGCATCGGTTGGATCGTCCGACCAGATATCGCGCCGCCCGTCCCCGTCGAAATCAACCGCATGGTCCAGAAACGAGGTTGGCATGAACTGCGTATGCCCCATCGCCCCGGCCCAGCTGCCCCTCATGTTGCGCGGGCTGACGTCGCCTGCCTGAATGATCTGCAAGGCAGCGATCAACTGGGTTTCGAAAAACTGCGCGCGCCGTGCGTCAAACGCCAAAGTTGCCAGAGATCGGATGGTGTGGTCGCTGCCCCGAAATGTTCCGAATGAGGTCTCAAGCCCCCAAATCGCCGTTACCACCTCTTTTTCAACGCCGTACTTGGTTTCGATGCGGGCCAACGTATCACGATGTCGCTCCAACCCCGCCCGGCCGTTCCTGATGCGCGTGTCTGAGACGGCAGAATCCAAATACTCCCAAATTGGTTTCGAAAATTCCGCCTGATTGCGGTCGCGCCTGATCACGTCCTTATCGTAGGTTAAACCCGCCAGCGACCTGTCCAGTGTAGCGGTGGAAATGCCCTGCTCTACCGCCCGTTCACGAAATGCTCCAAGCCACGCCTGAAACCGCGCGTTTCCTTCCGTCGACACCCGGTACTCCTTAGCTGAGGGTCGTAAAGCTGGCCGGATCGATATCGCCACGCCAGCTGACGCCAGCTGTATGGCCTGTGATCCGCCCAGAGTATTGATAGATTCCGCCTGCACAATGGATGCCCATAATGCGGCGGTCATAACGCCACCTATGCATTTACGCATTCCGAATTTTCCTGGTTACTGCTCGACTTCAGAATACCTCAAAATTCGCGTTTTCCAAAGCGTTCAGCTTGACCCCTCGCGATCTTTTGCTTTGTGTTCCGCACGAATTCCGGCAAGTGCCTCACGCAGTAAAGGGATGCGGTTTGGTCTAAAGCTTTCGCCTGTCACGGACATTTCGTGTATTCGGTCCAACCGAAAGACGCGAAAATCCTGTCTCAGATGGCACCAGGAAATCAAAACGCTGGCGCGGTCCATATAGACGATACTCAGCGGCTTTACCTTGCGGCGCGTGTCATCGCCCTTGGCATCGGTGTAAGCAAACTCGATCGTGCGTTCGTCCCATGTGGCCTGCCGCAGGTCAGCCACCGCGATGGTGGGCTTGGCTGGGCGATCAAACCGCGTCGCTGTCAACACGGCATGGGTCAGGCGGTGCGACTGGCGCTGGGGTAGGCGTCCCTGAAGTTTTCGTAACGCATTGCCCGCCGCATCTGCTAAACCGGAGTCGCCAATGGCCTGAACCTCTCGCAACCCCAACACCAGCGCTTCAAGCTCATCATCTCTGAATCCAAGCGGTGGCAGTGTTGCGTCTTCGATCAGAGTAAAGCCAAAACCGGCCTCACCGTCGATCACCGCCCCAAGCCCGCGTAACGACTCAATGTCGCGATGGACGGTGCGCGGCGAGACGCCCAGATCCTGCGCCAGGTGTTGGGACGTCTTGGGTGACGGACCAGAGCGCAGGGCTTGCATCAATTGGAACAGGCGGGCGGTACGGGACATAATACAGGTTAGACTACACCTGATGACAGAAACTGTCATCAGACAACGCTATTCTTTGGGTGTCCCAAATACGGAGCCCCCAATGCTGACCCTTCTGATCTACCCATCGGCCTTTGGCCTGTTCAGCGCTAGCCCCTTCTGCGTCAAGGCCGCGTACATGCTGGAACACGCGGGCCAGCGTTGGCAGCGGTCTGATATGTTGGACCCTCGCAAGATGCCCCACCAGAAACTGCCGGTTCTGCGCACACCAGGGCGTCTTGTCCCGGACAGCGACCTGATTCGCGATTGGCTTGAGGCGCAGGGCGCAAACTTCGACGCTGGGCTAAGCGACATACAAAAGGCGCAGGCACGGACGCTGATCCGCATGGCAGAGGAACATATCTATTTTCAGGTCGTGATGGACAGATGGGCCAATGACGAGGTCTGGCCAATTCTGCGCGACAATTTCTTTTCGGTCATTCCCGCTTTGATCCGCACACCTGTTTCGAACTCCATCCGGAAAAAGGTTGTTCAGGGGCTGGGGTTCCAGGGTGTCGCCCGTTTCTCACCTGTCGAGCGACGGGATCGGCTAGAGCAAGACCTTGAAGCGGTATCCGCCTATCTGTGGCAATCACCCTACCTTCTGGGTGACAAGCCGACCTCGGCAGATATGAGCGTTGGGCCAATGCTGGCCGCAATGCGCGCGACACCAGCGGAAACCCCGCTGACCCGGCGGATCAAACAGGATAGGCTGCTCAACGATTACATCGACCGAATGGAACAGGCGATACCGCTGCATGACACCATTTAATGATCCCGCCGTTCAGGCCGCCCTTGAAGCATTCCCCGAATATACGCGTTCGGGCGTGATTGCTTTGCGTGAACTGGTGTTTTCAACAGCCGGGACTTTGCCTAATGCCCAGCCATTGAATGAAGCACTGCGGTGGGGTCAACCCGCCTACCTGGCGCCCAAAGGGTCAACCATCCGGCTGGGCGGGCACAAAGCGGCTTCCTTTGCACTGTTCGTGCATTGTCAGAGCCGACTAATCGGTGATTTCACCACTGCCTTTCCGGGCGAGGATAGGTTGGACGGCAACCGGGCCATTCTGTTTGATAACCCGGGTCAGATTGATGAAACCCGGCATGGCTGGCTGATCGCACTGGCGCTGACCTATCACCTTTGACGACGTTTGCGTTCGACCTTGCGCTTGATCTTGTCCTTCTTGCGCTTGGTACTGACCGCCTTGCGCCGTGTACCCCGCTTGGCGGGTCCGCCCCGCCCCCGCGGTAAGGCCTGATCATCGATAGACAGCAGCTCCAGCTCGAGCCCGCCGGTAACGGGCGTGGCCTCGGTCAGGCGCACGGTGACACGCTGACCGATGGCGATGATCAAACCGGTGTCTGATCCCATCAGCGTGCCGGCTTCGCGGTCGAAATGGAAAAACTCGCGCCCCAGTGACCGGACGGGCACCAGGCCGTCCGCGCCAGTTTCGTCCATCTTCACAAATGCACCGAACCGGGCAATGCCGCTGATACGACCGCTGAACTCATTGCCCACACGCTCGCTTAGATAAGCGGCCAGATAGCGATCCGTCGTATCCCGCTCGGCCATCATCGAGCGGCGCTCGGTGTCCGAGATATGCGTTGCCGTTTCATCGAGCCGCGCGATTTCATCCTCGGTCAACCCGTCGTCACCCCAGCCATGCGCCGTGATCAGCGCCCGGTGCACGATCAGGTCCGCGTAACGGCGGATGGGCGAGGTGAAATGCGCATAGTTGCGCAACGCCAAGCCGAAATGGCCGAAATTTTCGGGATTGTAATAAGCCTGTGCCATCGAGCGCAGAGTTGAAAGGTTGATCAACTCTGCATCCTCGGTCCCGGCGGCAGCGTTCAGCAATGCATTCAGGTGCCGGGTCTGCAGCACCTGACCCTTGGCCAAATTTAGGCCCGCAGCCTGCGCGGTTTCCCGCAGGCTTTCCAGCTTTTCTTGCGCCGGTTCCTCGTGCACACGGAACAGCAACGGGCGTCGCTTGGCGATCAATGTCTCGGCGGCGGCGACATTGGCGAGGATCATGAACTCCTCGATCAGCTTGTGCGCGTCCAGCCGGTCGCGGAAGGCCACGCTTTGGACCTCACCCGCGTCGCTGAGAACGATCTTGCGTTCGGGCAGGTCCAGCTCCAGTGGCTGCCGTTCCGCCCGCGCTTTCTTAAGCGCGGCATAGGCATCATAGAGCGGCTTCAACACAGGCTCTAACAAAGGCCCTGTGCGGTCGTTTGGATTGCCGTCGATAGCGTCTTGAACTTCGGCATAGTGCAGCGAGGCGGCCGAGCGCATCAGACCACGTACAAAGCGATGACCAATCTTGTTTCCATTCGCATCGATCTGCATTCGAACAGCGATACAGGCGCGCGGAACGCCTTCGTGCAGCGAACACAGGTCTCCAGAGAGGCGATCCGGCAGCATCGGCACCACCCGGTCCGGGAAGTAGCTGGAGTTGCCGCGCTTGCGCGCCTCACGATCCAGCGCCGTACCGGGCTGCACATAGGCGGCAACGTCGGCGATGGCGACCCAGATCACATGCCCGCCAGGGTTCTTGGGGTCATCGTCGGCATGGGCATAACAGGCATCGTCATGATCCCGCGCATCTGATGGATCGATGGTCAGCAAAGGTATATCCCGCAGGTCTTCGCGGCCTTTTAGACCAACCGGTTTGGCCTTATCGGCTTCGGCAATCACCTTGTCGGGGAAATCATCCGGAATACCGTGCTGATGAATTGCAATCAGTGACACAGCCTTGGGCGCCGATGGATCACCCAGCCGTTCCACAATGCGCGCGCGCGGCAGGCCCATTCGGTTCTTTGGCCCAGCCTGTTCAGCCTCGACCAATTCTCCATCCTTTGCACCCAATACGGCCCCATCAGCAACCAGCCATTCGGTCTGACCGGCTTTGTCGATGGGCACGATCCGTCCGCCTTCCGCCCCTTTGCGAAAGATGCCCACGATCTTGCGCGGGTTCGTCCCGACACGTCGGATCAGTCGTGCTTCGTAATTGTGGTCTTCTTCATGCACAACCGTGAGGCGGGCCAGAATGCGGTCGCCCTCGCCCAGCGCAGGATCGCTGGCACGGGTGATGAGCAGAATGATCGGCTCGACCCCTTCGCCATGCCATTCCAAGGGCCGCACGAACAGGTCGCCATCCGCATTCGGAGCCTTCACCTGCAGCACGCTGACCGGTGGCAGGCGGTCCGGATCGCGATAGCTGCGCTTGCGCTTTTCCAGATGCCCCTCGGCCTCTAGCTCTTTCAGGATGCGCTTCAGATCGATCCGGTCCGCGCCCTTGATACCAAAGGCTTTGGCGATATCGCGTTTCGAGGTCAGGGTGGGGTTCGCCGAGATCCAATCGAGGACCTCCTGCTTGGTAGGTATGCGAGTCATATCTCCGGCCTATCACGGGTATGCGACCGCGTCATGACCAAAAAGTTCAGGGCGTCAAGTCAGCCACCGTATCAACGTCGCGCAGATGGTCCAGCAATCCTACGCGGCACCCCGGAACTGAGGCCAGAGTGTCAGCCAGCGCAGTTTCAGTAGACCAGCGTACATTACGGAACAGGCTTGTCGGCAACGCCTTGTACCGCTGAGCCCCTACCAACCAATAGCCACCGTCCGGCGCAGGGCCAAATACAAATTCCGACTGTCCCAATTCCTTGAAGGCTCGTGCGATATGCTGGGATGTGATCCCGGGAATGTCCGCGCCGATCAGACAAACCGGTCCCTGCGGCATGCCGCGCAACATGCGTCCCATGCGGTCGCCCAGATCACCGCGCCCTTGCGCCGCGCGGGGCAGATCAACGGGCCAGATGCGGCTGGTCAGACCTTCCCGATCCGGGGCGACGGCAAGCACAATCTGCCAGCGTGGGTCCCGCAATCGCCGGATCAGCACACGCGTCTGGTGACGGAACCACCACGCCGCGCCAACCATGCCGATGTCGCGCCCCAGCCGCGTCTTGACCCGACCCGGGCGAGGTTCTTTCACCATGATGACCAATGTGCGCTGCATGGTTCAGGCGAAATAGTCCCGAAGGATGCGCGTGTAGATCGCCTTGAGCTGTTCGATCTGCGCCACCGCGACGCACTCATCGACCTGATGCATCGTTCGGCCGACAAGGCCGAACTCAACCACTGGGCAATGGTCTTTGACAAACCGCGCATCCGAGGTGCCACCTGTTGTCGACAACTCGGGGCGCACACCGGTTTCGGTCTCGACCGCTTTCGCGACCAGATCAGACAGGGGGCCGGGTGGGGTCAGAAAGCTCTCGCCTGAGATCTTGATCCGAACGTTGATCGCGACATCGTAGGTTTCAGCCACGGCTTGGGCTTCCGCTTTCAGCCAATCGCTGAGGCTGGCACCCGAATGCAGATCGTTAAAGCGAATGTTCACCGCCCCGGTACATTGCGCCGGGATCACATTGGTAGCTGCGTTGCCCGTGTCAATACTCACAACGGCCAGGGTTGAGGCATCGAAATGGTCCGATCCCTGGTCCAGTTCGTGGCTGGCCAGCTGATGCATCAAACGCGCCATGGCGGGCAGAGGGTTTTTGGCCCGGTGCGGATAGGCCGAATGCCCCTGCTCACCGGTCACCGTGAACCAGGCGGTCATCGAACCACGCCGCCCGATTTTCATCATCTCGCCCATTGTGTTTGGGCAGGTCGGCTCGCCCACCAAACAGGCAGACATGCGTTCTCCGGCCTTGGACATGTAATCAAGCAGTGCCGTGGTTCCGTCCACCGCGTCCGCTTCTTCATCGCCAGTGATCGCAAGAATAATCGCCCCGTCCGGGGAGGTGTCGCGCACGAAATCCACAGCGGCCGCCGCAAAGGCCGCCACGCCGGATTTCATGTCTGTGGCCCCGCGCCCATACATCACACCTTCGCGGATTTCTGCACCAAAGGGGGGCATCGTCCAGGCTGCTTCGTCTCCCACTGGGACAACGTCAGTATGCCCGTTAAACCCAAAGCTGCGCGGATGGGCTTTCGCCCCCCAGCGCGCGTACAAATTGCTGACATCGCCCCGGTCCGCGCGGGTGCAGTCGAAGCCTGCGTCGGACAGAAGCTTCTCCAACAACACAAGCGCGCCACCTTCCTCAGGTGTGACTGATGGGCAACGGATCAGGTCCGCCGTCAACTTCACCGGATCTGTCATTTCTGGGCCCTTTTGGTTGGTTTAATCGCGGGATCGTGCACAGATTCAACGAATTGGACCAATTGCCAACCCCTCGCCACCGGATTCCGGGCGCTTTTTTTCGCGAGTCTTGAAATGACACCCCAATAAAACATGGCGGTTTACCTTGCGGCCACCTTGCCGTGCCTTTCAAATCTGCGTTAGAGGGCCGCGAAACAGGTGAATTGACGATGATACGTGCGCTTCTCGTTTGGATCTGCCTGACTTTCGCCGTTCTTGCACAGCAAAGCCAGGCGCAGACGCTTTCGGTCACGACCGTGACCCGCCCCCCGTTTTCCTATGTCGAGTACGGGGCCCAAACCGGTTTTTCAATGGACCTGCTGCAAGCCCTGTCCGAGGCACTGAATTGGGACTACTCGGTCACAAGGGTCGAGGCCTTCAGCGATATGCTGGGTGCCGTGCAGGAAGGAACCGCGGACCTGGCTGTGGCCAATATCTCGATCACGGCTGCGCGTGAAACGCAGATGGATTTCAGCCAGCCCATATTCGAGGCCGGTCTGCAGATCATGGTGCCATCGGATGCAGCGCGCAGACCATCGCTGCTGCACGCTTTGCTGTCCGTTGAATTGTTCATCGCCATCGGACTGGCCTTTGCGATCCTGCTTGGCGGCGGGATGCTGATGTGGGGGTTTGAGCGTCGAGCCCAGCCCTATTTCGACCGTAAGCTGAATGAGGCATGGTTCCCGTCATTCTGGTGGGCGCTGAATCTTGTGGTCAATGGCGGTTTCGAGGAACGCATGCCGCGCACTCCGTTCGGACGGTTGCTGGGCGTGGTACTGGTGGTGTCCTCACTGTTCATCGTATCGGTCTTCACAGCGCGCATCACGTCGGTCATGACCGTGGATGCCATCAGCGGCAACGTGAACTCAGTCAACGATCTTTACGGCAAGCAGGTGGGCACAATCTCGAACTCAACTGCCGCAAACTTCCTGAACCGGCGCGAGATTGAATTTTCCGGTTATGAAAACCTGGATGATGTGCTGACCGCATTCCAGGATAAGGAGTTGGACGCCGTTGTCTTTGACGCGCCGATCCTGTCCTATTACGCGGCGCATGAAGGACGTCGGATCGCATCGATGACTGGCGGTGTTTTTCTGCGAGAGAATTACGGGATCGCGTTCCCAACCGGCTCGCCATTGGTCGAGGACGTGAACCAGGCTCTGCTCGCGCTGCGCGAAGACGGCACCTATGATGAAATTTACCGCAAATGGTTCGGGGTGCGAAACTAAGCCGGTTCTTCATCCCCGAAAAACGGCGTCATTTGCGCCACGATAACGGCGTTTTCGTCTAAGGCCCGCTGCATCAAGTCGCGTTCGTCCGGGTCGATGTCGTGCCCCTGCGCCTCACGCTCGGCCAGAGTTCCATAACCGGTAACGTCCAGTGGCGCAGTGTCGGCCTGTTTCAGGATCGCCACGGTTTCACGCACCGCTTCAGCCTCATCCACGCCGCTAGCAAAACACATCAGCGCTGCTCCGGTCGCGCCTTCGGGCAAGCCGTCGCCTTCTTTGCGGCCAATCTGAACGAGCAATGTATAAACTTGCTGACGGGACGGTTTCTTTTGCTTTTCCATGCAGGGGGCCATAGCCGCGCGCCTGTCCGTGGTCAAGCAGCCGGGAATTGCGGGAAGCCCCCAGCACGTCCATAGTACCCGCGAAAACCCATTTCAAACTGCAAAGGATTTTTCATGGCCTACCCAAATTTTATTACAGACTTCCCTAGCCTCGACGTCCCATTCCCCGAGGACGTGGTGCAAACCGCCGTCATCCGGTCAGATGCGGGTTTGGTCGCGTTCTTCACCTTCCTCAAGGATTTCGAACTGCCACCGCATTCACACAAGGCGCAATGGGGCACGGTGGTCGAGGGCGAGGTTGAACTGACAATAGGCGGAGAAATTAAGACCTATCGCCCCGGCGACAGTTACTCGATCCCGTCTGGTGTTGAACACGGCGGGAAAATCAAAGCCGGAAGCCGCGTGATCGACGTGTTTGAGGAACCCGACCGCTATCCAGTCAAAGGATAAACAAAAAAAGGGCTGCAGCGAGATACGCTACAGCCCCGTTTCAAATCCGCACTTGATTTAGTCGCGCAGCAGTTCGTTAATCCCCGTTTTCGAACGGGTCTTCTCGTCCACACGCTTTACGATCACGGCGCAATACAGGTTGACGTTGTTCTTGGACGGCATCGAGCCCGCGACAACCACCGAATATGGCGGCACTTCGCCGTAAGTGACTTCGCCGGTTTCGCGATCCACGATCTTGGTGGACTTGCCAATAAAGACACCCATGCCCAGAACCGAACCTTCGCGGACGATACAGCCTTCGACCACTTCGGAGCGCGCGCCGATAAAGCAATTGTCTTCGATGATGGTCGGGCCAGCCTGCATTGGCTCCAAAACTCCGCCGATGCCAACACCGCCTGACAGGTGTACGTTTTTACCAATCTGCGCACAGGAACCAACGGTGGCCCAAGTATCGACCATGGTGCCTTCGTCGACATAGGCGCCCAGGTTCACGAAGGACGGCATCAGAACCACGCCGGGTGCGACATAGGCCGATTTGCGCACAACACAGTTCGGAACCGCGCGGAAGCCAGCGGCACGCCACTGGTTTTCACCCCAACCGGCGAACTTGCTGTCCACCTTGTCCCACCAGCCGCCGTCCTGCGGACCGCCGGTCTGGATTTCCATATCCTTGATGCGAAAGCCCAGCAGAACTGCCTTCTTGGCCCACTGGTTCACATGCCAATCACCGCTTTCCAGCTTTTCAGCAACCCGCAGCGAACCGCTGTCCAGCGCGGCCAGCGTATCCTCGATCGCCTCGCGTTGTTCGCCGGTGGTGGCGGGCGTGATGGTGTCGCGCGCCTCCCAGGCGGCTTCGATAGCGGTTTCCAGTTGCGCGTTGGACATCGGATGGCTCCCTGCAGAATCTGTTCACGTTTGTTTGGCCTATACGCAACTGCATCTCGCGGTGCAATGCGACGCAGAAGGTACGATTTGCGGCTAGCTTGACCTGTGTTCAGCTTGCGCGGCGGATATGGCGGGTCAGAATGGCCGTCGCCGTGGCCGCGTCCTTGCGCTTGAGCGCCTGAACGATGGCTGCGTGATCACCATCCGCACGGTGTACCCACTTGGGACGCCAATGGGCAAACAGGTGGCGCGCGCCGGCGATATGAAGGTCATCGATTGCATGCAGCAGGCGTGGCAACCCGCACGGCGTCAGGATCGAGCGATGAAAGGTACGGTTGCACGCTTCCCACTCGGGCATCGTTTGCGCAGCATCACAGGCGATCCGAGCGTCATCCGCCTCTTTGAGCGCGCCAGGCGTCATATTCTGTACCGAATGCTGCAAGGCCAGGGATTCCAGCGCGACACGCATTTCAACCACTTCGCGCACTTCTGCCGGGTCCAGCGCCGAAACACGCATACCGCGGCGCGGCTCACTTTGGGCCAACCCGTGCGCTTCCAGACGCAGCAATGCCTCGCGCACCGGTACATGGCTGGTCTCAAAGGCCCGCGCGATGTGATCCTGACGCAACTTTTCACCGGCAAGCAATTCGCCGGTGATAATCTTCTGTCTGAGGTTTTGGTAAATTGTGTCGGCGATCGTAGTGGTCATAGATTATCGATAAAATCCTTAACCACCTTCCACAAGTCGATAATTCACCCCATCAGCGGGTCCGGGGCAATATTTCCCCCGCACACCAGAACCGCCACGCGTTCGTCTGGTTCTGGCTTATATACACCTGAGGTCAAAGCCGCCAACGCGGTCGCCCCGGCCGGTTCGACCAATATGCGATGGGTCTGCCACAGCGCCTTTTGCGCGGCTGCAATCGCCTCGTCTGAGACAAGAACAGATGTCATTCCTTGCGCAAGATCGAAACAAATCCCTCCGATCCGCCGCGCGCCCAGCGCATTGGCTGCTATCCCCGAGACCGAGACATCCACCGGTTCACCCGCCTGCAGCGCCGCGTTCAGCGCGCAGGAGGTTTCCGGTTCGACTGCTACGATCTTGCGTGCCCCATCAAACCAACCCAAAGCTCCGCCAATCAGGCCACCGCCACCCACGGCCACCAGAACGGTGTCAGCCTGCAGCCCCTGTGCCTCCCATTCGGCAAAACACGTGCCCTGCCCTGCTACGGTTGCCGGTGCATCATAGGCGTGGATTTGCATCGCCCCGGTTGCTGCCTCATGCGCTTTGGCCTCGCTCAGCGCGTTCGCGTATTCACCCTGTACAACTGTCAGATCTGCGCCCGTCTGTTCAATCAGGGCGATCTTGGATGGTCCGGCAAGGTCTGGCACGAAAATCTTGGCCGGATATCCCAGCGTTTGTGCCGCATACGCCGCCGCCGCACCGTGATTGCCGCCCGAAGCCGCCACAACGCCAGCCTCGGGCACGTCCAAGCTGAGCAGCGTATTAAACGCCCCGCGCGCTTTGAAACTGCCCGTGTGCTGCATATGCTCCAGCTTCATTTCGACCGGATAATCCAATCCGGGCACGCGGCTTTCAATCACCGGGGTCACCTGCGCATACCCATTGATCCGTTCGGCGGCGGCCGAAATTTCACTCTTCCAATTCATTCTTGTTCTTCCGTGACTGGCACTCTGCCTGCGAACCCTATAGCTGTTTTATGAACACGCAAGCAGGGAACCATCACCCATGAGAGAAGACCGCCTCAGCCCTTTCCGCGACGCCCAGACTGACCGCTCGACCGCGAGCGAGGTGCCGGACACGCCGCAGACGCGCTCACCCGCCTATCGCCTTGCCTTTGCAGACGATGATTTCCTGTGCCGGGATGAGCTGCGCCCAGTGCGTTTGCAGCTGGAGTTGCTGAAGCCCGAGATGATCATGACCGAGCGTGAGATCACCTCGACCATCGTCATGTTCGGCGGCGCACGCATTCCTGAGCCGTCGCAGAAACACACCGCGCGAACCCAGACGCTGGCCAACCTGTCGCAATATTACGACGAAGCGCGGGAATTCGCCCGTCTGATGACCGAAAAATCCAATGAAACCGGTTGCCGCGAGAACGTGATCGTCACCGGCGGTGGCCCGGGCGTGATGGAGGCCGGAAATCGCGGTGCCCAGGATGCTGGCGGTTGTTCGATTGGCCTGAACATTGTGCTGCCGCACGAGCAGGCGCCGAACCTGTATGTAACGCCCGATCTCAGCTTTAACTTCCACTATTTCGCCATCCGCAAGATGCATTTCCTGATGCGCGCCCGCGCCATCACCATCTTCCCCGGCGGCTTCGGCACGATGGACGAGCTGTTCGAGTCGCTGACGTTGATCCAGACTGGCCGGATGGAACGTGTACCGTTCCTGCTGTTCGGTCGCGTTTTCTGGGAAAAAGTGATCAACTGGGAGGCGCTGGCTGATGCGGGCACGATCTCTGACGAGGACCTCGATTTGTTCCGCTTTGTCGACACCGCACAAGAGGCGGTCGACATTATCGATAACTGGGAACCGGCCCCACCGCGCGACGAAATACCGGGGCGCTGAAACATGAAGCCGCCAAAAACCGGTGAGATGCTGCACCTGCGTGGGAACGCACTGAACAAGGGCGATCCGGTGGCCCTGCCGCTGACGCAAAGCAGCATGTACCACCTGCCCGGCGCACCGGACGGGCATCCGACCTATGGCCGGGTCGACAACCCGACATGGGTGCATCTGGAACATGTTCTGACACATCTGGAAGACGCGCCCTGCCTGACCTTTCCTTCGGGCATGGGGGCGATTTCTGCCGCTTTGTTCGCGACGATCAAAGCCGGATCCCATATCCTGATCCCCTCGGACGGGTATTATGTCACGCGATTGCTGGCCGATCGGTTCCTGTCCAATCTGGGCGTCTCGGTTACTGAGCGTCCAACGACGGCGTTCGCAGAAGGCGGGTTCGACGGGTTTGACGTGGTCTTTTTGGAAAGCCCCTCGAACCCCGGTCTGGATATGATGGACCTGCTTGCGATCGCCACTGCCGTTCGCGCGGCGGGCGGTCTCACGATTGCCGACAACACAACGATGACCCCATTAGGTCAACGCCCGTTGGATTTGGGCATCGACATGGTGGTCGCTTCGGATACCAAGGCAATGGGCGGGCATTCGGACCTGCTAATGGGTCATGTCGCCAGCCGCAACGCGCAGATCATGGAACGGGTCGAAGAATGGCGGCGCGTTTCCGGCGCGATCCCCGGCCCGCATGAGGCATGGCTGCTGCATCGCGGGTTGGAAACGCTGGACGTTCGTTTCGACCGGATGTGTGCATCGGCGCAAGTGCTCGCGGAACGGTTGGCAGACCATGAGGCCGTGAAACAGATCCGCTATCCCGGCCTGTCGGATGACCCTTCCTATGCTCTAGCCAAGGCGCAGACGTCCCGGTTTGGGTTCTTGTTGTCGATCACGTTAGAGACTGAGGAAAAGGCCGAAACTTTTATCAACACCTGCCCGATGCTGCGACCGGCCACATCGTTCGGCGGTGTTCACAGTTCTGCCGAAAGACGCGTACGCTGGGGCGATGACGTCGATCCGGCCTTTATCCGATTGTCTGTCGGCTGTGAACCAATAGAGGAATTGTGGCAGTCGTTTGAGAGCAGCCTGAACGCGCTGTGATTACTTCTTTGGCTCGCGCAATTCGGTGAACACGTAGATCGGCAGCAGAACGCTGGCGATCAACGCGCCCAGCCAAACGAGCAGGGTCGCCGCTAACAGGTTGGCAACGCCGCCAACTGTCAGCCCTGCCGTAATCAGATCCGTCACCAACAGACCGACAAACGTTACGATCAAGGCAATCCCACCTTTGATCGAGGGGGCTTTTTTCTCACCCAGCTTCAGGATCAGCGGCTCGGCCACCACCTGCACCAGAGTGAACACGATCACCACGACGATGAATGATATCGGTTTGATCGCAAACCCCGACAACAATAGCGTCGAAAGCAACAACCCGATGGCATTCCCGGCCAACAGGGCCAGTGCGGATTTTATTCTGCGCGTCATGGGGTTCTCCGTGAATGATCAATTAGAAACATGCAGATGTTAACAGACTCGAAGGAATTTGCGAGCGGTTTCAAAAGCCACTTCCTTTTGGGTCATTGAAATCGCATGATAAAACACATTCATAAAGATCAGACCCACCCCCATCGACGAGAGATGTGATGAGCGACGATCCCTATACCGTTCTTGGTGTCGCCAAAGACGCCAGCGCCGCCGAGATCAAGAAGGCTTATCGGCGCATCGCCAAAGAGTGCCACCCGGACCTGAAACCCGGGGATGACGAGGCTGAAGCCAAGTTCAAGGCCGCCGCTTCGGCTTATGACCTGCTGAAAGATGCGGACACACGCGCGCGTTACGATAGTGGCGAAATTGATGCCTCGGGTCAGGAACGTCCCCAGCAGCAGTATTATCGCGAATATGCCGAGGCCGCCGGGAACCCTTATCGTGGGCGCGCAGCAGACCCGGATGACATGTCAGACATCTTTGCCGAATTCATGCGTGGCCGCGGAGGATACCAGCAGCGCACGCACGAATTTCACGCGCCGGGCCACAATCGCGCTTACAACCTGCAGATCAGTTTCCTGGATGCGGTGTTCGGCGCCAGCCAAAAGCTGACGCTGCCAGATGGTGACCGGATCGAAGTGAAGATTCCTGCGGGCATCACCGATGGACAAACCATCCGCCTGCGTGGCAAAGGCGATCCGGGTTTTGGCGAAGGCCCGCCCGGCGATGCTTTGGTCACTGTGTCAGTGGCTAAACACCCGGTCTTTGATCGTCAGGGCGATGACATTCATATCACCCTACCGATCACGATTGATGAGGCCATTCTGGGTGGCAAGGTGCCCGCGCCCACCATTGACGGTGGCGTCAATGTCAGTGTCCCCGCAGGCACCAGCAGCGGTAAAACCCTGCGTTTGCGTGGTAAGGGAGTCAGGAAGCGCGGCTCGTCCGATCGCGGCGATCAGTTGATCGAACTGACCGTGTCCATGCCGGACCAGATTGATGATGATCTGAAGCAATTCATGGAGACATGGCGCGAAACCCACAGCTATGATCCGCGGAAAGGAATGCCGTCATGACCCGCACCCTGACCGAAGAGCAGCTGATCGCAACCGTCACCCGCCTGACCTCGACCCGCCTGACCGAATACCTGGCTGCCGAAATCGTCATTCCCGAGCAAACCGAGCAGGGGCTGGTGTATCACACCCTCGACGTGGCGCGGTTGGAGCTGGCGTGCGAGCTGCACGACCAATACGAGATGGAGCCTGATGCGCTGTCGATGATGATCTCACTGATCGACCAGATGCACGGCCTTCGGGCCGAGTTACGAGAGGTACTGAATGCGGTAGAAACGCAACCGGAGCCGGTGCGTCAGACATTGATCGAGGTAATTGGAACGGCCCGGTTCGGTCGCAAGTAACCTGCGCTTAGTTGCCGACAACATACTCTTCGGGAACAAAGAACGTGTAGTCCCGATCAGCCACCGCTTCGTGACAATCATGGCAATAGACGACAGCGTCCGAACGCGCGCCCATCGTGTCACCAAACAGGGACCCATCCGGCATCACCATGATGTAACGCCAGTCCGCTGTTTCCGGGCTCGTACCTTGGGCCAGTTTTTCCATCACGAACAGGGCACCGGGATGGACGTTGCCCTCGTCGGTTACCGTGACGCTGTCCTTGGCCAGCACTGACCCCATCGGCAGCTTTTCACCCTCGGCCAAAGTGCCATAGTTGTGCGCCATACGGTTGGCATAGCTGTTCACATAGCGCTGCCCATGGGTTGCCGAGATGTAAGGCGCGTCGTTGAACAGCGGCCATGCCTGATAGTTCATCAGCAAATCCAACTGCGCGGCGGCATAGCCACGCTCCATCCGTCGCTGCAGAGACTTGTAGATGCTTAAGGCTTCTTCTTTGGACAGCTCGGCAGGATTTTCAATGGCAAGGTGAGCATCCTCACCACTGGATTGAGCGCCAGCCTGATGCGCAGCAAGCCCCACCACAAACAAAGCCGCAAGAGATGTCGGAAACAGTCTTATAAATCGTACAAACATGTATTTGGCCCACCTGCTTCAAAAGGTTCGCCTGAACGCCGCAAGTTACGTGTAAAATGATAGCGACCATGAACAAACGCGCCACGACCGGAATGCGACTCTCACTGCTTTGTGCGCAAGCGTGAGGCCTAGGCAGCCGGTTTCAGCCCCCAAAACATATCAAATTGTGCATACAAATAACAGCGGCCAGAAAATTAATTTCTTGGCGTAGTTTGCACGAAATTTGGGCTTGTCAGCTCTGCAATCCCGCTTCGGCTTCGATCTGCTTGCGCGACTTGCGGGCGCGCTCTGTGGCCGATTTCAACTGACCACAAGCTGCCATGATGTCCTCGCCACGCGTCTTGCGAATGGGAGAGGCATATCCTGCCTGATAAATGATGTTCGCAAACGCGCGGATGCGGTTGTTCGAGCTGCGCTTGTAAGGCGCGCCGGGCCATTCGTTGAACGGAATCAGGTTGATCTTGGCGGGAATGTTGTGGCTTTTGATGTGGTCGATCAAGCGATGCGCATCTTCGTCGCTATCATTCACACCATCCAGCATCACGTACTCGAAAGTAATCCGCTCGGAATTGGACACCTTGGGATAGCTTGCCAGCGCCTGCAGCAGCTCTTGGATGTTCCAGCGCTTGTTGATGGGCACCAGAAAATCGCGGGTTTCATCCGTTGTCGCGTGGAACGAGATCGCCAGCAAGCAGCCGATCTCGTCAGCTGTGCGCGCAATTTCCGGCACCACGCCGGACGTCGACAGGGTGATCCGACGGCGTGACAGAGAAATGCCTTCGGGGTCCATGGCGATCTTCATCGCGTCGCGCACGTTTTCGAAGTTGTAAAGCGGCTCACCCATGCCCATCAGAACGATGTTCGACAACAGGCGTGTTTCGTCCTTTGGCGCACCAGGGGTCGGCCATTCGTCCAGATCGTCGCGGGCCATCATCACCTGACCGACGATTTCTGCAGCCGTCAGGTTGCGCACCAGTTTTTGCGTGCCCGTATGGCAGAAGGAACAGTTCAGCGTGCAGCCCACCTGAGACGAGATACACAGCGTCCCGCGATCCTCTTCGGGGATGTAGACAACCTCAACCTCATGGCCACCCGCGATACGGCACAGGTACTTGCGAGTGCCGTCTTCGGACACCTGCCGTGTCACGACTTCGGGGATTTCCACAACGAAATTCTCAGCCAGTTGCGCACGATACGCTTTGGCGAGGTTGGTCATCTCGGTAAAATCGCGCACGCCCCATTGATAGATCCACTGCCAGATCTGCCCGGTCCGCATCTTGGCCTGCTTTTCCGGCGTGCCATGTTCGATCAGAGCGTCACGCAACTGATCACGGGTTAACCCGACAAGGTTGATCTTCCCCTCGGGCAATTTGCGGGGGATGGTCATGACATCTTGAGTGATCGGCGCTTTGGGCGACATGTTGCTATCTCAACGAATTCGGGCTTGGGATGCGCCTCTATATAGGATCGCGTGCAAAGATCAAAAGAATTCGTATCATTTAATTTGCCATGCGCAGCAATTCGTCCGCACGCGCCCGGCCCAGATCAACGCGGCAGGACGCAATGGCAATACCGGTACCAGAGCCGCCACCGTATGAGGCCCCCACTGCTTCACATTGCGCATCGCGATATCCTCTCCATGCCTCTTGTGCAGCCTCAAGTGCCGGTTGTGCGACCACACGGTCTGTGACCTCGTCCAACTCAACTGCGGACTGCATGGCGAAGCCATAGCTTGTCTCAACAGCCATATTCACGCGTTTCTCCATCTCCCCAACGCAGGCTCCGATTTCGACCTGCGAACCTGCGTCGAAACATTCCAGACTGGGATCTGCCCACGCGGCCGAAGAGAAAAGCACTGCAATCAAGACGTAACGCATTATCCGTTTCCACATATGAACCCTTGTATGTGGCCACCGTAGCACGCGTTGCGCCGTAGTCCCAATTGCAAGTCGGCCGCAAAGGCCAAACCGATGCGACCGAACTATCTGCATTACGATTGCGAGGAATCAGGTCAGGTGAACATGTCAGATACCTGCAGGTAGGATGTCGCAATCATCCGCGTCCAAAGTTTGCACGGGGTCTTTCGGGCCGCATTGCTCGCCAGAAACCGGATATGTTTCGTTGTTTTTTTCACATGCACTCAAAAACACGGCGGCGACTACCAACACGACAGCAAGAGGTTTGTTCAGCATGGATAAGCTCCTTCCATAAATTTGAACTGATTGGTTCAGAAAGATGGATCGCTTGCCTTGATGCGGATCAATTTGGGGTGGTGGACGTGGCGTAAAGATCGGATGACACGTATGGTCGCCCACGAAAAAGCCCCGCCAAATGACGGGGCTGCGTAAACCTATTGTCCTGGCTTATTGGGTGCAGCGCTTTTCGGCGTCTTCGATCGCAGCACTGAAACCCAACAGCGAGAATGTGTCTTTGGTCTGGGTTCCGCGCTCGGACCGGGCGGTCAGAACGGCCTCGGTGCCGCGCTTCATCGCTGCGACGACCTTCAGGTCTTCGCCTTCGGTTGCCGGCCAGGCCCATTCACCTTCGGTGATCAAAGCGAACTCGGTGCCGTCAATCTCAAGGGTGACCGTCGATCCTGCCGCGAAAGGATAGCCGCCGGTAAAGGTCACCTGACCTTTGACTTCGGCATTCGGGCGGTAGAACACGAACAACAGGATGTCGCTGCGGCGCACCGAAACCACGCGTCCGCCTTTGGTGTTCACAGTCTCTTTGGGCGCGGATACGCTCCAGCACTCTGTGGGATCTTTCTCCACAAAAACGCTCCAGTCGGTCTTCGCAGCAACCCGATTGGTGCTGGTCGCCTGCTGAGCGATTGCGGTTGTGGCCATTCCTGCCACGCACAGACCCGCAATTGTGCGGACGAGTTTTAATCCCATCTGTCCAGCCTCCTAGCTCGACCTAATACCTCATACCCATCGAGACCGCATACGAACTCTGTCGGTTCGTCTGTAAGTTGCGTATTCCGATGATTGTCGACATACACACACTAACGCAGGTTTCGCCACAGGCGAAAGGGCGATTGGCAGATTTTTGCGCATATAATGGAGGGGCCAGATGACGCAGCCGGTACCAATGACAGAACTATGGCGAGGCCCCTTACTGGAAAGCCTGCATCTTGGCCATGCAGTGATCTGCGACGACAGCGGTCAAATTGTACGCAGTTGGGGCGATCCGGACGCGGTGATTTACCCTCGGTCGTCTGCAAAAATGATCCAGGGGCTGCCGCTGATCACATCGGGTGCAGCCGCCAAATATGGCCTGAACTCCGAGCATCTGGCCCTCGCCTGTGCCTCGCATAGCGGCGCACATATCCATACCGACAGGGTTACTGCCTGGCTGGATCACTTGGGCTTGACCGAACACGATCTGCGCTGCGGCCCGCAAGAACCGCAGGACATGGCCGCGCGCGACGGGCTGATACTTGCCGATGACACGCCCTGCCAGATCCACAACAATTGCTCGGGCAAACATTGCGGGTTTCTGACGGTCGCGCAGCACATGGGTGCGGGACCGGAATACCTTGAGATCGACCACCCCGTACAGCAAGCCTGCCTGTCCGCGCTGGAAGAAACCACTGGGGAAACCAGCCCTGCCTTTGGAATCGACGGATGTTCGGCCCCGAACTTTGCGACGTCACTGGTCGGACTGGCGCGTTCGATGGCGTGGTTTGCCTCGGCCGCAGATCGGTCGGACCGTGCCAGCGACGCAGCGCAACAGCTTTCGGCGGCTATGATCAAGCACCCCGAACTTGTGGCGGGCGAAAGCCGCGCCTGTACAGAACTGATGCGCGCTATGGACGGTCGCGCCGCAATCAAAACCGGGGCTGAGGCGGTGTTCATTGCCATCATCCCGGAGAAACGAATGGGTGTTGCGCTGAAAATCACTGATGGCACCACCCGCGCCAGCGAATGCGCAATCGCCGCGATTCTGGTAAGCCTTGGTGTGCTGGAGGCCGATCACCCGGCCACCCGCAAATTCATGAATGCCATGCAATACAGCCGTCGCGGGCTGGAATGTGGCGAGATCAGACCTGCGCCGGGGTTCCCCGGCTAAAGGTTACATTTCGATTTCATGCACCTCGGCCACCTCGACCGAGCCTGAACCGTTGACCACCATGGGACAGCCCTCGGCCATTTCGGTCGCGGCATCAATGCTGTCGGCCTTAATGACGGTAAAACCGGACGCCGGATTTGCACCGCCATTGTCAACAACGCTTCCGTTGCTGACCGTATAGGATTGACCAACCGGATTGCCGGGTATGTCCAGCGCCTCACCCATGCCTTGAAACCATGCACCCCAGGCAGCCATAGTTGCTTCTACTTCAGCGGGGTCGGTTGGTGTGGTTCCGCCGTGATAGACAAACAAATATTGTGGCATTTTATTTCCTCCCTAATGAAAACTTATCGAAACTGCGCCTCAAGCTTGGCCAGCGACAATGTCCAGCCCATGTTGTGGTTCGCTGCAGCCTCGGCATCTGCCAGTTCGCGGTGGTCCAGAACCAACCGCGCGCCGTTTTCGGTCGCAACGACCGAAAACGTCACGTGGCTTTCCGCCCCGCGCTGATCCTGATTGTCATGCCAGGCCCAAGTGAACCCAACCGAATTGGGCGGATCAACATGGGTGACATAACCGGACACTTTGAAAGTCTGGCCTTCTGCATTCTTCATTATCGAATACCAAGGCCCCGTACGTGAGAAATTCAGGTCATGCTCGGGCACATGCACCCCTTCGGGCCCCCACCACTGCAACAGCTTCGCCCCGTCACTTATCCAGGCAAACAGGTTTTCGGGGGTGGTCGGGAACTCGCGTTCCAGTTTCAGGTCGGCCATGAGTTTTCCCTTTCAATCAGGTCGCCCAGACGATCGAGGCTGTTTTCCCAGAACTGACGTTTCGAGATCGTCCATTCCGCAATCGCCCGCAGCCCGTCAGGCTGGATAGAATACATCCGCTGGGTGCCGTGGGCGCGCTGTTGCACCAATCCGGCCTCGCGCAGCACTTTCAGATGACGCGAAATCGCTGCGCCCGACATACCGCGCCCTTGGATCAGGTCACCGGCAGGCAGCTCTCCGTCCTGCATCAGTTGCTCAACGATCGAGAACCGAGTGGAATCGGACAAAGCAGAAAAAGCATTTATCAGAGTGTTCATAGTCTTTATTTAACACGTAAGTTAAATAAAGGGAAGACCTTTAAGCGGACACAAATTCCGAGCGGCTATAGCCCTGAACGTACAGCAATGCCGTCAGATCGCCATGGTTGATCCGAACCTCGCATTGCTCGGCAACCGTGGGCTTGGCATGCAGGGCCACCCCTGTTCCCGCGCGGTGCAGCATCCCCAGATCGTTGGCCCCGTCGCCTACGGCAATAACGTCTTCTTCACGCAAGCCCAGTCGCGCGGTGATCTGTTCCAAGGCATCCACCTTGGCTTGACGCCCCAAAATGGGCCGCAGTACATCCCCGGTCAGTTTTCCGTTTTGGGCCAGCAGGGTGTTGGCACGGTTCTCGTCAAAGCCCAGCACCTCGGCCACTTTTGCGGTAAACGCCGTGAAACCGCCCGAGACCAAGGCGGCATAGCCTCCGTTCTGGCGCATCGTCGCGACCAGTTCCTTGCCGCCCGGCATCAGAGTGATGCGTTCGTCCAGTACTTTGCCGATCACCGCCTCATCCAGACCTTTCAGCAGGCCGACCCGCTCGGTCAGCGCGCCCTCAAAGTCCAACTCGCCATTCATCGCACGTGCGGTAATGTCCTTGACGCGTTCGCCGACGCCGGCCGCATCCGCAAGTTCGTCGATACATTCCTGTTGGATCATGGTGCTGTCCATATCGGCCAACAGCATCTTGCTACGGCGACCCTCAGACTGTTGGACAACCAGATCCACGCCCATTTGCTGCAGGTCCGCCCAGACATCCCACCGGTTGCCCGGCATTTCGGCCAGGGAAAACTCTGCAGTTTCATCCGGGCTGAGCCAAACGATCTCACCACCGCCCCATGCGTTCCGCAAGGAATTGACCAACGCCAAATCCAGATTAGACACATCGGGGTTGGTCAACAGGGTGGCAACGTACATATTCGATCTCCGGCAAGCTCACCTGCGCATATCGCAGGTGCAGCATTTTCGCCAGAGTCTGTTTCGAACTAGCCCAAAATACCCGGCAGACGCAGCCCGTGGGCCCGCGCACAATCCTTCGCGACGTCATACCCAGCATCCGCATGGCGCCAAACGCCCGAGGCCGGGTCATTCCAGAGAACCCTTTCCAACCGACGCGCGGCATCTTCGGTGCCATCGGCACAGATCACGACGCCCGCGTGCTGGCTGAAGCCCATTCCGACGCCACCACCGTGATGCAGAGACACCCATGTCGCCCCGCTCGCTGTGTTGATCAGCGCATTCAGCAACGGCCAATCGCTGACCGCATCCGAGCCATCCAGCATCGCCTCAGTCTCGCGGTTGGGGCTGGCCACAGACCCCGAGTCCAAATGGTCGCGTCCGATCACCACCGGCGCCTTTAGCTCGCCATTGGCGACCATCTCATTGAACGCCAGCCCAGCCCGGTGTCGGTCACCCAATCCAATCCAGCAGATACGCGCAGGTAGACCCTGAAACGCGATCCGCTCTTGCGCCATGTCGATCCAGCGATGCAGGTGCTCATTCTCGGGGAACAGTTCCTTCATCTTGGCATCGGTTTTGTAGATGTCCTCGGGGTCGCCCGACAGAGCACACCAGCGGAACGGGCCGATGCCTTTGCAAAACAGCGGGCGGATATAGGCGGGTACAAAGCCGGGGAAGGCAAAGGCGTTCTCCAGCCCCTCATCCTGAGCGACCTGCCGGATGTTGTTGCCGTAATCCAGCGTAGGAACGTCCGCGTTCCAGAAATCCACCATCGCCGCGACATGCTGCTTCATCGAAGCGCGAGCGGCTTTTTTCACCGATTTAGGATCTGTTTCACGCTTCTCGCGCCACTCTCCCATAGTCCAGCCCAATGGCAGATAACCGTTAATCGGATCATGCGCGCTGGTTTGGTCGGTGACGATATCGGGACGCATCCCGCCCGCCTGCATCCGAGCATAGATCTCGGGGAAAACCTCTGCCGCATTGCCTAGCAGACCAACCGACTTCGCTTCGCCAGCCTTGGTCCAGCGGTCCATCATCTCCAGCGCTTCGTCCAGCGTTTCGGCCTTTTCGTCGAGGTATTTGGTCCGTAGGCGGAAATCGATGCTGTCCGGGTTACACTCAACAGCCAGACATGAGGCGCCTGCGAACACGGCCGCCAGCGGTTGCGCGCCGCCCATTCCACCCAGACCTCCGGTCAGAATCCACTTGCCTGTCAGGTCACCGTCGTAGTGCTGACGCCCTGCCTCGGCAAAGGTCTCATAGGTGCCCTGAACGATACCCTGCGTCCCAATATAGATCCACGAACCAGCGGTCATCTGGCCGTACATCATCAGGCCCTTCTTATCGAGCTCGTTGAAGTGATCCCAAGTCGCCCAATGGGGCACGAGGTTGGAATTGGCGATCAGCACCCGCGGCGCATCCTTGTGCGTGCGGATGATCGCGACCGGCTTGCCGGACTGGACGATCAGCGTTTCGTCTTCCTCCAAATCCTTCAAACCGGCAACAATAGTGTCGAAATCCTCCCACGTGCGGGCCGCGCGACCGATGCCGCCATAGACCACCAACTCATGCGGGTTCTCGGCCACATCCGGGTGCAGGTTGTTCATCAGCATCCGCAGCGGGGCCTCGGTCACCCAGCTTTTGGCGTTCAACTCCGGGCCGGTCGGTGGATAGATATCGCGGGTGTTTTTGCGCGGATCGCTCATTTCTGGGCTCCTTGTCTGGTCAATGCGCCCGAGAGGGCAAGATCGTTGAGGCGGGTCAGCATGGTTATCAAATGGGGGCGCAGTTTCGCAGCGCGGTCCTCGCGCCATGTCCACGGGGATGTCTCGTCCATGTAAGCCCGCTGCGCGATCTCCATCTGGATAGCGTGTATGCCATCAGAAGGGCGACCATAGTGGCGAGTGGTCCATCCCCCGCGAAACCGGCCATTCAGTACCGAAGTGAACCCTTGGGCCTTGCTCGCCACGTCGTGCACCGCTTGCTCAATGGCCGTGTCACACGTCAGCCCATCATTGGTTCCAGTGTTGAACACCGGCAATTCGCCTTCGAACAGAAACGGGATGAGCGATCGGATCGAGTGGCAATCAAACAGGATCGCCACTCCGTGCTGGTCCCGCACACGGTTCAGTTCATCCAGAAGGGCAGCGTGATAAGGTGCGTGGTATTTGCGCCGTCGATCTTCGACTTCATCCTCGGATGGTGATTGCCCGTCATTCCAGATCTGCTGCCCGTCGAAATCGGTCAGAGGCACAAGGGTGGTGGTATTCTGGCCCGGATATAGCGAGGCGCCTAACGGATCACGATTGGCGTCGATGACGTAGCGATGAACATGCGACTGCACGACAGTGACATCATCCAATATCGCTTTATAGAGCCTATTTATGTGCCAATCCGTATCGGCCAAACCGCGCCCGTTGTCATTCAGACGGACCGCTGTTTCGTCTGGCACATAAGTTCCGCCATGAGGCTGGCCCAGCACAATGGGACCGTCCCCGCGCTGAACACTGAACACCTGCATCAGAACAGCCCCGGCATCTGGGCACCCACTGCCCCAAGGATGTCACCCTCAGCCACCAAGCACTTGGATGTTTCTAGATCGGGTGCCAAATAGCGGTCTTCGTTCAGTGTTGGGATCTCTGCCCGTAACCTATCTATGACCCGTTGCAACGGTTCGCTGGTTGCCAGCGGTTCGCGGAACTCCACCCCCTGAGCTGCACAAAGCAACTCAACACCCAGAATGTAGTTCAGGTTCTCGACCATCCGCGTCAGACGCCGCGCGCCATGTGCAGCCATCGACACGTGATCCTCCTGGTTTGCCGAGGTCGGTGTGCTGTCAGTCACGCAAGGGTTGGCAAGGTGCTTGTTCTCGCTCATCAAGGCGGCGGTCGTAACTTCGGCAATCATCAGGCCCGAGTTCAGCCCGGGATCAGGCGTCAGGAACGGCGGCAGATCAAAGCTGAGCGTCGGGTCGACCATCAAGGCAATGCGCCTCTGCGCAATCGCGCCAACCTCGGACACTGCCAGCGCAATCATGTCTGCGGCAAAGCCGACCGGTTCGGCATGAAAGTTTCCACCTGAAACGATGGCACCCGCCTCAGTCAGAACCAGCGGGTTGTCGGTGGCCGCGTTCGCCTCGATCTCAAGCGTGGTGGCCGCTTGGCGCATGACGTCCATGGCCGCGCCGGTGACCTGCGGCTGACAGCGGATGCAATAAGGGTCCTGAACGCGCGTGTCGCCATCCCGGTGGCTTTCGCGGATCTCGGACCCAGCCAATGTGGCACGCATGGCGCTGGCGGCTTCGGTCTGGCCGCGGTGCCCACGCAGGGTATGGATTTCGGGCTGCAAGGGCGCGGTCGACCCCATGATCGCATCCGTCGACAGGGCCGAGATGACCAGCGCGCTTTGCGCTGCACGCCAGGCTTCGAACAGACCGGCCAGCGCAAAAGCAGTCGAGAATTGCGTGCCGTTGATAAAGGCAAGCCCTTCCTTCGGACCGAGTTGAATAGGCTCTAATCCAACTGATTTTAGCGCTTCCCCCCCGGGCAGGATGGTTCCGTCAACCTCGGCTTCACCTTCACCGATGACTACGGCTGTCATATGCGCCAGGGGCGCAAGATCGCCCGAGGCCCCGACCGACCCCTGCGCGGGAATAACCGGGGTCACGCCCTTGGCCAGCATCTGCTGCAACAGGTCGATCAGCTCCCAACGCACGCCCGATGCTCCGCGTCCGAAAGACAACAGCTTTAGCGTCATCATCAACCGGGTAACACGCCGAGGCACGGTAGAACCAACGCCGCAGCAATGGCTAAGGATCAGGTTGCGCTGAAGGGTCGAAGTATCCTTGGCCGCGATCTTGTGGCTGGCCAACTTTCCGAACCCGGTGTTAACGCCATAAACCGGGTCTTCCCCGGCCGCCGCTTCGAGAATGCGTTTGGCTGCAGCTTCCACCTTGGGTTTGCACCCATCATCCAGCGATACTGCGGGCTGCGACCAATACACTTCGGACAGATCCGACAGCGTGACCTGACCGGGCACAAGCGACAGGGTCTTCATTACAAACCCCCGAAAATGCGGGCGTGCAGCGGGTTGAAGCCAATCCGATAGGACAGCTCGGCTGGGTGCGTGATGTCCCATACCGTCAGGTCCGCGCGTTTGCCTTCAGTTATTGTGCCAGTGTCGGTCAGGCCCAAGGCTTGCGCCGCATTGCGGGTCACGCCAGCCAATGCCTCTTCCGGCGTCAGACGGAACAAGGTGCAAGCCATATTCATGGTCAGCAGAAGCGACGTCAGAGGGGACGAGCCAGGGTTGCAATCCGTCGCCAGCGCAATCGGCACCCCATACTGGCGCAGCAGTTCAACCGGCGGCGCCTGCGTTTCGTGCAGCGTATAGAACGCCCCCGGCAGCAGCACACCCACGGTTCCGGCCTGTGCCATGGCGGCCACGCCAGCCTGGTCCAGATATTCGATATGATCTGCCGACAACGCCCCGTACGAAGCCGCCAGGGCTGCCCCTCCGAGGTTCGAAAGCTGCTCTGCATGCAACTTGACGGGAAGGTTCAATTCTTTCGCCACATCGAAGACCTTAGCGATCTGAGACGGATCAAAGGCGATCCCCTCGCAAAAGCCATCAACGGCATCCACCAGCCCCTCTTCATGCGCCAAACGCAGAGTCGGGATGCAAACATCGCGAATGTAGGCATCGGCGCGCGCCTGAAACTCAGGCGGCACCGCATGTGCTCCTAGAAAACTTGTTTTCACTCGCACCGGGCGCACTTGGCCGATCCGGCGCACGACGCGCAGCATCTTGAGCTCTGTGTCGGTGTCCAGACCATAGCCCGATTTGACCTCAATGCACGACACGCCCTCGGCCATCAGGGCGTCCACTCGCGTCAAGGCATCCTCTAACAGGGCCTCTTCGCTGGCCGAACGGGTCGCTGTGACAGTCGACAGAATTCCACCACCTGCGCGCGCGATCTCTTCATACGAGGCACCATTCAGACGCATTTCGAACTCGACCGCCCTGTTGCCACCAAAGACGACATGTGTGTGGGCGTCGATTGGCGCCGGCGTTATCAGCCGGTCGCCATAGTCCACGGTCGGCCAGTCAGAATAGTCAGCAGGCAGCGCATTCCGTGGTCCGATCCAGGTAATTTTCTCACCATCAACAGCAAGTGCTGCGTCCTGAACCATCCCATAAGGTTCGACGCCATCGTCCATGGTCGCCACCCGCGTGCTCAAAAGGACAGATTTTTTGACCATATCGATTCTTTTGGGCTCCCTTTGGCGTTAGATTTTTCGTATACGTATAAAAGTTTAAAGTCTACACAAAATGGAAATGCAATGACCATCCATGCAAAAACGGCTTTATTAGGCTCTGATTGGGTCAGTAACTTGCGGGTAGAAATCGCGCGCGGTCAGATCCAAAGCCTGGAATCACAAGCGACCGCGCGATCCGGAGACACACAGGTTGATGTCTTGCTGCCAGCCATGGGAAACCTGCACAGCCACGCCTTTCAGCGCGCGATGGCCGGTATGACCGAAGTGCGCGCCGCCGGGCGCGAAAGCTTTTGGACCTGGCGCACCTTGATGTACCGGTTCCTGGACAGATTGACCCCAGGCCACGTCGAAGCCATTGCCGCTTTGGTCTATCTGGAGATGCAAGAGGCCGGATATGCCTCGGTCGGTGAGTTTCACTATGTCCATCACCAGCCGGGCGGCGGACGCTACGACCGCGTATCGGAACTGAGCCAGCGCATATTTGCCGCGGCCACCCAAACTGGAATCGGGCTGACGCACCTTCCGGTTCTCTACACCTACGGCGGTGTCGAACAACAACCCTTGGCGGGCGGTCAGCTACGCTTTGGCAATTCTGTGGATCAGTTTCTGAATTTGGTTGACGAATGCCGCTTGGCCCCACCGCATGCGGATTCTGTGATCGGTATCGCCCCGCATTCTCTGCGGGCAACATCGCCTTCGAATTTGCGCAAGGTTCTGAATGCCACTCCTGATGGTCCCGTCCACATCCACATCGCCGAACAGCTAAAGGAAGTGGCCGATGTAGAGGCCGCGCTTGGACAGCGGCCGGTCGAGTGGCTGCTGGACAATGTCGACGTCGATAACCGGTGGTGCCTTATCCACGCAACTCATATGACAGATGCCGAAACACGCGCCGTTGCGCGTTCGGGCGCCGTTGCCGGGTTGTGCCCGATTACCGAGGCGAATTTGGGCGACGGTATTTTCAACGGTGCAGTTTATGTCGAAGAAGGTGGTCGCTTTGGCGTGGGATCAGACTCTAACGTCAGAATTTCTCTGCCTGAAGAACTGCGGACTTTGGAATATTCCCAACGCCTGCGGGACCATGCGCGGACGGTTTTGGTCAAAAACGAAGGCTCTGTCGGCCAGGCGTTATATACAGGGGCCGTACAAGGCGGCGCACAGGCATTGGGACGAAATGCCGGGGAAATCACTGTCGGCAAGCTGGCCGACCTTGTGGCGATCGACCGATCTCATCCCACGATCTGCGCACTAACTGACGAACAGGTGCTGGACGGTCTGTGCTTTGCTGCACCCGATGGATTGGTGACCGATCTTTGGTCAGCAGGGCGCCACATGGTGCAGCAAGGCCGCCACATCGAACGAGATCGGATAATTCCCGCGTACCGGTCGGCGATTGCCGATCTTTTGGCAGACGTCTAAACGCACCTACTCAGGTAACCAGAGGCACCATGACCCAATCTAACGAAACCACCAGCTACAGGGACATTAAGGAAACCGTGCTGGCGCGCATTCGGTCGGGTGAGTGGCAGCCGGATTCGCTGCTGCCCAACGAGCAGGACCTGGCCGTCGAATTCTCGTGCACCAGAACGACCGTGAACCGCGCAATGCGAGAGCTGGCGGACGAAGGATTTCTGGAACGTCGTCGCAAAGCCGGTACACGGGTTCTAAGCGCGCCGCAAAGGCAGGCCCGTTTCACGATACCCAAGGTGCGGGACGAGGTTGAGGCGTTGGGCGGAATCTATCGCTATGCGCTGGTCTCGTCTGTTGCCGAGCGAGCGCCCGAATGGCTTTGCGCAAGACTGGCGCTGAAACCGGACCAACGCGTGATGCATGTTCGCTGCATGCATTTTAACGGCAATACTCCGTTTCAATACGAAGACCGGTGGATCGTTATAGACTCGGTTCCGCAGGTGGTGAATGCGGACTTCGCCTCAATAGGCCCGAATGAATGGCTTATACAGACCGTTCCCTTCACCAATGTCGAGCTGAGTTTCCTGGCCAGTCGCGCCGATGACTCGGTGGCCGCATTCCTGGATCTGCCCATCGGCGAGCCGGTGTTCACGGGCGAACGGATCACATGGCTTGAGGGCGAGCCTGTCACCTTTGCAAAGATGTACTTCGCCGCAGGGTACCGGATGACCACTCAGTTCTGAGCTGACCGCGATTTCTGCTTTACCGTGTCCCTAATCCACGCCAGATTCAGCGTATTCTGATCCTGCGCGAAGGAAATATGGGATGGGTAACCCACTCTATGATCGGTTGTTTGGCATCCATGCAGGCAAGGATACGCCTTTCCTTCTTCTGCCCGACGGCCAGACCATTACCCACGCGGCTTTTCTGGACACGGCAGCCCGAATCGCTAACGCGTTGAACGGGTACGAGCTTGAGCCCGGAGACCGAGTTGCTGTTCAGGTGGAAAAGTCACCAGAAGCGCTGGCGCTCTACGCGGCTTGCGCCCAAACCGGATTGATTTTTTTGCCGCTGAATACCGCCTATACATCCGGCGAGCTCAGCTATTTCATCAAAAACAGTGGGGCTGCGCTGGTGGTTTGCGATGCCGCCAAACAAGCGGAACTGACGCCTATCGCCGAGGCGCAAAACGCAAGGTTAGAGACGCTCAACGCAGATGGGTCGGGCAGCTTGATGCGGCGGGCATTGGGTATGCTTCCTGCCTTCGAACCAGTCAAGCGAACCGAAGGTGATCTTGCCGCATTCCTCTACACCTCTGGCACGACCGGGCGCTCCAAAGGCGCGATGCTGACGCAAGCCAACCTGCTGTCCAATGCCGAGACGCTGGTGGACGAATGGCGGTTTACGCTGGATGATGTGCTGCTGCACCCCTTGCCGATCTTTCATACCCACGGGCTGTTTGTAGCGACGAACGTTATTCTGGCTTCGGGCGGTTCGATGATCTTTCTGCCGAAGTTTGATCTGGATGATGTCCTGCGCCTGATGCCCAATGCGACCTCGATGATGGGCGTGCCGACCTTCTATACCCGATTGCTGGCGGATGATCGGTTCACCGGTGATCTGGCCGGGCACATGCGGCTGTTCATCTCGGGTTCGGCCCCCCTGCTGGCCGAGACGCATGAACGGTTCGAGGACCGGACCGGACACCGCATCCTGGAACGCTATGGGATGACAGAAACCAATATGAACACCTCGAACCCCTATGACGGTGAACGTCGCGCAGGAACTGTCGGGTTCCCGCTGCCGGGTGTCGAACTAAAGGTAACCAACCCTGAAACCGGCGAGGCATTACCGCAAGGCGAGATAGGAATGATCGAAGTGCGCGGACCAAACGTCTTCGAAGGTTATTGGCAAATGCCCGAAAAAACCGCCGCGGAATTGCGCGAAGACGGGTTCTTTATCACCGGTGATCTCGGGCGCGTGGACGTGGATGGTTACGTACACATCGTGGGTCGCGGCAAGGACCTGATCATTTCGGGCGGGTTCAACATCTACCCCAAGGAGGTCGAACTGGTGCTGGACGACCAGCCCGGTGTGCTGGAAAGCGCCGTAATTGGCGTGCCACACGCTGATTTCGGCGAAACCGTTCTGGGTATTCTGGTTGCAGAACCGGGCCGAGCGCCTGACCTTGATGCCATTATGGCCCGCGTTCAGAACCAACTGGCGCGGTTCAAACACCCCAGCCAACTGATCGTGCTGAATGAACTGCCCCGAAACACCATGGGGAAAGTGCAAAAGAACGCCTTGCGCGAGCTTTACAAAGATATGTTTACCGCGGATTAGGCTCTAACGGGACCCGGCCGGCCTCCGTCAGCAACCAGCACTGACGCCCTTCGAACACTGCTGTGGCCAGTGGTCGACCATAACCTGCCCCTGCGTCCAGATTGACACGATTGCCGCAATGCTCCGCCGTATCCACGGGTGTGTGCCCATGCACGATCAGCCAAGGGTACGGGCTGGATTCGATTAAGAACTCTTGTCGTATCCAAACCAGATCATCCTCGGATTGCTGCGCCAAGGGGATACCAGGTCGGATGCCCGCGTGAACGAACAAAAGCTCACCCTCTTGATGATAGGCAGGCAGAGCATTGATAAAATCCAAATGTTCCGGCGGCACAGCGGCGCAGGCCCGTTCGTGAACCTGAAAGATCCGGTCATTGTCCGTGACCTCGACACCGTAGGATGCCAGCGTCTCTTGGCCCCCAAGCCGGGGATTCAGCCAGTTCAAAGTGATCGGCAACTGCTTGTCTGCGATCTCGCAATCCTGCACGAAACGGACCATCATCCTGTCATGGTTGCCTTTGGCCATGACCCAGTTCCGCCCCGCCTTGCGCCCTTCGATCAGCAGATCCAGAACCTCCCGGCTGTTCGGGCCACGATCCACATAGTCCCCAAGAAAGACAACACGCGCATCCGGCCCGCCATCCGCCTCGATCCGGGATAGCGCGTTTTGCAGCATGCCCATTTGCCCATGGATATCGCCGACCGCGTAAATTGGGATGCTCAAAACGCTACCTCTTGGAATATGTCAGTCACTTTGTGCAACAACTCGGTTGCAGAAAAAAGACAATGCCCGCACATTTTTTGCACGGGCATCGCCAAGGTCACAATTTTCGGACAGAATCTTATGCTACGTCAAATTCCAGCGGTTTGATCTGAGTGAATAGCCCCGTTTCCGCCAGTTTCGCCCGCGCTTCGGCCGGAACAGGTTCGTCCACGTACAGCAAAGCAATCGCTTCTCCGCCCGCTTCGGCACGGCCTAGCGTAAAGTTAGCGATGTTCACGTCGTTCTCGCCCATGGTCTGACCCAGCGCGCCGATGATGCCCGGAACGTCTTCGTTGGTGGTATAGAGCATATGGGCACCGACTTCGGCGTCGATATTGATGCCTTTGATCTGGATAAAGCGTGGTTTGCCATCGCTGAAAACCGTACCCCCGATCGAGCGTTCGCGCTTATCGGTTACTACAGTCACCTTGATGTAGCCGTCAAAGACACCGGTCTTGTCCTGATTGGTGGTCGATAGCTGAATCCCGCGCTCTTTCGCTACAACCGGGGCTGACACCATGTTCACTTCCGGGTTGAACTTTTTCATGATCCCGGCAACCACGGCGCAGTTCAGGGCAGCCAGGTTCATCTCAGCCGCGACACCGTCATACAGGATGTTGATTGCCTTAACCGGTTCATCGGTCATCTGACCAATAAAACTACCCAGATGACCGGCCAGCTTGATCCAAGGGCCCATGACCTTGGCTTCTTCGGCGGTGACGCTGGGCATGTTCAGCGCGTTTTCCACCGCGCCAGTCAGCAGATAGTTCGAGATCTGTTCAGCCACCTGCAGGGCAACATTTTCCTGCGCTTCGGTCGTTGCAGCACCAAGGTGCGGCGTGCACACGACGTTCGGCAAGTTGAACAGCGGATTGTCATTTGCCGGTTCTTCTTTGAACACATCAAACGCGGCCCCTGCAACATGGCCGGATTGCAGCATCTCGGCCAGCGCCTCTTCGTCGACCAGACCGCCACGGGCGCAGTTGACGATGCGTACACCCGGCTTGGTCTTATCCAGGTTTTCACGGCTCAGGATATTGCGCGTCTGGTCGGTCAGTGGTACGTGCAGTGTGATGAAATCGGCGCGGGCCAGCAATTCGTCCAGCTCGACCTTTTCGACACCCATCTTGGCGGCTTTCTCTTCGCCAAGAAAGGGATCGTAGGCGACGACCTTCATTTTCAGGCCCAGCGCGCGTTCACAGACAATACCGCCAATGTTGCCCGCGCCAATGACGCCAAGAGTCTTGTTGGTCAGCTCGATCCCCATGAACTTGGACTTTTCCCACTTGCCCGCATGGGTCGAAGTGCTGGCCTCGGGGATTTGCCGCGCAACGGCGAACATCATCGCGATAGCGTGTTCGGCCGTGGTGATCATGTTGCCAAACGGCGTGTTCATGACGATCACACCCTTTTTCGACGCGGCATCCTTGTCGACATTGTCGGTGCCGATACCAGCGCGACCGATCACTTTTAGATTGTGGGCTTTTTCCAGCAAGGTCGGCGTAACCTTGGTGGCCGAACGGATGGCGAGACCATCATACTGGCCAATCAGCTCGGCCAGCTTGTCCTTGTCCTTGCCCAGATCGGGCATGAAATCCACGTCGATGCCGCGGTCGCGGAAGATCTGCACGGCGGTTTCGCTGAGTTTGTCGGATACGAGTACTTTGGGGGCCATGTTTGTGGTCCTTGAATGTCATGAAAAATGCGGGCCTGAGACGGCCCGGTAAAAAGGGTCAGGCAGCTTCTGTCTGCGCCACGATCTCGGCCTCAAAGACCCATGCCAGCCAGGGCAACATCGCCTCGATATCCGAGGTTTCAACCGTGCCACCGCACCAGATGCGCAGGCCTGCGGGTGCGTCTCGATAGGCGCCGATATCCAATGCGATATTCTCAGCCTCAAGCCGCTTGGCCACAGCTTTGGCGAATGTTGCACCGTTCTGAATGCGTGCGTCAGTGAATTTCAGGCACACGGACGTGTTCGACTGCGTTGCTGCATCCTCGGCCAGGTTGGCAATCCAGTCATTCTGGTCGCAGAACGCGTGCACAGCACCGGCATTGGCATCAGCACGGGCGATCAGGCCCTCAAGCCCTCCGACCGAGCGCGCCCAGTCCAAGGCGAATAGGTAATCCTCAACCGCCAGCATGGAAGGCGTGTTGATCGTGGCCCCGGTAAAGATACCGTCGATCAGCTTGCCGCCTTTGGTCAGGCGGAAAATCTTGGGCAATGGCCAAGCAGGGGTGTAGCTTTCCAACCGTTCAACCGCGTGGGGCGACAGGATCAGCATCCCATGCGCGGCCTCACCACCCAGAACCTTCTGCCAGCTGAACGTGGTCACATCCAGCTTGTCCCAGGGCAGGTCCATCGCAAAGGCCGCCGAGGTCGCATCGCAGATCGTCAGACCCTGACGACCATCGGCGATCCAGTCGCCGTTCGGAACCCGCACGCCCGAGGTCGTGCCATTCCACGTAAACACCACGTCATTGGCGAAATCGACCGAGGCCAGATCGACAATCTGACCGTAATCCGCTGTCTTCACCTCGGCGTCGATCTTCAGTTGTTTGACAACGTCGGTCACCCAACCGGCACCAAAGCTCTCCCAGGCCAGCATCTCGACCTTCCGTTCGCCCAACAGCGACCACAGGGCCATCTCGACCGCGCCCGTGTCCGAGGCGGGAACAATGCCGATTTTGTAATCCGCCGGAATGCCCAGCACTTCGCGCGTGCCTTCGATCGCGGCCTTCAGCTTGTCCTTGCCGACCGCAGCACGGTGCGACCGGCCCAGCGCGGCATCGGCCAGTTTGGTCAGATCAAATGTGGGGGGTTTGGCGCAGGGGCCTGAGGAGAAACGCGGATTTGCCGGCCGCGTTGCCGGTTTTTTAATGCTCATGTGTATTACCCTTACAGATACACGCCCCTCGTTGGGGAGGGGTGTCCCACGAACAGAGCTATTGCCTCGAACGACGCCCAGCAAGCGGAAAAGACGCATCGGGTGCCAAAAACGACACCCGATTATGTGCGTATCTGGAACGCGGGTTTCCTATCGGCATCAAGACGAGAGGCGCACAGTCTCTCCGGTTTCCAATGCCTGTTGCGCCGCCAAACCGATGCGCACGGCCCAAAGGCCATCGTTCAGGGTGACGTCAGGTTGTGCCTTTTCGCCTCGTAGCACAGCTAAGAAACCCTGATGTTGGTAGAAAGTTGAACCATTGTGGTCCCCGGCGGCCAAAAGGCGCGGATCGACGGGGATCTCTTTGGTGACCGGACCTTTTGGGGCGCGTGGGCTGACAATGATCTGCGGGACCGGCGGTGTGCCAAGATGTTCCGGCCAGAACCGCCCCGGCCCTGGCACCAACGCTTCGATCTTAGCGTCTGGCCCAACGGCCGAGATTTCCTCTTGATACCGTGATCCCTCGGCAAACATGCACAGCTCTAGCATCGCACGCGCGCCCGAGGCGAAGTCCACAATGACATAGCCATGGTCAAGGATATCGGGCGTTTCGCCCTCATAGTCCTCATCCAGATGGTTGACCGCCTGCCCGCCGCTGGCTGTGACGCGAACCGGATCGGATTGCAGGATCAAACGCATCAGGTCGAAGAAATGGCAGCACTTCTCGACAAATGTTCCGCCGGTATTCCGGGTGAACCGGTTCCAATTCCCGACCTTTTCCAGAAACGGAAACCGATGCTCGCGGATCGACAGCATCTTAACGCCGCCCGTGGCCTCAGCCTCAGCAATCAGCGCAGCAATGGGCGGCATATAGCGGTATTCCATCGCAACCCAGATCGGGTGGGGATAGTCGCGCAGGATCACTTCTAGCCGCACGACATCTGCAGGATCGGTGAACAGTGGTTTTTCGACCAGCAACGGCAAGGGACGCGTCCGGGCGATTTCTTCGATCTGATCCACGTGCACATGATTGGGGCTGACGATGACAACGCAGTCCAGATCTTTGACCGCCAGCAAGTCCTTGACCGAAGACACCATCACCGCATCAGGCGCAATCGCCTGCGCTGCCTTCGCCATCTCGGCGTCAGGCTCAAAAATCGCTGAAACGCGCGTGTCGTCCAGCAGGGCAATATTGTGCAGGTGTTCCTGCCCCATCATACCGCATCCGATCAGCCCGTAGTGAATGGTCCGGGTCATACGCAGTTCCTTTTACTTCAGTCGTTGGACATAGGTGGCCCGATCCGGGTCGAACCATGTTTTTGAAAACTCAACCGGTTCGGTTTTTTCCGACCAGCTGAACCGTTCGATGTAGCCAACCGTTTCTCCGGCTGACCTAGTGAAATCAGGGGGCGTCCAATCCGGCAACATCCTGAGGGAAACTCTGTCTTCAGCACGCGTGATCCAGAATCCCAACTGGTGCTGGTAGTACCGATAAAGCGAGTCGGACAGCAGCTGTCGATCAATCAAACCAGCAGACTCATCCAGCCAGATTTCTTCGACCGCGATAATTGTATCATTCAGGTAGCGCATTCGGCGCACCCGCGAGCCCATGTCCGACGAACCAAATCGCGGCAAATCTGCGGGCTTTTTCAGATGGTCAACTGACAGGATATCCGCCCGCGGCAACCCACCGCCTTCAGGCAGCTCCAGTCGGAACATTGCATAGACGCTGTTTTGCGTTCCAGTCTCACGTACATAATTGCCCGAACCCTGAATACGCTCCAGCATCCCTTTTTTCTTTAGCTCAGCCAGCGATTTTCGCAGGGTCCCTACCGATACCTTCAGTTCCGCGGCAAGGTCCCGTTCGGGCGGCAAACGCTCTCCATCAATCAGGCGACCGGCAGCGATGTCGCGGATCAAAAGCTCGGCAATCTGAACATAAACCGGCAGGGCGTTCGGGTTTCGGTTGGCAGAAGACATCTTTTGGCGCTTCACTCGGTCGCAGGAAAAATTGATACACCATTGATCTACATCAATGTGATTGATACGCAAGAGGAAAGTCACAGTCCTGCGGAGAACGAATCAGATGACCATCGTCCCCATCACCTCACCCAATCTGGATGCGGCCGAGGTTTCATGGTTCGCGGCGCTGTGTTCGGACGATTACCAGTTTCTTGGAATTCCCGATGGTGACCTGCGATCCAGCTGGGATCACTGTTCAGGCATCGTGAAAGAGGCCGAGGCGCAAGGGTTTAGAAACATCCTGTGCCCGTCATCTTATCAGGTGGGGCAAGACACGCTTAGCTTTGTGGCAGGCTGCGCGCCGATCACCGAAAAGATCAACTTGCTGGCCGCTGTGCGCTGCGGCGAGATGCAGCCCATCATGCTGGCCCGCACCATCGCAACACTGGATCACATGCTGCAGGGGCGTTTGACTGTCAACATAATCTCATCCGATTTCCCGGGTGAGAAAGCCGACAGCGCCTATCGCTATCAGCGCTCGCGCGAAGTGGTGGAGATACTGAAACAGGCATGGACGCAGGATGAGATCAATCATGCGGGCGAAGTGTATAACTTCTCAGGGCTGACGACCGATCCGGCGAAGCCATATCAGACCGGCGGCCCACTGCTGTATTTTGGTGGTTATTCCCCATCCGCTCTGGATCTGTGTGGCGAGCATTGCGACGTCTACCTGATGTGGCCCGAGACCAAGGATCAACTGGCCGAACGGATGAAAGCCGTCCATGCGGTTGCCGAGAACTACAACCGCACACTGGATTACGGCCTGCGTGTCCACATGATCGTCCGCGATACTGAGGCCGAAGCGCAGGAATACGCCGACTACATCGTCTCGAAACTAGATGACGAATACGGTCGCGCCATCCGTGAGCGTGCTTTGGATTCGACATCACTGGGCGTCGCGCATCAGGCCAAGAACCGCGATCTGGCTGATGAGTATGGCTATGTCGAACCCGGCCTTTGGACCGGCGTTGGCCGCGCGCGGTCTGGGTGCGGTGCAGCACTGGTCGGGTCGACCGATCAGGTCATGTCCAAGATCGAGGAATATCAAAAGATGGGCATCCGCGCCTTCATCTTCTCGGGATACCCGCACATGGACGAAGCTCGCCATTTTGGCAGCCGTGTTATGCCTAATCTGAAAACCTGTTCCCTTCCCGAAGCCTACGGAAGGGTCCCTGCAAATACCCCGGCCACACCGCTGGGCAACGGAGTTCGTCGCTAATGCAACGTGTGAAACTATCTGACTCGCTGGACATGAGCCGCATTGTGTACGGCATGTGGCGGCTGGGCGACGACGACGACACTTCGACGGGTCATGTCGAAGCCAAGATACAGGCGTGTCTGGATCAGGGCATCACCACCTTCGATCAGGCCGATATCTATGGCGGCTACGCGGCCGAGGCTGTCCTCGGCAACGCCTTGCGCGCAAAACCGGGCCTGCGTCAGCAGATGGAAATCGTCACCAAATGTGACATCGTCGCGCCGATGGGTCGGTATGCGGACGCCAACTGCAAATACTATGACACGTCGCGCGCGCATATACTTAAATCGGTTGACACATCGCTGTCCGAAATGGCCATCGATCATATCGACCTGCTGCTGATTCACCGCCCGGATCCATTTATGGACCACCACGAAACCGGTGCTGCGCTGGACGAAGTTGTCGCCAGCGGCAAGGTCGGCGCGGTTGGCGTGTCCAATTTCCGCCCTTGGGACTGGAGCCTGCTCCAATCGGCGATGAAAACCCAATTGGTGACCAACCAGATCGAGATTTCTCTGGGCGAAATCGGCCCCTTCACCAACGGTGATCTGGCGTTTCATCAGCAGCATGGCCAGCCGGTGATGGCGTGGTCACCCTTGGGTGGCGGGTTGCTGATGGCTGGAAACCCTCCGGTCGGGGTTGTAGCGGACGAAATCGCTGAGGAATTCAGCGTGGATCGCGCCGCCGTGGCGGTGGCGTTTTTGCTGGCCCACCCTGCAGGCATTCTTCCGGTCTTGGGCACCAACAATCTGGACCGGATCAAGCGCATCTCTGACGCGCTGAAAGTCAATTTGGATCGCGAAAGCTGGTACCGCCTGTATGAGGCGGCACTGGGGCATGAGGTACCATGATGAATGCAATCTCAAAGGACATGACCCGCACATTCGTTCCCCACAGGGACGATACCCGAACCTTGCGCGACGCTTTTGGTCGTTTTGCCACCGGTGTCACTGTTGTCACCTGCGACAGCACAGACGGGCCGGTCTGCATCACCGCCAACAGTTTTTCGTCCCTTTCGCTGGACCCACCACTTGTCATGTGGGCAGGCGATCGCAACTCGCGCCGGTTCCGTTATTTCCAAGAAGCACGGCATTTCAGTGTTCACGTCCTTTCAGCAGAACAGGCCGAGCTTTGCTTTGGATGCTCGAAAGACGCGTTTGCGCTTCAGGACATCGACCACGAGCGCTGTGAAAACGGAACCCCGCTGCTGCCCGATTGTCTGGCCCGTTTCGAATGTGAGCAACACGCTTATCACGACGCCGGCGACCACGTTATTGTTATTGGAAAGGTCCTG
Source organism: Ruegeria atlantica (assembly GCF_001458195.1). Taxonomy (GTDB): domain Bacteria; phylum Pseudomonadota; class Alphaproteobacteria; order Rhodobacterales; family Rhodobacteraceae; genus Ruegeria; species Ruegeria atlantica. Next base: position 5,937 of record NZ_CYPU01000074.1, on the reverse strand, counting down.
CGTGCCAGTATGGCGGACGGAGACGCATTGACCTTCTACGCCGGAAAGCTCGGCCAATTCGCGCACCAGTAAGCGCGGAATAACTGTCGCGGTGAAAGCCCGCGGCTGAAAAGGGAGGATCCGCATGGGCGGATTGACGTCGGTGCTTGCGCCGATCGCGTTTGTAAATGAAGCCGTGCTGCGATTGGGCCGCGCGGTTGGTGTCGTTGCGATTGCACTGATGGTAATCGCAATCCTGATACAGGTGTTCTTCAGATACGTTTTGGGCAACGCGCTGCCCTGGCCGGATGAGGCCGCTCGGTTCTGCATGCTGTGGATGACCGGCCTGATGGCCCCCACGGCATTTCGGCGCGGCGGGTTTGTCGCCATCGACATGGTGCCCCTGATGCTGCCGCGTGGGATTGGGCAAACCCTGAACATCCTGCTGCTGCTGGTTTCGCTGGCCGTTTTGCTGGTGGCCGTCAAAATCGGTTGGTCCGAGGTGACCGGGTTTGGCGGCAAATTCGCGACAGCGGCGCTGTATCTGCCAACATCCTTTGGGTTTGACGAGTGGTACCGCATTCCGCGCAGCTGGATGATGGCCTCACTGTTGGTTGGGGTCATCCTGCTGATTTCAGTCAATATCGAGCTGATCTTGCGCGCCGTCGTGACCCTGTTGGGCGGCGGTCATCTGCTGCCAGACATTGCCGATGCACCTGTGGGGGCCGAATAGATGCTGATATGGTTCCTGCCCACATTTCTGGTGTTTCTGCTGATCGGCCTGCCGGTCTTTTTCGCATTGCTGGCTGCACCAGGCATTCTTCTGTGGTTGAACGGTCAGACGGCCGACATCACGCTGCTGTATCGCAATGTCTATAACGGCATGGACAGCTTTCCGCTGATGGCCATCCCCTTCTTCATGCTGGCCGGAGAGTTGATGAACCGCGGCGGCATCACAATCCGTCTGGTTGAGTTCAGCCAAGCCCTGATGGGCCATTTTCGGGGCGGTCTGGCGCATGTAAATGTGCTGAGTTCGATCCTGTTTGCCGGGCTGTCAGGCTCAGCCGTGGCCGATACGTCGGCGCTGGGTTCAATGCTGATCCCAGCGATGGAAAAACAGGGCTATACCCGCAAGTTCGCCGCCGCGATCACGGCGGCCAGTTCGGTGATCGGCCCGATCATCCCGCCCTCGGGTATTATGATCATCTATGCCTATGTCATGGGTGAAAGCGTTGCCGCTCTGTTTCTGGCCGGCATCGTGCCCGGCGTGATGGTCGGCGTCGGCCTGATGCTGATGATCAAGGTTATGGCTGACAAGTACGACTTTCCCGTCGCCAGCCGGAAATACACGTGGGGCGAGCGCCGACAGGCCAGCCTCAAAGCGTTCTTCCCACTGCTGACGCCTGTCATCATTCTGGGCGGTATTCTGGGTGGTATCTTCACGCCAACCGAGGCCGCGGCGGTCGCCGTCGGCTATGCGTTCCTCATCGGCTTTTTTGTCCTGCGCACGCTGACGCTGAAAGAGGTGCCTGAAATTCTCAGCAATGCGGGTCTGACCTCGGCCGTCGTTTTGTTGCTGGTCGGCGCGGCGATGGCCTTCAAAACCGTGGTCAGTCTCAGCCATGCGCCCGAACAACTGGCCGAGTTGATCCTCAGCCTGTCAGAAAACCCGCTGATCCTGCTGTTCCTGATTAACCTGCTGCTGTTTGTCGTTGGCATGTTCCTGGACGCAGGTCCCGCGATCATCATCCTTGGCCCGATCCTTGCGCCGATCTTCACCAGCCTGGGCGTCGATCCAATCCACTTTGCCATCATCATGAGCGTCAACCTGACCGTTGGTCTGGCCACGCCGCCCATGGGGCTGGTCCTGTTCGTGGCCGCCGCCGTGTCGCGCGAAAAGGTCGAGACAATCGCCAAGGCGATCCTGCCGTTTCTGGCTGTCGAAATCATAGTGATCTTTTTGATCACCTATATCCCCGCACTATCCATGACGATCCCGCGCATAACGGGATTTGCAAACTGACTGAGTATCACAGGGAGGAAACGCATGCTCGGAAGATTTATCAAAACAGCAGCCTTAGCGACGTCGCTGGTTGCCGCATCGGCCATCGCGGCCACGGCAGCAGATTACACGCTTCGCGCGACAGCAAACTCAAACGAAAACGACGAGGACTATGACGGTCTGATCGTCTTCAAGAACTATGTCGAAGCGGCCTCAAACGGCGCGATCGAGGTGGAGCTGTTCATTGGTACGCAACTCTGTTCGAATGGCGCCGAATGCTTGCAGGGTGTGGCTGATGGCACAATCGACATCTACATCTCCACCTCTGGTGGCGCGTCGGGCATCTTCCCATATGTGCAGGTTCTCGACCTGCCCTACCTGATGGCGGATGATCGCGTAGCCGAGCGTGTTCTGTCCGGTGACTTCACCCGCACGATGCGCGAGATGGCGCTGGAGGATTCCGGTGGTGCGATCCGCCTGATGACCATCGGCAATACCGGTGGCTGGCGGAACTTCGCGAACACGCAACGCCGGATCGCAGAACCTGCCGACATGGAAGGCCTGAAAATCCGCACCGTGGTCGCCGACCTGCCACAGGAGCTCGTCAAGGCTCTGGGCGCGTCACCTACTCCGATCCCGTGGCCGGAACTGTTCACCAGCTTCCAGACTGGTGTAGTCGAAGGCTCCAAGAACGGCATCACCGACATCATGGGTATGAAGTTCCCGGATGCCGGTCTGCAATACGTCACGCTGGACGGCCACGCCTACATGGGTGCACTGTGGTGGATGAATAACGCCAAGTTCCAGGAGATGCCCGAAGAACTGCGCCGTGTTGTGGTCGATGGGTTCTATGCCCTGCAGCAAGCGACTTTTGCATCGCCCAAACGCAAATCGATCCAGGCCTATGAAGATTTCGTCGCAGGTGGTGGTGATCTGTACGTTCCTACACCTGAACAGAAAGCCGCGTTCAAAGACGCAGCAACACCGGTTTACGAGTGGTTCCAGTCCAACGTGGCCCGTGGGGATGAGATCTTTGCCGCGCTGACCGAGGCCGTGTCCATCGCCGAAGGCGAGATCAATGCGTCGCGCGATGCAGACCTGAATTAATCGATTGTGGGTCGGGCCTTATGGCCCGGCCCTTTCACCGAAACGGGTACATCCACCCTTTGTAGTCGTTGACCAGAACATGCGCTTTTTCGATCTGCTCCGGCGACATTTTCTTGACCACTTCCTCAAGGCTGATCGCCGCGTCGGGATCGCCGCCAATGGCGCTGAGCGTGTACCACATGTAAGCCCGCACCAAATCAGGCGCGGGCATGCCAAGGCCCAACTCATAGTACCAGCCAACGCCGGATTGGGCCCCCGGATGCCCCTTCATCGAGGCGCGCAGATACCATTCAAAAGCCCGCTCATAGTCCTGTTCGACACCCAATCCAAGGCCGTACATAACACCGATGAGCTCCTCGGCCTCGGCGTTGCCAGAACGTGCGGCAGGCCAAAGCTCCTCGCGCGCGGCCTCGAATTCTCCTGCCTCCATCATATCGCGGGCCTGCTCCAGTTCGGCCAGCGCCGGGGTCGCAAGACAGCAAAGGGCAAATACAAACTGGCGCATGGGGCTGTTTTCCTTTTCGTCGGTGCGGCGGCGGCGCAGGAATTGCCGCGCCCGCTGACGGATAATGACTTCATCGCCTTTGATATGGAACAGGCCGCCATCGGTCATCAACTGTTTTACGATCCGATCCTGTCCGGCAATCAGAACATCACCTGCGCCCATTGCCATCACCCGGATTTCGGCACGTCCGACGGGTTATCGCTGGGTATTGGCGAGGGTGGTCATGGGCTCGGCCCAGACCGAACCCCTGGAACCGGAGCGGAAAAAATCCGCAAACGTATTCCGCGCAATTCGCCGGGTCTATGGAACCTTGGGGCAAAAGACATTCATACGGTATTCCACGATGGCCGCCTGAGTATTTCAGACGTGTATGGCAACGGGTTCAACTCACCCGCGCAGGAATGGTTGCCTGACGGTCTGAATTCGCTGCTGGCCGCGCAAGCGCTGTTTCCACTGACCTCGCAATTCGAAATGGCCGGGAATGTCGCCGAAAACCAGGTCACGGGCGCGGTCCATGATCGCATCGACAAGGGTTGGCCGATTTTGGCAAAACGCGTCCGCACCGATCCGCGCTATGGCCCGGCAATGGTCGCCGCGTTTGAAGAGGTCGAGACGACCGAAGACATCTCGATCACACAAATCGTCAACGCGCTGGCAGCGTTCATGGCCACCGAATGGCGCAGCACCGACAGCTCATTTGATCGGTATCTGGCCGGGGACACAAATGCCCTGTCGCCGGCTCAACAGAACGGAATGAACCTGTTCTACGAAAAAGCACAATGCTCTGACTGCCATTCTGGCCCGCTTATGTCCGATCAGAAATTCCACGCTTTGGCCCTACCCCCATTTGGTCCCGGCCGTACCCGGCAGTGGGATCCCCATGTTCGCGACGTGGGCCGGATGGGCGAAAGTGACCGGCTTGAGGATGCCTATCGCTTCCGTACTCCGATGCTGCGCAACGTTGCCTTGACCGCACCCTACGGCCATAACGGCGCCTTTCCTGACCTTGAAAGCATGATCCGCCATCACCTGGACCCTTTGGCCAGTTTCGCAAACTGGGCACCCGAAATGGCGCAATTACCCAGTGTACCATGGCTGCAAAAGGCAGATTTTGTTGTTTGGCAAGACCAGTTTGAGATGCAGCGCGTGCGCAGTAAGATCGACATCGCTCCGGTGAAACTATCACAAACGGAAATCAGCAGCCTTGTCTCGTTTCTGCACGCCCTGACCGGGGCCAGCGTGGACACGCCACCCTTTGGCGTACCCGTTGACTTCGCACCCTAAGAAAAACCCCCGCTTTTCAACGGGGGCTTTGATTTTACTCTGCGGCTTCTTCGTAAGCGTCCATTGGGGGGCATGTGCAGATTAGGTTTCTGTCGCCATATGCGTTGTCGACGCGGTTTACGGGGGACCAGTATTTGTCGACGCCCATGGAGCCTGGGGGGAAGCAGGCCTGTTCGCGGCTGTAGGGCCTGTCCCAGTCGCCGACCAGATCGCGCACCGTGTGGGGGGCGTTTTTCAGCGGGTTGTTCTCCGCGTCGATCTTGCCGTCGATGATGTCCTGCGCTTCGGCCCGGATGGACAGCATGGCGTCGCAGAAGCGGTCCAGCTCGTCCTTGGGTTCAGATTCCGTGGGCTCGACCATCAGGGTACCGGCCACCGGCCAGGACATGGTGGGCGCGTGGAAGCCGGAATCGACCAGACGCTTGGCGATGTCGTCGACGCTGACCTGTGCCGCCTCGTCCAAGGGTCGGGTGTCGAGGATGCATTCATGCGCCACACGGCCCGTGTCCGAGGTGTAGAGGATCGGATAGGCATCCTGCAGGCGTGCCGCGATGTAGTTGGCGTTCAGGATTGCCACTTTCGTGGCCTGCGTCAGACCGGCGCCGCCCATCAGCAGCACATAGGCCCAGCTGACCGGCAGAATGGACGGAGAGCCAAATGGCGCGGCCGAGACCGGGCCCACGGCGGTGCCGTATTCCGGGTGACCGGGCAGGTGTTCCTCTAGATGCGCCTTGACGCCGATCGGGCCCATGCCGGGGCCGCCGCCGCCATGCGGGATGCAGAAGGTCTTGTGCAGGTTCAGGTGGCTGACGTCACCGCCAATGTCACCCGGACGCGACAGGCCGACCATAGCGTTCATGTTGGCGCCGTCGATATAGACCTGACCGCCGTGGTCATGGGTGATCTGGCAGACCTCCTGAACGGTGGTCTCGAACACGCCATGGGTCGAGGGGTAGGTGATCATGCAGGCGGCCAGATGGTCCGAATGCCTTTCCGCCTTGGCGCGGAAGTCATTCAGGTCGATGTTGCCCTTGTCATCGGCTTGCACCGGCACAACCTG
>NZ_CYPU01000073.1 GCF_001458195.1 Ruegeria atlantica | reverse complement strand
AAATCCGCCACAAGGATAAGATTTGGGATGGACTACACCCGGCGATCATCGACCAGGACGTCTGGGACCGGGTACAGGAGAAAATGCGACAGGCATCGAACCGCTCCCGGGCACGCGGCGACTCCGATGCGCGCCAACGCTCGAATGACCCCGGCGCCTGGCTCACCGGTTTGATGCAGGACGAAACTGGTGACAGGTTGACGCCAACCCACACCACGCGCAAAGGTCGACGGTTGCGCTACTATGTCTCCAACAGACTGATCTCAGGCGGAAAGGATATCTCCGGCTGGCGGCTGCCCGGCCCGGCGCTGGAAAACGCGGTCATTGATGTCATCGTCAGACATCTGCAAGACGCCGCAATCACGCATCGAGTTCTGGCGCAGCCGGAGGCCGAGTCAGCCGAGGCAGTTCAGACTTCGGTTGCGAATTTAGTAACCCGGCTTCAACGCCAAGCCGGTCAGGTCGGCGCTGCTCTTCTGGCCAAAGGCAAAATTGCACGAGGACAGATCGACCTCGAATTGAACCCCAAAACTCTGGCAAGCGCACTTGGCATTGCTGCGGACCATCTGCGCCCGGATCTCACCCACGTCACTGCATCTTTTGGTCTGCGCCGCCGCGGCGTCGAGGCCAAGGTCATCGCCGGAGATATGGCACTCCAACCTGATCCCCACCTCCGGTCCATGCTGATCCGCGCCCATGGCTGGGCGCGCGATCTAAAAGCCGGAGTTCAACTGATGGAGATCGCACGCCGCGAAAGCGTCCCCGGCGCCTTCATCCGCACCCGCGCCCAGCTCGCATTTCTCTCTCCGAAGATTCAAGCCGCGATTCTCGACGGCACACAGCCGCCTGAACTTACACTCAAGCGTCTGGTCAGCGTGACCCACCCACTTGATTGGTCCGAACAGGAACGCCTGTTCGGCTTCTGACATCTCCAGATCCTGCGTCCCTGATACAGACTTCGCCCTCCCTGATCCGTCGGAACAATTCCCTGTTCCCACGAGAAAATTCCCTGTTCCACTTTTTAGGGAATTTGCAACATAAACCTCTGAAAAACATACAGTTCTGATAGGAGAAATGACGGAAATCAGACCTGTTTCGCGAAATTTCCCTGTAAATTGCCGGGTATCAGGGAAATCCCGCCCAAAGCGACCCCGCCAAAATGCGACACTGAGACTGCGGCCGGAATTGCGCTCTGAGTGTACGATCTGCTCCGTCTCTGATTGAAAGCGCATGCGCCAACTCGCGGGAATTGCGGCACAATTCCGGGTCAGAAAACACAACTGAAGTGAGACAGGTATGAGTGGCGGGGAGACAGGGATTCGAACCCTGGGAACGCTCTCACGTTCAACGGTTTTCAAGACCGCCGCATTCGACCACTCTGCCACCTCCCCGCGTGAGGCCGGGTCTAAGGCCATCGCGAACCGGTGGCAAGACCAAATAGGGAATTCTTGCCGAAGCGCCCGCTGCGGTCTTTCCATGACACTTTGGCCGCGTTATGATCCGTAGGAAAGACCGAAGCAGGCTGGCAATACAGAACCAGCAATCGGCGGCGGGTCTCGAGAAACGAGGCCCAATCAGGCAAGGGATGACAAGATGAAGCGAGCGACAGAGACACGCGCACATCCGCGAGCGTTAGCGGCTTTGGCCGTTGTGTCCGTGGTTTTGGCTGGTTGCGATGAGGTGCTGTCCCCCGAAAATGTCTCGGCAGATACCCAGAGCTCCGAATCCGCAACAGACGGTCGGACCGACCTTTTCCCCACATCAAGCGGAAGCCCGAAAGATGATGTCGAAGCGCCCGAGGTGTTTCAGCTGTCTGAGCCCGGACTATGGGATGGCCGCCCGTCATTGGGCGGCATATGGGTTGCTCATCCGGACGTGACACAGCCCGAGCGTGTACGCGTCAAAAACCCCAAGAACAACAAAACGATCACCGCCGCGTTGTTCCGTCGCGAAAGAAACCTGCCGGGTCCTGAACTGCAGCTTTCCTCTGCTGCGGCCGAAAAGCTGGGTATCCTGGCTGGTGCACCTACAAAGGTTGATGTCGTCGCCCTGCGTCGCAAAGCGCCCGAGCCGAAACCTGAGCCGGTTGAAGAAAAGCCCGCAGCCGAAGAGACCCCTGTCGAAGAAACGCAAACCGCTGCAGCGGATGAGTCCAAGACCGACATCGCCGAAAATGAGGCCGAAGAAGCTGAACAGCCAGCCAAGCTCAAGTGGTGGCAACGCAAAAAACCTGCTGCGGCGGCCGGTGCCGCGACTGCGGCTGCTGTAGCCGCAGATGCCGCGACCGACACGACAACCGACACAGCGGCGGAAACAGCCGCCGAGGCGGTCGAAACCGTCACAGAGACTGAAGAACCGGCCAAGCCCAAATGGTGGCAGCGCAAGAAACCTGCCACGGCGGCCGTGGCCGCTGATGCCGCGACCGACACAGCGACTGAGGTGGTCGAAACGACGGCAGAAGCAGCATCGGCTTCACTGGTGGACCCAGAGGTTACCCCCCCGACTGAACAACCAGCCAAACGTAAATGGTGGCAAAAGAAAAAGCCCGATGAAATCACCGAAACGCCGCTGGACCCGATCGCGGGCGCGGCTGCGGCGATTGACGCGGCAGAACCCACACCGGCCGGACCCCCCTCTGCCACAACCGCGGACGCATCGGCAGCCACGGCGGCTTCGGTATCGTCCTTGTCAAAACCGTTCGTCCAGGTTGGCACATTCGGGGTTGAAACCAACGCCAATAGCGCTGCCAACAAGATCCGCCGCAACGGAATGCCTGCCGAGGTGCGAGAACTAACCTCGGACGGCAAAACGGTCTGGAGGGTCCTGGTCGGCCCAGCTACGTCGCGCTCGGAACGCAATGCCATGCAGCGCGATGTCAAAGACCTGGGCTTTAACGACGCGTTCACCGTCAAAAATTGAAACCTAGGAGGCCCCCATGCTGTCCTCACTGCGATCAACTGTTTTGACCCTCGGGCTGGCGCTGTTTGCCCTGCCCGCCCACGCTTTCGACACAACCGCCCGCGCGGCTTATGTGATCGATCAAACGACCGGAACGGTTCTGCTGTCGAAAGAAGCAGACCAGCCGCTGCCGCCTGCTTCGATGTCCAAACTGATGACGCTCTACGTCGCGTTTGAGGCGCTGCGCGATGGCCGCCTGACCCTGGGAGAAACCTTGCCCGTGTCGGAACACGCCATGAGCTATGGTGGCTCAACCATGTTCCTGAACACGCAGGATCGTGTCAGCGTCGAGGATCTATTGCGCGGAATCATCGTGTTGTCTGGTAACGACGCATGCGTGGTGATTGCCGAGGCGCTGAGCCCCGACGGGACCGAGGCCGGGTTTGCCCGCTACATGACACAGCGCGCCAAGCAGATGGGCATGGAAAACTCGAACTTCGCTAACTCGAACGGATGGCCGGCGGCGGGCCACATGATGTCGGTCCATGACCTTGCCGTATTGGCCAACCGGCTGATCAGCGACTTTCCGGAATACTACCCACTGTTCGCAGAAGAAGAGTTTGAGTTTGATGGCCGTGCGCCGTCGAACAAACGTAACCGCAATCCGCTGCTGAAACTGGGGATCGGGGCCGACGGCCTGAAAACCGGGCACACGCAAGAGGCGGGTTACGGCCTTGTCGGCTCGGCCAAGCAAGGCGACCGTCGGGTTGTCTTTGTCCTGACCGGCCTCGATAGCACCGCCCGTCGCGCAGAGGAGGCTGAGGCCGTGGTTAACTGGTCGTTTCGCAATTTTGTCGAGAGGACCATTGCCGACGCCGAAACGCCGATAGCCGAAGCCCAGATTTGGATGGGCGCCGAAAAAACTGTTGGGCTGGTGCCCGAAGGGGATCTGACCTTGTTGTTTCCAGTTCTCAATGACAAGGACGTCAAAGCTGAGGTCGTCTACGAAGGTCCGATCAACGCGCCTGTGGAAAAGGGGCAGAAACTGGCTGAGCTGGTGATCACACCCGAAGGATTGCCCGAAATCCGTCGCCCACTGTTCGCGGCCAAAGACGTGCCTGTAGGCGGCTTTGTCGTGCGCATGAAAACCGTTGGCGGTATTGTTCTAGAAGACGTGATCGGCAATCCGCTGGAGGCGATGTGACGAAGGCAGGGTTGTTTCTGACCTTCGAAGGTATTGACGGGTCTGGAAAGTCATCACAAGCACGAATGCTTGCCGAACATTTGCGTGGCCTCGGTTACGATGTCGTTCTGACCCGCGAGCCCGGAGGATCTGCAGGCGCTGAAGAGATCCGAAGCCTTGTTCTGGAAGGTGACCCGGATCGCTGGTCTGCAGAGACGGAAATCCTGCTGTTTACGGCGGCCCGCCGGGATCATTTGGAACGCACGATCAGGCCAGCGCTGGCCGAGGGCAAAGTCGTGATCTGCGACCGCTTCGCCGACAGCACCCGCATGTATCAGGGCCTGTCGCGCGGCGATCTGCGGGGATTGGTCGATCAATTGCACGACCTGATGATCGGGCGCGAACCCGACATGACCGTTTTGATCGACATGGACCCCGAAACCGGGCTGTCCCGCGCCAAGGGGCGTCAGGGAACAGAAGAACGGTTCGAAGATTTCGGGCTGGATCTGCAACAACAGATGCGTGCAGGGTTTCTGGCCCTTGCGGATGAGTATTCCGACCGTTTCCGCGTGGTTGATGGTAACCGGGACATAGACAGTGTTGCACAGGATGTGACAGATATCGTTCTGCAAGCTTTGCGATAGACGATAGATGAGCGACGACACCCCAACCCCGGATCAGGCACCCGGTGCCCCACACCCGCGTGAGACACTGCGCCTGTTTGGTCAGGACGCGGCGGAACAGGCTTTTCTAAGTGCCTATACCTCTGAGCGTCTGCACCACGGCTGGTTGATTACTGGTCCACGTGGGGTCGGCAAGGCGACGCTGGCCTGGCGGATCGCGCGATTTCTACTGGCAACACCTCCGACTGAGGATGACGGGCTATTTGGTGCACCGCCACCGCCCGATAGCCTTGAGATCGATCCTGAACACCCCGTCGCGCACCGTATTCAGGCTGGGGCCGAGCCCGGCTTGGCCGCAATTACCCGATCTCTGAACGATCAGGGGCGGTTGCGTAATGAGATTGTGGTTGATGATATCCGCAAGCTTGGCAAGTTCTTCGGCCTTTCCTCGACTGACGGTGGTCGCCGCGTTGTGATTGTGGATGCCGCGGATGAGATGAATGTCAGCGCCGCCAACGCGCTGTTGAAAATGCTCGAGGAGCCCCCAGCCCGCACCACCCTGCTGCTGATCTCGCACCAGCCGTCGCGTCTGTTGCCGACAATCCGGTCGCGGTGCCGGACACTGCGCCTGTCTCCGCTGGGATCTGAGAATATGGAAGCCGCGCTGATGCAGACCGGCACAGAAATGCCGGGCAAGGCGGATCATTTGGCTGCACTGGCTGCCGGGTCCGTGGGTGATGCGGTGCGCCTGATCAACCTCGGCGGGCTGGAGATTTACGCCGAACTGATCGCCATTCTGGGCACCCTACCCCGAATGGACCGTCAGCGCGCGCTGGCCTTGGCCGAGGCTGCTGCCCAACGTGGCGCGTCCGAGCGGTTTGAACTGTTACTGACGTTGATCGACGTCGCCCTGTCCCGGCTTGCGCTGACCGGTGCAACCGGCGCGGCCCCGATGCCCGAGGCCGCGCCGAACGAGGCAGAAACCCTTGCCCGCCTGTCTGCCTCACCGCAGCAGGCCCGCAAATGGGCCGAAGTCGCCGCGGTGATCACTGCACGTGCGCGTCATGGGCAGGCGGTGAACCTTGACCCTGCCGCTCTGGTCCTAGATACGGTATTCAAGATACAGGAAACCGCCGGTCAGAGCAGATGAGCATTCCCCCCGAAATCACCGACAGCCATTGCCATCTGGACTTCCCCGATTTCGAAGGTCAGCTGGATCAGATCGTGGCCAATGCAGCCGAGGCTGGCGTGACCCGCATGGTAACAATTTGCACCCGCTTGCGGAACGAACCAACCGTCCGCGCCATTGCCGAGGCCCACGCGCCCGTCTTCTACGCGGCTGGAACGCACCCTATGAGCGCCGCTGATGAGCCCATGGCATCGGTCGATGAACTCGTCGCCTTGTCCCGGCACCCCAAATTCGTAGGTATCGGCGAAACCGGGCTGGATTATCACTATACCGCCGACAGCGCAGCGGTGCAGAAGCAATCCTTGCGGGTGCATATTGAGGCCGCCCAACGCACAGGCCTGCCTTTGATCATTCACGCCCGTGCCGCCGATGACGAGATGGCACGCATTCTGGCCGAGGAACACCGCAACGCGCCCTATTCCTGCGTGATGCATTGCTTTTCATCCTCTGCTGAACTGGCCAAATCCGCGCTTGAACTGGGGTTCTACTTGTCGATGTCCGGTATCGCGGCATTCCCCAAAAGCCAGAAGCTGCGCGATATTTTCGCCAGCGCCCCGGCCGACCGCATCCTTGTTGAAACCGACGCACCATACCTGGCCCCTCCCCCGTATCGCGGCAAACGGAACGAGCCCGCCTTTACCGCCCACACAGCGCGCAAGGGCGCCGAAGTGTTCAGCATGGACTACGTCGATTTTGCCGCCCAAACGCAGGCCAATTTCGACCGGCTGTTCACAAAGGCCGCGACCTACAAGGCGGCTGCATGACCGAAATGCGATGCACGATCCTGGGCTGCGGGTCTTCTGGCGGTGTCCCCCGGCTGGGCGGGCATTGGGGCGATTGCGACCCCAACAACCCCAAAAACATCCGTCGCCGTTGTTCGATGCTGGTAGAACGTGACGGCCCGGACGGAACAACCTCGGTTCTGATCGACACCACCCCCGACATGCGCAGCCAATTGCTCGATAGCGGGACCGGGCGGTTGGATAGCGTGATCTACACCCATTCGCACGCCGATCACGTCCACGGCATCGATGACCTGCGTATGATCGTGTTCAATATGCGCGAGCGCGTGCCCGTGTGGGCCGATGGCGACACGCAGAACGCCTTGCTGGGGCGGTTCGGCTACGCCTTTGTCCAGCCCGATGGATCACCCTACCCGCCGATCCTTGATCTGAAGTCCATCGACGGCCCGTTCGAGGTGGACGGCCCCGGCGGCCCGATCCCGTTCCATCCATTCAAGGTCAACCATGGCCCGATCGACTCGCTTGGTTTCCGGATGGGCGACCTGGCGTACCTGCCGGATGTGGCGGAAATCTACGACGACGCCTGGGCGACGATGGAAGGGTTGGATTGTCTAGTGATCGACGCGCTGCGACGGAAACCTCACCCGACCCATGCGCATCTGGAAAGAACGCTGGGTTGGATCGAACAACTGACCCCCAAGCGCGCGGTCCTGACCAACATGCATATCGATCTGGACTATGCCACGGTTGATGCAGAAACTGCCGACAACATCACCCCAGCCTATGACGGAATGGTGATCCATCAGGCGCTTTAAGATCCCACGCAACCGACCTGGGACGCAGCGATTTTGCGTCGGCCCAGCCTGCAAAGCGGTGCCATGTTTCAAAGTCTGATCGACGTCGTTCTACCGGTTTTCCTTGTGATCGGAGCAGGTTATGCCTCGACCCGGTTGGGGTATTTCAAGGAAATCCACATCGATGGGTTGATGAAGTTCACCCAGGGCTTTGCAATCCCATGCCTTCTGTTCCTTGCAATCTCGCATCTGGATCTAAGTGCCAGTTTTGATCCCCGGCTTCTAGTTAGCTTCTACTCAGCAGCTGGCCTGTGTTTCACTGCTGGTCTGTTCGGTGCACGGTTGATCTTTGGCCGGGATTGGGAAGATTGCGTCGCCATCGGGTTTTTCTGTCTGTTCTCGAACTCTGTCCTTTTGGGATTGCCTATTACCGAACGCGCCTATGGCCCCGAAAACCTGACCGGCAACTATGCGATCATCGCCTTCCATTCACCCTTTTGCTACGGCGTTGGCATCACGGTGATGGAGGTTATTCGAAATCGCGGCCAAGGTGGCCCGCGCATGGTCAAATCCATCTTGTCGGCCATGTTCCGCAACGCACTGATCCTTGGCATCGCGCTGGGTTTTGCCGTGAACCTGTCAGGTATTGGCATACCTGCGGTCGTAGACGAAGCCCTGGGCCTTGTGACCCGCGCCGCCCTGCCCGGGGCGCTGTTCGCGCTTGGCGGAGTGCTGGTAAAATACAAGCCCGAAGGTGACCTGCGCGCCATCGCCTTTGTTTGCGGAATATCACTGATGCTGCATCCCAGTCTTGTCTGGTTGTTCGGCTCAACAGTTGGTCTGCCGCAGGACCTATTCCGCTCGGGCGTGCTGACGGCAGCGATGGCGCCCGGTTTCAATGCTTACATCTTTGCCAATATGTACGGACGGGCAAAACGGGTCGCGGCCTCGTCCGTTCTGGTCGGAACCGGCGCCTCGATCCTGACAGTATGGCTTTGGCTGACATTATTGGGGTAGCGTGACGTTCCGCGGATTGACTTTGTACCAGCCGGACACACCTAACTGAAAAGCCACAGGATACTCCTAAATGCCGCACGCCCTGATCGTCGCCCACGGCCAACCCTCGGACCCGGCCCCTGCCGAAGCGGCGCTAGCTTCTTATGCGGCAGAGGTCGATTCGTATTGCGATGGCGTCAGCGTTCAATCAGCTACGCTTGCTGCACCAGGCATGCTTGAGGCTCGTTTGGATGAACTGCCCGACGACACTGTCATCTATCCCCTTTTCATGGCCAAGGGGTGGTTCGTGACAAGTGCATTGCCCAAGCGTCTGGGTGATGGAAGCATCCAAATTCTGGACCCGCTGGGCGTTGACCCAGACCTCCCCGCTTTGGCTGCGGGCGCGTTGCTGGATGCACTATCAGGCAAGGGGTGGGACGCGGGCAAAACGGATCTGGTTCTGGCGGCTCATGGATCGGGCCGTAGCCGCAATCCATCAGCTGTCGCCATTGAGTTTTCCAGGGAACTGGCCCGGTGCATGACCTTCCAATCCATCCGCATCGGATTCGTGGAAGAGGCCCCGTCCATTGCCGAGGCCGCGACCGGGGCTGGCGATCAATCTCTATGCTTGCCCTTCTTTGCCTGCACCGGCGGGCATGTTTTGGAGGACGTGCCACAGGAATTAGAGCGAGCGCGGTTCAAAGGCCACGTGATGCCGGTTGTCGGAGATCTTCCCCCGATCAAGCGCCATATTTCGGAAATTCTGACACGGGCTATTGCGCTGGATTAACTTAAATACCCGCCCCGCGCGGAATTAGAAGTCATTGCGAACTGGCCGGTTTCAGCCCAGAAGCCGCAAGTGCCGAGTACAGACAATGCCGCGACCGTCCCTGCCGCTTTGCCACGTACAGCGCCTGATCCGCTGCATTCAGCAGCTCTGCCGCGTCCGGCGTGCCAAATTGCGTGGACAAGGCCGTTCCGATGCTAGCTGAAATCTTACACTTGGTACCCTGAAACATCATGGGTTGGCATAGCCTGCTGATCAGGCGCCCCGCTATGTCAGACAGGACACTTTCGTCGACCAGGCCTTTAAAAATGACGACAAACTCATCACCACCGATCCGGGCGACCGTGTCCTCAGTTCGTGTTTCTTCCTCCATAATGCGCGCGGCCTGTTGCAACACAAAGTCCCCCGCCGCATGGCCAAGGCGGTCGTTGACACTTTTGAAGAAATCCAAGTCCAAATGCATAAGCGCAAAAGCGCAATTGGCCGAGATCAGGTGGCCGAGAACCACATCCATCGCACGGCGGTTTTTCAACCCCGTCAACATGTCTGTCACCGCCTGTTCTTCAGCCGCCAGCATAGCTCCCTGCAGTCGCAGGTTCAGTGAGCGCGATGCCTCCATCGCGGCTGTTTTCGCCTCAACCAGGTACAGCAGTTCGATCGCCAGATCCGTGCCAGAGAAATCCGCGCTGGTCAGGGCATAGTCACGAACAGCGTCCAAGATAGAAATCCCCAAGGACAGGTTAATGATTGCCCCGTTCCCTTTTGGCAAAGGCGCGATCAGCCCCGTCAGCGCGGTCCGAGGCTCGTCGTGAAACTTCAAATGTACCTTGCCACCGGTCAGAGATAACAGCGTGGAAATCGTTGTTATTGTTCGCGGTCGCACAAGTTCAAAAACGTCCAGAAAACCGCGACCCCGCATCGGATGGACCGGACGGAGCTTTTGCAGCGTTGGTCCTGCGTTTACGATCATGCCCTTGTCATCCACCATCACGAACATGGGGCACAACGTGTCCAAAAGAGCCGAGAGTTCAGAGGCTTGCATCATGACTTGCGCGCCCCAAGATCGAAATGACGCCCTTCGGCAAAGGCGCTTTCTACAAGGGCAATCGTGATGACCTCGGCGTCGGCCTGCTGCCCTTCATGCGACAACATGGCCAATGCTCCATAATCGTCTGCAATTGCCCGTAATACGCCGACCATCACGCTGGAATAGCCTGGCAGACCGGGGTAGCAGTACAAGTGATATTCTGCCGGTGACACCTCACACAACTCCAGCATTGGCAGACGCAGATCGGATACTGCAAGGCGGGCACGATCCGATAAGTCATCCAGCGAGTGCAGGAATTCGACATATGTCACACCGCCGAACCGAAGCAGACGGCGCAAATCTTCCATATTGGGGTGCGACACCAGATAGGTCCCAAGATCCTCCAGTATCTCGGCCCGTGGACGATTCAGGTCAGCACATAACACGTCCAAAACCTGCGCGGTCATGGCGTCGTCATAAAGCAGCATTGCCTCAAACTCGGCAAAACCCAGGCCCGCAGCCTCGGTCACCCGCAGCCAGCAGGGTTGTCCATAAGTCGCGCAAACAAATGATTGTATTTGCCCGATTGATCAGACCATGCATGAGATGCCCCAAATTGGTTACGCCCCAATCTGGACAGATAATCCTTAACAAATAGCCAAAAAACACGTTGTTTTGACGGCAATCCGACAGAGTCTCAATCTGGAAGTCACTGTTGTTACATTAGAAATCCGTCGGCGCGCCACCCTCGGCCTTTCGGCGGGCAACAAAGTCCTCCAACTCCTCGCGAATCCCGTCATCTATCGGCGGGGGCTCAAAGCTGGTTACGATTTCCTTGAACATGTGGTGGGCGCGCTCAGCGGTCCAGATGCCGCCAGCCACGTCCCAACCTTCATAGTTTTTCCAATCGCTCAGGAACGGCTGATAAAACGCGGTCGTGTAGCGGTCCTGGGTGTGCTGAATACCAAAGAAATGGCCATCATTCCCAACGGCCTTGATCGCATCCAGCGCGATTTCGTCCGGGCCTGTTGCTGTAATCTCAGGCTGCATGTATCGCTGGATTTGCTGCAGAATTTCACAATCCATAATGAATTTTTCGGGGCTCGCAATCAGCCCGCCCTCAAGCCATCCGGCCGCGTGATACACCATGTTGGTACCCGACTGCACAGCAGCCCAAAGTGAGTTTGACGTCTCCCACACAGCTTGCCCATCGGGTACGTTCGCCGCGCACACGCCCGAAGACCGCATCGGCAAACCATAGTGTCTTGCCATTTGGCCGGTCATCTGGGTTGAGCGCATATATTCGGGCGTTCCAAACGCAGGCGCGCCCGATTTCATATCAACGTTGGAGGTGAACGTCCCGATAACACAGGGAATTCCCGGCCGGACATATTGGAACAGCGCAATTGCGCATAGCGCCTCGGCCAAGGATTGCGCAACCGCACCGGCCATCGTAACGGGCGCCATCGCACCGGCCAATGTGAACGGCGTCACGACAATTGCTTGCCCGCGCCGCGCAAGACGCAGGCAGCCGTCAATCATCGGATGGTCGTGTTTCAATGGTGAGGTCGAGTTGATGTTGGTATACATCCGCGGGGTCGCTTCGAACTCTTCATGGCTGTGACCCCCAGCGATCCGCACCATTTCCATCACGTCCTCAACGCGTTCCTTACCCAGCGAATAGGCATGCATCGCCTTGTCGGTCAGCGTTAGCTTGTCATAGAGCACGTCCAGATGTCGGACGCTGGCGTGTATATCGACCGGTTCGACCGGATAGCCCCCCGCAAAGTGGATGCAGTTGAAGTACTGCGTCAGCTTCAGCAAATTCCGGCACATCTCGCGATTTCCGGCCACCTTGGTACCGATCTCGAGATCCCAGTAATTCGGAGGAGAAGACACGTTCCCGAACAACAGGGTTTTGCCACCGACTTCAATCGTCTTGTCAGGATTTCGCGGCGTGATCGTGAACTTTGATGGCGCTTTGGCCACCATTTCCATCACAAAGTCACGACCCATACGAACGTTGTCGCCATTGATCGTACAGCCCGCCTCTTTCAGGATGCCAAGGGCTTCTTCGTTGTAGAACTCGATCCCGATCTCTTCGAGGATGCGCATGGCCCCCTCGTGGATCGCTTCGATTCCAGCCTGGTCCAGCGGTTCGGTGGGTTTGTCGGTATTGATCGGCGGGTTCCACGGCATTTGGTCGATCACCGCGCTGCCCCTGCGCGCCGCCGCACCTGCCCGTCCCCCTCCGCGCCGTTTGCGAGTCTGTGTGTCAGCCATTGGATCCCTCCGGAACTTGCTTTCATCAAGCAAGCCCGGAAGTCGGCCCAGTGGCCGCTCTGTCTGCGACAAGGTTTGTCGGTTTCATTACTTGGACAGTCGAATTCAGCCGAAGCTGGATCAGTTTTCAGCCAACCAAGCAGGAATGTGACCAATATCCGGCAGCACGACATCTGCCATCGGCGCAAGCGCCTCGGCCGGCGCCAACCCCGTCAGCACACCGATTGTGGTCATTCCGGCAGCTCGCCCGGCCTGCAGGTCATGCAGGCTGTCCCCCACCATCGCCACACGCGACGGGTCGACACCAACATGGGTTGAAAAGGCAATCAATTGCCCAGGCCCGGGTTTGAACCCATGGCCGCTGTCGTAGCCAGCAACAAAATCGAAGTGGTCGCGAATCCCGACTGAGGCGAGATGTTGCAGCGCAGGCATTTCCCCGTCATTCGTGGCTACACCCAGTTTTAGGCCCGCCTGCCGCAAAGCATCGAGGAAGGGAACCAGCGGAACAGCCGGAGCCTGTGTCGCTGTCGCCGATTCCGTGTTCAGAATGTCGATCAGCTCATCGCTGGCCATATCCGGGAAATAGGGTGCAAGGGCTTCGGCGATCTCCTCGACGGTCCCCGCAATCACGATGCTGTCGTCGGCATATTCCTCCGAAACCGGATCAAAGCCGATGGCCTGGCCCAGTTCGGCTGCCCGCTTTTGGTCGCCATCTGACAGCTTTTCCAACACGCTGCGCCCGAAACCACCCCATGTGTCCGCAAAGTCAAACAGTGTTCCGTCCTTGTCGAACAAGATCGCATCGATGGGCATTACATGCTCCTGTCAGTGAATTGAATCAGGTCCAGTGAACGTCGCCACCGGACAAAACAGCCCGCGCCTGACCCGGCAGGTCATAGGGCACGGAATTGGCGTCACAAAAGGCGATCACCCACGAATCGTCAAGCATCAAGAATTCAAGAACCGAACTCAGGAACTCCGACTCTGATGCGCGAACCCGCAAATCCTCGGTGGATGCACCCGTCGAGCCCAAAAAGATCGGCAGCAATTCGTCATTCCCGACCAGCCAGCCAAGGACGTTCAGGGCAAGCGTTTCGGCGGATTGGGCGGTGATCGGCATAAAGAGGCCTCGAATATGCACTTGGAAAGGGTTTGTTAACCAGACTCATAAACACTTTGGCGACGCATGCAATCAACGGTGGCAGATATGTCCGTGCAGGGAACCATCCTTGTCCTCGACGGGACTTCGACCAATCGCATTATGCTAAAAGTTCAGCTGACGGCAGCGTGGTACCACGTGGTTCAGGCTGAAAAGCTGCATGGGCTGGCCGGGCTGCTAAGTCGCACGCGCCCCGATCTGGTGCTGGTGGCACAAACGCTGCCCGATGGCTCGGCTGCGGACGTCAAAAGACTGGTGATGGCCAACGCGGGATTGGCCGATGTACCGGTCGTTGCAATCGCGCCGCAGAACGACAAGGCGGCAAGATTGCAGGCACTGTCGGATGGGTTGGACGACGTGTTGGCAGCCCCGTTCAAGGACACCCTGCTTCTGGCGCGAATTCGCAGTCTGCTGCGCGCGCGCGCTGAAACCCAAGAGCTTCAGCTGGGCGGCGGATCACATCCAGTCGGATTTGCAGAACCCGCGACCGAGCTGATTACGCCGTCGAAATCGGCCCATGTGGCCATACTGACCCAAAGCGCCCGGATCGGGACATTGTGGAAATCCGCGTTGTCCGAGAGATCGCATCACAGCCTAAGCACACATGCAGCTTCGAACATGCGTGCTTTACTGTCAGGGCCAGTGCCAGACGCGATCCTAATCGAAATAGATACGACGGCCGCGGGCCTGAGTACGTTGGCGGAACTGAAGTCACGGGGGGCAACTCGGCATACCGTATTGATCGCCGTCTTGGCCGATGAAAATGCGACAATGGCGAGCGAGGCGCTGGATCGTGGCGCTGACGCCGTGTGTATGGGGGGGTTCTACCTCGAAGAGGTTAAACTACATCTGGATAACCAGATCGCGCGAAAGGCCCGAATGGACCAAATGCGCGCCTCATTAAAGCGCGGGCTCGCTGAGTCATGGGTCGATCCCCTGACTGGGTTGCACAACCGTCGCTATGCAATGAAAGCCATGGATCAGATGGCGCGACAACCATCGCAAACCGGTCACGGTTTCGTTGTCATGTTGGCAGACCTGGATCATTTCAAAACCATCAACGACCGTTTTGGGCATGTCAGCGGCGACCAGGTTTTGACCGAGGCCGCAAAGCGCATGAAGCGCACGGTTGGCGCGGCGGGTTTTGTCGCGCGCATCGGGGGAGAGGAGTTTATGATAGGTCTGCCTGACTGCTCTCAGGCGGGTGCGATGGATTTGGCTAAAACCCTGCGCGACTGTATCAGCAAGACACCTTTTTCTCTGCCCGACACCTCGGCCCCTGTGCCAGTCACCATTAGCATCGGCCTGACGGCACCGATCCCGCCCCTGCCCCCTGGTGACCCGGCGGAACGGTTGCTGAAATCCGCCGATACTGCGCTTTATGCAGCCAAGAAGGCTGGTCGCAATCAAGTAAGGATCAGGCAGAGCGCTGCCTGAAACCCTCAGTCCTTTTTCTTGTGGCCACGCGGGCCTCGTTTAACAACCTCTTCCAGCCGGTCGGCATAGACCAGACGCTCTTCATCGCTCATGGCTTCAACCCGGGCCAACCACTCTTGCTGCAGGGCATCCTGCAGGTCCGCCATGGACTGCGCTTGTTGGTCCAGCAGGGCCTGAACCGCCGCAGCGTCAAAGGGGTTTGCCCGCAAAGCAGTGCTGAGTTGGGCAAAATCCTGGGATCGGTTGTGTGCACCCTTTTTGTGTCGATCGAACAGCTCGCCCCGCATGGCTTTACGCTCTTCCTTTGGCAGCGCACGATACAGCGCCGAACCAAAACCTGGCGGAGATTTTGCATGATCCCCCCCTTTGACCCGCAGCGCGGTCCCCAGGGCAACGCCGACGATCAACAGGTTCAAGGCCAGCGAGATGACCAGCAGAATCGATATCCAGCGGTTTTTGGGTTTGGGACTATCGCTCATTCGGCGTCCTCCAGAAAACTCGTATCCAGACTTAGGTCAGCGACCACGAAACTAACATCCTGCGCGTAAATGTAATTGGCAGGATCAGGCAGAAATGCCGGTGCTGAAAAGCCGATCCAGACACCCGCCATACTGACAGCAACCAAACCGCCCATTCCCTGCCAGCCGCCAAACCCGGCCAGAAGGCGCGCCCAAAGAGAGTTTGTCTTTGGCTCATCTGGCTTCAGGCGACCCAGCCGAACAGATTCCGCGTCGGTGAGAATGCGCACAGCCAGATCATCCGGCAACTCATGCCGATCCTGCCGGGCTTGGGCGAACAACAGATCCAGATTGTCTTTGTCGTCAGTCATCGTCGTACCCCAGTTCATCACGTCGCCCGGCCAGAATCGCCGCTAACGACCGTTTTCCTCGTGCCGTAAGGCTTTCCACCGCTTCCACCGAAATACCCATGATCCCAGCAATTTCAGGGTTGGGCAATTCCTCAATATGCCGCAAAACAACAGCTTGTCGTTGACGCTCCGGCAGTTGTGATAGTGCCATTTGCAGGGCATCCTTTCGGGCTGCGTCCTGCAGACGAACGGCCGCACTGGCCTTTTCATCTGCTGGCTCTGGCACATCCGCCAGTCGGTCCGGCGTCTTTTTGCGGCGCAGATCAACACACAGATTTAGCGTCACGCGATAGAGCCATGTCGATACTTTGGCCTGACCGGGCACCCAATCGGGTGCCATCTGCCACAGGCGCATCATCGCATCTTGTGTCACATCTTCAGCCTCGGCGCGATTGCCCAGAAACCGAAGGGCCACTGATAAGCTGCGCGGCGCAAGCCGATCGGTGAGAACGCGCGCCGCCGCAGCATCGCCATCGGCAAACTGCCTGAGCAACACATCGTCGCCCAATTCGTCCGCGGCGTTATCCACGCCGCGAACGTATTGTGGAGCAGAGGTCAGGTCCTCCATCCCGCATCAGCTGTCGTCAGAGTCCGCTTTCCCATGTTTCTTGTGGCGCTTTCCCATTCTGTCTTTTGCATCGGCAAATTCTTCTTCCGAGATAGCGCCGTCCTCGTTCGCGTCGATCCGGTCAAACATCTTGTCAGCACGGCGCGGCTTGGGCAACTCGTCCTCGCTCAGAAAACCGTCCTTGTTGGCATCGTTGCGTTCAAACATCTTCGTAACACGGTCGTTGGCCTTCTTTTGACCTGCTGCCTGCATCTCTTCGACGCTCAGCTGGCCGTCGCCATCGGTGTCGGCATTGGTGAAACGCTGATTCCGATGAGCCTGCATTTCTTCCTTGGTCACCTGCCCGTCACCGTTCGCATCGAGCTGTTGAAAGGTCACAGGTTCGCGATCTTTACCGCCTGCGGCGAAAACGGATGTGCCAGTGATTGCCAGTGCTGACACAATGATTGCCGGAATGAATTTGGCGCTTTTCATAACGTTTTTCCCTTGTTTTCGCGGCGCCATTGCCGCTGCTCACATAGGTTCAAACGGGGCAAGCATCCCATTCCGTCGCAGGAAGTGAAACTTTTTTAGAAACGTCTTAGCGATGCAAAGCGACGCACCCCCTTTCCCGAAGTTGCAAACAAGCGTTATATCCTCATCATTGGAACGCGCGAGTATCAACATGACAGATCAGACGATCGAAACCCACGATGTAGAAGACCGCCCGACAAAGCCAGCACTGGTCAAAGGGTTCCGTTGCCGTTGCCCAAATTGCGGCGAGGGCAAACTGCTGCACAGCTACCTCAAGGTTAACAACGAATGTTCGAATTGCGGGCAAGAGCTGTTTCACCATCGCGCCGATGACGGGCCGGCCTATCTGACTATTCTTCTGGTGGGTCACCTGCTGGCACCGGCGCTGCACTTATCTTATGTCCATTGGCGCCCTGAGCCCCTGACGATGTTCCTGGTTTTGGCAATTGGCTGTACTGCCCTGTCACTATTCCTGCTGCCACGATTGAAAGGGGCAGTTGTCGCCTATCAATGGGCTCGTCGCATGCACGGCTTTGGCCAGTCCGCGTGATCTTGGACCGCAAGTTGAGCAACGGATGACGGTGGACAAAACAGCCATACGCGACGCGGCGACAGTCATCGTTTTGCGGGATCGTCTGACCAATCCATCCATCCTGATGGGGCAACGCGGTGCAAAAGCCGCGTTCATGCCCAACAAATTTGTCTTTCCAGGCGGCGCTGTCGATGCGTCTGATGCAGATGTTGCACTGTCAACAGATCTGCCCGCTGTGTGCTGTGATCGCCTTGCGGAGCGGTCACAAGCCGGGCT
Source organism: Ruegeria atlantica (assembly GCF_001458195.1). Classification (GTDB taxonomy): domain Bacteria; phylum Pseudomonadota; class Alphaproteobacteria; order Rhodobacterales; family Rhodobacteraceae; genus Ruegeria; species Ruegeria atlantica. The sequence goes on along the minus strand of NZ_CYPU01000073.1, from coordinate 126,516 downwards.
GCAAAATGCCTTGGCGGCGGCGGCGATCCGAGAGCTTTGGGAAGAAACCGGACTGATTTTGGGCCAACCAGGTGATTGGGCGGGCCCGCGGACCGAAGATTGGGCGACATTTGCGCAGATGGGATACCGCCCATCGGCACAAGCACTTCAGTTCGTTTTTCGTGCCGTCACCCCGCCTGGGCGACCCCGCCGGTTCGATGCACGCTTTTTCCTGGTAGACGCCGCCGCAATACAGGGCGATCTGGATGATTTCAGCCACGCCTCGGACGAGCTGTCACATCTGCAATGGGTGCCGCTGGACCGGGCGCGCGAATTCGACCTGCCGTTCATTACAGAAGTCGTGCTGGCCGAAATCGCCGCTCGGGTGACAGACCCAACGCCACCTGAAACTGTTCCGTTCTTTCTGAACAGTGAGGAGGAAAGCCTTTTCCTCAAACTTCGCGGTTATCCCATGCCAGAAGCAGACTGAGGGCCGGTGGCCCTCAGACACGTTATTTCATGCGGCTGATTACCGTGGTGACTTCGGGCTTTTTCCCAATCTCGGTCTTTGCTGTTTGGCGAACGATCCGGCGTATTGCCTCTTCCAGTTTGTCATCATCGCGCAGGGTCTTGGCATCGGCCCGCATCAGGAACTGATTCAGGTCTTCTTCCAGAACTTCGACCAATGCGGCGCGGGACGATCCAATCTCGGACAGACCCATCGTATCGCACCACGGCTCGCCGAGTGGCTCGTCCTCTTCGTCCAGAATGACAGTGACAGTGACGTGCCCGTTCAGCGCCATGCGAATCCGGTCACGCACCACCCCATCCAGGGCGCCAACTTTGACCGTGCCGTCCAGATAGGTCCGTCCGGTTTCGACATAATCGACAACCCGTGGCGCATTCCCTGTCAGATCCAGCATGGTGCCGTTTACGGCCAGAATACCGGTACGCCCACCAGCTTCGGCCAGTTTGGCATGCTCACGCAGGTGGCGATGTTCACCGTGCATCGGAATAATCATCTGCGGATCGATTAGCCCATGTACTTTCTCAAGATCCGGACGGTTGGCGTGACCAGACACATGGTACAGGCCCGCACTGTCATCGACCACATCCACGCCCTTTTCACTGAGCTGGTTCATGATGAAAATCACGCCGCGCTCGTTGCCTGGGATGGTTTTGGACGAGAAGAGAAACAGATCGCCCTCTTTCAGTTCCAACCCGCGGTATTTGCCCCGCGCAAGTTGTGCGCTGGCCGCGCGGCGTTCTCCCTGGCTGCCGGTGACGATCAGCATCAGGTTCTGGCGCGGCATGTCCACAGCCTCTTCGGCGCTGACGACGCGTGGAAAGCTGGTTAGAATGCCCGTTTCGGTCGCGGCTTCGATCATCCGGCGCATCGCGCGACCCAGCAGAACGACCGAGCGCCCCGCCCGTTCACCCGCCTCGGCCAGTGTTTTCACACGTGCGACATTCGACGCAAATGTGGTGGCAACAACCATGCCGCTGGCTTCCTCAACCAGCCTGGTGATCTCGGGGCCGACCTCGGATTCCGAACGACCCGCATGGGGGGAAAACACGTTCGTACTGTCACACACCAGCGCTTTGACGCCAGACTTGGCAACCTCAGCCCAGAGATTGGGGTCAAAAGGTTCACCCACGATCGGATTTTCATCCAGCTTGAAGTCGCCGGTATGTACGATCCGCCCCTCTGGCGTGTCGATCACCAGGGCAGCGCTTTCGGGGATCGAATGCGAGACCGGCAGGAAACCCGCCTTGAACGGACCAACGGAAATCTGTTCGGGCCAGGCCGATGCAGTATGTACGGCATCCTCGGGGTGTCCGTGTTCTTCCATCTTGCGGCGCGCAATGTTGGCGGTGAAGGCCCGTGCGTAGACAGGCGCACCCAGCGCCTCATAGCAATGCGCCACAGCGCCCACGTGGTCCTCGTGTGCGTGGGTGACGAACACGGCTTCCAGCTTGTCGGCACGTTCGCGCAGCCAAGAAATGTCGGCATGGATCAGGTCAACGCCCGGGGTGGTGTCCATGTCCGGAAATGTCACGCCCAGATCCACAAGGATCAGCCGTTCCTGACCGGGTTTGCCATAGCCGTAGACATAGGCATTCATGCCAATTTCGCCGGCACCACCCAGCGGTAGGTAGATCAATCTTTCGCTGCTCATGTCGAGCCATTGTCCTTGTTATAGCGATGAATCACGGTAAGTCCGTGCATCGTCAGATCATCTTCGATTGCGTCAAACCCCACGTCCGCCTGATCGAACAGCGGCGCGAGCCCACCGGTTCCAACGACTTTCATCGGCATTCCGTATTCCGCCTTGATCCGGGAAATCAGCCCCTCGATCAATCCGGAATAGCCCCAATACACGCCGGATTGGATACAGCCAACCGTATTCGTGCCAATCACATTTTCAGGGCGGGTGATATCGATATGCGGCAGGGCAGCCGCGCCCTGGTGCAACGCCTCGAGGCTGAGGTTCACGCCCGGCGCAATGATCCCGCCGACATAGGCCCCATCCGCCGCAACCACATCAAAGTTCGTCGCCGTGCCAAAATCCACAACAACCACGTTGCCGCCATGCCGGTCAAACGCAGCCACCGCGTTGGCCAGACGATCCGGGCCGGGCACTGTACCCTCGTCAACACGCGGATTCATCGGCAACAGGCAATCGGGTTTGCCCACGACAAGCGGCCGACACCCAAAGAACCGATCCGCAAAGACCCGCAGGTTGAACACAACGCGCGGCACGGTCGAGGCGATGATCACATCAGTGATTTCAGCCTCGATCCCATAATGTTTCACCAGCGTCGAATACCACGTGAAATAGGCATCCGCCGTGCGCGCATGGTGGGTCGATGTGCGCAGGGTGCACAGAAACCTTTCACCGTCCCAGATCGAGAACACAGTGTTCGTGTTGCCGCAATCAATAGCCAGAAGCATCTGGGCCTCCTTCAGAAAAACACATCCGCCGCCGGAATGCTGACGCGGCCTTTGGCGGTGTTTAGGACAAGATTGCCCGCTGCGTCCACCGTTTCAAAGGTTCCAACCGTTTCCGACGCTGCGGTACGTGCGGTGATGACCTCACCCAACTTGGCAGCCCGGGCCAACCACGCGGTCCGGATCGGTTCGAACCCGTAAGTCACGAATTGGTTCTCGTATCTGGCATAGGCGACAGCCAGTTCGGTCAGAAAATCCTCGGGCGTTACGTTGGCTCCGGCTTCCGATAATAGGGAAACCGGTCGGACGGCGCCGGGTTCTACCTGATCTGCTCCGGGTGCCTCTGACAGGTTCACACCGATGCCGATGGACAGGTGCGAGACGCCGTGCCCCTGCCCTGTGCTTTCCAACAGGATACCTGCTAGTTTGCCACCGTTCAGCAATACGTCGTTGGGCCATTTTAGGGACAAGCCTGTCGCCCGACCTGTCACTGCAACGCAGGCGTCAAACAGCGCGAGCGCAGCCACAAAGCTGCGCAGTGCGGCCTGTTCCGGATTTCCGTGTGGCCTCATCAAAAGGGTCGCGGCAAGATTTCCCTTGGGATTGGCCCATGCCCGACCCCGTCGCCCACGCGCCGCCGTTTGGTGATGCGCCATGATCCACACCGGACCGGTCGTGGTCGGGGCCATGCGGGTGGCCTCGTTCAATGTGCTGTCGACCTCTTGCAGCACGTGCAGGCCGTATCCCTGTGGCCAGTCTGTCATGTCAAAAAGGCCCGGTCTGCTGACCGAGCCCCCAAGTTTGCTGTGTTACGCTGATCAATTGACAAGAGTGGCCGCCGCAGCTGCCGCCGCGCCTTCAATACCGAACTGATAGAACACACCCACCAGCATCAACGCAGCCGAGCCCATTAGAGCAACCCACAGAACCGGCGAAGAATGCGTTTCGATCGGGTCGTCGTTTTCAGCTCCGAAATACATGTAGAACACGATCCGCAGATAATAAAACGCGCCGATGACCGAGGCGATGGCTGAGGCGATCACCAGCCCGGTCAGGCCCGCGCTTACGCCAGCCTGCCAGACACCGAATTTGGCGAAAAAGCCCAGCATTGGTGGGACACCCGCCAGGCTGAACATCAGGATCAGCACCGCCAGCGCCTTGCCCGGTTCGCGTTTGGAATATTGGCGTAGGGCGTCGATGTCCGTGACCGGTTTGCCGTCTCTCTCCATCATCAGGATGAAAGCGAAAGTGCCGATATTCATCGTCACATAGATGGCCAGATACATCAGCATAGCCTTGATGCCCAACTCGGTTCCCGCAGCCAGTCCGATCAGCGCATAGCCCATATGGGCAATCGACGAAAACGCCATCAGCCGCTTGATGTCACGCTGGCCAATCGCCGCGACCGCACCCAACAGCATCGACAGGACCGAGAGCAAGACGATCACCTGTTGCCAGTCCTTGATCACACCACCAAAAGCGTCGTGCATTACGCGTGCGAACAGGGCCATGGCCGCCACTTTCGGCGCTGTGGCAAAGAAAGCGGTGATAGGCGTGGGCGAGCCTTCGTACACATCCGGTGTCCACATGTGGAACGGCACAGCGGACACTTTGAACGCCAGCCCCGAGATCAGGAACACCAGACCAAACAGAAGGCCAACCGAAATCTCACCATCCTGAACTGTTTGAATGATACCCGAGAACAGCGTGGTGCCTGTGAACCCATAAACCAGCGAGGCACCGTACAGCAGCAAGCCCGAGCTGAGCGCACCAAGCACGAAGTACTTCAAACCGGCCTCGGTCGATTTGGCACTATCCCGGCGCAGCGCGGCCACGACGTACAGCGACAGTGACTGCAGCTCCAGCCCCATGTACAGCGACATCAGATCGCCAGCACTGACCATCATCATCATGCCGACAGCGGCCAGCGCAACCAATAGAGGGAATTCGAATCGCAGCAGATCCCGACGCGCCATATATTCCTGGCTCATCACCAGAATGGCAGCCGCTGATAGCAGGATCGCCACCTTCGAGAACCTTGCGAACCCGTCATCGACAAACATGCCATTGAACGCGACATTGGTACCATCGCCGTTGGTCGCGATCCAAATCGCCAGCAGCGCCATCAACCCAGCGGTTGTCCAGACCAGCAAAGGTGCCAGCCCGTCTTTCGTCGTGTAGACAGCCGCCAACAGCGCCGCCATCGCATATACGGCCAGAACAATCTCTGGCAGGATTATCGTCAGATCAGCTTGGATCATGTCTCCAAAGCCCCCTTAATGCGATGCGGCTGACTGGGTCGCGGCCTCAGCCGCGGCCAGAGCCATTTCATAGTTCGAAATCAGCGCGGCGGTCGAGTTGCCGATTACATCGGTCACAAGCGACGGGTAGACGCCCAGCAAGATGGTCATCACGATCAGCGGCGCAAAGATCAGCCGCTCGCGCGAGCTCATATCCGTCATCGCCTTGAGGCTTTCCTTGATCAAATCGCCAAAGACCACTCGGCGATACAGCCATAGCGCATAAGCTGCCGAGAAGATCACACCAGAAGCCGCAACAGCCGTCACCCATGTGTTGACCTGGAAGGTTCCCATCAGTGTCAGGAATTCTCCGATGAATCCACTGGTGCCCGGCAGACCTACATTGGCCATGGTGAACAACATGAAGACCAATGCATAGGCTGGCATGCGAATGACCAACCCACCGTAAGCCTCGATGTCGCGAGTATGCATCCGGTCATAGATCACGCCAACACACAGGAATAGCGCAGCCGAGATGAACCCGTGGCTAAGCATCTGGAAGATCGCGCCGTCAATGCCCTGCTGGTTCGCAGCAAAGATACCCATAGTCACAAAGCCCATATGCGCGACCGAAGAATACGCGATCAGCTTTTTCATGTCTTCCTGCACCAGCGCCACAAGCGAGGTGTAGACGACAGCAATCGCCGACATCCACAACACCAGATCAGTCATCACTGCCGAGCCCACCGGGAACATCGGCAAGCTGAACCGCAAGAAGCCGTAGCCGCCCATCTTCAACAGGATCGCCGCCAGAACGACCGATCCAGCGGTCGGTGCCTGAACGTGGGCGTCCGGCAGCCAGGTGTGTACCGGCCACATCGGCATCTTCACTGCAAACGATGCAAAGAACGCCAGGAACATCAGCGTCTGCATGCCGCCGACAACATAGATGCCAAGCACGCTGAACCCTTCGGACGAGAAATGATGGCTCATCAACGCTTCGATATCGGTAGTGCCAGCGTCCGCATACATCGCGACCATCGCCACCAGCATCAGCACTGATCCAAGGAAGGTGTAGAGGAAAAATTTGAAGCTGGCATAAACCCGGTTCGCACCGCCCCAGATGCCGATAATCAGGAACATCGGGATCAGACCTGCCTCAAAAAACAGGTAGAACAGCACCAGATCCAGCGCCATGAACACGCCAAGCATCAGCGTTTCCAACAACAGGAAGGCGATCATGTATTCCTTGACGCGGTCCGTGACGTGCCAACTGGCCAGAATGGTCAAAGGCATGATGAAGGTGGTCAACAAGACAAACAGAACGCTGATACCGTCCACGCCCATCTTGTATTTCAGGCCCAGCAGCCACTCACCTTCTTCCACCATCTGAAAGCCGGTGTTGGACGGATCAAACCCCGTGTAAATGCCGATCGAGACCAGGAACGTCACCGTGGTAGCCACAAGTGCTACCCATTTGGCATTTCGCTGTGCGGCCACGTCCTCGCCATGCAAGAACAGGGCCAGAATGCCTGCCGCCACGGCGGGGATGAAGGTGACGATGGAGAGGATATTATCCATTAGTGTGCGCCTCCGCCGATCGATATCCAGGTGACAAGGGCAGCGATACCCAGAACCATCCAGAAGGCGTAAGTAAAGATGTAGCCCGTCTGCGCCTTACCTGCGAGGCGGGTAAAGAAGGGCACAACGCCCATCGCCACCCCGTTAAGGAAACCGTCAATAGTGTTGCCGTCACCCCGTTTCCACAGGAACCGGCCGAGCGCGATGGTGGGTTTGACGAATACCGCGTCATAGATCTCGTCAAAGTACCACTTGTTCAGCAGGAACAGGTACAGAGGACGCTGGTTCTGCGCCAAACGCGCCGGCAGCGTCGTGTTCACGATGTAGAACCAGAAGGCCACGATAAAGCCCAAAGCCATGGCGACAAAAGGCGAAACCTTGACCCACTTGGGGGCAGCATGCGCATCGTCCAGAACATGATTGTCCGGCGCGATGTAAATCGCGCCCTCGCCCGGCTCACCCGCGAAGACGTAATGGTGGTCGTCGCCGTGAGCCGCTTTTTCTTCGTTTCCGGCGTCATCACCATGGCCTTCATCCGCGTGCGCCTCATCCGCATGCGTATCGTTACCATGGGCCGTATCGGCTGCACCGTGATCACTGGCCTCAGCATGCTCGGACGCCTCAGCCACCGGTATACCGTAGAACTTGCCGACCTTGTCTGTGTGACCAAAGAAGTTGCCATACCAGATCATCCCGGCAAACACAGCGCCCAAGGACAGAACACCCAGCGGCACCAGCATGGTCATCGGACTTTCATGCGCGTGCTCATGCGTATGCTTGTCGCCACGCTCTTCGCCATAAAAGGTCAGGAAAATCAAACGCCAGCTGTAGAATGACGTGAACGCCGCGGCGATCACCAGCATCCAGAAGGCATATCCGGTACCTCCGGCAAAAGCGCTTTCGATGATGGCATCCTTGGACAGGAACCCGGCGAACCCAATTTGGGTCATCGGGATCCCGACGCCTGTAATCGCCAGGGTTCCGATCATCATCGCCCAGAATGTATAGGGGATCTTCTTCCGCAGGCCGCCGTATTCGGTCATCTCCTGCTCGTGATGCATCGCGTGAATCACCGAACCTGCACCAAGGAACAACAGCGCCTTGAAGAAGGCGTGCGTCAGCAAGTGGAACATCGCTGCCGAATACATGCCAACACCCGCAGCCACGAACATGTAGCCCAACTGAGAACAGGTTGAATAGGCAATGACGCGCTTGATGTCGGTCTGAACCAGGCCAACGGTTGCGGCAAAAAACGCGGTCGAGGCCCCAAGGAAGGTGATGAACCCGGTGGCACCCGGCGCAAATTCCATCAATGGCGACATCCGACAGATCAGGAACACTCCCGCCGTCACCATGGTTGCAGCGTGGATCAGCGCCGACACAGGCGTCGGGCCTTCCATCGCGTCCGGCAACCAAGTGTGCAGGATCAACTGTGCCGATTTCCCCATCGCGCCGATGAACAGCAGGACGCAAATCACCTCGATTGCGGTCCACTCACCCCACAGGAAGTGCAACTTCTCTTCGGCCAGCGCAGGGGCCGAGGCAAAAATGTCTGAGAAGTTGATGCTGTCCGTCAGGAAGAACAGCGCGAAGATGCCCAGAGCAAAGCCAAAGTCACCAATCCGGTTTACGATGAACGCTTTCATCGCTGCCGCATTGGCCGTGGGCTTGCGATAATAAAACCCGATCAGCAGGTACGAGGCTACACCTACACCTTCCCAGCCAAAGAACATTTGAACCAGATTATCCGCCGTCACCAGCATCAGCATGGCGAAGGTAAAAAAGGACAGATAGGCAAAGAAACGCGGCTTATAGCTCTCGCCCTCGCGCCACTGCGGATCGTGATCCATGTAGCCGAAGGAATAGAGGTGCACGAGCGCCGAAACCGTCGTCACCACGATCAGCATGATCGCGGTCAGACGATCCAGTCGAACGGCCCAGCTTGTCGACAGCGAACCGCTTTCGATCCAGCGCATGATCTCGATCTGCTGGGTCACACCGTCGAACGAAAAGAACACGATCCACGACAGCAGACAGGCCAGGAACAGCAGGCCCGTGGCGGTCCACATGGCGGCCTTCTCGCCAATGAACTTCCAGCCGAACCCGCAGAGCAGCGCGCCCACCAGCGGGGCAAAGAGGATGGTGGTTTCCATATTCTCTTACCCCTTCATCATATTGACGTCTTCAACCGCGATGGTGCCACGGTTGCGGAAGAAGCAAACCAGAATGGCCAGCCCGATCGCCGCCTCGGCCGCCGCCACGGTCAGCACAAACAGCGTGAACACCTGCCCGACCAAATCGCCGAGGAAGCTGGAAAACGCCACGAGGTTGATATTCACCGCCAGCAGCATCAGTTCGATGCTCATCAGCAGGATGATGACGTTCTTGCGGTTCAGGAAGAGACCGAAGATGCCGATGACGAACAGCGTCGCCGCGACCGTAAGATAGTGTTCAAGTCCGATCATCGTCTTAAAGCCCCTGCCCCGGTTTCACGTCTTTCAGCTCCATCGCCTTGGCCGGGTCGCGCATCATCTGGCCGACGATGTCCTGACGCTTGATGTCCTTGCGGTGGCGTAGCGTCAGCACGATGGCACCGATCATGGCCACCAGCAGAATCAGGCCCGCCAGCTGGAACAGAAGGAAGTATTGATCATAAAGGATGACACCTAGGGCCTCGGTGTTGTGCCGGTCCACCGGGATCGGCTGGGCCAGATTTGCCGCAGCGCCCTGCGCGCTGTCCCAGGCCCCAAAGGCCATGACGAACTGCATCAGGATGACCAGACCAATCAGCAGGGCCAGCGGCATATAGCGCGCCATCTCGGCCTTGAGCTCGGCAAAGTCCACGTCCAACATCATCACCACAAACAGGAACAGCACCGCGACCGCACCGACGTAGACGATGATCAGCAGCATCGCTACAAACTCTGCCCCCAGCAGCACGAACAGCCCCGCCGCGGACAGGAACGACAGGATCAGCCACAGCACCGAGTGCACCGGCTGGCGGCTGATCACTGTGAACAGCCCGCCGGTGATGGCACTGATAGCAAACAGATAGAAGGCAAAGACGGTCATTGATCCGTATCCTCGTTATCGCCCAGAACCTCTTGCGCCAGTTCCAGCGCGCGGGTCATGGCCGGGATGCCGGCAAAGACCGACATCTGACCGATCGCTTCCACGATCTCTTGTTTCCCGGCACCGGCCTCAAGCGCGTGGCGCACGGTCTGACGCACCGCCGCGTCCGCTTGCGCGCCCTGACAGGTCAGACCGGCCAACGTCAGCAGCAGGCGGGTCTTGGCATCCAGCCCGTCCTTGTTGACGGTGTTGCCAAACATCATTTCCATGACCTCTTTGGGCATGGTCGGCCACAGCGCTTCGAACCCTTTGGGCGAGAAATTCTCCATCGCCGGGTTCATCGCCTTGGCCATGTCCTGCGCCTGTTTCATCATCAGGTCGAACGGATTTTGGGGCGTGTCAGTCATCGGTACGGCGCGTCCATTTCCAGATTGCGGGCGATTTCGGCTTCCCAGCGTTCGCCGTTGTCGAGCAGCTTTTCCTTGTCATAGAACAGCTCTTCGCGGGTTTCCGTGGCGAATTCGAAGTTCGGCCCCTCGACGATGGCGTCCACCGGGCAGGCTTCTTGGCAAAAACCGCAATAGATGCACTTGGTCATGTCGATGTCATACCGCGTGGTACGGCGGCTGCCGTCTTCGCGCGGTTCGGCGTCGATGGTGATGGCTTGTGCCGGGCAGATCGCCTCGCACAGTTTGCAGGCAATGCAGCGTTCTTCGCCGTTCGGATAACGACGCAGGGCGTGCTCGCCGCGGAAACGCGGAGACAGCGGGCCTTTTTCATGCGGGTAGTTGATGGTTGCCTTTGGCGCGAAGAAGTACTTCAACCCCAGCTTCATGCCGACCCAGAAGTCCTGCAGCAGAAAGTATTTGGCGGCGCGGGTGTAGTCGATTTGAGTCATATCAGCCTCCTACGCTCCAACGGGCGAACGCGCCCCAGAACCAGTCGAATTTTGCCGCAAAGGCCACGAAGACTACCCAGGCCAGCGAGAAGGGCAGGAAGACTTTCCAACCCAGCCGCATCAGCTGGTCATAGCGGTAGCGCGGTGTGATCGCCTTGACCATCGCAAAGAGGGAGAAGAAGAACGCCATCTTAGCGACCATCCACAGAACGCCGTCAGGCAGGCCTGGGATCGGGGACAGCCAGCCGCCGAAGAACAGCAGCGTGGTCAGCGCACACATCAGGAAGATAGCGATATACTCACCGGCCATGAACAACAGGAAAGGCGTGGCCGAGTATTCAACCTGATAGCCCGCAACCAGTTCCGATTCCGCCTCGGGCAGGTCGAACGGTGGACGGTTGGTTTCCGCTAAAGCCGAGATGAAGAACAGGAAAACCATCGGGAAATGCGGCAACCAGTACCAGCTGAAGAAACCGAACCGGCCATCCTGCGCCTCAACAATGTGGCCGAAGTTCATGGAACCGGTTGAGATGATAAGCCCAATAATAATCAGGCCAATGGAGACTTCATAGGAAATCATCTGAGCCGCAGAGCGCAATGATCCAAGGAAAGGGTACTTTGAGTTCGAGGCCCAACCGCCCATAATCACGCCATAAACTTCCAGTGAGGACACGGCAAAGACATACAGGATTGCGACATTGATATCCGACAACACCCAGCCATCATTGAATGGGATCACGGCCCAGGCGATCATCGCCAATACGAATGAGGTCAGCGGAGCGAGGATGAACACTGTGCGGTCGGCCCCGGCGGGTATGACCACCTCTTTTACCACGTACTTCAAGGCGTCAGCCACCGATTGCAGCAGTCCATAGACACCAACCACGTTGGGGCCGCGGCGCATTTGGACGGCGGCCCAGATCTTGCGGTCGCCGTAAACAAGGAACAACAGCGAAATCATCACGAAGGCAACAACTGCAAGCACTTGCGCCAGAATGATGATGGCTATTCCGCCTGGGGTGTTAAAGAAATCAGCCATTGGTCCTCACACCGTGGGTATTCAATTTTTCGCGGGTGATGATCAGGCCAAGGGCCTGCGCATCTTGCGGTTGGGTCGGCGCATAGGTGTAAACAGCATCCACAGCCATCGCACTACCTTTTTCATTGCGTTTCATGCGCAATTCCCTGATGCCCATACCGCAGGCGGCGGTGTTGGCTTCTGAAAGCGATATGAAACGTGCTGTATTCATTCCGCCGCGATCTTCCCGGCGTTCCGTGACTGCGCCTGAGCAGACAGCTCGGCCATCAGTTGCGACGCCCGTGCAATCGGGTTGGTCAGGTAGAAGTCTTTAACTGCAGTGCGGAACGTAGCCTGACCCAGAGGATCGGCATCTAGTGGCTGGACCTCATTCTCAATCACTTGGTCGATCTGGGCCAGATGTGGGACGGCTTCGATCAAAGCGGTACGCAGTTGCGAAAGTGAGTCGAAGGGCAGTGTTGCGCCCAATTCCGCCGACAAAGCCCGCAGGATGGCCCAGTTTTCCTTGGCCTCACCGGGGGCAAATCCAGCTCGCATCGCCAGTTGTGGTCGGCCTTCGGTATTCACGAACAGCCCGTTTTCCTCTGTGTATGCGGCACCCGGCAGGATCACGTCTGCACGATGCGCGCCACGATCACCATGGCTGCCCTGATAGATCACAAAGGCCCCTTCGCCGATTTCGATCTCATCCGCGCCGAGATTGTAGATCACGTCAGCCGCACTTACGGCATCCATGCCATTTTCGTTGGTGGCATCCACATCCATCGCACCCACACGAGACGCTGCGGTATGCAGAACAAGCAGTCCACTTTCGGTATTGGCCGCAATGGCTTGCGCGGCGGCCAGGACAGCTGCGCCATCCGCTTCGAGCAAAGCACCCTGCCCGACGATGACCAGCGAGGCTTTGCCCTTGATCTCATCATCGCCGCCCATGTCGAGGACCTTTTGCAATGCTGCGCGGTCTTCTCCCATATGGTGATACGCGTAGGTCAGATCGGCTGCAGGCCCGACCAAAGCCACCTCGGCGCCATGTGCCCAGGCCTTGCGGATACGCGCGTTCAGAACCGGAGCTTCGTCGCGTGGGTTCGTTCCGATCAGCAGAATTCGCTCGGCTGTGTCGATATCTTCTATCGAGGCCGTCCCGGCATAGGCACCGCGATTCCCCGCAGGCAGCTTGGCCCCATCGGTTCGGCATTCAACAACACCGCCCTGCCCATCGATCAATTTCTTTAGCGCGAACGCGGCCTCGACCGGAGCGAGATCACCAACGATACCCGCCGGCTTTTCGGCCTCTTTCAGTGCCTCTGCCGCTTTGGTCAATGCCTCAGGCCACGAGGCCGGGCGTAGCTTGCCATTTTCACGCACGTACGGCTTATCCAAACGCTGGCGACGCAGGCCATCCCAGACAAACCTGGTCTTGTCGCTGATCCATTCCTCGTTCACACCGTCATGGTTGCGCGGAAGAAAGCGCATGACTTCGCGCCCTTTGGTATCGACACGAACGTTCGAGCCCAGGGCATCCATGACGTCGATGCTCTCAGTCTTGGTCAACTCCCAAGGGCGCGCAGTGAAGGCGTAGGGCTTCGAAGTCAGCGCCCCAACCGGGCACAGGTCAATGATATTGCCCTGCAGGTTCGAATTTAACGTCTGGTTCAGATAAGAAGTGATCTCGGCATCTTCGCCGCGACCGGTCTGACCCATCTGTGTGATCCCGGCGACCTCGGTCGTAAAGCGCACGCAACGGGTGCAGCTGATGCAGCGGGTCATCGCTGTTCCGACCAGCGGCCCCAGATCCAGATCGTCCACGGCGCGCTTGGCTTCCTTGAAGCGCGAGCCCGACACACCATACGCCATCGCCTGATCCTGCAGGTCACACTCCCCACCCTGATCACAGATCGGGCAGTCCAGCGGGTGGTTGATAAGCAGGAACTCCATCACCCCTTCGCGCGCTTTCTTGACCATGGGCGAGTTCGTCTTGACCTCTGGCGGCTGACCTTCCGGTCCCGGGCGCAGATCGCGCACCTGCATTGCACACGACGCCGCAGGTTTGGGCGGGCCGCCGACAACTTCGACCAGACACATCCGGCAATTCCCGGCAATCGACAGACGCTCGTGATAGCAAAAGCGCGGCACCTCGACCCCGGCCTGTTCACAGGCCTGGATCAGCGTCATCGCACCATCGACTTCGATTTCCTGCCCGTCGATATTCACTTTGCGGAGGTCAGACATGGTCTAGTTCGCCCTCAAATACACGCCAATGGCGCTGTTTCTTTCAATCTCTGACTGCCCCAGCGTGCAGAAAGATTTGGGATTGTCATAAGACACACCGTTCGCGGCCAGATACGTCTCGCCTATGGCACGCATCCGGTCCTTTTCGGCATCCGATTCCACGTAAGCGCGGATTTCGCCGTCCGAATACCCCAAACTGTTCGCTTTGGACTTGAGCCCCCACATCACGCCAATCGCCTTCAACCTGCGCCCGCTGATCGACGGGCAGTAATCCGAAATCTCGTTTGCGATAGCGATGTAATAGAGTTCGTCGTCAATCTCTTTGACTTCGCGCAAGGGCGGTTTGGCTTCGGCCGTGGCCGGGATAGCCAGAACAGACAACACAATAAGCAGTTTCACACCAGACATGACAAATCCTTTCGTCTTGGACAGGCCAAAACGATCCAGAACTGGCGCGCTATTCAATAACACGCCCTGCGTCACCCTCTGATATGCGAAAAACCGGTTCATGGTCGCTGGCAGGTTCCTGTAAAGGTCAATTTATTGTCGGTAATGCGCAAATTCTGCGGTTCGGTGTCGGGTCCGACTTTCCAGTTGATTTTAGAAGTCCCAAAGGCGTCGATACAGAATTTGGTTCCTTCGTGCCGCCCCGCTTCGCGCGCGCCATCCAAAGACGCGGACACGCCGTTCACCACAACCGTAAAATCCGTCGGAGCGTTCCTTTTGTCGACGGCCTTCGCTTTGGCCCGGAAGGCCTTGCCATCAAAGAGGATTCGGTCACTGGACGACGTGCCGCAGGCCGAGACAAAAACTGCGGCACCCAAAGCGGCGGTCAGTACCACACGTCCCATCCTGAATTTTGATCCAGTCAACGGATAAGTACCTTTCTTTTCCATTAGAACGCCGCCACCAATGCCATGAAGCCCATCACAACCATGCAGGCCCATCCGACAACGTAGGATACCGATCGAACGCCGCTGTGCGGTTGTCCAATACCACGCATGTGAATAACCAACATGACGATGCGCGCAATCAGAGCGACCGATGCCAAAAGGTTCACCCAGAACGGGCTAACCCCAAGCAACATGGCCGCGACCGTGACAGAGATATAGGCCGGCAACGTCTCGGTCCCGTTCAGATAAGCCCGGTTCAGGCGATACGCCTTGTCGGAATAGTCCTGTTCCGGCCTTGCCCCGGGGGCCAAGCCCTTGCCCTGTTTGGCCAGCGCGGAAAACGGCGCAAGCGCCAGAATGATCAACGTAAAGACCACGAGGGATGCGATTGCATGTGAATACTCAGCAAAAGATTCCATTAGTTCAACTCCCTGATCTCAACTTGGTTTGGGTTTGATCCGTTATCCCGCAACTTGATCACTCCGCCGCCATCGCGCCCATACGGCCCGATTTCTGGGCCTTGATACGGTCTTCAATCTCTTCGCGGAAGTTGCGGATCAGGCCCTGGATCGGCCAGGCGGCAGCATCGCCCAAAGCACAGATCGTGTGGCCTTCGACCTGCTTGGTCACGTCAAACAACATGTCGATCTCTTCCAGTTCGGCCTCACCCCGCACCAGGCGGTCCATCACGCGCATCATCCAGCCGGTGCCTTCGCGGCAAGGAGTACACTGACCACAGCTTTCATGTTTGTAGAACTTCGACAAACGCCAGATCGCTTTGATGATGTCCGTAGACTTGTCCATCACGATTACAGCCGCTGTCCCCAGGCCGGACCCCAGATCATTGCGCAAATGGTCGAAATCCATGATGGCGTCGCGCATGTCTTCACCGCGCACACAAGGCACCGAAGAACCACCGGGGATCACCGCCAGCAGGTTGTCCCAACCGCCACGAATGCCGCCGCAATGGGTTTCGATCAGTTGCTCAAACGGGATCGACATCGCCTCTTCGACAACACAGGGGTTGTTTACATGGCCCGAGATCGCAAACAGTTTGGTGCCCGCATTGTTCTGGCGGCCAAAGCCCGCGAACCAATCCGCACCACGGCGCAAGATTGTTGGCACAACGGCGATAGATTCCACGTTATTCACCGTGGTCGGGCAGCCATAGAGGCCCGCCCCCGCCGGGAACGGTGGTTTCATGCGCGGCATGCCCTTCTTGCCCTCAAGGCTTTCGATCAGGGCTGTTTCCTCACCGCAGATATACGCCCCGGCCCCGTGATGCAGAAACAGGTCGAAATCCCAACCCGAACCGGCGGCGTTTTTGCCCAGCAATCCGGCATCATAGGCCTCATCAATCGCGGCCTGCAGTGCCTCACGCTCGCGAATGTACTCACCACGCAGGTAGATATAACAGGTATGCGCATTCATCGCGAAAGACGCGATCAGGCAGCCTTCGATCAGCGTATGCGGATCGTGGCGCATAATCTCACGGTCTTTGCAGGTGCCGGGCTCGGATTCGTCCGCGTTCACCACCAGATATGCGGGGCGACCGTCACTTTCCTTGGGCATGAACGACCATTTCAGACCTGTTGGGAAACCCGCGCCGCCGCGACCGCGAAGCCCTGAGTCCTTCATCGTCTGGATGATCCAGTCACGCCCGTTTCCGATCAGGCCAGCTGTGCCGTCCCAATGCCCGCGGGCCTGCGCGCCCTTCAAAGTGCGCTCGTGCATCCCGTAGATATTGGTAAAGATCCTGTCCTGATCCTTCAGCATCGTGTCTTACCTTCAGCTGTCCTGACGCATGCGCCAGAGTTGAAAAATGTTCACGCCCGCATAGATGAACCCCGCCAGAGCGGCGAAATCAAACAGCAGCGCATAGCGCCCAGGCAATCCCAGTGCCGGGCCGATGAACAACGAAATGGCAAGCCACAACAGCATGGTCACCGCGATGACCACCCCGATATGTCGGCCCTTGCGGGCCATGGCCTGTTCTTTTTCTTTGTCCATCTCACCTTGATACCCCGAACGGGCACCATCCCATTCAGTCTTCGTAGGTGCCGTCTTCCTTGGCACGTTTTGCAAATTCGGTTTCTTTGCCTGTCGCCAGTTGGGCTGCTTGTTCGATCCAACCGTCCCGCTCGATCCGGCCCTTGAACCTCAGCCGCGCATCTACCCAGGCCACCTGTTCCTGCGTCCATGCAGCGATCTGGTCGAAGTGGAAAAAGCCAAGTTCGTTCAGCGTCTGTTCAAGCTTGGGCCCGACCCCTTTTAGCATCTTGAGGTCATCCGCGTTGTCATCCCGCGCGGCAGTCAGAGTTTCGGGCTGATCCTCTTTGATCTGGGCCTTCTTTGCCTCTTCCGCCTGCTTCACGGCGGATTTAGCGGGTGCCGGCGCCTTTGGTGGCTTTGGCGCGGCCTTGGTCGCCGCAGCCTTGCCGTCTTTGCCCAGCCATGGCGTCAGGATCGGAACCTCGGTCCCGTTGATGCGTTTGACCGTATCCCCAAGATCTTCGGCGAGTTCAACACTGGCATTGTACTGCGGTTTTCCGGCATCGTAGTCCGTGAGGCTGGTCAGACCGCTCAGCGGTTCTGCTGCGTATCTGCCATTCTGCGGACCCGGCGTTGGCACCTTGCCGGTGGCCAGATCGTCAATAATCTTGCTAAAACTGTCAGCAGTCAGATCTTCGTAATAGTCCTTGCCGATCTGAGCCATCGGTGCATTGGTGCAGGACCCGAGGCATTCCACCTCTTCCCAACTCAATTTGCCATCAACTGAAAGCTCATGCGGTTTGGCAGCGATCTTCTCCTTGCAAACCGCGATCAGGTCTTCGGCCCCACAGATCATGCAGGAGGTCGTTCCGCAGACCTGAATATGCGCGACAGTTCCTACCGGTTGCAGTTGGAACATGAAGTAGAACGACGCAACCTCGAGCACGCGGATATAGGCCATGCCCAACATGTCGGCGACGGATTCAATCGCGGGCCGGCTCAGCCAGCCTTCTTGTTCCTGCGCGCGCCAAAGCAGCGGGATAACCGCGCTGGCCTGACGGCCGTCAGGGTATTTGGTGATCTGTGCTGTGGCCCACTGCTGGTTGGCAGCAGTGAAGGCAAAGCTTTCAGGTTGTTCGGGGTGCAGACGGCGCAGCATTAGCAGGCATCTCCGATCGCGATAACATAGGGGTCTTCCTGATGCGCACAACCTTGATCGACAAGGCGGGCAATCAGATCGGGCGTTTCAGCCTGTGTAAAACCGGCGGGGCGCAATTTGATCTGAGCTTCTTCTTCGACCACGCGACACCCGTTCAGACGCACATAATCATAAAGCGCATCGGCACGGCCCGCCGTATCCTCTGGCGCAAGCCCATGCGCACCGCAGATCGCCGGAGCAATTTCGAATGTCGGGCCATCCAGCCCAGCCACCCCCTGTTCAGCCCAGGAATTTGTCACAGCGCTGACATCTTCGGGTCGCAAATCATGGGCAGATAAGGCTTCTTCGGCGCGCGATACATCCAGCCGGCAGCCGTTTTCGCGCATCACCTCAAGCACTTTTGCCGTCGGATGGGTCGAGGCGGCCTGCAACGGTGTGGCGGCTGCAAGCGCCAGGATCAAAGCAAGGGGTCTCACCGGTCAATCTCTCCGAACACGACGTCCATCGTCCCGATGATCGCGGCGACGTCGGCCAGTTGGTGACCCCCGGCGATATGGTCCATGGCTTGCAGATGCAGGAAACCCGGCGCGCGCAGCTTGGCGCGGTAGGGTTTGTTAGTGCCGTCGGCGACCAGATAGACGCCGAACTCACCCTTTGGGGCTTCGACGGCGGCATAAACCTCACCTGCGGGAACATGGAAACCTTCGGTGTAAAGCTTGAAGTGATGAATCAGGCTTTCCATTGAGGTTTTCATGTCCGAGCGTTTCGGCGGGGTGATCTTGCCGCGTGCCAGAACGTCACCGGGGCAGTCACGGATTTTGACAATGGCCTGCTGGATGATCGACAGCGATTGACGCATCTCTTCCATACGCACCAGATAGCGGTCATAGCAGTCGCCGTTTTTGCCGACGGGGATCTGGAATTCGAACTCGTCATAGCACTCATAGGGCTGCGCACGTCGCAGGTCCCATGCCAGCCCCGATCCGCGCACCATCACGCCCGAGAAACCATATTTCTGAATATCTTCCTCGGTCACGACACCGATATCGGCGTTGCGCTGCTTGAAGATGCGGTTTTCAGTCAACAGGCCGTCGATATCGTTCAGAACAGAGGGGAACTCATGGCTCCACGTCTCGATATCGTCCAGCAATTCTGGCGGCAAGTCCTGATGGACACCGCCGGGGCGAAAATAGGCCGCGTGCAGGCGGGCACCGCAGGCACGTTCGTAGAAAACCATCAGCTTTTCGCGCTCTTCAAAACCCCACAACGGCGGGGTCAGCGCGCCGACGTCCATCGCTTGCGTGGTCACGTTCAGCAGGTGGTTCAGGATGCGCCCGATCTCGGAATATAGAACCCGGATCAGCGAACCCCGGCGCGGCACTTCGACACCGGTCAGCTTTTCGATGGCCAGACACCAAGCATGTTCCTGGTTCATCGGCGCCACATAGTCCAGACGGTCGAAATACGGCAGGTTTTGCAGATACGTCCGGCTTTCCATCAGTTTTTCGGTGCCACGGTGCAGCAGGCCGATATGCGGGTCACAACGCTCGACAATCTCGCCGTCCAGCTCAAGCACTAGACGCAGAACTCCATGCGCCGCAGGGTGTTGCGGGCCGAAGTTGATGTTGAAATTGCGGATCTTCTGTTCACCGCTCAGCGCGTCCGTGCTGCCATCATCGTATCTTGAGCCGTCCATCAACGCCCCCGTTTCTTTTTAGCATCAGCCCGAACCCGGACCTTTTCCGCCTCGGCAGCCTTGGCCGCAGCCCCTGCCAGCAGGACCCCCAGCGCACCCAAAGCGATCAGTTCCCCCAGCAGCATCAGCATCTTATCGGCGCTCCAACTCTTGTAGTTTAAGCCCGACCCACCACAGCAACGCGATCGTGCCGAATGGAACCAGACAAAGAAGGCACCAGAATTTATTGATCCCGAAAAACGGCAATATCTTCACCATCGGGATGATGGTCAGCGCAGACAGGATCAGCCACCAAATGCCACCCATTATTCGGCCTCCTGCTTTTCATCACCCGGCAGTATGTAATTCGCGCCCTCCCACGGGGACATGAAATCGAACTGACGGTATTCCTGGACTAGCGACACCGGCTCATACACAACGCGCTTTTGGGCCTCGTCATATCGGACTTCGGTGTATCCTGTGGTTGGGAAATCCTTGCGCAGCGGATAGCCACGGAATCCATAGTCGGTCAGGATGCGCCGCAGATCCGGGTGGCCTGAGAACAAGATGCCGAACATGTCGAACACTTCGCGCTCAAACCAATTGGCCGAGGGATGCACATCCACGATCGAAGGCACCATGTCCTCTTCGCGGATCGAGACCCGCAGGCGGATACGCTGGTTCTGATACATCGACAGGAAGTGATAAACCACGTCAAAACGCTTGGCCCGTTCCGGGTAGTCGACGCCGGTGATATCGACGAGCGTGGAGAACTGGCAGCCGCGGTCGGACTTCAGGAATTCAATGAATTCCACAACGTTCGACAGCGCCACATCTACGTTCAACTCACCATGGGTCACGTCCCAGGACAGAACACAATCAGTTCGCTTCAACTCCAGCTGGGTGCCGAGTTCTTTGAGTGCTTCGCTCATCAACTCTCTCCTCAGCGCACGATGGTGCCGGTACGGCGGATTTTGCGTTGCAACTGCATCAGACCGTACAGCAGCGCCTCAGCGGTCGGGGGGCAGCCGGGGACGTAGATGTCCACTGGAACAATACGGTCGCAGCCACGCACAACTGAATATGAGTAGTGGTAGTAGCCGCCACCATTGGCGCAGGAGCCCATTGAGATTACATAGCGCGGCTCGGGCATCTGGTCATAAACTTTGCGCAGAGCGGGGGCCATCTTGTTGGTCAGGGTGCCAGCCACGATCATCACGTCCGACTGACGGGGGGAAGCACGGGGTGCGATGCCAAACCGTTCCGCATCGTAACGCGGCATCGAGGTGTGCATCATCTCAACCGCGCAGCAGGCCAGACCGAAAGTCATCCAGTGCAGCGAGCCGGTGCGAGCCCAGTTGATGATGTCCTCGGTCGAGGTCAGCAGAAACCCTTTGTCCTGCAGCTCGGCATTTAGGGCCTGGGTGGCGACTTTTTTGTCGACGCCGGCGGTGTTTGCACCCGTCATCACTCCCATTCCAGGGCCCCCTTCTTCCATTCATAGGCAAAGCCGATGGTCAGAACGCCCAGGAACACGATCATGGACCAGAAGCCAACATCGCTGATGTCCTTGAAGCCGACAGCCCAGGGGAACAGAAACGCGATTTCCAAGTCGAATATGATGAAGAGAATCGCGACCAGATAGAACCGGACATCAAACTTCATCCGCGCATCATCGAACGCGTTGAAACCACATTCATATGCGCTGACTTTCTCGGGGTCGGGATTGCGGACCGCCAGAACGACTGCCGCCAGAATCAAAACGATTCCAAGGCCCACAGCTACGGCCAGAAACACCAGAATCGGGAGATAATCCCGCAATAGGTCTTCCACGTACAGCTCCTTTCCTGCGCATACCCTGAAAGGGAGCGCCGTCAATTGGCGTGTTGACTGGACATTCTCTATCCCTGCGGGGTCAGAGGGTCAACCGAACACAAACGCACAGGGGGTTAATATTCGACTTATCGAAGCTCTGTCCCAGAAGGTCACCCACACAATCGCGGCCACATCACAAGTGGCGCCTAAACCTTACTAATCCATGCAGGTTTTCTTTTTTCAAAGAATGCGCCGATTCCCTCCTTGGCCTCTTCGGTTTCCCACCTGTCAACCAGCTCGCGGATCGTGTGGTCGATCACGGCATCGTCAATGCGCGGCCCCAGCTGGCGAACCAATTGCTTGGCCGATGCCACCGCGCCGGGTGCACAGGTAAGATAGGGCAGGACTTCGGACTCAACCGCATCATTCAGGTCGGCAGCGGGCACAATTCTGGCCAGCAGGCCCAGCTTTACAGCTTCTGCGGCTTCGAAGACCCGGGCCGACATGAACACGCGCCGCGCGCGGGCTTCGCCCATGCGGGCGATGACATAGGGGCCAATCGTGGCCGGGATCAGCCCCAGCTTGGTCTCTGTCAGCCCCATTTTGACCGTTTCCACTCCGATCGTTACGTCACAAACCGACGCCAATCCCACACCGCCGCCAAAGGCATTGCCGTGGATCGCGCCGATTAGCGGTTTGGGCAACGTGTTCAGCGCCTGCAACATTTCGGCCAGCTTACGCGCCTCGACAAACCGGGTCTCGGATTCTGCCGCCATCTGAGATTGCATCCACCCAAGATCACCGCCAGCACAAAAGCTTTTGCCCGCACCGGTCAGTACAACAACACGCACGGCGTCGTCGGTTCCAAGCTGGTGCGCGGCTTGCGTAAGATCGGTGATCATCTGGGCCGACATGGCGTTGTGCTTGTCGGCACGGTTCAGGGTCAGAGTGGCCACACCGCGCGCGTCCGTGGTCACCGCAATCGTTTCAAACATGTCCGCTCCTTACTGGGATCGCATGGCGCGCGCCATCTGCGCGGCCTCTTCAATGACCGCAAGGTCGAGGCCGGTCTGATATCCAAGCCGCTCCAAATGAGCCACAACAGCTTCGGTGGCGACGTTTCCGGCGGCGCCCGGCGCGTAAGGACACCCGCCCAAACCGCCAACGGCGCTGTCGAAAACCCGAACGCCCAGCGCCAGCGCAGCGTCGATATTGTCGATGGCCCGCTCGTTGGTGTCGTGGAAATGCCCCGCCAGCCGCGTCATCGGAACGCGTTCGCGCACGGCCAGCAACATATGGGCGATAGTGTCGGGCGTGCCCTGCCCGATCGTATCCCCCAGCGATACTTC
Organism: Ruegeria atlantica; assembly: GCF_001458195.1. Taxonomy (GTDB): domain Bacteria; phylum Pseudomonadota; class Alphaproteobacteria; order Rhodobacterales; family Rhodobacteraceae; genus Ruegeria; species Ruegeria atlantica. The sequence goes on along the minus strand of NZ_CYPU01000073.1, from coordinate 103,642 downwards.
GTAACATCCCAACGAGAACAGCCGGTCCGCAACTTCAGCCACTTTCTCGGGCGGTGTTGGTCCGTCATAGGGGCAATCAGTCACGCAGGACACATACCCACGTACTGGCAGGTCGATGTGGCGCGCAGCTTCAAGAATCGGGGCAAAGCGGTCGATGGATTCTTCAATAGTCGCGTTGATATTGGCTTTTGAAAACCCTTCCGAAGCCGAAGCGAATACCGCGATCTCATCCGCCTTTGCGGCCAAAGCGTCTTCGTATCCCTGCATGTTCGGTGTCAGCGCTCCATACCGGACGCCGTCGGCCCGTTTGATCCCGGCCAACACGTCCGCGCTGCCCGCCATTTGCGGCACCCATTTGGGCGAGACAAAACTGGCCACTTCGATGCGGTTAAAACCGGCCTTGCTCAGGCAATCGACCAGCGCCACTTTTTCCGCCACGGCAATTTCGCGCTTTTCGTTTTGCAGACCGTCGCGCGGACCTACTTCGAAGATTTCGACCCGTTCACCCATTGCTGTGTCCTTCTCTGATTGCCGCATTCGATCCGACTGTGCCACGTTGTTCGAGAAGGGGACAGTTCATTCCTCCTCCAGCCGGACCAACGCGGCCCCAGCCTCGACCTGCGCCCCGGCATCAGCCAGCACTTCGGCAACGATGCCGTCACGGGCAGCCTGCAGGGAATGTTCCATTTTCATGGCTTCAAGGATTGCCAGCCGGTCGCCTTCTTGCACGGCTTGACCCACCTGCGCAAAGACAGCTTTGACCAGACCCGGCATCGGGGCCTCAATCACATTGGTGTCGCCAGCGGCACCGGCGTCGCGGTCCAATGGATCAACAATTTTCAGGACTTGACCATAGTTTTCAAAGACTGTGATCTGCGAACCCGAGACAGACACGCGCGGCATAGGGGCTCCGTCGATCATCCAACCGCCCGGACCGCGCTGGGCAAGGATCGTTTGCTCTCGGACCTGCCAGACCTGACGGTTCTGACCTTCTACCTGAACGTCCAGATCAATACCATCACCTGCCCGCAACTGGACCGCGCGATGCAGTGGGGCCCACAGCGAAAACCCTGTTTCCTCATCTGTATCCACCAGATCCAAAGCCGTCATCGCGGCCGCGACGATCGAAGACGCCGGGATCGGCTCTGCACGGGCCAGCGCGTCCAGATCGCGACCAATCAGGCCAGTATCAACATCACCGACGGCAAAGCCCGGATGCCGCGTCAGTGCGCCCAGAAAGCAAAGGTTCGTGACTGTCCCCGCAACCTCAGTGCCTTTTAGGGCGCGGTGCAACTGTTCCAATGCGACAGCGCGTGTGGGGCCGTGCACGATCACCTTCGCGATCATCGGATCATACCAGGGGCTGATCGTATCACCCGCACGCACGCCGCTATCTGCGCGGCATGCCGCCGGGAAGCGCAGATGGGTCAGTGTACCGGTCGCCGGCAGAAAGCCCTTTGGCACGTCCTCGGCATAAAGCCGCGCTTCGAAGGAATGGCCTGAGATCGACAGGTCACTCTGCTGCTTCGGCAGGCTCTCGCCCGCCGCAACACGCAACTGCCATTCGACAAGGTCGACGCCGGTGATCGCCTCGGTCACCGGATGCTCCACCTGCAGGCGGGTGTTCATCTCCATGAACCAGAAACGGTCCGGACGCAGCCCGCCCGAGGCATCCACGATGAATTCAACCGTCCCCGCGCCTTTGTAACCGATGGCCTCGGCGGCACGTACGCCCGCCTGCCCCATCGCCTCGCGCATCTCAACAGTCATGCCGGGGGCCGGCGCTTCTTCAATCACTTTCTGGTGCCGCCGTTGCAGCGAGCAGTCGCGTTCAAACAGATGCACCGCATGGGTGCCGTCGCCAAACACCTGAACCTCGATATGGCGGGGCTTGGAGACGAATTTCTCGACCAGAACAGCATCATTGCCAAATGCGGTGCGGGCCTCACCCCGGGCGCTGTCCAATGCCTCGGTAAAATCTGCGGGCCGCTCGACCAGCCGCATGCCTTTGCCACCGCCACCCGCGACGGCCTTGATCAGGACCGGATAGCCAATCGTGTCGGCCGCACCCGCCAGATGCTCGGGGTCCTGATTGTCGCCGTGATACCCCGGAACAACCGGCACGCCCGCCTGCTCCATCAATACCTTGGCCGCGTCTTTGAGACCCATCTTGCGGATCGCATTCGCCGAAGGGCCAATGAAGGTCAGGCCAGCCGCCTCGACCGCATCCACGAAATCGGGGTTTTCCGAGAGAAATCCATAACCCGGATGGATCGCCTGCGCCCCGGTATCGAGCGCGGCTTGAATGATCACGTCGCCCTTGAGATAGCTCTCGGCCGGCGCCGCACCACCAATATGAACAGCTTCGTCCGCCATCTGCACATGCCTGGCCGACGCATCAGCATCAGAAAACACAGCCACGCAAGTTACACCCATTTTCTGAGCGGTTTCCATCACCCGACAAGCAATCTCGCCCCGGTTGGCAATCAGGATTTTTTTGAACATAGTTTAGCCCTTATCCACCAGGTCTTCGATCAGGCGGAACCGTTCGCAAAGCAATTCCATCTCCGGATCAAACCCGCCGTTACGCTCAAAGTAACGCCGGTGATCCTCGCGCCACCCGTCTAACGTTTCGTTTTCACATTCGGCCAAGGCGAAGTCTTCGGTCATGTCACAATAGCGGCAGATCGAAACCTCGACCGTCTCAATCACCAATGCGGGACGATCATCCCATTCAAGGGCAATATCGCGCCGCCCAACAACCGGGGTATCAAGGCTACCTTCGGGATAATCGCGCAGAGCGCCGCAGGTTGCCGTTTTTTGCCCTGCCCGAACCAGCGCTAAAAGCTCGGCACTCATGATTGCACTGTCGCCGAATTTGAACGTCTGTGCATCGGGGTAACGCGCTTTTATTTTTTCCAGGTCGGTGCTCATCTTACATCCTGAACACGCCAAAGCGTGTCTCCTCAATCGGCGCATTCAGTGCCGCGTTCAACGACAAGGACAGCACGTCCCGGCTTTTGCGCGGGTCGATAATTCCGTCGTCCCACAGCCGCGCTGAGGCATAGAGCGGATGGGATTGTTCTTCGAACATCTCCAGCGTGGGGCGCTTGAAGCCGGCCTCTTCTTCCGCCGACCAAGTTCCGCCTTGGCGTTCAATCCCGTCCCGCTTGACGGTAGCCAGAACACCCGCCGCCTGCTCTCCACCCATCACGGAAATGCGCGAGTTCGGCCATGTCCATAGGAACCTCGGTTGGTAAGCCCGGCCCGACATGCCGTAGTTCCCCGCTCCGAACGAGCCACCCACCAGCATGGTGATTTTCGGCACATTGGTTGTGGCCACCGCTGTCACCATCTTGGCCCCATGCCGCGCGATGCCTTCGTTTTCGTATTTGCGGCCAACCATGAAGCCGGTGATGTTCTGCAGGAACACCAATGGAATTTTGCGCTGCGAACACAGCTCGACAAAATGCGCGCCCTTCTGTGCAGCCTCGGAAAACAGCACGCCGTTATTGGCGATGATCCCGACCGGGCAGCCTTTGACATGAGCGAACCCGGTCACCAGCGTTTCACCAAAGCGCGGCTTGAATTCGTCAAAGCGCGAGCCATCGACCAATCGCGCGATCACCTCTCGGATGTCATAAGGTGTGCGCAGTTCGGTAGGGACGACGCCCAGAATTTCTTCGGGGTCATAGGCCGGATCCTCGGGGTTGGCCCAATCCACCGTCTGTGGCTTGCGCCGGTTCAGCGATCCGACAGCCCGCCGCGCCAAAGCCAGTGCGTGGGCGTCATCCTCGGCCAGATAATCAGCCACCCCGGACAGGCGCGTATGGACATCTCCGCCCCCCAGATCTTCGGCGCTGACCACCTCACCGGTCGCGGCCTTGACCAAAGGTGGTCCGGCGAGAAAGATGGTGCCCTGTTCCCTGACGATGATCGTTACATCCGACATCGCGGGCACGTAGGCCCCGCCAGCCGTACACGACCCCATCACTACAGCGATTTGCGGGATGCCCTTCGCGCTCATCCGCGCTTGGTTATAGAAGATGCGGCCAAAGTGATCCCGATCGGGAAACACCTCATCCTGATTGGGCAGGTTCGCGCCGCCACTGTCGACCAGATAAATACACGGCAGTTGGTTTTCTTCGGCTATCTCCTGCGCGCGTAAGTGCTTCTTGACTGACATCGGATAATAGGTGCCGCCCTTCACGGTGGCATCGTTGCACACCACCATGACCTCTTGTCCCTGCACCCGGCCGATACCCGCAATCACACCGGCGCTGGGGGCCGCGTTATTATACATGTCATGCGCTGCGGTCGCGCCGATTTCCAAAAACGGAGAGCCCGGATCGAGCAAGTTCGCCACCCTACGACGCGGCAGCATCTTGCCCCGCGATTCATGTCGCGCGCGGGATTTCTCGCCTCCGCCCATGCGTGCGACGTCGGCGGCGTCGGCGATTTGCGCCAACGCGTCGAGATGAGCCGCGCGGTTTTGTTGAAAACCTTGAGACGAAGGCAGAGCAGCAGATTGCAGCTTCATTCAGAATACTCTCTTATCAAGTCGCGAAATGGATTCTCACCCGAGTAAAGCTCTTGCAGCAGCGCCCCATAGCCTCGGGAGACGTTTTGAGGGCAGACAGCGTTCAGCTTTTCGATCTCCGGATCTTCGGCAATCACATCAGCGCCCATCAGCGGGTAAACCAGAAAATAGTCGAATGGCATCATCTCGGCAGCGCGTTCAATCGAAGCCTGCGCACTTTCCTGATCGCCGCGACACAAATAGGCAAGCGCAAGGGTATCAAACGCACTTTCAAGCCCCTCAAAGTCGCTCTCGACTTCGTATTGATGTACCGCAAGGTTAAGCCGCCCGATCACCTGCGCGTCAAAAAATGCATCGTCTGCGCGTGCCTCTGGCAGGAACATCGAGACATATGCCAGATTTTCGTCATGCCACCCGTCTGTCTGCATCACGGTGCTGAACACATCTTTGAGCAACCGGATTTCCGGTTCGTATTTCAACGTATTTTCTGAAAGCGCGACCGCGTCCAAATACCTGTCGTAGAATGCAATTTTGCGTTTATTATCACTTTCAAGGACGGTAATTCGGTCGCTGATCAGCTTAAGTTCTTCGATGGCCTCGTCGGGATAGCCGTAGTAGGCTAGAAGGTCCGCCAGTTGCAGCTGTTCGAGTATGATAACCTTATCCTCGACCGCCTTTTCGATCGTATCCTGCATCCAGTTTTCGAAATATGACTTACCGGCCCAAGCAGCGCCAATGACGGCAATTGCCGTCGCGCTGAATTCAATTCCCGTTCTGATACTGGACTTATCCGCCATGATTCCCCTCCTCAGACGCGCGACGCTTCAACTCCTTACGAATTACTTTTCCGGTCACGGTCAAAGGCAACTCTTGCACAAAAGCCACTTCACGAGGGTAAGAATAATGCGCCAGGCGGTCCTTGACCCACTCCTGCAACTCTCGTTCCTCAGCCTCAGCATTCGGTTTCAACACCACATATGCCTTGACGATCTCGGTCCGCAGCTTGTCAGGTTTGCCTACCACACCGACCGTCGCTACCGCCGGGTGGGTCAGCAGGCAATCCTCGATCTCTGCCGGGCCGATACGATAACCGGACGAAGTGATGACATCATCGTCGCGCCCTACGAAACGCAGGTATTCACCCTCCCACACACCGCGGTCGCCGGTAATCAGCCAGTCGCCACGGAATTTCTCATCCGTCGCTTCGGGCCGGTTCCAATACTCCAACAGTATTGAGGCCGAGCCTCGCCGGATGGCCACGTCACCCTCATCAATGGTCGGGTTGCCGTCCTCGTCGATCACCGCAATTTCGTGCCCCGGGACCGGTTTGCCTATGCAGCCGGGCCGCACCGGGAAGTCATCTGAACAGGAAGAGACAACCATGTTGCATTCGGTCTGCCCGTAGAATTCGTTGATCGTTAGACCGAACGCCTCCTGCCCCCAGGCTAACATCTCGGCCCCCAGCGGCTCACCCCCGGACGCGACTGATCGTAGCCCGGGAAGTGCCTGATCCGCCGCCTTGAGCATTCGAAGTGCCGTTGGGGGAAAGAACACGTTTCGCACACCACCGCGCGCAATCACATCGGCGCAGGCATCGGGGGTGAACTTGTCCAGCCGGGCCGCTACAACCGGAACGCCCAGCGCGAGACCAGGCATCAACACATCGAACAGCCCACCGATCCAGGCCCAATCGGCCGGTGTCCAGAGGCAGTCACCTTCGCGCAGGTTGTTATGGCTGATCGAAACCCCCGGCAGGTGGCCGGTCAGCACCCGGTGGCCATGCAACGCACCTTTCGGACTGCCCGTGGTGCCGGATGTATAGATCAACACCGCCGGATCCTCTGGCCCGGTGTCGGCAAAAGGAACTACGCCCCCGTCTTCACCAATCTGGTCCGCCATGAGCGGTTCTGCCAAGTCGCCTAACAGCGTCGCGCCGTCCGGGTCGGTCAGCACAACCTGCGCTCCGGCGTCGCCCACCCGAGACCGCAGGGCATCTTGCTTGAATAGTTTGAACAACGGCACAGAGATCGCGCCGATTTTCCAGATCGCCAGATGCGCCGCCGCACACCACGGTGACTGGCTGAGCAACACGCCCACGCGATCCCCCGGCTGCACTTTCTTCGACAGCGCACGCGCGATCCCGTCTGTCATTTCAGCAAGCTGCCCGTAGGTGACGCGACGCTCGTCGATTCCTGTCAAGTCAATCACGGCGACCTGATCCGGTGCGTGCTCAAGACACTGGCGCGCCATGTTCAGACGAGATGGCACGTCCCAGCCCCCCGCTGAACGCAAACCCGGTATGCGATTAGCTTCTGGCACGCTGCAATTCCCCTATTTTCAAGGGCCTTACCGGAGAAGCCTCCGATGACCCTCTCACACAGATTTGATGCAGATCAGAGTGCGCGGACCGCGCGGCTGTCAATTCAATCTCATCAACTGAACCAAAGGCAAGACCATGACCAACAAACTCGCCGCTTTGACACTTTCCACCGCGCTGGTGGCGCTTGCCGCCCCCGCCTTTGCCCAATCGCAGGGTGATTGGACCGTCGGTGTCGGTGTCGGTTACCTCAACCCCAAGTCCGACAATGGCACGCTGGCCGGACAAAAGGCCGAGATCGACTCGGACACCCGCCCGATCTTCACTGCCGAGTATTTCATCCGTGACAATCTTGGCATCGAACTGCTGGCCGCGACACCGTTCAAGCACACCGTAACCCTGGGCGGAAGCACCGAGGCTGGCACCGTCAAGCACCTGCCGCCCACCCTGTCGCTTAACTATCACTTCCCGACCAACAGCGCATGGAAGCCCTATGTCGGTGCCGGTCTGAACTACACCATCTTCTTCGACGAGCAGTCCGCACTGGGTGACCTGAAGGTTGATGACTCTTTCGGCGTCTCGCTGCAGGCCGGTCTGGACTACATGGTCTCGGAAAATGGCGCTGTCCGTCTGAACGTACGCTGGTTCGACATTGACACGGACGTCAAGCTGAACGGAACCAAGATCGGCAAAGCCGATATCGATCCCTTCCTTGTCGGCGTATCCTACGTTCATAAGTTCTGATCCCTACAAGGAAAGCGCTTCGCAGTTCCCTCGTCTGCGAAGCGTTTTCTTCTCTCAGCGCATCTCGTTCATCAGTTCCCGCCCGATCAGCATCCGGCGGATTTCGCTGGTGCCCGCGCCAATCTCCATCAGCTTGGCATCGCGGAAAATCCGGCTGACTGCCGAGTCAGACAGGAACCCTGCCCCACCCATCGCCTGAACAGCCTGATGCGCCTGCGACATGCCCTGTTCTGAAGCATAAAGACAGCACGCAGCCGCATCCTGACGGGTTACATCCCCCCGGTCACAAGCCTTGGCGACCTCATAGACATACGCCCGTGCGGAATTCATCGCGGTGTACATATCGGCGATCTTGCCCTGCATCAGTTGGAAGCTGCCGATCGGTTTGCCGAACTGCTTACGCTCTGCCAGATAAGGCATGATCTCATCCAGACAGGCCGCCATGATGCCGGTTCCAATTCCGGCCAGAACCACACGTTCGTAATCCAGCCCGGACATCAGAACCGCCACGCCCTTACCTTCTTCGCCCAAAACGTTTTCGAACGGCACCTCGACATCTTCAAAGATCAGCTCGGCCGTGTTCGAACCGCGCATCCCCAACTTGTCGAAATGGGGCGAGGTCGAGAAGCCCTTCATCTCCTTCTCAATCAGAAACGCGGTGATGCCCTTCGATCCAGCCTCCGGGTTGGTCTTGGCATATACGACCAGCGTATCCGCGTCCGGCCCGTTGGTGATCCAGTATTTGTTGCCGTTCAGCCGGTAGTGATCATTGCGTTTTTCAGCACGCAACTTCATCGACACAACATCAGATCCGGCGGAAGCCTCGGACATGGCCAACGCACCAACATGTTCGCCCGAGATCAGGCGCGGCAAGTATTTCGCCTTTTGCTCGTCACTACCGTTCAGCTTGATCTGATTGACGCACAGGTTCGAATGCGCGCCATAAGACAGAGAGACCGAGGCCGATGCCCGCGCAACCTCTTCCACAGCTACAGTGTGGGCCAAATAGGACATCCCTGCCCCACCGTATTCCTCGGACACAGTGATGCCGAGCAAACCCAGATCGCCCATCTCTTTCCAAAGCTCGTTTGGAAATGCGTTCGAGGCATCGATGTCACCCGCCATCGGCTTGACCCGCTCCTGCGCCCACCGGTGTACCATTTCACGCAGGGCATTCACGTCCTCGCCCAGATCAAATTGCATGGCCGCCGTGAACATAAGCGATCTCCTCTTTCGCATTAATGAACAGTTGTTCAATAAATAGCAGCGAATCTGAATTGGGTCAACGACGGCATCCCAAAAACAAACCGCCGCCCTGATCGGGGCGGCGGTTTCATACAAATAAAGCGTGCGCGTCACGCGCACTCGATTGGATTACGACTGATACACTGCGCTCACCTCTGCCCGAATGATCCGTGCGATCAGCGCGCAATCATCAAGCGAAAAGGTCAAGGGAACGCGCATGTCGACGATCCCGGCAAGAATTCGATCACTTTTTGGCATCGGCGCGCTGTCGGCATATCGCCAGCTGTCATAGCGCGACGTAAAGCCGCTCGGCTCGGCCCCGCCGAACCACTTAAGCTCGACCCCGCGGGCCGCGCACCGCTGGATAACCTCGTTTACCCGCTCTGCCGACCAATCGAGCAACAGGAACTGGATCGAGGAACCGACAAACGTCTCGGCTCCTGGCCGATCTACAACGCTCAAACCCGGCGTATCGCGCAGGCCTTTTTCGATTTCGAAATAGCGTTCGTTCCAGCGTTCGATCTGCCGATCCAGATCGCGCAATTGCGGGCGCAGGATTGCGGCCCGCAGATTATCCATTCGCCCCGAGACATTGGGGGTATGATACTTGATCCGCTCAAACACCTCTGCCCCTGGTGCCGCAAGGTGGCGTTCGTACAGCATGTAGGACCCCGACAGCATCGTTGCCTTTGCGGCCAGTTCCTCGTCGTCGGTGATAAGCAAGCCGCCCTCGCCCGAATTGACGTGTTTGTAGGTCTGGCAGGAATAGCAGCCAATCGCGCCTTGCCGGCCCGAAACCTGCCCACGCCACGCAGCGCCCATTGTGTGGGCGCAATCCTCGATCACCGTCACACGTGCGGCATCGCACATCTGCATCAGCCGATCCATGTCACACAGATGGCCACGCATATGGCTCAGCATCAAAACGCGGGCCTGATCCAGCTTGGTTTCGAGATCGTCCAGATCAATCGTAAGGTCTTCGGTCACACCGACAAAAACGGGGCGCGCACTGACCGAAGCAATAGATCCGGGCACAGGTGCCAGAGTAAACGTGTTCGTCAGCACCGGGTCCCGCGGGTTGACCCCCACGGCCCGCAGTGCCGTTGCCATCGCATAGCCGCCCGAGGACACGGCCAGACAGTATTTGGCACCTGTCTGGGCGGCAAATTCCTGTTCCAGCAGGGCGGTTTCGCCCAATTCGCCAGGTACGACGTTATAACGATGCAGACGCCCGTGGCGCAGTACGGCCAGCGCGGCCTCAACGGCCTCTTCGGGGATGGGTTCCTGCTGGGTGAAACTGCCAGTGAATATCTCGGTCATAAGAGTGTTCTGGTCCTGCAAAACGTTCGGGTCAAGGGATTACGCGGCCACGCCAATCAACTCTGCAACCAATTCTGGCAAATCATGGAAATGGTGCAGCAAAGCTTCGGGTTCCAGCGCGGCCATATCATCGCCGGACGGGCCGAAGGTAACCAATACCGACGGCACACCCGCGGCACGGGCCGTGTTTCGGTCAGTGTCGGAATCGCCAATCAGAACACATAAATCAGGATGACCACCCGCCCGGCGCGCAGCCTCACGCAGCGGTTCCGGATCAGGCTTGCGCACCGACAGCGTGTCTGCACCAACTAAAGAGGCAAACAGGTCACGCACTCCCATCTGCGTGAGCAACTGATGGGCCAAGGCTTCAGGCTTATTGGTACAGATGCCAACCCCGTAACCTGCGGACTTCAACAATCCCACTGCGTCCAGCGCGCCAGGGTAGAAATGGGTATGCGTGTCGATATCGTCGGAATACGCTTCAAGCAGCATCGGGTAGTAGTCTTGAACCGTTGCATCGTCATAAGCGCCCACCCGTTTCAACCCATGGGTCAGCATCATTCGGCCACCGCGCAACGCAACGCCTGCATCTTCGCCGTGAACCAACACATCCCCATGCCCCATATGCCGAAAACAGTGGTTGGCGGCGGCCAGCAAATCGCCCGATGTATCGGCCAAGGTCCCGTCCAGATCGAAGATAACCGTACGCATTTTGCCCCCTAATTCGGCGAGACTTCGCCATAAGTGTTGCAAACGGCAATCTTGTTTGATGCCCGAACCGCTTGCGCCTTTGAACTCAGCGGATAAAACGGGCCGCAACAAAACACAAAGAGAAATCGTTTTTATGACAATCGCCCTTGTTATCCTTGCCGCCGGAAAAGGCACCAGGATGAATTCGGATACCCCAAAAGTTTTGCACCCGATTGCCCAAACGCCGATGTTGGTGCACGCGATGCGCGCCGGTGCGGTGCTGTCACCCGAACGAACCGTTATTGTCACTGGTCACGGCTCTGAGGAGGTTGCTAAAGCCGCCACTTCCGAGGATGAAGCCGCGCAGATTGTCGTTCAGGAAGAACAGCTTGGAACAGCGCATGCAGTTGCGCAGGCGCGGGATGCACTTGCCGATTTCGATGGCGATGTGATCGTCCTTTACGGCGACACGCCCTTTATCGACCCCAGAACACTGGAGCGTATGATTGAGGCGCGCGCATCCTTTGATCTGGTCATGCTGGGCTTTGATATTGCCGAAGTTCAGCCCCGCTATGGCCGATTGATCATGGATGGCGAAAAACTGGTCGAAATCGTTGAATACAAAGACGCAACCGAAGAACAGCGCGCCATTCGCTTTACCAACAGTGGATTACTGGCCTGCAACGCAAAAGTACTGTTCGAACTGATTGACGCGGTCGGCAACGATAACGCCTCGGGTGAATACTACCTGACCGAAATCGTGGTACTAGCAAATGCGCGCGGTCTGTCAGCGACAGCGATCAAATGCGACGAGGCTGAAACGCTGGGCGTGGACTCTCGGGCCGATCTGGCGGCGGCTGATGCCGAGTTTCAGGCCCGTGCGCGTAACGAGTTACTGGCTTTGGGCGTGACGCTGATGGCCCCCGAAACGGTTTATCTGTCCGCTGACACGATCGTAGGCCGAGACACGGTGATCGAACCCAACGTCGTCTTCGGCCCCGGCGTTACCGTCGAAAGCGGCGCGACGATCCGTGCATTCTCACATCTGGAAGGCTGCCATGTTAGCCGCGGTGCCATCGTCGGCCCCTACGCACGCCTGCGCCCAGGTACAGAACTGGCCGAAAACACCCGTATCGGCAATTTCGTTGAGACAAAGAATGCCCAGATCGCTGAAGGCGCTAAGGTCAACCACCTCAGCTATGTCGGCGACGCCTCGGTTGGAGCGTCGACCAATATCGGCGCGGGTACGATCACCTGTAACTATGACGGCGTGATGAAGCACCAGACGACCATCGGAGAGAACGTCTTTATCGGCTCCAACACTATGCTAGTTGCCCCCGTTTCTGTTGGTGACGGCGCGATGACCGCAACAGGTACAGTCGTCACGCGGGATGTAGAACCCGACGCGCTGGCCGTGGCACGTGCCAAGCAGGACAACAAGCCCGGCTATGCGCGCAAATTGTTTGAGATGTTGAAGGCGAAGAAGGCTCGCCGCAACAAGGGAGCCTGAGTTATGTGTGGAATTGTAGGTGTACTGGGTGAGCATGAGGCCGCGCCAACTTTGGTCGAGGCGCTAAAACGTCTTGAATATCGTGGCTATGACAGCGCCGGGATTGCCACGGTCAATGGTGGCACGCTTGGACGTCGTCGGGCGGTCGGCAAGTTGGTCAACCTGAGCGATCTGCTGGTGCACGACCCGCTGCCCGGCAAATCCGGTATTGGTCATACCCGTTGGGCTACCCATGGCGTACCGTCGGTGACCAACGCGCACCCGCATCAGGCCGGCCCTGTGGCGGTTGTTCATAATGGTATCGTCGAAAACTATCGTGAGTTGCGGGCAGAACTGGCCGAACATGACATCGGTTTCGCGACCGAGACGGACACCGAAACCGTCGCCCTGATGACGGAGTATTACCTGAAGACAGGCCTGTCGCCGGTTGAGGCCGCCTTCAAGACCATCGATCAGCTTGTTGGTGCGTTTGCGCTGGCCTTTCTGTTCGACGGTCAGGACGATCTGATCGTCGCCGCGCGCAAGGGATCACCTTTGGCTATCGGTCACGGAGATGGTGAGATGTACGTGGGCTCAGACGCCATTGCGCTGGCCCCGCTTACGGATCGCATCACCTATCTTGAGGAAGGCGACCGGGCTGTTCTGACCCGGACCTCTCTGGAAATCCGCAACGAAGCCGGTGAATTGGCTAATCGCGAGACTCGCCAGATCAAACTGGACCACACACAGACCGAAAAGAACGGCCATAAACACTTCATGGCCAAGGAAATTGCCCAACAACCCATCGTGATTGCCGACGCGATCCGGTCATACCTGCCAAGTGGTGGTGATCAGGTAGTTCTGCCTGGCGCTGATTTGGATTTCACCAAACTGGATCGTTTGACCATGGTGGCCTGCGGTACCGCATTTTACGCCTGCCTGACGGCGAAGTACTGGTTCGAGCAATTGGCCCAAATGCCCGTCGAGGTCGATATCGCCAGCGAGTTCCGCTATCGCGAACCTCCGATCACGGGGCGCACGATGGCGCTGTTCGTTAGTCAGTCGGGTGAAACTGCCGACACTCTGGCGGCACTGCGCTATTGCGAAGGCAATGCAGACAAGATCGTCTCGGTCGTCAACGTCCCCGAAAGTTCGATCGCCCGCGAAAGCGATATATCCCTGCCCATCCATGCAGGCGTTGAGATCGGCGTGGCTTCGACCAAGGCGTTCACGTGTCAACTGAGCGTTCTGCTGATGATGGCGCTCAAGGCGGCTGCGGATCGTGGTACGCTGACCGACGACGAGCTGGCCGACCACTATGCTGCGCTACGCGGCCTGCCAACGGTGATGAATGCAGCGCTGGATCAGAATCCGGCCATCAAGACGTCCGCACAGCGCCTGTCCGAAGCCCGCGACGTTCTGTTCCTGGGTCGCGGCCTGATGTATCCGCTGGCGATGGAGGGGGCGCTGAAGCTCAAGGAAATCAGCTATATCCACGCCGAAGGTTATGCTTCGGGTGAGCTGAAGCACGGACCAATCGCCCTGATCGACAAGAACATGCCTGTGGTGGTTATGGCCCCGCGCGACGCCGTGTTCGACAAAACGGTGTCGAACATGCAAGAGGTGATGGCGCGCAAGGGTAAGGTTATTCTAGTCTCGGACGATGACGGGATTGCCGAGGCTGAAGATGGCGTCTGGAGCATCATCCGGATGCCGCATGTCCACCCCAGCCTGGCGCCGATCCTCTACTCGGTGCCGGCGCAACTGCTGGCCTATCACACGGCGGTGGCCAAAGGCACGGATGTAGACCAGCCGCGCAACCTGGCAAAATCGGTTACAGTGGAGTGAAACATGGCCAAGCAATTTCCGGAACTGGACGACGGGCAGCGTAAATTCATCGAAGAACAGCACATGTTCTTCGTCGGCACTGCGGCACCCGACGGACGGGTCAACATCTCGCCCAAGGGCATGGATTCGCTTCGCATTCTTGGCCCGAACCGGATTGCCTGGATGAACCTGACCGGCAGCGGCAACGAAACCGCCGGTCATCTGCTTGAAGCGAACCGCATGACGCTGATGTGGTGTTCGTTCACGACCCGCCCCATGATCCTGAGAACCTATGGCACCGCGCGCACGCTGCATGTGGGGGACGATGGCTGGGATGAATTGGCTGACCTTTTCCCTGATCACCGCAGCGCGCGTCAGATCTATGATCTGGATATCGATGTGGTCCAGACTTCGTGCGGCTATGCCGTGCCGTTCATGGAATATCAGTCCGAACGCGACACGATGCAGAAATGGGTCGATGGCAAGTCCGACGAGCAGATCCAATCCTACTGGGTTGAAAAGAACCATCAGACCATTGATGGCAAACCCACGCGCACCCGACCCTGAGTTTATTGATGCTTGAAGCCTATCTGGACCAGATCAAAGCCCATTCCGATCCCGAGCGCGCCGAACAAATGGCGGCCTACCACAAGGCCGACCGCACCCATCTGGGCGTGGCAAACCCGATCCTGAATGATCTGACCAAAACCTGGCGACAGGAGTTGGATGTGGCAGCGCGCGTCGAATTGGCAGATGCGTTGTGGCAGACCAATATCCACGAAGGACGCCTTGCCGCTGCAAAACTACTGACACAGGCACGCATACGACCTGATGATGCCGTTTGGGACCTGCTGCAAAGCTGGTTGCCGGATTTTGATGCCTGGGCTGTGGCGGATCACGCCTGCATGGCGATGCAAAAGCGCCTGTCAGCCGACCCTTCGCGGCTGGATCAGGTGGAAAGCTGGACAGAATCGGACCACATGTGGACCAGGCGCGCGGCGCTGGTGGCGACCCTGCCCTGGACCAAACAGAACCACCCCAAACCGGAAGACCTGCAATGCCGAGACCGCATTCTGGGTTGGGCTGCAGGCTACGTGCCCGATCGCGACTGGTTCATTCAAAAAGCCGTCGCTTGGTGGCTGCGCGAATTGTCCAAGCACGACCCGGACCGGGTCATTGCCTTTTTGAAAACACATGGCGACGCGATGAAGCCATTTGCGCGAAAAGAGGCCGGTAAATATCTGAAAGGTCAGTTGGAATAAACTTCCAGCTCAACCAGTTCATCAAATGGCAGCAGCAGGGCCCGCATCGCATCCAGCGAAAGGCGACTGCCGCCCCCGGCTGGCCCGGATGCCGGAATCAGCGTGATATAGGCCTGCGCGCCCGTCCGCGGTACAACCACGCGCCCGGTGAATTCAGTCTCCACCAAAGACGTTTCCAGCCATCGACCAGGTGTTATGGGATCTCCCAGACCGGCAATCGTGGTTTTTGGACCGAGCCAACCAGTGGCGGCAACGGCAACAGGTTGCGGCTCGACCACCTCTTCTACAACGGCTGGTTCTGCCTCTTCAGGGGGCTTGTCACCACCAAAGACACGATCGGTGGTCGACCGAACGGTGTCACATCCCGCCACCAGAACACAAAAAGCCAAAAGCGCATATCTCATGACGCAAACCTATCGCCCTGCGCGCATCTGTTCCAGCGCAAAGCGCAGTTCGCCCTTGTCGCAGGGCGGTTGCAGCTTTACCTATGTCGCATGACAGCTCCGCTTATCGACCCGTTCGCACGTGCCATCACCTATCTCCGCGTATCCGTCACGGATCGCTGCGATTTCCGCTGCGTCTATTGCATGTCCGAGGACATGACCTTTCTGCCCAAGAAAGACCTACTGACGCTGGAAGAGCTTGACCGCATGTGCTCGACCTTTGTGAACATGGGTGTTGAAAAGTTGCGCATCACCGGCGGCGAGCCACTGGTGCGCCGCAATATCATGACATTTTTCAATTCGATGACCCGACACCTGAACAGCGGCGCCCTGAAAGAGTTGACGCTGACCACCAATGGTTCGCAACTGCACCGATTTGCCGATGATCTCTACGCCGCAGGTGTGCGTCGCGTGAACGTATCGCTGGATACGCTGGACGAGGATAAATTTGCCAAGGTAACCCGTTGGGGACGCCTCAAACAGGTGCTGAACGGAATCGACGCCGCGCAGAAAGCGGGTCTGCGGGTCAAGATCAATGCGGTCGCCTTGAAAGGGTTCAATGAACCCGAGTTACCAAAGATCACTGAATGGTGTGCCGAGCGTGACATGGATCTGACCTGGATTGAGGTCATGCCCATGGGCGATATCGGAAACGAAGACCGCCTGGACCAGTACTGGTCTCTTGAAGATGTGCGCAAGGAATATGAAAAACACTATTCCGTCACGGATCTGGCCGAACGGACTGGTGGACCTGCGCGTTATGTACGGCTTGAGGATACGGGCCAGAAAATCGGCTTTATCACTCCGCTGTCGCATAACTTCTGCGAAAGTTGCAACCGCGTGCGCCTGACCTGCACCGGTGAGCTGTACATGTGCCTTGGGCAAGAGGATATGGCCGACCTGCGCGCCCCGCTGCGCGATCATCCCGACAGTGATAAACCAATGGAAGAGGCAATCAGGTCCGCGATCACCCTCAAGCCCAAAGGGCATGATTTCGACTATTCCCGTCAAGCCGTCGACGGCCAGATGAGCCGCCACATGAGCCACACGGGCGGCTAAAGTGCCAAACAACCCCGACCAGCCAACGCTGCTGTACAAGCTGTATTGCGGCCTGACTTCCGTTGCGGCCCCGCTGGCATGGCGCACCGTTCGCAAAAAGCTGCAGACGGCGGGCGTTCCCGAAACGCGCCAGCAGGAACGCCTTGGCCACGCCACGCAAACCCGCCCGGATGGGCAGCTGATCTGGTTCCACGCCGCCAGCGTTGGCGAAACTCTGTCGGTCATCAGCCTCATCAAACGTCTGGGCGAACGCCTGCCCAAGGCTGAGTTTCTGATCACTTCCGGAACCCCAACTTCGGCGGCGCTGATCGAGAAACGAATGCCGCCGCGCGCACGCCATCAATACCCACCACTGGACACAGCCGGACCGGTGAAGCGTTTTTTGGATCACTGGCGCCCGGACGCCGGCATTTTCGTCGAAAGTGAAATCTGGCCGCGCCTGATCATCGAAGCATCCCGGCGCGAGGTTCTGCTGGCGCTGCTCAACGCGCGCCTGTCGGATCGCTCGGTCGAGGGATGGAAGAAGCGACCCAAAACCGCGCGATTTATTCTGGACCATTTCACACTGTTCCTAACCCAGAATGACAAGACTGCAGCAAATCTTATCGACATGGGCGCACGCCCCGATCGGGTACAGCCCGGCACCAACCTCAAAGCCATGTCGGACCCGCTGCCGGTCGATCGGACCACGCTGAGCGATATCCGCGCTCAAATCGCCGACCGCCCGGTCTGGATCGCCAGTTCGACCCATGCAGGTGAGGAGGAAACGGTTCTGGCCGCGCATGCCAAGCTGTTGCAACGCTGGCCCGATCTGCTGCTTCTGCTGATCCCTCGGCACCCCGAACGACGGTCAGAGGTTGCAGATCTGCTCGAGTCCGCCGGGCAGTCCGCCGCCTTCCGCACTAAGGGCGACAAGATCGCGCCGCAGACTCAAGTTTACGTTGCTGACACACTGGGCGAAACCGGCACATGGTACGCATTGTGCCCTATCGTGTTCTTGGGCGGCTCGCTCAAGGAAATCGGCGGTCACAACCCGTTTGAGCCCGCACAGGCCGGTGCCGCTGTGATCACTGGTCCGGGGTACTTCAATTTTGCGGAAACCTTCGCGCCACTGATCGAAAGCGGTGGCGCGACCGAGGTCAATTCCGCTCCGCAACTCGCGGATGCCGTTGCGAATTGGGTGTCAGACGACACCGCGCTCGACAAAGCGCGGGCTGGCGCGAAATCCTGCGTAAACAACCAGAAATCCGCGTTGGACGATGTGATCAATACCTTGTGCGATACACTCAACCTCGCCTGACGCAGCAAGGGTCCACCTTCATCTGGCCATAAATATCCCAGGGAAGCGAGGGGCTGGCCCCTCGCCTCCCAATGCCTTCATCAGGCCGCGGGCATCCGTTGTTCCACGATCCCGGCCCACCAGCTGCATCCAGCCGGAATCGCCTCGTCGTTAAAATTATATTCGGGATGATGCACAGCCGCTGTATCGCCATTGCCAACCAGGATGTACGCTCCGGGCCGTTCTTCCAACATAAAGGCAAAGTCTTCACCGCCCATGATCAAGGGCGCTTCGTCACAGTTTCCAGACACCGAGCGCGCGACATCCGCTGCAAAATCGGTCTGCTCGTCGCTGTTTACCATCACCGGATAACCCCGGTAATAGGTCACATCGGCCTGACCACCAAAAGTGGTGGCGATACCTGCGCAGATTTCCTGAACGCGCTTTTCAGCCAAGTCGCGCATTTCCTTGCTCATCGTGCGCACGGTCCCTTTGATCTTCACCGATTGGGGGATCACATTGAACGCATTTGACGACGTCTCAAACGACGTGACCGAGACCACAAGGCGATCAATCGGGTCGGCATTGCGCGATGCAATGGTTTGCAGCGCCAAAACGGCCTGAGCAGCCATTACGGTGGTGTCGACCGTTTCATGAGGTTTGGCGGCGTGCCCGCCTTTGCCTTCGAAAGTGATATCGAATTGATCTGTTGCCGCAAAAAAGGCCCCAGGCCGAATAGCGAAGCTGCCCACTGGGCGCCCTGGCCAGTTATGCATGCCATAGACCTCCTGAATGCCCCAGCGGTCCATCATGCCGTCTTCGCACATCTCGCGCCCACCGCCGCCGCCTTCTTCGGCGGGTTGAAAGATCACGATCACAGTGCCGTCAAAATTGCGCGTCTCGGACAGGTATTTCGCGGCCCCCAACAACATCGCCGTATGCCCGTCATGGCCGCAGGCGTGCATCGCGCCGTCGGTTTTTGAAGCATAGCCCAGCCCGGTCGCCTCGTGGATCGGCAGCGCATCCATATCCGCCCGCAGCCCGATCACCTTGCCTCTTGTGTCCGTCTTGCCCTTGATGACGCCGACAACTCCGGTACGGCCGATGCCCGTCACCACTTCATCACAGCCAAAGTCCCGCAACCTGTCTGCGACCAAAGCACTGGTGCGGTGGGTTTCGAACAAGATTTCCGGGTTTTCGTGAATATCGCGTCGCCACTCGGTGATTTCACCCTGCAACTCGGCGAACCGGTTTTTGATCGGCATGTTGGTCTCCTAACTGTTGGTTTTCCGGCCTATTGCTCCGCTATGGCCCCGCCATGACTTCAATCTGTTTCGGCAGGTCGCAACGAACCCGCCAAAAGGACAATGAATACGGCCAGCGGCAATAGCGCCGTGAATGCTATGCTCAATGTAAGCATCTCTGCGAGAAACCCAATAAGCGGTGGGCCAATCAACAGGCCTCCGTAGCCCAGCGTGGCGACGCTGGCGATCGCCTGCCCCGGCGGCACGTTGGGATCACTTGCCGCCCGGCTGAACGCCAACGGCATGATTACCGCGTACCCGATCCCCATCATCGCAAAACCTGCCAATGCCAGCCCTGCCTCGGCAGCGGACACAACACAGAACACACCCAAAGCGGCGCAAGCCCCGCCAAATCGCGCTGTCGCGACCGGTCCAAAGCGCGCGATGACAAATCCGCCTGCCAAGCGGAATGCAACCATGGCCACGGAGAATACCGCATAGCCCAATGCCGCGATGCTTTCGGCGGCGTCGGTCACATCCCGCAGGAAAATCGCACTCCAATCCGCTACCGCGCCTTCCCCTAAAGCTCCGCACAAAGCGGTGAAGCCCACAAGGATCAATGCGCCTGATGGTAATGCAAAAACCTTGCCTCCGGACACGGTCGCGCGGCGCGATTCCCACCGCACACAAGCCAGTGCCAATGCCAGCCCAACGACGACCCCACCGGCCAACAGGAAATGCTGGATCACCGTCAGCCCCATCTGCACTGCTGCAAATCCGCTGAGGGCGCCCAACCCTGCCCCAAGGCTCCACATTGCGTGGAAGGATGACATCACGGGTTTCTTGTACGCCTGCTCAACCTCCGCCGCCCAGGCGTTCATCGCCACATCCATCGAGCCGTGGAAAGCCCCGAATACAAACAAAAAAGCCGCAAGCGACCAGAAGCTGCCCGCGAGGGCCAGAAGGATCAAAGAAACCGTATAGAGAACGGCAATGTACCGCGTCAGGACCACCGCTCCGAACCTGTCGGTTAGCTGGCCGGTGATTGGAAAAGAACACACAGCGCCCGCCGCCATGAACAAAAGGCCATATCCCAGTGTCTCATGCGTCAGGTCCAGTTTGTCCCGAACCGCTGGAATTCGCGATGCCCAGATGCCGAACAATGCGCCATTCAATATGAACATGGCGGCCACTGCCCGCCACGCCGACACGATACCAATCACAGAGAATTCCCCGACCCAGGTGTCAAACGCGTTTGTTGTACAGCGCGCGGGTCCAAAGGCAAAACGGATCTACTCCAACCGCTTTCGAATCCTACGAACGGCAAACCATACCGCCAAGACAACCGGAATCGTCACCGCTGCGCTTAACATCCCTTTACTGATCTCGGCACCCGTCAGGGGGTAGAGCAGATAGCTGACCAGCGATACGGCGTAATAGCTGATCGCGACCACGGAAAGCCCCTCGACCGTGTGCTGCAGACGCAGCGCCAGATCGGCGCGGCGATCCATGCTTTCCAACAGGGCCTGATTCTGCGCGCTGCGCTCAACATCGACGCGGGTTCGCAGCAATTCCCCTGCACGGATGGCCCGATCAGACAGGGCTTGCAGGCGACGTTCCGTGGATTTCACCGTGCGGATCGCCGGGTCGTATCGGCGCATCATAAAGTCCGCAAAGTTCTGACCGCCTTCAAAACGCTCTTCGCGCAGGACCTCAATCCGCTGATTTACGATGGCCTCATAGGCGCCTGTGGCTCCGAACCGAAACGAACACTGCGCCGCCAAAGTTTCCAGTTCAATCGAGGTAGACAGCAAGTCCTGCAGCAACTCGTCGGGCTGGGCAGAATTGTCGGTCATCTGCCCCATCAGGCGCGTCAGCTTTTCATCCAGTTTTCCAATGCGAGGCATCAGTTGTTTGACCCGCGCAAAACCCAGCATGGACATTGCCTTGTAGGTCTCGATCTCACACAAACGCTGGACGATCCGTCCCGTCCTGCGCCGACCGGTGCCATTCGCGACAAACAGCGCAAACCGCATGTGCCCTGCCGGATCGATACGAAAATCACTTGCACAAACAGCTGCGTCATCCAGCACCCGAGCAACAGCCAGGCTTTCTGGTTCGAACCAATCCAACAGCTTGGATTTGATCACCTCGTCGCCTTCGCGTTCGACAACACGCACCATGGCCGACGTGACCCTCTGTCCGGGGCTGGCCATCAACCAGTCGGGGGGGAAAACTTCAAAATCTGCCGGGTTGAATGCACGCTCGCTGACGTTCTGGGCGATGGCCGTATAGGTCACGAACTCGGTATGTTGTTCCCACTTCAACCAATGGCGGCCAATTTGCCCGGCATAGTGCGTGGCGTCCGGCTGCGGATGCTGCGCCCCGTGGCGGTCGAGAAGATCAATCAGGTGATCCAGATCCTCGCGGCGGTCCCGTGCGACGGCGGCGACAGACTTCTTGATCGCAAGAAAGACCACAGTACAGGGCATTGCCGCCACCGGAAACGGACGGGCGTGCAATTCATTGGCCAGCGCATAGCGCAGTGGATGGTCATCAATCGGCGTCATCTCAGGCTCCGTTTCGTCCGAGGCACTATACGACACCTTAAAATTTCATCAATTCTCTTTTTATTTCATATACTTACAGGGATACTACGGTATACAAACCCGCTATCTCATTGATTTGGCTGCCACAGCTCGATCGGGTTGCCCTCTGGGTCATGGATGCGCGCGAACTTGCCAACCTCACTGTCCCACTCTGCGTTTGTTTCAACTTCGATCCCAGCGGCCTCAAGCTGAGCTATCAGGGCCTCCAGATCATCGACACGAAAATTGATCATCCACTGCTGCTCGGATCTTCCGAAGTACGCGGTGTCCTGCGCAAAGGGGGCGAAGACTGTGTAACCCTCGCGCTGTTTCCATGGCTCCGGGATATAGTGATTTACGCCCAGATGCATTTCATACCACGCGCTCAGGGCCTCGGGATCACGAGCGCGAAAGAACACGCCGCCTATACCGTTCACTTTTTCCATCGGGCACCTCCTTTTCAAATCAGGATACACCAAAAACAGAAAAGGCGCCCGCTGGGGCGCCTTTCCGAAAGTTATCCTGACCCGGTTTAGTCGATCATAGGCAGTAGTTTGTCGAGGCTTGCCTTTGCGTCCCCGTAGAACATGCGGGTGTTTTCTTTGAAGAACAGCGGGTTTTCGATGCCCGAGTACCCGGTGCCCTGACCGCGTTTGGACACGAAGACCTGCTTGGCCTTCCAGCATTCCAGAACCGGCATGCCGGCAATGGGGCTGTTGGGGTCTTCCTGCGCCGCAGGGTTCACGATGTCGTTTGAGCCGATGACGATGGCCACATCCGTTTCGGGGAAGTCGTCGTTGATCTCGTCCATCTCAAGCACGATGTCGTATGGCACCTTCGCCTCGGCCAGCAGCACGTTCATGTGGCCCGGCAGACGACCCGCAACCGGGTGGATCGCAAAGCGTACATTCTTGCCCTTGGCGCGCAGCTTGCGGACCAGTTCGCTGACCGATTGCTGTGCCTGCGCCACGGCCATGCCGTAGCCGGGGATGATGACAACGCTGTCAGCGTCGTTCAGGGCCGCAGCCACGCCGTCGGCCTCGATGGCGATCTGCTCGCCCTCAACCGCCATCTGTTCACCCTGTGGGCCACCAAAGCCGCCCAGGATCACGCTGACAAAGTGACGGTTCATCGCCTTACACATGATGTAGGACAGGATCGCGCCCGACGAGCCCACCAGAGCACCAACCACGATCAGCAGGTCGTTGCCGAGACTGAAGCCAATCGCCGCTGCCGCCCAGCCCGAGTAGCTGTTCAGCATCGACACAACCACCGGCATGTCGGCACCGCCGATACCCATGATCAGGTGATAGCCGATGAACAGCGCCGCCAGCGTCATCAGGAACAGCGGGAAGAAGCCGCCTGATGCGGTGTACCAGATCAGACAGATCAGCGAGAGACCTGCCGCCGCCGCGTTCAGCGCATGACCGCCCGGCAGCTTGGTTGCCGCAGACGTCACTTTGCCCGCCAGCTTGCCATAGGCCACGACCGACCCGGTAAAGGTGATCGCACCGATGAAGACGCCCAGGAACAGTTCGACATGCAGGATCGACAATTCCGCCGGGGTTTTCTTGGCGATCAGTTTGGCAAACCCTCCGAGGCCCGTGTACAGAACTTCTTTCGATGCATCCGAGACCGCCATCACCTCGGCGACGTTCAGAACTTCAAAATGCGCGTTGTATCCGACGAACACAGCCGCCAGACCGACCAGCGAGTGCATCGCGGCCACCAACTGCGGCATCTCGGTCATCTGCACGCGCTGTGCGACGTACTGACCGATCAGACCACCGCCCGCGATCAACAGCAGCGACAGCAGCCACAGACCCGAACCGGGACCAACCAGCGTGGCGAAGACCGCCAGCGCCATACCGACGATGCCATACCAGACCGCGCGCTTGGCGCTTTCCTGGTTCGACAAACCGCCGAGCGAAAGGATGAACAGAACAGCCGCAACAACGTAGGCGGCAGTAGTGAAGCCAAATTCCATGTGCCCGGCCTCCTTAAGATTTCTGGAACATGGCGAGCATGCGTCGGGTTACGAGGAAGCCGCCGAAGATGTTGATCCCGGCCATGAAGATGGACAGCGCCGCCAGCAGAATGACCAGGAACGATCCCGACCCGATCTGCATCACAGCGCCAACGATGATGATCGACGAGATCGCGTTGGTGATCGCCATCAGCGGTGTGTGCAGGCTGTGCGCGACGCCCCAGATCACTTGGAAGCCCACAAAAATGGCCAGCACAAAGACGATGAAGTGCTGCATGAAGCTGGCCGGGGCGATCAGCCCCACCAACAGCATCAGCGCGCCACCAACACCCAGCAGGGTGAACTGCTGTTTGGTCTGCGCCTTGAAGGCCGCAACCTCCTGCGCCTTTTTCTCTTCCGGGGTCAGTTCCTTGACTTCCGGTTTCTTCTGCGCCGCGATCGCCTGCACCTTGGGTGGCGGCGGCGGGAAGGTGATGTCGCCTTCAAATGTCACAGTCGCACCGCGGATCACGTCATCTTCCATGTCGTGATTGATCTGACCGTCCTTTTCAGGCGTCAGGTCGGTCATCATGTGACGGATGTTGGTCGCGTACAAAGACGAGGACTGCGCCGCCATCCGGCTGGGGAAGTCGGTATAGCCGATGATGGTCACGCCATTGTCGGTCACGATCTTCTCATCCGCCACGGTCAGCTTGCAGTTGCCGCCCTTTTCCGCCGCAAGGTCAACAATGACCGAGCCCGGCTTCATCGCCTCGACCATATCCTTGGTCCAAAGCTCGGGCGCTTCGCGGTTCGGGATCAGCGCGGTGGTGATCACGATGTCTATCTCGGGCGCCAATTCACGGAACTTGGCAAGCTGCGCCTCGCGGAATTCCTCGGATTGAACGCTGGCATAACCGCCGCTGGCGGCACCGTCCTGCTGGTCTTCACTGAAATCCAGATAGACGAACTCGGCCCCCATCGATTCGACCTGTTCGGCCACTTCGGGGCGCACGTCGAACGCGTAAGTGATCGCGCCCAGCGAGGTCGAGGTGCCGATGGCCGCCAGGCCAGCCACACCGGCCCCAACGATCAGCACCTTCGCAGGCGGAACCTTACCGGCAGCCGTCACCTGACCGGTGAAAAAACGGCCAAAG
Source organism: Ruegeria atlantica (assembly GCF_001458195.1). Taxonomy (GTDB): domain Bacteria; phylum Pseudomonadota; class Alphaproteobacteria; order Rhodobacterales; family Rhodobacteraceae; genus Ruegeria; species Ruegeria atlantica. Next base: position 78,472 of record NZ_CYPU01000073.1, on the reverse strand, counting down.
TTGTTGCCCGCCTCGATCACCGCGCGGTAACCGGCGATATTGGCCATCGACGACAGCGCGTCCATCTTCTGCGCGCGGCTGATCCGCGGCACCATTTCCATGGCGACAACATTGGCACCCTTGGCCTTGGCCGCCTCCATCCCCTCTTCGTTGCCCGCAGGGTTGAAGAAGGAAATCAACGTCTTACCCTTGGTCAGACGCTTCAGCTCAGCCTCGTTCGGTTGACGCACCTTGGCAACAATGTCGGCCTGCTTCCACAGCGACGCAGCCGTCTTGACGACCTCAACCCCCGCTGCCTCATACGACGCATCCGAAAACCCTGCCGCAGCACCAGCACCCTTCTCAATCAGACATTCATAGCCCAACTTCTGAAGCTGCAACGCCGACTCAGGCGTCATCCCAACACGGTTCTCACCGTCATAAGTCTCTCTCGGTGTGCCTATCTTCACTGGCAGTCCCCCTAATTTTCACTCTGACCGAGCGGGTGGTCGGTATTGTTTGTTAAACAAAGGTGTATCCTGCGCAACATTATTTCGCAAGCGCAGCATTATTACGTTGTGTCATTACCACATCACCTCATATCCATCGGCGGGTTTGGCGTTCATATCGGGCAAAGTCGGCGCGAAAAGTTTTGCGTAAACGGTCCTCTTCGGGCATGATGAAACGACGTTCCAAAAGCCACACGAAAATCGGAATCAAAACCAGGGATGCAATCGCATCAAACCGCAGGATCAGGCCGGCCAAGATCAGCACATCGCCAACGTATATGGGGTTTCGGCTACGCTTGAAGATCCCCGATTGCACCAGCGATGTAGGCGTTTCATGCGGAATGATCGTGGTGCGATGTCGGCGAAACTCGGCTGCAGCCAGGACGATCAGGATAACTCCGCCCCCGATCAGAACACCGCTGAGCAAATCGACAAACGCATTGTCGAGCGACAGCCCCATCGGCATATGCCGCGCCTGCAGCCATGCCAGCACCGCAAAGCCCAGCAACCACACCGGAGGGACGTCGATTTTTCGCATGTCAGGCAATCTTTCATATCCGAGCGGGACAAAGTGTCGCTTTTGCCCGATGACCTACCGCTTTTCGCCGGAAATAGCAAAATCACAGTTGGTCGCAAACGAACAACCATCGCTTGGCCTTATCAGGTTGCGGTCAAGCGCTTCGATGATGGACAGCCGCTTTTGGATCAGATAGCCATTTCAACTGACTGGTACCGACGATGTTCACAGGATTATGATGACCGATTTTGCCGCCACAAAAGCCATGTTCGATCTGCCCGAAGGTGTTCTGTATCTGCACGGGAACTCATTGGGCCCTTTACCAAAAGCGGCTCAGGCCCGCGTCGGAGAGATGCTTCAGAGTGAGTGGGGTCAAATGCTGAGTACTAGCTGGAACAAGGCGGGCTGGATGGCACTCCCGACCGAGTTGGGCGACCGCATCGGTCGGCTGATCGGCGGGACACCAGGCAGTGTTATGGTCGGCGACACGTTGTCGATCAAAGTTTATCAAGCCGTCGCCTCTGCGCTGGAACTGAATCCGGATCGCAAAGTGGTGCTGTCAGATAACGGAAACTTTCCTTCCGATCTCTACATGGCTGACGGGCTGCTGCGGTCGCGGGGACCAGGCTATGAGTTGCGCGTGGTTGACTCCGAGGATGTCGCCTTGCACATCAACGAGGACGTTGCAGTGCTGATGCTTACCGAGGTCGACTACCGCACCGGGCGCATGCATGACATGAAAGCACTGACCGAACTGGCCCATGCCAATGGCGTTGTAACAGTTTGGGATCTGGCCCATTCAGCCGGAGCTGTTCCTGTGGATCTGTCTGGATGCAACGCGGATTTCGCCGTGGGATGTACATACAAATACCTTAATGGCGGCCCTGGCTCACCCGGCTTCATTTATGTCGCTCCGAGTCTGTCAGAACAGGTGCGCCCAGCCCTGTCGGGATGGCTGGGTCACGAGGCGCCCTTTGCTTTTGACTTGGACTATCGCCCCGGCAGCGGAATCGAAAGGATGCGGGTCGGCACTCCGCCCATCATCCAGATGACGGCGCTGTCTACGGCAATAGATATCTGGGAAATGGCGGACATGACTGATGTGCGGGCCAAATCAATCGAACTGACCGAACTATTTGTCACCCGGGTCGAGGCTGAATGCCCCGAACTAAAACTGATTAGCCCGCGCGATCCGCTTCAGCGCGGTAGCCATATTTCGTTCCAGTTTACCGAAGCCTATGCTGTCATGCAGGCACTGGCCGCGAGGGGCGTTATCGGAGATTTTCGCGCTCCTGATGCCATGCGGTTCGGATTCGCGCCGCTGTACATTGATGAGCTGGATGTCGAAAATGCAGTCGAAATCTTGGCGGACATCATGCAAAACCGCCTGTGGGACGCACCAGAATTCAAGGTGCGCCAGCGCGTTACCTGACTTCTAGCCCGGCTCCTACCAGAGCGGCAAACTGGGCAACTCGGGTTTCATATTCTTCCGCGCCAATAGCGCTTGCCTTCAGCCCTTTCAGAGTGGCCGTTATCGTTTTGGCCGTCTCGTCTGCCTCCGCCTGCAACCTGACTCGCCCGGCCTGATCCTCGCGCGACAGCCACTCGGCGTATAGGCGCGCCAGCTCAGCCTCGCCCCGCGATATGATTTCTGAGGACATGGACTTGGTCGTATCCAACATTTCCAGCCCATGGGGGGATGCAAGGATGGTTGCCATCCCCTCGGTTTGGGCTTGAACCGCGCCCTTGAAAACGTCCGAAACTGAGCCCGGTTTGGTCAGCGCCGCGGCCACTGCAACGCTTTTCGCTGCATAGTAGAGTTCGGTTAGTTTAGTGACGATCGCCTCTTTATTCTTGAAATGCAGATACACCGCCGGACGGGACATCCCTGCGCCCTGCGCTATGTCGTCCATCGAGGTCTTGCGGAATCCATAAGTCGCAAAAGCCCGAAACGCCGAGTCTAGGATCGCCTGTTGCCGTTTATCGTCTGCTACGTCTGCCATCCTTGAACTGGTGACAGTTTCTGTTCATTTTGTCAATTGACACACTGACACTTTTAATCAATTATGTCAGAAACCAGCCACAGCTACGAGAGGTGCGCCATGGCGACCGCCCTAAAGATCAACGGAAAGCAACATCAGGTTGACCTGCCCGATGACGTCCCCCTGCTTTGGGTTCTACGGGATGAGGTCGGCTTGACTGGCACCAAATTCGGCTGCGGCGTGGCCGCTTGCGGGGCGTGCACCGTGCACATTGACGGCGAGGCTGTGCGTTCGTGCCAAGTGGCCCTGTCCGATGTCTGGGGCGATGTGACCACGATTGAAGGCATTGGCACCCCGGACGCGATGGCCGCGATTCAGCAGGCCTGGGTCGATCATCAGGTGGCGCAATGCGGCTACTGCCAGTCGGGCCAGATCATGCAGGCCGCAGCGCTGCTGGCCGAGAACCCTGCGCCTTCGGATACCGATATCGACGATGCCATGCAGGGCAATTTGTGCCGCTGTGGCACCTACCCCCGCATCCGCGCTGCAATTCACGACGCGGCATCCAAGCTGAAAGAGGCATAAACGATGGCATCTGTTGGAAAAATTCTCCGTCGTACGTTCCTGATCGGCTCGGCCGCGATTGTCGGCGGCGTGGCATTCGGTGCCTATTACGTCAGCCGTCCTGCCGCCAATCCGCTCAAACCCGCTAAGGGCGAAACCGCGCTCAGCCCCTTTGTTCTGATTGATCAGCAAGGCGTCACCCTGTTCGCCCCTCGCGCCGAGATGGGGCAAGGCGTCAGGACCACTTGGGCAGCCTTGATCGCCGAAGAACTGGATGTGGAACTAGACCAGATCCGCGTTCTGCACGGCCCCGCGGCAGCGGCCTATTACAACTCGGCCCTGGTTGGTGAGGGATTGCCGAACAAGGGTTATGACATCTCGGACTTCCAGCACAATCTGGGGGAGGCTCTGGGCGTTCTTGGCAGGACGCTGAGCTTGCAGGTGACCGGTGGTTCGACCTCGATGAAAGATGGCTTCGAGCGTATGCGCGAAGCGGGTGCGACCGCGCGCGAAACGCTGAAACAGGCCGCTGCCGACCGTCTGGGCGTGGATCGTGCTCAACTGAAAACCGAGAATGGTGCTGTAGTCGCGCCGGACGGGACGCGCATTCCTTATACTGAGCTTGCCGAGGCTGCCGGCCAGATTGAACCGCCGGAAGTCGAACTGCGCGACCCGTCCAACTGGCGCTTGCTGGGGCGGAGCTTGCCGCGTGTGGATGTGGTCGGCAAATCCACCGGAACGGCTGAGTTCGGGATCGATGTCCGCCCCGAGGGTCTGAAATTTGCCTCGGTCCGGATCAATCCCAAGCTGGGCGGCGAGATGAAGGGTTTTGATGCCAGCGCAGCCGAGCAGATGCCGGGCGTGGAAAAGGTGGTTGATCTGGGCAATGGCGTGGCTGTGATTGCCAGCAACACGTGGCTGGCCATTCAGGCCGTCGAGGCAATTGACGTGGATTGGGGCGACGCCCCCTACCCACCTGAAACTGATGCTGTATTTGCGGAAATCGCGAAATCCTTCGACGCGTCACCCAATTCGACCATGCGCGATGACGGCGACGTTGACACTCTGCCCGACGGCGCCACCGAAATCACGGTCGAATATACGGTGCCCTATCTGGCCCATTCTACAATGGAGCCGATGAACGCCACCGCGCTGTTCACAGGCTCGGCGCTGGAACTGTGGTGCGGCAATCAGGCCCCGACTCTTGTCCAGATACGCGCGGCCAACACGGCCAACCTGGACAAAGAAGCCGTCCAAATTCACACCACCTATCTGGGCGGAGGGTTTGGCCGCCGGGGTGAGCTGGACTTTGGCGAGATCGCCACAAAGGTCGCGATGGCCATGCCCGGCGTTCCCGTCCAAACCACCTGGAGCCGTGAAGAGGACATGCGCCACGACTACTACCGCCCCGGTGCGATGGCCCGTATGCGCGGTGCGGTCAAAGACGGCCAAGCCGTTCTGATTGACGGCAAGGTCGCAGCGCAATCCTGCACGCAACAAGCGGTTCAGCGCTATACCGGCTTGCCGGCTGGCGGCCCTGACAAAGTGCTGGTCGAAGGATTCTTTAACCAACCCTACGCGGTGCCCAACTATCGCATGAGCGGGCACATCGCCGATCTGGATATTCCCGTCGGCTTCTGGCGTTCAGTCGGGAACAGCCACAATGGATTCTTTCACGAGACATTCATGGACGAGGTGGCCCATGCCGCAGGTCGAGACCCGCTGGAGTTCCGCTTGGAATTGGCCAAGGCCGATCACGCACCATCGGCAGGCTGCCTACAGGCCGTGAAAGAGATGTCCGGCTGGACCGGAGAAACCCCTGACGGTGTCGGCCGCGGTGTGGCGATGACCTATAGCTTTGGCACGCCGGTCGCTCAGGTGATTGAGGTCGTCGATGAGGACGGCACTATCCGTATCGCCAAAGCCTGGATCGCCTGTGACGTCGGTCTGGCACTGGACCCCGGCACAGTCGAGTCGCAGATGTTCGGTGGCATGATCTATGGCCTGTCGGCGGCCGTGATGGGTGAGATCACATTCTCGGACGGTGAGGTCGAACAGTACAACTTCCCCGACTACGACGCTCTGCGGATGCACAATGCGCCGGTGACCGAAGTGAAAATTCTGGAAACCAACCACCACATGGGTGGCGCTGGCGAACCGGGGACACCCCCGTCTATGCCGGCCCTTGGCAATGCCCTTTTTGACCTGACGGGTGAGCGCGCGCGCACCCTGCCTTTGATCAATCAGTTCAATCTGCTGGTTTGATCGCGCTGCGCCGGTCCGGACCCTCTCTCTCGGATCGGCGCAGGACTTACGCGGATTGTTGGACCAGCGCCCTATCCGAGCCGGTTGCCCATGCATGTACAGCAGCACCGAACGCTTTGAATAAAGGGCGGGACACGGGATCATTTTCGGCGTCCCATTCCGGGTGCCATTGCACTGACAACGTGTATCCGGGCGCGTCCTGAATGTATATCGCCTCGGGCGTTCCATCGGGGGCTTGACCATCAATCACAACCCGACGCCCAACCGATTTGATCCCCTGTCCGTGCAACGTGTTCGTCATCACTTCGGTCGCGCCCATCAAGCGGTGGAATACACCGCCTTCGTTCAGCGCAACGACATGTCGCAGGGCAAATTTCTCTTCCAGAGTCCCATCGGGCGGCATGCGGTGGTTCATCCGACCCGGCAGATCGCGAATTTCCGGGTACAGTGTCCCGCCCATCGCCACGTTGACCTCTTGGAACCCTCGACAGATGCCAAAGAAGGGCTGCCCACGCTCTACACAGGATCGCACCAGCGGCAGGGTAATAGCATCGCGCGCCCGGTCGAACTCGCCATGGGCCTCGGTCGCGGACTCGCCGTATTCCTCGGGGTGGACATTCGGGCGCCCGCCGGTCAGCAGAAATCCGTCGCAGACCTCAAGCAGCTCATCGACCGAGACATAGCGCGGATCGGCTGGGATCAGCAGCGGCAGACAGTCTGACACATTGGCAACCGCGTCTGAGTTCATCGTGCCACCGGCATGGGTCGGATATTGATCATTCATCAAGTACGAGTTGCCGATGATACCGACGACGGGTCGAGACATGCTGCGTTCCTGCGTTTTCTGTTTGCTTTCCAAAAACTATCGACCGCAAGAACAGCGCGCAATAGCACAGGCCCTGCGTGTCAGCGCAAGCTCTTGTTCAACTGTGCACATGATGAAATATGAACGCGCTTTGTCTGGTAATTTGGCCATTGCCCGTTTTTGTGGCTGTGCACGAACATCGCATTGGGTCAGAGAGCCCAAATGGCTCTCCGACAGTCATCAGGTTCAGATCTCGCCAATCAGGCCGGCAGTTTCGATCCCGGCCAATGCCGCTGCGGCATCATTGTCAGACGTATCGCCGGTCACGCCGACCGCACCGATCACTGCGCCCTTTTTGTCGCGCAGCAACACACCACCCGGGACCGGAACGACCTGCCCGCCATAGACGCCATTCACAGCTGCCATGAAATAGGCCTGCGCCTCGGCCCGCTGCATCTGCGCTGTGCCAGCCAGGCCAAGCATCACCGAGCCATATGCCTTGCCATGCGCAATCGCGAACCGACCGGGGGACGCGCCGTCTTCGCGTTCAAACGCAATAACATGTCCGCCTGCATCAAGAACGACGACGGAAAGGGGTTTCAGCTCCATTTCGTGCCCCTTCTCAAGGGTCTTTCGGATGATGGTGCGGGCTTTGCGGAGGGAAACTCCCATGTCGTGTCCTATCGTTCCTGATGGTTTAAAGGCTGGCTTTCAGTTCCAGACGGCGAGCATGCAGGACCGGCTCGGTATAGCCCGAGGGTTGCACACGCCCCTTGAAGACCAGATCACAGGCCGCTTGGAAAGCAATTCCGTCGAAACCGGGTGCCGACGGGCGATAGTCTGCGTCATTTTCGTTCTGGCGATCCACCACTGCGGCCATTTTTTGCATAGCGGCCATGACCTGCCCTTCCGAGACAACTTCATGGTGCAACCAGTTGGCCAGCGCCTGAGATGAAATCCGGCATGTCGCGCGATCCTCCATCAGACCGACATCGTTGATATCCGGCACCTTCGAACAGCCAACACCCTGATCAACCCAACGCACCACGTATCCAAGAATGCCCTGCGCGTTGTTCTCGATCTCGCGGGTGATCTCGTCCTCGCTGAGGTTTCGACCGCCCAGCAACGGAATGGTCAGCAAATCCCCCAGCGTCCCCCGCGCGCCACCGGCAGCCAGTTCATCCTGGCGGGCCAGCACGTCAACCTTGTGATAATGCGTCGCGTGCAATGTCGCAGCTGTCGGCGACGGCACCCAGGCGCACGTCGCGCCGGATTTCGGGTGGCCGATCTTCTGCTCCAGCATATCGCCCATCTGGTCGGGCATCGCCCACATACCCTTACCAATCTGCGCCTTGCCCTTCAGGCCACAGGCCAAACCAATATCTACGTTGCGATCTTCATAAGACGCAATCCAAGGCGTGTTCTTGATGTCGCCCTTGGGAAGCATTGGCCCAGCTTCGATCGAAGTGTGAATCTCATCCCCAGTCCGGTCAAGAAAACCGGTGTTGATGAAGGCCACCCGCGATTTCGCAGCGCGGATGCATTCTTTGAGGTTGACCGACGTGCGGCGTTCTTCATCCATGATGCCCAGCTTCACGGTATTGCGCGGCAGGCCAAGGATGTCTTCGACCATGTCAAAAATCTCGACCGAGAACGCGACTTCTTTCGGGCCGTGCATTTTGGGTTTCACCACATAGACCGAGCCTTGGACCGAATTTCCGCCGTCTCGCTTAAGATCGTGCATGGCAATCAGCGTTGTGCAGAGTGCATCCATCAACCCTTCGCCGATCTCATTGCCCTGTTCATCCAACACAGCAGGGTTTGTCATCAAATGCCCGACGTTGCGGATCAGCATCAGCGAACGACCCTTCAAGCTGCCTGTCTCACCGGATGCCATTGTAAAGCTCAGGTCCTTGGCAAGTTTGCGGGTGAAGGTCGTGTTGCCCTTGTTCACCTCTTCGGTCAGGTCACCCTTCATCAACCCAAGCCAGTTGCCATATGCCACCACCTTGTCAGTGGCATCGACGCAAGCGACCGAATCCTCGCAATCCATGATGGTCGACAAGGCCGATTCCAGACGCATATCAGCAATATGCGCCGGATCAGTGGCCCCGATAGCGCTGTGTCCGTCGATCCTGATCTGAATGTGCAGCCCGTTGTTGCAGAGCAGTACCGCATCCGGTTTGCCTGGATCTCCGTCGTAACCTACAAATTGTTTAGGATTGGCCAGAGTTGGCATCAGCGCGCCGTCCTGTACGCTCAGATCTGAGACATCAGCCCATGACCCGAAAGCCAGCGGCACAGCGTCATCCAAGAACCCTTTGGCCCATGCAATCACCCGCGCGCCCCGCGCTGCGTCGTAGCCGTCAGCCGCGGGCAGATCACCCATCGCATCCGTTCCGTAAAGCGCATCGTAAAGGCTGCCCCAACGTGCATTGGCTGCGTTCAGTGCAAATCGCGCATTGGTAATCGGAACAACAAGCTGCGGTCCGGGGATCGAGGCGATCTCGGGGTCGACATTGGCGGTTTCAATCTGGAAATCCGCGCCTTCCTCAACCAGATAGCCGATCTCGTGCAGGAAGGCCTGATAGGCCTCGGCGTCGTGGTCCTGCCCTTGGCGCTCAAGATGCCATGCATCGACCTTGCCCTGAATGTCCTGCCGCTTGGCCAGAAAGGCGCGGTTCCTGGGGCCAAGCTCGGCGACCATGCGCGCAAGACCATCCCAGAAGGCATCTGCTGTGACACCGGTTCCCGGCAGGGCTTGGCCTTCGATGAACTCGGCCAGAACCCTGTCCACCTGCAATCCGCTGCGCGCCTGTCTGCTGCTCATTTTGTTTCTCCCGGGAATGTGCACGACTGTATGCCGTCAGCATTTAGGACGAAAGTTTCCGATAGGCAACGTGCGCCGCAGCGTCGCGGTCAAAAAAGACTTACCAAAATCAATTTTTGGGACATTCCGACGCGCGGATCGCACCGCTTGCAGCCAACCGCCACAGCCCATACGTTCGCGCAAACACAAAATCACGCGAGGCCCTTGATGCGCGACGTTGCCCCTACGACGATCTATCTGAAAGACTACACACCCTTTGGTTATCTGGTGGACAGCGTGCACCTGACGTTCGACCTCGCCGCCCACGCAACCCGCGTCACCTCTCGCATTGCATTTCGCCCGAACCTGGAGGCCAGCGACAAGACGTTCTTCCTGCACGGCGAAGACCTCAAGCTGATCCGCGCATCCATCGACGGTGCGGATATCACCGCCGAGATTACCGACAAGGGCCTGACCGTTGCCGCCCCCGACGCGCCATTTATCTGGGAGGCCGAGGTTGAGATCGACCCGGGAAACAACACGGCCCTCGAAGGGCTATATATGTCGAACGGCATGTACTGCACCCAGTGCGAGGCGGAAGGGTTTCGCAAGATCACCTTCTACCCCGACCGCCCCGATGTAATGTCCACCTTTACCGTGCGCATCAACGGCGACCTTCCTGTACTGCTGTCCAACGGCAACCCCTCGGGCAAAGGTGAAGGCTGGTCAGAATGGACCGACCCGTGGCCCAAACCCGCTTACCTGTTCGCGCTGGTCGTGGGCGAGCTGATCGCCCATCCCGGCCAGTTCACCACCATGTCGGGTCGCGATGTGGAGCTGAACCTCTGGGTTCGCCCCGGTGACGAAGGCAAATGCGATTTCGGTATGGAAGCACTGAAGAAGTCCATGAAATGGGACGAAGACGTCTATGGTCGGGAATACGATCTGGACGTGTTCAACATTGTGGCCGTGGACGATTTCAACATGGGCGCGATGGAGAACAAGGGGTTGAACATCTTCAACTCATCCGCTGTTCTGGCCAGCCCTGAAACCTCGACCGACGCCAATTTTGAACGGATCGAAGCGATCATCGCGCATGAGTATTTCCACAATTGGACCGGCAACCGGATCACCTGCCGCGACTGGTTCCAACTGTGCCTGAAAGAAGGGCTGACCGTTTTCCGGGATGCGCAGTTCACCTCGGACATGCGCTCGGCCCCGGTAAAGCGAATTGAGGACGCCATCGACCTGCGCGCGCGGCAATTCCCCGAAGATAACGGGCCCTTGTCGCATCCCGTCCGGCCCGAGAGTTTTCAGGAAATCAACAACTTCTACACCGCGACCGTCTACGAAAAAGGTGCCGAGGTCATCGGCATGCTGAAACGTTTGGTTGGTGATGAGGCCTACTCAAAGGCTTTGGATTTGTATTTCGATCGTCACGATGGGCAGGCCTGCACCATTGAAGACTGGATCAAGGTGTTTGAGGACACCACCGGCCGCGATCTGAGCCAATTCAAGCGCTGGTATAGCCAATCTGGCACGCCGCGTGTGACAGTGAGCGAAGATTGGAATGACGGCACATATACGCTGACATTGGCGCAGCACACCGAAGAAACACCTGGGCAATCTGAAAAGCTGCCGCAAGTGATCCCCGTCGCTGTAGGTCTGCTTGGCCAAAACGGGGACGAGGTGCGCGCAACCGAGATTCTGGAACTGACCGAGGCGGAACAAAGCTTCCAATTCACCGGGCTGGCGGCAAAACCTGTGGCCTCGATCCTGCGAGATTTCTCGGCCCCTGTGATCCTTGAGCACGATCACACTGACGCCGAACGCGCCTTCCTTCTGGCCCACGACACCGATCCTTTCAATCGGTGGCAGGCGGGACGGTCTTTGGCGCAGGACACGCTGTTGCGAATGATCCTGGAAGACGCAACGCCGGGCGCGGATTACCTCGACGGGGTGTTGGCCGTTCTCCGCGACGGCGATCTGGACCCGGCGTATCGCGCCCTGATGCTGGGTCTGCCTTCGCAATCCGAGCTGGCGGCGGCGTTGTCCGACCGGGGCGAAACTCCTGACCCGATGGCGATCTGGACAGCGGTAGAGACACTGCGGCAGGCAACAGCCCAGCACGTTCAGGACCTGCTACCGCGATTGCACAGCGAAACCTTAATCGAGGCACCATACAGTCCCGATGCAGACCAAGCCGGCAAACGTTCGCTTGGCAATGCCGCACTGGCCCTGACGTCACGGCTTGATGGTGCGGCAATGGCAGCCGAGCAATACGCGGCGGCTGGCAACATGACACAGCAACTGAGCGCCCTGTCCTGCCTGCTGCGCGCAAGCAAGGGTGAGGCCGAGCTTTCTGCGTTCTACGAACAATGGCAGCACGACCGTCTGGTGATGGACAAATGGTTTGCCCTTCAGGTCGGGATGGCCTCGCCAGCGACCACGGCAGACATCGCCCGCACCCTGACCGAGCACGCCGATTTCAACTGGAAAAACCCCAACCGGTTCCGGGCGGTAATGGGTGCATTGGCCATGAACCACGCCGGTTTCCACCGCGCAGATGGTGCGGGTTATGCGTTGCTGGCCGACTGGCTGAACAAACTGGACCCGGTCAACCCGCAGACTACGGCGCGGATGTGTTCGGCCTTCCAGACCTGGAAACGCTATGACGCGAACCGTCAGGACCTGATCCGCGCACAGTTGACCCGCATCGCAGAAACGCCTGACCTGTCACGCGACACGACCGAAATGGTCTCTCGCATTCTCAACGCATGACGGAATTCGAATTTACGCGTCAGAACCGGGCACCGCGCACTGTCGGTGTCCTGATCTGCGTTTATGCGGCCTTGTTGGCACTTGTGATCCTGTTCGACGCGGCATGGTGGCTGGTGGTGCTGTTGGCGCTGCCAACGTTACCGGCCATTTGGGATATTGCTCAGAACACCAGCGCAGGGCTGGTTCTTGATCAAAACAAACTGCGCTGGTTTACCGGCACTCGTGAGGCCGAAATTGATCGTTCGGACGTTGATTATGTTCGCTTTGACACGCGTTGGGATTTCTCGGTGCGCGTTTCTCTGGTTCTGACATCCGGCAAGCGGATTCGGCTTCCTGATGAGTCGTCTCCGCACCACAAGGAGTTCGAACAGGTCCTGCAACAGGCTGGTTTTCGAATTGAGCGTCATCACTTCGTCACATTTTGAAACAATAGGTTCATTTTTGAAAGATTAGAGGCAAATGCCAACCAGTCCCCTTCAAAGACCTTGAATTTGACACCGATTACGGCAAAGCTCTTATCCTCAAGTTTCCGGTTTGTTTGTTTCGAGTGCCGCCATGTTCTGGTTTTTTAGGGACCGTTCGTCCCGTTCCCGATCTTCTATTGCTCATCCCGCTGCATCCGGCGCGTATTTCGCTGACCCGGCTGTTTCGCCCGTGTTGCCAGACCAAGGGCAATTGAACATCCCATTGGCTGATGTTCAGGCCCAGGATGAGATTGGGCGCAGCTCGATAGAAAAAGGCCGCTTCCTGGCCAGACAGGATCGCTGGGCAGAATTGTCCGACCTGATGCACAAAGCAGACGACGCTCGGGAAACTGCACCCGACGGAATGCCTGTCGCGGAATTGCTAGCGTTTGGGGCGCGGGCCGATGTGGTTCTGGCGGCAGAACATGCGCTGTCCGATGCCAAAGCGCTATCAGAGTTTGACGTCCTGAGCGGCATTTCCGAATTGGAAGACGAGATGCGCGCGCATTCGGGTGACCCAATGATCGCCTTGGTTGTGGCTTTGGCCCACATTGATATGGCATGGGCATGGCGCGGTACGACGAACGAGGCAACTCTGCCCTCGCTGCACCAATCCCGCTGCGCCGCCCATTTCGATCGGGCGGCTGCAATCCTTCCCAATTGTCGCGAGGTCGCAGCGGACAGCCCCATTGTCGCCTCGGCTGGCTGCGCAATTTTGGCAGGTCAGCGTAGAGCTAACACACGGGTGGCGGATGAATACGAGCGGTTGATTAAGCTCGACCCGATGAATCATCGGCACATGCGCGCGATGGGGACACACCTGCTACCGCGCTGGTTCGGAAGCTACGGCGAGCTTGAGGTCCAGGCACTGCGTATGGCGGCCCAGACGCAGGATATCTGGGGGGCTGGGGGTTATACATGGGTTCAGTTCGACGCGATCGCTCTGGACGATGAAGCCTGCGCGCGCCTGGATGTCGAATTCTTCCTTGAAGGCATGCATGATATTCTGCGTCAGCGTCCTGACCAGCAAACCGTCAATATGCTGTCGGCATACTGTGCCATTACGATCCAGAACAGCGCTGGCCAGTGCGACAAGGCTGATCTGGTGCGCAGCCAGATACACCAGGCTGCAAACTGGCTGATCCGCGATCACCTGACAGAACTGCACCCGTTGATTTGGGCCCATGCAGCAAATGGGTTCAACAACAGTGTTCGGATCAATTCACCCGAACGGTTCGCGGCCCGTGGGCAGCGCGATGCCCTGCGTGCAATTGGCGATCTGTTCCGTGATGAGCTGCGCAGCGGATTGGATGTGACGTTTACTCCGACGGGTTTGCGACTGTCCGGGCACTGATTCCCCCTTGCCCCTAGGCCGAGCCGGGCCTAATACGCAGGCTTAGACTTCTGCGGAAATGAGGCGCGCCATGCTCGACCTGACATACGAAATGCCCAAACCCAAAACCATTGCCGGGGCCAAGCACGATTGGGAACTGGTCATCGGGATGGAGGTGCATGCGCAGGTCTCGTCCAATGCCAAGCTGTTCTCGGGCGCATCGACCCAATTCGGGGCCGAGCCGAACTCGAACGTGGCATTCGTGGACGCAGCGATGCCGGGAATGCTGCCGGTGATCAATGAATATTGTGTTGAACAGGCGGTACGAACCGGGCTGGGCCTGAAGGCGGATATCAACCTGGTATCGGCCTTTGACCGCAAGAACTATTTCTATCCCGACCTGCCGCAGGGCTATCAGATTTCCCAGCTGTACCAGCCTATCGTAGGCGAAGGTGAAGTGCTGGTGGAAATGGGCGACGGCACTGCGCGCATGGTGCGAATTGAACGCATCCACATGGAACAGGACGCAGGCAAATCGATCCATGACATGGACCCGCACATGTCCTTTGTCGACCTGAACCGGACCGGTGTTTGCCTGATGGAGATCGTCAGCCGCCCCGATATTCGCGGCCCCGAAGAAGCAGCAGCCTACATCGCCAAGATGCGCCAGATTCTTCGTTATTTGGGTACCTGCGATGGCAACATGCAAAACGGCAACTTGCGGGCGGACGTCAATGTTTCGATCTGCTTGCCCGGTGCCTATGAAAAGTATCAGGAAACGCAGGACTTCTCGCATCTGGGTACGCGTTGCGAGATCAAGAACATGAACTCGATGCGCTTTATCCAGCAAGCGATCGAGGTCGAGGCCCGGCGTCAGATTGCCATCGTCGAAGGTGGCGGTACTGTCGATCAGGAAACCCGCCTGTATGATCCGGACAAGGGTGAGACACGCTCGATGCGGTCAAAGGAAGAAGCGCATGATTACCGCTATTTCCCCGACCCTGACCTGCTGCCCCTGGAAATTGAACAGGCGTGGGTTGATGACATCGCAGCCAAGCTTCCGGAACTACCGGATGCCAAAAAGGCGCGTTTTATTGGCACCTTCGGTCTGACGGATTACGATGCGTCGGTTCTGACGGCCGAAGTAGAGTCGGCTGCCTATTTCGAAGAGGTCGCGAAAGGCCGCAACGGTAAACTGGCAGCGAACTGGGTCATCAACGAACTGTTTGGCCGCCTGAAGAAAGAAGACCACGACATCACCGCCTCGCCGGTCTCGCCTGCGCAGCTGGGTGGGATCATCGAGCTGATCGCCTCAGACGCCATTTCTGGCAAGATCGCTAAGGATCTGTTCGAGATTGTCTACACCGAAGGCGGCGACCCGGCGCAGATCGTTGAAGAACGCGGCATGAAACAAGTTACCGACACCGGTGCCATCGAAACTGCGCTGGACGAAATCATCGCGGCCAATCCGGCACAGGTCGAAAAGGCCAAGGTGAACCCGAAACTGGCAGGCTGGTTTGTTGGTCAGGTCATGAAAGCAACCGGCGGCAAGGCGAACCCCAAGGCGGTCAATGAGTTGGTCAGCAAAAAGCTGAGCTCGTAAGTCTTTCGGTCCAAGAAACTGCTACGGCAGGGTCCGTGCGTCTGGCGCGGACTTTGCCGGTCCCGCGCGCGGGGCGCAACAGACAAAACAGAATTTGCCCAAAGGGCGATGATGACTGTTCGAAACCCGACAACATGTTAGATTGCTGGGGATCGGCAACCAGGAAAATCTGATGCAGCGCTACGAATACAAAGTTGTCCCCGCCCCACAAAAAGGCACCAAGGCCAAGGGCGTCAAAACTGCCGAAGGGCGGTTTGCAGTGTCGATCGAACAGATACTGAATCAGATGGGGCAGGATGGCTGGGATTACCAGCGTGCGGAACTTTTGCCCAGCGAGGAACGCGCAGGGCTGACCAGTTCCACCGTGAACTGGCGCAATGTTCTGGTGTTTCGGCGACAGGTTGCAGTTGAGTTTTCTTCAGAGCGCGAGCCGGTTGAGGACAGCGATGATGCACCCGTGGCTCAGCCGGTGCCCGGACCAGAAGAAGTGAAGGCCCCTGCACCGATTTCAGAAGAGGTCAAAGATCCGCCATTGACCCTGAAGCCCACGGATCTGTCCGAAAAGGACAGAGAGCAGACCTAAGCGGTCTGCTCCGCGTTTTCACAGCCTGCAGCTGAATTACTCGGCAGCGCTTGCCGCTTGGCTCAGATCCTGCGCCAGCATCAGCGCATTGCCGTCCGGGTCGTAGAACGTTGCGGTGCTGACCATGCCCTCGATCGTTTCAGTCGCCCCATCGAACCTGACGCCCGAGGATTCGAGCGCCTGACGCGCCGTCGCAATATCGGACACCCCGAACACCGGCACCGTATTGCCTGGCGCAGGCTCGGCCTGCTCACCCAGGCCCAAGGTCACACCGTCGGTTTTGGTCTTCATCTCGCTCCAACCGGCTTCGTCAATATGGTGGATCAGCTCGAACCCCAGCTTGGCCTGATACCATTCGGCACTGACATGCCTGTCTTGCACGGACATGGCGAGCGTGATCGTGTTTTCTAGTGAAACGAGTGGCATTGAACTATCCTTTTGGCGAAAATTAAAGTAACTATACTTTATGGACATAACGATTCTTGTCAAGCTTACGTCCCGCGCCTGGTCCCTGAACATTCTGGCGTTAATGCATAAAGGCATGCCGGGACGACAGGCACCGCTACTGGCTGCGACACGCGCCGGCAGAACGGCATTTGCCCATAGCCTTGACCACCTGATTCAATTGGGTTTTCTGGAACGAAATCCCGGCCACGGTCATCCACTGCGCCCCGGATTTCGATTGACCCAAGCGGGTGTATCTGCGGCAGAAATCGCCAGCAGGATCGTGAATGCCGTGCCGGATGACGCTGATTTCGCGTTGCTCAGACGCAATTGGACAGCACCTATTCTGGCGCTGACCGACAGGCCCCAACGATTCTCGACTCTCAAATCCGGGCTGATCACCATTTCCGATCGCGCACTTTCGACGTCGCTTCTCCGCCTGGAAGAGCAAGCGTGGATACGGCGAGACATTGATGCGACCCACCGGCTTCCCTTTCCGACATATCGCGCGGTGAATCAGGGAATCGCGGTTAACAGGGCCATTTCTCTGGTCGCCTAGGCATCGACCAATGGGCCTGTTCAGGTATCAATATCCAGCGCCAGCGCATGAATGCGGGGCACGATGTCGCCCAGTGCCTTATGTACGGCACGGTGGCGGGCGACGCGGGATTGACCCTGAAAAGCGCTGGCACGAATACGGACGTTGAAATGGCTTTCGCCGCCCTCTTGAAACCCCGCGTGTCCGCGGTGGCTTTCGCTGTCATCTACGACCTCCAACTCACGCGGTTCAAAGGCTGCCATCAGGCAGGTTCGGATCTCGTCGGTAACAGTCATTTTTTTGCTCACGGGCGAAAATTTTTCCGCCCCCCCTCTTCTACTTTCGGCTGCTTAGACTAAACTGCTGCCTCCGAGTCGAAAAGATGCGTTCTTAAGGATGAGCACATGGTGAAGTCAGACCCCTTCGGATTTGATATGTCCGTATCCACATCGAAGAAAAAGAACCCGCGCGGGCGTCGCGGAATGTCGGGCGCGTCTGAAACCTCGACGCGTATCTGCGATCACGAAGGTTGCGAAGAACCGGGTAAGTTCCGTGCACCAAAGGCCCCTGACGTTCTGGACGACTTTTTCTGGTTCTGCCAGCAGCACGTTCGCGAATACAACAACAAATGGAACTTCTTTGACGGCACCACCGAGGCCGAGTTGAACGCCCAGCGGTCCAAGGACAAAGTGTGGGAGCGCGAAACAAAGCCTATGGGTGACCCCGAAGCGCGCGCATGGGCGCGTCTGGGCATCGAAGACCCGCATCAGGTACTTGGCGCAAACAGCACCCAAAACAAAGGACGCACGTCAGGTGGCGGCGGTCGTCGCCTGCCCCCCACGGAACGCCGCGCGATCGAAATTCTGGAAGCCAACGACAGCTGGACCAAGGCCGAGGTGCGCAAAGCGTACAAAAAGCTGATCAAGGTGCTGCACCCTGACATGAACGGCGGCGACCGTTCCCAGGAAGAGCAGTTGCAAGAGGTCGTCTGGGCGTGGGATCAGATCAAGGACAGCCGGAACTTTAGGTAGTCGGCTTATCGACGACCGTACATGCGCAAAAGAGCCTTTGTTTCGGGACGCTTTAGGCACCGCACGCGAGTTTGTTCCAAAGTGGGTTTAGGGCTGAAACGATCCGGGAATAGCATACCAAGCTCCTCGACATCTTCGCGATCGAATGACAAAAGCGCCATGTCGCCCAGAAACAAGCTTTCCGTCGGCAAACCATGCGAAATCAGTATCGCATGGCGATCACAGGCAACGTGGAAATACGTCACGGCCTCATCGGGCCGCACTTGTCGAATTGTTTTGTCATTGACCAAATGAATTGCCGCAGCAAAAACTCTGGGCTCTCCAAACAGCAATTCGGCGCGCCACCCTTCGAGAACAATCCTATGCTGTGGGGACACGTATAAATCACGATCAGGCAAACCGTCCCCGATTGCCCCTTTCTGGATGCAAACAGGGCGCAATCGCGGGTTTCTCTGCAACGCTTCCGCGCTCATGGTCTTTTTGCCAATCCAAAGGATAGGCAACAGCGCACCGCTGGAAACACGAACTTTGTCCCCAACCGATAGTTCTTCGACGGGGCAAGGACCTTTCCCGGTTTCAATCAAAGTTCCCTTTACGAAACATGGCACTGTTCCGGCAGGAAGGTCGACTGTCACACTGAGAGAGGCATTGTTACCATTTCCCGGGTTCCCCGTCGTCGCGCGTATTAGAACCGTGAGTTGCGTATTCGGGGGAATGTCTGCCCCCTCAGTAAGCTCAACGGTCAGAACTCCGCTCGGTGAAATCGAAACAGTGTAGTCGGAAGGATCCAATCCACCATTGCCAGTTACGGTCACGCTCCACGTCACAGCTTTGGTCGTGGTATACTGCTCCATAACCGAGGTCGACCCACTGGGGATCGAGATAGAAGTCGGACCTGAGATTACTAACGACATTTGTACCTACACGCTTAAAAACAAAATCGGGAACCGCTTTTACACAATCATATGTGCATATTTAACTTATCATATCTTGCTATTGCAATATTAATGCTTCACCGGACTGCGTGGTGGCGTTCTGGACCCAAAATTCGAGCTGTCCAAGATTTGAAAGATTAGCTCGAGCCATTGGACGCAACGTCGATAAGGCCAGTTTCAAAGAAACATCCGCCTAAGTACCTACCAGCACGGCTTTCCCTTGCCCTTGCCCGCAATATGTTGCACCACACACGAGTTCAAACCCGGCAACGCGGGGCAAAGGATAAGGACAAGGCGAATGGCTGACGGATCGATCGACGTAAACGCAAAACCCACCGAAGAAATTTCGGTCCGTGACGTGTTCGGTATTGAAACCGACATGGCGATCAAGGGCTTTGCTGACCGCAGTGACCGCGTACCCGCGATCGACCCGACCTACAAGTTTGACCCCGAAACTACACTAGCCATTTTGGCAGGCTTTTCGCACAATCGGCGTGTGATGATCCAAGGCTATCACGGTACGGGCAAATCGACCCATATCGAACAGGTCGCGGCCCGGCTGAACTGGCCCGCCGTCCGTGTCAACCTCGACAGCCACATCAGCCGGATCGACTTGATCGGTAAGGACGCGATCAAGCTGCGTGATGGCAAACAGGTGACCGAGTTCCACGAAGGCATCCTGCCCTGGGCGCTGCGCAACCCCGTTGCCATCGTTTTCGACGAATACGACGCGGGCCGTGCCGACGTGATGTTCGTGATCCAGCGTGTTCTGGAACATGACGGTAAACTGACCTTGCTGGACCAGAACGAGATTATAACGCCGAACCCAAACTTCCGCCTGTTTGCCACCGCGAACACCGTCGGTCTGGGCGACACTACCGGCCTGTATCACGGCACGCAGCAGATCAACCAGGCACAGATGGACCGCTGGTCGCTGGTCTCGACGCTGAACTACCTCAGCCATGACGCTGAGACGATGATCGTTCTGTCCAAGGCGCCGCATTACAACACCGAAAAGGGCCGCAAAACCGTCAGCCAAATGGTCACCGTCGCCGACCTGACCCGGACCGCCTTCATGAACGGCGACCTGTCCACCGTCATGAGTCCCCGAACCGTGATCAACTGGGCCCAAAACGCCGAGATCTTCCGCGACGTAGGCTACGCCTTCCGCCTGTCCTTCCTGAACAAATGTGATGAGCTGGAACGCCAGACCGTGGCCGAGTTCTATCAGCGTTGCTTCGACGAGGAACTGCCGGAAAGCGCGGCGAGCGTGAGTTTGGGGTGATAATCTTCTTTGTCATAGCATCTATCTGGGTGGTTCTTGATTCAGCTTGGCTTTTTGACAAAGTAGATTGGAAAAAGACGGCGCCTTCAGAAATGACGGCGCCGCAGCATGTCCACCTGACACGGCTGCGCTGGGAATGCTTAGTGCTTTTCTTGGCAGCAATGATCTGGAGTACGTTCATTGTCTAAACCAAACGACAACCCCGCAGATCCGTTCAAGAAGGCCTTGGCCGAAGCCACCAAGGTGATGGCCGATGATCCCGAATTATCGGTGAGCTATACTGTCGACCCCTCGGGTCTGTCGGGCGAGTCGATGCGTTTGCCGCAGGTTTCTCGGCGCATGACTCGCGAAGAGGTTTTGCTGGCGCGCGGTACGGCGGATGCTTTGGCGTTGCAGCGCCGATATCATGACGATGCGACCCATAATCGCTATGCGCCTCCGGGTGATATGGCCCGGGATCTTTATGAGGCCATGGAAGTTGCCCGGTGTGAGGCGATGGGCGCGCGGGATATGCCCGGCACCGCATCAAACATCGATGTCAAGATCGGGCATGAGGCGCTGCGCCGTGGGTACGACCAGTGCAAGCAGCCCGCTGATGCACCGCTATCGGTTGCAGCAGGATATCTGATCCGCCATCTGGCGACCGGGCGGGATCTGCCGCCTGCGGCTGAGAACATCATGAACCTGTGGCGCGGCTTCATTGAAGAGCAGGCTGGCGGCACGCTGGAAAACCTGCAGGAGATCCTGTCGGATCAGGCCGAGTTTGCCAAATTTGCCCGCCAGATGATCAAGGATCTGGGGTATGGCGACCAGCTGGGCGAAGATCCGGACGAGCTGGACGAAGATCAGGAAGATCAGGCCGAGGACGACGCCGAAGAACAGCCCGACCCCGATAGCACTGGTCAGGATGATCAGGACGAGCAGGACGCCGACGCGACCCCCGAGCAAACGCAGGAAGAGCAGCAGGACCAATCTCAGGCCCAGGTCTCGATGGACGAGATGGCCGAGGATGAGATGGGCGATGAGGCCGAGATGCCTGACGGTGAGGCCCCGATGGAGCCGCCGTCCCCGCCCCCTGCATCCGAGGCCGACCCGGACTACAAGGTTTACCTTGGAACCTTTGACGAAGAGATCGCAGCCGAGGATTTGGCCGAGCCTGCTGAATTAGAACGGCTGCGCGCCTATCTGGATCAGCAGCTTGAGCCGCTTAAGGGTGCCGTCAGCCGTCTGGCGAACAAACTGCAGCGCCGATTGCAGGCGCAACAGAACCGCAGCTGGGAGTTCGACCGCGAGGAAGGTATTCTGGATGCGGGTCGTCTGGCGCGAGTTGTGGCCAACCCGACCACGCCGCTGAGCTTCAAGGTCGAGAAAGACACCGAGTTCCGCGATACGGTGGTGACACTGCTGCTGGATAACTCGGGCTCGATGCGCGGTCGCCCGATCTCGATCGCGGCGATCTGTGCTGATGTTCTGGCCCGGACGCTGGAACGTTGCAACGTGAAGGTCGAAATCCTTGGCTTTACTACGCGCGCTTGGAAAGGCGGCCAGGCACGTGAGGCATGGCTGAATGACGGTCGCCCGCAACAGCCGGGGCGTCTGAACGACTTGCGTCACATCATCTATAAAGGTGCGGATGCCCCGTGGCGTCGCGCGCGACCCAATCTGGGGTTGATGATGAAAGAAGGCCTGCTGAAAGAGAACATTGATGGCGAAGCACTGGAATGGGCGCATCGCCGGATGCTTGCACGACGCGAGCAGCGCAAGATCCTGATGGTGATCTCAGACGGTGCGCCTGTTGATGATTCAACTCTCAGCGTTAACCCTGCCAATTATCTGGAAAAACACCTACGCGACGTGATCGGGATGGTCGAAAAACGCAAGATGGTTGAGCTTTTGGCCATCGGCATCGGCCACGATGTAACCCGATACTACGACCGCGCGGTAACGATCACGGATGTCGAACAGCTGGCAGGCGCAATGACTGAGCAACTGGCGGCCTTGTTCGACAGCGACCCTCGGGCACGTGCACGTGTGATGGGGATGAAAAGGGCCAGCTAACGCTGGCCCTGCCTCCGGCAGCAGTATTTTCAAAAGATAAGGGGACTGCCCCCGTTTGCGAGAGGTGCCACATGTTTCAGTCCTTTGCAGTCACTGCGCGTCCGGAACAGGGACCGCCCAGACTGGCCGCTTTGCGATCCCAGATGGCGCAGGATGGGTTGGACGGTTTTCTGATCCCACGCGCAGATGCGCATCAGGGCGAGTATGTGGCCCCACGCGATGAACGTCTGGCATGGCTGACGGGTTTCACCGGGTCGGCCGGTTTCTGTGCAGTGCTGACCGATATTGCAGGCGTTTTCATCGATGGCCGATATCGCACGCAGGTCAAAGTACAGGTTGTGGCGGATTTCACTCCCGTGCCGTGGCCCGAAACCAGCCTGAGCGCTTGGCTCAAAGACCAGTTGCCGAACGGCGGAAAGGTTGGTTTTGATCCTTGGCTGCATGCAGCTGGGCAAATTTCCAGCCTGAAGAAAGAGTTGAACGCGAGCGGCATCGAGCTGGTTCGGTGTGACAATCTGGTGGATCGGGTGTGGCCGGATCAGCCGGATGCCCCGAAGAACCCGGTTAAGACGCATCCGATTGTGTTTGCCGGGGAAACAGCCATAAGCAAAATTGCGCGGATGGCGGAGGATCTAAAGCAGAACGGGTGCGATGCGGCCATCATTACATTGCCGGATTCGATCATGTGGCTGCTTAACATTCGCGGATCAGATATCGGATACAACCCGGTGGCACATGGGTTTGCCATTCTGAAAACCGATGGCCGGGTTGATCTGTTCATGGCAGCGCAAAAGCTAGTCGGGTTGGACGATCATCTTGGCAACCATGTTCAGGTTCACGACCCTCGGTCTTTTTTGGATGCGGCCGCGGATTTGGACGGCGCGGTTCAAGTCGATTTGGGAACCCTGCCGCAGGCAGTTGCGGATGTGCTGGGTGACAGAATGATGGATGCAGGTGATCCCTGTGCCCTGCCCAAAGCTCGCAAGAACCCCGCCGAAATCGCAGGCAGTGCTGAGGCGCATCTTCGTGACGCGGTGGCCGTTATTGAAACCTTGTGCTGGTTGGACGCACAGGCCGCAGGCACAGTGACGGAAACTCGGGTGGTGACGCAGCTTGAGGAAAACCGCCGCCGGGATAACGCGCTACAGGATATCTCGTTCGACACGATTGCGGGCACCGGGCCCAACGGCGCAATCATGCATTACCGGGTGACCGAAGAAACCGACAGCCGACTGGAAAATGGGCACCTGTTGGTTTTGGATAGCGGTGGCCAGTATCTGGATGGCACAACCGACATCACCCGCACCATTGCGATAGGGGAGGTAGGCGATCAGGAAAAAGCCTGCTTTACTCGCGTGCTGAAAGGGATGATCGATATGTCCATGCTGCGCTGGCCCGCCGGGTTGGCCGGACGAGATATCGAATGCATCGCACGCGCCCCCTTATGGGCCGCGGGCCAGGATTTCAATCACGGGGTCGGCCATGGCGTCGGTGCGTATCTGAGCGTCCATGAAGGGCCGCAGCGCTTGTCAAAGGTCAGCCATGTACCGCTGCAGCCGGGCATGATCCTGTCCAACGAGCCCGGATATTATCGCGAAGGCGCGTTCGGCATTCGGATCGAGAACCTTGTTGTGGTTCAAGATGCCCCGCCGCTGCCCACCGCTGACACCGAGCGTGCGATGCTGAACTGGCGGACGCTCACATACGTTCCAATTGACCGGCGGCTGATTGTAGTCGAAATGCTTACGACAGAAGAACGCGCGTGGCTGAACTCATATCACCGCGACGTTGCGGAAAAAGTCCGGCCAAGGCTGGGCGATGACGCTCAACTGTGGTTGGATGCCGCAACTGCGCCGATCTGACACCGGACTGTCACATAAACCGGGCAGAGGAGTGATCCGTACTGAAGACGAGGGAAGAAGCAGAGATGACAGACATAACGATCCGCAAAGCAGCTGGTAAATGGAGCGTTCGTTCCGGGGGCGCCGTTCTCGGAGAGAGCATGAATGCGCTGGAGCTGCTGGAAGGTGATCTGGAGCCGGTGATCTATTTCCCTCGCGCCGATATCGGAATGGCATTTCTGGACCGTACAGAAAAGGTTACGCACTGCCCGCACAAAGGCGATGCGACGCATTTCTCAATCGTCAATAAATCATCGGTGACCGAAAACGCAGCGTGGAGCTATGAGGATCCGGTCGCCGCAATGGCCGAGATCAAGGGTTATGTCGCGTTTTACCGCGTCGATTCCGTTAAGGTCGAACAGATTTAAATCCCTCAGATGGCCTCTCTGACCCGCTCGGTCGCGGCCATGTCGTGACGCACACGCCCATAGGCCTGTGCCATGGATGTCAATGATCTGAGGCGGGCTGCTTCCGTTCGTACGCGACAAAGAAATACCTGGCCGGGCCGCCTTGGCATGGCCAGGTATTCGAACCCATAGCAAGAATTATCGTTTCTTGGCATCGTGACAAAAAAACCTGTGACAATTTTTGGATGAGACTAACCAGAAAAATTCACGAAAACATACAAGCAGATAGTCTTCGTTGGTAGTTCAACAGCGCGCTCGCAACTGACAGGGCTTGATCACGATCCAATCACGGGGCTGTTGCATGCATGTGAGGCATCAAGAGTGCACAATGCCACCAAACACCGTCCAGAGGATGCCATGTCACTTACCCGTCGCAGTTTCGCAGGATCATTGGGGACCGTGCTCTTGTTGCCTGGCGCATTGTCCGCGCAACATGACCCCGTGCTGGATGCTGTGCGTTCCACCTTGTTCAGAAGCAACGCGGAGTTTGAGCAAGGCATGGCCTTTCTCGTGCAACGCGGCAACCCAGATGTGGTGCCTGCTTTGCTGACGGGGATGCGATACGCCAGACGTCGCAGCGGTGACATCGCGCAGGTTATGCAGACGCTGACCGGCGAGAGTATCGGCCAAGACTGGTTTGACTGGATGTTGTGGCAGGAAAAGAACCCGCAAATCGTGCCGCACCCCTCGCTCATCCCGTTCAAACGCGAGGTTCTCCTGGGGATAGATACGAATTTCGATGCCTTCCTGAAGCCAAAGTACTTGCAGCGCGACAAAATGAAGATCCGTCTTGAAGAGATCGCGTGGGGTGGTGTGAACAAGGACGGTATTCCATCGCTGGACAATCCGGCGCTGATCCCCGCCGCGCGCGCAGATTACCTTAAGGACGATGACCTGGTCTTTGGCGTTTCGATCAACGGGGACGAACGGGCTTACCCGCTGTGGATCATGGGCTGGCATGAAATGTTCAATGAGGTGATTGGCGGGGTTCCGGTTGCCTTGGCCTACTGCACACTGTGTGGTTCAGGCATACTGTTTGAAACGCAAGTGCCGGATCGCAGCAAACCGCTTATCTTCGGCTCATCCGGGTTTCTGTACAGATCCAACAAACTGATGTTCGATCGTCAGACGCATTCCCTGTGGAACCAATACACCGGCAAGCCTGTTGTTGGCGCGCTTGTCGGCAGCGGTATCGAACTGAAACAACGCCCGGTGGTCATCACCACTTGGCAAAGCTGGAAAACATCTCACCCCAAGACGAAGGTCCTTTCAATGAACACCGGTCACCGGCGGAATTATGGATCGGGTGTCGTGTATCGGGAGTATTTCGCTTCTTCCGAATTGATGTTCCCGGCGCTGGTCGATCAGTCCAGCCACAGGCAGAAAGACTATGTTTTCGCCATCCGTCAATTTGGTGCGGCGCGAGCATGGCCGCTGGATGCGTTCGGCAGGAGCCGGGTAATCAATGACGCCATCGCCAACCGGCCGCTGGTGCTTATCGGAAACGACGAGAAGCGCGCAGTGCGGGCCTATGAACGCGCATCCCACAAGTTCGCTGCGTCGGGCAGCGATTTGGTGGATGAAACGGGTCAAAAGTGGACCATGACCGAAGAGGCGCTGATTGGACCAGGAGGCGCGGAATTGCCCCGGGTCGCAGGCCATATTTCGTACTGGTTTGCTTGGGACAACTACCTTGGCGATACCGCAACAGTGTATAAACGCTAAGAGTGCTCTTCAGCCGCAGTGGCAGCCAAGGCGCGGTTATACGCCTTCAGTGCATCGACGTGGTAAAGCGCTCCGACCGGGTTTTCACTGCCGTCTTCTTCGACAATCACCACCGGAATACAGGGGATGTCATCCCTGTCGAAATAGGGCATCGCGGCCTCTAGCGTGGCGCTGGCCTGAACACACAGCCCTTGTTCGATCAATTCGACCGCATGTTCTTTCGTGATCGAACGCGAGTCGCCCAAGGGGCGCATGACCGCCCCGGTTCGCAGCATTGCCAGCAGATAGGCTTGCGGCCCGGCGGCCAGATGCACGTTACGACGTTCCAGTTGGGTCAAGAAGAAGGATCGATCCACAAGACGCGAGGCCAGCGCTGTCGACATCGACACCGAAACCATCACAGCCAGGCCGATTTGCCAGTCTCCGGTCAGTTCAAAGACAATCATCGTGGTCGAAATCGGTGCGCCCAGAACCGCGGCAGCAACGGCCCCCATTCCGGCAAAGGCATAAAGCGTATGGGTGCCAGACACATCTGGCAGTAGCCCGGTTGCGATCAGGCCGAAGGCCAGCCCGGTCAACGCCCCAATCATCAGCGATGGGGAGAACACCCCGCCGCCCATACGCCCGCCCATGGTGATCGCCACGGCAACCGTCTTGATCACGGCAAACAGGATGGCAAAACTCAGGGTCAGGTCACCAGCCAAGGCTCGGATTGTCGTCTCATACCCAACGCCGATGATATGCGGGAACCAGATCGCCAGCAGCCCCAACATCGCGCCTGAAACAGCTGGGCGCAGCCAGCCAGGCAAGGCAAGCCGGTTCTGGATATGGTTGCCGATATCTTCGGCAAAAAAGATCGACCGCATCAGCAGAAGCGAAACCAGCCCGCAGATTAGGCCAAGTAGCAGAAAGGCGGGCAGTTCCACGTAGAATTGCAGGGAACCGGGCGTATCCAGAACAAACTCGGTCACGTCGCCATATTCCAGCCGGTTGATTACCGTCCCCGCAACCGAAGCGATCACGATGGGCGCAAACGCATGCACTGCAAAGTGGCGCAGTACGACCTCAAGCGCGAACAGTGCACCTGCGATCGGTGAGTTAAAGCTGGCCGAGACGGCGGCGGCGACAGCGCATCCCAACAGGTCGCGCCCGGTGATGCCATCAGCATGGATGCGGTTACTGACCCAGGTTGAGATCACACCAGCCATGTGCACGACCGGCCCCTCTCGGCCCGTGGACCCGCCTGTACTGAGCGTGACAAGCGAGGCAAAGAACGACGCGATACCCGCCTTGCTTTCCACGCGACCATCCGTCACCGCGGCCCCTTCGATGACGTCAGCAACGGATCGCACGCGTCCGTCGTCGGTGAACTTGTTCAGGATCACGCCCACGATTAGCCCGCCGATGATGGGAATGATCAGGATCAGAAACCAAGGCAGCTTTTCCGCATGGCTGTGCAGCAGCAAAATGTCATCCGTATCATAGACATAAGCCTGCAGCGACCGGATCGCCTTGCGAAACCCCAATGCCATGAAACCTGCCGCAATCCCGATCGCCAGCGCGATGAACCAGAATTGAATCTGGCTGGGCCCACGCCGTCGCATCACCCGCCAAGCGTCCTTGATCGCGGCCAAAGCCTGATTGAGCTGGTTGCGCAGAACAGTGCGGGTTGATTGGGTCATTGGCCCTCGGGGATCACGTCTTTCCCCTTAGTAAGCCACGGAGCGCCCTTATAAAAGTGGGATCGCGACGGATTGAACACGCGAAAGCGGCAGAATTGCCTCAGGCCTGCAAAAGGGCCCGGGCGGCAGCGCGGGCTTCGTCCGTGATCGTGTCACCTGCGACCATACGGGCAATTTCATCCACGCGGTCGGGTTCGGCCAGCGGAACAACGGTAGAAAGGGTCTGCCCGTCGGTGACGTGTTTTTGCACCCGCCAGTGATGCGCCGCGCGGGCCGCCACCTGCGGTGAGTGCGTCACAACCAGCACCTGCCCGCCCTGCGCCAGCGACGCCAGACGCCGCCCGACCGCATCGGCAGTTGCACCACCAACGCCCCGGTCGATCTCATCAAAAATCATCGTGCGCGTGCTGTCATCCCCGGTCAGGCAGACCTTGAGCGCCAGAAGAAACCGACTGAGTTCGCCGCCCGAGGCGATTTTGTTCAGCGGACCAGAAGGTGCGCCGGGGTTGGTGGCAACTGTGAAAGCTACTGCGTCAATTCCATCGGGACCGGGATCCGCGGCTGTAACTTCGGTTTGGAACACAGCGCGCTCCATCTTCAACGGGGCGAGTTCGGTCATCACGGCGGCATCCAGCTGTCCGGCTGCCTTCTGTCGCGCCGCACTAAGCTTGGCCGCTGCGCCGTCATATGCGGTCTGAGCGGCGTCTACCGCTGCCCGCTGATCGGCCAGATCTGCGTCGCCAGCGTCAAGCCGGCTCAAACGATCACGCAAAGTTTCGGCAAAGGTTCCCAGTTCATCAGGTACAACATCATGTTTACGAGCCAGTGCGCGGATGGCGAACAGGCGTTCTTCGGCCTGTTCCAATTCCGCCGGATTGAAATCCAATTTCTGCAGACAAGCCTCGACACCGTCCTGCGCCTCACCCAATTCGATCAGGGCGCGCCCCAGGGCCGCGATTGGTGCCTCCAATTGGCCGCCGGCATTGTCCGAGACGCCTTCGAGCCAACGCACAGCGTCCGCCATTGCGCTTTCAGCCCCGTCCCCGCCAAGCAGAGAGAAAGCCCGAGCGACATCATCCCGGATACGCTCAGCCGCTTGCATCATGCGACGGCGGGCATCGAGCTCGGCGTCCTCGCCGGGTTGCGGGTCCAGCTGATCAAGCTCGGATACCGAATGCCTCAGGAATTCCTCTTCCGCGCGCATCGCTGCAAGGGTCGATTCCGTTTGAGCAAGAGCTTTGCGCGCACGTGACATCTCGGACCAGGCCGACCGCACCTTTGCCAGTTGGGGTTCTGCGCCGGCGTAATCATCCAGCATTGCCCGGTGACCGCGCGGGTTCAACAGGCCGCGATCATCGTGTTGACCATGCAGTTCGATCAGGGTCTCGGACAATGCGCGCAGTACCTCGCCCGAACAACGGCGATCATTGACCCACGCGGTTTTGCGCCCCTCGGCCGTATTCACCCGCCGCAGGATCAGTTCCTCTCCCCCGGGCAGGCCCGCCTCGGCCAGAATTGCATGTGCAGGATGGTCTTCGTCTAATTCGAACTCTGCCACGACTTCACCCTGGGCGGCACCCTGACGGACCAGTTCAGCCCGGCCACGCCAGCCCAGAACAAACCCTAGCGAATCCAGAAGAATCGACTTGCCCGCACCGGTTTCACCAGTCAACGCATTCAGGCCCGGCTGAAACGTCAGTTCCAGCCGGTCGATGATCAGCATGTCACGGATATCGAGGGCGCGCAGCATCGGGTCTTAGCGTCCCACCCCATTGGCCATGGCGATTACAACCACTCACCTTTGACGGTCTGACGGTAGATCGTGCTGAGCCAGTTGTTGCCACGGCTCTTGAGATCCAACCCGCGTGACGTCAGCAACGAATAGCCCGCATCGTACCATTCGGACGATTGATAGTTGTACCCAAGAATGGCCCCTGCCGACTGTGCCTCATCCGCAAGACCCAGTGCCAGATAGGCTTCAATCAAGCGGTACAGAGCTTCGGCGGTATGAGATGTGGTCTGGAAATCTTCAACCACCACACGGAACCGGTTGATGGCTGCGGTATAATGGTCCTGGCGCAGATAATAGCGTCCAATTTCCATCTCTTTGCCAGCCAGATGGTCAAATGCCAGATCGAATTTCAACACCGCAGAGGTCGCGTATTCGCTATCCGGATAGACCTCGATCACTGTGCGCAGCGATTGCAACGCCTGAAAAGTCAGGCCCTGATCGCGCCCGACCTCGTCAATCTGGTCATAATAGCTGAGCGCCAGAAGATATTGGGCATAAGCCGCATCTTCGTCCGTCGGGTAAAAGTCGATGTACCGTTGTGCGGCGCCTCGGCTCTCTTCGTAGTTTTTGTCCGAGTGGTATGAGAACGCCTGCATGATCAGCGCGCGCTTGGCCCAATCGGAATACGGATACAGACGTTCAACTTCTGAAAAATACCACGCCGCATCGTCCGAACGATTCTGCGACAGCTCATATTCGCCGCGCGTGAAAATCTGTTCAGGAGTGAACCCTTCCAGGTTCTGATTGCGGTCTGCGCCTTTTCCAGCGCACGCCGTCAAAACTGCTGTCAGAAGAATCGCGCCTGCGAACCTGACTGCCGCTTTGCTGCCAACCATTCCGCCTATCCTTGTCGTATTACTTGACGGGGTTAAGCCCCGATTTAGGCCAAGGTCTAGCACATAAAATTCCGGTGCAAAACGTCTTATGCGCCCGTTCGCGGAATTGTCGACAGAGTTGATCCAATCAGGCGACTTCGGGGATTTCGTCCCGGACCAGGCCCTGCCCCGGAAGGCGGGCTGCCTGTTCGGGCGTACACAGGACCGGACGGACGGCACCCGGTGTTTCGAACAGCTTGCGCAGCAGAGTATTGGTCATTGCATGCCCGGATTTGTCACCGGTAAAGTGACCAAAGATCGGACCGCCTGCCAAATACAAGTCACCAAGGGCGTCCAGCATCTTGTGACGCACAGCCTCATCCGCGTGGCGGAAACCACCCGGGGTAAGGACTTCATCACCCTGAACAACGACGGCATTTTCCAGCGTACCGCCCAAAGCCAGCCCGTTTTCGCGCATCGCCTCAACATCAGTACGGCGACAGAACGTCCGGCAGTCACACAGCTCACGTGCGAACGAGCCGTTGCGCATATCAAGTGTCTTGGTCTGGCTGCCGATGGCACCGTCTTCGAAGTCGATATGGAAATCGATGATCAGACCATTTGCAGGCGCAATCGATGCGCTGGCACCTTCGCGCGCAGCGGTCACCGGCTTAAGAACCTCATAGGCCAGAACCGGGCTGGCTTGGCGACGCACGCCCTTCGCCATGATACCGCGAACGAAATCAATCGAAGACCCGTCCATGATCGGAACTTCGGGACCATCAATTTCGATCAGCGCGTTATGTATTCCGCAACCGGCCAACGCGGCCATGATGTGCTCAACCGTAGACACAGACACACCTGCGTCGTTGATCAGGCGGGTGCACAACGGGGTGCGCTCGACCACGTCATAGATCGCAGGGACAAGGGCATTGCCCAGCTCAATATCCGTCCGTTTGAACCAGATGCCGTGACCGGCGGCCGCCGGTTTCAGGACCATCGTCGCAGGCTTACCGCTATGCAGTCCGACGCCTGTAAACGTGACCGGAGATTTGAGCGTATGTTGCAAGGTGAACCTCGAAGAGTGGTGTCCGGCCTCGTTTGGCCGTGTTGGACACTCAGTTAAGGAAGGCGGCGTCAAGGCTCAACTCACTCTTTGCAACCGAATGAAACATGTATGTGACAGATCGGCAAATCCCTGCTCACACTTCCTTAAACATCTGTAAAACAAAAGAAAAGGGTCGCCATTTGGCGACCCTCTGCATTCATTTTGTTACCGCGATCAGTTGGCCTGGCGCCGCAAAAAGGCTGGAATTTCGATCCGGTCCTGTTCGGGGTCGACCTCATCCCGTGCAGGTGCCGTAGCGTCAGATTGGCGCATAACGGGCTGCTGACGCGGTGGTTGCGCCGGAGTATCTGCCGCGTGACCGGTCATCCGGTCGATCAATCGGTTAAAGCCAAACCGGGGACGATCATGCGCTTCTTCCTGCGGTACAGGGGTTGGCTGCGGCGTTGCAGGGCGGGCCATCGAAGGGCTCCGCTCGGACGGCGGAACGTTCTGAACGGCGGCCTGCAAGCGCTGCAGCGCCTCGGGCGACGGTGTTCCCGCTGCCGGTTGAGGCTGCGGCGCGACATAGTTTTCGGACGCAGGCTCAACCGGTTCGGGGGTCGGCTCGAATTCGGCAACGCGCGGCTGATAGGCCGGCGGAGGCAGACCATCATCATCCTGCCGGGCGCGCGACTGGAACTGCGGCTGTGCAGGCTCTTCCGGCGCTTCAAACAGCGAGGGTTCGCGGATCATATCTTGTTGCGGCGCGTGCTCAGCGACTTCCGCAGCAACCGGAGCCTCTTCCTGCACCGACTCTTCTGCCGAAACGGTGCGGGTCAGCGGTGCCGACATTGAACGGCGCGCGACGGGGACATCTTCCTGCTTTTCACTGGCATCGATACCGGTCGCTACAACCGATACGCGCATGCCGCCTTCCATCACGGTATCCAGAGTCGAACCAACGATGATGTTCGCCTCGGGGTCCACTTCTTCGCGGATGCGGTTAGCGGCTTCGTCCAGTTCGAACAGGGTCAGGTCGTGCGAGCCGGTGATGTTGATCAGAACGCCCTTGGCACCCTTGAGGCTGATTTCGTCCAGCAGCGGGTTGGCGATCGCCTTCTCGGCGGCCTGAACCGCGCGATCTTCGCCGGTGGCCTCGCCCGTTCCCATCATCGCTTTGCCCATCTCGTCCATCACGGCGCGAACGTCTGCAAAGTCGAGGTTGATCAGGCCCGGACGGACCATCAGATCGGTCACCCCTTTAACGCCCTGATAGAGAACATCGTCCGCCATCGAGAACGCCTCGGTAAAGGTGGTCTTTTCGTTGGCCAGACGGAACAGGTTCTGGTTCGGGATGATAATCAGAGTGTCGACGACCTTTTGCAGCATCTCAACGCCGTCTTCGGCCTGACGCATCCGCTTGGCACCCTCAAACTGGAAGGGCTTGGTTACAACGCCAACGGTCAGAACGCCTAGTTCCCGCGCAGCTTGCGCGATAATCGGGGCCGCACCCGTCCCGGTGCCGCCGCCCATACCGGCGGTGATGAAGCACATATGCGCGCCAGCCAGGTGATCAACGATCTGTTCAATGCTTTCTTCGGCTGCTGCCGCACCCACGGTCGGACGGGCCCCTGCCCCCAGACCTTCGGTGACTTTCACGCCCAGTTGAACCCGTGCCGAGGACTGGCTTTGTTGCAGTGCCTGCGCATCGGTGTTGGCGACCACAAAATCGACGCCGTCCAGCTGTTTCTCAATCATGTTGTTGACAGCGTTGCCGCCTGCACCACCAACGCCAAATACTGTGATCCGAGGCTTCAGTTCGTCGTGCCCGGGCATCGAAAGATTCAATGTCATGCTCTGTCCGCCTGTTTTTTTGTTCCCGCCAAAGCGGTGTTTTTCTTACCTATCCACTAACAATCCTACCGTTTGAAACGGCAAACGTCACGCCAAAAATCACGCAATTCCACAAAATATGGAGGAAATAAGGCGCTGACCGGCAGTATTTCGCAAATACCGCCAGATGTTGCGTAAAGAACTCAATGTAGCACAAAACAGGCGATTTGCGCGCGGCACTCAACCGACGCATCACCAAAGGGACTCATAAACTGTCAAACTGCGGAAAACTGCTCAGGTCCTGCCGCGGGCCTCTGTCGGGCCTTGTGGATATCTTGCGGGATAAACGAGTCAGCTGCAACCCATTTCTTTAGCTGATCGGGGCACTTGGACAATTCAAACCGTCCTCGGTGATGCTGCGCACCTCCTGGATTTCGCTGTCCGCAAAAGTGGCCAGTCGCACCATCAACTTGCCCTTATATTCGAAAGGCCACCAACACACCGCTGGCCCTTCGACGGCATCATCATAGAAAAAACAGATTTGGCCGTTCGGCGTTGTGATATGCCCATAAACGCACCCTCTTCCTTCACGGCGCCAAACCGAAACGGTGGAGCTGAGAAATTCTTCGGTGCCAACAAGGTCGCCGCTGCGAAAGTCATGAAAGTCGACGGTTTTGCCCAGAACCGCATCCAGAAATGCCTCAGGGGTGATCCGGGTTTGCGCCTGAGCGGTCAGCGGTGTCAGGGCCAGCAGCGCTGCGACCCCTAGCTTACCAATTGTCACGGAACCAACGCACGGCCCGCTTGAACGG
The DNA here is from genome assembly GCF_001458195.1 of Ruegeria atlantica. Classification (GTDB taxonomy): domain Bacteria; phylum Pseudomonadota; class Alphaproteobacteria; order Rhodobacterales; family Rhodobacteraceae; genus Ruegeria; species Ruegeria atlantica. The sequence continues at coordinate 43,972 of NZ_CYPU01000073.1, read as the reverse complement.
GCGCGCGGCATAGGTGTCGACAGGGATTTCAAAGTCCCACCATTCGTCCTGCGGGTGCGCTGCAAACAGGCTGAGCCCCACTGCGGACGAGAACCCCGGCCCGGTCGCCGATTGCGGTAGACCATGCACACGCAGCGGCCGGCCAAGGCGGACACGCTGCCCAAGGATGCGGGTCGCCAGGCCGTCCAGACCCATGATCTGACTGCCACCACCGGTCAGGACAATCTGCTGGCTGGGCATATGCTCGAACCCGGCCGCATCCAGACGAACGCGCACTTCTTCAAGGATTTCCTCGACGCGGGGGCGCATGATCCCGATCAGTTCAGCACGGCTGACGGTGCGGCGATCATGTTCCCAGTCGCCAGTATCCCCGCCGATGTCGATCAGGTCCCGATCATCCGCGCCAGTTGCGTGAACACCGCCGTTAAAGGTTTTGATCCGTTCTGCCACCGAGGCCGGAATACCCAACCCCATCGAAATGTCCGAGGTCACATGATCCCCACCCATGCGCACGCAGTCGGCGTAAATCATGTGCTTTTTCATAAAGATCGACACGCTGGTCGTGCCACCACCCATGTCAATACAGGCCGCGCCCAGCTCCTGTTCATCCTCGACCAAGGCGGAAACACCAGACACATAGGCCGAGTTTGCAATTCCGGCCAATTCCAGATCGCAGCGTTTGATGCAGCGCACAATGTTCTGGATCGCGGTCGCGTCGACCGTCAACATGTGCATGTCGACGGCTAGGCTCTGCCCCATTTGGCCGCGCGGGTCGATCAGTCCTGAGCGGTTGTCCAAGGCGAAGTTTACCGGTTGGGCATGCAACACCTCGCGCCCTGCCCCGTAGTCCGGCACGTCACAGGCGTTCAGTACTCGGCCAACTTCGGCCTCCGTCACGACCTGCCCCTCAAGATCGACCTGCGCATCTAACCCGTAAGAGCGCGGGTTCGCACCCGAGAAACTCGCGATCACGTGATCGACCCGGATATCAGCCATCTTTTGCGCCGCCTGCAGGGCGGTTCGGATCGCCCGTTCGGTTTCCTGCATGGCGGTGACTTCGCCAAATTGAACGCCCCGCGACCGTGTGGTCGCAGCACCAATCACACGAAAGCCGGTCTGCCCGGCCATCGACCCGATGGTGTTGTCCTCGCTCAGGCGGCCGGTCCCGTCAAAGCGAAGTACAAGACAGGCAATCTTGGAGCTGCCAACATCGAGAATGGCGACAACACCGCGCTGCATGGCTTGTCTGCGCATCTGCCGCATGGCGCGCTGGGACTGATAAAGATCGGTCATCATGGTCGTTACTGCTCGCTACCCACTGTCACTTTTGTATTCCACCAGTCTTCGCTGGCAGCTTTGGTCATTCTTATTGTCGGACGTTGCCCAAGGCGCATGTCGACTACCGCCACGTCACGTTCCAAAAGGTCCTGCACCTCATTCACGGCCAGAACACGTTCCAACGCGCGTACGGGGCGCTCGGTCGGCAACATGATGCGCTGGCCGCGGTCCATAACCAGGTCCCAGCGACGCTCACCAATCCGGACCAGCCCTCGCACACGGCCGCCCAGGCTGCGGGCGGTTGTCAGCAATTCAAGCGCCTCACCCACGTGACCGTCTGCACCTTTGCCCGCGATCAGAGGTAAATTAGAGTGATCCTTGCGCGACGCGATGCGTTCCACATGCGCGCCGGTCTCATCCAGCAATTCGATCCCGTTCCGCGTACGCCAGACGATGACGGGCTGACGCTCGACTACATCCACCTGCAGAATGCCGCCCAGGCGCACCCGTACCGTGGCGGATTTGACCGGATTCAGCCCGGTAATCGTGTCGCGGATTTGCTCAACATCCAGATCCCATGAGCTGACAGGGAAATCCAGCGGCACGACCTCACGAATATCCTCGGACAGGTTGGTCCCTGCCCCGTCAATGGCCATCAGATTGACCATGAACTCTGGCCGTTGCTGAATCGAGGTTTTGATGTCGATGACATAGGCCACAACCGCATCGCGACGCTCTTGCGAGCCGAAATAGATGCCAATTGCGGCGCAAACGGCAAACACCGGCAGGCCAATCTTAAGGCTGCGCCGAACGCCCCGCGTCAGCATCCAGCGCTGCAGGCGGTAGCTGAGACGAGACGGGGCTGGGTCGAGGCGATCGCCCTTGCCACCAAACATACCACGCAGCCGCAATTTGGGTTCGGCTCCGGTATGTGCGCCGGATTCGAAATCTGCATCGGGACCGGTCATTTGTTTGGGCCGGTGAACCACAGGCGCTCGGGTGGCTCTTAGCGGTCGCACGATGCGTCCTCCACCATCCAGGCGCAAAGCTGCCCGAAACTCATCCCCAGATGTGCGGCCTGTTCAGGCACCAGGGACGTCGGCGTCATGCCGGGCTGAGTGTTGGTCTCGAGAAGGAAAAGCCCATCGGCACCCATACTGTCATCCCAGCGGAAATCCGTACGGCTTACGCCCTTGCATCCCAGCGCAGAATGAGCGCGCAATGCGTAGTCCATGCACAGGTCAAATATCTCGGTCGGTACGTCAGCGGGCAAAACATGCCACGATCCGCCGGGCTTATACTTGGCGTCATAATCGTACCAACCGCCATCGGTCATGATCTCGGTAACCGTTACGGCCTTGTCGTTCATCACCGTTACAGTCAACTCGCGTCCGGCGATGTATTTCTCGACCATCACCTGATCGGGCATTTCATGCGACAGTTGCGGAGGGCCATTAGACCCTTCATGCACGATGTAGATTCCAACGCTGGAGCCTTCGTTGTTGGGCTTGGCCACGTAAGGGGGCTCCATCACATGAACCTTAACTACCTCAACCTTTGGTACGATCACGCTGGCAACAACGGGTAGGCCCTCGGCCTCAAACACCTCTTTGCTGCGCTGCTTGTCCATCGCCAGCGCCGAGGCCAGAACACCAGAGTGCGTATACGGAATGCGCATCCATTCCAGCAGACCCTGAACGCAGCCATCCTCACCCCAGCGGCCATGCAGGGCGTTAAACACAACGTCCGGTTTGATTTCCAAAAGGCGCGCATAGAGGTCAGGACCTGCGTCCAGCTCAACTACTTCAAAGCCTTCTCCCAAAAGGGCGGCCGCGCATTCGCGCCCAGAGCTGAGAGACACCTCGCGTTCCTTCGAGGGTCCACCCATCAATACCGCCACTTTGGGGTTTGTCCTGCTCGACATACCCAACGTGCGCCTCAATGTCCCCGGACCTTATGTGGTGGTCCGCACTGCGTTTATCTCCTTGATCCGTCGCCTTAATTTGCCTGTTATGGTCTGACGGTCAGGGTTTTATTCTGTCAACGGATCACCGACCCGCATGATTTCCCACTCTAGCGTGACGCCGCTTGTTTCGTAAACCTTTTTTCGCACCTCTTCGCCCAGACCTTCGAGGTCCGCGGCAGAGGCATCACCGGTATTGATCAGGAAATTCGAGTGCTTCTCGCTCATCTGTGCGCCGCCGCGCGTCGCGCCGCGCATGCCCGCATCGTCAATGACCTTCCATGCCTTGAGGTCGTGCACATCATCCGCCCGCCCGGTCGAAGAAAACCCTGCCGGGTTGCGGAAGGTTGACCCGGCGCTTCGGTCTTTGGTCGGCTGGGTTTCGTCGCGTTTTTGCAACTGCGCGGACATCCGGGCGTGCAGCTCTTCCGGATCGCCGGATGGACCTTCGAAAGTGGCCGAGGTTAGTACCGCGCCTTCGGGCAGATCGGACTGGCGATAACGAAAATTCAGGTCTTCCGGAGTCAGTTCCACACGCTCTCCCTGCCGGGTGACAATGGTCGCCTTGCGCAGCACGTCTGCCGTGTAGCTGCCATAACACCCTGCGTTCATCCGCACCGCGCCGCCAATTGAGCCCGGGATGGTACGCAAAAAGGTCAGGTCCACACCCTCATCCGCCGCCTTGCGCGCCACATGCGCATCCAACGCGGCTGCTCCGGCGGTAACGGAGTTGCCTTCGACCGAAATGCCGTTGAAACCGCGCCCCAGACGGATCACCATGGCGCGCAAGCCTCCGTCGCGGACGATCAGGTTTGACCCGACGCCCATCGGAAAAACCGGCACATCATCGGGCAAAGCACGTAGAAAGTCCTGAAGGTCTTTTGTATCTGCAGGCTGGAACAAACAATCAGCCGGGCCGCCAACACGAAGCCAGGTGAGGTCAGCCAACAATCGGTCTGCGCTTAGCTTGCCCCGTGCCTCCGGCACTTCCGTGGCTGTGGTCATGTCCGCCATTTTTCAAATACCCATCTGCTGCACCGCCCCACCACAAAAGCGGCTTTGCCATATAGCAAGAGCGCGGCAGTCAACGCCAGTGCCTTGGTGGTAATTTCCCGCACTCCGATACCGACGAAAAGCCACAGGGATACCGACGAAAAGCCACAGGCCGCACAGAAACATCACTATCATCAGTGATTTTGTGAAAGCCCGCGTCCTGACTGCCCAGCCGATCGAAACGCAGGCGATTATCCAGACTATGACCAAGATATCCAAAAAGATAGCAAACAACGCCAATTTTTATCGCACCAAACGCCGTACCCACCGCCCCAGATAAATGATCGGCCACCGTAACACCGACATACCTGCCGCCAGAACGAGCAAACCGATCCAGGGGCCGTTTTGCAGGGTTACGTAGCCCAGGATCGGGATACCTACGGCGATCAGGATATACGCACGTGTCCAATGGTTGTCCTTACTGGGAATCATTGCCAGCACATTCGCGGAAATTCCCCATAGAGCAGCAAGGGCGATTGACCAGTTCATTCCTCGACCTCCTGCCCGGTCCAGCGACGCCAGTAATACCGGATGGGATTGCGGAACATGGATGCAAAGGCCGCAAAGGCCAGCACCGAAAAAAACCAGCCAAAGTCATGGCCTAACCAGACGATCAGCGCAGGTGCAGAAATGAACAGCGCAACGCCCGGCGGAAATTGAAGGCGCATCGGCAGCATAGCCACGACCGTTGAGGCCAAAACCCACAAGCCAGCAAAAAGCACTGAATATACCAACTGCCCCTCCGAGGACGATCATTGCTGCAACTGCAACATCACACTTTAAAGTTGCAATGCTAGAGAGTCCACTCCATCAAACGGCTTGCTTTTGTCGCAGCCTTTCTGGCAGCCCGTTGGCCCAAGTGCTGATCGTACCAGCGCCGAGACAGACGACCATGTCGCCGGGGCGGGCCTGTTCGCGCACAAGGCGCTCCAGATCGTTTTCGTTCAGCAATGCACGCGCGTGGCGGTGGCCGTGACGGATCAGGCCCTGCACCAGATCATCTCTACTGGCTCCTTCGATCGGGTCCTCTCCGGCAGAGAAAACATCGGCGATGGCGACAACGTCCGCGTCATTGAAGCAGGTGCAGAAATCGTCAAACAGATTGGACAGGCGCGAGTACCGGTGCGGTTGGTGCACGGCGATAACGCGCCCGTCGGTTGCCTGACGCGCGGCTTTTAGAACGGCTGCGATTTCTACCGGGTGGTGGCCGTAATCGTCGATGATGGTAACTCCATCGACCTCTCCGACTTTGGTGAAGCGGCGGTTGACGCCACCGAAATTGGCCAGCGCATCGCGGATTTCAGTGGCCTTCATGCCCAGATGGCGGGCAACGGCCACTGCAGACAGCGCGTTCGAGACATTGTGGTCGCCGGGCATCGGCAATGTGCAACCTTCGATCACCTTGTCTTCGTACTGAAGGTGGATGTCGAAATGCGCAATGCCGCCCTTGTAGGTCAGGTTCAAGGCGCGCACATCGGCCTGCGCGTTGAACCCATAGGTCCGGACACGGCGGTCGGTGATACGTCCAACCAACGTCTGCACTTCGGCGTGGTCCGTGCAGCACACAGACAGACCGTAGAATGGCAGGTTTGATACGAACTCGTAGAACCCGTCGCGCAGTTGGTCGAAGTCACCCCAATGCTCCATATGCTCGGGGTCGATATTCGTAACAATGGCAATGGTCGCCGGCAGTCGGTTGAACGAACCGTCGGATTCGTCGGCCTCGACCACCATCCATTCACCCTGCCCCATCCGTGCGTTCGAACCGTAGGCGTGGATGATGCCGCCATTGATGACGGTCGGATCGAAATCGCCGGCCACCATCAGCTCTGCCATCATGGTGGTCGTGGTGGTCTTGCCGTGGGTTCCGGCAATGGCGATGTTGGATTTCAGGCGCATCAGCTCGGCCAGCATGTCGGCGCGACGAACAACCGGCAGGCCTTGCGCTCGGGCGCCGTCCAGCTCGGGGTTGCCAGGCTTGATCGCGGTCGACACCACGACAACGGCCGCGTTTTCAAGGTTTTCGGCACGCTGGCCGACAAATATCTCAGCCCCAAGGCTCGCAAGACGATCAGTGATCTTGGACGCCTTCAGGTCGGACCCCTGCACGCGGTAACCGAGGTTCAGCAAAACCTCGGCAATGCCCGACATCCCAATCCCGCCGATCCCCACAAAGTGAATCGACCCTACGTCTTGCGGCAGTTTGGTTGCGGGATTCATGTGGTCTCCTTCTGCGCCAGTTGTTCGACAAGGGCCGTCAGACGTTCAGTCGCGTCGGGCGCACCGGTCGAGAGGGCGGCATGGGCCATCTTTTGGGCGGCTTCGGGGTTGGTAAGAACGGCGCTGATTTGCTCTGCAAGGGCGGGAACGTCAAGTGCGTTTTCCGGGATCATGATCGCGCCGCCTGCCTGAACCAATCCTCGCGCATTAGCGGTCTGATGGTCGCCTGCTGCGGCGGCAAACGGGATCAGGATCAATGGACGTCCGATGACCGAGATATCCGCCACACTGGATGCGCCGGACCGGCTGATGACAAGTTGTGCATCCGACATGCGACGCGGAACGTCGTCGAAAAAAGGTTTGACCTCGGCCCGGATGCCATGTTCGGCATAGAACGCCGCAACACGTTCCCCGTCTTCGTCGCGGGCCTGATGTGCGACTCGGATATGGCTGCGCAGGTCGTCAGGCAAGGCAGCAATCGCGCCAGGGACAATATCGCTGAGAATGCGCGCGCCCTGACTGCCGCCCATAACCAGAATAGACATAGGATAGTCGCCCGGCGGGATGTAACCTGCGGCCTCGCGCTCAAGCACGGCGGCGCGGACCGGGTTTCCGGTGTGGATTCCATTGGCCCCTTCGGGCAGATCGGTCGGCCAGACACCACAGGCGACGTTGGCAACACGCGTGGCAAACAATTGGTTCACGCGCCCCAGAACCCCATTCTGTTCGTGGATCATGCGCGGAACTTTCAACATCGTCGCAGCCCCCAAAGCCGGGATCGACGGGTATCCGCCAAAGCCCACGACAACGTCCGGTTTGTCCCGCATCATCTGGAATGCCATGCTGCTGACACCGCCGGCAATCCTAGGGCCGACCATTGCCTTAGCCGCCAGTCCGCCACGCGCGAAGGTGGCAGAGGCGACCTCGACAATCTCGACCGTTTGCGGAAAGGCGCCTGTGTAGCGCGCGCCACGCTCATCCGTGGACAGGCGCACGCGCCAGCCTTTACTCAGCATCGCTTCGGCCAACGCCTGCGCCGGGAACATATGGCCCCCGGTGCCGCCAGCCGCAATCAACAGGTAAGGTTTCCCCATTATCCTCTTCCGCGTAGAATATCGCCAAGTTCGCCCTGTGGGCGGCTTCTGGTGAAGGCCAGCAGCATTCCTACAGCGATGCCGCCCGCAATCAGCGACGACCCACCATAGCTGACAAAGGGCAGCGTCATGCCCTTGGCGGGCAGCAGTCGCACAGCCACACCCATGTTGATCATGGCCTGAACGCCAAACATGCAGGCCAGACCGGTCCCGGCCAGACGGATGAACATATCGCGCTCGCGCATCAGCCGCAGAAGCGAGCGTACAACGATCAGTGAATAAAGCGCGATGATGATCAGCACCAGGATCAGCCCGTATTCCTCGGCCGCCACGGCGATGATGAAATCCGTATGGGCATCTGGCAAGGACCACTTCACCTGTCCCTCACCCACGCCGACACCGAACAGACCGCCTTCACGGATGGCGTTCGTGGCATAGCCAAGCTGGGTGGTAGGGTCGACCTCCTGGTTCAGGAAGCCATCAATACGGCGGGCAAAGTGTTCCGAATTCGAATAGGCGAACATACCCCCCAGGACAACGACGCCCGCCATACCAACCAACAGCAGCATCGGCGCACCGGCCACAAAGTACATCACACCCCATCCAAACAGGATCAGGCAGGCCTGACCGAAGTCCGGTTGCAAAACCAGCATCGCCACAATCGCAATACACAGCGCAAATGACCACAACCGACCTGGAGGGCCGTTGATCTGTTGCGACGCAGCCAGTAGCCACGCGGCCACGACGACAAATCCGGGTTTCAGAAATTCCGACGGCTGCAAAGATGCAAAGCCCAGCGAGTACCAGCGCACCGCCCCTTTTCCGAAATCCGTTCCGAAGACAGGCAGAAAGGCCAGCGCCACAAACGAGGCAAGGAACCCTAGTACTGCCAATCGGCGCACCAGTGTCGGCGACATCATCGACGTCAGCAGCATCGCAATCAGCGCCAGTCCGCCGAACAGCGCCTGCCGTTCGACATAGTGGAACGGATCAAACCCGTTGCGCCCTGCCAGCGGTGGTGATGAGGCCAGCCCCAGCAACAATCCGATGACAAACAGGATCAGAACGCAGGACATCGTCCAGCGATCAATCGTCCGCCACCATTTCGGAAGAATCGGTTCTCCGCGCTGGTCCTGGACCGCGCCATACACCATCTCAGTCATGAGATACCGCCACTATCTGCCTCGTTAACGTCCCGTTTTTCGGGATCTGATTGAGAGTCTACAGGCATTTTTGCGTTTGGGCTAGTAGGATGACATGCCGTTCAGCATTTTGGCGCCCAATTCTGAACAGCAGGGTTTTAATGTCGGTCTTCGATGAGGTCACAGGGCATAAACCACCATTCCTTGATGCCAATAACCTCCAAAGCAGCACGTGCTTCCTCGGTACACATGACTTCACGCGTATAAGCATCGCGCCAGATTGGAGTTTCCAATGTGGCACTCAGTTTCACGGCGCGCCTTGCGCCAGAAGAACTGTGGCTGCCCCTATACCGTTCGGCGACATCAGTGCTGGGCAACAAGTCCGAATGTTGCAAATCAAAGGATGGGCGTAGCGGTAAAAGCGTCGCAATGTAAAATGCCCCATCCCAAGGCGGGCAATCGCGCCCTCTGTCCCAGACTTTCTCGTGCTGGACGAAACTGAACAGCCGATCATCAAATGCGGACATCGCATCGACAAAAATTTGATCGACGACCGTGTCAATCCAAGGTTGCGTGTCCGGCGCACCAATCACGTGGCTGTCGTTCAGCGGCTCATCGCTACCAGTACCGATCCAGAAGTCCTTTAGGCGTTCGACAGTTTCGTCTGTCAGAGGGCCCGCTGCTTGCCAAGTGTTTCCCCCGGTTTGGTACTGCAAATCCTCCATCGGAGCCCATTTGTCCCAGTTCCTGTTGCGCTTGTGGATATACGGCCCGTCTTTTTCAGCCATCCAGCCGACCGTACTGTAGGTCGGCCCGTAACCGTGACAAACTATGTAACATTTCATGTGTTTAGCGGTTTCTTTTCCTGTATTTGGCGTGCAAAGCGCAGGACCAAGCATTCGTCATCGTGGCAGTGTTTCCACGGGCATCCTAGGAATTCAACCCGCGCGTTTACTAGGGATGGATTTGCGGTCACTTCGATTTCTCGGATTTAAACCCACCCCTTGCCATCCCGTCCAAACAACGCCATCCACCCGCGCATGACCTATGACACGATCATCCTTGGTGCCGGCGCAGCCGGTATGATGTGCGCCGCCCATTGCGGCGGGCGCGTTCTGGTGATCGACCACGCGAAGGCTCCGGGTGAGAAAATCCGCATCTCCGGCGGTGGGCGCTGCAACTTCACCAACATGCATGCGAGACCGGGAAATTTCCTGTCGCAGAACCCACATTTCTGCAAATCCGCGCTGGCGCGATACACGCAATGGGATTTCATTGATCTGGTCGGCCGACACGGTATCGCGTGGCATGAGAAAACGCTGGGGCAACTGTTCTGCGGCGGATCGTCAAAGCAGATCATTCAGATGTTGCTGGATGAGATCGAGCGTGCCGGGGCCGAATTGTGGATTCGGACCGACGTAAAAGACCTGCGCAAGACCGATGGCGGATTTGCTGTGGACCTCGAACGTGAAGGGCAGCGGCACAACCTGAGCTGCACCAACCTCGTGCTGGCCACTGGCGGCAAGTCGATCCCAAAGATGGGGGCGACCGGGCTGGCCTATGACATTGCACGCCAGTTCGGACTAACGATAACCGAAACGCGGGCCGCACTCGTGCCGTTTACGTTTTCGGATGGTAAATTCAAGGACCTGTCTGGCGTATCCCTACCCGCGCGGCTGTCGAATGACCGGACCAGCTTTGACGAGGCTCTGCTGTTCACCCATCGCGGGCTTAGTGGACCATCGGTTCTGCAATTGTCTTCCTATTGGCGCGAAGGCGAGGCGGTCCGCGTAAACCTGATCCCGGATCTGCCGCTGTTTGATTTGCTGCGGGATCAGCGGCAAAGCGGCGGACGCAAGGCGCTGACCACGGAACTGGCGCGCCACCTGCCCGGGCGTCTGGTCGAGTACCTGAACCATCATATCCCCATGCCAGGCAATCTGGCCGATCAGTCGGATTCCGCGCTGTCGGACCTGATCGCAGCCCTGTCCGACTGGCAGCTTACCCCCTCGGGCACCGAAGGGTATCGTACAGCCGAGGTGACGCTGGGCGGGATCGACACTGATAGCCTGTCGTCAAAAACGATGGAGGCCAGGGATGTCCCCGGCCTCTATGCGATTGGCGAAGCAGTGGATGTCACCGGATGGCTGGGCGGTTACAACTTCCAATGGGCGTGGTCCTCGGGCCACGCCGCAGGAATTGCAATCGCCGGGCAGAGTTAGCCGACGACGTTGTAGCCACGTCCGCGCATGCAGTTGCGCACGATTACTTCTTTGTTCTGGTTTTTGTTGATCACGTCAGCGCCGGCGCCAACAAGCGCACCGGCAACTGCCGCACGGCCCAGATTGTCGCTGCTGTCCTGAACAATCCCGGTTACAGCCGCCGCACCTGCCGCGCCTATCGCTGCGTTTCCTGCTGTAGAGCCATCAACGCTGGCTTGTGATGCCGCAAGTTGTTGGCACTGCTGAAGGTCTACGTTGTAGTTCGGGCCGATCGGGCCGTCGACGATTGGTTGATAATTGGCACCTGTGTTGGTGCAGGCACCGGCAACGAGAATGGCAGGCAGGATCAGAGAAAACTTACGAAATGGCATAGTCATAACCTCGTGTTGAATTTGCAGGCAAGCAAAACCAATAATGATGGCGCGTCAAGCTGATAGCATCGCAGCTTGGCCCAACCGGCGGTCTATTGCAAATGGCTATTCCGGAAGCCTTTGCCTGACTTCCGCTACGAAGTCCTCTCCGCGCTGCTCGAAATTGTCGTATTGGTCGAAACTGGCCGCGGCTGGCGCAAGCAGAACGGTCTCGCCGGGTTGGGCATCCTTCATGGCTTGCTCAACAGCCTCGGACATAGTGGTGCAAACCAGCGCATCGGCCTTAAGTTGCATGGCGAAATTCGCGGCCTCGCGACCAATGACATAAGCTTTGACCACCTGGTCTGCGGCTGCGTTCAGAGCGGCGACACCGCCTTCCTTCTCAAGCCCCCCACAGACCCAGCGGACCTTCCTGAAGGCGCTCAACGCCTTGAGAGCGCTGTCCACATTGGTGGCTTTTGAGTCATTCACATAAGTAACACCACCCACTTCGGCGATGATCTGGCTGCGATGCGGCAGGCCCGGATAGCTGTGCAGCGCGTCTTCGATCACGCGCGGTGCCAGCCCAAGCGCGCGACAGGCGGCATAAGCCGAACAGGCGTTTTGGTGGTTATGCGCGCCGGGAAGGCCCGTGATTGCGCGCAGGTCAATCGAACCTGCTTGCCGTCCCTTGCGGTATTCCGACAAGAACCCTTTACGGGCAAACACCTGCCATCCGGGTCCCGTCAGTTTGCGCGCAACCGACACCCGGATGACCCGATCGTCCGCGCGGCCCTCCGCCAACTGACCAGCCAGAAACGCGCCCTCTTTTTCATCAAGGCCAATCACGGCGCGATCCGGTCCGCCCTCGGCGAACAACCGACGCTTGGCCGCGAAATAGCCCCCCATCCCGCCGTGGCGGTCAAGATGGTCGGGCGACAGGTTGGTGAAAACGGCCACATCCGGCGTCAGGGCGCGGGCCAGTTCTGTTTGATAGCTGGACAACTCCAACACAACCACCGAACCGTCACCGCCCGGATCAATATCCAGCACACCACGCCCGATATTACCCGCTAGCTGTGCCTCGCGCCCGGCTTCGGTCAGGATATGGTGGATCAAAGCCGCGGTGGTCGATTTCCCGTTCGACCCGGTCACCGCGATCACACGCGGCGGAGAGTCATAATTGTTCCACTCAGGCCCTGCAAAGGATCGGAAAAACAGCCCGATGTCGTTATCGACCGGGACACCGGCCTCAAGCGCCGCAGCCACAATTGGATTGGGGTCAGGATAGAGATGAGGAATACCGGGCGAAACGATCAGCGTGGCGATATCGTCAAACGCTCCATGACGGCGCAGATCGGCACAGACGAACCCTTCAGCCTCAGCCACTTCCCGGGCGGCAGGATTGTCATCCCAACACACAGGCTCAGCTTTACCTGCCTGCAGGGCACGCGCCGTGGCCAGCCCCGACCGGCCAAGCCCCAGAACCGCAACCTTCTGCCCTGAAAACCCTTTGACCGGGATCATACTGCCTACCTTTTATTGACTTAAATTTGGCCGCCACACTGCACCGAAGAAATCACCGATGGCAAGGGTGGCAAAAGGCTCGCGCGTCAGTGCGAGCCGGCCCAACAGGTGACAGGTGGACCGCAGGTCCGCCGAGCCTGACGGGAGCGTTACCGGACTTTCAGCGTTGCCAGACCGATCATTGCCAGGATTAGCGAGATGATCCAGAACCGGATCACGATCGTCGGCTCTGCCCAGCCCTTTTTCTCATAGTGGTGATGGATCGGCGCCATCAGGAACACCCGACGTCCAGTACGTTTGAAATACAGCACCTGGATGATCACGCTCAGCGCTTCGACCACGAACAAACCACCCACGATCGCCAAAACCAGTTCGTGTTTGGTGGCTACCGCGATGGCACCCAATGCACCTCCCAGCGCCAGCGATCCGGTGTCGCCCATGAACACCGCAGCTGGTGGCGCGTTGTACCAAAGGAAGCCAAGACCGGCACCGAACAGGGCCGAGGTAAAGACGAAAATCTCACCTGTTCCGGGCACGTAATGGACATCCAGATATTCGGTAAAGTCGACCCGCCCAACGGCATAGGCAATCACTCCCAGCGTCGAAGCCGCGATCATCGCCGGCATGATGGCCAGACCATCCAGACCATCGGTCAGGTTCACAGCGTTGGCCGCTCCTACGATCACGACGATCGAGAAGGGTATGTAGAACATGCCCAGATTGATCAGTGTATCCTTGAAAATGGGCAGCGCCAGCTGGTTCTGCAGGGCCTCGGGATGGTGCAGCGTGGCCCAGGCCGAGGCCAGAACTGCGATGATAACCCCCAGTGCCATACGCATTTTACCCGAAACGCCCTTGGTGTTCTGTTTCGACACCTTCGCATAGTCATCAGCAAACCCGATCGCCGCATAGGCCAGGGTTACAAACAGAACCATCCAGACATAGGGATTGTCCCACCGTGCCCAGATCAATGTCGATGTCATCAGCGCGCCCACGATCAGCAGCCCGCCCATCGTCGGTGTGCCCGCCTTCGAAAAATGCCCTTCGGGCCCATCATCCCGGATCGGCTGGCCCTTGCCCTGCTTTTTGCGCAGCACGTTGATCAGCGGTTTGCCAAAGAGAAAACCGAAAATCAGCGCGGTCAAAAAGGCGCCGCCTGCGCGGAACGTGATATAGCGGAAGAGGTTGAAAAAATCTCCTCCGTCCGACAGGGCGGTCAACCAATAGAGCATTTCAAAACCTTTCTCACACTGAGGTGGCGGGCGCGATCATCAATCAAGCGCGCCCCCTTGCCCCATTTTACGCAAACCGTCAACAATCTGCGCCAATGCCATGCTCAGCGATCCCTTGGCCAACACAGTGTCACCGGCCCGAACAAGCTCGGGCAGTTGAACCGCCATCTCGGAGCTAGTCTCGAACCAGAGCCCGCGTTTATCCGCCGGAAGTGCATCGTACAGCGCCTTCATCAGCGGGCCGACGCAATGCACTTTGTCCACGCGCCGCATAGCCGAAACCTCCGCCATCGCCGCATGCATAGCAGTTTCCTCCGACCCCAACTCCTTCATATCCCCAAGAAAAGCGATACGACGATGCCCTTGCGCCGCGGCCAAAACATCCAGTGCAGCCTCCATCGACGTCGGGTTGGCGTTATAGCTGTCATCCAGCAGTTCGATCCGACCGCCGTCGGTCAACGCGATTTGTTCGCGCACCCCGCGCCCCTTGACCGGCGACCATCCGCCGAGACCTGCAATCGCCTGATCCAGATCGACGCCCAATTCGACACAGGCCGCCAAAGCCCCCAGTGCGTTCATGGCGAAATGCGTGCCCGCTGATTGTACGTCAAACGCAAACGTCCGCCCTGCGACTGTTGCCTTTGCATGAACCGAGTCAGCCTCTTGGGTTACATCGGTCAATGAGTAGTCAGTGCCATTGCGGCCGAAATCTACCGTTTTCGCGCCTAAATCCCGCGCACAATCGCGCAGGATGTACGCATGGTCGATATCTGCGTTCAGGATGGCCGCACCGTCCTCCGTCAGGCCGTCAAAAATTGCGGCCTTTTCATGAGCAATACCGGCCACCGATTCAAACGCTTCGAGGTGTACTGCCGCCACTGTCGTAACCAGCGCCACATGCGGGCGGGCTTGCTGCGCCAGCGGGGAAATCTCTCCGGGGTGGTTCATACCAATTTCGATCACCGCGAATTCTGTATCACGCGGCATCCGCGCCAAGGTCAGCGGCACGCCCCAGTGATTGTTGTAGCTGGCAACGCTGGCATGAGTTTTTCCCTGCGTTTCCAAAATGGTGGCTAGCATATCCTTGCTCGATGTCTTGCCGACGCTCCCGGTCACCCCGAGCACCCGCGCGTCGCAGCGGTCACGACCCGCGCACCCCAGCGCCTCAAGCCCCAACTGCACGTCTTCGACGATCAGCAAGGGCGCATCTTCGGGTACGCCCTCGGGAATACGCGACACCAAGGCTGCCCCAGCGCCTTTTTCCAAAGCCTGTGCCACAAATTCATGCCCGTCCCGCGCGGCTGTGAGTGCGACGAAAAGGTCACCGGGCTGGATGGTGCGCGTGTCGATCGACACACCATTGACCGCCCAATCCGAAGTGACGCGTCCACCGGTTGCCTCGGCGGCCTCGGCTGCAGCCCACAATGTCATGCCACCCTCCCGTCCAGTGCGGCCACACTGATGCTGGCCTGTTCGACATCATCAAATGGCAGAACCTGATCGCCAACGATCTGACCGGTTTCATGCCCTTTGCCCGCAATCAAAAGCGCGTCCCCGGGTTGCAGCGCGTCTATCCCGCGCAAGATGGCCTCGGCCCGATCGCCGACCTCAGTTGCCTCTGGTGCCCCATCCATAACGGCGGTGCGTATGGTGGCCGGATCTTCGCTGCGCGGGTTGTCGTCGGTGACGAAAACCACATCTGCGTGGTTGGCGGCGGCTTGCCCCATCAGCGGGCGCTTGGTCGCGTCGCGATCACCGCCCGCGCCGACAATGGCGATCAGGCGGCCCATCACATGCGGGCGAAGTGCCTTGAGTGCGGTCGCCACTGCGTCAGGTGTATGAGCGTAATCTACAAAAACCGCTGCCCCATTCTCTCGCGTCGCGGCCAGCTGCATGCGTCCACGAACCGTCGTGAGATGCGGCAGGGTTTCGAAAACGTGTTCAGGCTCTTCCCCTGCAGCAATAACCAAACCGCAGGCCAACAAGATATTTTCAGCCTGAAAACCGCCGATCAGATTCAAACGGGTTTGGAATATCTTGCCCTGCCAAGAGAACCGCAGGTCCTGACCTGTTGCGTCAAACCGCTGATTCATCAGGCACAGGTCTGCTTCCCCAAGCCCAACGGTCAAAACCTTCTGCCCCCGGTCTTTGGCAATTCGGAGGACCTGAGCGCCCTTGGGATCGCTCATGTTGACGACAACAGTGCCGTCTTGCGGCAAGACCCGATCAAACAGACCTGCCTTGGCGTTGAAATACGCCTCAAACGTTTCGTGGTAGTCCAGATGGTCCTGAGTGAAGTTCGAAAACCCCGCCGCAGCCAGCTGTACCCCATCCAAGCGGCGCTGTTCCAACCCGTGCGAGGATGCCTCCATCGCAGCATGAGTCACTCCGTTCTCCGCAACCTGATACAGGCAACGATGCAAAGTGATTGGTTCGGGCGTTGTATGGGCTAGTGGTGCGGTCCACGCCCCCTCAACCCCTGTGGTCCCGAGGTTGACCGCGGCGTGACCAAGTTCGGTCCATATCTGGCGAACAAATGTCGCGACCGAGGTTTTGCCATTGGTGCCAGTAACCGCAACGATGGTTTTAGGCTGCGCTCCGAACCACAGCGCAGCGCACCCGGCCAGCGCCTGACGCGGGTCCTCGAGCACGATCAGCGCCGCATCTGATGCGGCCAGTTCCTCGGCTGCGATCTCTGCCCCTTCAGCATCCGTCAGGATGGCTGCGGCCCCCATACGCAAAGCGTATTGAATGAACTCACCGCCATGAACACGTGTACCGGGAAGTGCCGCAAAGAGGAAACCGTCTTTGACTTCGCGGCTGTCGACCGCCAGCCCTGTGATATCAGGATTGGTGCCACCTCGGGCGGTCAGGGCCAGTTGGCTGAGTTTCTTTGTCCTTGCGCCCATGACCCACCTCGTTTGGACAGCCTAATTTGAGGTCAGCGTTATAGCAGCGCCGGCCTCAGGCTCAACCCGAGGACGCAGGCCCAGCAAAGGTGCGATGCGCCCGATCAATTCTGCGGCCACAGGAACCGCTGTCCAGCCTGCCGTACGGCGCTTTTCGCCATAAGCAAGGATGGATGGTTCGTCCAACGTTACGATCAGGACGTATTTTGGGTCATAGGCGGGAAAGAACGTCGCGAAGGTCGCAATCACCTTGTCGTCGTAATAACCACCACGCGGCTTGGGCTTATCTGCGGTGCCGGTCTTACCGGCCACATCATAGCCTGCCACATCGCCAAAACTGGCGGTGCCATCTGTTACCACCCGGCGCAACATGTTCTGCGCCTGGTTTGCCGCGTTATCAGACATCACCCGAGGACCGTATTGTGGCCCATTTTTGCGCAGGATCGTCGGGCTTACATAGTGCCCGCCATTGGCAATCGCCGCGTACCCCGCCGCCAGGTGCATGGGGCTGGTCGACAGACCATGACCGTATGAGATGGTCACCGTGCTCAGTTCGCCCCATTTTTTGGGCTTCAGCGGTTCACCGCCCTTGGCTTCGACGATTTCAAACGGGGTGGGATCGAACATACCAAGCGATTCCAAGAAATTCTGCTGCCGCTGCGCGCCGATCTGCAACGCCAGCCGCCCGGTGCCTCGGTTCGAGCTGTGGACGATCACATCGGCTACGCTGATCTTGCCATAGTTCTTGCCGTTGAACTCGCCAATCGGGAAACGGCCGATTTTCATTGGCCCTGAGGTATCGATGATCGTATTTGAATTCACCAACCCCAGCTGAACCGCCTGCGCAGCGGTGAAAATCTTAAACACAGACCCCAGTTCATAAACGCCCTGAACATAGCGATTGAACAGCGGGCTGTCTGAGGGATCGAACCCCGAGGTCGGCGGGCGTGGGCGATCATTGGGATCGAAGGACGGCAATGAGGCCGCCGAGATCACCTCGCCCGTATGCGCGTTCATAAGAACCGCCGACGCCCCCTTGGCGTTCATGATCTTCATGCCGCCAATCAGCACCTGCTCAACGGCGGCTTGCACTGTCAGGTCCAGCGAGAGCTGCAGCGGCTTAGTCCCATTCGCGGGATCACGCAGGTAGTCGTCGAATTGCTTTTCAACACCGGCCACACCGATCACTTCGGCAGCACTGACACCTTCGCGCCCAAAGCTTGACCCGCCAAGGATATGCGCCGCCAGACGGCCATTCGGGTACAACCGCATCTCACGCGGGCCGAACAGAATGCCCGGGTCACCGATATCGTGCACGGCTTGTTTCTGTTCGGGCGAGATACGTTTTTTGATCCACAGGAATTTGCGATTCCCAGTGAAATCATTGACCAGGCGTTCTTTTTCCAGATCGGGGAAGATCGCGACAAGCTGATCAGCGACAGCAATCGGGTCGATCATCAGCGGCGGCTGCGCATATACCGAATAAGTGTCCAGATTGGTCGCAAGAATGCGCCCTTCCCGGTCTACGATGTTGGCGCGCTGCATCGCGATGGCGGCACCGGGGGCCGAGGCGACAGGCTCCTGCGCTTCAGACGTGGCCAACATGCCCATCCGAACGCCCACGACCGAAAAGGCGCAGAAAAAGAACAGACCCAGCACCAGCAAGCGGCCCTCAGCGCGGGTGCGGCTGCGGTCTTTCATGTCTTCGTGACGCTTGCGGATATTTTCGCGCTCGATGGCTTTGGGATTCTCGCCCCGCGAGCGCGCGTCAAGGATTCGGGCCAGAGGGCGCAGCGGCGTGCGGGTCATGGGATCTGCACCTCACCCAGCGCCTGAATGTTCGTGATGGCCTGCAGCTCGATCGGGTCGACGATCGGCAGGTCAGGATCTTCCGCATAGGCAATCTGATCGGCGCGACCGAACTGCTCGGCCCGCAAGGGCAAAAGGCCCAGCCGTTCAAAGTTTAGATCTGCAAGCTCACGCAACCTATCGGGGCGGTTCAGATAAGCCCATTCGGCGTTCAAAACCGCCAGCTTCACCTGAGCCATACCAATTTCGCGCTGCAGCTTCTGCGTTTCCTTCACCACCTGCTGCGTGCGATAGTTTTCCTGATACGCCCACAGCGCCAGTCCAAACACGGACAGAGCAGTCAACACATACAAAACACTCTTCATTTTGCTCTTCCCCCTAGTTGCGGCATGCCAACGGCGCGGGCATCAATTTCCCCCGACGGCGCATCCGTTCGAATTGCAACACGCAGCTTTGCCGAGCGTGAACGCGGATTTTCCTGCAGCTCCTGATCATCCGGCCCCACGGCCTTACGAGTCTTAAGCGTGAACTGCGGCAGCTCCTGCTCAATCTCGGGCGCATAGCGATTGGCCCGGCCCGTTTTGCCCGCACGGGACTGAAAGAACCGTTTGACCATCCGGTCTTCGATGGAATGGAACGTCACGACTGCCAGTTGCCCGCCCGGCTTCAAAGCGCGCTCAGCAGCCATAAGGCCCTGATACAGCTCTTCATATTCAGCATTCACTGCGATCCGCAGGCCCTGAAAACTGCGCGTTGCAGGGTGGGACTGCCCCGGCTTGGGACGCGGCAAACAGGATTCGATGATCTGAACCAGGCGCAGAGTTGTTGTTATCGGCTCTTCCGCACGCGCTTTGGCGATGGCCTTGGCAATGCGGCGGCTGGCACGCTCTTCGCCATAATGATACAGGATATCAGCCAGTTGTTCCTCGGTTGCAGTATTGACCAAATCTGCCGCGCTTTCGCCCTCCTGACTCATACGCATATCGAGCGGGCCGTCCTTCATGAAAGAAAATCCGCGTTCCGCCAGGTCGAGCTGCATCGACGACACACCCAGATCCAGAACGACACCATCCAGATCCTGTGCGTATTCGTCCATGCGCGAGAATACACCCGGCTGCATCACAAGCCGGTCGCCATAATCTCCGACCCAATCCACCGCCATTTCAAACGCCAACGGATCACGGTCCACGCCGATGACCTTATCTGCGCCGGCGTCCAGCAGGCCCTTTGTATATCCGCCTGCGCCAAACGTTCCATCCAGCCAGACGCCCGACACGGGCGCAACAGCAGCCAGCAATGGACGCAGCAGAACGGGAATATGAGGTTTATCGGAAGGGGTGTTAGCGCCGGCCATGCCGTTACGCATCCCCGGTGCCGTCAAGGAACTCCAAAGGATCAAAGTCCTCGGGCTGTTCGTCCAACCACTCTTCTGCCGCAGCCAATTCTTCGGAATCGTAAGTTTCCGGCTTCCAAATCTGGAACGTGTCACCCGCGGCGATAAAGAATGCCTCACCTTCAAGATTGATCTTGTTGCGCAGCTTGGCCGGCAGCACCAGACGGCCGGTTTCATCCACTGTGGTCGGGAAAGACTGACCGTGGAACATGCGCTGCAACATCTTCCGCTGCATCGACCCGCGCGGCAGCGCATCGATCTTGGCATCGACCTCTTCGATCGCCTGCATAGTATAGCATTCCAAGAATTTGCGTCGGTGGTCGCCGTAGACAATTACAAGCTCAGGAGTGTCGCCGGGCTGCCAGTTCGGGTCAGAGGATTCAAGCACACGGCGAAACGAGGCCGGGATCGACACCCTGCCCTTCGTATCCACCTTGTGGTGGCTTTCACCTCTAAACCTGCGCGCCAAGACGACTGTCCCTTCCGCTTGCGCCCCACTTAAAATTCACTCCCCCAGATGAAAAACGGCGGGTTGATCTGCTGCCACTGATCAACCCGCCGCATTGACCCGCTGTGCGGGATGTCCAGCTGCGCGCGCCACCTGGGGGGATGTCTGCTCGCCCGCGCGCCGGATCTCTTGATTGATGAAAGCGAGATGCCTGTATGAAACCTGTTTTTATTGGTTCGGGGTCGTTTGGCGCCCCATGTGCCTCGTCCTCATCGGATGAACTAGGGATGACATGGGAATTCATGGAAATCAACAGAAAATTTGCCGACCCCATGTTCAGAATCACAGTTTAGCCAACGCAACTGGGAAAGAAAACCACCCCGCAGACACCAATTGTAGGCGATTTATATTATCAGTATACTAAATAGGCCAATTTCGGAGCCACCCCAAATATTCCCATAATTTCCCAGAAAATTCTCCCAGAGGTGATATTTTATGATGAGCATAGCGAAAATGGGCCACTGGGTTAACGAATCATCCCAATTTTTTAACCTCAGCCACATGTGGATTCTGCGCCGCCCCAGCTGACGCCCATGAATTCCCACGATCAGAAATCATCATGTCAGCCGCCGCGCGCCTGGCCCGTCCAATACACAAAGCGCACAAGAATTGACAAACTACGCTCAAAAGACGCGCAGACACGAAAATTCAGAAAACCTTGTTGAGGCCTTCCCTAGGGGAAACACTCACTGAAGGCCTTATTTTATTGGCTCGACCAAACCCACACTGGCAACCGGTTGATATCTATGCATTTGCTGCATAGCAGCATTGACGTTGTCCGGTATTGTGCAATCGCAGCATTTGATTATTTTCAATCTCAAGCAAGCGTCGGACAACACCGGCAACAACGAATACATCGAGTAAAGCAAATGGCTGTAGCAACACAGAACACCGCGCTCAAAGGCGCACCGGCAGTTAGCCTGGCTTCGCTGTTCGAGGCGGCAAAGACCCGGTTCACCCGATATCGCGTCTATCGCCAGACAGTTCACGAACTGTCTGATCTGTCGAACCGCGAACTGGCTGATCTGGGGCTTCACCGCTCAATGATCCGCCGCCTGGCTCAGCAAGCGGCCGAAGAGCACGTCGCGCGTTAAGCGACACAGAAACATCGAGATCAGGTCCTTCCTCCTCCCTTTTGGACCTGTATTTCAGCGGCGACATCTCTCCTCCTCCCTGATGTCGCCGCCCTTTATACCGGCCTTGAACGCCGGGACGTGACACACCGGGTACTCCTCCCTTTCCCGGTGTTGAAAGCACGCGGCGACGTCTCTCCTCCTCCCTGACGTCGCTGCGTCTTCCTCATACCGGGATCAAACCCGGGTTCGGATACATCAGGGCTCTCCTCCTCCCTGCCCTGATGTTGAAAAGAACGGCGGTTCCCTCTCCTCCTCCCTGGGAACCGCCGTTTTTGTTTTTCGCACCGAGATGTAAACTGAAGCCCTGACCAGTATTTCAGGAGCTTCCGATGGCCGCATATTTCATCGCCCAGATTTCCATTCACGACCCAGACGGGTACCAGAAATACCTTGAAGGCTTCATGCCGATCCTTGACCGGCATGGAGGTCGCCTGCTGACGATATCCTCCAAACCCGTGGAATTGGTCGAGGGCGTATGGCCCGAAGACGGAATTGTGTTGATAGAGTTTCCATCTCTTGCCGCGGCCAAGGCGTGGAAAGACGACCCAGACTATATCAAGCTGGCGGAAATCCGGCACAAAACCGCGACGGCAAACATGGTACTGGTTGAAGGGCTATAGCGTTTAGAACGGCACATCATCCTTGGCGGACAGAAAGCGGGAAACCACTTTTTTCAATCCGGCTTTTTCGAAATCGACCTCAACCTTGTCGCCTTCGATGCCGATCACCGCGCCATAGCCGAATTTCTGATGAAACACGCGCTCGCCAAGGGTGAAACTGGCGACCGCAGTCGCGTCAATCACCGTGTTGCGGCTTTCGCGGGGTTGGGACGTTCCATACTGCCCCTGCCGGGCCTGCAATCGCCGCCAACCGGGGGAGTTATAGACATTGGCCGCGGCCGCACGGGTTTCGATACCGGCAGTCGGCTGACCACCCCCATACAGCCCCGGCGGTGTCAGAACTTCGACATGATCTTCAGGCAACTCGTCAATGAACCGCGACGGCATCGCGTTTTGCCATTGACCAAACACCCGACGATTGGCCGCAAAAGAAATCGTACAGATCTCTTCCGCGCGTGTGATGCCAACATAGGCCAATCGCCGTTCTTCCTCGAGCCCCTTGATTCCGGATTCGTCCATCGACCTTTGTGACGGGAACAACCCGTCTTCCCACCCCGGCAGGAACACGGCCGGGTACTCCAGCCCCTTTGCCGCGTGCAGGGTCATGATCGAGACTTTTGCCCCGTCCGATTCCTTCTCGTTATCCATCACCAGGCTGACATGCTCCAAAAACCCTTGCAGATTCTCAAAATTATCCAGTTGGTTGACCAGCTCCTTGAGGTTTTCCAAACGCCCCGGAGCCTCGGGCGTTTTCTCGTTCTGCCAGTGGGCCGTATAACCGGATTCGTCCAGGATGATCTGCGCCAACTCGATATGTGACACCTCTGGCTCACCAAACCGCATCGGAGCTGTGCCGTCATCAATCACAGAATCATCATCGACTTCGATCTTGGGCCCGCGCGTCATCGCGTTCCAACGCGCCAACCCGTCGATCAACTCGCGCAGTGCTTTGCCGCCTTTGCCTTTGATTAGCCCATTATCGACAGCAATCCGGGCGCCATCGACCAGCGACACGCCATTTTCCCGCGCCGTCATCTGAATCGTCTGCTGCGCCTTGTCACCAAGGCCGCGTTTCGGGGTATTCACGATCCGCTCGAAGGCCAGATCGTCGCCGGGGCTGACCACCAGTCGGAAATAACCCATCGCGTCGCGGATCTCCATCCGTTCATAGAATCGCGGGCCGCCTATGACCTTGTAGGGCAGACCGATGGTCAGAAACCGGTCTTCAAACGCGCGCATCTGATGCGAAGCACGGACCAGAATGGCAATCTCATCCAAATTAAAGGGCCGCGCGCCCCGTGTTCCGCCTTGCATCGCGTCGATCTCTTCACCGATCCAGCGGGCCTCTTCCTCGCCATCCCAGTGGCCGATCAGACGAACTTTTTCGCCCTCTTGTGCGTCGGTCCAAAGTTCCTTGCCCAGGCGGTTTTCATTGCCCCGTATGACATTGGACGCAGCGGCCAGGATATGCGGGGTCGAGCGATAGTTCTGTTCCAACCGCACCACGTAAGCGCCGGGAAAGTCCTTTTCGAACCGCAGGATGTTGCCTATTTCGGCCCCGCGCCAGCCATAGATCGATTGGTCATCATCGCCTACGCAGCAAATGTTCTTGTGCGCCCCGGCCAGCAGCCGCAGCCACAGGTATTGGGCGACGTTGGTATCCTGGTATTCGTCCACGAGAATGTAGCGGAACCAGCGTTGGTATTGCTCCAACACATCCTGATGAGTCTGGAAGATCGTGACCATGTGCAACAGTAGGTCGCCAAAATCTACCGCGTTCAGCTCTCGCAGACGAGTTTGGTACTGCGCGTAGATCTCGAGACCTTTGTGGTTATAAGCCCCCGCATCGGCTGCCGGCACTTTGTCGGGCGTCAGGGCGCGGTTCTTCCAGTCATCAATGATGCCGGCCAACATGCGCGCAGGCCAGCGTTTGTCATCAATATTAGCCGCTTGAATCAGCTGTTTGAGCAGCCGCAACTGATCATCCGTATCCAGAATGGTGAAATTCGATTTCAGATCGACCAGTTCCGCGTGCCGGCGCAGCAGCTTGACGCAGATCGAGTGGAATGTGCCCAGCCAAGGCATCCCCTCGGCTGGTTGCCCCAACAAACGGCCCACGCGGTTCTTCATCTCGCGCGCGGCCTTGTTGGTGAAAGTTACCGACAAGATCTCGTTGGGGCGCGCCCGCCCGGTACTAAGCAGATGCGCGATACGCGCGGTCAGTGCCTTGGTTTTGCCCGTACCTGCGCCTGCCAGCATCAGGACAGGCCCATCCAGTCGCTCGACCGCGTCACGTTGCGCCGGGTTCAGCTCGTCCAGATACGGCATAGGGCGCGCGGCCATGGCGCGCGCGGACAGGGATGCGCCCTCGAAGGCGTCCATTTCGTCAAAACTGCTCATCTTTTCAAACTACGCTGGATGTTGGCCGAGGGAAAGGGTTTGTTCACGCCTTGTTCGCATAGATTTTGTTACTCCATTACGATCAATTCTAATCAAGCGACTTGGACTGAGAACGGCTTCGTTAACCATCTGTAAAACACCCGCCGCGATGATCAGTAAATTGCTGTGGGAGCGCGAAGGTATGACTCAGGATAATCGGGGGGCCGTAAATCACCGGCTGAAATGGATCGGTATCAGCATGTTGCTGATTTCTCTGGCAATTGGAAGCGGCTGGGGAATTTACAAATTGCCTGCGCCGCTGGTCGACAGGATGCTAAAGGTCGACATTCTCAAGCAAGCCGAGCTGTGGAAGCGCCGTGTCGTCTTGCATCTGGAGGACCCCGAGACCGCGCTTAAGACCGGCGTGATTGATGCGCATGACGCCGAATTTCTGGCCGCGATGCCCGAAGCTTCTGATGTTTGCCGCTTCAAATTGCTCGACTCGAACGGGCGTGTCATCTGGTCGACTCGTCCGACTGAGGTAGGCAGTGTTGAAAACCGTGATTTCTTTCGCAGCGACGTTGCCAGAGGAATGATTCACTATATTCAGGAAGTTGTTCCACTGTCCGAGATCGACGGGCTTGATCTGCATACCGACAATATCCTGAACGCAACGCAGCACCATGTTGCCGAAGTCTTTATGCCGGTGGCCAAGAATGGGCGTTTCATCGGCGCCATTGAATTCTTTACTGATATCTCCGACTTGCGCACCACGTTCATCTCGCGGCTTAGGATTTCATTGACCATTCTAAGCGGCATCGCCTTGCTTGCGCTTGTTGCCGTGTCCTTTGCCAGCTACAGGGCGAACCGCTTGCAATTGCGGGCGCTGCAAAAACAATCCGCCAAAGAGCGTGATCTGATGGAAGATCAGCTGCGCCTGGCCCGCGAAGTCCGATTGCTGGGCGAATTGAACGAGTGGTTACAATCCAGCCGGTCCTTGGACGAGCCGTTCGATATGGTCTCGCGCTTCATGACCCATATCCTACCCGAGGCTGAGGGCAGCGTTTACGTGTATTCCAACTCGCGCGACGTCCTGGATGGCTCTGCCAGTTGGAATGGCGGGACCCATAAGGCGCACATCCATCCCGAAGGGTGTTGGGGGCTTCGGCGTGGCCGAACCTATGAATACGGCGCGTCCGAGATCGACTTTGCCTGTGAACACGCCGAACCACATGACGGACGGCCCTATTTCTGCTTTCCAATTCTAGCGCATGGGGAGACGGTCGGCCTTCTACACCTCCGCGCCCTTGAGGGGACAGATGAGGCCTTTCATACAAGTAAAAAGCTGGCACAGCTCAGCGCCGAACAGATCAGTATGGCGATTGCCAATGTACGGATGCGCGATCAGTTGCATGACCAGTCCGTCCGGGACCCTTTGACCGGGCTGTTCAACCGGCGGCATATGCTTGAAACCCTGCGTAAATCAATCAACCGCAGTCAGCAAACCGGCGCACCGCTCAGCCTGATTGCCGTGGATGTGGATCATTTTAAGAAGTTCAACGACACTCATGGGCATGATGCCGGTAACATGGTGTTGCGCGCCGTTGGGGCTGCTTTGGAACAGGGCTGCGACCGGGACGAGGTTGCCTGTCGCATTGGTGGCGAAGAATTCATGCTGATCCTACCCGACAATACATCGGACGACGCAATCACCCGCGCCGAACAGTTGCGGCAAGCGGTCGAGGCCGTCTCGGTGCGCTACGGTGAGAAATCCCTGCCCCGTATCACGATCTCGGTTGGGGTTTCGCATTATCCGGCGCATGGCACGATGCCGCAGGATCTGATGCGCGCTGCGGATGATGCGCTGTATGCGGCAAAGGACAAAGGTCGCAATCAAGTGCAGGTCGCCGGCAGCGGAAGTGACTCACAGCAGATTTCCCAGCTCAAAAAGCCGGTAAAAGCCACTGGTGGGAAATCAACGGCTTAAAATCCTTGCCGAATCGCGCCTTAGGTCCGATCAATCCCCATGGACCTTCATAGTCGCTTTCCCGGCATCGCCGATCTGAAACACCGCGCCCAGCGCAGGATTCCTCACTTTGTCTGGGAGTATCTGGACAGCGGAACCGGGGTTGAAGCCACGCTGCGCCGCAATCGCGAGGGATTGGACCGCGTCGGTTTCCTGCCGTCTATCCTGCACGGACCATTGGAATTTGACACTTCGACCGAGTTCCTGGGTCAGACCTACCCATTACCGTTCGGCGTTGCCCCGATCGGTATGGCCGGCCTGATTTGGCCTGACGCCGAAGCTCATCTTGCCCGCGCTGCCGCAAGCGTCGGTCTGCCATTTACCCTATCCAACGTTGCCTGCCAAAGCCCCGAGGACGTCGCGCCGCATCTGGGTGACAACGCATGGTTTCAGCTTTATCCGCCAAAGGACCCGGACATTCGTAAGGATCTTCTGAATCGGGTCCGGGATGCTGGCTTTACGACGCTTGTGATGACCGCAGACGTTCCGGTTGCATCCCGGCGCGAACGGCAGACACGCTCGGGCCTGACCAATCCACCAAGATTGACGCCGCGCCTGCTAGCCCAAATCGCGATGCGGCCGGAATGGGCGCTTGGAATAGCGCGCAGCGGGCCGCCGCGGATGCGGACACTGGACAAGTATACGGACAACTCCAGCAACTTGCCCCCGACGGCCCATGTTGGGTATCTGCTCCGCACGTCTCCGGACATGGACTATGTTCACTGGCTGCGCGATGCCTGGGATGGCCCGCTGCTCGTGAAAGGCGTGCAGCGCCCTGAAGATGCCGAGCCATTGCAGCGGGCTGGCGTCGACGCCATCTGGATATCGAATCACGGCGGACGACAATTCGATGGTGCCCCTGCCGGAATCGACGCCTTGCCTGCAATCCGCGCGGCCACAGACCTGCCCCTGATCTTCGACAGTGGTATCGAAGGTGGTCTGGACATCTTGCGTGCCAAGGCCCTTGGGGCCGATTTTGTGATGCTGGGCCGTGGCTTCATGTATGGGCTGGCCGCCCTCGGCGCCAAAGGCCCTGCCCATGTCATCGACATTTTGCGGCAGGATATGCACGCGAATATGGGTCAAATGGGGGCTGTGTCGCTGAATCACCTGCCCCCAGTCGTGCCGCTTGCCGATGCTGCGGTGCAGCGTTATTAGATAAATAGCGCTAATAGGGGGCGTTTGCGAGCGTTAACATGCCGGTTCTACCCAGAACGACTGATATACGTGCGCGTATTGTCCGCCTATCAACACGGCCAAACAAGTAGGACCGGGACTCGACATGACTGAATTCACCAAGATCCTGATCGCCAACCGAGGCGAGATTGCCATTCGCGTTATGCGCGCCGCCAATGAGATGGGCAAACGCACCGTTGCCGTCTTTGCCGAAGAGGACAAGCTGGGCTTGCATCGGTTCAAAGCGGACGAAGCCTATCGCATTGGCGAAGGGATGGGGCCTGTTGCGGCCTACCTGAGCATCGATGAGATCATCCGCGTCGCTAAAGAATGTGGGGCAGATGCGATCCATCCCGGCTATGGCCTGCTGTCCGAGAACCCGGACTTTGTCGATGCCTGCGTGCAGAACGGCATCACCTTTATTGGCCCGAAGGCGGAAACCATGCGCGCCTTGGGTGACAAGGCCAGCGCGCGCCGCGTGGCCGTCGCGGCGGGTGTGCCTGTGATTCCGGCGACTGAGGTTCTGGGCGATGACATGGATGCGATCCGGGCCGAGGCAAAAGAAATCGGTTAT
Source organism: Ruegeria atlantica (assembly GCF_001458195.1). Lineage (GTDB taxonomy): Bacteria > Pseudomonadota > Alphaproteobacteria > Rhodobacterales > Rhodobacteraceae > Ruegeria > Ruegeria atlantica. Next base: position 15,361 of record NZ_CYPU01000073.1, on the reverse strand, counting down.
CCCCTGATGCTCAAGGCGTCGTGGGGCGGTGGCGGGCGCGGTATGCGCCCGATCCTATCCGAGGATGAACTGGAAGAGATGGTTCTGGAAGGCCGTCGCGAGGCCGAGGCCGCATTCGGCAATGGCGAGGGTTATCTGGAAAAGATGATCATCCGCGCCCGCCATGTCGAGGTGCAGATCCTGGGCGACAAGCATGGTGAGATCTATCACCTGTATGAACGCGACTGCTCGGTCCAGAGACGGAACCAGAAGGTGGTAGAGCGCGCGCCTGCGCCATATCTGTCCGAAGAGCAGCGAACCGAGATCTGCGAACTGGGTCGCAAGATTTGCGCCCATGTGAATTATGAATGTGCTGGCACTGTTGAATTCCTGATGGATATGGAAACCGGCAAGTTCTACTTCATCGAGGTCAACCCACGTGTTCAGGTGGAACACACCGTCACCGAAGAAGTCACCGGTATCGACATCGTTCAGGCGCAAATCCTGATTGCCGAAGGCAAAACTCTGGCCGAGGCCACCGGCGCAAACAGCCAGTCGGATGTGCACCTGACCGGCCACGCGCTGCAAACCCGGATCACCACCGAGGACCCGCAAAACAACTTCATTCCCGACTACGGTCGTATCACCGCCTATCGCTCGGCCACCGGAATGGGCATCCGTCTGGATGGCGGCACCGCTTATGCGGGGGGTGTGATCACGCGCTATTACGACTCGCTGTTGACCAAAGTGACCGCCAAGGCGCCGACACCCGAGGCTGCGATTGCCCGGATGGACCGCGCTTTGCGTGAATTCCGAATTCGCGGCGTCAGCACCAATATCGACTTTGTCATCAACCTGCTCAAACACCCGACTTTCTTGTCGAATGAATATACGACCAAATTCATCGACACGACGCCGGATCTGTTCTCCTTTAAACGCCGCCGCGACCGGGGCACCAAGGTTCTGACCTACATCGCCGACATCACGGTGAACGGGCATCCCGAGACCAAGGACCGCCCCGAACCTCGCGCTGATCTGAAAGACGCAAAGCCCCCGGCACCGAACTCCGAGCCGCAGATGGGCGCTCGCAACCTGCTGGAACAAAAAGGTCCGCAAGCCGTTGCTGATTGGATGAAGGCGCAGCGCCAGCTTCTGATCACCGACACAACCATGCGTGACGGGCATCAGTCTCTGCTGGCGACCCGGATGCGTTCGATCGACATGATAAAAGTGGCACCGACCTATGCAGCGAACCTGCCCCAGCTCTTCTCGATCGAGTGCTGGGGGGGCGCGACCTTTGACGTGGCCTATCGTTTCTTGCAGGAATGCCCGTGGCAGCGCCTGCGCGACCTGCGCGAGGCGATGCCGAAGCTGATGACCCAGATGCTGCTGCGCGGCGCGAACGGGGTCGGCTACACCAATTACCCTGACAACGTTGTGCAAGAGTTCGTGCGTCAGGCATCGCAGAACATCGACGTGTTCCGTGTGTTCGACTCGTTAAACTGGGTCGAGAATATGCGCGTGGCCATGGACGCCGTGGTTGAGAACGGCAAAATCTGTGAGGGCACCGTCTGTTACACCGGAGATATTCTGGACCCGGACCGCGCCAAGTATGACCTGAAATACTATGTCGGCATGGCGAAAGAACTGCGCGATGCAGGTGCACACGTTCTGGGTCTGAAGGATATGGCGGGGCTTTTGAAACCGGCCTCGGCCAAAATCCTGATCCGTGCGCTGAAGGAAGAGGTCGGCCTGCCAATCCACTTCCACACACACGATACTGCCGGTATCGCCAGCGCCACCATTCTCGCTGCATCCGAGGCGGGCGTGGACGCGGTGGATTGCGCGATGGACAGCTTCTCGGGCAACACTTCGCAGGCGACGCTGGGCACCGTGGTCGAAGCACTGCGCCATACCGAGCGCGACACCGGGTTGGACATCAAGGCCATCCGTGAGATCAGCGATTATTTCGAGGCGGTTCGGGAGCAATATGCGGCCTTTGAATCCAGCCTGCAGGCCCCGGCTTCTGAAGTTTACTTACACGAGATGCCCGGCGGTCAGTTCACCAACCTCAAGGCGCAGGCGCGGTCTCTGGGACTTGAGGAGCGTTGGCACGAAGTGGCTCAGATGTACGCGGACGTAAACCAAATGTTCGGCGACATCGTGAAAGTTACACCTTCGTCGAAAGTGGTCGGTGACATGGCGTTGATGATGGTCAGCCAGAACATGACCCGTGAACAGGTCGAAAACCCGGATACCGATGTGGCCTTCCCCGACTCGGTTGTGGACATGATGCGCGGCAATTTGGGTCAACCTCCGGGCGGGTTCCCCGACACTATCGTCACGAAGGTCCTCAAGGATGAAACACCCAACACAGATCGCCCGGGCAAGGATGTCCCACCGGTTGACCTTGAAGGCACACGCGCCGAGCTGTCCCAACTTTTGGAAGGCAAAGAGGTCGATGACGAGGATCTGAACGGCTATCTGATGTATCCAAAGGTGTTCCTGGACTACATGGGGCGTCACCGGGCTTACGGACCTGTGCGCACTCTTCCCACGCGCACCTTCTTCTACGGCATGGAACCCGGCGAAGAGATCACGGCCGAGATCGACCCCGGCAAAACACTGGAAATCCGCTGTCAGGCCATCGGTGAGACCGATGAAAAGGGCGAGGTCAAAGTGTTCTTTGAACTCAACGGCCAACCGCGCGTGATCCGGGTTCCAAACCGACTGGTGACCTCAACCACGCAGTCCCGTCCTAAAGCCGAGGCAGGCAACCCCAACCACATCGGCGCGCCGATGCCAGGTGTGGTGGCCACCGTCGCCGTGGCTGCGGGTCAGGAGGTCAAGGAAGGCGACATGCTGCTGACCATCGAAGCGATGAAGATGGAAACCGGCATCCACGCCGAGCGCGATGCGACGGTCAAGGCTGTGCATGTTCAGCCGGGCAGCCAGATTGACGCAAAGGACCTACTGGTCGAACTGGAATAAACGACCTAACCTTTTCGGGAACAAGGGCCGTTCGGGGAACCGGGCGGCCCTTTTTTGATCCTGAAAGGAGCAGACCATGCTGTCCATCACCCCAGTCTATGCCGCATTGCTGGCACTTCTCTATGTCGCGCTCAGTGTGCGGGTCATCATGCAGCGCCGCGGCGACAAGATTTCTTACGGCGATGGTGGCAACACCGACATGCTCAAAGTGATGCGCACGCATTCCAACTTTGCCGAATATGCACCGTTTGCCCTGTTGCTGATCGCCATGGTCGAGCTGCAGGGCGCCGGTGGCTGGTTGGTCAATCTGTTGGGCCTTGGCATTCTGGCCGGGCGCGTGCTGCATGCCTATGGGTTCGGCCGCAAACCGCAGATCGTGATTCTGCGCCAGATCGGCATGTTGCTGACCTTCGCCGTGATTGTGGTAGCAGCCATAGCCAGCCTTTTGATGGCGCTGTGAACCGGATGGCGGGGATTACCCCGCCAAAATCTGCGTTTCGATTCGAGGGGATTCCGTAAAAATTGATTCGACATCGCCCATTCGATTCTCGCCTTTGCCAGACACCGCCGTAGCCAGCAAAATCATCGCCGCCAGGGCCGCCATCTTCAGATCCTTAGTATACGTCATTTTCGTCACCTCCACCGTTCTTATTCTTGGATGCTCTGGTTCTTGAACGGTTAAGAGGCGCGTTTCCGTCGCAAAGAATTTTCCTCTTTTTTGTTTTTTCCGCTTGAAGCCCTGCTTGGGAATTAATACACCCCTCCTCACTCAACGGCGCGGGCGTAGCTCAGGGGTAGAGCATAACCTTGCCAAGGTTAGGGTCGGGCGTTCGAATCGCCTCGCCCGCTCCATTGAGAGACCGAATGGTCGAAAATATGTATCTGATGCGGGCGTAGCTCAGGGGTAGAGCATAACCTTGCCAAGGTTAGGGTCGGGCGTTCGAATCGCCTCGCCCGCTCCAGATACAAACCTCTCTAAACATGCTGGTTCTTTGTCTGGTGTTGCGGCATTCTCGAATGGCACGCAATCACAACAGAGGTGCGCTGATGCCAGAATACGCTGTTCGCGCTTTGACTGAAGACGAATTACAAACGGCCGTCGATTGGGCCGGCCAGGAAGGCTGGAACCCAGGGCTACACGACGCGGTCTGCTTTCGCGGTTCCGACCCCGAAGGGTTTAAGGGCGGTTTCCTGGATGGGCAGATGATCGCATCGGCCTCTGCTGTGAATTATGACAATAACTACTCGTTTTTAGGCTTTTATATCGTGCAACCCGAGTATCGCGGATCGGGATATGGGCTGCAGGTTGCCGAGGCGGTCAAGGCGCATTGCCAGCACCGGAACATGGGCATGGACGGTGTCGTCGAACAGCAGGACAATTATCGAAAATTCGGGTTCGAGCTGGCCTATGACAATTACCGCTTCTCGGGCACGGTGGGTAAAATCCTAGGTCAACTGGGCCGGTCCCTTCACGATCAGATCACACCCCTCAGCGCCCTGTCAGATGATCTGAGGTCGTATGATCGGGGCCTGTTCCCTGCCCCGCGCGACACATTCCTTCACGCCTGGCTCGGTGCGCCCAGCCACGTCTCTCGCGTGTTCGAAGAAGATGGTCAGGTCAAGGGCTATGCAACCCTGCGGCGATGTTTGAGCGGGTACAAGGTCGGCCCCCTATTTGCGAACAATCCCGAGATCGCACAAGCCCTTTTAATGTCACTGCTGGCTACACTTCCCGCCGATCAGATGGATGCGGAGGTCTTCATCGACATGCCCAACCCCAACGCGCATGCTATGGCAATGGCGCAACAGTTGGGTTTGACCAAAGTCTTCGAAACAGGTCGCATGTATTCCAGCCACGCACCAAGTATTGATCTGGACCGGATTTACGGCATCACAACATTCGAACTGGGGTAATTTTACCCCACACTCGACATTCCAAAAGCGCATTTACAAAAAGGAAATCTATAGAATGCCCAGCGAAACCCAAAAGCGGTTGCTGCTTGAGATGTTTGAGAATCTGCCGGGCGTGGTTTTCATGCTTTTGTTTCGGGCCACGGATGATATGCGATTGGCCGGGTGGATCGGCACGGTTCTGGCCGCCTCGGTTTGCGTTACCTATGTCAGGAAAACGCTGCGTCCACAGCCCATTTTACTTGGTATCAATCTCTTCATGGTGGCTATCACGCCACTGATCGAATGCCTGATCTTGCTTGGCTATCGCGACACGGCGACGATTTTGACCGGGAACATCGCGACACTCGTTCTTATGAGTGTATTCTTAACGGGTGTCGTTTTGACCTTGTTCAGAACGAACGGGTTCCTGAACTATCAGACCAACGGGACAAAACAGAGAAACACGCACTCGGCCGTTTTGCTTTTTGTTTGCACAATCGGTGTCGTTTGGTCGCGATTTGCCGGAGACAATTATCTGGTCTCGCTTGGCATTCCGCTGATGGTATTGTTCGGTGTGCATCAGTTGCTCCGGGCAGGAATAACTGATCAGCAGGCGCGCAATGGCGCGATTTTGGCATGTGCCGCGCCACAAGGTTCCGTATCCGACGCTTCGGCCTGACTCAGAACGCCTTGAAGGTCATAGTAGTCAGCGAACGCTCGATATTCGGGATCACAAGCAGGTTTTCATTGATGAAATGACCGACATCGTCGGTTTCGGGGATATAGAGCTTGAGCAGCAGGTCATATTCGCCGCTGGTCGAGTAAAGCTCGGAGTGAATCTCGCGCAGCGCGATCTCTTCGGCGACCTTATAGGTGGTGCCGGGTGTGCAGCGGATCTGAATGAAAACGCAGGTGGACATGTTTTGGACCTGTTGATTGAGTTTCCGGCAGGCTGGCATGGCACGTCACCGGGCGCAATCCCCTGCAACAGATTGTAGTGAAAGCAACGCTTGGTCTGGATAAGCCGACCAATCCCCGTCTATAAGCGCGCCTGTAGCAAAAGGAATTCGCCCATGCGCAGCGCAAAGATCAGCCGTCAAACCGCCGAGACCGAGATTTCGGTCGAGGTCAATCTTGACGGAACCGGCACCTATGACAACCAAACCTGTGTTGGGTTCTTCGATCACATGCTGGACCAACTTGCGCGCCATTCGCTGATCGACATGACGATCCGCGCCAAGGGTGATTACCACATCGACGACCACCACACGGTTGAGGATACCGGCATCGCGCTGGGTCAGGCGCTGACGCAGGCGTTGGGCGACAAGAAGGGCATCCGTCGTTACGGCGAGTGCCACCTGCCCATGGATGACGCGCAAGTACGCTGCGCTCTGGACCTGTCCGCGCGCCCGTTTCTGATTTGGAACGTGGACCTGCCGACCCCCAAGATCGGCACGTTCGACACCGAACTGGTGCGCGAGTTCTTTCAGGCACTCAGCACGCATGGCGGCATCACGTTGCACATCGACCAGTTGCACGGGTTCAATAGCCACCACATTGCCGAGGCCGCGTTTAAGGCCGTCGCGCGTGCGTTGCGTTTGGCGGTCGAAACCGACCCGCGCAAGGCGGATGCGATTCCGTCGACCAAGGGCGCGCTGTAAATGCTGACCGCTATTATCGACTACGAAAGCGGCAACCTGCACTCGGCCGAAAAGGCGTTTCAGCGCATGGCGCGCGAGATGGACGCGGGTGAGGTTGTCGTGACCTCGGACGCGGACGTCGTTGCGCAGGCCGACCGGCTGGTTTTGCCCGGTGACGGCGCTTTTCCCGCCTGCGCGACTGAGCTGCGCGGGCACAAAGGCATCTACGACGCGATGGTTGAGGCAGTCGAGCAGAAAGGCCGTCCTTTTCTGGGCATCTGCGTTGGCATGCAACTGATGGCCTCGAAGGGTCACGAATATCGCGAGACCGACGGTCTTGGCTGGATTGCAGGTGATGTGGTGCGGATCGAGCCTTCAGATAGTGCTCTGAAAGTACCGCATATGGGCTGGAACGATCTGGTTCTGGAAAGCGAGCACCCGGTCTTTGCCGGAGTGCAATCAGGCGATCACGCCTATTTCGTGCACTCCTACCACTTCCGGGTCAGCGACCCGGCGCAGCGTTTGGCTTATGTGGAGTATGGGCAGGAGGTCACGGCCGTGATCGGCCGCGACACTATGGTTGGTATGCAGTTTCACCCTGAGAAAAGTCAGGACGTGGGCCTGCGCATGATCGGGAACTTCCTGACCTGGACGCCCTGAGCGGTTACTGAACCCGGGTCCAATCCTGCCCGCGACACACCAGACCGCCCACAGCGCAGCCTTTGACAGTCAGCTTGTTCTGGCTGTCCAGTGTCATTTTCGAGCTGTAGGTCTTGTCCCGGTCTGGGGCCCAGATCTTACCGCCGCCATAGCTTCCGCCGCCATCAGGCACCATATCCCAGATGATCTGCTTGCCGAGGTTTTCATACGCCAGCTGCTCATTACCGTCTTTGTCAAAGGCGGTGTCGATGGTGCCACAAATCGCGCTGCCGCATTCCGAAATCGAAACGTGTAGATACCCACCGGTATCCCCGGGCTGAGTCTTCCAAAGACCGTCAACCGGATCGGCTGCAAAAGCAGCGCTGGCCAATACCGCAAACCCGGCTGCAAGTGTGAATGTTTTCATGATTTCCTCCCTTATTTCTGCTCAGTCTGGCCCGGCTGGGCAATTCCGGCAAGATTGACTTGGCGTCGCGTTGCATCCCCTGCCCCGCATGTGCGATATCCCGCGCGAACAAATCAGATATAGGGCCGCCTGACATGATCCTCTACCCCGCCATCGACCTCAAAGACGGAGAGGCCGTGCGCCTGCTGCGTGGTGAAATGGATAAGGCAACGGTGTTCAACGAAAACCCGGCGGCACAGGCCCGTGCTTTTGTCGAGGCAGGCTGTGAATGGCTGCACCTCGTGGATCTGAACGGCGCTTTCGCGGGTGAGCCGGTCAACGCCGCCCCGGTTGAAGCGATCCTGAGAGAATGCAACGTGCCCGCGCAGTTGGGCGGTGGCATTCGCGACATGTCCACGATCGAGACATGGATCGACAAAGGTCTGGCGCGCGTGATTCTGGGCACCGTGGCGGTCGAAAACCCCAATCTGGTGCGTGAGGCTGCCAAGGAATTTCCTGGCAAAGTTGCTGTTGGCATCGATGCGCGCGACGGCATGGTGGCCACCAAGGGCTGGGCCGAAGAGACCAACGTGAAGGTCACCGATCTGGCCCGCAGTTTCGAGGACGCAGGCGTTGCGGCCATCATCTATACCGACATTAATCGCGACGGGGCGATGCAGGGGCCGAACATCCGGGCTACGGCAGATTTGGCCCGCGCGGTTTCAATCCCGGTCATCGCCTCTGGTGGGGTCAGTTCGCTGGATGATCTGATCGCCCTGCGTGATTGTGGCGTGGCATTGGACGGCGCGATCTCGGGCCGGGCGCTTTATGATGGCGCGATTGACCTTTCCGAGGCCATTCGCGCCTTAAGCTGATCACTCGGCCGCAACCGAAGTCAGCTTGGCAAGCGCACCGCGCATCTTTTCGATGACAGGTGATTTCGCGACTTCGTCGAGCTCATCCATCGTCTCTTTTGGGTCCTCATAGGCCAGCCAGACTTGCCCAGTCTCGTCTTCGTATGCCTGCACTTTGAGCGGCAGGAAAAGCCCGGCGCGCGGATCAATCTGCATCGCGGGTGTACCCAGTGCCGGGTTGCCAAAGATCAGAACCTGATTGGCGGGGATGGTCAGACCGACCTTTTCCGCACCAGCTGCATGATCGACGCGTGCAAAGACGGTCGCGCCCGCATTGCCAACGGCAGCTTCTAGCGCGTCCAACGCCTCTTGCACCGATTTGTTCGTGTTTACCTTGATGATGTCGTCAGCCATGGCGGACATCGCCCCTCCAAAAGTCAAAATTATTGCCAATATCAGATTTCGCATATCGGGTTTCCTTCTGTAAATTTCATCCAAATTGTCTCAGCTTTTCGCGAACTTGCAATCACATCCTCGGCATCGGCGAAGCCTTGCCGCGCACCTGATTTTTACGGTGTCACACACGCTGCGGACCATCCCACACTTGAGAGTAATAACGCCATTTGACATGTGTTTTACCCTGCTCAACCCAAGCTCGCTTTAAATTTGTCAATAGTTCGAAAACGAACTCGAGCAGGAAACTCGACTGTGCCACGGTCCCTTAAGTTGCTTCCTCAGTGCATTGGACTAAAAATTGCCCTTCCTCCTGGGTATGCGCCGGTGCTTCACCCATGGTTTTGTGGTCCTGTGGTCCTGCGGAAGACGCTCCCCATTTCCTCAACAGCGCTGTTAAAGTGGGATCATTACTTACTCTTCTGGTGTTTCCTATGCTGGAAGCCTCCTTCTGCGTAACCAATGCGACCAACAACCTGTGGTCCATCTGGATTGTCATCATTGGTAGAATGATCGCGAAAAGCGGCCTCCTTGCGTTGTGCAATTTTGGCCCGCAAAAAACCCACGCGGTGATTCTCAGCCCCGATCAGTACAGGGTCGATGGCTTTGTCCACAGCAATAAAATGGCAGCCCGTGGTCTCAAATGAGAATGAGCCGTGGACGAACGACAAGGCTAATCTACTGTCCACGCTCAAGTTATCTAAAGATTATGCCCAAATACCTAGCTTACGTTTACTTCCAATCGGCAGACATTCTGCTTCAAAGGGCCAATTGACCCCGCCATTTTCCGCAACGCGCCCCAACGGTACTGGAAAAGGCGGGGTTTTGCCGATACAGGTGCGCCAACAAAGGACGCCGGTATGCTGAAAACCCGTATCATTCCCTGTCTGGATGTCGCCGATGGCCGTGTTGTCAAAGGTGTCAATTTCGTTAGCCTGCGTGACGCGGGCGATCCTGTAGAGTCGGCCAAAGCCTATGACGCAGCAGGCGCGGATGAGATCTGTTTCCTGGACATTCATGCCACCCATGAAAATCGTGGCACCATGTTCGATGTGGTTCAGCGCACGGCAAAACAATGCTTTGTTCCGCTGACGGTCGGCGGAGGTGTCCGCACCAAGGACGACGTGCGTGCGCTGTTGCTGGCAGGCGCCGACAAGGTCAGCTTCAATTCGGCCGCAGTCGCCAATCCGGATGTCATCGCAGAAGCTGCCGATCAGTTCGGCAGCCAGTGTATTGTGTGTGCCATCGACGCAAAAACAACAAGCCCAGGCAAATGGGAGATCTTCACCCACGGTGGCCGCAAGCCGACCGGTATCAACGCGGTTGAGTTCGCCAAAACCGTTGTCGCCAAAGGGGCTGGCGAAATCCTTTTGACCTCAATGGATCGCGACGGCACCAAGGCAGGTTTCAATCTGCCGCTGACCCGCGCGATCTCGGACGCGGTGGACGTGCCGGTGATTGCTTCTGGCGGCGTAGGCAACTTGGATCATCTGGTCGAGGGTGTGACAGAAGGCGGAGCCAGTGCCGTGCTGGCGGCCTCGATCTTCCATTTCGGCGAATACACTATCCGCGAGGCCAAAGAACACATGTCTGCGGCTGGCATCCCCATGAGGCTGACATGAACATCCTGCACCATCTGGCCGCGACAATTGAGACCCGCAAAGGTGCCGAGCCCGACTCTAGCTGGACCGCAAAACTGTTGGCCAAGGGGCCAGAGAAATGTGCCGAGAAGTTCGGGGAAGAGGCTGTTGAGGCCATCATCGAAGCCGTCAAAGGCGACAAAGACAAGCTGACCGCCGAGGCTGCGGATGTCCTCTATCACCTGTTGGTCATGCTGGCCGCGCGGGACGTGGCGCTGGATGACGTTTTGACCGAGTTGGCCCAACGCCAGGGCACAAGCGGAATCGCAGAAAAGGCATCACGCCCAAAGACCTAAGCGCGGGTTCCGTCCTGCCGCTCTGCCCTATATAGTCAGGGATCAGTGTGGGACCGACCGAGGAACGCAGGAATGACCAGGGCTCTTGCCAGTGTAATGGCTTTGCTTTCGCTTGTGATGATTACCGCGTGTTCGGCACCGCCGCGCTCGACCGGTGATGAAGTTCACAGACTGGCAACGGAAATCCGCAGCCTTGGTCCCGACATCGACCCCGAAGAAGCCGACCGCGCGGCCCGCATCGCCTATTCCTATACTGCGCAGCTGGTTCAGGAATACGAAATTACTGACCCTCCGCTGATCCACAATGCCAAGGTCAACAAGGGTCTACGCCCGCGTGGGCTGTGTTGGCATTGGGCCGAGGATATCGAACGTCGGCTGAAGCAAGAGAACTTCCGGACGCTGGACTTGCACCGTGCGATAGCAAATGCGGACAACCAGTTCAGAATCGACCACAGCACAGCCATCATCAGCCGCAAGGGTGAGACGATGTATGACGGCGTGGTGCTGGACCCATGGCGATACGGCGGTGTTCTGTTCTGGTCGTCCTTGGTGGAAGACACCAAGTATGAGTGGGTGCCCCGAAGCGTTGTTCTGGAAAAGCGCCGCCAGGAACAATACGGGGAATTGCTGCCGTATGTCGGCGGCTAACCTTCACAGTCTGGAAGAAATCACTCCGGTCGCGAATCCACCCATGCGCAGCTCGCCAAACAGGCGCTGATACTCGATTTTAGGGCAACGGTTCATCACCACATCCACGCCGCGCGCCTGTGCTTTGATTGCAGCTTCGAGGTGTTCCACGCCGATCTGCATCCAGATCGTGCGTAGGTCGGGAAAAGAAGACAGCGTTTCGTTGACTATTGGCGGAACAGCTTCGGAACGGCGAAAGATGTCAACCATATCGACCGGCTGAGTAATCTCAGACAAAGACGCGCGAACGGTCTGCCCGAAAAGTACTTTCCCGGCATGACCTGGGTTCACCGGGATCACCGCGTATCCCTTAAGTGAAAGATGCCGGGCGACATAATAGCTGGGCCGCACCGGGTTCATCGAAACGCCCACCACGGCAATCACCTTGGTGCGACGCAGGATGTCTTTCAGGAATGGGTCTGTGTAATTCGCCATGCGGCCACCCTAGATTTGGCGCAGCAAAGAAAAAAGCGCTCAGGTCAAACCTGAGCGCCAGTTGTTGGAACGAGGGACAGTGAAATGACCCGCGGCAGTTCCGTTCCGCGGTCACTGTGGCATTTAGGCATAAGTTCAGAGAAAAAAAGAGGGGCGTCGCATTTTTGTGATGACAGCCCGAAGAAAGCGGAAATTCGCCTAGTCTTGATACAGCACCACAGGCCAGTTTTCCTCGGCCATGTGAATGTATTCTGCACGATCTCCGCGCCAGAGCTGCTCAATCTCAGGCGAGTGGGTCAGGTACAGCCGGCCTTCCACCATGTCCCAAAGCATCGGATCGGTGCTTTTTAAGATACCTTGCGCCATGGCATAGGCGCAGTAGCCCCCGAACTGAGGGGAAAAGGCGCGAGGATTGCTTTCAAACAGATCGCGATTCTCGGCCGAGGCGAAATGCCACTCGGCCCCTTTCCAGATCACAGAATATTCTGGCAATCCGCGGACCGGCGTTTCCTCAAGAAAATATGAGACGGGGTCATAGCCGGCCATGACGGCACCGTCCGCCTCATAGAAGACGGGCATGTCCTGTGCATGAGCGGCAGGAAGAAGGGCAACGGCGGCTATCGCGCCAAGTATGAAATGTTTGATTGGCATCACATGCTCAGGATTACAAATTCAGGTTATCAAAATGCAATCTTTTGTCGCGCGAAACACCCCTATTAACGCGGTTGTGAACGCTCGTGTCGCATTATCCCACGTCAGTCAAAGATATCCTCGACCACATCCCATGCTTCATCAATGACGCGCGCAAAAATCCCCTTTTTCTTCTTTTTCTTTTTGGACTTGTATGCGGCAGCGGTTTTGTAGCCGTCGCGCTTTGGCTTGTCATTGCTCAGCTTGCGCTTGGGAACCATCTTGAGGTCATGCAAAGGGGCACCGCAGCTAGAGCAGCTGAGTTCGTGGCGTTGCTTCCCCTTCAGAACCAACGCAGCGCGCGTTCCGCAGTAACAGCAAGTAGCGATTTTGGTCGGGCTGGTAATGGCTCTCTCCTGTCTATCGATGCCTTGAAGCATATAAGGCAATTGCGGCAGCATTTGAGACGTTGAGAGAACCAAACCCACCGGCTGCGTCGATTTTCACCAGTTGATTGACAGTTTCCTTGGTCTTTTGCCGCAGGCCGGGTCCTTCGGCCCCCAGCACCAACGCGACAGGTTGATCAAGTTTGCCGCCCAACGCCGTCTCGATGGTTTGTTCGGCCTCACCGTCCAGACCCAATACCAGAAAGCCCATGTTCTGCAGCTCGACAATGGTATCCGCCAGATTGCGCACGCGCAGATAGGGCTGACGCTCCAGTGCTCCACTCGCGGTTTTGGCCAGCGCTCCGGTTTCCGGGGCCGAATGGTGTCGCGTACCGATCACGGCACTGGCTCCAAGCACTTCGGCCGAGCGAAGAATCGCCCCAACATTGTGCGGGTCGGTAACGCGGTCCAATAAAATGACCCTGGGATGCTCACGCCCAATGCAATTTTCAGCCAGCCCGCCCCAATCCAGCGGCTTGACCTCAAGTGCAGCCCCCTGATGGACTGAACCGGGATCAATGGGCGCGGTGAATTTTCGCGGATCGACCATTTCGGCCTCAATCCCTGCAAATTCAATCGCTTCTGCCAGTTTATCCCGTGCGTTCCGCGTCACAATCAGTTTCAGTTTCTGTCGGTTCGGGTTCATCAAAGCATCCCGAACGGCATGGAAACCGAACAGCCAAACGGTTTCAGACGCCGCAGCTTTGCGTGCTTGTTCCTTTTCAACGACCCACTTGGGTTTCTTCATTTCTTGGGCCTCCGGGCCGGGAATTCGGTTTCCTGCGTCAAAGCCAAATTTTCCTGTTGACGCTTCTTCAAGGCGCTAGTAATCACGCCTCCACGTCAGGTGCAACGCCTGACAGTGGGCGACAGGCCGCAAGGTGTGGCAGGGGACTGTAACTCCCTCGCGGAGACGCACGCCTGGTTCGATTCCAGGGTCGCCCACCACTCAGTCTCCACAAAACCATACCAGACACACCTTCCCTGGATAGTTTTTAATTTTCCGTGAGTTACGAGGGGCGGTGACGGCCGAGACCTCACGTATTGTCTCTGATCTGGGCCATTTCGGCGCGATTTCGTCCGAAGTCTCAGCGGAGCATTCGCGCGTGAGGTCTTGGGGCAGGCCTAGATGCTCTATTGATGCGGAAAGCCCAGAATCTTCCGCTGTTCATGCCAGTCCAGCGGCAGTTCCGGAAGGCTACGCAACTTCTTTGCTGTGAGATGTTGTGGCTGACGGCCTTCGAGAATGGCCGTTGAGATATCCGGTGCCAGCCAGGCAAGCGGCAGGATGCGACTAACCGATCCACTTCGGAGCCCTTCGCCGTCTTCAATCTGGCGGACGGTGCTGGACTTGCCTTCCAGCAACTCGCCGCCCCATCTCCTCGCATCAGCGACAAGGTTGATGAGGTCTTGGTCTGGCTGCGGTGCATCGGGCGGGGCAATGACGATCGGCTTCGCCCGTCCAGCCTGACGCTTCTGGAATGGGACCTCGAAGGCGGCATGGATTGGTAGCTTTGTTTTCTCAAGGGGCAGTAACGCGCCCAGATTCAACCGAACGCAAAACTGTCCATTTGATAAATCAATGCGATCAACCAAGCCGTTGAGACGCTGTGCATCTGGGTGTTCACCCTCATCGACAATCTGGTTTCTCAGAGAATCCGCTGCACGGAGAATCTTTGTGATCGAAGACGGATCCAAATCGACTACCGATCTGATCTGGTGGGTCAGCCATGACTGATCGTCCAGGTGGTTCTTGAGCCCACTCAGAACCAACCGCTCGACTTCTCCGGCGGGAAGTTGTTCGATACTGCCTTGGTCGTCTGAGCAGGATGATTTTGACGTATAATACCAGTACCGCCGTGATTGGGCTATTCCGCCCAAACGGGTCGACTTGATGGCGTAGGTCGTGCGCATTGGACGACCTACGGAATCAAAGAGCAGCCCGTCCAGCAGGCGCCGAGCCGACCGTCGGGACGTTGCTGAGCCTCCCCATTTGAATGGGCCCACCGTTAAGATTAGGAAACGGAGGACCAAGAATGGCAAACAAGCGACCGAAGCCGGAAGAAATTGTCTCGAAGTTGCGGCAGGTTGAAGTTCTGATGGGGCAAGGGATGCCGCGTCTGGATGCGATCAGACAGATCGGCGTTGTGGAGCAAACCTATTACCGCTGGCGCAAGCAATATGGCGGAATGGGTGTAGACCAATTGAAGGAACTTAGGCGGCTTCAGAAGGAAAATGAGCGGCTCAGGCGTGCGGTATCAGACCTGACGCTCGACAACATAGCAATCATGTCTGGAGCTATGACTTCGTGCATTGTCGCACCGATGATGGGAAACCTTTCCGGACGTTGAACATCATCGACGAGTTCAGCC
>NZ_CYPU01000072.1 GCF_001458195.1 Ruegeria atlantica | reverse complement strand
CGCAGGGCACGGTCATTCATATCGACCACGCGACGCCATGCGACGCGGCGTACATCGATCTCGGCTTCATTGCCCCAGTAGATGTGGTTGTCGATCATCGCCGACAGCAGCGAATGCGCCGAGGTGATCGCGTGGAAATCCCCGGTAAAGTGCAGGTTCATTTCCTCCATCGGAACAACCTGCGCGTAACCGCCCCCTGCAGCGCCGCCCTTCATGCCGAAGTTCGGGCCCAGCGAGGCTTCGCGGATACAGATCATCGCATTCTTCCCAATGCGGTTCAGACCATCACCCAGACCAACGGTCGTGGTCGTCTTACCCTCACCCGCAGGCGTCGGGTTGATCGCGGTGACCAGCACCAGCTTGCCGTCTTCTCGACCCTGAACCGAGTTGATGAACTCCTGGCTCACCTTCGCCTTGTCATGGCCATAGGGCAGCAGATCAGCAGAATCGATGCCAATCTTAGCGCCAATTTCCTGAATAGGCTTCTTCTGCGCCTCGCGCGCGATTTCAATGTCCGATTTATAGCTCATTGGGCAAAACCCCCGGTTGAATTCCCTGCAAACCGGCGCAGATGGGCCGGTGCTGGTCAATCCATACCGTTGTGTACAATCCCGATGGATAGAGATTCCGACATATTCAAGCCATGAAACGGCGTAGCGTCATTTCACCGGTTTCAAATCGAAAACGCTTGACGTTTAGGGCGCCCACGCCCGCTGATCTGGCACGAACAGACTCATCTGGTCCCCCAACCGCAGCTGTCCGGGTCGTTCCACCCACGCAGTCACACCCCTTCGGCCCTGTGCTGCGGGCTTGAAGGACGCCCCGTACCCGGGTTGATCGGCTTCGATCTCACGACCGGGAATGACGCAGGGGCGGTTTTCCATATCCACAGTTATCGTGACACCGTCGCGGACCTGCAAACGCGAGGATGGCGGAAGGTATGTGAAGTCCGGAATGCCGCGCAACAGGATGCTGACGCCCAGAAACGAAGGGTCCAGCCGATCCAGCCCCATCTCTTTAGCAGTGGCGTCCATTTCCTCGGCGGACAGAACAGACAATTGGCGCACGTTGCGGATTTCGGTGCCTTGCGGATACAGATTCTTGACCCTGACACATGAGGCCCGGTTGAGACCCTCGTGCCGCTCGCCTTTGTCCCCTGAGAAATCCAGATTCAACGCATCGACAGCTTTGGCCCGGATCGAGCCACCCGCAGGCACGTGACCCAGCCAAACAACTTCACCCGTGAATTCTGTTTCTCGCAATATCGGCATTTGAAATCCCCTTCGGCTGCGGGCTGTCAAAATCGTACTAAAAGTCAAACCAGCCCATTTGAAAAGCTGAAAAGAAAAGACCCGGGACTTGGCCCGGGTCTGTTTTCTTTATGCCGATGGTTCCGGCTCCATCCCACCGTCGGGCGGGGTCTTTTTGACCTTGGTCTTGGGAATGGCGGTAACGCTGGGCGCGCTGCCTTCATCCGGCTTATCACCCTCGTCATCACCATCGGTCGGCGATTCGCCATTCATGACGCGCTTGATCTCGTCCCCGGTCAGGGTTTCGTACTCCAGCAAGCCTTGCGCCAGACGTTCCCATTCCTCGTTCTTGTCGGACAGGATCTTGTGCGCGCGCTCATAACCCTGCTGGATCAGGCGTTTCACCTCTTCCTC
This sequence comes from Ruegeria atlantica, assembly GCF_001458195.1. Taxonomy (GTDB): domain Bacteria; phylum Pseudomonadota; class Alphaproteobacteria; order Rhodobacterales; family Rhodobacteraceae; genus Ruegeria; species Ruegeria atlantica. The sequence goes on along the minus strand of NZ_CYPU01000072.1, from coordinate 201,705 downwards.
GATCAGCTCTTTGGTATGCGCTGAAACCGAGAAGCCAGCAGTGTTGCCCGAATAGCCGTCATGCGCCTCGGCATAATCAATGTTGCCGACCTTGTCAGACATACCCCAGCGCATCACCATGGCACGCGCCAACTGGCTGGCCTGCATGATGTCACCAGCGGGACCGTTCGAGACGTGATCTTCACCGTATTTGATCACCTCGGCGGCTTTGCCTGCCATGGTCATGGCCAGCTTTTGCTCACATTCGTCGCGGTGATAGTTCAGACGGTCCATTTCCGGCAGTGACACCACCATACCCAACGCGCCACCGCGCGGAATGATTGTCGCCTTGTAGACCGGATCGCAAAGCGGCAGCGACAGACCAACGACCGCGTGACCAGATTCGTGATAGGCGGTCTTTTCCTTCTGGTCTTGCGTCAGCACCATCGAACGGCGCTCGGCCCCCATCATCACTTTGTCCTTGGCGTTCTCAAAGTCCTCCATGGTGACAAAGCGACGGCCAACGCGCGCCGCCATCAGTGCGGCCTCGTTCACGAGGTTCGCCAGGTCAGCACCCGAGAAGCCCGGAGTACCACGCGCGATGATGCGCAGGTCGACATCGGGGCCCAGAGGTGTCTTGCGCGCGTGCACGCCCAGGATCTTCTCGCGGCCTTTGATGTCGGGGTTGCCGACAGTCACGTTGCGGTCAAAACGACCGGGGCGCAGCAGCGCAGGGTCCAGAACGTCCTTACGGTTGGTGGCCGCCAGAATGATCACACCCTCATTGGCTTCGAACCCGTCCATCTCAACCAGCAACTGGTTGAGGGTTTGTTCGCGTTCATCATTCCCGCCGCCGTAACCGGCACCACGATGGCGGCCGACGGCGTCGATTTCGTCGATGAACACAATACAGGGCGCATTCTTTTTGGCCTGTTCGAACATGTCACGCACACGGGATGCACCGACACCAACAAACATCTCAACAAAGTCAGAGCCTGAGATGGTGAAGAACGGCACCCCCGCCTCACCCGCAATCGCACGGGCCAGCAGCGTTTTACCGGTACCCGGAGGGCCAACCAGCAACGCGCCTTTCGGGATCTTACCGCCAAGGCGGCTGAACTTCTGCGGGTTACGCAGGAATTCCACGATCTCTTCCAGCTCTTCCTTGGCCTCGTCGATGCCTGCGACATCGTCAAATGTCACGCGGCCATGCTTTTCGGTCAGCATCTTGGCCTTGGACTTGCCAAAGCCCATCGCGCCGCCTTTTCCACCGCCTTGCATCCGGTTCATGAAATAGACCCAGACACCAATAAGCAGCAGGAAGGGCAGCAGTGTGATCAGGAACGACTGGAAACCGGATTGCTGCTGTTTCTCGGCACGAACAGGAATGTTCTCGTCGATCAACAGTTTGGTGACCTCGGCATCGCCGGGTTTGATGGTGACATAGTTGGCACCGCTTTGCGTGGTATAGCGAATCTGTTCGCCATCTAGGGTCACATTCTTGACTTCGTCGGCTTGAACGGCGGTTACGAAATCAGAATAAGTTCTTTCATTGCTCTGAAGTGTCCCGCCTGGTCCGCTGAACAAATTGAACAGTGCAAGGATCAGCAAAAACAGAACGACCCAGAAGGCGATGTTACGAGCGTTGCCCAAGGAAAGTCTCCCAAAAGATTTCGGCAGATGGGGGTCTGCCGGGTTGCTCTATAAAATAGAGATGATTCAAGGAGGTTCAATGCGATAAAAAAGAAGAATGAAACTCGGGCGTTCCGGGGGCCAATTCAGCCGTCCATCCATTCAACAATCTGGCGGTTGGAGCTGATACCAGTTCATCCCCCAGCCAAACAGCGGGTGAAGCCAACAAGACCTGACGTGGTTTACCCAAGTCCCGCCAATCTGGAACCCTAGGCAGGCCTTGCTCGCCTAATGGTCGGATTTGTACACCAGCGGTCGAAGGTCCTGACAGAATCCAGCGTTTGTCCCATGGCTCGCCGGGGCGCACGATTTCGCCCTGAACGGCGTTTAGCTCTCTGCAAATCCACGTTTTATTGACCTTTGGGACAAACAAACAGCCATTGATCGACGTAACGGTACCCTCTTCAACGGCCTTCACAGCCTGATCCACCGACGTTTGGCGTGGTGGATACCCCGCTCCGGCGATCCACGCGATGCAGCCGATCACAAGCCGGCGCTGGATTTCCTGAGGCAAAGACAGAAAGGCGGTGCGATCCAAGCAAACATCACCGGTTTCCACCACGGCGATTTTTCGGGCGGATTCCTGCGTAAAACGCTCCAATGCCTCACGCGCCTGTGCAAGGTTTTCTGCGACTCGGGTCAAAGAACTGGCCGTGATCCCCAAATCCTTGAGGTCAGACAAGGCCTGCCGTGCCTTGATCCGGTCAAACCGGAGGTCCTGATTCGAGGGATCTTCGATCCAGCCAACTCCCTCACCAGACAGATAGCCACGCAATGCTTGCCTTGTTATACCCAGCATCGGCCGCAACATCGTCACGCCATCCAAAATCCGTTCAACCGGCATGCCCGACAGACCCGTAACACCAGCTGCGCGACCCAGTCGCATCAGGAAGGTTTCGGCCTGATCATCCGCGTTGTGGCCTAACGCAATCGCGCTGATCGCATTGCGCGTGGCCCATTCGGTCAACATCCGATAACGCGCCTGTCTGGCCTGATCCTGAAGGTTCCCCTGACCGGCCCACCCTGTCCATTTCAACGTTTGATGCGAGATACCCAAACGCGCGGCAAGCTCGCTCACCCCTTGGGCCTCGTTCGCGGATTCGGGGCGCAAACCGTGGTCAACGGTTGCCGCAAACAGCTTAACCTGCTCGATTTGGGCAATATCGTTCATTAGCAAAAGCAGGGCGACTGAATCGCCCCCGCCAGAGACAGCCACACCCAGACGCGAAGGAAGGGTCTTGGGTAAACGCGCCCGAATCTCGGCGCGCAGTTCTTCAGCGTTTTCGGTCAAGAACAGCCCAGGCTTGCCATTTCCTGTGTGGCATTGGTGGCCGAGGTCGAAGACGGGAACCGCACGCCCACCTCGCCCAGAGTGATGCAAGCCTGATCGGTCTGACCCAGACGCCCCAGCGCCGAGCCCAACTCAAACAGTGCCTCGGGTGCGAATGCACCTTCGGAATCGCCGGTAAAGCTGGCCAGAAAGGCCCGCGCGGCCTCGCGCGTATCACCGATCCCAACAAGCGCCCGCCCTCGTTTCAGGTTGGCTTCGGGGGCCAGCGGACTGCCGGGATACGAGGTTTCGAATGTGGCGAACTGATCCGCTGCGGCCTGATAGTTGCCATCCGCCAGCGCCTGTGATGCCGCATCAAAGTCCGCGCGCTCACCCACTGCAAGTTCACCTTGATCGGTCGGTGCCGTCGGGTTTGCTGGTGTTGCGGGTGCCGCAGCGGTGATTTCGGTTTCGCCACCCAGGGTCGAGGTCTCGCCAAGCGTGCTGAGATCTCCACCTTCCAACTCAACCAAGCGGAATTCCAGATCGCCGATCCGGTTGGTCCCGTCAGTGACGATGTTTTGCACGCGCTGGTTCAACTGCTCGGTCTGGCGGGTCAGGCGCTGCAATTCAGCCTCAATGGCGTCAACACGCTCCAAAACGGAACTGCCAGCCAGATTGGGTGCTGGAGATCCGGTGGTTGAAAACTCGCGCTTAAGGCGCTGAACCTCGACGTGCAGCACCGTTAGCTCCTGACGGATATCCGCCAGGGTTTGCTGATCCTGTGCACTTGCCACGCCCGCAGTCGCCACGACCGCAGCCAGAACCCATCCTGCAATTCGCATCATCTTACCCCAAAGTTGAACCGGTCAGGACCGTTACCGCACGGCGGTTTTTGGAATAGCATTCCTCGGTGCTGCAAATCTCGATCGGGCGTTCCTTGCCGAAACTAACCGTGGTCAAACGGTTGCCGGCAACCCCACGTGAAATCAGGTATTCACGCGCCGCATTCGCGCGACGCGCGCCTAGAGCGAGGTTATACTCGCGAGTCCCCTGTTCGTCCGCGTGACCCTCGATCGTGGCGACGAAATCTGTATTGGCCAGCAGCCAGTCTGCCTGTCCCTGCAAAATCGTCTGCGCCTGCCCGGTCAGGGTCGATTGATCGACCTCAAACAGCAAGCGGTCACCAACAGTTTGCTGGAAATAGGCCGGTGACTGGGGGTCGCTGGGCGAACCCGGCAGGATCGAACCGTTACCGCCCGCGCCACCGCCCAGTGCCGAAGGATCGTTGTTGGTACAGGCGGCCATTACACTTAGCACGCCCAATGCTATGACTTTGCTCAATACATTCATTTCAGGTGCCTCGTCGTTTTATTGCTTTATTGCTGTCTCTGTTATCACAGTGCAGGAAATTTGTGAACTTTTCCAACCCCCTGCCCCGATCACTTCTGCAGTGGTCCCCAGGATGGATCGCTGCCGCCATCCGGTGTACGTACCGGGCGCAGGTTCCGACCCGAGATATCCACCGAATACAGTGTCGCCCGACCGCTTGCGCCCTGCGATTCACGGGTGAACATGATGACGCGACCATTCGGCGACCATGTTGGCCCCTCATCCAGGAAGGACGACGTCAGCAGGCGTTCCTCGCTGCCGTCTGTCCGCATGACGCCGATATGGAACCGACCCTTGTTCTGTTTGGTAAAGGCGATCAGGTCACCACGCGACGACCAGACCGGTGTACCATACCGCCCCTGCTTAAAGCTGATGCGGGTCGCCTCTCCGCCATTTGCGGGCATGATGTACAGTTGAGGTGTGCCAGAGCGGTCGCTTTCGAACACGATCTGCGACCCGTCCGGGGAATAGCTGGGCGCGGTCTCAATGGCAGGTGTGTTCGTCAGCCGCACGCTTTGGCCCGAGGCCAGATCCATTTTCCAAAGGTCCGTGTTGCCGCCCTGAATCAGCGAATAGACGATGGAGCGGCCATCCGGCGAAAAGCGCGGCGAAAAGCTCATGGTGCCGTCTTGTGTCTTCAATTCGGTCCGTTTGACGCGATCAACGTCCAAAACATAAATGCGCGGCTGACCGGTTTCATAGCTGGTGTACAATAGCCGATCGCCCGAGGGCGAAAAGCGTGGCGCCAGAACAATCGCGGCGCTGTCGGTGAGGTACTGAACGTTCGCGCCGTCGTAGTCCATGATTGCCAGACGCTTCAGACGCTGGTTCTTTGGGCCGCTTTCGGACACAAACGCGACGCGGCTGTCAAAGTAACCGCTCTCGCCGGTCACTCGGGTATAAACCTGATCGGCCACTTTGTGTGCCATGCGCCGCCAGCCATCTGTGGTGCCGGAAAACTGCAGACCATTGCCCAATTCCTGACCCGAGAACACGTCCCAAACGCGGAATCGCACAGTCAGGCGCTTGCCAGAGACGTTGACTGCACCTGTCACCAAGGCCTCGGCATTGATGGCCTTCCAATCGGCAAATTGCACAGGGGCTTCGAAACTGCTGACCCGGCTGATGAATGCATCTGAAGAAATTTCACGGAACAGCCCAGTTCCGGTCAGATCCGCCGCTACGACGCGCGATAAGTCGTTTGCGTATTGTGTGGCTGCTGGCCCGTCGGGCACGAAATTTGGCACCGCAAAAGGCAAGGGTTCAATAATCCCCTGATCCAGCTCAAGACGCAGGGGTCCGCTTTGCGCATACACTGGCGCTGCCAAAACTGTCAGGCCAAGCAAAAGGCTGGTCAGAAATCTCATCATTTGATCCGCATCCTCTCGGGATTGAATGTAATCTCAATATCCCGCCATTGATCGTATTTGTCAGTAGGCAGGGTGTATCCTTTGGCCCCGCAGCGCAAAATCGCTCGCCGGGCGGCCTCGTAGGCTTGTCTTGCAGATGCGTCAGTCCCGCCGGAACTGTCGATCATTTGCAGTGTACCGCCGAGCACCTTACCATCCGGTGTCAGCGAGAACCCGACCACAACGACCGTTTGCAGTGCGTCCGTGGACAGAGAACCAACGTTCCAGCACTTCGACACAGCCAGTCGCATTGCATCCTTCTCACCCGCAGTCAGGGGTGGGCCAGACGGTTCGCTGCTCTGCCCCAGCGCCTCGGCCAGTGCGTCGTTGATCGCGGTTTCATCACTTGGCGCGGGCTCTGGTTCGGTCGGTTCTTCGGTCTCGGCCACTTCAGGCTCTGCCGGGGGCGTCGGTCGGTTCGGTCGCACCAGCGGACGCGGAGAGCTGCGCGGCGCATATTCCTTGGCTTCTTCCGCCTCGGTCACGATTTCATCCGTGGCCTCTTCGGGTGCCGTTTGATCCTGCTGTTCTTGCTGAGTTTCAGCTCCCTCGTCCAGCGATACAGCCGGGGATTCAATATCATCTGGTGCGGCTTCAGGCGGCGGCGGCGCGACAGGTTCAGGCGCTACTTTATCCGCAGGCCGCGGCTGTGCCTCGGGCCCTGGCGGGGTGGGCAAAACGACGGCCTCGGGTTCTGGGGGGGCCAATTCGGGGGGCTGTTCGATCACGACCGGTTCGGGTGGGGGGGCCAGTGGTTCTGGTTCCAGCTCTGGCTCTGGTTCATTTGGCTCAGACACTTCAGGTGTCGGAGGTTCCTGCTCCACCGGTTCAGGGGTGGGGATTTCCTCTTCGTGCGCATCGGGCTGTTGCAGGGCAGTTGGCGTAGGCAGCTCAGGCGCCTCACTCTGAGCCGTCATTGCTGCGAACTGTTCAGCCGAGATCACCGAGATATCCTGAACAGGCATAGGCAATGGTTCGGACCGAAAGGTGCCGCCAAACAAAGCCCACGAAATCAAACTGACATGGGCAATTGCCGAGATCTTGGTGCCGGTATCCACCGCGCGGCCTCACTCTCCACCTTCGTCCAACGCGGGGCCGCCGGTGTCGGTCACCAGCCCCACATTGGAAAACCCACCTGCATTCAGCGCACCCATAACCTGCATAACCTGCGCATAAGGGATCGCACCATCCGCGCGCAGGAACACCCGGTCACTGCTGCGTTCTGCCGCAATGGCGCGCAGCTTGCCAATCAACTCTTCGCGGGCAACATCGGTGGTTTGAATCTGAATGCGCCCTTCTGCAGTCATCGTGACTGTCAGCGGTTCTTCGTTATCGCCCGGCAATGCGCTTGCCGCCGTCTTGGGTAAGTCCACCGGCACGCCAACGGTTAGCAGCGGTGCCGCAACCATAAAGATAATCAGCAACACCAACATAACGTCTACAAAAGGCGTCACGTTGATCTCGGCCATCGGCTGCGCCCGCCCGCGACGACGGCCGCGTCTGCGCCCGTTCCCGCCTCCGTTCTGCTGAACCGCCGCACCCATCTTAGCTGTCCAACTGACGCGACAGAATGGTGGCGAACTCGTCGGCAAAAGCCTCGTAGCCAGCCACGATCCGATCACTGTCTGAACTGAGCTTGTTGTAGAAAATTACCGCCGGGATCGCAGCCAACAGACCCAGGCCCGTGGCCAAAAGCGCTTCGGCAATGCCGGGTGCCACAACGGCCAGGTTGGTGTTTTGCTGCTCGGCAATCTCAATAAACGCGTTCATGATGCCCCAAACGGTCCCGAACAGGCCAATGAACGGCGCGGTCGATCCCACCGTCGCCAAGATGGGCAAACCTTTTTGCAGTGTCTCGGACTCTTTGGCGATCGCGACATCCATCGAACGGTCAATCCGCGCAGTGGCCCCCGCGATCAGCCCGCCATCCGTTCGGTGCGACCTGCGCCATTCGATCATGCCAGCGGCAAAAATCTTCTCGGAACTGCCGTCGGGCTGCGATCCGATATGTTCGAACAGCTCATCCAGCGGGTTGCCGGACCAAAAGGCCTCGTCAAACACCTGCGCCTCTCGGCGGGCCGCGCGATAGTTGATCAATTTCTGAATGATAATCGCCCAAGACCAGATGGATGCAGCGATCAGCATCAACATCACCAGTTTGACGACAAAGGTCGCGCGGGCATACAGCCCCCACATGGAGAAATCGATCTCCTGCGCCAGCGCCAGCGTTTCAGCTTCCATGAACCTGCTCTTTGTTTTTTGCCTGACGGCCGTTCGTTTGGCCTTGTTTTTCCAAACGCTATCGCAGTTGGTTACGAAAAGCCAACATAACCACCCCAGACCGACAAATTGTTACATCAATGCGCGAATCTCTGCCGGAAGGCGGACCGGCTTGCCCTGCGCATTCATGCAAACAGCAGTCACCGAGGCGCGGAAGATCTCGGTCTCCCCCCTCTTGACCAGCTGGCCCATGGTCAGCCGCACACCAGAGATTGACGACAGCCATGTTTCAACGATCAGCTCATCATCGAACTTCGCGGGCGCGACGTAATCCGCCTCGATCCGGCGCACGACCCAGACGATCCCGCCATCGCGCATCGCGTTCTGATCATTGCCCAGACGGCGCACATAGTCAGATCGCGCGCGTTCGATAAACTTGAGGTAATTCGCGTGGTATACGACCCCGCCCATATCGGTGTCTTCATAGTAGACCCGGATCGGAAAGATATGCTTGTGGGGCGCATCAGCTTCATTGGCCATGATATCAGGTCCGGTCTCTCAAATATGTAACGCGCGGGGCAAATCCTGCTCTGAAACAGATGCATGGTTGTCGCGGTTCCTGCAATCCCTTGTGGGGACAAAGTTCCCACCTTCCCAAGTCCGCTATCGAAATTCGAAGATTTGCCCTCTAGGCTTTCATACATACCAAGTGAATCCGACAGGAGTTTCAATGGCTAAAGGACCAAAAGAAGAGAGGATGTTCTTTCTTCCAGTCCTTCAGGGCATCTTGCCGTTCAACCGCGCGACCTTGCCTTCGGAAATCTTGGCGGGCCTGACCTTTGCCTGCCTCGCGATCCCCGAGGTCATGGGCTATACCAAAATCGCAGGCACGCCGGTTGTGACTGGGTTGTACACCATCCTTGTCCCAATGGCGCTGTTCGCGCTGTTCGGTTCGTCCCGCCATCTTGTGGTGGGTGCGGATTCTGCCACGGCGGCGATTACGGCCTCGGCCCTGGCTGGCATGGCAGTGTCGGGTTCGTCCGAGTATCTGGCGTTGGCGTCCCTGTTGGCGCTGATGGCAGCTGTTCTGCTGATTGCTGCACGCCTCATCAGCTTGGGGTTTTTGGCTGATTTCCTATCCCGGACAGTTCTTGTCGGGTTCCTGACAGGCGTGGGCATTCAGGTCGCAACCGGTGAAATCCCGGGGCTTTTGGGGATCGAAAGCGACGGTCACGGGACCATTGCCAAGCTACAGGCAGTCTTTCAGAGCATTGGTCAGACAAGCTGGCCCACATTGGCGGTTTCAGCAGCAGTTCTGCTGATCGTTGTCGGATGCCGTCGTCTATCCCCAAAACTGCCCGGCCCGCTGTTTGCCATACTCGGGGTGATACTATGCAGCTGGGCCTTTCAATTTTCGGCGTCCGGCATCGCAGTACTGGGCTCGGTTCCCAGCGGCCTGCCAGCGCTGTCGATCCCAAACGTGGATTGGAGCTGGACGCTGTTCAAACAACTGCTGCCAACCGCGCTGTCCATTTTCGTTGTGATACTGGCCCAAAGCGCCGCGACCTCGCGGGCCTACGCGGCACGTTACGAAGAAAATTTCAGCGAGAACACGGACCTTGTTGGGCTGGGTCTGGCCAATCTTGGGGCAGCCTTCACGGGCACATTCGTTGTAAATGGCAGCCCGACAAAAACCGAGATGGTGGCTAGCGCCGGTGGCCGCAGTCAGGTGGCACAACTGACGACCGTCTTGATCGTCTTGGTGGTCATCCTCTTCTTGACGGGCCCACTTGCCTACTTGCCCAATGCGGCGCTGTCTGCCGTCGTGTTTCTGATCGGTGTGAGACTTATCGACCTGAAAGGCCTGATTGCAATCTACAGGCAAGCCCGGTCCGAATTCTGGATTGCTGTCGCCACGGCTGCAGTTGTCGTTATCGTTGGGGTCGAACAAGGCATCATCTTTGCAATGGTGCTGTCATTGATCGACCATACCCGCCGTGGGTACCGCCCCAAAAATTCAGTGATCGTCAAAGCCAAAGACGGTGGTTGGCATTCGAAACCCATTACTGCACCGAACCAATTCGAACCAGGGCTTGTAATCTATCGCTTCTCTCACAGCCTGTATTACGCGAATGCACAGCGGCTTTCGGATGAGATTGCGACAATCACCCGTGATTCAGATAACAAAGTACGTTGGCTCTGTATCGAGGCTTCGGCCATTGATGACGTGGATTTCACGGCAGGCTATACGCTGCGCAATGTTCTAAAGATCCTGCAGGCAAAGAACATCAAGATGGTTTTCCTACTGGTCGACCCCCACGTGCGGTCAGAGCTGGACAGATACGGGGTGTCGGATTTGGTGGGTAGTTATGCCTTTTACGACGCGGGAAGCGACCTGTTGACTGCCTTTCAACACCGAAACGAATCCAAATCGTAGATAGCCTCTATCGGTCCTAAGACTGCGGCTGCAACCGTGCGAACAGTCGCAAAGCATGCGCCGGATCCTGCGAAGCTCCGGGCAAAACCGGATCGTATGCTGCGCGGATCAACCCGGCGATCTCCGGGCGCAAGATCGTCGCCTCGCCCGCGACCGCCAGCGGCGACTGCGTTCGAAACGCGGTGTCGGACCACAACAGGATGGTCTGCACTACCTGACTAAGTGCCAGTGTCTCGGCCGGAACCTTGGACAGCTCTTCGTCCATTCGCAGGAAAACAAACGCGGCCCGGATCGCACCGTCTTCCTCAAAGCGGAACACCCGGTATTGATTTGCATCCGCCGCGATCAGTCGGTCGACTAACGGCGCAAGATCGGGAACCAGTCGATCCAGATCGGGAACTTCCAGCAGTTCCTTCCAGTCGCGGAAAAAGAAAACCATGCAGTTCGCACCAAGTTCCGGATCCGTTTCAGCCATCTTATGATCGGACAAGCTGACCACGGCCTCGAATGCGCCCTTGACGGTGTTCAGGGTTTCATCCTCGACCCCAAAGACGATGGGCACGATGGGCCGACCCCAACGCGCGAACAGAAACTCTCCGCTTTCACGGGTGAACAACGACTGAATGTCTTCGGGGGTCACGCCCAATCCTTCATCTTTTCGAAAGTACTCTCGCCGAAGGCATAAAATCTAAAAGCCTCAGCTTCAACCAAACAGATCGCTCTGGCCCTTTGGTGCCGCCATTCCCAGATGCGTCCAAGCCTTCTGCGCCAACATCCGACCGCGTGGCGTACGCTGGATTAGACCTTGCTGCAACAAATAGGGCTCGATCACGTCCTCCAGCGAATCGCGACTTTCCGACAACGCAGCCGACAGGGTCTCAATCCCGACCGGACCACCGGCATAGTTCTCAGCGATCAGCTTGAGGTATCGCCGGTCGGCACCATCCAAGCCCAGATTATCCACACCCAACCGCGTCAGCGCGCCATCCGCCAGATCCAGGGTGATACGTCCATCGCCCTCGACGATGGCGAAATCCACCACTCGTCGCAGCAATCGCCCCGCGATCCGCGGGGTCCCGCGCGATCGGCGCGCAATTTCTCTGGCACCAGCATCATCGGCAGGCGCGCCCAGTTTGCGGGCGTTGCGCGTAACGATCTCGTGCAACTCGTCCACTGTGTAGAACTGCAACCGCGTCGGAATGCCGAATCGGTCGCGCAATGGGGTGGTCAGCAAGCCCATCCGCGTCGTTGCTCCGACCAAAGTAAACGGCTGCAACTCAATCCGCACAGTCCGCGCTGCCGGGCCTTCGCCGATCACCAGATCCAGCTCGAAATCCTCCATCGCCGGATACAGAACCTCTTCGACGGCCGGGTTCAGACGGTGGATTTCGTCGATGAACAACACATCGCGGGATTCCAGATTGGTCAGGATTGCCGCCAGATCACCGGCTTTGGCCAGAACCGGCCCCGATGTCATGCGGAAATTCACCCCCAGCTCGCGCGCCATGATTTGCGCCAGCGTTGTTTTACCCAGACCCGGAGGGCCATGAAACAGCGTGTGATCCATCGCCTCGCTCCGCATACGCGCGGATTGGATAAAGATGCGCAGATTGGCCCGCGCCTCGGCCTGACCGATGAATTCGTCCAGCCCCTGCGGGCGCAGGGCGCGGTCGTTATCCTCGGGCAAGGGATTGGGGCGCAATGTGGGATCGGCGTCTACCATTCAGTTACCCTTTCGGAGCCAGCAACTTAAGCGCCGCCCGGATCAATTCAGCCTCGCCTGCATCCGGCAGGCTGGCGGCCGCTTCGGCCACGGCCGAGGCCGCCTCGGATGGTCCGTACCCTAAATTGCCAAGGGCTGACAGTGCCCCCGCCGAAGCTGCGGCAGACCCCGAGGCGGGTTTTGCCACCTGTTTGGGCACTGGTGCTGGTTCAGACAACTCAACGACTTCCAATCCGGGGCCGTCCATCGCTTCGGTCACGGTCCCGCCCATCGCCATCACACCCGGCGCTTTGTCTTTTAGATCCAGCACGATCCGCTGCGCCGTCTTTGGGCCCACGCCTTTCGCCGCTTTGACGGCACCCCAATCCCCAAGCGCAATGGCCCGGCTAACCCCATCCGGACCCAGCGCGGACAGAATGGCGAGCGAGACCTTGGCCCCAACGCCCTGAACCGAACACAGCAGGCGATGCCATTCCTTTTCGACCAGGGACAAAAACCCGAAAAGCTGCATCAGGTCCTCGCGCACCACCATATCGGTATAGATCGAGACAGCCTCGCCAGCACCAGGCAGCGCGGCCATAGTCCGGTCCGAGCAGTAAACGAGGTATCCGACCCCGCGCACGTCGATCAACACGTGATCCGCTGCGCGATAGTCCAATCGTCCGGTCAGTTTCCCGATCATGCCCGCACCTCTTTCACGCGCGCCTGCGGCGCTGCGACGTAATATGAATGACAGATGGCAATCGCCAGCGCATCCGCCGCATCCGCCCCTTTGGGCTTACAGCCCGGCAGTTGCAATTTGACCATATGAAGAACCTGCTCTTTCTCGGCATGCCCAACGCCCACTACCGTTTTCTTAACCCGGTTGGGCGCGTATTCACCTACGGGCAGCCCTGCTTGCGCCAGCGTTAGCAACGCCACACCACGCGCTTGGCCCAGCTTCAGCGTACCAGCCCCATCCTTGTTGACGAAGGTCTGTTCGATGGCCGCCTGATCGGGCTGATGTTCTGCAATGACTTCGACGATTTGATTGTACAGAGACAGCAAACGCTCGCCCAAATCGTCCCCGTCAGACTTGCACAGTCCGTTGGCGACGTGGCCCAGGCGGCTGCCATGCGATTCGATGACGCCCCATCCCAGGGTCCTCAGCCCCGGATCAATGCCCAAAATCCGCATATTTCGCCTCGGCCTGCTCGAGTTTTTGTGATCTTTTTTACGGATTAGCACGAAGCGTGAACATTTTCCAAGCGAATTGACAGAGAGCGCAAAAACGACAGACCTGTTTCACAGGCGACAAAACGGCCAGTTTGCGACAGTCAAAAGTCTGAAATCGACACGTTTCATGAAGCAAAAATGGCCAATAAATTAAGGGGTTCTAATGAATCTTGAGCTCTGCAAAAAACGCATAGGACAGTTGCAATTTCCGCACTTGCACTGCCGATTTGGCGGCACTAGATCCCGCTCAGATCGAACGATCAAAACGTAAACTTAAACCAGAAGGAAACAGGATATGGCTGCACTGGACACCACCCGCACCATCACCGGCTCATTCGGCCTCGTCGGCCGTATCGGCGCATATTTCGCATCGGTCGTGAACGCCGTTGTCGAATGGAATGACGCCCGCGTGACTCGTAACACGCTGAGCGGTCTGACAGATCGCGAGCTGGAAGATATCGGACTGTGCCGTGGCGATATTGACGTCGTGGCCGATGGTCGTAGTTAAGATTTAACACACCCACTCATATGCCCCTTCCCTCCCTCTGGTACAAAGCAGAACGCCGCGCATGCAGAATGCGCGGCGTTTCTGATTCATTGGCCTGATGTCAGGGCAGCAGCCGTGCCAGCTGTTCCGAAAGCATCAGCGATACCGGGTCTATTTGCATCACCCAGGCACCGGCTTGTTCAACCGAGGTGCCCTCGTTCAATGCGTCAACCCTGTATTGATAGCCCGAAGGCCCAAGGCTGGTGAGCAAGAAGGTCTTGAATGCAAACAACCCAAGCAGACACATCATTAGAACCTTAAGGGGTAAAGCTGACTTCACCCTCTGCGGTTTCATCACAACCAACCCGTCCTTGCGCATCGTCGCGCGATAGCCACGGCTTAGTTTTGCGTGCTTCTTATTCAGGCGATTCACGCGCTGATCAAATTCCAGTTGTTTTCCCGTCATGGCAGCCTCCAAACCGCCCCCCCAATTCCAAGTTAAGACGGTAGAAACAGAATGCGACAAAATCGAGGCAAAACTCCAGAAAGCTCCAGCAAATGGCCCAGATTTAGCCCTGTTTGCTTAATATTAGCGTCGTCCACTCACCAATTTGGTCATTTTTCTCTAAATTGAACCCGTTTTGTAGATAAACGGAGACCACGTCATCGGCTTGTTCGTTAAGGATTCCGGACAGAATTGCGTACCCACCGACGCGCAGATTCGCTGCGATTTCGGGGGCCAGAGCAACCAGTGGCCCCTTAAGGATATTTGCGAAAATCAGATCGTAGGGTGCGAAGCCGCCCAAATCGGGATGGTCAAAGCCCGCCGCTTGCACGCAACGGACCTTGCCTGCCATGCCATTGGCCTTCAGGTTGGCCTCGGCGACATCAACAGCCACTTCGTCGATGTCGCTGGCGATGATCTCACCTTCCCAGACCCGCGCTGCCGCCATGGCCAGCACGGCGGTGCCGCAGCCGATATCGGCCACTTTGGTCGCCGTGAACCCTTGGCTCAGAAGATGGTCCAGCGCCTTTAGGCATCCCAACGTGGTGCCGTGGTGGCCGGTGCCAAAGGCCATTGCAGCCTCGATCAGTAGCGGGATACGTCCCGCGGGCAGTTTGTCAGCGTCATGGCTGCCATAGACAAAGAACCGTCCGGCCTCGACCGGAGCCAGTTCCCGGCGCACATGGGCCACCCAATCCGTATCGGGCAGTTCTGACACAACAAAAGGCTTGGCCTCAAACGCGGCGGCCAGAACGGCCAGAGCGGTTTCGTCCGGAGTTTCCGTGAAATACCCACCAACTTCCCAAAGGCCCGAGCCATCCTCGACCTCGAATACACCAACGCCGGTTGGTTCCGGATCCAGACGCTCCATCGCTTCGCCCAGCCCTTCGGCAGCTTTTTTACCGGTCAGTGTAGTCAGCGCAGTGAATGTGGGCATGGGGGCCTCCTGTATCGATTGACACAGCGCCTATGGCGATGGCCCGCCAAGGTCAAGCATTGGCGCTTACTCGGCAGGTGCCGGCGCGTACTTCGACAAGATCGTTTCATTTCCCGGTTCCGGGTGCCGCGGGATCAGCAAGGACAAACCCAACGAGATCATCGCCATCGCAGCGGCCAGTGCAAAGACTGCACCGGGCGAGATGACCCACAGCAGGCCCAGAAGCGCAGGAAGGAACACAGCGGCGATATGGTTGATCGTGAACGCAACGGCCGCAGTCGGTGCAATATCCGCAGGATCGGCGATTTTCTGAAAGTAGGTCTTCAGGGCAAGCGCTAATGCGAAAAGAACATGGTCGATCACATATAGGGTTGCAGCCAGCACCACGCCCCAACCGAACCAGTAGATACCGCCATAGGCCGCAAAAACGATCGCCAAGCCGGTGTATTCGAAGATCAGCGTGCGCCGCTCACCGAACATCGACACAGCCTTACCCAGCATCGGAGCCGCCGCCATGTTGATCACCAGATTGATCAGATAGAGGCTGGTCAGCTCGTGTACTTCAAAACCAAACTTCTCGACCATCATGAAGCCCGCGAAGACAACAAAGATCTGCCGCCGCGCGCCGGCCATGAACTGTAGTGCGTAATACAGCCAGTAGCGACGACGCAGGATCAGTTTTTTAGTCTGTGGAGTTGGCGAGTCAAACTGCGGAAAGGCGAACAGACAGAACAGCGCCAGCAGGGCGGTCACACCACCAGCGGCCATGAATACAATGTTGTAGGACAGATCAAACCGGTCCCAGGTCAGAACGATCAGGCCATAGACTACTGCCGTCGCGGCTGACCCCATGGCAACAAGCCAGCCCAATACCTGTGGCGCGCGGTCCTTGGGCAGCCATTGCAACTGCAGCGACTGATTTACTGTCTCGTAATAGTGAAACCCGATCGAGCTGAAGAGGGTGACAAACAGCAACCCACCAAGGCTGGGAAACCATGCTGTCAACGCAGTTGCCACGCCCAGCATCATCAGCGAGATCATCGCCAGTACCTGCTCGCGCACGAAAATGATCACCGCGATCACGCCAACAGCAAGAAATCCAGGGATCTCCCGCACAGTGTGCAGTAACCCAATGTCGGCCCCGTCAAAATTCGCCACCTCGATGACGAAATTGTTCAACAGCGCGCTCCAAGCGTTGAAGGCAATCGGCATCGTCAGCGCCATGACGAACAAGAGCGCCATAGGGCGGCGCCAGAACGGCAGGCTCTGCGCCTCGGACAGGGGCATCGGTTTCAACATGGGACTCCTCTACGCCCATTTTCAGATTTTGGCGAGGCCGAAGCAGTGCGCGCACAATCGATCTGCGCTGATGCAGAGGTCAGTAGAAACTCTGCGGATCGATATCCACGGTCAAACGCAAGTCACCTTTCAGGCGCAAGGGTGCGATCCAGCGTGCTATCGCGTCCTGAATCGGGGCGCCCTTGGGTGCCTTGACCAGCAATCGCACGCGGTGCCTGCCGCGAATCCGCGCAATAGGCGCCGGAGCCGGGCCAAATACCTGTGCCCCGATATCACGCAGTGGCGCATCGTTTCGGGCCATTGCATTTCCAACATCAAAAACTGGTCCAACCTCAGGTCCGGACAGGACGATCCCGGCCATACGGCCGTATGGCGGCACACCCGCCGCCTGCCGTCCGGCGGCCTCGGCCTTCCAAAATCCTTCTTCGTCACCTGAAAGAATAGCACGGATTACGGGATGCTCGGGCTGGAATGTCTGCAGCAGGGCTTGCCCTGGCTTGTCCGCCCGGCCAGCCCGACCTGCGACTTGCCGCATCAACTGGAATGTCCGCTCAGCGGCGCGCAGGTCCGCCCCGTGCAGACTAAGGTCGGCATCGATTACCCCGACCAAAGTCAGATTGGGAAAGTTGTGCCCCTTGGCAACCAACTGCGTACCGATGACGATATCGGCATCGCCCTCGGCAATCTCTTCGATCTTAGCCTTCAGGGCGCGGGCCGAGCCGAACAAATCGGAACTCAGCATCGCGATCTTGGCATCGGGAAACGTCGCCTCAGCCTCTTCGGCCAGCCGCTCGATCCCCGGGCCGACCGGGGCCAACTTGCCCTCGACGCCGCATGAGGGACATTCCTCGGGCATCGGCTTGGTCTCACCGCATTGGTGACACATCAGCCGTTTCAGAAACCGGTGCTCGACCATCCGCGCGTCACAATGATCGCAGGCAATCTGTTCCCCGCAAGCGCGGCAAAGGGTCACCGGCGCATACCCACGGCGGTTGATGAACAGCAGCGATTGCTCACCCTTCTCGATCCGCTGCATCACCGCCTGCCGCAAAAACGGAGAAATCCACGTCCCCGGTTGCATCTGTTCGGCCCGCATATCGATGGGTTTCATCTCGGGCAACACTGCCGCCCCAAACCGCGAGGTCAGATCAACCCGGTCGTATTTTCCCGCCTCGGCGTTGGCCCAGCTTTCCAGCGAAGGTGTCGCGCTGGCCAGAATCACCCGCCCGCCACAAATGGCAGACCGCAGTACCGCCATGTCCCGCGCGCTGTAATGCACGCCGTCCTCTTGTTTGTACGAGGTGTCGTGTTCCTCATCGACCACCACCAGGCCAAGGTTACGGAACGGCAGGAACAAAGCTGAGCGCGCGCCAATCACCATTTGCGCATCCCCCTGCCCGACCATCCGCCAAACCCGGCGGCGTTCGGTCATGGTCGCGCCGGAATGCCATTCGGCTGGGCGTGCACCGAACCGCGCCTCAACCCGCGTCAGGAATTCCGCTGTCAGAGCGATCTCGGGTAGCAGAACCAAGGCTTGTCGGCCCATCCGCAGCGCCTCGGCTACAGCCTCCAAATACACTTCGGTCTTGCCCGAACCCGTCACGCCCTTAAGCAGCGTGGTTCCATATTCCCCGGACCGCTGGCCCTTCTGCAACTTCTCAACCGCCGCCGCCTGATCGTCGGTCAACGCTTTGCCCGGCAAATCCGGATCCAGATGCGGATAGGGCAAATCGCGCGGGCTGTCTTCTTCCCGTACAGCGCCCTGCTTGACCAACCCTTTGACGACCGAAGACGTCACTCCGGCCTGTTCGGCGAGTTCTTTCAGGGTGAACGCCAGCCCGCCATAGTTGCGGAGTACCTCCAGCACACGGGTGCGCGCGTCTGTCATCCGATCCGGCGCGCCATTGCCCAGCCGATAAACTTTACGCATCGACGGCGGATCACCCAAACCCGGAGCACGGGTTGCCAGACGCAACATCGCGGGCATCGGTGTCAGGGTGTAATCGGCGACCTTCCCCAGAAACAGCCGCATTTCTTCGCGCATCGGCGCGACCTCAAGCACCCGGATCACGGATCGCGCCTTGTTCAGGTCGAACCCGCCTTGTCCCGCCCCCCAGACGACACCCAGTACTTTGCGCGGCCCCAGCGGGACTTCAACAAACGCCCCCAGAAAACACCCACCCTCGGGCGCCTTGTAATCCAGCGTCCGGTCCAGCGGTTGTGCGGTCAGAACCGCAACCAACTCTCCGTGGTCGAAATACTCCTGAGTGCTCAATGCATATCCTTGGCTCGGGGGTTCCAGCATGGGTCTCTTTGAGGTAAAGCCATCCGCGACCAAGGCCAACCCATCAAAGGACTGCCCGCATGAAATTCTTCGTAGACACAGCCGAGATCGACGCCATTGCCGAACTGAACGATCTGGGCATGGTGGACGGCGTGACCACCAACCCCTCGCTGATCCTGAAATCAGGTCGTGACATTCTGGAAGTGACCAAGGAAATCTGTGATCTGGTCGACGGACCGGTTTCAGCCGAAGTTGTAGCCACCGAAGCAGACGACATGATCGCCGAGGGCCGCAAGCTGGCTAAGATCGCGCCGAATATCGCCGTGAAAGTTCCGCTAACATGGGCCGGTCTGAAAACCTGCAAGATGCTCAGCGACGAAGGCCAGATGGTCAACGTCACACTCTGCTTCTCGACCAACCAGGCGCTTCTGGCCGCAAAGGCGGGCGCAACCTTCATCTCGCCCTTCATTGGTCGTCTAGATGACATCAATCTCGATGGCATGGATCTGATCGCGGATATCCGCCAGGTCTATGACAATTACGGCTTTGAAACCGAAATTCTGGCCGCTTCAATCCGCACCGTGAACCACGTGACCGACAGCGCCCGCATCGGTGCTGACGTGATCACCGCACCGCCCGCTGTGATCAAGAAACTGGCCGATCACCCGTTGACGGACAAAGGTCTGGAAACCTTCCTGGCCGACTGGGCCAAGACAGGTCAGAAAATCCTCTGACCCTCTGCGCGACCGCGCGGCACCGTCAGGTGCTGCGCCCGGCCCAACTGCTAAGCCTTGATCTTTGATCAAGGTTTCGCAGGCGGGAGCCGTAGGTCACAGTGGGAATGAATTGCACCGCCAATGCATTTTTTCCAAGGAAACCGCCATAACTCATGTTATAAGCCCCTCAACAAAAAAAGACCGAGCGGGACATGAGCAGCAACACCAAACTCCAGGACAACTTGCGCGCCGCGATTCTGGCCAAACCAGACGCCGTGCTGGACGACAAGGATCTGATGCAGGCACTTGTGACGGCCAACGAACAGGCGCGCGGGGACAACGTCATCGACCTGCGCGGCATCGCCATGCAACGGCTCGAGGAACGGCTGGACAGGCTGGAAGACACCCACCGGTCCGTCATCGCCGCAGCGTATGAAAACCTTGCAGGCACAAATCAGGTGCATCGTGCCGTTATCCGCATGCTGGAACCGGCCGAGTTCGAAGATTTCCTGCGCACGCTCGGCTCGGATGTGGTCGAAATCCTGCGCGTTGATCGCATCAAGCTGATTCTGGAATCCACAGCCACGCAGGAAGACCCCGCCATCGACACTCTGGGCGGTGTTCTGTCCGTAGTCGAACCCGGCTTCGTGGACAATTACCTGACCTTCGACCGCGGCGGCCCCGCCCGCGACGTGGTTCTGCGCGAGATCCTCCACCCGACGCACAGAATTTTTGGACCCAACGCAGATCACCTGCGATCCGAGGCTTGCCTGCGGTTGGATCTGGGTGAGGGCCGGTTGCCAGGTATGATCGTGATGAGCGCAAGAGACCGCAATCATTTCTCGCCGCAGCTCGGCACTGATCTTCTGTCGTTCTTCGCCGGAGTCTTCGAACGCTCGATGCGCCACTGGTTGTCGTGAGCCTGATCTCACCTGCCTGCCGCGACGCGTTACAGTATTGGCTGGACAGCCTGAGCGCGCTGGCGGCGCGATCGGAAAACACCCAGGCCGCCTATCGTGGTGATGTCACCGAGTTCCTGTCTTTCATGACACTACACCACAGTGAACGGCAGGGATTGGCAGCGCTGGCCCGGATCAACGTGTCCGACATGCGCGCCTGGATGGCCGATCAGCGCAGCGCAGGTGTTGGGGCTCGATCCCTGGCACGCAAGCTGTCGGCAGTCAAAAGCTTTTATCGATGGCTGGCTGAACGTGAAGGGTTCGAACCCACTGCTGTTCTGTCCACACGCGCGCCAAAGTTTACCCAAAAACTCCCCCGCCCGCTGGCCGAAGACGCAGCCCGCGCGATGATCGACACGGTCGAACTTCAGTCGTCAAACGACTGGATCTCGACGCGCGATGTTGCTGTCGTCACATTGCTCTATGGCTGCGGTTTGCGCATATCTGAGGCGCTGTCCCTGACAGGAAGCGACGCGCCTTTGCCGGGCAGCTTGCGTATCGTCGGAAAGGGCGGAAAAGAACGCATCGTTCCGGTGATTCCGGCCGCCCGCACCGCCGTTGACCGTTACCTGAAGCTCTGCCCGCATCCGCAGTCCCAGGAAAAGGCTTTGTTCCGCGGGGTGCGTGGTGGTGCGCTCAATCCGCGCGCAATTCAGGGCGTGATGGCCAAGGCGCGCATGCAGCTTGGCCTGCCCGCAACCGCCACGCCGCACGCTTTAAGGCACAGTTTTGCCACCCATCTGTTGTCCGCTGGGGGTGATCTGCGCGCCATTCAGGAATTGTTGGGCCATGCCTCACTGTCCACCACGCAGGCCTACACGGCCGTAGATACGGCCCGACTAATGGAAGTCTACAACCGCGCGCACCCCAAGGCCTGATCCCGGGGCCTTACGACGACGTTTGGGTTATTACTTGTGCCCGGCTTTTAGTTTGCATCTGCAGCGCACATCGTCCAAGAGACACAAATGACAATAAAACTCAAAGCCCTTTCCGTACATCTGTTCACCGCGACCGGTGCCGTCTTTGCAATGTTGGCCATGCTGGCCGCGGTCGAAGAAAAGTGGAGCCTTATGTATCTGTGGCTTGTGATCTCGTTCATCGTGGACGGAATCGACGGCCCGCTTGCGCGCCACTACCATGTCAAAAAGAACGCACCGGAATTTGACGGTGTTCTTCTGGACCTGATCATCGACTATCTGACCTACGTGTTCATTCCGGCCTTTGCGCTGTTCAAATCGGGACTGATGGACGGTTGGACAGGCTGGTTTGCGATCATCGTGATCACCTTTGCCAGCGCCATGTATTTCGCGGACACGCGAATGAAGACCAAGGACAACTCGTTCTCTGGGTTTCCGGGTTGCTGGAACATGTTCGTCATCGTGATCTTCGCGCTTGAGCCCAATTTCTGGGTGATCCTGCTGTTGGTTTCGCTGTTGTCGCTGGCGATGTTCCTACCGTTGAAGTTCATTCACCCGGTGCGGACGGAACGCTGGCGTAATGTATCACTGCCGATCGCGTTCGCCTGGACATTTTTCGCCGGTTGGGCAGCTTGGGTCGACTTCCACCCCGAAAGCTGGGCGCATTGGGGGTTGGTAATTACAAGCCTCTACCTGGTTTCAGCTGGCATTGCGCAGCAACTTGTCCCGCTGCGCAACAACTGAACGTTACAGGATTTCCTCAACCTCGAACTCGGTGCCGTTATGGGTGAACACGTCACCCTCTTGCAGACCGGTCATTGTCAGGTAGATCGGGCTTTGGGTTGAGATGCCCATATAGGTCTTACCGTCGACCTCAAAGCGGGTCGTTGAGACACAGACCACGAAACGGCGGTTGTTAAACTTGACAACAGCGCCCGGCTGAACTCGGTCCGTCAGGCTGAAATCCGTGTTCTCGATCACATCAATCTTGGCGTGGTGCGCATGAACGGGTGCATCGAACGCCGCCGCCAGATCCGCATTCTCGCGTGAGGCGGCGATGTCATCCTTGTCATGCCCTTCGCGGTCGTCCAGCTGCGAGTCCTTGAGAAATGCGTCGTAATGCGCCTGCGCAGTTGCCAGTTCCTGTTCTTCCAGCGACATCAGGCGGTCTATGATGGCCTTTTTGCGAGCGGCCGGGTCTGTATGGGCGGTCATGCAATACGGTCCTTCAAATTCAGTAACTGATATAGGTTGGGCCGCGAACTCTGGGATTGCAACTGATTTTCGCGCCTCAGATCAGCAGGCCCGCCGCGCGTTCATGACGCA
Source organism: Ruegeria atlantica (assembly GCF_001458195.1). Classification (GTDB taxonomy): domain Bacteria; phylum Pseudomonadota; class Alphaproteobacteria; order Rhodobacterales; family Rhodobacteraceae; genus Ruegeria; species Ruegeria atlantica. Next base: position 178,938 of record NZ_CYPU01000072.1, on the reverse strand, counting down.
GCAAGGCCACTTTGGTTTCGACACCACCATCGCCCGAGAACCCGCCCAGACCGTTGGCAGACAGCACCCGATGGCAAGGTATAATCACCGGTATGGGGTTCGCACCGCAGGCCTGCCCCACCGGTTGGGGTGACTGCCCAAGCTCTTTCGCGATGTCCCCGTAAGTTCGGGTCTCGCCCAGCGGAATGGCATACATCAGGTCGCAGACATTGCGCTGAAAGTCTGACCCGACAACACGATACGGCAGATCGAACCGCTCGAGACGCCCCTCGTTATATGCGATTAACTGTGAGGCGGCTTCCTGCAACAGGGGTGTGCCCGGCCCGTCGTCCTGCCCATCCCACACAAGGCGTGTGATGGCGCCATCTGTTTCTTCAATGCCCAGGCGGCCAAACTGCGTATCAACGGAAATCATCGGCATGAATACAGCGTTTCAGATCGCCGGGGCCAGCGCAAGCGATGAAAGAAAAACCCCCGACGGGTGACGCCGGGGGTTCAATTGTTCAGCCCAGCGCTTCGTCGCAGCGCCCACATACGCCCGCGTGGGAATGCCGACCAACATCCGGCAGGATCTTCCAACAACGCTGACATTTCTCGCCATCTGCTTTTTCGAACACGACGCCAACGCCTTCGATTTCCGGCACTCGAAATGCCTCGGCAGGGGCCGGGTCGCCCGAAACGGTCAGGCCAGACGTGATGCACATGTCGTCCACGTCAAAGGTTGCCAGCAGGTCGCGGGTGTCATTGTCTTCGACATGCACGATCGGTGCGGCCTCAAGGCTCGATCCGATGACCTTATCCTGACGCTGGATTTCCAGCGCTGCAGTCACCGCGCGGCGAACACGGCGAATCTTGGCCATAGCAGCCTCAAGTTCTGAATTGCGCCAGTCGGCAGGGGTTTCGGGGAAATCCACCAGATGGACCGAGCTGTCATCGCCGGGGAAGCGCTCCAACCAGACCTCTTCCATGGTGAAGACCAGAACCGGGGCCAGCCATGTGGTCAGTCGGTGGAACAGGATATCCAGAACGGTACGGGCCGAGCGGCGGCGCAGGTTGTCGCCGTCGCAGTACAGCGCATCCTTGCGGACGTCGAAATAGAAAGAAGACAGATCGACCGTGGCAAAGGTGAACACAGCGCTGAACACGCCTTGGAAATCGAACGCAGCATAGCCCTTGCGCACCTGTTCATCCAGATCGGCCAATCGGCTGAGCACCCAGCGTTCCAGGCGCGGCATATCTTCAGGCGCGACACGATCCGCCTCGGTGAAGTCGGCCAGCGAGCCTAGCATGAACCGCATGGTGTTGCGCAGACGGCGATAGCTGTCGGCGGTGCCTTTCAGAATCTCCGGCCCGATCCGCTGGTCGGCAGTGTAGTCGGTCTGGGCCACCCACAAGCGCAGGATATCGGCACCGTATTGCTTGATGACCTCTTCCGGCACGATGGTATTGCCCAGAGATTTGGACATCTTGTTGCCCTTGGCATCCAGCGTGAAGCCATGGGTTACCACGTTGCGATACGGAGCACGCCCCTTGGTGCCGCAAGCCTGCAGCATGGACGAATGGAACCATCCGCGGTGCTGGTCGGTGCCCTCCATGTAAACGTCCGCGATGCCGTCCTCGGTTCCGTCTTCACGGTCACGCAGGACAAAGGCATGGGTCGAACCAGAGTCGAACCACACGTCCAGAACGTCAAATACCTGATCGTAGTCATCCGGGTTGGCGATGCCAACTAGCACCTGTTCTTTGAACCCGTCGGTGTACCAGATATCCGCGCCGTCCTTCTCGAACGCCGCCTTGATGCGGGCGTTGAGTTCTTCATTACGCAATAGGTAATCCGCATCGGTAGGCAGAGCGCCCTTTTTGGTAAAGCACGTCAGCGGTACGCCCCAGGCGCGCTGGCGAGACAGAACCCAGTCCGGGCGCGCTTCGATCATCGAGTACAGGCGGTTGCGACCGGTCTGAGGCGTCCACTTCACCAGCTCGTCGATCGAACGCAGCGCGCGTTCGCGGATGGTGTCGCCCATCTCACCCATGCCGTCATCCAGCTTACGGTCAACGGACGCGAACCACTGCGGCGTGTTGCGATAGATGATCGGAGCCTTTGAGCGCCACGAATGCGGATAGCTGTGCTTGATCTTGCCACGGGCCAGCAGCCCGCCGACCTCGACCAGCTTGTCGATGACCGCCTTGTTCGCGTCACCCTCGCCACCCTTGCGGGACAGGATGTACTTGCCACCGAAGAACGGCAGATCAGCACGGAACGAGCCATCGTCCATCACGTTGTAGGTGATGACCTGCTCGAGCATACCCAGATCACGGTAGAGCTCGAATTCCTCCATCCCGTGCGACGGCGCACAATGGACAAAACCCGTACCTTCGGTATCGGTCACGAACTCAGCGGCGCGGAAGTCGCGGAGGTCGTCCCATTCGCCATTGCCACCTTCGGCTCCGGCCAGCGGGTGGGCCAACTGGACGCCTGCCAATTCATCGGTGGTTACGTCACGCACGCGAGTCCACTGATCGTCGTTCAGGCGCGCACGGCCTAGCACATCGGCGGCCAGATTGTCCGCCAGCAGGAACTTGTCCCCGACACTGGCCCAGCATTCGTCGGGTGCGCCGGTGACTTCGTAGAGGCCGTAAGAGATTTCCTTGCCGTAGACGACGGCTTTGTTAGACGGCATGGTCCAAGGAGTCGTCGTCCAGATCACGACAAACGCGTCATCCAGATCGCCCGCGTTCACGACCTTGAACTTCACCCAGATGGTGAAGCTTTCCTTGTCGTGATACTCGACCTCGGCTTCAGCCAGAGCGGTTTTCTCAATGGGCGACCACATCACGGGTTTTGAGCCCTGATAGAGCGTCCCGTTCATCAGGAACTTCATGAACTCATCGGCGATCACAGCCTCGGCGTGATAGTCCATGGTGATGTAGGGATCGGGCCAGTTGCCGGTGATGCCCAGACGCTTGAACTCTTCCCGCTGGACGTCGATCCAGCCTTCGGCGAATTTGCGGCATTCCTGACGGAAGTCGACGATGTTCACCTCGTCCTTGTTCTTACCCTTCTTGCGGTACTGTTCCTCGATCTTCCATTCGATCGGCAGGCCGTGGCAGTCCCATCCCGGCACATAGCGCGCGTCATGACCCATCATCTGATGGCTGCGTACAATCATGTCCTTGATGGTCTTGTTCAGCGCGTGGCCGATATGCAGGTGACCGTTGGCGTAGGGAGGGCCGTCATGCAGGGTAAAGGGCGTGCGGCCCTCTTTCTCGCGCAGGCGGTCATACACGCCGATCTCTTCCCAGCGATCCAGCCATGCGGGTTCGCGCTTGGGCAGACCAGCGCGCATGGGGAAATCGGTTTTTGGCAGGTTCAGCGTGTCTTTGTAGTCGGGTGTTTGGGTCGTGTCGGCGCACATTTGGGGCGTCCTCAGGATGATCTTGTCGTGTGTGGATCGAAGCGGTCAGTGCGAATTCTCAAGCACCTTTGCCCGGCGTCTCGCGAAATCAGAGCGCCGGGGATATAATTCGAATAATGATGGCCATCCGGTCATACATGCCGGGCTTATAGGACGCCCGCGCCTAATGGTCCAGAGGTTCCGCCCCATGCGGCGAATGGCGCAGCGTGGCCCACCGGTTCAGCCACGCCAAACCGGCCAGCGCAAGGCCCAGCGCCAGCAATGAGAACACCCGGATAAGGCCACCCAAACCAGCGATATCGACCAGGAAAACCTTGGCCACGGCAAGCCCGATGACAACCAACCCCGCCTTGCGCATCATGTCCGACCGACGGGCGAGTGACTGGTAGAACAGCCCCGCTCCGATCAGCAGTAGGGCCATAGTATAAGTATAAAGCTCCGGCTGGGTGACGCCGTTGCCTTCATACATACCGCTGGCCCCCTGCCAGACATGGCGAATGGTCAGGCCTAGCCAGATCGCACCCAATGCCGCCGCCAGACCGAAGCACCCCTGCTTCCATCGCGGATGCAGTGCTGGAAGCCAAGCAGCCGACAGTGCCAAAACAATGGCGGGCAACAGGTAAGCCACGGCGAGAGTATTCAATATTGGCACCCCAAGAACCGGATCAGCTTGGGCATTCAACAATGGGTTCGCCTCGGTCAGCGCCTGCGTCAGGCGAACAACACCATGTGCCGCAAAGAACAACGCCAGCCCGTAGCGCGCATAATTCAGTTTACCGCCCAGTTCGAACCGCCGCACCTGCGCGCAGGCCAGCAGCAGCCAGATCAAGGACAAAAGGCCCAACCCCCAGTGGCTGTCGTGGGCACCGCCGTTGCCAAACCCTTCGAGCCAGCGCAGCAACAGCAGGGACAACAAGATGCCCGCCGTCGCCCAGGCCGCGCTTTCCAGAAGCAGCGCAATGACCGGACGGTTCAATGCGCGTAGGATGGCCCAGGCCGCCAGAAATCCAACAGCAGCTGCGGCATAGACAAGCGCCATTTCTGCGACCGGTGCCGAGTTTGCCCAATCCAGACCAGGATTCAGTACAAGTCTGAGCGTGACAGTGAAGACGCCAGCCCAGATGAACCAACCCATAGGTGGAAGATTAAAGCGCCGATCCAGCACCGCCGCGGCCACGATCAGGGCCACAAAAGCAATTGTCAGGGCAGCCGAACTTAGGACAATCACGCAGGCAAAGGTCAGGCAGGACAAAGCGGATAAGGTCACCAAGGCCGCCCGCAGTCGGTTTTCGCCATCGATCCGTGCGAAGCGCCCGGCCAGAACGACCATCATCACCGCCAATGCAACCGCATGCAACGCCCACGGATAGGCTCCGATGACCTCAGCGGGATGCCATCCAAGCTCCAGCGCGATTGCCATCACCGGTGCAAGTACTGCAGCACCGCAGGCCCAAACAGCCCGGTACTCGGTTGCGCGAAACGATCGCCAGGCTGCGAGTCCTGAGATTAATGCACCCAGTGCCACCAACAGGGTAACCACCCACGGGAAATCCGCCTCGGCGGTTTCGGCATAGGTTTCAGCGAACCGGCGCGCGACAGAGCCGTTGTCCCACCCTTGGATCAGTACGAACCAAGTTAGGCCAGCGGCTGGCAGTATGGTCAGGTCTTGAAGGGCCCGCGCCTGGCTTGCCCAGGTCGGCAAACCCAGCGTCAGGCCTGCCAACAGCATGACACCCAGCCAGAATTCGGCCGCCGAATCCGGCCAGTGTATCGCCAGGACTACTGCGCTGACGCTCATCGCGCCAAAGGCAAGACGGGTGGGGAACTCTGGCCACTGAAGGCCATTTTTTGTCGCGATGATCTCACTGATCATGCGCCCCTCGTGATCTGGCCAGATCCTCCGAACGGGGATAACGATCGCGATGACCGCCAATGCGGTTACGCCGACAAGATACCCAGGCTCTGTCGCGGGTGCCGAAAGCACCAGCAGCAGGCACGCGGAATAAGCACCGACTAGCGTCAGAAGGGATATCCACGCCCAGCGCCGCACGGTGTCGATCCCCAACCCTAGGACAGCAATCACAAAGAAGTATCCGTACAACCAGCCGGGATCGGTCGGGGTCCCGCCCACCACAAAGGGTGACGCAAACGCACCAATCAAACCGACGGCCGCCAGCAAGGGGCCATGGAACAAGCCTAAAACAAGCCCCACAAGCGCAACAGCGATCATGGCAATTAAGGCCGCTTCGGGACCAATCAGATCGTACAACTGCCTTGCAGCCAGCAAGCCACCGAACAGCGTCACCAAGCCGGCGCCGGAAAAGACCGATGGCAGGTAAGCTGTGGATGAAGACTCGTCATCGCCATACTTCCGGCGGATCACCTCACCCGCACCGATCAGCGTAACCCCGAACATCAGGGCCGCAATGACGCGCATCGTTGGCGACAACAGCCCGCTTTCGACCCCGTATTGGACCAGAAAAACACCCGCCAGCGCCAAAGACAGGGCGGATACCGCATAGAACCAGTTCTCGCGCAGCCAAGCGCTCAGTGCGGCGATTCGATCGTCCTTCGCCGTTTCGGGGAGGGGTATCTTTTGTGGCTCAGGTGCTGAGGTGCCCTCTTTCGTTTCGACCTCGGGTGGTTCTGTTTTGATTGCCGGCCACAGAGAGCTCTTTTTATCCCTCGCTTGCGTCGATTCAGGTACTGTTTCTGGCGTTGGCAGGTCGCCACCAAGTGTGCGAATCTGCTGTTCAAGTTGCTCCACCCGGCGGCGCAGTCGAACCTGGGATACCAACAGAACAAGGATGGCCACCGGGACGGCCAGAACGATCAATCCAACGAGTACGAGCAGCGATTCCAACAGAGGCCTCCGGGCAAATGTGCCGTCAACCTAGCCGGGTGTCGATCTGCGCAACAGTCCGAAAAACCGTGTTTTTTGCGGGCTACGCAGTTCAGAACGCCTTATCCCCAACCAAGGGACAGTCCGGCAACCATCAACCAGATGATGACCAACACAGCGGCAATCGAACCAGATGAGAAACAGGTGTCGACAGTATGTAGCCATCGCAGGATCAGATCCGGGTCCATCAACGACTTTGAAATACTGACAAATTACACCGCGCGCCCAGCGGTACTTCTTATCACTAGGGATGGAACAACGAGCCAACAAAATACGCCATCAGTGCGGCCGCGCCGCCGATCGCAAAAGTCTCTAGACCTGACCGCCACCACGGAGCCAGTGACCATCTGCTTTTCAGAGCTCCAATGATAAAGAAGACCGCCATTGTCATGATAACCGAGAGCTGAAAGGCCCGATCGAACGACAGCAGAAACGGCAGCAGCGGGACCATGCCGGCCACAAGAAACGCCAAAAACGTTGCCATCGCGGCTTTGAACGGGTTCGGATCGACGCTGCCCAATCCGTATTCACCCTCGATCATCAGATTTATCCAATTGTCGCGGTTGGCTGTGATGGCATCCGTCGCCTCATCCAAAACGCGCCCCGACAGGCCCTTTTGCGATAAAATCACCCGCACTTCATTCCGCTCGCCTTCGGGGTATAGTCTGATGTGCCGTTCTTCGATGGACCGGATGCGGCGGATATTGTCCAGCTCAGCCTTGGTACCCGAGTAATTACCCGCCGCCATGGAAAACCCGTCCGCCAGTACATTGGCCAGTCCCAATGCAACGATAATAAACGGTGACAGGCCCGCCCCAGCTACACCCGCCACTATGGCAAAGGTAGTTACGGACCCATCGATCCCACCATAGACCACATCCCGCAAAACACCGCGACCTGGTGGCGCGTTGATGCGTTCTGCAATCTCTTGCTGGCTGTGTCCGTGATCGGTCATGGCTGGCTCTGACACTGTTATGCACGATAGCCAGCTACTGTACCTTGCGTCAGGTCAAGTTTTGGAAAACAGGCCAGCCAGAGCCCGTTTGATGATGCTGCGGGTTGATGGCTTGTGCCGTTCCGAGAAGGGCAGCGGACGGCAGACTTCCATCGCGGCGACTCCGACCCGCGCACTTAGCGCGCCGTTGACAAGCCCCTCGCCAAACCGTCGCGACAGCTTGCTAAGGATAGATCCCCCAAGCACAGGTTCCAGCAGGTCATCCCCGACGGCCACGGCCCCGGTGGCCACAAGGTGCACGAACACGGCCCGCGTCAGTCGCCAACTGCCCAAAAACCCTGCGCGCCCGCCATAGATTTCAGCGATGCGCCGGATCATCCGCAACGAAGCGGCCAGCGCGGTCGCAACATCCGCAAGCGCCAAAGGAACCAACGCCGTCACCGTTGCAACCTGCCGCGCGGCAGCCTCGACTTCGCGACTGGCAGCGACATCCAGCGGGGCCAGCAACTCATCCTCGGCCAGGGTTAGCAAACCAGACGCGTCAAATTGTTCGCCGATCCGTTCGGATAGCCGATCGCGCCCCCAACGAGTTTCGTCTCGGCCTATGTAAAACGCGATCAATCGGTTCGTGACTGCGCGCGCCTGCGTCAGATCATCTTCGGCCAAGGCAGTATCTGCCGCACGCCGCATCCCGTCCACACGGGACAACCGCCCGATTGCGGCCAGCTCGCGCACAGCGATGATCAACACGACCAGCACCAGTGCTGCAAACAAACCCGTAATCACCCATCCTATGATCGGCGCGCGGAGAATCAAGGAATTCACAAAGTCCCAAGCCGCCACTGAAACAACAGCCCCAAGCGCGGCAAGCGCCAAACCCCAGAACCACCGCGACAGGGCCGAAGGTTTGTGCGCCGCCAAACGCGCCGCACCTTGCATCGCCTGACCCTGAGGTTGTGCAATATCCGGGACCGGAGGTGCTTGCGACACATCAGTAGCGGGTTCATCGCCCTCCAGATTAATCAGAACCGGCCCCTTAGCCATTGGCTGCTCCTTCACTGTTCCAGACGTACTTTATGTCCAGGAGGTTCTCGTCATTGTCAGCACCGTTGCTGCGCGCAACCTCAGCAAAGCCGTTGCATTCATAGAACCGGCGCGCTGGATGGTTGGCCTGAAACGCAAACAATGACAATTCGGATCGGCGGGACTTGGCAAGCTCAAGCAATTGCCGACCGATCCCTTGCCCCCGGGCGCCAGGTGCCAGATACAGTGAGTGGATTTCGGCACCGTTGAGCGCCAAAAACCCGATCACACCCTCGTCGGTTTCGGCCACGGTCACCCAATCCAATTCAATCATACGGCCACAAAACGCGATGGTTTCCGCCTGCGAGTGCAGTTCCGGCATCCAATCGTTTTCACGGGCGAAACCATGCAAAATCTCTCCGGTGGCACCGGCATCCGTGCTGCGGGCGGGGCGAAGAATGACATTCACAGCCGGTCTCCGATCAGGAACTGGGCTGCGCGGTCCAGCCGTATGTGTGGCGGGCCATCCCCGGGCCGCAGTGTCAGGTGTGCCGGCGCGAATGCCATGAACTCATAATCCTCGCCCAGCCAGCCTTCGGACCCGTTGCGCGCCGGGCCAAGCAAATGCGTCGGATCTTCGGGCAGATCACCGGGATAGAAAGCGGCCTGCTTGCCGCTGTCCAGCAGGGTACCACGCACGCAGGGCAGCTCGGCCCCGTTATGGTTGCGGATTTCCTCGGTCGTTGCCCTTAACGAGGCCAGCGACAGCGCCGCCGTCTCGGCCCCGGCGAAGCTGGCACGATCGCGCGCCTCGCGGGTCAGGGCCTCCATGATATTGGTCAGGCGGTGGTGTTGAAGATGGTGCAAATGGTCCGCCTTGGTGGCCGCAAACAGGATGCGCTCGACCCGTTTGCCGAGCAACAACTGGCTAAGCCACGCATTTCGTCCGGGCCGAAACGCCGACAGGATATCGGCCATCGCGCGACGCATATCTTCGACCGCCTGTGGCCCGTTATGGATCGCGCCCAGCGCGTCCACCAAAACCACCTGACGGTCGATCCGGGAAAAATGATCGCGGAAAAACGGTTTCACGACCTGAGATTTATAGGCCTCGTATCGCCGGGCCATCTCGCGGTGCAGACTGCGTCGCGAGCCGTGACCCTCGACCGGCAAGGGTGCAAATGTAAGCACCGGCGAGCCTGCCAGATCGCCCGGCAGCAAGAACCGCCCTGGTGTGCAGTCGTAAAACCCGGCATCGCGGGCTGCGTTCAGATAAGAGGCGAATTCTTTGGCCAGTGATTGGGCCTTTGGTTCGTCGTGGCTGTCAGAAGAGTCAACCGCCTTTGCCTGCGCCAGAAAGGTCGTCGCCTCATTGCGATTGGCGATGCGCTCCAGTGTTTCCTGCGACCAGACCTCATAGGTTTTGTCCAGCAACGCAAGATCCAGCAGCCATTCGCCGGGGTAATCTACGATATCCAAATGGATAGTGCGTGGTCCCTGCAACCCTGACAAAAGCCCCGCGGGGCGGGCTTTGAACGACAGGCGCAATTCGGACACGGCGCGCGTACTGTCCGGCCAGTGCGGCTGTGGTCCGGTCAATGCTGCAAAGTGGTTTTCGTAGTCGAAACGCGGCACGGTGTCGTCTGGTTGCGGCTGCAGGTAAGCCGCGTTGATCCGCCCTTCTTGCTGCGCCACGAGGCCCGGCATCCGCCCCCGGTCCAGCAAGTTCGCGACCAGAGACGTGATGAATACTGTCTTTCCTGAACGCGCCAGCCCGGTGACACCCAGTCGGATCACCGGCTCAAACAATGCCTCAGACACGCGGTCACCCACGGATTCGACGCCGCGCGTCAGACTGTCTGCCAGAGATGAGATGACCAAACCGTCGCCCCGCTTTTTTCGTTTTTCCCAAGATAGGTAGCGGCTGTCAGACATACCAGCGCTTTCCCACTCTTGCCCGTTGCGGCACGGCGCGTTACCAGCAGCCCATGCCTAGATACGCGCTGAAAGTCGAATACCAGGGGGAACCGTTTGCCGGATGGCAGCGGCAAAAGGAATTGCCGTCTGTTCAAGGGGCAATCGAACAGGCCTTGTCGTGTATTCAACCCGGCGATCACACCATTGCCGCGGCCGGGCGTACAGATGCGGGTGTGCACGCGCTGGGACAGGTTGCGCATTGTGATCTGATCAAGGACTGGGATCCGTTCCGCCTGTCTGAGGCGCTGAACTATCACCTTAAACCGCAGCCTGTTGCCATCGTTAAGGCAGCACGGGTAGACGAGGACTGGCATGCGCGGTTTTCAGCGCTCGAACGGCAATACCTGTTCCGTATCCTGATGCGCCGCGCGCCTGCTACGCATGACGCTGGGCAGGTCTGGCGGATCAACCATCAACTGGATGTGGACGCAATGCAGGCAGGCGCGGATATGCTGATCGGGCGGCATGATTTCACCACGTTCCGGTCTTCGATTTGTCAGGCTGCAAGCCCGGTCAAAACCCTGGATGAGCTGCGGGTCGAACAGGTTGAAGGCTTTTCCGGACCAGAGGTTCATTTTCACGTTCGCGCCCGGTCTTTCCTGCACAACCAAGTGCGCAGCTTTGTTGGAACGCTTGAACGTGTCGGTGCCGGAACATGGTCGCCCGAAGATGTACGGGATGCTTTGGAGGCCACAGACCGCGCCGCTTGCGGGCCGGTGTGTCCGCCGCAAGGGCTGTATCTGGCGCGGGTCGGGTACCCGGAGCCCGTGTTCGATTAAATCGCGCGCAACAGCAGACCGCTTGCAATCACGGCAATCAGCAGCCCCGCCACCAGTTCAATCGTCGGAGCCAGAACCGAGGCAAATCGCGTCGCCGAGGCTGAGGCCAGCAGCCCTCCGCGCAGTCCGAACGAAGTCCACCCGACCAAGGTCGTGACGGTCGCTGTCCCCAGCGCCATTGCGAAAGCACCGGCAATGCCAACCATTGCGATGCCCATCTGCCAGGTTAGGATCAGCACAAACAGCGCTCCGGTACAGGGACGTGCGGCAATCCCAGCGATCAGTACCACAGCTTCACGCAGGCTGCCAACTTGGGCCACTTCGTCGGCGGTGGGACCGTGGCGATGCCCGCAATCTGCGCAGACGCCATGGTCATGGTCGTGATGTTTGTGGTCCTCGTCGTGCGGGTGGTGATGGTCGTGTGTGTGCTCGTGATGATGCGCTTTTTCGCTGCGATGACGTCGCGCGAAACTGCGAATGGATCGAAAGATCAGCCACAAACCAATCGCCGCAATAGCACCATAGCTGATCGGAGCCATGACCCGTTCGGTGGTATCGACAAGGCTTGCCCGGGACATCTGGAACACCAGTACCCCGGCATAGACCAGAACAACCGCAGTGACTGCCTGCCCCAGGCTGGACAACAAGCTGATTGCAGACAAACGCAGGAACGCCACGTTGCGTCCCAACCCATAGCCGCCAATCAAAACCTTGCCGTGACCAGGGCCGATGGCATGGAAAAAGCCGTAGGCAAAACAGACCGTCAGCAGTGTTGCAACGGCCTCGGGCTGTTCCGCGCGGGCTGCGCGTAGGGAACGTGCGATCTGATTTTGGAACTCGCGCTGCTCACCCGCAGCCCATGCGGCCAAGTGGTCAAAGCCACCGCTGCCCCAGAACCACAGCAGCAAACCAATGGAGATGGCGACAGGAATAATCAGGTACTTGGACATGAAAGGCGGATCTCGGACGCAAAGTTTTCCCCAACCAGCGGGATATCGTTTTCTTCAAGGTCATAGTCGGCATCCAGGGTCTGAAGGAACGCCTGCATCTGCGCCAGTTGCCCGTCGATATCCGCGTCAATCCGGCTGATCTCACAAGAGGTGGGTCCGGATACCGATACAGGGCGGGTCACTTCATAAGCCGTGTAATAGGATTCATCGTATGCTTTGGCGACGACCGCGGTTGCCGGCACTCCGCCGCCTTCCACCGCGCGGAGGTGGGTTGTCACGATACGGCCATCCTCGGTGGTCGCTTTGGCCTCCATCGGCCCTGACAAATCGACCGGCGCGCCATCGGCGAACACCACGAGATCGCCATTATATCCTTCGACCCACTGGGCATCAAAGCCGGACAGAAACTTTTCTTCGCTCTCGGTCAGAATGCCATCAGAATCCTGATCCAGCTTCATATCTTCAAGCTGAAACAAAGAGAAAAGCTCATCATACGCCCAAGTTACCCTGACATGGGTCAACTGGCCGCTGTCGTCCACAATGAACTCCAACCCGGTATCGATAAAGACATGTGGGTGGGCCAATGCCGGAACCGGCAGGCAACAGGAGAAAAGGGTAATGAGCCATCGCATAGGCAAAAGATAGGGGCTTGGCCCGTGCCCGGCAACGTGTTTCGGCGGGCCTATGCAGGAACTGGCCAAACCAATCACTTCGGCGGGAACAAAACCAGTGTCTGCAACGCTGTTCCAACCGGGCCTTCGGTGTCGAACAGAACCGATTGCGACATCCCTATTCCTGACGATTGCCAATGAGATACGGACTGCGAGGCCAACCAGTCCGATTTGGGTTCACGATGAATCTGCACCGTCAGGTCGGTGTTCATGAACCCCATCTCAGACGTCGGTGCATTCCACGAGATCCCGTTGCCACAATCCGCCAGCGGGCATAGCGCCTGAATCGGCGATTGCGCCTCGCCCTCCAACAGCTTCGGGGTGCGCATCCAGATTGTCTTTGGACCGGCTTTCTGGTTGCCACCCTTGGGGTAGAGAATGTCCGAATGGTTTGCGAACCCCGGCAAGTCGTGACGCGTTTCGCCAATCGGAAACGGGCCCGTCACCGCGTCCTCAAAGCCGGGTGTCGCAAGCGAGACGTTGGAAACCGCCCCCAAATCGCGACGCACCATATGCATCGTGGTGGCCGTAGCGCATAGTGTATCGTCCAGATCGTGCACAGTGACGCGGGTTGTGGCCAGCGTCTTGGTGTGTCGCGTCGTCTCCGCCGCCACACGCAGACCTGTCAGCGGCAGAGGGCGCAGCAAGTCCACGGTCAGCCGTGTCAGCATCTTTTCCGGCCCAACCTCTGTTTCAGCTGAACGAACGATCAGCCCCGCGACCGGGCCCGCATGACAATGATCCGCAGACCACGGCCCGCGTGCGGGATCATTGCCGACAAAAGCGCCGTCAGCCCGAACGTGGAAATAGGCCTGTTCCTTCAGATCCGGTTTCAACACCACCTAAAACCTCAGACTTTTTCCTGCGTGTGCTTTTTCAACTCGGCCCGCGCCACCTGACGGCGGTGTACCGCATCAGGCCCATCGGCCAACCGCAAAGTACGCACATGGGTCCAGGCCGTCGCCAGCGGCGTGTCCTGACTGACCCCCTGCCCGCCGAACATCTGAACGGCCTCATCGATGACTTTGAGTGCGACTCGCGGGGCGACGACCTTGATCTGGCTGATCCAGGGTGCCGCTGCACGGGCATCGCCTTGATCCATGTACCAGGCAGCCTTCAGGCACAGCAAGCGCGCCATTTCAATCTCCATCCGGCATTCGGCAATGATATCGAAATTGGCCCCGAGTTGCGCCAGTTTCTTGCCGAAGGCTTCGCGCTGCAGCGACCGTTTGCACATCTGTTCCAGCGCCGATTCAGCCTGCCCAATTGCGCGCATACAATGGTGGATACGACCGGGCCCGAGACGGCCTTGCGCGATCTCGAACCCGCGGCCTTCGCCCAACAGGATGCTCTCAGCTGGCACCCGGACGTTGGTAAAGCGGATATGCATGTGGCCGTGCGGGGCATCATCGTGGCCGTAAACCTGCATTGGGCGCAGAACCTCGATCCCCGGTGCATCAGCAGGCACAACAATCATCGACTGCCGCTTGTGTTTGGGTTGCTCGTCGCCTGCCGTCTTGACCATGACGATATAGACCTTGCACCGTGGATCACCCGCCCCCGATGACCACCATTTTTCTCCGTTCAGAACAAAATCATCCCCATCTTGCAAACAGGACATCGACACGTTCGTGGCATCCGATGACGCCACATCCGGTTCCGTCATTAAATACGCGGACCGGATATCGCCGTTCAGCAGGGGTTTCAGCCACTGCTCTTTCATCTGGTCCGTGCCGTAGCGCTCGAACACTTCCATATTACCGGTATCGGGGGCCGAACAGTTGAACACCTCGGCCCCAAGGGGAGTTTTGCCCATCTCTTCGGCGAAGTAAGCATACTCGACTGTGGTCAAACCAAAGCCCTTGTCGCTGTCGGTCAGCCAGAAGTTCCATAATCCGGCAGCCTTAGCCTTGGCTTTCAACCCTTCCAGGATTTCCGCCTGACGTTCGGTGTATTTCCAGCGGTCGCCCTTATCGATTTCGGCCTGGTATTCTTCTTCCAGCGGCATGATCTCATCCCGGATCATATCTGCCACACGTTGCAGCAGCGCGCGATTTTCTTCGCGCAGACCGAATGACATGTTCATGAGCTTTCCTCCTCAGGCCCAAAGAGCGGGCTTTACCTTTGAACAGAGAATGACTTAGCTGCCGATAGAATGTCTAGCTGCGTGACGGAACGTCAACTCAATCAAAATGAAATTGCGAGGGTGATTCATGGCGCTACTGATCGAAACCGGTCTGACCGACTGGATAAGCGATGATGACATCGCCAAAACGATCCGAAACATAAACCCCGGCGCGGATGTGCGAACCCGGGAAACGATTGGAGATGCAAGCGAAATCACCATGGTCGCTGTTGTCGGCCTGAACAACGACCACCCCAAACGGCTGCCGAACCTGCAACTGGTCCAGAAACTGGGCGCAGGCGTTGAAACGATTGTTGGCAACCCGAGCCTGCCCGATCACGTCCGTATCGCACGACTCAAGCCCGATGCGCCGGCGCAAGGTATTGCCGAGTGGTTCGTCGCCTATGTCCTTCACCACCAACGGAATATGGCCTTTCACGAAGCCGCCCAGCGCAAGGCAGAATGGGTACCCAAAGCGCCGGTATTCACGCCGGACACCGTAGTGGGCGTTCTGGGTCTGGGCCATATCGGCGCCCGCAGCGCCAGAATGCTGCGCGCCATCGGTTTTCAGGTCATGGGATGGAGCCGATCCCCGAAAAAGATCGAGGGTGTCACCTGCCTGCACGGTCTGGATTCGTTGCCGACGTTGCTAGGCCAATGCGACCACGTTTGCGCCATTCTGCCGTCCACGCCGCAAACTGTCGGCTTGTTCGATGCGCAGATGCTGGCCGCCATGAAGCCCGGCAGTCAGCTGTTGAACGCAGGGCGTGGTGATCTGATTGACGAAAATGCGCTGATCGAAGCCTTGGACCGTGGAACGCCCGGCCACGCCGTTCTGGACGTAACCAGTACAGAACCCTTACCGCCAGACAGTCCGCTCTGGGTACACCCCGGTGTCACAATCACTCCGCATGTTTCTGGCTGGCACTTAGGTGAAGCATTGGCCGACGTTGCCGAGAATTTCCAACGGTTGTCCGCAGGAAAGCCCTTACTGCACGAAGTCGACCGCACACGCGGCTACTGAGTCGAAATCAGGGCGTCAGAACCCAGTTCCCGCCGGCGTCCCGGCAGTTGCGGGTTCTGACTTCGCGCGATTGTTCGGCCCCGGCGGGCACAATGAAATGCTGAAGATGTACGCAATTGTCCCGAACCTCGCGCACCCGAACAGTGCCTTTTGATCCGGTATCATCGTTCGACCAAGTGCGTTCAGTTCCGACCTGAGGCATTCCATCTGTCAACATCGCGTTGGTCGTGGCGTTGACGACACTATAGTCCTCGGGGCTCAAACCCATTTCTGCGATGATTCTCGAAAGTGGCTTGGCCTGTGCCAGTGAAACCGCGCCGATCACAACGGCTGCTGCAAAAAAAGGTGAAATCCAGGCTTTCATGATCTTCTCGCCTTGCTGAAATAAGTTTGGTCACAAGACTATACCGCTGGGTAACGGGGGCCAAGCCCCGCTGGCTGACCTTCAAATAATACCGAACAAACCTATCGCGACTCGGGTGCTAGGACCGCCGCGCCAATCGTCTCATAGTGCCTCAAACACGAACCAGAGGCATGAAATGGCACAGCCCACCTATTACGCGCCCACAGGCGGACACCCCGGACAAGACCAACTGTTGACCGACCGCGCCATGTTTACCGACGCCTATGCGGTTATCCCCAAAGGCACCATGCGCGACATCGTAACCAGCAACCTGCCGTTCTGGGAAGGCACCCGGCTTTGGGTCCTGTCCCGCCCCCTCAGCGGATTTGCCGAGACGTTTTCGCAGTACATCATGGAAGTCCAGCCCGGTGGCGGCAGCGACCACCCAGAAACAGACGCCAAGGCGCAGGGTGTTCTCTTTGTGGTCGAAGGCGAGGTGACCCTGACGTTAGGTGGCACTGAGCATGTCCTCGATACTGGCGGTTATGCCTATATCCCGTCCGGATCGGATTGGACCCTGCACAACCGCGCCGAAAAAACCGCCCGATTTCACTGGGTTCGCAAAGCCTATGAAGCCGTTCCCGGCCTGCCTGTACCAGATCCGATCATCACCAACGAACGTGATTTATCCCCCGTCGAGATGCCCGGCACCGAGGGGCGCTGGTCCACAACCCGCTTCACAGATCCGCAGGATCTGCGTCATGACATGCATGTCAATATCGTCAATTTCGAACCCGGCGGCGTGATTCCCTTTGCCGAAACCCATGTCATGGAACACGGTTTGTACGTGCTGGAAGGCAAGGCCGTCTATCGGCTGAACCAGGATTGGGTCGAGGTAGAGGCCGGCGATTACATGTGGTTGCGCGCCTTCTGCCCGCAGGCCTGCTATGCGGGTGGGCCTGGGCGCTTTCGCTATCTGCTTTACAAGGATGTGAACCGGCACATGCCGTTGACACTGTCCAAACGCTAGGCTTTTAAACGCCTTATTTCGGCCAGGGGTTCACAGAAGCCTGTGAATCTGGTGAAATAACAGCGGTTTTTAGCACTGGAGATTGTTCAATGGTACTGCGTGTAACGATACTGGCACTGGCAGCTGCAATTGGTTTGACGGCATTTGATGCAACACCTGTCGCCGCGAAGGAAGAAACAAAACAGGTTTCTGTCATGAGCCGTACCTGGGCGGTGACACAGGTCTCGGACGCTCCGGTCGTGTACCGTGCGACGCGCGACAACAACAACCTGAACCCCTTTGGCCCGCCGCCGCGCTTGCGCACCATTCAGGCCATAGCCGCCTTTCAGCAAGCGACTGGGTGCAGTCCGATCGTGGCCAGCATGTACCAGAACATTTCGGGCCAGTTCTTTTCGCAGGTTAGTTGCAACTGACCATAGGTCACAACGGGCATTGAGCTATTGGCAGCGCGCTGCCATAGCTTGCGCATGAAACTTGCAATCAACGGATTCGGCCGTATTGGCCGCACAATCCTGCGGCAGCTGCTGGCTTTGCCGCAAGATACGGATATTGAGCTGGTTCTGATCAACGACATCGCCCCGCTTGAGACCTGCGCCTACCTGTTCAAATATGACAGCACCTTTGGCCCCTACGCCGGAGCAGTAGAACAGGGCGACGCGGCGATCGTCGTCGATGGGCGCGCAATCCCAATGACACACAGCCCCAATCTGGCACATGTCGATCTGTCCGGTGTCGACGTTCTGATGGATTGCACTGGCGTTGCTCGCACCTCGGATGTGGCCAGTCAGGGCCTGACCGCCGGGGCCCGCAAGGTGCTGATCTCTGGCCCCTCGCCCGCGACCGAAATCACTATTGTTCTGGGTGCCAACGAAGATCAGTTGGGCAATGCTCGCATCGTGTCCAACGCGTCTTGCACAACCAACGGGCTTGCACCCTTGGTCAAAGTGCTGGACCAGATTGGCGGGATTGCGTCAGCCCATATGACAACAATACACTGCTATACGAACAGCCAGCCTATGGTGGACGCGCCACGCGGCGATTTGGCCCGTTCGCGCGCGGGCGCGCTGTCTATGGTGCCGACCACGTCAAGCGCCACTCATCTGATAGACGAAGTCATGCCGCATTTGGCTGGCCGCATCTCGGGCGCTGCTGTTCGGGTCCCGACGGCCAGTGTATCCGCCATTGATCTGGTGGTGACGCTGGATCGCGGTATGTCGCATGAGTTGTTCGAAGCCGAACTGCGCGCGGCCGTCCAGACATCGCCTGTGCTGGGCTGGACCGATTCCCCTCTGGTCTCGTCAGACCTGCGTACACGCCCAGAGTCACTGGTTATCGCAGGACCCGAGACACGCATGGTCGGAGAACATCAGGTCCGTGTTTTCGGCTGGTATGACAATGAATGGGGATTTTCGGCACGCATGTTGGATGTTGCCCGCCTTATGACAGATGGCTGAATTTGCGCGGGCGCAGCGGGCGGGCTTGCCCGCGCGCTGCTTGGCCCAACGGTTCACAAGCATCTTTGATGCGCATTGAACGAGCGGGAGCTCCCTATCCGCCTATGATCTCAAACGAGGTGTCAAACCAAAACTCCTCCAGATTAGCCCCCCCACCAATCCGATCGATCACAGCGAATAAGCCGGGCCCGTGCAATGGGGTCAGCACCCCATGCCATGTGCCGGGAAAATAGTTCACACCCTGTCCCGGATTGGTCACAAATGCCTGCGGATGTCCGGGCCGCCCGCCCTCATCCGGGGCCACGACAACCAGAAAAGGCTGATGTGTCATTGGGATGAACGCCTGACTGCCCTCGGGGTGACGCTCAACCATATCCAGTTGATAGGGCAAGCATCGTGGGTTGGCGTTAAACAGGCTGATCCCGGCGCGTCCGTCTGTGAAATCCAGTCGTGCCAGATCATGGTAGCGACCACATTGCCCCTGATTGATGATCTTGTCCGGATCACCGGTCACTTCGATGACATCACCAAACGGGGCAAATGCCTTGGCCGTCAAAGGCGTAGTCCCGACTTGCGCGCTCATGAGGGTAAAATGTCCTGCAACCGGAATTCGGCGATCCGCTCGACCTGACGGCAAGCCTCTGCGAATTCGGTGTCCTTATCCTGATCAATCCGCCGTTGAAACGCATGAAGGATAGACGTTTTGTCGTGATCACGCACGGCGATGATAAACGGAAAACCGAACTTCTCGGTGTATTTCTGGTTCAAGCCCGTGAACATCGCACGCTCATCATCTGTAAGAGCATCCAACCCTGCCGAAGCCTGCTCGGACGTGCTTTCTTGCGTCAGCCGTTTTGCCTGCGCCAATTTTCCGGCCAGATCCGGGTGCGCGGTCAGGACACCCATCCTTTCGTCCGCAGAGGCGGAGCGGAACATGCGGGTCAGTGCATTGTGCAGCCCACCTGCCGTGTCATTGGCCGGTCCCAATTCCAGCTCATACGCCCGTTCGGCAATCCAGGCGGAATGCTCGAAGATGCCGCCATACGTCGCGACAAACGCGTCCCGATCCATCTGAGCAGGCTTCGGATGCGGCACCGCCGGATGGTGTTCCGCCCAGTGTTCGGCGATCTGCAACCGTGTCGCAAACCAGACATCGGAAAAGCCGCGCGCGTATTCCAGGAAACGTTTCAACGCCATCACCCGGCCAGGTCGTCCGATCAGGCGGCAGTGCAAGCCGATCGACAGCATCTTGGGCGCTCCACCCTCGCCTTCGGCGTATAGCGCATCAAAGCTGTCTTTCAGGTAGGAATAGAACTGGTCACCCGCATTGAATCCCTGCGGCGTGGCAAAGCGCATATCGTTGCAATCCAACGTGTAGGGTACGATCAACTGATCCCGCCCACCCGCTTGCACCCAATAGGGCAAGTCGTCCGCATATGTATCGGCCACATAGGCAAATCCGCCCTCTTCTGCCACCAACTGAACAGTATTCTCGGAACAGCGCCCTGTGTACCAACCACGCGGGCGTTCTCCGACGACCTCGGTGTGAAGACGGATAGCCTCGGCAATTTGTGCGCGTTCTTCATCCGCTGGCATGTCTTTATGTTCGACCCATTTCAGACCATGGCTGGCAATCTCCCACCCCGCTGCCTTCATCGCGGCCATTTGATCTGGCGAGCGAGCCAAAGCTGATGCAACGCCATAGACTGTTATTGGCAGGTCCTGCATCAACCGGTGCAGTCGCCAGAACCCAGCGCGAGAGCCGTACTCATAGATCGACTCCATGTTCCAATGGCGCTGGTCCGGCCATTGGGCGGCCCCCACGATTTCGGACAGAAACGCCTCGGACGCGGCATCGCCGTGCAGCACGCAATTTTCACCGCCCTCTTCGTAGTTCAGTACGATCTGAACGGCCAGCTTCGCGCCGCCCGGCCATTTGGCATCTGGCGGGTTGGCACCATATCCGATCATGTCACGAGGATAGCGAGAGGGCTGCATGGCATCTTCCATTCTTGATCTTTTGAATAGCCTTACCCCAGAAACACGTCGATGATTATCAAATCAATCCGAACGCTGTTTCCGGTTCTTTCGGCATTTCCACTGTTTCAAACTTTGCGTCAGACTGTGACAAAGCAAAAGACAAATCAAAGGAGAGACCCGTGGCTGGCTATCTGACGACCCATGTTCTGGACACTGCACGCGGCTGCCCGGCTGAAGGATTGAAAATCGCACTCTATCGGGTGTCGGGGAATTCCCATCGCAAAATCGCCGAGATGGAGACCAATTCGGACGGGCGCACTGACAGCCCAATCTTGCCACAAGACTCTTTCAAAACTGGTACTTACGAGCTGGTTTTCTTCGCAGGAGACTATCTGCGCGCATCTGGCCAGGCTGCTGATGACCCGCTGTTTCTGGATCAGGTGCCGCTCCGGTTTGGCATGTCTGATGCCGAGGCACACTATCACGTGCCTCTGCTGCTGTCCCCTTACGGCTATTCAACCTACCGGGGCAGTTGAACCGCGGGATGGGGTTGCCGCTAAACGGCAGCTCTATGTGTTAGCAGTTTCCGCCCCACGCACGACCTTGCCGATCCGCGCAATCATGAAATCCATGAACAAACGCGCCTTGGGGTCCTGATGGCGGCGATGTGTGTATAGGCAGGCCATTTGAACAGATACCGGCGGCGTTTCGACCGCAACGGGGACTAGACGCCCCGAACTGAGGTGTTCGGCCACTTCAAAAACTGGTTTCATTGCGATCCCCTGCCCCGACAGCGCCCAGTCAGTCAGCACGTCACCGTCGTCACATTCGAACCGGCCAGAGACTGCGAACCGCTTGGGGCCGTCAGGTGTCTCTAACTGCCACTGAAACTCGGTCGCACCTGGAAACCTCAGGTTCAGGCATTCATGGCGCTGCGACACCAGGTCCGCGCCCGTCGCCGGCATGCCCCTGCGTTCAACATAGGCCGGAGCGGCACAAAGCACGCGCTGGCAGTCGGCGATCTTTCGAATACGCAGAGTACTGTCTTCGGGTTGGCCGATGAAAAAGGCCAGGTCCAGACCTTCGGTCGTCAGATCAACGGATCTGTCCGTCAACCGCAAGCGCACGTCGATCTCAGGATATTCCGCAAGAAAATCAGGCACATGCGGCGCCAAAACCCTGCGACCGACCCCTAGTGGAGCAGCCACAAACAACGATCCCCGCGGGGCCTCGGTCAGATGGACGACCTGCGCTTCGGCATCGTCCACCGCATCCAGAACGGCCACAGCACCGGGATAGAATGCCCGCCCCTGCTCTGTCGGGCTCAGGTTGCGCGTCGTTCTTTGAAACAGGCGCACGCCCAGATGATCTTCAAGCTGAGATATCCGCGCCGACGTCACCGCAGGCGAGATTCGCAGGTCTCGCCCAGCAGCGGACATGCTGCCAAGGTCATAAACCCTGACAAAGGTACGGATGTTGTCTAGATAGGACATCTTTTCGTTTTTTTTGATACAGTTTGACAATATCAGGGAATACCGAAGAAAGTGCCCTTTGCCTAGTGTGACGGCAACCAATCGGAGAGCTTTCTCATGTACGACTTCGCCGTGTTCTGGGACTGGATGGCTTTTGCCGTGCGCTGGCTGCACGTTATTACCGCCATTGCCTGGATCGGATCCTCATTTTATTTCATCGCACTGGACCTTGGTCTGAACCGCGACATCCCCGGCCCGGCGGATGGCGAGGAATGGCAAGTACATGGCGGCGGCTTTTACCACATTCAGAAATACCTAGTTGCGCCCGAACGGATGCCGGAACACCTGGTTTGGTTCAAATGGGAAAGCTACGCGACCTGGCTCAGCGGGGCCGGGTTGCTGATGATCGTGTACTGGGTGGGCGGAGAGCTTTATCTGATCGACGCACAAAAAGCCGATCTGGCGCTGTGGCAAGGCATTCTGATTTCGGCCGCCTCGCTGACTGTCGGTTGGCTGATCTATGATTTCCTATGCAAATCGGGTTTGGGTGAACGTCCTACCCTGCTGATGGTGCTGCTGTTTGTGCTGCTGGTTGTTATGGGCTGGGGATATAATCAGGTGTTTACCGGTCGTGCGATGATGCTGCATCTGGGGGCATTCACGGCCACGATCATGACAGCCAACGTGTTTTTCATTATCATGCCGAACCAACGCATCGTGGTAGACGATCTGAAGAACGGCCGTACACCTGACCCAAAGTACGGCAAAATCGCCAAGCTGCGCTCGACGCATAACAACTACCTGACGTTGCCGGTGGTGTTTCTTATGTTGTCGAACCACTACCCGCTGGCCTTTGCGACAGAATACAACTGGATCATCGCGGCTCTGGTCTTCCTGATGGGCGTGACCATCCGACACTACTTCAACACGCGCCACGCTCGGGCAGGCGATCCAACCTGGACATGGCTGGTCACTGCGTTGCTGTTCATCGCAATCATGTGGTTGTCTACTGCCCCTATGTACAAACCTCTGGAAGAGGCCGAAGCACAGCCACTGACATCGTTTGAACAGAAATATGCTGCCGCCGATGGCTTTGAAGAGGCCCATGACGTCGTTCTTGGACGCTGTTCGATGTGCCACGCACGCGAACCGGTGTGGGAGGGCATTTTGTGGGCGCCAAAGGGCGTATTGCTGGAAACTGAAGGCGACATTGCCCGCAACGCCCAGCAAATCTATCTGCAGGCGGGGGTCAGCCATGCGATGCCCCCCGCAAACGTCACCTACATGGAGCCCGAGGACCGAGAAGCAATCATCCGCTGGTTTCGCAACGCAGGTTCCTGATCCCGAGACCGATCAATCACACAGGTCGCAAAATTCAGGCGACGCTGGATTTAGTCTTTTCCTGCAAGGACTCTGATGCTCTAACATGAATGTAATCAGCCGTTGCTTTGAAAAAAACGGCAAATGTGATTTCGAGTTGGGGCAGTTGGAGCTATCAGATGCCGGGGAGCAGGCCGCGCGCCTTTTTAAAGAGATGCCTTCTCGGCGCGATTGCAATGACCCTGCCGACCGCGTTGGCCGCGCTGGAAACCACCTTAACAGCTCCGGGTGCTTCAAAAGGGCTTATCGAGCGGATGGAGGAAACCTCCTCAGTTGCGACGGCCGAATCTCGCGGGCTGGACACGCCGCTTGAGATCTTGTCGGCGGCGCTTTCGGATTATCGCACTCTCGTCCAAATTCTTTATGACGAAGGGTATTTCAGCCCAGTCGTAAGCATCAAACTGGACGGAAAAGAAGCAGCTGAGATCAGCTCGCTCAGCGTACCAGCGCAGATCAATAGCGCGGTAATCACGGTCAACACCGGCCCCAAGTTCACCTTTGGCAAAGCCATCGTACAACCGATAACGCCCGAAACAGTTCTGCCCGAGGAGTTTGCGGTCGGCAAACTTGCAACCACCGGCGCAATCCAACAAGCCGCGTCAGCTGGCGTGCAGGGTTGGCGCAACGCGGGTCATGCCAAGGCCGAAGTCGAAGGCCAGAAAGTCATTGCCCGCCATGCCGAGGCCAAGCTGGATGCCGAGGTCGACCTTACCCCCGGCCCGCGCCTGAGATTTGGCAAAATGATCATCAAGGGCGACACCGATGTGCGCCACCGGTCAATAGAAAAGATCGCCGGGTTTCCGGCAGGCGAAGTATATTCGCCCGAGAAAATCCAGAAGGTCGGCACACGGTTGCGGCGGACGGGGACCTTCAACGTTGTTTCGATTGAAGAGAGGGCCACTCCGAACCCGGACGGCACATTGGATTTCGACGCGACGTTTGAAGATTTACCCAAGCGCCGACTGACCTTTGGCGCCGAGATCGCGTCGCGCGACGGGGTAGACGTGACCGCGACCTGGACGCATCGCAACGTATTCCGGCGTGCCGAACGCCTGCGGTTCGAGGCGGCAGTCCGTAATATCGGCGGTGCCGAGGATATCGACGGCCGGATCGGCTTGCGTCTGGATCAGCCCGACCGGCTTGGTCCCGATGACAACA
Source organism: Ruegeria atlantica (assembly GCF_001458195.1). GTDB lineage: Bacteria > Pseudomonadota > Alphaproteobacteria > Rhodobacterales > Rhodobacteraceae > Ruegeria > Ruegeria atlantica. The sequence continues at coordinate 154,299 of NZ_CYPU01000072.1, read as the reverse complement.
CTTTCTGGAACGCGCTTCTGGAACGGCGCAACACAGAAAACTACAATGTCACCGTTGCGTCGCTGGCCTACGGTGCCCGGCGCACGTTCTCTGATCGGCTATATGCCGAAGCCTCAGCCGGGTTTCAGTGGTCCAGCGCGGACGACGCCTATGGCGATGACCGCAGGTTCCGATATTTCATCCTTCCCTTGCGTTCGGAATGGGACGAGCGCGACAGTAAGGTCAGCGCAACGCGCGGCTTTTATCTGGACGCGCAGATTACGCCCTTTGCTGGTCTGTCCGAAACCGAAAGCGGCATACGCATGTTTTTTGATGGACGCGGCTATACCAGCCTCGGCACCGGCGGACGGCTGGTTCTGGCCGGTCGCGTACAGCTGGGATCAGTGCTCGGGCCGTCGCCGGACGGTGTAACACCAGACTTCCTGTTTTTCTCGGGCGGTGCCGGAACGGTTCGGGGTCAACCTTACGAGAGTCTTGGCATCCCTGTCGGCACCGGGATCGCAGGCGGCAAATCTTTCCTTGGTCTTTCCGCCGAGGTGCGCGGCAAAGTCACCGAAGCCATATCTCTGGTCGGGTTTTATGACTACGGTACGGTGGACACATCCTCATTCATCGGCAGCGGTGCAGAATATCACGCAGGTGCCGGGCTTGGCGTTCGGTATGATCTGGGCGGATTTGGTCCGTTGCGGCTGGATCTTGCCGTTCCGGTGCAGGGTGACACGGGCGACGGATTGCAGTTTTACATCGGGATCGGACAGGCATTTTGATTGGACGTCGCGCATATCCGTTATTGATTTCGGGGCTGATGCTGTCTGCCCCTCTGCCACTTGCCGCTCAGGAGGAAGGCGGCAGTATGCTGGAGAACTTCCTGCAGGATACGCTCTCTGGCGACGACCAAAACGTGACCGTTAAGGGCCTGCAAGGCGCGCTGAGCGCGCGCGCGACGATTGAAGAGATCACAGTTGCCGATGATGAAGGTGTTTGGCTGACCATCAAGGACGCCGAACTCGACTGGAACCGTCTGGCGCTGATCCGCGGCCGATTTTCGGTCAACTCACTGACCGCGCAGGAAATCGACATTGCCCGTGCGCCGGGCACAACGACCAAGGAAGAACCACCTGCTTCAGCGGAAACGCAACCATTTCAACTGCCTGAACTGCCGGTTTCCATCGAAATCAGTGAAATTCGAGTGGATGAACTGTCTCTTGGTGAGCCGCTGATCGGTGTTGCCGCTGATCTGAGCGTGACAGGCAACCTGTCGTTGGCAGATGGGGCGCTGGACACCAATCTGGATGTGACCCGGCTGGACCGCGCAGGGGATGAAATCAAGCTAGCGGCTGGTTTCCAGAACTCAACAAGTGAGATCAACCTGGATTTACAAGTGAACGAAGCCTCTGGTGGTCTGATTTCAACCGCGCTGAACATCCCTGACAGCCCACCGATCGGCCTGACAGCCAAGGGCGCGGGCCCGCTGTCGGATTTCACCGCCGATATTGGGCTGAGCAGCGACAACCAGATGCGCGTCACTGGGCATGTTCAGCTGCAGGCGGCCGAGGGCAGCGCAGCGAACGGCATTGCGTTCACCGCTGATCTGAACGGCGATCTGACACCCTTTCTGGCGGAGGACGTCGATCCGTTCTTCGGCCCAAAATCACGGCTTTATGTGGACGGCCAGACCAAGCCAGAAGGCGCGATGGACATCTCGGATCTGGAACTCACCACGCAGGCGCTGGATCTGAAAGGTGAATTGCAACTGGCTGAAGGCGGCACTCTGCAACTGGCCGCCCTGCAAGGGCGCATCACCCCGCCAGACGGGGAAGCCGTCGTTCTACCGGTAGCAGGAGGCGACACATCGCTCAAGGCGGCACAAATTTCGGCCCTGTTTGACCGCCAGAACGGCAATCTTTGGGATCTGAGCCTGACGGCCAACGAATTCGCGTCCCCGCAGGCCAAGCTGGGTGATGTCCGGATCACCGCACAAGGCACCCTGGATCAGGGCGAGGTTCTGACTGTCGACGGCGACGTTCAAATTGCGGTCGGCGGAATAGACATGGCCGACGACGCGCTGACCACGGCTTTGGGCGATCGCATCACACTTGATGGCCAGTTCGACTATAGCAGCGACCAGTCACTGAACCTGTCTGCGTTCGAGCTTGTGGGCTCTGACTACACGCTGGCGCTGGACGCGCTGATTTCCGGACTGACCAGCGGTTTGAGCGTTGACGGAACAGCCAAGCTGGACGCAACTGACCTGTCGCGTTTTTCGGACCTTGCCAAGCTGGATCTTGGCGGACAGGTCTCGGCCAGCGTGACCGGAAAAGGTTCACCGCTGGAACGCAGCTTTGACGGCAAAGTCGTCGTCATGGGCCGCGACTTGTCTACTGGCCGTGACGATATCGACCCGGTTATCACCGGAGAGACCACGATCACTCTGGACGCAAGCCGCGGCACCAACGGCATAACTATCCGTGAATTCGATCTAGACAGTGAGGCCGCCAAAGCTGTGGCCAGCGGTGTTGTGACGACGCCCGACGGCAACCTGACCATTGATGGGCAGGCCCGGGTCAACGCATCGGATTTGTCGGTCTTCTCTGGCTTGGCGAAACGCGACCTTGGCGGTTCCTTACAGGCGACCGTGAACGGTACAGGCACGGTACAAACGCTGGAATTTGACGGCATGGCCAGCGTGACAGGTCAGAACATCAAGACTGGTATGGCCGATATCGACCCTCTGCTGACCGGCAGAACCGAGATCGAATGGGACGGCGCCAGAACCGCAGACAGTATCGACATCCGCAGCGCCTCGGTGAATGGCCGCGCCCTGAGCGCACAGGTTCAAGCGACCGTAGACGACCCCACCGGAGATCTGTCGGCAGATGGCCAAGCGCAATTGAATGTCCCGGACTTGTCCCTGTTTTCCCGGTTGGCGGGGCGAGATCTAGCTGGTTCGATCGCAGCAAACGTGCAAGGCAACGGTACCCTGTCCACCCGGGCATTCGATGTTCAAGGCAACCTCGATGCCAACAACATCCAAACCGGCATTGAGGCCGTGGACAAACTGATTCAGGGCCAGACGACCCTGTCCGTAGATGCCCAGAATGGGGAAGATGGCCTTAGCATTGAAACGTTCCGCCTGAACGGCACGGCCATCACCACAACGGCTTCGGGTAAGTTGGACCGTCAAGCGGGCGGGCTGGATTTCACGGTCAAATTGGACGATCTGGCGCGGGTGTTGAACACGATGTCCGGTCCACTGACATTGGATGGAAACGTTGCCCCGTCATCCAAGGGCGTGGAAGGCACGGTCAACCTGAATGGCCCCGACAGCTCATACGCCAAGCTAGCCGGGACGGTGGACAGCGATGGGTCGGCGGATCTGGACTTTGACGCCAAGTTCAACCGGATCGAGCGTTTTGTACCTGAGTTTCCGGGTACAGTGGCCGCCAATGGAAGCGCTAAGCGCAACAAGGGTGTTTGGACAATCGACGCCCAAGCCGACGGGCCTGCGGAGATTAGCGGCAAAGTCTCTGGTACCTTCGACGAAAGCACCGGAGAAGCGGACATGAAAGCCGTTGGCGGCGTCAATCTTGGCATTGCCAATATCTTTATCACGCCCAACAAGATCGACGGCAGCGCTCGCTATGACCTGACCCTGTCGGGCAAACCCGCACTGGAATCCCTGTCCGGGTCGATCACCACATCAGGTACGTCGCTGGCAATTCCCGGCGCGGGACAGACGATTACCGGCATCAGCGGATCGGTTCAACTTGCAAATAGCCGCGCCACGATTTCTCTGAGTGGCGGACCACGGGCAGGCGGCAATTTTACCGTCAGTGGACCTGTAGACCTTTCACCACCATTCAATGCCAATATCACGACCGCCCTCAACAGTCTCGTACTGACCGATCAGTTGCTGTATGAAACCACGCTGAACGGACAAATTGCTATGACCGGGGCGCTGGCGGGTAACAGCTCGATCGCTGGACAGATCACGTTTGGCGAAACCAATATCAACCTAGCGGCCGCATCAGGTGCCGTGGGAGCGGCCCCTATCCCAGACATCGTTCACGTGAATGAAAGCGGGTCAGGCTATGTGACCCGTGAACGCGCGGGCCTCGTCCAGAAGGAAGACGGCAATAAAAGCAATTCTCGTATCGCCCTGGATGTCAGTCTTTTGGCACCCAAGGCCGTGTTTGTCCGCGGGCGTGGCGTCAACGCTGAGCTGGGTGGAAGAATAAACATCGGCGGTACCACGTCCTCGGTCATCCCATCGGGTCAGATTGAACTGATCCGTGGTAACTTTGACATTCTGGGGCGCAGGCTGGCCCTGACCAAGGGCATTGTGACGCTACAAGGGGACCTGACGCCCTATATCGAGTTCGAATCCTCAACCAGCACCTCTGATGGTACGGCAACGATCGAGATCGCCGGACCACTGGACTCGCCCGAGGTCAACGTCTTTTCCGACCCCGAGCGTCCGGCCGAGGAAGCGCTGGCAATGCTGTTGTTCGGCAATCGCTTCTCAGAGTTGTCACCGTTCGTAATCGCTCAGATGGCGGCCTCGCTGGCGCAACTCAGCGGCGCTGGCGGAGACGCGACCAAAGGCCTGCGCGAGTCAACAGGCGTCGATACCGTGGACATCGGCGTGTCCGAAGGTGGCGCGGGCCGGCTCGGCGCCGGGGCGTATCTGAGCGACAACCTTTACACCGATTTCACCGTCAACACCGAAGGCGATACCGAGGTGAATCTGAACTTGGATGTCACCGACAGTTTCACCGTGAAAGGCACTGTAGATGGCCGGGGTGAGACCGGTGTTGGGGTCTTCTTTTCGCGCGACTACTAAGCAGGCCTCAGTTCACTTTCTGCGGATGCCGATCGGGAGGCCGACCTCTGGGGCCGGGTCGATCGCCGCATGATCCCTCACCATGCTATGAAGACGCGCGACGGCCCAGTCCGGATAGGGAACCGACCGGCCGGTCGTATGGCTGACATTCATGAACAACGCTTCCTGAGTGGCGCAGATAGCACCGTCTTTTTCAGACACCATCTGCGCAAAATAGTGGCCACGTTTGTGATCTGCGTCCAGCATCCGAAACCGGATGCTGAAGGCCTCACCTTCCAGTACTTCGCGTAGGAAATTCATGTGGGATTGCAAAATGTAAGGTCCCTGCCCCATCGCATTGACCTGCGCCTCACCCAGCCCAAGGTGATCCACCATCAACAGCTCCAGCGCATTGTCGAAGGCGACGCCGTAATAGCCCACGTTCATGTGACCGTTATAGTCGATCCACTCGGCGCGCGCCTTGAACCCGCGGAAGACAAGCGGGGCATCATAGGGCCCGTCATGTCCGGCCAGCGCTTCAGACGTCAATTGCATCAAGTGCTCCTTCTTGGGTCTCAAAGATCGCAACCGCGCGGATGAATCCAGCTGAAGCCCCTTTGATCTTGAACGGGAAACAGGAAATCTCGAACCCAGTCGGCGGCAAGGTTTCAAGGTTCGTCAGTTTTTCCATGTGACAATAGCCAACCTCCATCGAGGCCCGGTGCCCTTCCCATATAATCGATGCATCTTGCGTTTCAGCATATTCCTGCGCGGTCAATGGAAACGGTGCGTCCCAACTCCAGGCGTCAGTTCCTGTCACGCGAACCCCGCGTTTGGTCAAATACAGCGTTGCTTCGCGCCCTATGCCGCATCCTTTGGCCAGATAGTCCGGATGCCCATAACGCGTGCCAGCCGAGGTATTCACGACGACGATATCCAGCGGCTGCAATTCGTGACCAATCCGTTTCAATTCGGCTTCGACATCGGCAGCGGTCGCCACATAACCATCGTCGAAATGGCGAAAATCCAGTTTCACGCCGGGGTTCATGCACCATTCCAGCGGCACCTCGTCGATGGTGATCGCCCTCTCACCTTTGTTCATGGTCGAATGGTGATGGTAAGGCGCGTCCAGATGGGTGCCATTGTGCGTGGCGATCTGAAGGCGTTCGATGGCCCAGCCCTCACCGCCGGGCAGGTCATCTTTCTGCAGGCCCGGAAAAAAGGACATGACTTGTTCGGCGGTCTGGTCATGGGCCAGATATTCGATTTCGGGTAACATGATCGGCGGATCCGACACGATGCCGGTTTCCAACGGAACTGACAGATCGACGAAGCGGCGCGCCATGTAAAACTCCTCCACCAAGAACGGTGACAGGGTTGGCCGCAGGTAAGCTGCTGTCAAGGAAAGAAAAAGGCGACCCAATGGGCCGCCTTTCCAAGACTGTATGTGACGGATTCACTCGGCCGCGATGGCGTCTTCGATCTTTTCGACGCGAATGGCCGAGAACTTGAACTCGGGGATCTTGCCGTAAGGGTCGATGGCCGAGTTGGTCAGAATGTTCGCCGCCGCCTCGACATAGGCGAACGGGATGAACACCATATCTTCGGCGATCGCCCGGTCGGCTCGAACCATGATCTCGATCGAGCCACGCCGCGTGGTGAGACGGATAATTTCGCCCGGCTCAATCCCCATCAGTTTCAGCTGGCGCGGGTTCATCGAACAGTTTGCTTCCGGTTCCACAGCATCCAGAACGTTGGACCGGCGAGTCATCGACCCGGTGTGCCAGTGTTCCAGCTGACGGCCGGTTGTGGCAATCATCGGGTATTCCTCATCCGGCGCTTCATCCGGCGGGATGACACTGGCCGGGGTGAACTTGGCCCGTCCGTCTGTCCGCGGGAAGCCATCACCGAACACGATCGCCTGTCCCGGATCGGTTTCACTGAGCGACGGATAGGTGATTGTCTCGGTCTCAAGCCGCTCCCAGGTGATGTTGTCGAGTGACGCCATGGTCAGCTTCATCTCATCAAACACCTGGCTTACATCGGTGTAATCCCAGTTCAGCCCGATGCGCTGCGCAAGCTCAACGGTGATTTTCCAGTCCTCACGCGCCTCACCCGGAGGTGCCACAGCCGGACGCACACGCTGAACCTGACGGTTGGTGTTCGACACGGTGCCGTTCTTTTCATACAACGCCGAGGCAGGCAGGATGATGTCGGCATAGTTGGCCGTTTCGGTCAGGAAGATATCCTGCACGATCATCAGCTCCAACTTTGCCAAAGCTTCCCGTGCGTGACCAACATCAGGGTCGGACATAGCCGGGTTTTCACCCTGAATATACATGCCCTTGATGTTACCCGCGTAGGCCTGATCAATGATCTCGGTGACGGTCAGGCCCTTCTCGTTAGAGAAGTCGTCCGAGTTCCAGACGTTGTTGAATTTGGCCCGAATGCCGTCATCCATAACCGACTGATAATCTGGCAGGAACATCGGGATCAGACCCGCGTCAGACGCGCCCTGCACGTTGTTCTGGCCACGCAGCGGGTGCAGACCCGCGCCGGGTTTACCAACATTGCCGGTCATCAATGCCAGCGAGATCAGGCAGCGCGAGTTATCGGTGCCGTGAATGTGCTGACTGACGCCCATACCCCAGAAGATCAGACCAGCCTTAGCCTGCGCGAAGGTACGCGCGACACGGCGCAGCTGTTCTGACTCAATGCCACAAATGGGCGCCATTGCCTCGGGCGTGAAGGCGCGCAGATGCTCTTTTTCGGCTTCCCAGTTCTCGGTCCAGCGGTGGATGTACTGGCTGTCGTACAGTTCCTCTTCGACGATCACGTTCATGATCGCGTTGAGCATCGAAACATCGGCACCGGGGCGGAACTGCAGCATTTCGTCTGCGAACTTGCGCATACCGACGCCGCGCGGGTCCATCACGATCAGCTTGCCACCGCGCTTGGTGAACTGCTTGAAGTAGGTTGCCGCCACGGGGTGGTTTTCGATTGGGTTGGCCCCGATGATGATAACCACATCCGAGTTCTCGACCTCGTTAAAGGTGGCCGTCACCGCGCCTGAGCCCACGTTCTCGATCAGCGCCGCCACGGACGAGGCATGGCACAGACGGGTGCAGTGGTCGACGTTGTTGTGCTTGAAGCCCTGACGAATGAACTTCTGGAAAAGATAAGCTTCTTCGTTGGTGCATTTGGCCGAACCAAAGCCAGCAACGTTGCGCGGATCTTCATCACGCAGCGCCTTCAGCTTGGTGGCCGCCAGATCCATTGCCTCTTCCCAAGTCGCCTCGCGGAAATGAGTGCCCAGATTGCCCGGATCGACATTCAACCCTTTTGCAGGCGCATCCTCACGCCGGATCAGCGGTTTGGTCAGGCGGTGTGGGTGGTGGATATAGTCGAAACCAAAGCGGCCTTTGACGCATAAGCGGCCTTCGTTGGCCGGGCCGTTGATGCCCTCGACATACTTGACCTTGCCGTCCTTGACCTTCAGCGAGACTTTGCAGCCGACGCCGCAGAACGGGCAGACGCTTTCGGTCTCGGAATCGTAGTCTTTGCTGTCGCCCTGCTGCTTTTCGTCCAACACAGTGGCTGGCATCAACGCACCGGTCGGGCAGGCTTGAACACATTCACCACAGGCGACACAGGTCGAATCCCCCATCGGGTCGTTCTGGTCAAACACCACCTGCGCGGTGTGTCCGCGACCGGCCATGCCGATCACGTCATTCACCTGCACGTCGCGACAAGCACGGACACAGAGGTTGCAGTTGATGCAAGCGTCCAGATTGACGCGCATCGCAACGTGGCTGTCATCCAGCAGAGGGATCTTCTCGGCCTCTTTCGCCGGGAAGCGCCTGTCGCTGACATCGTTCAGCTTGGCCATCTCCCAGAAGTGGCTAGATTTATCGTGCGCCTCTTCGGGTTGGTCGGCGACCAGCAATTCCATGACCATGGCGCGCGATTTCTCGGCCCGGTCGCTATCGGTTATTACCACCATTCCGTCCGCAACCGGACGGATGCACGAGGCGACCAGAGTGCGCTCGCCCTCCACCTCGACCATACAGGCGCGACAGTTGCCATCCGGTTTATAGCCGAGTTGAGGCTTGTGACATAAGTGCGGGATCGTGAACCCCTGCCCCTTGGCGGCTTCCCAGATGGTCCAGCCCTCGGGCACGGTGACATCATCGCCGTTCAGGTTGAAGGTGACGGTCTTGGTTGGGCTTGCATCAAGCATGGCTCTGTCTCCCTCAGATTTCGTCAGCAAAGTGTTTCATGACCAGACGGATCGGGTTCGGGGCCGCCTGCCCCAGACCGCAGATCGAGGCATCGCCCATGACCTGGCACAGATCTTCCAGAAGATCCTGATCCCACTTGTCAGCCTGCATCAGCTTCACAGCCTTTTCGCAGCCCGCCCGGCAAGGTGTGCACTGCCCACAGCTTTCATCTTCGAAGAAGCGCAGCATGTTCAGCGCTGCATCGCGTGCGGTGTCCTGATCGGACAGAACCACCACAGCGGCGGATCCGATAAAGGTGCCATGTGGCTGCAGCGTGTCAAAATCCAATGGGATATCGTCCATCGACGCAGGCAGCAGACCCGAGGATGGACCACCCGGCTGATACGCTTTGAAGATCTGACCTTCGATCATGCCGCCAGCGGCCTCAATCACGTCCAATATGGTCGAACCCGCAGGCAGCAGGTAAACACCCGGCTTGGTCACCCGCCCCGAGATTGAATAGCTGCGCAGGCCCTTGCGACCATTTTTTTCGACAGAGTTCAGAATCTGCGGCCCTTCGCGGCAGATCTTCGAGACCCAATACAGCGTCTCGACATTGTGCACCAAGGTCGGACGATTAAAGACCCCAACCTGCGCCACAAACGGAGGACGGTGGCGCGGCAGGCCCTTCTTACCCTCGATCGACTCGATCATCGCGGATTCTTCACCGCAGATGTAAGCACCAGCACCCCGGCGCAGGTCAATGTAACCCTTTTCGACGATCCCGGCCTCTTCCAACGCGGCAATCTCGCGGGCGAGGATTTCCAGCACCGCCGGGTATTCGTCACGCATGTAGATGAAGCACGTCTCTGCCTCGACCGCCCAAGCAGCGATCAGCATACCCTCAAGGAAAACATGCGGCGCACGCTCTAGATAATAACGGTCTTTGAAAGTACCGGGTTCGCCCTCGTCACCGTTCACGGCCAGATAGCGGGTGCCTTCGTTCATGCGTACAAAGCCCCATTTCTTGCCGGACGGGAAGCCAGCACCACCCAAACCGCGCAGGCCTGAGGACAAAACGTCTTCTTGTACTTTCTCCCAGTCGCCGCTCTCGCGCAGCTCTTTCAGCTTGGCGTAGCCACCGTTTGCCTCATAGGCGGCGAAGGTTTCGTAATCGGGCAGATGGGCGTGAGTATCACCAGCGGCAATTGCGGCCTGCACCTTTTCAGGGGTCGCATGGTCGATGTGGTTGTGGCCAATCTCAAGCACCGGGGCCGTATCGCAACGCCCCATGCAGGGCGCGCGCACCACACGCACTTCGGGTTCATCCAAGCCATCTTCCAGTGCCTTCTGCAACTGCTGGGCACCGGCCATTTCGCAGGACAGAGAATCACAGACACGGATCGTCAGCGCGGGCGGAGGCACCTCGCCTTCTTTCACCACGTCGAAATGGGCATAAAACGTCGCGGTCTCGTAGATCTCGGCCTGACCGATCCGCATCTCAACCGCCAGCGCGGCGATATGGTCGGCGCTGATATGGCCGTGCTCATCCTGGATCAAATGCAGGAATTCGATCAACAGATCGCGACGACGCGGGCGGTCGCCCAGCAGGCGCGCGATCTCGGCCTGCGCCTCATCCGTGAATTGACGGCCTTTGGGCGTGTGCCGCCCTTTGCCTTTACCTGACTTCCAGACGCCCTTGGGTGCGCCTGATGGCTTGGTATCTAATGGTGCCATGATGCCCTCCGATTAAGGCCCCGTATCTCATCAGAATAGCATATCGTCAAATCGCTTATCGCTATCGCACGATAACGACACCTTATCACCGTAAAGACGTCACCACAGCGCGCAAAGCCCCAACCGTCGGCAATTCCGGGTCTCGGCTTAAGGTGGCCAGACAAATCGGTTTACTTACAACAGGATCGACCAGAGGCAGCACTTTCGTACCCTTAAGATCGCCCAGCGCCCTAACCAGAACGCGGGGGACAACGGTGGCTGCCAGCCCTTCACGCGCCATGACCATTGAGGCGGTAAAGCCACTGGTTTCTGCGACTACTTGGGGATGGAGCCCCTGCTCAGCGAAGATGCGGTCCAGAATACGACGGTTCTGCATCTGCGGCTCAAGCAGGCTGAGTGGAAACTCGGCGACCTGTGTCCATGGTATCGGCCCGATTTCTGCGGTCATATGTGACGGGATCAATAGCACGTAAGTCTCTTCGTACAACGGCTGCACCTGCCGCAAGTCGGTGCCAATACTGTCGCCATAAGTGATCCCCGCATCCAGACTACCCTCATCCAACCGGTGCTGAATGGACGAGGCCGACATGGTTTCGATCCGTGTGACAACGCGCGGATGCGCCTGATGCAGCCGCTTGATCAGCCGTCCGGTGAAGGCAATCGCGGTTGGGATTACGCCGAGTTTGAGTGTCCCGGTAATCTCACCCTTCGAGGCCAGAACCTGCTGTTCCAGCGCCTTTGTGTCATCCAGAATGCGCCGCGCGCGCTGGACGATCATCTCGCCTTCTTCAGTCAGGCCCTGAAACCTATTGGCGCGGCGTACGATTGAGACTCCCAGCCGGTCCTCGAGGTTCCGAATGCGCATGGAAAACGCTGGCTGAGAAATCCCGCATTCTTCTGCCGCCTTGGCAAAATGACGATGCCGCGCCAAGGCGCTAAGCAATTGCAGGTCGCGGATTTCGATCATTTGGAGTTTTCTCGGATGGCATGTTGCAAATTACACTATCGAGGTTTGGGCCAAAGAGAAAAGCGTGAGTATGTGGAGGGCGCACGGTCAGCGTACACTTATTCAACCGGAGTTCTGAGCCTGCTGTTCAGGGAAAAGGCGACCCGCCTTGCAAGCATTTCAACCGGCTTGAGACTTGATCCTCTTTCAAAAGCGCCATTCTTTTGCGCCCAAATATCAGACCCAAACAGATGAAGTACCATCGAAAGAACCATGGGGCGACGATCGCCAATCCACCAACCCCCAGAACCGTTGAGGCTATTGCGCCAATCACGCCAGCGTTCTCAAGTAGCCAGACGCAGAAAATACCAATAGGGATCATGGGTAAAAAGAACCAAACCCATAACGTTCCAAATGTAAAAAAGCCCACAACAGGCACTTTCTTCGCAACTTTCAGTGCCCAAGCTTCATGGCGTGTGAAACGCAACTTCAGAGAGTGGGCCATCCTTCCAACAAGAGTGGAACAGTGAAGCGCAGTCTCATCAATCTCTGTCATGAAGTCGAGGTATCCTCAGGTGTTGAACAAGAAGTGCATCACATCGCCGTCTTTGACGATATAGCCCTTACCTTCGGCCCGCATCTTACCCGCCTCTTTCGCGCCCTGTTCGCCATTCGCAGCGATGTAGTCGTCATAGGCGATCGTCTCAGCGCGAATGAAACCTTTTTCGAAATCGCCATGGATCACACCAGCGGCCTGTGGCGCAGCGGTGCCGGTTCGGATGGTCCAGGCGCGGGCCTCTTTCGGGCCGACTGTGAAATAGGTTTCCAGCTTGAGCAGGTCATAGCCGGCACGGATTAGACGGTCGAGGCCTGGCTCTTCCAGACCCATTTCCTCCAGGAACATCTGCGCCTCGTCTTCTTCCAGCAGACTAATCTCTTCTTCGATCTTGGCGCTGATGATGACGTGGGAATTGCCCTGGGTTGCGGCCATTTCAGCCACGCGGGCGGAATATTCGTTACCCTCGGCGGCTTCTTCCTCGGACACGTTGCAGACATAGAGAACCGGTTTCGTGGTCAGTAGCTGCAGCATCGTCCATGCCTTGGCGTCTTCGTCAGAGACTTCGACCAGACGCGCGGGTTTGCCGTCTTCCAGCATCGCCTGCGCTTGGGCCAGCAAACGTTCCTGCTGCTGCGCCTCTTTGTCATTGCCTTTCAGCTTTCGCACCAGATTGGCGCGGCGCTTTTCGATGCTTTCCAGATCGGCCAACATCAACTCGGTCTCGATGGTGTCGGCATCGGCCACAGGATCGACGCGGCCGTCCACGTGGGTCACATCGCCATCTTCGAAACAGCGCAGCACGTGGGCGATGGCGTCGGTTTCACGGATGTTGGCCAGAAACTGGTTGCCCAGCCCCTCACCTTTCGAAGCACCCTTCACCAGACCGGCAATATCCACAAACGTAATGCGCGTCGGAATGATTTGCTTGGAGCTTGCGATGGTGGCCAGTTTGTCCAGCCGGTCGTCAGGGACGGCCACATCGCCCACATTGGGTTCGATCGTGCAGAACGGGAAATTCGCCGCCTGCGCAGCTGCGGTTTTGGTCAGCGCATTGAAGAGGGTCGACTTACCCACATTCGGCAGACCCACGATTCCCATTTTAAAGCCCATGACGGCCTCCTGCATAGCATTCGAGCGCAGCTTCTATGCAGGTCGGGCACAATGCGCAAGCCAGCGGGCGCATTAGGTACGCAGGGGCGTTTTGACAACACAATTGATTGTCACGGCTTTGTGCGCTTGCTCACATTGAAATGAGAGCAATAGAATCACCAGTCAGCAATTTAGAAAAAATTGAATTGTGAATGCTGACATGAGATCTTTCGTTCTTGCCCTTGGGGTTCTTTTCGCCGCGACATCCGCACACACGCAATCAGTTGTCTTCAGTGCTGGATACGCAGATTTTTCCGAAAGTGACGCTAAAGACCAGGCCGCCTTTTCGGTCGAACACCATCACCGCCCTTTCTACGAGGCTACACGCCTGTCCGCGACATGGGGCGGTGCGCTGACCGTGGACGAAGCCGGTGACGTCCATGTGGGTGCTGGCCTGATCGGTACATAAACTTTCGCTGAACGCTGGTTCGTAGAGGGCAGCGTCATGCCCGGCTATTTCTCTAAATCAGAGGAACTGAACGACCTGGGTGGCAGTTTCCAAATCCGCAGCCTGTTGGGCGTCGGTTATACGCTGAACAGCGGCAACAAAGTCTCGGTGGCGATTACGCATAAATCCAATGCAAGCACGCAACAGGAAAATCCGGGCGTCAATTCGGTGCTGCTGCGATACCACCTTGCGTTCTAGGGGCTGCGCTGCGAACCGGGATTGATTTCCTCTCAAAGTTTCTGCACATCAGGTCTGAACCTGATTGCAAGGACAGCTTATGACACGTATCGACGCCAAGTTCGCCGCTCTGAAAGAACAGGGAAAGAAGGCGTTCGTCGCCTACATCATGGCCGGAGACCCGGATTTCGAGACCTCTCTTGAGATCGTAAAGGGCCTGCCCGGCGCAGGTGTCGATGTCATCGAACTGGGCCTGCCCTTTACCGATCCGATGGCAGACGGCCCGACGATCCAGGCCGCCGGTCAACGGGCACTGGACAGCGGCATGACTTTGCAGCGGACTTTGGATCTGGCCCGAGCGTTCCGCGAGACCGACGACACCACTCCGATTGTGCTGATGGGCTACTACAATCCGATCTACAGCCGCGGTGTCGACAAATTTCTTGCAGATGCCAAAGAGGTCGGAATTGATGGGCTGATCGTCGTCGACCTGCCACCAGAAGAAGATGAAGAGCTGTGCCTGCCCGCACAAGCTGCAGGTCTGAACTTTATCCGTCTGGCCACGCCAACCACCGATGACAAGCGCTTGCCCCGCGTTCTGCAGAACACATCGGGCTTTGTGTATTACGTATCGATCACCGGCATTACGGGTGCGGCCGAAGCCCAAGCCACAAATGTTGGCCCCGAGGTCGCCCGCATCAAGTCCGCAACCGATTTACCAGTGATCGTCGGGTTCGGAATCAATACACCTGAAAAATCACAGGCAATCGCAACTGTTGCTGATGGTGCTGTGGTTGGCTCTGCTATCGTCAGCCAGATCGCTGCGGGCAAGCCCACCGGCGAAGTTTTGGATTTCGTGAAATCTCTGGCTGACGGCGCCCACTCGGCCTGAGCGAGGTCTGATCAAATTTCAACGCGATCGGCCCTGTCCGACCGCGTTTTTTGTTGCCCCGGGAAACGCGGCGTTGCCTCGCAACGTCCCAGCGTTGCGACGGCCTCAAATGGTTGGTAACAAACATCACCAATACTGCGAAGGCCGAACCTCATGCCCGTCATTACCAATATCGACGACCTGAAACGTATCTACGAACGCCGCGTGCCGCGCATGTTTTTCGACTATGCCGAAAGCGGTAGCTGGACCGAACAGACCTTCCGCGACAACAGCTCGGATTTCGAAGATATCAGGCTGCGCCAGCGGGTCGCCGTGGACATGGACGGGCGCTCGACTGCATCGCAGATGATCGGGCAGGATGTTGCGATGCCGGTGGCTCTGGCCCCAGTGGGCCTGACAGGCATGCAGCACGCGGACGGTGAGATGAAGGCCGCAAAGGCTGCCGAGGAATTCGGCGTGCCCTTCACCCTATCGACCATGTCGATCAATTCGATCGAGGATGTCGCAGGGCATACAAGCAAACCTTTTTGGTTTCAGCTTTATGCAATGAAGGATCAGGATTACGTCGGTCGCCTGATCCAGCGCGCCAAGGATGCCAATTGTTCGGCATTGGTGATCACCCTGGACCTGCAAATTCTGGGGCAGCGTCACAAAGATCTGAAAAATGGCTTGTCCGCGCCTCCGAAACTGACCGCCAAGACAATCGCAAACCTCATGACTAAATGGGCTTGGGGGATAGAAATGCTAGGCGCACATCGGCGCGAATTTGGCAATATCGTTGGTCATGCCGAAGGCGTTTCTGACGCCTCATCGCTGGGCGCGTGGACGGCCGAGCAATTCGACCCCAGCCTCGATTGGAAAAAGGTCGAAAAGCTGATGGAACAATGGGGCGGCAAGGTGATCCTGAAAGGCATTCTGGATGCCGAAGACGCGAAGATGGCGGCTAAGCTGGGCGCAGAGGCCATCGTTGTTTCAAACCACGGCGGGCGACAGTTGGACGGGGCGCTCAGTTCGATCCGCGTTTTGCCTGAAATCATGGACGCAGTTGGTGATGACGTCGAAGTCCATCTGGACAGCGGCATCCGATCCGGGCAGGACGTTCTCAAAGCGCTGGCACTTGGGGCCAAGGGCACTTACATCGGTCGCGCTTTTGTCTATGGGCTGGGTGCGATGGGCCAACAAGGTGTCACGACTGCGCTGGATATCATCCACAAAGAACTGGATACCACGATGGCCCTGTGCGGCGAGCGGAATGTGAGCAGTCTGGGTCGTCACAACCTGCTGATCCCCGAGGGTTTCGGCGGCCGATGGCAAGCCTGATCTCTCAAAACCTTTCAGCAAGCCATGTTAAAAAGGGCTCTACGCCCACCGCAGCAAACTGCGAATCCCCCGGGATATTTTTTTTGCCAGTTGAAGCAGGGGATCCGCTCTTCATCTGGCCCCAAATATCCCGGAGCACGAGGCAGAGCCTCGCAAAGTATGAAGACCGCTAAAAACCCCTTTCCAAACCTGACAATTCAAGCTAAGGACGCGGCTTCACGCGGGCATACAGCCTTGGAGGATGCCCGCCCTAACATTGGAGAATTATCATGGCTGGAGAGATTCCTGATCTCGTAGCTCTGGAACGGACGGGGACAGGCAAGGGCGCCGCTCGTCAGGCACGCCGCGACGGCATGGTTCCGGGCATCGTATTTGGCGGCGACAAAGAACCGCTGCCGATTCAGATCCCGTTCAACGAACTGTTCAAGCGCCTGAAAGCTGGCCGGTTTAAGTCGACCCTGTGGAACCTGAAGGTTGAAGGCCAAGAAGACGTCCGCGTCATCTGCCGCGACGTTCAGCGTGACGTCGTCAAAGACCTGCCGACCCACCTGGATCTGATGCGCCTGCGTCGCACCACCAAGATCGCGCTGTTCATCCCGGTTGAGTTCATCAACGAGGAAGAAGCACCCGGCATCAAAAAGGGCGGCGTTTTGACGGTTGTCCGTCCGGAAGTCGAACTGCTGTGCACCGCAGGTGATATTCCTGAGAAGATCACTGTTGACGTGACCGGCATGAACATCAACGACGTTGCCACCATTTCGTCGGTCGACCTGCCGGAAGGCACCAAGCCGACCATCGATCGTGACTTCGTGATCGCAAACATCTCGGCACCGACCGGTCTGGTAACGGATGATGACGAAGAGGGTGAAGAGGGCGAAGTGGCCGTAGACGAAGTTGAAGTCGTCGGTCAGGAAGCCGAAGAATAAGTTCAGGTTTCTGTACCTTGAATTTGAAACGGGGTTCCTCTGGAGCCCCGTTTTTTTGTGGAATGCGGATCTTCGCACTTGCTTGCCGCCGGCTCCGTCATTCGCTCAGGCAGGTTGAAATCACGGCCCCTACTGGCCAGGCGCGCCTCACTTGCTACTGTTAGCGACAGGCAATGGCAGACGAAGTCTCACTGGAATTCCAATCCAATTCGGGGCATGAGGAAACAAGTCGTACAATGACGCGCGGGGCAGAACCATGAAACTTTTTGTCGGACTGGGCAATCCAGGGCAGAAATATGCCCGGAACCGGCACAATATCGGTTTTATGGCATTGGACAAGATTGCCGGCGATCACGGTTTCGGCCCGTGGAAATCAAAGTTTCAGGCAGAAATCGCCGAAGGGCGGTTGGGCTCGGAAAAGGTGCTGCTGATCAAGCCACAAACCTTCATGAACCGCTCGGGTCAATCCGTGGGTGAGGCTATGCGCTTTTACAAGCTGGACTCAACCGATGTGACTGTTTTTCACGACGAGCTGGATCTTGCGCCCGGTAAGGTGCGTGCAAAAGCAGGTGGAGGTCACGCCGGGCATAACGGTCTGCGGTCGATCCATGACCATATCAGCCCGGCCTATGATCGAGTTCGTCTGGGCATTGGGCATCCGGGCCGCAAAGAACTGGTCTCGCCTTATGTCCTGAGTGACTTTGCCAAGGCAGATTCGGATTGGCTGGAAGACGTCTTGCGGGGGGTTTCCGACGGTGCCGGTCATTTGGCAGATGGCGATGGTGGCAAATTCATGAACGCGGTCGCATTGCGCACCGCACCGCCACGGTCATCAAAAACCGCTGCGGCCTCCTCGAAATCGGTCGCTGCAGCTACGCCTGAACCCGAGGCGGACACCAGGTCCGCCATGCAAAAACTGATGGACAAGTTCAAGTAAGACCAACGATGTTGCCGCTACGTCTCAATTGCGAACTGCGCCAGTCCGCGCTCCAATACACACCAAAAGCGGGAGGTAACATATGCGAACCCTGATGAAATGGGTGCTGCGCATCGTTTTGATGTTGGTGCTGGCAGCGGTGGTCGTTGGCGTTTGGAAGCGCGAAGAGATTCAGCGCCTGATGGCCGTGAACTCTCTGTTTTCCGAAGAAAAGATCATTCACAATTTCTCTCACATGGATGACGCCTTCCTGACTGTCGACCTGCCAAGGGGGGAAGGTGCGACATTCGAACTGCCCTACGGCCCCGGTTTTGACCTGCCCGAGGGCACGGACAAATGGGTCGAAGACCGGGCCGTAACCTCTTTGCTGGTGATGCAGGACGGGCAGATCAGGTTCGAAGAATACTATTTGGGGACCGCCCCCGAGGATCGCCGGATATCCTGGTCGGTCGCCAAAAGCTATCTGTCCGCCCTGTTCGGCATCCTGATGGCCGAAGGCGCTATCGACTCGCTGGACGATCCGGTGGTCAAATACGCCCCGAAACTGCAGGGCACCGCCTATGACGGCGCAACGATCCGCAATGTTCTGAACATGGCCAGCGGTGTGACTTTCGACGAGGATTATCTGGACTACAGTTCCGACATCAACCGAATGGGTCGCGTCGTCGCCCTGGGTGGAGAGCTGGATGACTTTACCGCCTCGCTGAACGAAACGTTCGTCGAGCCCGGCGAGACATGGCAATATGTCTCGATCGACACCCACGTTATCGGCATGATTGTTCGCGGTGCGACGGACCGGTCTGTGGCTGACTTGCTGACCGAAAAGATCATTGAACCTCTGGGCCTTGAACGCGACGGCTACTATGTCACCGACGGCGCTGGCGTGGCTTTCGTCTTGGGCGGGCTGAACTTCACCACTCGCGACTTTGCCCGGTTTGGACAGATGATCCTGCAAAACGGCGAGCATAATGGCCAGCAGATCGTGCCCGCCGAGTGGATTGCGGAATCCGTTTTTCCGAGCGCCCCGACCGAAGCCGGAGAGATCGGGTATGGCTACCAGTGGTGGATCCCCGTCGGCGCGCATGAAGGTGAGTTTCTGGCCCGTGGCGTTTATGGTCAGTACATCTATTTCGACCAACCGCGCGGTGTTGTTATCGTTTCAACCGGGGCTGATCGCAGTTTCCGTGACGATGGCATCAACGAAACAAACATAGAAATGTTCCGCACAATCGCCCAAAGCCTGTAAGGTGTGCCCATGCAAAAACTGGACAGCATAAACGTTCTGGGGGGCGTTCTTGCCCCCTGCTCCCGCGATCCACAGACCGGGTTTTTTCGGGACGGGGCCTGTAACACCTGCGCCGAAGATCAGGGCAGTCACACGGTCTGCGCGGTCATGACGGCCGAGTTTCTGGCCTATTCCAAGTATGTCGGCAATGACCTGAGCACACCGCGCCCCGAGTTCGATTTTCCCGGTCTCAAGCCCGGCGACAACTGGTGCCTGTGTGCCGGGAGGTTCCTGCAGGCCCATGACGAAGGCTGCGCGCCCAAAGTTGATCTGGAGGCCACGCATCAGCAGGCGCTGGACATTGTCCCCATTGGAATCTTACGGGAAAATGCCGTCGAACCTGATTGACCTCAGGCGCAAAAAGACATCAAAGAAACCCGCCAGCCGACACTTTGTTTAGCAAGCGCGAAACCGTCAAAAAACGAGGTAGGGTATGAGCTTTATCGCCATGAACCGCTTCAAAGTCCGTTTGGGCAGCGAAGCCGATTTCGAATCCGTTTGGAAAGACCGCGAAAGCCGGTTGAAAGAACTGCAAGGATTTCAGGAGTTCCGCCTTCTGAAAGGCCCCGAGGGCGACGGGTATCGGCTGTATTCCAGTCATGTGATCTGGGAAAATCGCAGCGATTTCGAGGCCTGGACCAAATCCCAACAATTCCGGGACGCGCACAAAAACGCTGGCAACGGCAAGACGCAGTCGGCTCTGATCGGACCACCTCAGTTCGAGGGATTCGAAACGGTTTTACATCAGAACTGATCAATCCATGTGCCAACACCGGATTGATGTTTATACGGCGCGCGCCAGATAGCCGCGCGATGTGCGCGAGGGCGGGCCAGTTGGAAAACTGTGCTCGGCCTCCAACACCCACCCCGCTTCCTTAAGCATCTTGGCCACCTGTTGCGTTCTGTACGACCGGTGACGCCACTGAAGCCAGATAATCGCGTGCACCAGTGTGGTTTGCTGACGACCAGCCACAGCTTTGCCGCTGGCGCGGCCTGCCTGCGCATGTGGCGCAGGGCATCGGTAGGGTTATGGCAATGTTCAAGGACATGGGCTGCCAGAACGCAATCAAAAGGCTGGGCTGGTGGAAAATCCTCCAACCGGGATCGCGCGGTATGGGTTGTAACGCCTCTTAGGGCCAGCGCACCCTCCGCCTGATTCAGCATTTTCCCGGACGGCTCGAGCAGTGTGACCTTACCTTCGGGTTGAATGACCGCGCGTGCCTCGGCAAAAGCGCCTGTCCCGCACCCCACATCCAGCCCGTTCCGGCCTAGATCATCTACTGAACCGATCGACAGAAACCCCAGATAGGCATCAAAATACCCAAGCAGACGCATCTTATCCGCCCAGCCGGGGGCCGGGGATCGTATTTTTGAGCGAGTTTATCTGAACTGGACGCGTCCTGCATACCACGCAGCGTGGCATGAAAGACCCGGGACGCAAAGCCCCGGATAATTGTTAGCCAGCCGTACGACCTTCGGTGTCGGACATATCAAAGTTCAGGTACTTGGCGACCGTCTGTACGTCCTTGTCCCCGCGACCGCACATGTTCATGCAGATCAGGTGATCCTTGGGCAGTTCGGGCGCAATCTTCATGATATGCGCCAACGCGTGGCTGGGCTCCAACGCCGGGATGATACCTTCGGTTGCACAGCACAGCTGGAACGCTTCCAGCGCCTCTTTATCGGTGATCGAGACATAGTTCGCGCGACCGATATCATTCAGCCAAGAATGCTCGGGGCCAATACCAGGGTAATCCAGGCCGGCGGAAATCGAATAGCCTTCGAGGATCTGGCCGTCATCATCCTGCAGCAGGTAGGTACGGTTTCCGTGCAGCACACCCGGACGACCACCGGTCAGCGAGGCGCAATGTTCCATCTTTTCATTCACGCCTTTACCGCCCGCCTCAACACCGATGATGTTGACGCTCTTGTCGTCAAGGAACGGATAGAACAGGCCCATCGCATTCGACCCACCGCCGATGGCGGCGATGAGCGTGTCGGGCAAACGGCCTTCGGCCTTTTGCATCTGTTCCTTGGCTTCCTTGCCGATGATCGACTGGAAATCACGCACCATCGCCGGATACGGGTGCGGGCCCGCCACGGTACCGATGCAATAGAACGTATCACGTACATTGGTCACCCAGTCACGCAGCGCGTCGTTCATCGCGTCCTTCAGCGTGCCTCGTCCGGAAGTAACCGGAATTACCTCGGCACCAAGCAGGCGCATACGGAACACGTTGGGCGCTTGACGCTGCACATCGTGCGCCCCCATATAGACAACACATTTCAGGCCGAACTTGGCGCAGACGGTGGCAGTTGCCACACCGTGCTGCCCTGCCCCGGTTTCCGCGATGATCCGCGTCTTGCCCATGCGCCGCGCAAGAATGATCTGGCCCAGAACATTGTTAATCTTGTGCGCGCCGGTGTGGTTCAATTCGTCGCGTTTCAGATAGATTTTCGCGCCACCCAGATGCTCGGTCAGGCGTTCCGCGTAATACAGTGGCGAGGGGCGACCCACATAGTTCGCCCACAGATCTTCCATCTCGGCCCAGAAGGTCGGATCATCTTTGGCCTTTTCATATTCCTCTTCCAGCGACAGAATCAGCGGCATCAGCGTTTCGCTGACAAACCGCCCGCCGAAGATGCCAAACCGGCCCTGTTCGTCGGGACCGGACATGAAGGAATTGAAAAGATCGTTGGCCATGGGTGTCTCCCTCGTCGTACCCGTTGTTCATAGGAGGTGCTGCCAGGTTTTGCCATGGCAAAACGTATCATTTCGCGGGCCTGTATCGATGCTTCCAGATCCGCAGGGCCTGTTCTTCGGTCGGCACCGCGATGCATGAGAAATGATGGATCATGCGTGATGGACAACCGGTTCGATGCCTCAAGAACGCGCCTGTGTGGTCCCGAATGGGCAAATGTCAGCATGGCCTCGGCGTCTTGCCAAACACTTAGTGAAAAGTAGAGCCCACCGTGAGGGAACATCTGCGCATGCTCGCATAATGGATCCGCTCGCGCCTGCTTCAACGCTTGCCCGGCCCGCCAAAAGAACTCTGGCGCGTTGTACCAATGTTGCAGGGAAACCCCACCAATCGCTGCAATCATCTTTGTTCCTCCCCAGCGTTATACACGGGGGAGCTCAGCATGCAGATCAATGAGTGGCGGATACGAATTCGGAAATCTTAATGGTATCTTTAACTCCCGGCGCGCTTTCGACACCCGAAGACACATCAACTTGTTTTGCACCGGTCATCCGGATCGCCTCGGCAACGTTGTCTGGCGTCAGTCCCCCGGCCAGCATCCACGGCTTTCGCCAGTATTTCCGGCCTGCGAGCAATCTCCAGTCAAAGGCAAGCCCATTGCCGCCCGGCAGTTCGGAGGTGCGCGGCGGCTTCGCGTCGATCAGCAATTGATCAGCCACTTCAGAATACAAATCAATCGCGCTCAGATCCTCAGCTTCGGCGATGCCGATTGCTTTCATCACCGGCAAGCCAAACCTGTCGCGAACCTCAGAAACACGCTGCGGTGTTTCTTTGCCGTGCAGTTGCAACATGTCCAAGGGCACGCTTGCGACGACGCGGTCCAGTTCCTCGTCCGTCGCATTCACGGTCAACGCGACCTTGGCCACGCCTGCCGGCACCAGCTGTGCCAGTGACGCGGCTTCATCAATGCCAAGATGCCGTGGCGATTTTTGGAAGAAGACAAACCCGACATATCGCGCGCCAGCGTCAGCCGCAGCGCGCACGTGATCAGGTGCGGTCAGCCCGCAGATTTTAACAGCTACGTTCGTCATAAAAGTGCCTCAGCTGGCTTCGTCCAGCAGAGCCAGAACGTCGTCCTTGCCCTCATTCTGCTTTTTCTTGAGCTTCTTGACCTCACGCTCAAGCTTACGCACTTCTCCGGTCTTGGTCGAGGCATCGCGGCGGTGTTTGTGCTCGCGCAGCCATTCCCACAGGAAGCCGATGATCAGACCGGCCACGACGCCGCCCAACACCACGATGAACAATGGCAAAGACGTTGAGAAATTGAGCCCCAGCAACTCCGCCAGGGCATCCGGCATCAGTTTCAACTCGACCATCTGGCGATTGGCCAGCGAGATTGACACAAGAACGATCCCAAGGATCGCCAGGAAAGCATATCGAAGGTAACGCATCATGGTGTCAGGCTTTACCGTTCAATCGGTCCCTTAGCAACTTGCCAGTTTTGAAGAATGGAACACATTTTTCTTCGACCTGCACGGTCGCACCCGTACGAGGATTGCGGCCAACACGCGCATCCCGTTGTTTGACCGAGAACGCACCGAAGCCGCGCAGTTCAACACGGTCGCCACGCGCCATGGCATCTGTCACTTCTTCGAACACGGTATTCACAATCCGCTCGACATCACGCTGATAGAGATGCGGGTTTTCGTCGGCGATTTTCTGAATCAGTTCTGAACGGATCATGAGTGTTACCCTCCCAGGCGACCGGTTAACCATGTCTATACTTCTGGACAGTATAGGAAAAAACCGTGATCGGGGGAACGTAAACTCTGTGTGCAAAGCATTCATTTTACTGCAAAGTCGCGCGATTTTTTGCTTGTTCAGGCAAAATCCGCTCTTAAAGCGTGAACGACGGCCGCAATAAGCCCAAATTTTGGAACATATTGATTCGCAACAAAAACGGCCCCGCGCGTCTGCACGGGGCCGAAAATTCGGCTGAAAATCCAGCCTGAGCTTAGTCGCCGGATTTCAGCGCTGCACCCAGGATATCGCCCAGCGATGCGCCCGAGTCGGAAGAACCGTACTGTTCCACGGCCTCTTTCTCTTCGGCGATCTCACGTGCCTTGATCGACAGACCCAGACGGCGAGTCTTGCTGTCGACATTGGTGACGCGGACGTCGATCTTGTCGTTAACCGAGAAACGCTCAGGGCGCTGCTCTGCACGATCACGCGACAGGTCGGAACGACGGATGAAGGACTTCATGCCTTCGTATTCCACCTCGATGCCGCCATCTTCGATCGCAGTGACTTCGACAGTGATGATCGAACCGCGCTTCACGCCGCCAACGGCTTCTGCGAACTTGTCACCACCCAGGGCTTTGATCGACAGCGAGATACGCTCTTTTTCCACGTCAACTTCCGAGACAACGGCCGAAACCATGTCGCCTTTGCGGTAGTTCTGGATCGCATCTTCGCCACGTTCGTCCCACGACAGGTCGGACAGGTGAACCATGCCGTCGATGTCGCCTTCGAGACCAATGAACAGACCAAATTCGGTGATGTTTTTGACTTCGCCTTCGACTTCGGTGCCCTCGGGGTGTGTTTCTGCAAACACTTCCCACGGGTTGCGCATGGTCTGCTTCAGGCCCAGAGACACACGACGCTTGGCGCCGTCGATTTCCAGAACCATGACGTCGACTTCCTGGCTGGTCGAAACGATCTTGCCGGGGTGGACGTTTTTCTTGGTCCAGGACATCTCGGACACGTGCACCAGACCTTCGACACCGGCTTCCAGCTCGACGAACGCGCCGTAGTCGGTGATGTTGGTGACGCGACCCTGATGGACCGAGCTCAGCGGATACTTGGCAGCAACCAGATCCCATGGATCTTCCTGCAGCTGCTTCATGCCCAGGCTGATGCGGTGGGTCTCTTTGTTGATCTTGATGACCTGAACCTTAATGGTTTCGCCGATCGTCAGGATCTCGGACGGGTGATTCACACGACGCCATGCCATGTCGGTGACGTGCAGCAGGCCATCAACGCCGCCCAGGTCAACAAACGCACCGTATTCGGTGATGTTCTTGACCACGCCTTCGACGGTCTGACCTTCGGTCAGGTTGCCAATGACTTCGGCACGCTGTTCGGCACGCGATTCTTCCAGGATAGCGCGGCGCGAAACAACGATGTTGCCACGACGGCGGTCCATTTTCAGAATCTGGAACGGCTGCTTCAGACCCATCAGCGGGCCAGCGTCGCGTACCGGGCGGACGTCAACCTGCGAACCGGGCAGGAACGCAACTGCGCCACCCAGATCGACGGTGAAGCCACCTTTGACGCGACCAAAGATTGCACCTTCGACGCGCTGGTCGTCGGCATATGCTTTTTCCAGACGGTCCCATGCCTCTTCACGGCGGGCCATCTCGCGCGAGATAACGGCTTCGCCACGGGCGTTTTCTGCGGCGCGCAGGTAGACTTCTACCTCGTCACCAACGGCGATTTCAGGAGCTTCGCCGGGATTTGCGAATTCTTTCAGATCAACGCGGCCTTCCATTTTGTAGCCGACGTCGATGATGGCTTGGCCGGCTTCGATCGCCAGTACCTTGCCTTTGACAACAGAACCCTCTTCGGGCGTGTCCATTTCGAAGCTTTCGTTCAGGAGGGCTTCGAATTCCTCCATGGTTGTATCAGCCATCTGGCAGTGTTTTCCTTTACATACATTTTTACTGGCCGAGCGGTTGTCTCCGCCGGTCTTGTTTCATGGTGTCATCGGACGTGACCCGGTGCGCCGCTGAGCAAACAAACACAAAGGGCCGAGGTTACCCGGCCCTGCTCAGTAACGTCATCCGGACGTTGACCGCCCTTGTGTTGACAGCGCGCGTATATGCGGAATTCCCGACATGTGCAAGAGGAAAGCCTTGATATACAGGGCACCGGCCGCCGTCACCCCCGCCGCGCCATGTCCCAAACGCGCCCGTCCCGTTGCAACATGGATTGCTCAATGGCATTCAAACGCGAATAGGCATCATTGGGATCATGCGCGCCGCCTACCTTATCCCAAATGCGCAGCGCTGAGGCCGGGCTCCACGGCAAACAAGCCGAGGCAAGCCACCATCGCAATTCGGCAGGCAACGCATCATAGGCCTGCATTAGCGATCCCGTCCGCCGGCGGCGTTTGATCCGGCTGCGCAGGTTTCGGTTCTTTCGGCGGTCAGTCATTTTGCGCTCCTTTCATCGGCGCGCACGAACCTAGGCTTTCAGGTGTCAATGGATATCGCCATGCTCGCTCGATTTTTTTGCTATGTTATTACATTATCAATATCCGTATGCAACCGCTCTCGTTAGGCGCATTTCCCGATTCCTGCGAAGAATGTCGCGTTTCGAACAGCAAAGTCAGCGCCAATTGCAAAGCTTTGAGAAAGCCGGAGGATTTCATGCGTCAAGACCTGAACTTTCTCGTCATCGTTTCAGACGAACACCGCAAAGACGCGATGGGATGCGCGGGCCATCCGATTGTCAAAACGCCCAATCTGGATGCACTGGCCACGCGCGGTACGATGTTTCAGTCCGCCTACACACCCTCACCCATGTGCGTACCCACACGGGCGGCGCTTGCGACCGGAGACTGGGTTCACACGACAGGAAACTGGGACAGCGCAACCCCCTATGACGGCCACCCGCGCAGCTGGATGAGGCAGGTGCGCGACGCCGGGCGCGAGGTCGTCTCTATTGGAAAACTGCACTTCAGGTCCAACCAAGACGACAATGGCTTCTCGGAGGAGATCCTGCCGATGCACGTGGTCGGAGGTGTCGGCTGGGCTGTTGGGCTTTTGCGCGAAAACCCACCAGACTATGATTCGGCATCCGAGCTGGCAGGCGATGTGGGCGTCGGGCCCAGCACCTACACCGATTACGATCTGGACATTACCGCAGCAGCCGAGGCCTGGCTGGCCGATCCCGCGCGACAGGACAAGCCCTGGGCTGCATTTGTGTCGCTGGTCAGTCCGCACTATCCCCTGACCTGTCCCAAGGAATGGTACGACATTTACGACCCTGCTCATATGGATTTGCCTGTCGGTTATGGCAAAGGGCTGCCGGATCATGAAGAGCTGCGCAACATCGCCGCGTTCTTCAACTATGAGGACTATTTCGACGAACAGAAAATGCGCGAGGCGAAAGCGGCTTATTATGGCCTGATCTCACTGATGGATGATTGCGTGGGGCGCATCCTGAAAGCCTTGTCCGACAGTGGTCATGCTGAAAATACGGCCGTGATCTATGTATCCGACCACGGTGACATGATGGGGGATCAGGGGTTTTGGACCAAACAGGTAATGTATGAGGCCAGTGCAGGAATTCCGATGATCGCGGCCGGCCCCGGTATCCCGTCGGGGCGACGCGTCACCACATGTACCAATCTGACCGATATCGCCGCAACCGCCCGGGACGTCTGCGGCATCGAAGCCGACGACGGCAACGCGGGTCAACCCGGCTTGTCTCTGATCGAGTTGGCAAATGCGCCGGACGACGCCGACCGAACCGGCTTCAGCGAATACCACGATGGTGGGTCAAAAACCGGCAGTTTCATGGTGCGATGGGGCGAATGGAAATACGTCTATTATGTCGGACAGCCCCCGCAATTGTTCGACCTGTCAATCGATCCTCAAGAACAGACCAACCGCGCGCTGGATCGGGTAAATGACCCGCAGGTTCAGACCGCTCTGGCCGAAGGGGAACGCCGTCTGCGAGAAATCTGCGACCCCGAAGAGGTCAACTCCCGCGCCTTTGCCGATCAACGCAAGAAAATCGAAGACCTGGGCGGAGAAGAAGCCTGCCGCACGGCCTTTGTCTTCAATCACACGCCCACCCCGTCCGAGCAGGAAAAGCTGCGTGAAGGACCCGCGCTTTAACGCAGGTATTTTGCATTTCTCCAGTGGGTCTTCGGTCCGCGCAGCGCAGTTCAATGCTGCCACCACCGCAAAGCTGCGCGGAGCGCTAGGACCTTCTAGAACAGTTGCAGGTCCTTCTTGCCGCTTTGGATTTCGGCAAGGTTCGGCATGTTCTGGATTGCCACGGGTGCAAGTTGTTCGCCCGGCATCGCGACGGTCGGTTGCATCGCAGCCGCCATACCAAAGGCTGGCGGTTGCTCCAGCTCTCCTCGGATATCGCGCAGCAGTGTTTTGTGATCCGGCATCGCCTTGAGGATCTGCGCAAGATCCACCTTCGCGCCCTTCCACCACTGGAACCAAATCGGTTTCTTCAACGGCCGCAGACGATCACGGATGCCGGTCCCATAGCCGGTGTCATAGACCTGCTTGCCCAAAAGAACCGTCTGATAAACGCGGAAATTAAACAGTGTGGCGAATTCGATATCGTGTTCCATGGGCAGGCGGTGCTGCCACAATTCCAGGTTTTCGGCCAAACGATCCGGTATCTTCATCTCTGTGCGCGCATCGATCCAATATTGATCATCCGTGCGGTTGCCCAGGCGATAGTGCAGACAGATGAAATCCAGGACCTCGTCATACATCTTGTTCATTTGGCGGTTGTATCTTGCCCGCAGCGATGGTTCGATGTCGCGTGTAGGCAGGTGTTCTGCGAACCAGCGCACCGCATGATCAACCATATGGATTGCGGTACTTTCCAACGGTTCAATGAACCCGCCAGACAAACCGATTGCCAGACAGTTCTTGACCCAAGCATTGCGCACGCGCCCGATGCGCATCGGGATCACGCGCGGTGTCAAATCTTTGCCGCTGTCGCCTAGCCATTCGAGATATTCATCTGCCGCCTGATCATCCGTGCGATGCGCCGATGAATACACATATCCTGTGCCCACACGGTTGTAGAGCGGCACCCGCCATGTCCAACCGGCGCCCAGCGCGGTAGACCGGGTGACGCTTTCGATTTTCTCTGGGTCGGGATGTTCAATCTGCAAAGCCATGGCGCGGTCGTTGGGCAGGTAATCCGAGTAATCCATAAACGGCTCACCCAGTGCTTTGTTGATGATCAAACCGCGGAACCCGGTGCAATCTATGACCATCTCGATGTCGTGGCGACCCTTACGCTCTAACATCAGATGGCTGACATTGCCCTGTTCATCCAGCTCAACCGCCTGCACCTCATCTTGGATATGCTCCACCCCGCGCTTGGTGCAGACCTTGGTCAGCATGCCCGCAAATTTCACGGCGTCCAGATGATATGCGTAGCCAAACCGTTGTTCGAACTCGGGTTGACCCAGCGGTCGCCCGCCCTTGCACAGGCGGGCCAGATCGTCATGCGGCGAGATGGATTGCGTAAAGTCCCGATCGCCATTGCCAAAGCGCAAGAAGTATTCGGCGGCTTCCAATCCTTCCAACAACTGACCGTGGGCAAAGGGGTTCACATAATCGATGCGATTGCCCTTTGCGTCCTTGTTCCAATTGCAGAACTTCACGCCCAGCTTGAACGATGCATTGGTCTCGCGAAAAAAATCCCGCTCGGAAATGCCCGCCTGACGCAGAGTGACCGGCATGCGCGGCACCGTGGCCTCACCGACGCCAACAGTGGCGATATTGGGGCTTTCGATCAGGCAGATGCGCGGGCGATCCTTGGGGGCCGAGGTGCGTGAAAACACCATGTCCAGTATCAGCGCGGTCATCCAACCCGCCGTGCCACCACCCACGATAGTGATCTTACGCAAACGATTATTCATATTGTTCTGTCCCTGTTGGCTTGAGGGATTTTTTGGCCGCTTCCCCTTTTTGTTTTTGAGGATTTGTTGGCAGCCTTCCCTTCTGGCATGGGCAAAGCATAGCAGGTTTCCTGCGTCCAGCTAGGGTCTAGCGCGCCCTGACCTGAATGTACTTTCCTTCTTTCGGCAAAGCGACGCTCGGTCACGGCACCCTGCCCCGGGCAGTACAAATAAACGCGATGCGTTAAAGGCAAACCGGGCCGCCGATGGACCGCAGCTTCTGCGCGGCAACTTGAAATCAGAGCAAACGCACTTCCCGGGCGCGTGTCAGATTTCCTCACCTTTTTTCAGAAGCTCTTCGATCAGATCGCGCTGCAAATCCTGGCTGTCGCCCCCTCCGAATTCCGCCGCGCCACCGGTGTACAAGGTGCCATAAGTCTTGGCGATATTCACTGTCTGGGCCAGCCCCGAGATCAGTTGGTTCTTGTCCAGCCGGGATAGCGGATGGATGTACGCAGCCCACAAGATACCATTCGCGAGCGCGTAACGCGCGTCCAGCGTGCTGTCAAAATTCGCCTGCATCACGCGTTCAAGGTCAGCGGGCGACAAATCTTTGGCGCTGCCAATCGCGACCATGGCCCGCATCCGATCCGCATTGATATCCGTAACGACCAGCACCGTTACGTCCCCAACCTTCAGCTCAAACCCCGGTCCAAACGGTTTCGCGTCAGGATCGAGCGCAAAGATTATCTTTCCCAACCGCTCATACGTCATCGGGGGCTCCGGCTCAGCCGTCTCTTGAGCGAATGCACTTCCGGCAAGGAAAATCATCAGTAAGGCTAGTCGGATCATGGCATCTCTCCTGCAGGCTTTACACCGACAATAGGGTCGAGGCGCAGACCTGACCAAACAAAGCTTGGTGAACAGTATTTCGAAGGCACCGACAACTTTGAACGATCTGCAAGATACTCAGGGCTTTCTGCGATAGCTCGTTCAGAACCTAGTTCCTAGCTTTGGTTCAGCGGCTGGCAGACCTGCTGGCCGGATACTGAACCGGAAAGGAAACACAAATGAAGTCTCTCGTTCTTACCACCCTGATCGCCACATTGCCCCTGATCGCAGCCCCGGCCTTTGCTGCGGATGAGATCAACGTATCAAACGGTATTTCTGCCGCCGGTGCGCCGCTTGCCGCGCATGGGGTCGATCTGGTGACTCTCGTTAACGACGGCAACCCGGTCGATGGCTTTGCCACCCACTCGGCCACTTATGACGGCGCATCTTATTACTTCACCAGCGCCGCCAACCGCGAAGCGTTCGAGGCCAACCCGGCGGCCTACCTGCCACAACATGGCGGGTTCTGTTCATTCGGCGTTTCTGTCGGCAAAAAATTCGACGGCGATCCGGATCAATACCTGGTGGCTGACGGCAAGCTGTATCTGTTCCTGAACGCAGATACGCGCGCGGCGTTCCTTGAAGATGTCTCTGCCACATCCGAAACCGCTGACAATCAGTGGTCGAAGATCAAAAGCATCGCGGTCGGAGAGCTGTAGTCTAACAGCCAAAGGCCCGCGAAGTTACGATTTTGCGGGCCTTGCCTTCTCGATGACCTCGACAGCCTGTGCCAAGGCGGATTCGATGCTCAGGTCTGACGTGTCCAGCAAGACGGCATCTTCTGCCGGCTTCATGGGCGCGGCGCTGCGTTCTGCGTCACGGGCGTCACGTTCTCTTACGTCCAACAGCACCTGTTCACGCGTGATATCACTGCCCTTCGCGCTGAGCTCAAGATAACGACGCTCAGCCCGAACTTCGGGGCTGGCGGTGACGAACAGTTTCACCTCAGCCTCGGGACAAATCACAGTACCGATGTCGCGACCATCCAGCACAGCGCCCCCGCTGCGGCGCGCAAACGCCCGCTGGAAGTCAACCAACGCGGCCCGAACCTCGGGGATCACAGCTACTTTTGAGGCTGTTTTCGCAATCTCGGCCGTGCGCAAATCGCCCTGCTCCAACTCTTCGGGGGTCAGGGCTTGTGCTGCCGCAATCGGCTCCAGTCCCTGCAAAGTCCGCCTGCCGACCGCGCGGTACAAAAGCCCGGTGTCCAGATGCGCGAAGCCAAACCGGGCCGCGACCGCTTTGGAGATCGTGCCCTTGCCCGCCGCCGCAGGCCCGTCAATGGCGATTGTGAACTGCGAATCTGACATCAAACCTACCGATTATTACGCTGCAATTTAGCACCCAACGTGGCCATCAAAGGTTCAAAAATCGGGAACGAGGTGGCGATCGGGCCCGCATCGTCGACGGTCACACCCTTTTTAGCGCCCATCCCCAAAATCATGAAAGACATGGCGATCCGGTGGTCAAGAAAGCTCTCACACGTGCCGCCGCCGGGGACGTTGCCGATGCCCAGCCCCTCAACCGACCACCATTCATCACCTTCTTCGACGGTTACACCGTTGGCGCGCAGGCCCCGGGCCATTGCGTCGATCCGGTCACTTTCTTTCACGCGCAGCTCTTTTACACCGCCCATCATCGTGACGCCGGTGGCATTTGCCGCAATCACGGACAGTACAGGGTATTCATCGATCATCGAGGCTGCGCGTTCTGGTAGAACATCGATCCCCTTCATTTTCGGCGAATATTTTGCGCGCAGATCGGCGACGGGTTCGCCGCCCTCTTTGCGCTCATTCTCGTATGTCAGATCTGCACCCATCTCGCGCAGCGTAGTGAACAACCCCGCACGGGTGGGGTTCAGGCCGATGCCCGGCACCAAAACGTCCGAGCCAGGCGTTAGCAACGCCGCGCAGACCGGAAAGGCCGCGCTGGACGGATCGCGCGGCACGGCAATGACCTGCGGTTTCAACTCGGGGCGGCCAGTCAGAGTGATCACCCGGCCCTCATCGGTGTCCTCAACGGTGATTTCCGCGCCAAAGCCCGCCAGCATCCGCTCGGAATGGTCGCGTGTGACTTCTTTCTCGATCACCACAGTTTTGCCGGGAGCATTAAGGCCAGCCAGCAGCACCGCAGATTTTACCTGGGCGGAAGGCACGGGTACCTCGTAGCGCACCGGCGTAGAGTCAGCCGCGCCAACGATAGTCATCGGCAAGCGCCCCCCTGAACGGCCCACCGATTGCGTTCCAAACAGCGCCAGCGGATCTGTGACCCGCGCCATGGGGCGTTTATTCAGGCTAGCGTCGCCCGTAAAAGTCGCCGAAATCGGACAGGTCGCCATCGCGCCCATAATCAAGCGAACACCGGTGCCCGAGTTGCCGCAATCAATCACCTGATCGGGTTCGGCAAAGCCACCGACACCTACACCATGCACAGTCCATTCGCCGCCGCCATGGTCAGTGACCTCAGCCCCGAAGGCGCGCATGGCCTTGGCGGTGTCCAGAACATCTTCACCTTCCAACAGACCCGTGATCCGGGTCTCGCCCACGGCCATCGCACCCAGGATCAGCGACCGGTGCGAAATAGATTTGTCACCGGGCACCTCTGCCGTTCCGGTCAGCGGGCCGCAGGGATGCGAGGTCATCGGGATGGGCGTGCCGTGTCCGGACATGGGGGCTCCTGTTTTCGCTATCAGTTTAAGGCGGATTAGCGAATTGGGGCCGGTTGGTCCAGCCGCAATCAGTCTTTGCGGCGGAAGGTCAGGTAGTGTGGCGTACGGCCTTCACGCAGGGCCTTCTGTTCATAACGGGTGGAAATCCAGTCATCCCACGGCTCGCGCCAGTCGGCAGGGCGCCCGGCCAGCCATTCGAACCCGGCGCGCGGCACCTCTTCCAATGTATGGCGCACATAGTCGGGAATGTCCGTAGCAACGCGAAAAATAGACCCTGGCTTCAGGGCACGGGCCAAAGGCTCCAGATGTTCCTGCGTCACGAAACGGCGACGGTGGTGCCGTGTTTTTGGCCAGGGATCAGGATAAAGTAGAAAAGCGCGTGAGATACTGGCTTCGGGCAGAACATCGAACAGATCGCGCACATCGCCCGGATGCACCGCCAGATTTTCGACCCCGGCCTGACGAATCTTACCCAACAGCATAGCGACGCCGTTGATATACGGTTCGGCCCCAATAATGCCGATATCGGGGTTGCTAGCAGCCTGGTGCACAAGATGCTCACCCCCACCAAAGCCGACCTCAAGCCAGACGTCCCTGCCATCGAACAGAGCGTTCAGATCCAGCGGATGGCGTTCGGGATTGGTTTCCCAATCCACCGCACCCGGTGACAGTGCATCAAGGTCTTCGTTCAGATAGGTCTTTTGGCTGGGCTTCAGGGTTTTCCCTTTGAAGCGGCCATAGAAGTTTCTGCGCGGGCGTTGTGGGGTTTGGGTGCTCATGGCGGTGGCCATACTGCGACGCCGAGGTTGGTTCAAGAGGGGCGTAGTAATCACCGTTCAACAAAAAAAGCGCGCCGATATCGGCGCGCTTTGATAATTCGGATCAGACCGTGGCTTTCAGCGCACCGGCCAGATCGGTCCGTTCCCAGCTAAAACCGCCATCCGCCTCGGGTTCGCGGCCAAAGTGGCCGTAAGCCGCCGTGCGCTGATAGATAGGCTTGTTCATCTGCAGGTGCTGCCGGATACCGCGCGGGGTTAGATCCATGACCTGACCAACAGCCTTTTCGATTTCTGCGTCCGGGATTTCACCAGTGCCGTGAGTGTCTGCATAGATAGACAGCGGCTTGGACACACCAATCGCATAGCTTAGCTGGATCGTGCAGCGTTCTGCCATTCCGGCGGCGACAACATTCTTGGCTAGGTAACGCGCGGCATACGCGGCCGAACGGTCCACCTTGGTCGGGTCCTTACCCGAGAACGCGCCGCCGCCGTGCGGGGCTGCGCCACCATAAGTGTCTACGATGATCTTGCGCCCGGTCAGACCTGCGTCACCATCCGGGCCACCGATCACGAATTTGCCAGTGGGGTTCACGTGCCACTCGGTTTCGTCGCTCAACCACCCTTCGGGCAGTGTTTCACGAATGTAAGGCTCGACAATCGCGTGGATGTCGGCGGAACTCAGCGCTTCGTCCAGGTGTTGTGTCGACAACACGATCGAGCCGACACCCACAGGTTTGCCGTCACGATAAACGACCGACAATTGCGACTTGGCATCAGGACCCAGCGCGGGTTCGCTGCCATTCTTGCGCACTTCGGCAAGACGGCGCAGGATCGCGTGCGAATACTGGATCGGTGCCGGCATCAGCGCAGGCGTTTCCGTGGTCGCATAACCGAACATGATGCCCTGGTCACCGGCACCTTCGTCCTTGTCCGCGGCTGCATCCACACCTTGTGCGATATGCGCGGACTGTTCGTGCAGCAGGTTCGTCACCTCGACGGTTTCGTGGTGGAACTTGTCCTGCTCGTATCCGATATCTTTTATACAGGCGCGCGCAATCTCGTCGATGCGGCCCATGTAATCGTGCAGCTTTTCCTGATCAGACAGACCTACTTCGCCACCGATGACGACCCGGTCGGTCGTAGCAAAGGTCTCGCACGCCACGCGCGCTTCGGGTTCTTCATTCAGAAATGCGTCAAGCACTGCATCGGAGATCCGGTCGCAAACCTTATCCGGGTGCCCTTCGGAAACAGATTCCGAAGTAAATGTGTAGTTCTGTCGGGACATGAAAGTGCTCCATTAAGATTATCCCATCACGTCAGGAAGCCGTTGTAATGAGCATGCAACGGGATACGCATCAAGAAACACAGCGTCAATGCCAAATTACTATTGCTGTTCTCTGGCGTTGCGCCAAAGCAGCGCAAAAAACGCCAACAGCGCGACGAAAACCGGTGCATCACCCAGCCGGGCGTACACAGTCGGAGCCAGCGCCTTGGGCAAAGTCGAATCGACAAAACCGGCCTGCCCCAGGGGCAATGCTTCCGTAACCCGCCCCAGCGGGTCAATCATCGCCGACACTCCGGTATTGGCCGACCGCATCATTGGCAACCCTTGCTCGATGGCGCGCATTTGCGCCTGAGCCAGATGCTGATACGGCCCCGAGCGCGTTCCGAACCACGCATCATTGGTGATCTGCAGCAGAAAATCGGCACGACCTGGTGCAGACAAGACATCCTGAGTGAAGACCGCCTCATAGCAGATAAGGGGTAATGCCTTCCCCAGCTTGCCAGCGTCCATCAGTGCCGCACCCGGTCCGGCGCTAAAGCCATTGCCGGTGGTGGCAGCCATTCCGTAAATTCCGAACTGAGCTAGGATCTCACCAAATGGGACATATTCGCCAAAGGGCGCCAGGTGATGCTTGTCGTAAAGCCCCTGCTGCCGGCCATCTTCGTCCAGATAGATCATCGAATTGTAAATGCGCGGGCCGTCCCCTCTCTGAATACCCAGAAATACGGACGTCCCCTGCGCGGCATCGGCGATTGCGGTCAGATAAGGCTGCGCACTGCCCAGCCATGCAGGAACCGAGGTTTCCGGCCAGACAATCAAATCCGGTCGTGGGGCCGCCGCCGAAAACTCTAGTTGTCGGGCAAAAAACAGCGGGGCGTAATCCGGATCCCATTTCTGATGCTGGGGTGCATTTGGTTGAATGAGGCGAACAACATTGTCAGTGTCCGTAACAGCCGGGCGCGACACGGCATAAATCATTGCGAAACACGCGGTTCCAACGGTCAGGACTATCGGAACCACATAGCCATCGCGCCGCGACAGCGCGGCCCCGAGTGGCAAAGTCGCCAGCAAAGTCACCGCGCCCAGCCCATATGGCCCGAACAGAGACAATAGCTGCGCGACCTGTGTATTCACCCAGACCTGCGCCAGCCCCGCCCAGGGAAACCCCGTCAGGACATAGCCTCGGGCAAATTCCAGCAGTGAGATTGAAATCGCCAGAAACACGGCCTGTGATACGCCATCGCTGTCGGGACGCCACACCAGCCAAAAAGCTAACGCCCAAAACAGCGCGAGGCCGCCTGCCATGAATGTTAGGGCAAAAGGCGCCATCCATCCGTGACGTTGGACATCAACAAGGAACGGCTCGACAATCCAACTGAGCGCATGCGCGAAATATCCGGTCGCAAAGGCCCAGCCCAACCACGCCGCCTTCACCCGCGTCTCAGTCGTAAGAAACAGAGGCGACAGCAGGACCAATGCGATCATTGTTGCCGGCCAAATGCCGAACGGAGCAAGCCCAAACGCCGCGACCGCGCCCAGCAAAGCTGCGGATATTAACCGCAGCCAAAACGGCCAGCCCTGTGCAGGGTTCATTCAACGCGATCCGGCAACATGACACGCAGACGTTTGATCCGGCGCGGGTCGGCATCGATCACCTCGAACTCGGGACCTTCGGGGTGCAACACGACCTCGCCTCGTGCGGGAACGCGACCAGACAGCATGAAGACCAATCCGCCCAACGTGTCGATTTCTTCCTCGTCCACGTCTTCGTGACTTGTCAGAGAACGCCCGATCTCGGCCTCGAAATCTTCTAGCGGAACGCGCGCCTGCACAACATAGCAGCCGGGCTTGTCCTGAATCCAAAGCTGACCTTCGTCGGCATCGTGCTCATCGGCGATCTCACCGACCACCTGTTCGATCAGATCCTCGATCGACACCAGACCATCAACACCGCCGTATTCGTCAATCACCAGCGCCATATGGCGGCGTTCGGTCTGCATCTTCGTCAACAACACGCCAATAGGCATCGACGGCGGCACAAACAACAAAGTGCGCAGCATCGAGACCAGATCAAACTCTGAACCCGTGCCATTAAATCCGTGCGTAAGCGCAAAATCCTTCAGGTGTACAAACCCCAAAGGCGTATCAAGCGTTCCCTCGTAGACGGGGATCCGGGACAGGCCGCTGTCGCGGAAAACCTGGGCAAGCTCATCCTTGCTGATTGTTGAGGGCACAGACACGATTTCCGCCGTAGGAATAGCCACATCTTCGACCCGCATTCGCCGCAGATTGATCATGCCGCGAGGCTGAACCATGTCGACCTCATGTCCATTGGTCGCGCTGACCTCTTCGTCGCTCTGCGGCGAGAACGCGTCCACTATTCGAGAAAAGAAGCCAGCATTTTTGCTGGCATTTTCACCGCTGTCCTTCGGTTGCGCGCTCTGCGCCGCCATAGAACTGCCGTCTGTATCGCCCATAATCCTGTTCCAAATGATCGGCCAATGCGGCCACTATTACATACTATATGGGTGATCTATACCCATTTTGCCAAGTATCTCGACCTCGACCCCTTCCATCAAAGTGGCGTCGGGGTCCCGGATGTGGTCATAGCCCAGCAAGTGCAACACTCCGTGAATGATCAGATGCGTGACGTGATCGTCCATGGTTTTGCTGGCGTCGGCTGCTTCACGGGCACAAGTATCGAAAGATATCGCAATGTCGCCCAGCGCGATTTCGCCCGTAAAGTCTGGCGTGGGTCGGTCTGGTCTCTGCCCCGCTTCATCAGCGGCCAGATCTTCGGCAGGCCAACTCAGCACATTGGTCGGAGTGGGCTTTTCCCTAAATTCCGCGTTCAGATCAGCAATTCGCGCATCATCGCAGGCCAGCAGGCTGACTTCGCACAGCTCGGCGTCCAGATCGCAAAAGTCCAAAACAGCCTTTATCGCGCGCGCAGCCAACGGTTCAAGCTGTTGCCAGCGCGCATCTTCGATCGTCACTTCCAGGTTCATCTCACCGTGTCCAAAGCCCTGTGGCCGCAACCGGGACGACTATGCTTTCTCGCGGCCCGAGTCGGCCTCATACGCTTCGATAATGGCGGCCACAAGCGGGTGGCGCACAACATCCTTGGATGTGAAGTAGTTGAAGCTGATGTTTGGTATCGTATTCAACAAACGCTCGGCATCGGCCAGCCCTGACTGAACACCGCGCGGCAGGTCAACCTGAGAGCGGTCACCGGTGATCACCATTCGGCTTCCTTCACCCAGACGCGTCAGGAACATTTTCATCTGCATGGTCGTGGCGTTCTGAGCTTCATCCAGCACAACAAACGCGTTCGCCAGCGTACGTCCTCGCATGAAGGCCAGCGGCGCGATTTCGATTCGCTTTTCTTCGATCAGCTTGGCCAGCTGCTTTCCCGGAAGAAAGTCATTCAATGCGTCGTAAAGCGGCTGCATGTAAGGATCGACTTTGTCTTTCATATCACCGGGCAGATAGCCCAGCTTTTCGCCAGCTTCGACTGCAGGCCGGCTGAGAATGATCCGATCAACATGGCCTCCGATAAACATCGACACGCCAGCGGCCACGGCAAGATAGGTCTTACCTGTACCGGCAGGGCCAATTCCAAAGGCCAGTTCGTTCTGGAACAGCGACTGGACATAAGCCTTTTGCGCATCCGTGCGCGGCTCGACCAGTTTCTTGCGCGTCTTGATTTCGACCGTGCCGCCTCTGAACATCTCAAGCTGATCACCGTCGCGGCTGCCGGTTCCCGTCTCTGAGCCACCCATACGCAGTTCGCGGTCCACATCGGCCGCTTCGACGTCACGTCCGCCTTCCAGGCGCGTGTATAGCGCCTGCAAAACCTCGATGGCCTGCTTCTGGGCGTCTTCGTCACCCATAACGGCCAGCTGATTCCCGCGGCGCACAATTTGAACAGATAGCTTTTGCTCAATATCTGTCAGATTGCGGTCATATTCCCCGCACAGGTCTATTAACAATCGGTTGTCTGGAAACTCAACAAACGCTTCGCGCTGAGGCATTTCATCTTGCGGTGGGTTTAGGGCACCGATGGCCAATCCGCTCTCCTGTCTTGGCGTTTCACCTTGAGCGTAGACAGGAAGTCTTGGTGGGCGCAAGCCACAGTTTCATTTTTTCCGCCCAAATGGCAAAACCGCCAATGCGCCCGACCCGTGCGCGGTACCTGTTGGCGCCGCTGTTTTAGTCGGCGTGTCAGAACCGATAGTTCAAACCCAGCTTCAGACCGCGATATTTCGGCGTCGATCTGGTTGAGGTTCCATTGCCGAAATCCACGTCTTCCGCGCTGAACTGAACGTATTCGAACTCACCTGTGATCGACCAGTGTTCGGTCAGGTTATGCTCGGCCCCGATGCTGGCGGTAAAGCCGCTGCGTCGGCCGCCACTTTCGAAGAATTGAAAGCCCCCTTGGACGGCCTGTCTGCTTGTTGTGTTGATGTCACCATTCACATATCCAGCCGACACAAAATACAACACTGTACCGCTTTTATTGGTCAGGCCATTGCGCAGCCGAATCGAGAACACGTCCGATATTTCGGACCCGCCCGTGACCGTCTGACCGTTGATCTGGTTGGAGGCGTCATCGCTTAGCGAGCCGAACTCGTACCCAAGCTCAAATCCGTAAACATAGTCGCGCCCGCCGCGCGCAGGCAAAACGCCGCGCCACCCGGCACGCACGCCACCCAACGAACCGCTCAGGTCCAGGTCGCCTACTTCCGAGGTTCCGCCGGGTCCAGTCAGTCCAAATCG
Organism: Ruegeria atlantica; assembly: GCF_001458195.1. Classification (GTDB taxonomy): domain Bacteria; phylum Pseudomonadota; class Alphaproteobacteria; order Rhodobacterales; family Rhodobacteraceae; genus Ruegeria; species Ruegeria atlantica. Next base: position 114,108 of record NZ_CYPU01000072.1, on the reverse strand, counting down.
ATCGTCGCCCCCGAAAGCGTACCCACCCGTAGCACCCAGATAAAAGGCGCTGACGTCACTGCCGAACCGTTTTGGGTTGACGACAGGAGGGTCAGAGAGACCTTGATCCAGATTGCCTGCAGCGGTCACACCGGGAAGCACCGAAACAGCGGTCGCGGTGGTAAGGGCGGATTTCAACAGCCGCCCAGAAAAACGTTTCAAAGTCTTCACTCGTACCCTTTCCATTCACCGACCTGCCCATCCCATCGGCAAGAGATGAGGTTTCCCAAAGGAACAAAACACTCGACCCTTAAGCAACCTGGTTTTTAGCAACCTGATTTTTCTCGGAACATAATTCCGAGTAATAAATCAAGGGTAAATTTGGAATTAACAAAACCGTATGTTTTTCAAAATCCAAGTAGTGGACACGTTACTGCAACGCGCCCGCCAATGAATTTGCGCCCGATGACATGATCCGGACATCGCGCAATTCGCCCACCGCAACATCAGCGTCAGATACGTGAACCGAATGAAGATACTCGGATTTTCCGACCATCTGACCTGGCAGACGACCCGGTTTTTCAAACAGCACTTTCACGTCCCGGCCAACCATCGCGTCCTGAATCTCGCGCTGGTGACGGGTAATCAACCCCTGAAGCCGCTGCAGACGGTCGTCCGCAGCCTTAGGATCAACCTGAGACCGCTCAGCCGCCGGTGTTCCGGGGCGGGTCGAGTATTTGAACGAATACGCATATCCGTATTTGACCTCTTCCACCAAATCCATGGTGGCCTGAAAATCCTCTTCGGTCTCTTCAGGGAAGCCGACGATAAAGTCGCCGGACATCACGATATCCGGGCGCGCGGCGCGAATACGCTCGATCAGGCGCAGATAGCTCTCGGCGGTGTGGCTGCGGTTCATTCGCTTGAGGATGCGATCTGAACCCGACTGAACGGGCAGATGCAGATAAGGCATCAGCTTGTCGCACGTCCCGTGCGCCTCGATCAGGTCATCGGCCATGTCGTTGGGATGTGAGGTGGTGAACCGGATCCGCTCCAGCCCGTCGACCTTGTTCAGCTCCCAGATCAGACCGGCCAGCGTCATGTCACCATTCGGACCAGCGCCGTGATAGGCATTGACGTTCTGCCCCAGCAGAGTGATTTCGCGCACCCCGCGTTCGACCAGATCGTTCGCCTCGCGCAGGATACGATCGGCGGGACGGCTGACTTCGGCACCACGCGTATACGGCACCACGCAGAAGGCACAGAACTTGTCGCAGCCTTCCTGCACCGTCAGAAATGCGGTCGGTCCGCGTTTTGCCTTGGGGCGGTTTTTAAGTTTTTCGAATTTGTCTTCTTCGGGGAATTCCGTGTCCAGCGCCTTGGCACCGGTGCGCGTCTTCGCCTCCATCTCGGGCAGGCGGTGATAGCTTTGCGGACCGACAACAAGGTCAACAATCGGCTGGCGGCGCATAATCTCTTCGCCTTCTGCCTGTGCAACACATCCAGCAACACCGATCTTGAGGTCGGGCTTTTCGGTCTTCAAACCTTTAAACCGGCCAAGCTCGGAATAGATTTTTTCCGCAGCTTTTTCCCGAATATGGCAGGTGTTCAGCAGGATCATATCCGCATCATCGGGGCTCTTGGTTTCCACGTAACCCTGACCGCCCAGCGTTTCCGCCATACGCTCGCTGTCGTATACGTTCATCTGGCAACCATAGGTCTTGATGTACAGCTTTTTGGGTTCTGACATGAAAACGGCCTTTGCATTCGCGGGATCGGCGTCATCTATACCCTACGAACGCCGCTTGCAATGGCGACGCGATTACCCGATTTTGGCCCGAAACTCCAGCAAGGCGGCAGCGGACAGGCAATGCAATACGAATCTCTCGACTCTTTCCTGCAAACGGGCAAGGCCGCTTTGGCAAAGGGCCCCCTCGCGTTGGTTTTTGTCGAAGATGACGTCGAAACTGACAGCACTATCCGTCACCATCTGAATCTGGGCTTCAAGTCCCTGATCGTTTTCATGCCGCAGGAATTTGCGCTGGACCCCGAGCTTGAGGACCGAGTTCACCGCGTCTCTCTCAGCTGCGTCCCGCGCAGCGTCGTGTTTGAGACGATCAACAAGATCATTCAGGCGGCGACAAGTTTGTGGATGTATTACTGCTTCAACGCCGAGTACCTCTTTTTTCCCTTTTGCGAGACGCGCACAATCGGTGAAATGCTGGCGTTTCACACCGAAGAACGCCGCGACTCGATGCTGAGCCACGTTGTCGATCTTTATGCCGAGGATCTGAACGAATTCCCGAACGGCGTCGCACCTGAACACGCGATGATGGATCGCACCGGGTATTTCGCCCAAGCGCGGCTGGATTCGATAAAGCACCCGAAGGAGCGCCAGCTGAATATGTCTGGTGGTTTGCGATGGCGGTTCGAGGAACACGTTCCCGCACAAAGCCGCCGAATTGATCGGATCGCCCTATTCAAATCCAAGCAAGGATTGTCATTGCGGCCGGATCACACGTTCAACGACGAAGAATACAACACGTATTCCTGCCCGTGGCACCACAACCTAACGGCTGCAGTGTGTTCGTTCCGGGCAGCCAAAGCCTTGAAAACCAACGCAGGATCTACTTTTGACATTCCGACATTCCGCTGGCGCAATTCGGTTCCGTTCGAATGGTCGTCAAATCAGTTGCTTGAGATGGGGTTGATCGAAACCGGCCAGTGGTTCTGACCCACCTCAATGACCTATCCGGCGTCTGATCACCGCCGCAGCAACATCGGAAACCAATCCTCGCGCAAGCGCTGGCCCGGAACCATGTCATGCCCCGGAAACGGCGGCGATGTCCGGCCTGGCCGCTCGACATATCGCGCATCGTCACCAACCAGACGCAGTGAAAACGCGCGGCGGCGGCTGTCGGATTGATTTCCTCGCGCACCGTGAAGCGTGCGATAGTTGAAAGCAACCGCGTCGCCCGGCTCCATCTCGAACTCTACAACCCGCATCCCTTCGGCATCCGGGTCCGGGGCCGGGATGTACTGGCCTTCGTCTGGAAAGAACCCATCTTCCGACACCCAGCGGGTCGGCAGGACCTCTTTCTCCCACCGATGCGAGCCTGCCACACAGCGCAGTGTGGCTTGCGTGACCGGATCAAGCGGCGACCAAAAGCTGATCGTTTGCTGCCCTTCAACAAAGTAATAGGGCCCATCCTGATGCCACGGCGTCGCCATCGCGGTTCCGGGCTCTTTGACCAAAACGTGGTCGTGGAACATCTGCACTGTATCCGACTGCATCAAATCTGCCGCGACTTCTGCCGCCGGGGATTCGTGAATTACCGTCTGAAATTGTTCAATGCGAGACCAATTGCAATAATCGTCGAAAAACCGACCCGTCTGGCCTTTTTTCTTGTTCTCGGATGCATAAGGTCCGGGATCCGCCATATTCGCTGCCACCCCTTCGCGCAGGGCCTCAACGTGATCGGCAAATAGCCCTTTGATCAGGACCACGCCGTCCCGTTGATAGGTGTCGATCATTTCGTGAGTAACCAAGGGGTGCGTCATGTCCGTCTCCGTGCCGGTGGTACGACGATCTGCACATGGATGACCCCTCTGTTCAAATAATATCTTTCTAAGGTAGGTTTAATTTCATGTTATATATTTCACTTCGCCAATACGAATATGTCTGTGCTATCGGCCGCTTCGGCAGCTTGTCTGCCGCCGCGCAGCAGCTGAACGTGTCACAACCGGCGCTGTCCACCGCTCTGACGCGCGTCGAATCGCGTCTTGGCCATCCGTTATTTTCGCGAAAACGCGGGGCCGCGCTGGCGCTTACCCCGCAAGGACGCAGATTTATCGAAGACGCGGAAAACTTGCTGACCAATGCGGCCCGGCTTGAGAAAGCGGATCAAGTCAGTGCAACCAGGGCACAGTTGCGATTGGGGTGTTTCGTGGATTTGGCCCCGTTTTTGCTGGCCAAGGCGCTGCGCCCGCTGCGCGTGGCACTGCCGGATTTGACCGTCTCGTACAAGGTGGATGGGTTCGAGGGGCTGATATCTGACCTGATCGACGGGCGCATAGATTTGGCGCTGACTTACGGCCTGAGCATGGATGCCGGATTTCAACAGCAAACCCTTTTCCCCAGCAGGCCAAACGCCATCATGGCCCCGGACCACCCATTGGTGCGCGCGCCGTCTGTTTCGCTGAGCGAGCTGGCCGCCCATCCGCTGATCCTGTCAAACGAAGGCCTCTCATCACAGCACGTGCTTGGACTGTTTCGGCAGATCGGATTGCGACCTTCAGTGGCACACCGGGCGGCAACGCTGGAAATCCAGCGCAGTCTTGCCGCTCATCATGAGGGGGTTGCGATCAGCTATGCCACCCCGCCCTCGGACCTCAGCTATGACGGAATGCCCCTGGTCAGCCATCGAATCCTGGATGACATCGCTGCGGAACCTGTGGTTCTGGCCCGTCATGGCACCGGCCCTACAGAGCCACACATCGCGCAGGCGGAACAGATTCTGATGGAGTTTTTGGCCTGAGTTATTTTTTCCGCAGACGGATCACCACATCGACCGACGCGATCTCAACGCCCTCGGGCGCTTCGGGCAGGCGTTGAATCACCAATTGATCCGACGGCGCATCGCTCAGGCGGCTTTCGTCTTCCCAGAAAAAGTGCGGATGATCGTGGGTATTGGTATCGAAATAGCTTTTCGAACCATCAACCGTAATCTCCTGCAGAACTCCGGCATCACAAAACGCGCGCAGCGTGTTGTAGACCGTTGCCAGAGATACCGCGTCCCCATTCTTTTTGGCCGCCTCAAACAGGCTTTCGGCAGTGACGTGCCGATGGCGTCCATCGCCGACTAAAAGCTCGGCCAAAGCGACACGCTGGCGCGTCGGGCGCAGCCCCGCGTCAACCAACCAATCTGTGGCTCTGTTCTGGCTCTGAGGTGTCATCAATCCGAAACCCAATTGTTGCTGAACCATATATAGGTGCTGTGTTCGGGTAATTTCAAATGAAATTCATTCGCAAAGAATGCCGTCTGCACAACAGGATGTGACGTGCTGCTCTTGCAGGACCTTGCATACGGGTGCTAGACGAGGCCAGATATAACGAACGGACCCCTGGCAGGAGAGGCGGCAGAATGGCCCAATTCCCGAGCAGCTTTGACAAGGACGATCTGCTGAAATGCGCCCGTGGCGAATTATTCGGCCCCGGCAATGCGCAATTGCCTGCACCTCCGATGCTGATGATGGATCGGATCACCGACATCTCGGCCGATGGTGGCGCGCATGGCAAAGGCCATATTCTGGCTGAATTCGACATCACCCCTGACCTGTGGTTCTTTGATTGCCACTTCCCCGGCAACCCGATCATGCCCGGCTGTCTGGGGCTGGATGGCCTGTGGCAGCTGACCGGTTTCAACCTGGGCTGGCGTGGCTGGCAGGGACGCGGCATGGCCGTAGGCGTCGGAGAGGTCAAGCTGACCGGCATGGTCCGCCCCGACCGCAAGATGCTGACCTACAAGATCGACTTCAAAAAAGCGATCCAGACCCGCCGTCTGACCATGGGTGTGGCGGATGGTATCGTCGAAGCGGACGGTGAAATGATTTACGATGTCAAAGACATGAAAGTCGTTCTGTCCGAAGCCTGAGCCTGACCGGCCCGAAATAAGGAGCACGCACATGCGTCGAGTAGTTGTCACCGGTTTGGGGGTCGTGTCCTCCATCGGGAACAATGCCCAGGAAGTAATGGCCTCTCTCAAGGCCGGAAAGTCCGGCATCGAGGCCAACGAGCAGATGGTCGAACACGGCTTTCGCAGCCAAATCGCCGGAACGCTTAAGATTGATCCGGCTGAGCATGTAGACAAGCGTACCCTTCGCTTCATGGGTCCCGGTGCAGCATACGCACATATCGCCATGAACCAGGCAATCGCCGACGCGGGCCTGACCGAGGATCAGGTCGTGAACCCCCGCACCGGTTTGGTTGCCGGTTCCGGCGGCCCGTCGACCAGCGCAATGCTGACCGCGCATCAAACTGTTCTGAAAACGGGCGCAACTAAGCGCATCGGCCCCTTCGCAGTGCCGAAATGCATGTGTTCGACGATCTCGGCCAACCTGGCGACCGCGTACAAGATCAAAGGTATCAACTATTCGATCACCTCGGCCTGTTCCACTTCGCTGCATTGCATCGGCAACGCAGCGGAACAGATCATGCTGGGCAAACAGGACGTGATGTTCGCAGGGGGCGGAGAAGAGCTGGACTGGACACTGTCTTGTCTGTTTGACGCGATGGGTGCCATGTCCTCCAAGTACAACGACACCCCGGAAAAAGCTTCCCGCGCATTCGATCAGGACCGCGATGGGTTCGTCATCTCGGGCGGCGGCGGGATCGTCGTTCTTGAGGATCTGGAGCACGCACTGGCCCGTGGCGCAAAGATTTATGCCGAAGTGACCGGTTATGCGGCCACGTCGGATGGCCATGACATGGTGGCCCCGTCCGGTGAAGGTGGCGAACGCGCGATGCGTCTGGCCCTTTCGACGCTGCCAGAAGACCGCAAGGTCGGTTACATCAATGCCCACGGCACATCGACCCCGGTCGGAGACGTGGGAGAGGTTGAAGCCGTGCGGCGCATCTTTGGTGAAGGCAACGTGCCCCCGATTTCATCGACCAAGTCGATGACCGGACACGCACAGGGTGCCGCAGGCGCGCTTGAGGCGATCTTCTGCCTGCTGATGCTGGAAAATGATTTTATTACGCCGTCGATCAATGTCGACACGCTTGCCGAAGGCATCTTGCCCGGTGAAATTGCAACTCAGGTAGTTGAAAACGCAGGATTGGACAGTGTGATGACCAACAGCTTCGGCTTTGGCGGCACCAACGGCTCCATGATTCTGTCGAAGTATAACGGGTGAATGTAATGTCGGATCTTCTAAAAGGTAAACGCGGCCTGATCATGGGCGTGGCCAATGACCGCTCGATCGCGTGGGGCATTGCCAAAGCCATGCATGAGGCCGGTGCTGAACTGGCATTCACCTATCAGGGCGAAGCCTTCGGAAAGCGTCTTGAACCGTTGGCGCAAAGCCTGGGCAGTGATTTCATGGTGGACGCGGACGTCACGGATGACGCCTCACTGGATCGCGCATTCGAAGAGCTTGGCGCGCGCTGGCCCAACATCGACTTCGTGGTTCATGCGATCGCATATTCGGACAAATCCGAACTGACGGGACGTTTTCTGAACACCACGCGTGCCAACTTCAAGCACTCGCTGGACGTGTCGGCGTATTCCTTCATCGAGGTCGCGCGCCGCGCCTATCCCCTGATGCAAGAGAATGGCGGCACGCTGCTGACCCTGACGTATCAGGGATCGAACAAGGTTGTTCCGAACTATAACGTTATGGGGGTGGCCAAGGCCGCGCTGGAATCGGCGACCCGCTATCTGGCCAATGATCTGGGCCCGGAAGGCATTCGCGTCAACGCGATATCGCCTGGCCCGATGAAAACATTGGCAGGTGCTGCAATCGGCGGTGCCCGCAAGACTTACAAATTCTGCGATCAGAACGCGCCCATGCGCTCGAACGCTACGCTCGAGGCTGTTGGCGGCACGGCCGTTTACCTCACTTCAGATGCGGGAGCATGCACGTCGGGTGAGATCATCCGCGTTGATGGTGGCTTCCACGTTTTGGGTATGCCTCAGCCCGATCACATGTGACCCGTTCTTTCCCTGCCGGTGCCAAGATTTCACCATCTTTCACGGGCAGGGATATCGGCATGAGCAAAGCCGAACATATCCTTTCCAGCAACACTCGCAGCATCCGGTCGCGCCGCAGATCCGGATTTCGGGGCACGCGTGGCATTGTCGCGTTATTGGCCCTGACCACCCTATTGTTGTTTGTGTTTTTCACACAGCCGCAGATGCGGGAAACCGTTAATGCCTGGATCAGCCTCATAACAGGCTGATCCGACTCGTTTCCTAGATCAGTTGATCGAAACGACCTCGATATCAAATATCAGATCCTGGCCGGCCAATGGATGGTTGGCATCCAGCGTGACGGTTGCTTCATCGACCTCTACCACCGTTACCGGAACGGCCTGTCCGTCCGGCGTTTGCATCTGCAATTGGGTGCCGGGATCCAGCGGAATATCGTCCGGAATGCCTTCGCGCGGGATTTGCTGGCGCGCCGCGGGGTTGATCGGGCCATAGGCGTCCACGCAGGCGATCTCGACCCGCTTTTTGTCGCCAATGTTCAAACCCGGCATCGCCGAATCCAAACCCGGGATAATCTGGCCCGTGCCAACGACGAATTCCAGCGGGTCACGTCCTTCGGAACTGTCAAAGACGTTTCCGTCCAACAGCGTTCCTGTGTAATGGATGCGAACCGTGTCGCCTTGTTTGATTTCGGTCATATTGGTCTCCGGCCTTTTTTGGGGTTTAGCGGCCAAGCCTAGGAGGTAACACGATATTGTAAACCCCACCCTCTTTCATGCCCGTTATTGTTGTGCAAACCTGCGCCGGACGATCAGGAGGGGACCGGATGCCAATCACAACCTGCGTTTTTGATGCCTATGGGACATTGTTCGACGTGGCCGCCGCCGCACGGCAGGCGGCCGATGAACCGGGCTTTGAGAAACTGCGACAGAAATGGCCCGAACTGGCCAATCATTGGCGCCTGAAACAGCTGCAGTACACCTGGCTGCGCGCGGTTACGGACGCCCATTCAGATTTCTGGGATGTTACCCAGGATGGTCTCGACTGGGCGCTCGAGGCGACTGAGTTACACGGCGACGCCACCCTGCGGCAACGGCTGCTGGATCTCTACTGGGAATTGCAGGCTTACCCGGAAGTTCCGGAAATGCTGCGCGCATTGAAATCGGGTGGATTGCAAACAGCGATTTTGTCGAACGGCTCACCACCGATGCTGGACGGCGCGGTCCAGTCTGCGGGTATCGGAGAGGTTTTGGACGATGTGTTGTCGGTGGAAAGCGTCGGCGTGTTCAAACCGGACTCGCGTGTCTACGACCTTGTGCAAGAGCGTTTCAGCTGCGCCCGAGACGAGGTGCTGTTCGTCAGTTCAAACGGCTGGGACGCGGCTGGTGCCAGCGGGTATGGCTTTGTAACCGCCTGGGTCAATCGCGCCGGGGAGCCGATGGACCGCTTGCCATGGAAACCTGCGCATGTACTGTCCGACCTAATGACGATTCCGCAACTGGCTGGACTTTAATGGCATTTTTCACTTCGTCAGATGACAGGCGTCTTTTTTTCGAGGACACCGGCTCTGGTGCGCATGTGCTTTGCCTTGCTGGGTTGACCCGCAACAGCAAGGATTTTTCGTTCCTCACGCCGCATCTGGGCGACATGCGAGTAATTGCGATGGATTACCGCGGTCGCGGACGCTCGGACCATGACCCGGACTTCATGAAGTACAACGTCCTTCGCGAATCCCAAGACGCGATCGAGTTGCTGGACCGTCTTGGTTTGGAACGTGTGAATGTCATAGGCACCTCGCGTGGGGGACTGATTGCCATGGCGCTAGCCGCCAGCCATCCCGAAAGGTTGTTGAGCGTTGTTCTGAACGACGTCGGTCCGGTGCTGGAACCATCGGGTATCGCCGAGATCATGGAATTTGTCGGCAAGCAGCCCGTTTCCAAAACATATGATTTGGCGGCTCGGGCGTTGCAGCACGTCTTGGGGCCCCAATTTCCCGGCGTGTCACTAGCGCGTTGGCGGCAGCAGGCGGAAGTCCAATTCCACGAAACGCCTGATGGTCTAACCCTCAGCTATGATCCTGCGTTGCGTACAGCGCTTCTGGAACAGGCCGCTGTAGGGCCCGCCCCTGACCTGTGGCCCCTGTTTGAAGCACTGCAGGGCATTCCAACCGGCGTCATTCGCGGCGCAAATTCGGATATTTTGGGCAAAGACACGCTGACTGAAATGCACAACCGCCACCCTGATCTTATATCGGCAGAAATACCCGACCGTGGTCATCCTCCGTTTCTGGATGAACCACAGTCGGTAGAACTCATTCGCAAGGTACTGGTCACCGCATGAGCACACTTGAAATGATTGAGGCCGCCGCCGAGCGCCTCAGAGGGCATGTTCGCGAGACACCGATTCTAACCTCGCCGTTTTTGGACGAAATCGCGGGCCGCCGCGTGCTGGTGAAACCCGAGTGCCTGCAACACACCGGCAGCTTCAAGTTTCGCGGCGCTTGGTCGGCCATTTCGGCGCTCAGCGACGCGCAACGACAACGCGGCATGATTGCCTATTCTTCGGGCAATCACGCGCAGGGCGTGGCCTATGCGGCCGCACAGCACGGGATTTCATCGGTCATCGTCATGCCCTCTGACGCACCGCAGCTAAAGATCAACAACACCCGCGCGCTGGGGGGCGAGGTCGTTCTGTATGACCGCGCGAACGAAAGCCGCGAAGAAATTGGCGAGGCACTGGCGTCCCAACGCAGTCTGACCCTGATCCGGCCTTACGACGAACCTTTGGTCATCGCAGGACAAGGCACAGTCGGGTTGGAGTTGGCGCGGCAGACGGCCGATTTGGGTATCGAGAAGGCGGATGTTCTTGTGTGCTGCGGCGGCGGCGGGTTGACCTCAGGTATTGCGCTGGCGCTGGAAGGCCACGCGCCGGGGCTGCGCGCGCGCCCGTGCGAGCCTCAGGGGTTCGACGATGTCAAACGGTCTTTGGCAACAGGGTACATTCAAAGCAACAAAGCAGCATCGGGCAATATCTGCGATGCAATCCTGACGCCGCAACCGGGCCAGATTACCTTTCCGATCCTGAACCGGCTGTGCGGCCCAGGCCTGTCGGTGTCCGAGGAAGACGCGCTTCGCGCCATGGCGCAGGCGTTTTTGCGCCTCAAGATCGTGCTGGAACCGGGCGGGGCAGTATCGCTGGCCTCAGCCCTTTTCCGCGCCGAGAAAATCGAGGGCGACACTGTGATCGTAGTAGCATCGGGCGGCAACGCCGACCCCGAGGTCTTTGGGCAAGCACTGGAATACCTGACCTGACAAGCCGTTTGGGCTGAGGCAACCTTACTATTGGGCGTATGACGCCAGGGGATTGAGTCGTGCAGATCGCAGACATTGGAAACGTGCAAATCCACTATCGGGTTGATGGTGATCCAGGCGGCGCGCCAATTGTGTTTGCCAATTCTCTGGGAACCGACCTGCGGCTGTGGGACGATTTGCTGCCGCACCTGCCTGCCGGGCTGCGCATCATCCGTTTTGATAAGCGAGGGCACGGCCTTTCCTCTCAACCCCCGGCGCCTTATTCGATGGGCGCCCTCGTGCGCGATACGGAAGATCTGCTTGATTTTCTGGAGGTGCGCGATTGCGTTTTTGTCGGCCTTTCGATCGGCGGACTGATCGGACAAGGGCTGGCCGTCAAACGTCTGGATCAGGTCCGCGCTTTGGTGCTGTCCAACACCGCAGCCAAGATCGGGATCCCTTCGATCTGGCAGGACCGCATGGACGCGGTACAAAAGGGCGGGATCGAGGCCCTGGCTGATGCAACCATGGAGCGCTGGTTTTCCAAGGCATTCCGCGCATCGCCCGAGCATCTGCTTTGGCGCAACATGATGGTGCGCCAGCCAGTGGATGGCTATCTGGGCTGTTGCGCGGCAATCTCTGGCACAGACTTCTACACCCCCACCAGTGACCTACGCCTGCCGACCCTTGGCATCGCCGGCAGCGAAGACGGATCGACCCCACCGGATCTTGTGCGGGAAACCGTTGACCTGATCCCCGGCTCTCGGTTCGAGCTGATGCGACGCGCTGGGCACTTGCCTTGTGTGGAACAGCCGGCAGAATACGCGGCATTGCTGCACAGCTTTCTGACCGAAATCGGACATGTTTGAAGGAGCCTTGGTTTGGCCGATCTTCTATTAGTCCATGGGTCCTGCCACGGTGCCTGGTGTTGGCGCGACCTTATCCCGGCGTTGGAAGCGCTGGGGCACGAGGTACGCGCCATTGACCTGCCAAGCCACGGATCGGATCCGACGCCTGTTGCCGATGTGACGTTGGACAGCTGTCGGGACACGATTTTGGATGCGACCTCGCGCAATACAATCATTGTCGGTCATTCCTGGGGTGGCTACCCGATCAGTGCCGCGGCCGAAGCCGCGCCGGAGGCCATGCGCGCCCTTGTCTACCTTGCCGCTTACGTCCCGCAAGATGGCCTGTCGATGGTAGAAATGCGCAGACGCGCACCCCGGCAGACAATCCATGATGCCGTCGAAAAATCAACCGACGGTCAGTCGTACATGTTTAAGCCGGACAAAATGCACGATCTGTTCTATCATGACTGCCCACCCAAAACGGTGCCGTACGCGTTTGCGCGCTTGTGCCCTCAAGCCATCGCACCGCAGGACACCCCCCTGTCCCTGAGCGACAAATTTGACCGGGTTCCCAAGGCTTATATTCGGACAACCAAGGACCGGACAATTCCGACTGAATACCAGGAACAGATGAGCCATAAAGCACCCGAAGCTATGCGGCATACGATTGCCACGTCGCATTCCCCGTTTTTTGCGCAACCCCAAAAACTCGCCGATTTGTTGGACAAAATTGCAAAAGACCTGCCAGGGTCACAAGTCTGAGCACATCCCTTTCAACCTGCATTTTCTGCGGATAAGGTCCGCCCAAATTCTCATCCTTGCGGTTCAAATGCGTCTTCCCTTTTTCTTCGTCCTTCTCACGGTCATGATCGACGCCATGGGCATCGGCCTTGTCTTGCCTATCATGCCGGAACTGATCGTCGAGGTTCAGGGCGGCACATTGGCGACAGCTGCGATCTGGGGTGGCATCCTCAGCACCGCGTTTGCCGCCATGCAATTTGTGTTCGGACCGGTTCTGGGTAACCTTTCGGATGCTTACGGGCGACGGGTGGTATTGCTGGTCTCGCTGTTCGTCATGTCACTGGACTATGTTGTCATGGCGCTTGCGGGCAGCATCTGGTTGCTGTTGGCCGGACGCATCGTCGGAGGCATTACGGCTGCCACGCATGCAACGGCGGCGGCCTTCATGGCGGATGTGTCGAAACCCCACGAAAAGGCTGCAAACTTTGGTCTATTGGGCGCAGCATTTGGCGTCGGGTTTGTCTTTGGCCCAGTACTTGGTGGGCTGCTGAGCGAATATGGCACACGTGCACCATTTTGGGCTTCGGCGGGCTTGTCTGCCCTCGCCTTCGTCATCGGTGTATGTGTCATGCCCGAGACGGTCACCGACAAGACGCGCCGGGCCTTCAGCCTGAGGCGGGCAAACCCAGTGAACTCGTTGCGCGCGATTGCCGCGTTGCCCGGGATCCGGCCGATGCTGTGGGTCTATCTCCTGTACTCAATATCGATCTATGTCTACCCGGCAATTTGGGCGTATTTCACAACCGAACGGTTCGGCTGGTCTCCACAAATGATCGGCCTGTCACTGGGCGTCTACGGGATCGGCATGGCGGCCGTTCAGGGCGGCCTGATCCGTCCCGCAACCAAGTATTTGGGGGAACGCATCACAATCATCTACGGCATGGGGTTCGAGCTGTTTAGCTTTTTTCTTCTGGCCTTTCTGACCAATGGGATCATTGCCCTGATGCTGATCCCGATCACCGCGATCGGAGCGGTTGTGACCCCTGCCCTGCAGGCCCTGATGTCGCGCAAGACGCCCGACTCGCAACAGGGTGAACTGCAGGGGGTGCTGACATCCTTGCACGCTTTGTCGATGGTCATCGCACCGTTGCTCATGACCAGCGTGTTCGCCCAGTTTATTAAACCCGACGCGGCGATCTACTTGCCGGGCGCACCATTCCTCTTGGCATTCGTCATGATGGTGATCTGTCTTCTTGTGTTTTCCCGTTCACGTGGGGTCATGGCATAACTACGACATCCCTTTGACGGATTCCGCCTTGCAGCGTCCCGATAAGCGCGCCACCGTAGCGCAAAGCGAGAGAGGGACAGCATGCAAACCATCAAAGCCGCCGTTTGCCGGGCGTTCGGTGAACCTCTGGTCATCGAAGATATTAAGATCGCACCGCCCAAGTCAGATGAGGTCGAGGTGACACTAGATGCAGTGGCAATTTGCCATTCGGACATTTCATTTGCCGGTGGTGCGTGGGGCGGGCATCTTCCTGCCGTCTACGGGCACGAAGCAGCGGGCATTATCACTGCGGTCGGCGACTCGGCAGGTGAATTTCAGGTTGGGGACCCGGTTGTCGTTACCCTGATCCGGGCATGTGGCTCGTGCCCCTCTTGCGCGGGAGGGAAACCAACTGTCTGCGAAACGCCTTACGACAAAGTCAACGGGCCGTTGCGCACAGCAGATGGCGGACCACTGGAGCAGGCAATGGCTTGCGGAGCTTTTGCAGAAAAGGTTGTGGTCAGCCACCGGCAGATTGTCAAAATACCACAGTCGATGCCCAAAGACGTCGCCAGCCTGCTGTCCTGCGGCGTGATCACCGGCGTGGGTGCCGCCGTCAACGCCGCCGGGCTGCGGCCCGGACAGGATGTGGTGGTGATTGGTGCTGGAGGTGTCGGGCTGAACGCAATTCAGGGCGCCCGCATCGCCGGTGCACGCCGGATTGTGGCCGTGGACATGACCGAAGAGAAGCTGACCATTGCCAAGGAATTCGGCGCGACCCACGGCGTTTTAGCCGATCAGAAAGCCCCCTGGAAGGCCGCTTACAATGCGCTTGGGGGTCGCGGCGCAGATGCCGTTTTGATCACCGTCGGCGCGATTCCTGCCTACGACCAAGCCCCTCGTTATTTGGGTCCGGGTGGTAAGGCGGTAATGATCGGGATGCCGCACTCCGGGGATATGGCAAGCTACGAGCCGGTAGTTCTGGCCGCGCTGGGTCAGGGTTTGATCGGATCAAAAATGGGCGATGTTGTCATTCAGCGGGATATTCCGTGGATGATCGACCTTTATGATCAGGGACGCCTGAAACTGGATGAGCTGATCTCGGGCCGGTGGTCGCTGTCGCAGATCAACGAAGCGATCGAGGACACCAAAACCGGATCCGCCAAGCGTAACGTGATCGTTTTCGACAGGGATTAACCCGGCAGGGCAGGAGACCACCTGATGAAACTGCAAGACCTCGACATCATTGTCACTGCCCCTCCTGCGCCCGGATGGGGCGGGCGGTATTGGATTCTGGTCAAAGTCACGACCGATACTGGGATCACGGGCTGGGGGGAATGCTATGCATCCTCGGTTGGCCCCGAAGCGATGCGCCATGTCATTCGGGACGTGTTTGAACGGCACATGCTGGGCGAGAACCCCGAAAACGTTGAGCTGATGTTCCGCCGAGCATACTCCAGCGGGTTTACACAGCGCCCCGATCTGACGGTCATGGGGGCTTTTTCCGGGCTGGAAATTGCCTGCTGGGATATCTTGGGCAAGGATCGCGATCGCCCGGTCTATGCCTTGCTGGGGGGATTGGTGAACGAACGCATAAGGGCCTACACCTATCTGTACCCCCTGCCCCAACATAGCCTGAACGATTTCTGGACGTCGCCTGAACAAGCTGGCGAATGCGCCGCTGAAATGGTTCAGCACGGGTTCACAGCCGTCAAGTTTGACCCCGCCGGGCCCTACACTGTTCGGGGCGGGCACATGCCTGCGATGTCCGATATCTCGATGTCTGTTGCGTTCTGCAAAGCGATCCGAGAGGCCGTGGGCGACAAAGCCGATCTGCTGTTCGGCACCCACGGTCAGTTCAACACCGCGGGCGCAATCCGATTGGGTCAGGCGCTTGAACCCTATTCACCGCTTTGGTTCGAAGAACCCACACCTCCGGACATGATTGAAGATATGGCTCGTGTCGCGCGAAACGTTCGGATCCCGGTCGCGACCGGTGAACGCATGACCACCAAGGCCGAATTCGCCGCTGTATTGCGGGCTGGGGCGGCGGAAATCCTCCAACCCGCTCTGGGGCGTGCCGGCGGAATATGGGAGATGAAGAAAGTGGCCGCAATCGCCGAAGTCTTCAACGCCCAGATGGCCCCGCACCTGTACGCCGGTCCGGTTGAATGGGCAGCCAATATCCATCTGGCCGCCTCCATCCCCAACCTGCTGCTGCTTGAGACCATTGATACACCGTTTCACGATCAACTCATCTACAGCTCATTGCGGGTTGAGGCTGGATTTGTCCCCGCCCCAACCGCACCGGGACTGGGCATCGAGGTAAACGAAGACCTTGCCCGGGCCCACCCTTACAATGGTGACGGCCTGCATCTGCAAATGCAGGAAGAGCCTTGCGATTACGTGAACGGAAACGTCTTTCAAGGTGGTGCCCCTGCAACCGAGGGGTGACAACTCAATAGGTCTTGGGGCACATTGACCCAACCGATAGGTATTAAACAGGCAACGCGTGACACTTGAAGACGACCAAACCGAACAAACCGAAGCTGCGCTATCTGAAATGAAAGAAAGCGCGGCTCGAGCCTCTGCGTTTCTGAAAACGCTCGCGCATGAGGGTCGGTTGATGATCTTGTGCCATCTGGCCGACGGCGAAAAATCCGTGGGTGAGTTGGAGGCTTTGTTGCGTATCCGTCAGGCTGCGGTCAGTCAGATGCTGGCGCGCTTGCGCGCTGAAAACATTGTTGCAACGCGCAGGGACGGAAAGTCCATCTATTACTCGCTGAACAACGACGGCGCGGAGCAGGTGATCGCTGTTCTTTACGATATGTTCTGCAGCCCCGACAGCGAATAACGCTTAGTTCGATACGTAGCCCGCGATCACCTGCAACAGTTTGAACGCAGTTGCGGCGTCGTTTTCGACCACGGCCAGGAATTCCTCTTCACCAATACGCAGGCACGACAGTTCCGTTTCGGCGATCATGCTCAGCGCCCGAGGTTCCTTGCGGATCAAACCCAACTCTCCGACCAGGGCACCGGGGCCGACCGTGGCAATCAACTGATCCACTCCGTCGGTCTGAGGAAGGTACAACCCGGCTTCCCCGTCCAGCACCACATAGGCACCGTCGGTTGGCTGATCGTCCTTGAGGAAAACAACCTCTCCTGCTTTGGCATCAAACCAGCGCGCACCAAAGGCCAGCAGGCGCAACTGTCGGCGATCCAGCCCGGAAAACAGCGGTGTCTGTTCCAGCGCGCGCAGCTTGCGCGAAAGGTCAGCCGAGGCGGCACTGTCTTCTTCCACGTCCGCAGGTCCTTCGTCCGAGACGACCCGACCTTGCCTGATTTCAACATACATGTCGAACACGCTCGGGTTTTCGAACTGATCGTTCAGGTAGATCACCGTTGTATCCGGCAGCAGAGCGCGTAGATTTTTGTACACGGCCACTTTCGAGGCCATGTCATAACTGGCCAACGCGTCCTCAAGGATCAGGATATCCGGTTTTTTGATCGTCGCGCGCGTAAAGGACAGAGGTTCAGCAAAGACCGCTGGCAGGTTTTGGCCGCCAAGCGCCACCGGCACGTCATAGATCAGCTCGACCACCAACGGGCGCGCACCATTTTCGTTCAATACGTCCACGATCAGTTTGCGCGCCTCGTCCGAACGGGCGCCGCCGATCTGACTGACCTTTCCAAACAGGGCGTTCTCCAGAACTGTCAATCCGGGCGCGAATTTTGATTTGTCCAAGGGCACAAATACATCCAGCAACCGCTCCAGCAGCTTTTCGGAATGGCTATGTCGCAGCTCAAGAATGCGGTCCTTGAGGTCGTCGGTGAAGGCTGGTCCGATCTGTTCCGCCGAAATCACAAACGGAACGGCCAGCAGGTTTGCCAGCTGTTCATCATTCAGCCCCGATACGCCCTCGTTCCGGGTCTTTTCGACAAGCTCGACCGCAGCCTCGTACGTTTGCGCCTCTAGTCCCAGTTTGCGAAACAGCGGGTGATCGGTGCCGTCCAGGCCAAAAATCTGGCGCAGCATCTCAATCACATCGCGTGTCAGGCTCACCAGTGTCTCGTCCAGACCAAATTCGCGCAACTGCTCAAGGAAAACGGTCTGCTGCGCCAAAAGCTCTTGTGTGACGGGGACTTTGGGGGTGGCGAACAACAAGTTCTCCGCAACCGGCAAGGCAGGGTTATAGCGATTGCGGTCAAAGATCAGGGCCTGTTGCTCTAGCCCTGTTGCTTTCACCGCATCCTGAACCAAAGGTCGCAGTTCGACCAGTTTGTCGGCCAGCTCGGGATGCTCGGCGGCATCGAAGACCTGTTCGGCCCCGCGCAAAAACAGCGCGGCGCCGGAACCCATCCCGTCAATCAGTTTCAACCACCAGTCGCGCACCTCTTCAGCGCTGTCCAATCCCGCAGTCGTCGGGTCCAGCCAGTTTGCCTTGAAGGGGTCCGGGCTATTGCCGGCCCGCAACGTCTCATCATATCCGGGGTCGTTTGTTTCGGATGTCTGTGGCTTGAACCGCATCGGCATCATGACGTTGTCGCCCAGCGTACCCTGGAACATTACGGGTCGTGACGAAGCATACCCAATACGGGCGGCCACAACACTTTGATGCAGCTCTGACAAACGGATTTCACCGATCCGAACCCGGCCCGAGCTGGGCAGAATTTCCCGCGTCAGCAACTCTGCCATAGCGCGGCGATCTTCTTCGCTGGGGGCCGCGATCCCGATGATTTTCCCGCTGGGAAAAGACAGGTCCAAATCATCCAGGACCTGGTTACCGTCCATATCGCGGACCGAGACATGGTCGAGCACGATGTCACCGTTCAGCCTTGGCGTGGCCTCGGGTTCGCCATCGAACAGTTTTTCGTCATGCATTCCGGAAGGTGCAAACCGTTCCGTCACCACGTCCCAGCGCAGCGACATGTCCTGTGTCTGGTTATAATAGGTCAGCAGTTCCTTCCACGGTGAGCTGAGATCCTTATACGCAGCCAGGGCCGCAACCAGCGCACCAAGCGAAACCGACCCCTGCAGGACCAGAAGACCGCCAACCAAATAGAACAGGAACGGCGTCATCTGCGAGATGAAGTTGTTTATAAATTTCATAAAGAACTTCTTCTGGTAGATCTCGAACCGGATACCAAAAAGGCGCCCCAGCTGCTCAGACACCATCGCCCGGCGGTATCGCCACCCACCATTGGCACGCAACGTGGACGCGCCCGCCGCGTTCTCGCCGATCTGGGCGGCCAGCAGACGAACCTCTTGAATGCGTTTTTTGTTCAGAAGGTTGATCTGACGCTGCAGTTTCGGAATCAGCCAGGCTTGCAGAGGGATCAGCGCGACTGCCGCCAGCCCAAACCAGAAGCTTTGCAGAAACAGGAAGGACAGGATGGTGATCATCTGACCCGCCTGCAAAACCGGTTGGCTGATCGCGTCCCCCATGAGCCCGCCCATCGGCTCGCTTTCGGCGGTGACCATCGACACCAGCTCACCTTGGCTGACGCGTTCGAAATAGGGTTGAGGGAAACGCAACGCGCGGCTGATCAGCACGTACCGGAACCGGCGCAACATACGCTCGCTCAGCACGCCTTTCATTGTGTTGATGCGCATTTTCATCAGTCCATGCGCCAGCACCGCGATCAGAAACCCGATACACAGAATGATGAGGAATGTCGTCTGAGGCAGGCTATAACCCCAGACATCTACAACCGGGCTGGCCGCGCCAATCGCATCGTTGATGATGCGTTTGGGCAATTCGAGCGTCAAATAAAGTAGTGGAAACAACGTCGAGGTCACGGCCAGCAGAATCAACTGGTCGCGTTTCGAGTATTTCCAAATAAACTGGAAAATTGAACGTTCTATGGAACCTGCCCCTACTAAGGATCACCGAAACGATCTTGACGAAAGTGTCGTAAACCCAACACTCTGAATTTACCTTAGTCCAGCCAAAAGAGGCAAATAGTTTCCAATCTGATCAGTTAATTGCCGAGTGTGAACAAGTTCATTTGCGCAACCACAGATTAGTGCCTAGACTCTGTCTGGGACGATATCGGGAGGACTCATTTGACTGCCAGTATAGGCGCAGTGCTATTGATGCTCTGCTTGTTGCAGATCAAACATATGTTTGCGGATTTTTTTCTCCAGACTCCGAAAATGTTGGCAGGGCGCGGTGAGTATTTTCACGTGGGCCGTGCGCAGCATGCGGGCGTGCATGTCATCGGGTCAGTGATTGTCTTTTTAATTTTTGGCGCGCCGTGGTCGTTTATTTTGATCATTGCTGCACTGGAATGGATTGTTCACTTCAATATTGATTTCGCCAAAGCCAGCTATTCGGACAAAAAACAACTGATGCCGACGCAAGCCGCGTTTTGGCGGGCTGCGGGTCTGGACCAGTGCCTGCACAACCTGACTTACATCGCCATGGTCTGGGCCTGGGCTGAATTCGCGACCTGATCAGCGATTGCTTCAGGCGACGTATTCCAAGGATTGCGGACAATACGCGTCCAGCCACATTCGATCCAAATGGTCGATTCTAGCGGCGTCGAAACGTTCTTCTTCCTCCCAATAGCGACCAGACGATACGAAGTAATTCAACTTTGCCTCTGCCTGCAGTGCCGCTTGCATACCCTTTGTCGAAAGCAGCCTGTCAGACATTAGGGTGTCAGTCGTCACCGAAGGAAAGACCAGCCGGCTTTCACCCTGCGACAGTCGAACCACGCGGCAGTTCTGCGCGGCACCGAACAAAGCCAACCGGGCGGATTTTGCCTCGAGCGATCGCAGCGTCACATCAGCGCGCAAAGGGTCGGCTGCTCCGTTGCCGTAAAAATGGGTCTTGCCGGAATTCGGGTAAATCATGTCACAGCCAAAAAAGGCCAAGACGGCTGGCTGAAGCGCGGCCAAGGCCCAGTAACCAGCCGTAAACGCCATCGTGCCACCGGCATAGACAAATCCGCCAAACTTGTTTTGATGCGGAACGTATTCATCCGCCTCGACGATGCTTTGGCTGCGGACCAGTTCGTCCGGGCGATTGCAGATAGGGAAGTCCTCGGGATGGATGAGGAAATCCCAATCGTCGCGGATACGCCAGGCGTTGTTGATTGCAACGATGTGGTTAAACGGATCCCGAGACCACTCCCGAGCTGCAGCGGCGGCCGGTGCACTTCCAAGAATCAAAACGCGATGCGTCGGTTCGGCCATTCTGGGCCCTGCCCTTTTCCAGTTCTCCGGAATGATAGGGCGATTTTTTTCTTTAACTACCCCAGTACAGAAAAACTGCTTTCTTCGTTGATCGGGCGCTTGCGGGAATAGAACCCGACATCAATGCTCCGCCCGATATAGGGAAGTTCATATTGCAGCGGCTGCGCATCGTGATCTGCGCCGCCTTCACAATACGCGATCAGAGCCGTCATCATCTTGCCTGCGATCGGCGCGTTCTTGTACTGGTTCCCACTGGTCCCGCAGGCCATGTAAAACCCCTGCAGGCTGGATTTGTCATAGATCGGAATCCAGTCTGTGGATGCGTCATACAGATCCACAACTCCGCGCGTTTTGGTCGGGATGCCAAGACTTGGGACGCGCTGCGCGTATCGCATGGCCTGCGTTGTCCACTGGTCGGTGAAATCGTGGTTGTAATCCACATCATCCTCACACCAAAGATGCGGGTCACATTCCGGATCTTCCGAGCCAACCAGAATGTGGTTGCCGTGTTCGGGCCGGCAGTAGCAGGCAATATCGCTGTCCGAGACAATCGTTCCATCGTTTTCGAAATCAAACCCCTCGGGTGCGGGGACGTGCACAACCTCTTGCCTCAACGGGCGGGTTTCGATCGTCATATCATCTAGGACACCCGCCATCTTGTTGATGATCGCTGAGCCGGGGCCCGCGACGTTCACGACGACTTTTGCGTGGATTTCTTCGCCCGAGGCAAGTTTAACACCCGAAACACGACCGTCGCTGGACAATATCTCGATCACTTCGGCACCAGTGCGCACTTCTGCGCCATGCAGCTTGGCAGCATCCATCAAGTTCTGCGCGGACAAAGCCGGGTCCGTGACATATCCCGCCTGCGGCCAGAACACGCCGCCCTGCATCTTGCGCCCGTTCGGGTGCCCGAATTCCGGATCATCCATCCGGCGCGCCGGCGCGAAACTGTCCTGCGAGTAGATCGGCAGGCGCTCACTGACTTTGTCAGGTGACCATTCTTCGAACGGACAATCCAAATCGGCGCTGTTCTTCATGTGCTTTTCAAGCAAGCCATTGGCATCGGTCTTCATCACTAGACAGCCGGTCTCGCGGAATTGCGCCAGATTAGCATCCTCGGGCAGGCCGAGGTAGTCCGCCCAATCGCGCCAATAGTGGTAACCTTCCCACGCAAACGCCGTTCCATCAAAGGTCGAATAATGCATCCGAATAATCGCACATGACCCCGCGGTCGAACCGTGGCCAACCTGACTGTTTCGGTCCAGCGACAAGGTTTTCCAGCCTGCTTTGGCCATTTCAAAGGCGATGGCCGCGCCGATCACACCTGTTCCGATGATGATTGCGTCAGGTTGACTCATGAGGCTTCTCCCTTCCAATAGCGCATTGAATAGGCGCTGAATTCTTCGACTTCTTCGGGCTTGGGCTCAACCCCAGTGAAGACATAAAGGTAATGCGGAACCATTGCGATCCGCGTGGACATTGGCTCGTTCAACTGCGCCAGATCATAACCGATCTGCATATAGTACAGCACGCGGGCACGCGTTTCGGCCTCGACTTCGGAATAGCCGTACCGCGCGAACATGGCGTGAAGCGCTTCGAGCCTGCGCGCATCCGATTGATCAAGCGCCCGGCGTACTTTCCCCGATTTGCGCGCCCAATCCCGGACGGCAAAATCCAACGCGGTATCGAACAGTTCAGTATTCACCACGCAACGATGCACGTTGCAGACGGCTGCGGTTATCGTAT
The DNA here is from genome assembly GCF_001458195.1 of Ruegeria atlantica. Taxonomy (GTDB): domain Bacteria; phylum Pseudomonadota; class Alphaproteobacteria; order Rhodobacterales; family Rhodobacteraceae; genus Ruegeria; species Ruegeria atlantica. The sequence continues at coordinate 91,324 of NZ_CYPU01000072.1, read as the reverse complement.
CCGCCGGGGCATTGGCTTGCGCGACCAAAGCCGCTGTATTCGTCGCATGCCAGCGCGCCAGCAGGGCGTCCAAAAGCTCTTGCCGGGATTTGAAATACCAATAGAAGGACGATCGCGACACGGCCATTCGTTCAGCCAGGTTCAGGACCTTGATTTGGTCCACACCGTCCGAGATCAGGACATCCATAGCCACGTTCAGCCAGTCGTCACGCGTGACCTTGATATTGCCGACCAAAGGCTCGGCTTCGGGGTCGTCCCTGTGCAGGATGGGCTTGGTGCTCATTCAACTCTCCGGCGGGGCGCCGCCCGCAGCGGTGCGGCGCGCAACGAACTCGTGCAAGGTACCCATGCGGTCGCTGTCACATGAAGGCGCTTTGAAGTCAGACAGAATACTCTTCCAAACCGCGGTCGCGCGATGATTGGCATCCATCGATCCGCGTTCTGTCCAGGTTCCGAAATTGGCATAATCATGCAGATGCGGTTCGTAGAATTCGGTGTTGTAGCGCTCCATCGTCTGGCTAGAGGCAAAGAAGTGCCCGCTGGGTTCAACTTCACTCAGGGCGGTGTCGAAACCGATCTCGGCCGTACCTGCCTGCGCCCCTGCACAAAGCTCGGCGACCATGTTCAGGACCTCGGTGTCACAGATCATTTTCTCAAAAGAAACGGTCAAGCCACCCTCCAGCCAACCGGCCGAGTGAATGATTACTGTCGCTCCTGCCATCAGACAGCCCCAAAGACCAAACTGGTTTTCATTCGCTGCTTGAACATCGTTGATGTTCGACGCTGATCCGGCAGCCGACCGCCAAGGTAGGCCCAGATGCCGGGCCAATTGACCTGCGGCAAGCGAAGCCTGGAAATGTGAGGGTGTTCCAAATGCGGGCGCACCCGATTTCATATCCACGTTGCTGGTGAACGTGCCATAACACACCGGCGCACCCGGCTTGGTCAGCTGTGTCAGCGTCAGCGCCGCCAGCGCCTCGGCATGCGACAGCGTAATCGCCCCGGCCACAGTAATCGGGGCCATCGCGCCCATCAGAGTAAACGGCGTGATGATCGACATCTGTCCATTGCGGGCGAAATCTATCAGCCCTTGCGCCATCGGTATGTCCAGCGTGCGCGGGCTGTTCGTATTGATGATCGTGTAGCAATGTGCGCCCGCCTGAAACTCATCGTCCGACAGCCCCCGTGCGATGGATAGCATTTCAAAGCAATCCATCACCTGCGGCGTTCCGCGAGAGAAGAAAAACGGGAACTTGTCGGTCAGCTCCATCTGCGCCTTCGTCGTGAAATAGTGGCGCAGATGGGTCGGCACGTCCTGCGGTTCGACCTGAGGCGAGATCATCTGGAACACATCAAAATGATGCGTAAGCTTTAGGAACTCCAGATAATCCTGCTCTGTGGCGGGACGGCGGCCACGTTCAAGATCTGTCGCGTTCGGTGCCCCTGCCCCCGGTTGAAACACCAGACTACCTAGCTCAAGGGTGAAGTCTCTGTGTCGCGCGCCTGCATGGCACGCTATCGACTTTGGTGCTGATGCGACGGCGGCTTCAACAATGTCGCGGCCGATGAAGACCATCTCGGTATCTTCATCCACCCGCGCGCCCGCTTTCGCAAAGAGACGCCGGGCTTCCGGAAGCAGGCATTTGACGCCCAACTCCTGAAGTGTTCGCAAGGCCGTTTCGTGCATATCCGCAATCTGGTCAGCCGGGAACACCTCCATCAACGGGAAGGGATTCTTCAACTGGCGATAATTCACGTCCCGACTGGGCGCAGAGGCGGCCTCGGCGCTTCGCCCGCGCCGTCGTCGCCCACGTTCGGATGTTTGTCCGATCATGCTTAGCCCCTCATCGCTTTGCCCTGCGGGTCATAAGGTGACGGCGCGACAACCCTCGCGGGCCTCTCGACACCAACCACATGGACCGAAAGCTCTGTTCCGGGCGCGGCCTTGTCGCGGTTGACCAACGCCATTGCCAGTGACTTCCCAGTGTAGTGCCCGTACCCTCCCGACGTTACAAAGCCCACGCGCTCACCGCCCGCCCAAACGGGTTCGTAACCGCTTGCGTCCGCGTCATCGGCGTCCACTTCCAGTGTCACCTGTATCTGCGCCGGACCGTTTCCGTCGCGCTCGGCCACAGCGGCCTCTTTGCCGACAAAATTCTTGTCCCAATCGATCCATCGATCCATGCCTGTCATTCCCGGCGTGTAAAGCTGCGTGAACTCTGCCGACCAGATGCCAAAACTCTTTTCAAGCCGCGTTGACAGCATCGCGTTGAAACCGCACTCGCGAATGCCCTCTTCGACACCGGCCTCCAGCAACATGCGGCGCAGCTTGATGTGGTCACCGTAGCGGCAGTTGATCTCATACCCTTTCTCGCCGGTCACCGACATACGGGCGACGCGCGCGCGGACCAACCCGATGTCAAAATCTCCACAGCCCATGAATTTCAGACCCGAGATGTCCTGTTCAGCCAACTTTTCGACCACCGCTTGCGACTTGGGACCAACCACCGCAAACCCGCAATATTCCTCGCCCAGATCCTGTAAATTAACGCCGTCGATCATGTGATCGTCAAACCAGCGCATGTGCCACGCCCGCAAGTAGTAGCTACCCATGATCCACCAGGTTCCGTCGCCCCAGTTGAGCACCGTGAGGTCCCCTTTGAGCCGCCCGTTCTCACCCAGCATCGGCGCCAGCTTCGCCCGACCGGGCGCTGGCAGTTTTGAGGCCATGACTTTGTCCAGCCAAACCTCAGCATTCGGGCCACTGACCTCAAACCGTGAAAATCCCGAGATATCCATCAAGCCGACGCCTTCGCGGATCACCTTGCATTCGTCAGTTACAATATCGTGCGCATTCGACCGCTTGAGCGTCGGTGTTTCCTCGAACCCTTTCGGCGCGAAATACAACGGCACTTCAAGATCCCAGCTAACACCCCATTTGCAGCCCGCATCCGTCATCGCGTCATGCGCTGGGGCCATCTTTAGTGGCCGCCCCGCGGGCAGTTGCTCGTTCGGGTAGGTCATTACAAAGCGGCGGGAATAAAACTGGCCCGTGGTTTCACGGATATACCGCTTGTTCTGCGCAAAATCGCCAAAGCGCGCCACGTCCATCGGCCAGGCATCCGCCTCGGGCTCGCCATGGATCATCCATTCAGCCAGCGTCTTGCCGACGCCTCCGCCTTGCAGGAAACCTGCCATAACCGCGCAGGCCGACCAATAGCCACGCTTGCCGGGAACCGGGCCGACCAGCGGGTTTCCGTCAGGCGCAAAGGTGAAAGCACCGTTTACCCATGTCTTGATGCCTACGTTCTGGATCGACGGATAGCGCTCAAAGCCAAGCGTCAGCTCATTCTCGATCCGGTCGAGTTGTTCCTGAAACAGCTCCTCACCATAATTCCATGGCGCACCGTCCATGGCCCAGTGTTCGTGATCGATTTCATAAATTCCGACCAGAACGCCTTTTTGGTCCTGCCGCATATAGGTGAACCCCTCGAGGTCCACCGTCATCGGCATTTCGAATTCGGCTTCAGCGACCTCGGGGACTGTGTCGGTGATCAGGTAGTGGTGTTTCAGAGGAGACACCGGCAATTCCACCCCCGCCATACGCCCTACTTGCTTGGCCCAAAGGCCAGCGGCGTTAACCACGTGTTCACAAGTGATCGTGCCCTTGTCGGTGACGACCTGCCAGCCATCGTCGGTCTGGATTAATTCCTCGACCTTGGTTTCTTCGTAGTATTCCGCGCCGCGTTTCTTAGCCGCTGTTGCATAAGCCTGCACTGTACCGGTCGTGTCGATATAACCCTCTCGGTCCGCCCACATCGCACCCAAAACGCCGTCGGTGGACATGATTGGGCAACGCCTCTGCGCCTCCTCCGGGCTCAGCAATTCGCAGTCATCAATGCCGATAGACTGGAAGATGCGGTAATTCGACTGCAGCCATTCCCACCGTTCGGGCGTCCCGGCCAACGTCAAACCACCGGTCATGTGCAAGCCGATATTCTGACCCGATTCCTTTTCTATCTCGCTGAGCAGATCGATAGTATAGGCTTGGAGGGACGCCATGTTTGGGTCCGCATTCAGAGCGTGAATGCCGCCAGCCGCGTGCCAGGACGAGCCAGACGCCAACCGCCGCCGTTCCAGCATGACCACATCTGACCAGCCGAACTTGGCCAGATGATACAGAACCGAGGCGCCCACGACGCCGCCCCCGATGACCACAACGCGATACTGAGAATTCATCCTGCGCTCCCCTGCATGTCTCACGAGGGACGCTAGAGGTACTGTTCACATCTGTCTAGACATTTCTGTACAGTTCTGCGCGTACCAAGAAACCGCCTTGGAGCGGCAGTTTTCAAAGTTGTGCGCTGGGACGGGAAGCGACCTTATCAAACCACGCCAAAGTGGCTGTGTTTTCTTGTGGAATCCGCTTTTTGATCACGCGGGCAAAGTCGACGAAGACAAAGGTGGAAATGTCAGCCAGAGTGAAATCTGAACCTGCGATAAACGCGCTTTCGCTCAGTCGCTGTTCCAGAAGCGAAAAGAAATGGTCAACGCGCGTTGACCCGCGCTGCGCCAGTTCCGGGATTTGCGGGTGATTCACCGGGCCCGGAATCGCCCTGTCGGCAAAGGCTGGATGGGTATTGCGCAACGCCTCAGCTACAGGCATGCCGCCCTGTTGTTCGACAATGCTGTTCCACATCAGAACCTGCCCCTTTTCATCTGGAGTGCGGCCCATCAAAGGTGGCTCAGGAAACCGCGCCTCAAAATAGGCGGCGATCCCGAGATTCTCGGTTAGCGTGCTGCCCTCATCCGTCACCAGCACCGGAACCGTTGCATTGGGGTTCACCGCGCGAAAGTCGTCACTGAGTTGTTCACCTTTGCCGATCGAAATTTCTCGGGTTTCGATATCCAAACCCTTTTCAGCAATGAACATGCGCGCGCGCCGCGGGTTGGGGGCCGTGGAACAATCATAAAAAAGCATCAGATTCTCCCACCCTGTCAGCGGCGATAAATGAAACAGCGCCCCTCGACGGCCCCTTCAGGAAGGGAAACTTCGGTCAAGGTATCGAAATACATCCGGTCGCTGGACACCATCAAACCACCCTCGGCCAATAGCGGCTCGATCAATGGTGAGACAAATCTGGCGAAGTCGTCGTTCTTTTTGCGGTTGTGACCGCCCAAGTCCGCGTGGATCAGACTGGCCGTGGCTCCGAACCGATCCACCGAGGCCGGTAGTGTTTCGCGCACGTCCCCCAAAATCACCCGATCTGCGGGCGGCGTGGAATCCGGATGCGACGCCACGGCTCGCTCAAACACATAAACAGGTCGATCTGAAATATACTGCACCATGTGATGATATGTGCGCCCGTTGCCCAACCCCAGTTCGAACACTGGCCCAGGCATTCCTTTGGTTTCAGAGATGGCGAAATCCAGACAGGAACGTTGGGACACCATACGGTCGATGAACAGATCCAGGCGGCTTTGGTTGTCGGGCACGGGGAAATCTCTCCTTGATATCTGTCAGCTCATGATTTGGGGCCGACACCGCATGTGATGACAAATCCTCAAGGATTTGTGTAGGTAAATTGGCCTAAGTTTCACATTTTCGCGACAATTCGGCCCAAGAACGGGTTTGACTACACAGGCACAACCGCGCGAGACTAAGTCAAAAAACACAGGGAGTTGAATACGCCGATGTCGAACCACGGACGAACGGGTGGAAAACCCGCATGACTGCGTTGTTGTCCGTCAGAGACCTCAGCATCGGTTTTGGTGCGGGCGACTCAGTTGTCAAAGGTGTCAACTTTGATGTCGAGGCCGGGCAGACATTGGCTCTGGTCGGTGAATCCGGGTCGGGAAAAACCATCTCGTGCCGGGCGGCCTTGCGCATTCTGCCACGTGCCGCGCAAATCCGCAGTGGCACGATTACCCTGAACGATTCGAAAGGCTTCGAGGATCTTACCAAGATCAGCGAGCGACAGATGCGTGACATTCGCGGCAATCGGATTTCGATGATTTTTCAGGAACCGATGCGATCGCTATCCCCGTTGCACAAGATCGGCAATCAGGTCAGCGAGGTTTTGTGGCTGCATCGGAGCGCGTCCGAGTCGCAAGCCCGCAAAGAGGTCCTGACCCAATTCGAACGCGTCGGCTTTCCTGATCCGCAGCGCGCCTATGATTCTTACCCGTTCGAGTTGTCGGGCGGCATGCGCCAGCGCGCCATGATTGCGATGGCCATGGTTTCCAAGCCAGAACTGCTGATCGCGGACGAGCCGACGACCGCGCTGGACGTAACGACACAGGCGCAAGTGCTTGGTCTGATCAAAGAACTACAGCGCGAGACAGGAATGGCCCTGATCCTTGTGACGCACGATCTTGGCGTGGTTGCCAATATGGCAGAACAGGTCGTTGTCATGCACAAGGGTCGCGTGATGGAGGCAGGGGCAGCCGCCCCGATCCTAAGCGCCCCGGCGCACCCCTACACACAACAATTGTTCAACGCGGCCCCTGCAATTCCCGACGAAGATTCGGTCGGGCTGCCTATGCCGGATGATGACCTCATTCTACAGATGAAGGGGGTGTCCAAGACCTACACTATGCGGTCCAGCAGGGGCTGGCAGGGGGACAAGCTGATCCATGCCTGCCGAGGTGTGGATCTGAAATTAGCCCGCGGCAAAACACTGGCAATCGTCGGCGAAAGTGGCTCGGGCAAAACAACGGCTGCGCGGATCGCCCTTGGCGCGGAACTGCCCGATCCGGGTGGCGAGGTTCTGTTTCGCACCTCGCCAGGCGAAGACCCGATCACTGTGCACCACATGAACCGCTCTCAGCGCACGGCCTTTCAACGCAAGGCGCAGATGGTGTTTCAGGACCCGTACAGCTCGCTCAGTCCGCGGATGCGCATTCAAGACGCGCTGACCGAGCCTTTGGAAATCCACTCCATTGGTTCGACCGCCGAACAGCGGGACAAGGCGGTCGAGATGCTGCAGCGTGTGGGACTGAATGGTGATATGCTCAAACGCTATCCACACGCCTTTTCAGGCGGACAGCGACAACGCCTGTCAATTGCGCGGGCGATGATGTTGGACCCGCAGCTGATTGTCTGTGACGAGCCGACATCGGCACTGGATGTATCGGTTCAGGAACAGATCCTGACTTTGCTGGAAAACCTGCAGGACCGGTTGAACCTGTCCTACCTGTTCATCTCTCACGACCTTGCGGTTGTGGCGCGCATTGCCGATGAAGTGGCCGTGATGCGCCGCGGTCTTGTCGTCGAACAGGCCCCGCCCGAGACGCTGTTTTATAACCCCCGACACCCTTACACCAAGGCGCTGATTGCCGCCCAACCAGAACCCGACATCAACCGGCCCATCGACCTTAAACTGGTTGCGTTGGGCGCCGGTTCACCAGACAGTTGGGATGACACCTTCCGATTTACGGACTCCGTGATACCCTCACTGGTAGAGATGGAGCCCGGCCATAAGGTACGATGCCATGTTTAAAACCACTCGCCCGCTCATTCTGGCTGCCACGTTGGTCGCCACTTTGGTCCTGCCCGCCACTGCAGGAACACCGGCCCCTCAGGAAAGCGAATTCTGGCAAGCCGAGGTCAGCTCCGGGAACCTGCCGCCGGTCGCAGAGCGCCTGCCAGCCGAGCCTCTGATCGTGGACCTGGCAGCCAAAGGCCGCGAGTTTGGTGCCCCCGGTGGTACCCTGCGCACCATGGTGACCCGTTCAAAAGACATCCGCCAGATGGTCGTTTACGGGTATGCGCGATTGGTTGGGTTTGACGAAAACTACGAAATCGTCCCTGATCTGCTGGAGTCCTATGAAAACGAAGGTAATCGAAAGTTCACACTGCATCTGCGTTACGGGCACAAGTGGTCCGATGGATCGCCGTTCACATCCGAAGACTTTCGTTATTGGTGGGAAGACGTTGCCAACAATGAAATGCTCAGCCCGTCTGGCCCACCTGACTTCCTGATTGTTGAAGGAAAAACGCCAACCGTGACCTTCCCGGACGAGACTACTATTGTCTTCGAGTGGGAAGACCCAAATCCTGATTTCCTGCAATCGCTGGCCCAAGCGCGCCCGCCGTTCATTTACCGACCGTCTGAATTCCTCAAACAGTATCACGAGAAATTCGCAGACGCTGAAGACCTCGCCTTTCAGGTCGAAGACGCACGGGTTAAAAGCTGGGCAGCGCTGCACAACAAGCTGGACAACCTCTACAAGTTCGACAATCACGAACTCCCGACGCTGCAGCCTTGGCTGAATGCAAGTTCGGGCAAGAAGATCCGCCACAATTTCGTTCGCAACCCATATTATCACCGCATCGATTCCAACGGCGTTCAGTTGCCCTATATCGACATCGTCGAGATGGAAATCGTCGCTGCTGGCTTGGTCGCGGCCAAGACCAATGCTGGCGAAACTGATCTGCAGGGGCGCGGTCTGGCGTTTCGCGATGCATCTATCTTGAAAAAGGGCGAAGCCGGTGGAGACTACAAAACTCTGCTGTGGAAGACCGGTGTCGCATCGCAAATCGCGATCTACCCGAACCTGAACTACTCGGATGAAGTTTGGCGCGACGTTCTGCGCGATGTGCGTGTTCGGCGGGCGCTGTCCCTGGCAATCGACCGCAAAACCATCAATCAAGCGCTCTATTTCAAGCTGGCCCATCCCGGTGCGATGTCCGTTTTACCCGCGTCTCCGTTCTATGACGAGGAAAACGCAAAAGCCTGGGCGCAGTATGACGTTGAGATGGCCAACGCCCTCCTGGACGAAGCCGGCCTGGCCGAGCGCGATAAAAACGGCACTCGCCTGCTGCCGGATGGGCGCCCGATGGAACTTATCATCGAAACCGCAGGAGAGCGGCAAGAGGTTGAGAACGCGCTTCAGATCGTCACGGATACGTGGCGCGAAATTGGTGTGGACCTGATCATGCGCCCACTGGACCGGGACATTCTGCGCAACCGCGTTTTTGCTGGCAACACCATGGCCTCAGTTTGGTTTGGCTGGGATGACGGTATCCCGCAGGCGCACACTTCCCCTGCTTATTTGGCACCTACGGATCAGGTGTTTCTGGCCTGGCCCAAATGGGGACAATTTTACCAAACCGGCGGCGATGTTGGTGAAGCGCCTGACATGCCCGAGGCTGAACGTCTAATGCAGCTGGCGCATGATTGGGAGGTTGCTACCACCGACGAAGAGCGTTCGGCAGTCTGGTCAGAAATGCTGAACATCCACGCTGATCAGCTTTTTGCCATCGGAATTCTGAACGGCGCACCGCAGCCCATCGTAGTGTCCAACCGTCTGCGCAACGTGCCCGAGCAAGGCATGTGGGCGTGGGAGCCCGGCGCACATTTTGGCATTCACCGCCCCGACGAATTCTTTTTCGCCGACTAATCAGGAGCAGCTAAATGATAATGCTGCGCTATGCGGTGTATCGCTTTTTCACGATGCTGCTGACTTTGCTGGTGGTGTCGGTTCTGATCTTCGTGATCATCAACCTGCCCCCCGGCGATTATCTGAGCAATCAGATCGCGGAATTGCAGGCCTCGGGCCAATCTGCCGGGGTCGCCAAGGCTGAATTCCTGCGCGCGGAATACGCCCTGGATCGCCCCATATGGGAACAGTACCTAGTCTGGATGGGCTTCTGGCCTGGGCCGCACGGGTTTGAGGGCCTTCTTCAGGGCAATTACGGCTGGTCTTTTGAATTCGACCGCCCCGTAGCTGAGATCGTTGGCGATACCCTATGGCTGACTGTTGTGGTCAACCTGGCCGCTATCCTGTTCGTTTATGCCGTTGCCCTGCCGCTGGGCGTCCTCGCCGCAGCAAAATCGCGAACCTGGATTGACTATACGTCGGCCTTTGTTGGCTATCTTGGTTTGGCGACGCCCAACTTCCTGCTGGCACTGATCCTGTTCTATTACGGACACCGCTACTTCAACCTGCCCATCGGCGGCCTGATGGACCCATCCTTCGAAGGTCAGCCGATGAGCTGGGAAAAGCTGAAGTCCATTCTTGTCCACCTGATCGTGCCGACTTTCGTCATTGGCACATCTGGCGCCTCTGCCATGATGCAGCGCCTGCGTGCGAACATGCTGGATGAACTGGGCAAACCTTATGTGGAAACGGCCATTGCCAAGGGTATGGCACCATCGCGAATGCTGACAAAGTACCCGCTGCGCGTGGCGTTCAACCCATTTGTTGCAGATATCGGGAACTTGCTGCCGTCGATGGTATCCGGGTCGGTACTGGTCTCGGTCGTGCTTGGTCTGCAAACCATCGGCCCGACCTTGCTGACCGCACTCAAAACCCAGGACCAATTTCTGTCTGCCTTCATTCTGATGTTTGTGGCCTTGCTGACCCTGATCGGCACCATGATCTCTGATATCTTGCTGGTCATGCTGGACCCGCGCATTCGGTACGAGGGGCGTGAAGCGTGACCAAACACACCGACGGTCGCTTTGTCGACGATGCACCTTTCGACGCGGATGCCGCCCTGCAACAGTTAGAGCGCGCAGATCTGGACGCACCCAACTGGGTTCTGGTCTGGCGCAAGTTCAAAACCCATAAGCTGGGTTTGATTTCAGGCGTTTTCCTACTGTTCTGCTACCTGATGCTGCCCTTCGCTGGTTTCATCGCCCCCTATGGCCCGAATGAACGAAACGGCGAACACCTTTACGCCCCACCACAAAGCATCAATTGGTTCCACGATGGCTCCTTTATTGGCCCGTATGTCTATCCGATCGTGGCCGAAGCTGATCTTGAGACCTTTCAGTGGAAATTTGTGCCCGACACTGAAGACCCTCGCCCGATCCGCTTTTTCTGCGAGGGGACCGAGTACAGGCTTGCAGGTCTTGTGAAATCAGACACCCACCTGTTCTGCGCGCCAGAGGGCGCGACGCTGTTCCTATGGGGATCCGATCGTCTGGGCCGCGATGTTTTCAGCCGCATTCTATATGGCGCGCAGTTGTCGCTGACTGTCGGCCTGATCGGCATTTCGGTATCGTTCACCCTTGGCATCTTTTTTGGATCAATCGCCGGGTATTTCGGCGGCAAGATCGATTGGGTCATCAACCGCGTGATCGAGGTCTTGCGCTCGCTACCTGAACTGCCGCTCTGGCTTGCCCTATCGGCGGCGGTGCCCTCAAATTGGAGCCCGGTTGCTGTTTTCTTCATCATCTCGATCATCCTCGGGATTCTCGATTGGCCCGGCCTCGCCCGTTCGGTACGCGCGAAATTCTTGTCCCTCAGAGAAGAAGAATACGTCCGCGCCGCCGAGATGATGGGCGCAAGCTCTGGCCGTGTGATCCGCAAGCACCTGCTGCCGAACTTCATGTCTCACCTGATCGCCTCGGCCACGTTGTCGATACCGGCCATGATCCTTGGGGAAACCGCGCTCAGCTTCCTGGGTCTTGGTCTGCGGGCCCCGGCCGTCAGTTGGGGTGTAATGCTGAACGACGCGCAGAACCTGGCCTCGATCGAGATCTACCCCTGGACGGCAATCCCGATGCTGCCGATCATTGTTATCGTGCTGGCATTCAATTTCCTGGGTGACGGGCTGCGTGACAGTCTGGATCCATACCAGCAATGAGCTTGATTTCAGCCCTTCCTGCAACCGACGGATACCGCAAAACGGGCACCGGGGCTTGGTCCAGCGTCTACGCGGTATCTGAACTGGCGACGGCTACCTTTGGCGCGGTGGGTCAGGAACAGGCTCGTCTGATGACGGCGCTGAACCTGTCGCCCAGCGCGCCGAATGTGTCTGTGGATCACCGGTTGGCCTCGCTTTGGTATCAATACTCCTTCAAGCCCAATGGTTGGGAGATGCCTAGTCTCTGGGATGCGATAGCAGGCGACTACCAGACTGCGGATGGCTGGATCAGGCTGCACACCAACCTGCCCCGCCACCGGACGGCGGCACTTAAGGTTCTCGAGGTCAAAGCAAATCGGGACGCGGTCTCTCAAGCGGTCCGGCGATGGTCCGCCAGCGAGCTGGAATCGGCAATCGTGGCCCAGGGTGGCGTTTCCGCAGCCATGCGCAGCCGGGCAGTGTGGTTAGAGCATCCGCAAGGTCGGGCCGTGTCCCGCGATCCACTGATCGGTTGGCACAGCCCGCGACAGATCAAACTGCGAGATCGATCCGAGGCCACGGCTGAGCGGCCTTTGGCAGGGTTGCGCGTCCTCGACCTGACGCGCGTGCTGGCTGGGCCGGTTTCAACGCGAACCCTCGCCGGTTTTGGTGCTGACGTTCTGCGTGTCGACCCGCCCGGTTGGGACGAGCCCGGTGTCATACCCGACATCTCATTGGGTAAATCCTGCACTTACCTCGATCTGAAATCGCCCTCAGGTTTGGAAAAGCTGCAAGAGTTGTTGTCTCAGGCTGATGTGTTCGTCCACGGGTATCGCCCCGGTGCTTTGGATGCGCTCGGCCTGACCAGGGCCAAGCGCGATGAATTGGCCCCAAACCGGGTCGAAGTCACATTAGACGCTTATGGCTGGCAAGGCCCATGGGCCGCGCGGCGCGGGTTCGACAGCCTCGTTCAGATGAGTGCGGGTATAGCGGATGCAGGCCGTGACTGGGCAAATGCGGATAAACCAACACCATTGCCGGTTCAGGCGCTGGATCATGCAACCGGCTATCTGATGGCCGCCGCTGTGCTATCCGCCTTGGCCGAGGCCGCCGCGGGGAACGCGATCATGCTGGGTCAGCTCTCTCTCGCACGCACGGCCGAGTTGTTGGCCATTCTCGGCAAGTCCGACACGAAAGAGGTCATCACCGGTGCCAGTCCGTCAGACTACAGCCAAGCTCTCGAAGAATCAGGCTGGGGCTCCGGTCACCGCCTGAAACCCGGTCTGACCGTTGGCGACGCCAAGATGTTCTGGGACAAGCCTGCATTTAAACTAGGCACGTCGGCGCCGGTCTGGGCCACGGCCATCACCTGAGCCAACCGCCGCGCGGTACGCGCGGCCCGGCTCAACGCGTTGGGTGACGTCTCGCCAGAGACGTCACCCAAAGTGGCGGGAGACCCCCTCAGCGATCGTCCCCACCCGGACCGATATCGTCCAGATAATCCTCGTCAATCGCCGCCTGCACCGCACCCGTCACAGCTTCGCGCTGTTTGGGTGTCAGATCCTCGGGGTCCTTACCCTCGGCCAGGCGCACGGTGACCTCACGGTGTGCGAACTTGATGCCTTCGCGGGCGAACAATTCGCGGATGTCCTGATAGACTTTCTTGCGCACCAACCATTGATCCCCCGGCTTGGTCATGAACTTGACCCGAATGATCATCGCAGAGTCCTGCATTTCAATCACACCCTGCGACTTCAGCGGTTGGATAAAGTTGTCGCCGATCACCGGGTCGCTCAACAACTCTTGGCCCAACTTCTTGATCAGCTTGCGCACCTTCTCGACGTCGGTGTCATACGTCACCCGTAACGGCAGTTTCATGATCACCCAGTCGCGGGAATAGTTGGTCAGAACCTTGATCTCACCAAAGGGGATAGTGTTCAGCGCGCCCAGATGGTGACGCAGCTGGAACGACCGGACCGAGATCTTTTCGACCGTTCCCTTCACGTCACCGATGTCGATGTATTCACCCTTGCGGAACGCGTCATCCATCAGGAAGAACGCACCCGAAAAGATATCGCGGACCAATGTCTGCGACCCAAAGCCCACGGCCAGGCCCACGACACCAGCACCCGCGAATAGCGGACTGACATTGATACCCAATTCCATCAGGGCAATCAGCGCAATGGTCACAACAACTACGGCCAGAATGGCCCCGCGGAACAAGGGCAACAGTGTTGCAAGGCGGCTTTGCCCACCTTCTCCGCCTTCATCGCCCAGCTCAGCCTCACCACCGCCGTCGTCAATCTCCTGCGCGATCTTCGAGTCGATCCCAATGCGGAAGAAATGGAACAGGATGTAACCCATGAAGAGGATCACCATCACGTCCAGGGCCCGCTCGATCGGCAGGTCCTCGCTCCAGCTGGCATCCGGATTCCAGATGACCACCAGCGCATATAGACCGACAACAAAAGCCAGAATACCGGCAACCCGCCGCGCCAGATCTTCGTAGGTCAGGATCGAGTGCTTGCGCATCTCGGCCTGCGGTGTTTCGATCGCTTCAACCTCGGCATCCGCCTCATCACCATCGGCATTCATCGCGTCCAGCTGGCTGTTGCGATTGAAATACCGTTCCAGAAGATAGTTCATGGCCCCATAGGCAACCACGACCGACATGAAGATGGCGTAGCTGCTGGCCACGATTGGGATCGAGTTTTGATTTTCCAGCACAAGGTCGACGGCCAGTTTGAACCAGCTGAACACCATGTACAGGATCAGCACCGGCGCCCATGCGACCGAGATCAGGCGCAGAATCCACGACACCTGATCCGGTGATCGCCCGCCGCGAATAGCGTTCGAAATGGCGCGAGCATTGAACAGGATCATCAGGACATTGCCGATCGCACCAAACATGGTCAGGCCGCCATAGACCAAGGCGTAGACGTTATAGTTCAGCCCAAAATCAGCTACCCAAGTGGCAAAAAGCACCACGGTAATGTCGTAGGTCGCCAGCGCCGAAGCCCAGAAATACAGGCGTTTTGCGTCACGATCCGAGAAAGGCGGCAAGCGATATTGGCTCAGATATGGCGATAGCACCATGCGCCACAGATCCGACACCGTACGCGACAGGAAGAAGGCGGTAAAAATTGCTGTGACCGTGAACTGGATCGAGATGTCCTCAGCCTCGCCGAAAAACACGAAACTGACGATAAGCGCCATCACCATGGCAAAAATCGTGGCGCCTATACCCATCAGGAACCGGAACACCAAAAACGGCATCTTCTCGCGATAACCTTGTGGATCTTCCTTGGATCGCGCGACGACGATTCGCTTTGCGATACGCTTGCCGTAGATTTCAATCGACAACCATCGTCCGATCAAAAGGAAGAGAACGTTCCAGAACAGGACCTCGACATAGGTCTGTATTCGGCCATCCGGGCTGGTCTGACGCAGGATGTATTGCACCTCGAAGATTGAATAAGGCAGCGCCTGAAGCCGTGAATTCATCGAGTCACGAAATCTCGAAAACCGCTCCTGCGCTTTCATAAGCTGCGAACCGTCGCCCATCGGATCCCCGGGTACAGCCTCGGGGGTGACACTGTTTTGCTGGCCGGAAGACACGATTTGCCCGGCGCTGTCGATGACGATCACACTGGCCCCGGCTTCGGTGGCGGAACGGATCGCCGTAGCCAGATCGCTTTCGCTGGCTGTTTCCGAGCTGCTGCCCCCGGCTGAGGGATACCCCGGTATCAGAGAGGTCTGCGCAACTGCACCGGTGACCAGCGCCAGAGTAAGGGACCAGATTACAAACGTTAATCCAGCCAGCAATGTTCGTGTCATCGGATATTTTTCCAGTTCGCCATTCGTAACACAGGTTATCGAAGCCCGGTGGCGGGTTCAAATATTCAACCCCCGCAGCCTCAACATCTTATCAAGCCGTGTTCCCCGCACCATGCTGTGAACAGAAGTGTTTGCAACCCGGAAAAAACTGAATATGACCAACCTGACGCTGTCATCATGACGGATGGGCAGGAAATTTGATATAGAACAGGGCGCAGATGCGAAACCCATGGCCAAAATCGAAACGAGCCGGTAACGACTGGTAGGATCAGTGATTTTGCACGCGGCTAAAAAAATATATACGATACGGGTGCAAGCGCGCGGAGTTGCACCAGAACACTGAATTGGGCAAAGGCATGAGCCTAGGAAGACAAAACGATACAACCGGCCGTGCGCCGCGCATCTTGTTCTACAGCCACGATACGTTCGGGTTGGGTCACTTGCGCCGATCCCGTGCACTGGCTGGTGCGATGACGCAGGCTGACCCATCGGCATCGGCGCTCATCCTGACCGGGTCACCCGTGGCAGGGCGTTTCACATTTCCGCGCCGGGTCGACCACGTGCGTTTGCCGGGTGTGACTAAACGTGCCGATGGATCTTATGCATCTCAGACAATTGGCATGGGCATCGAGGAAGTGACAGAGTTGCGGGCGGGTCTGATCCAGACGGCGGTTCAGCAATTCGATCCCGACGTTCTTATCGTCGACAAGGAACCAACCGGTTTCCGCAGCGAGCTGTTGCCCACCCTAGAAAATTTGCTGCGGTCCCGCCGCACCAAAATGGTCCTGGGCCTGCGTGACGTTTTGGATGAACCCGAAGTGTTGGCCGCCGAGTGGGGGCGGAAAGAAGCCATTGCAGCAACCGAAAGGTTCTACGACGAAATCTGGGTGTACGGGCTGCGCTCGATCTATGATCCGACCGAGGGCCTGCCGCTCAGCGCTGCCGCGCAGTCGCGTATCCATTGGACTGGTTATTTGCGCCGCGATCTCGGGCCGATAGGCGATCCGCCTGAACAACCCTACATCCTGATTACGCCGGGAGGCGGCGGTGACGGCAAAGCCATGGTGAACCAGGTTTTGTGCGCCTTTGAAAAAGACCCCAACCTGTCACCGCGCGCTGTCCTTGTCTACGGCCCCTTCCTGTCGGGCGAACTGCGGGACGATTTCGAAACCCGCGTTGCTGCGCTGAATGGTCGGGTCACGGCTGTTGGCTTTGAATCGCAGATCGAAACGCTGTTTGCCGGCGCTGCGGGTGTGGTCTGCATGGGCGGCTACAATACGTTCTGCGAGGTGCTCTCGTTCGACAAACGCGCCGTCATCGTTCCGCGCACGACACCTCGGC
This sequence comes from Ruegeria atlantica, assembly GCF_001458195.1. Classification (GTDB taxonomy): domain Bacteria; phylum Pseudomonadota; class Alphaproteobacteria; order Rhodobacterales; family Rhodobacteraceae; genus Ruegeria; species Ruegeria atlantica. Next base: position 74,568 of record NZ_CYPU01000072.1, on the reverse strand, counting down.
TGGAACAGTGGATCCGCGCCTCACGCGCCGAGGGTCTGGGACTTGTCAGAATGCTGGACGAAAACCGTGACGGGTTGACGGCGGACACGATGATTAAGGCTATTCGCAATCTGCCCGATCAGCCATTGCCTTCTCAGGCTATCCGCGACGGCCTGCTGGATGGTCTGGACTATGTCACAAGCCGCGTGGACGCGCTGCTTGATGGGGAACGGGAACGAGCCACCGGATGACGTCAGGAAAACCCAAGCTCGCGGTGCTGGTCAAAGGATGGCCGCGCCTTTCAGAGACGTTTATCGCACAGGAACTGGTCGCCTTGCAGGACGCGGGCCACAGTTTTGACATCTGGTCCCTGCGCCACCCGACCGACATCAAACGCCACCCGCTGCATGAGCGGTTTAAGGGGCAGGTCCACTACCTGCCCGAGTACCTGTACGAAGAACTTGATCGCGTCTGGGCCGCGCGCCACATCGCGCAGACCCTGCCCGGCTATACCGAGGCTTATAAGGTCTGGCGCTCTGATCTGCGGCGCGACCCGACACATAACCGCATCCGGCGTTTCGGGCAGGCCTGTGTTCTGGCCGCCGAGTTGCCCGAGGAAACGCAGGTGATGTATGCGCATTTCATGCACACGCCGTCGTCGGTCGCACGCTATGCCGCCATCATGCGCGGCCTGCCCTGGAGCTTTTCGGCACACGCCAAAGACATCTGGACGTCACCCGACTGGGAGAAAGCCGAAAAATTGCAGGTCAACACACATGGGGCCGCTTTTGGCGCAACCTGTACTGCAATCGGGGCCGAACACTTGCGCAGTTTGGCCGATGATCCGTCGCGGGTCGATCTGATCTATCATGGCTTGGACCTGAACCGTTTTCCCGACCCGCCGACCCGCGCAGCTCGGGCGCCGGACGGGCCGTTTCACATGCTCTCAGTCGGCCGTCTGGTCGAGAAAAAGGGCTTTGATCGCCTGATCGATGCGTTCGCCATGCTACCCAATTCTCTGGATTGGCACTGGACGCATATTGGTGGCGGTGCGCTTGGTGATGCGCTGCGCGAACGGGCTGAGGCCCAGGGTATCGCAGACCGGATCACCTGGAAGGGGGCCTGTGACCAGCCCGAAGTGATCGAGGCGATGCGCGGCTCTGATCTGTTCGTGCTGCCCAGCCGGATCGCGGCTGATGGAGATCGCGACGGGTTGCCAAATGTTCTGATGGAGGCTGCGTCGCAGCTGTTGCCGATCCTGTCGACGCCGGTTTCCGCCATTCCGGAATTCATAGAAACCGGGACGCATGGCGTTTTGTCCCACGACAACCCGGCCGCACTTGCCAGCGCGATCACCGAATTGGCCGCCGCTCCTGATCGAACTGCATCTATGGCCAACGCTGCCTATTCCCGCCTGATTGCCGAATTCCGCATGGACCCCGGTATTGCCCTGTTGTCCAAACGGCTCAGCGCATTGGGCGCGGGCAAAGACTGATGGCCCGCGTCGCCTTTTTCTCACCGATGAAATCTCCAAACAGCCCGGTGCCGTCGGGAGACAGGGAAATGGCGCGCAATCTGATCAGGGCGATCGGGGCGCAGGGCGATGAGGTCAATCTCGTCTCGGAATTGCGCATTTATGACAAAACGGGCGATCCGGCGGTTCAACAACGTCTCAGCTCTGACGCCGATGCCGAATCCCGGCGACTGGTTGCTGACATGCCTCACGACACGGATATATGGGTGACCTATCACAACTACTATAAGGCCCCCGATCTGCTGGGTCCTAAAGTGTGCGCCGCTCGGGGCATCCCTTATGCGCAATTGGAAAGCACCCGTGCGACCAGCAGGTTGCGCGGCCCATGGTCCGGCTTTGCGCAAGCCGCACATGATGCCTGCGACGCAGCGGACGTCATTTTTTACCACACGGCCAACGATTTGATCACGCTGGAACGTGAAAAGTTCGAGGATCAGCGCCTGGTCGAATTGCCGCCCTTTTTGCCAATCTCGAACCTGCCGCCCGCTTCCTCATGTGACGGGCCAATGCTGGCGGTGGGGATGATGCGGCATGGCGACAAACTGGCGTCGTACCAGCTGCTGGCGCAGGCCCTGTCGCATTTGAACGGGGATTGGGCTTTGGATATTGCAGGGGATGGACTAGCTCGGGCTGAGATCGAAGACCTAATGACACCATTTGGCTCTAAGGTCCGGTTTCTTGGGCAACTGGATCGTGACGCCTTGCAAAACATATATGCAAATGCGTCCATCTTAGTGTGGCCCGGCGTGAATGAGGCATATGGCATGATTTACCTTGAAGCGCAGGCCAGCGGAGTTCCGGTTGTTGCGCAGAACAGGCCCGGTGTCCGCGATGTTCTGGCGCCGGCCAACTACCCCGAGGTCGAAGCAGGACCTGAAGCGCTTGCCATTAGGCTACAGACGCTGATTGGCGACCCTCCCCTGCGCCGTTCGCTTGGCGCGACGGCACAAAAGTATGTGTCAAACCGCCACCTGATGCCCGCAGCAACCAAACGGTTCTGGCAGGCTGCGCGGCCTTTGATCGGAGGCACCGCATGAGCCAACTTGCTCTTTTGCGCCACGGCCACACCCATTGGAACCGCGCTGGCCGTATTCAGGGCCGCAGTGACATTCCGCTGGACGATGACGCGCGCACCGAACTGGCCGGATATGAATTGCCCGAGTCGTGGAACAAGGCAGCGCTCTGGTCCAGCCCCCTGCAGCGCGCTAGCGAAACCGCCGCATTGGTCGCGGGGCGGGAGCCCATGGTGTCCGAAGCCCTGACCGAGATGAACTGGGGCGATTGGGAAGGCAAGCGCGGCGTTGACCTGATTACAGACGCAGACAGCGGTTATCGCCATATCGAGGATTGGGGCTGGGACTATTGCCCGCCGAACGGCGAAAGTCCGGCGGAAGTGCGGGCGCGATTGCAACCCTGGCTGGGCGGTTTGCAAGGCGACACTGTCGCCGTGTGTCACATTGGGATCATGCGCGTCATTTTGGCCTCGGCCTGGGGATGGAACTTTGACGGCACTGCCCCGTTCAAGATCAAGCGCAACCGACTTTATGTCATTGATCTGGATGGTTTTCAGCCGCAACCCGAACCGGTTCGACTGCTGCGACAAGGCGCCTGCGAATGAAGGTCATGATTGTTGTCACCCACCTGTTGGGCACCGGGCACCTGAGCCGCGCGTTGACGCTGGGCCGGGCCTTTGTCGCGGATGGGCATGATACCTTCGTGGTCTCTGGTGGGATGCCTGCTCCTCAATTGGACACGACCGGAATGACGTTGTTGGGACTGCCCCCTTTGCGCTCGGATGGCACTGATTTCACCCGTCTTTTGACACAAGCCGGAACGGTGGCGGATGAGGGGTACTTCGCGGCGCGCAAGACTGCCCTGGTTGAAGCAATTCGCAGCTTTGCACCGGATGTTCTGATCACCGAGCTTTATCCGTTTGGCCGCCGGTCCCTAGCAGGTGAGTTTTCAGCCGCGCTGGAGGCCGCCCGTGACATACGCCCGCGCCCGGTAATTCTGGGGTCGATCCGTGACATTCTGGCACCGCCGTCAAAACCCTTAAAGGCAGAGCGGGCGGATAAGATCGTCGCAAAATACTACGACGGCATCCTTGTCCATTCGGACCAGAGCATTGTGCCGTTGAACGTCAGTTGGCCTGTGTCTGAGCAACTGGAGGGCCGCCTGTTTTACACGGGTTTCGTGGCTCCACTGGCCCCAACACCCCACAAGGATGCAACCGGGAAAGGCGAAGTGCTTGTAAGCGCAGGCGGAGGTTCGGTTGGGCAACCGATCTTTCACGCGGCCATCGAGGCCGCCCGAAAGATGTCCAACAGGCACTGGCGCCTGTTGATCGGCGGACAGGATGCAAATTCGCGCATTACCGAACTGCGGAAGCAAGTGGCGGATGCCCCTGTCACTTTGGAACCGGTGCGGCCCGATTTTCGGCAGATGCTGCCCCACGCGGCGGCTTCGGTCAGCATGTGTGGCTACAATACAGCATTGGATATTCTGCAGGCAGGAACCGCTGCCGTGTTTATCCCATTTGATGATGGCAATGAGGTCGAGCAGAGCCTCCGCGCCCGCACCCTGGCGGAAATGCCCGCCATTGATGTCATCCCAAGGAAAGATTTGAGCGGAGATCTGTTGGTCGAGGCCGTGGGCCGCGTGATTTCATCGGAACCTCGTCCGGTCTCAGATCAGGGGTTCGACGGCGCTGCGCAATCCGTACGCATCGCCAAGAGACTTTTGGAGCGCCGCGGATGAGTGTTGACTGGCGCAGTTTGACGGATGAGCTGGATATCTGGCGTCAACAAGGACTGGCACTGCCTTTGTGGTGGCGCGACGATGATGCGGTTTCCACAACGCCGCAGCTTGATCGCTTGACCGCGATGTCAGACCACCTTGGGGTGCCCGTTCATCTGGCGATCATCCCCCGCGATGCCCAAGATCTGCTGATCGAATATGTAACTTCCCATCCAAACCTAATCCCGGTCGTGCACGGTTGGGCTCATCAGAACCACGCACCACCGGATGAAAAGAAATCCGAGTTCCCCCTGCACCGGCCCATGGACGATATCACTGGGGATATCGGTTCAGGGATATCGCGGCTGCGCACCCTGTTTGCAGATCGATTGTGCCCGATGTTCGTGCCGCCATGGAACCGCATAGCGTCAGAAGTGGTGCAGGAATTGCCTGCAGCGGGGTATCGTATCTTATCGACCGCCACGCCACGGTCCAGCCCGCAGGCAGCGCCTGGATTGGCCCAGATCAACACGCATCTGGATCCAATCGACTGGCGCGGATCACGCGGGCTGGCCGACCCGGACATGTTGATCGCGAAAACCACTCAGCTGCTGCAAGATCGCCGCGAGGGTCGCGCAGACAACGCCGAGCCCTTTGGTATCTTGACCCACCATCTGGTTCATGATGAGGACATCTGGGCCTTTACCCACGACCTGCTGCACCGGCTGCTGAACGGGCCGGGCTTTGTCTGGTCAGCCTCCCAAGCCGATTGAAAACGGAGATCTGAATGAGCCGACTGGATTCCATGCTGCGCCGCCTGACCGCACAACGTGACGGTTTGAATTGGGCGGTAGATCAGATCTCGGGTATGGCAGGCGACGTGCTGGATATGGGCCTTGGAAACGGGCGCACATATGATCACCTGCGGGAAATTCTGCCGGATCGGAGGATCTGGGTCATGGACCGCGTGCTGCAGTGCCATCCGTCCAGCACACCGCCAGCAGAGGATTTTTTGCAGGGTGAGGCCGAGCCGATGCTGCAGAAGCTGGCAGAAGGTGGACCCAGGATCGCTTTCGGTCACTACGATTTCGGGCGAGGTGTCAAGGAAGAGGACGTCGCCGAAGCCGCGCGCCTCAGCCCACTGATTGCGCAGGTGATGGTGCCCGGTGGTCTGCTAATCTCGGGCCAACCTTTGGTTGGCTTTGAACAGATCAGCGGCCCGGACACCATCGCGCCGGACCGTTACTTGTTCTACAGGGCCTGATCAGGCCACGCGTCGTCCGTGCGACCAAACACCATTCAACACAGGGGTGCCTTCTCGCATCCGGAACCGGATGACGTCCGCCCGGGTGCCCGCCCGCAACTCACCACGATCATCCAGCCCAACGACCTCTGCCGGTGTCTTTGTCACGGTTTTCAAACCGCGGGCAAAATCACCCCACATCTCACCCAGTTTCACAGCGGACAGCAACAAAGCGGAGGGCACATAGTCCGAGGACAGTATGTCGAGATGGCCCAGCTGTGCCAGTTCATGCGCAGCGACATTTCCGGAATGCGACCCGCCCCGGATCACATTGGGTGCGCCCATCATCACCTTGATACCATGATCATGACAGGACTGCGCAGCCTCGACCGTAGTCGGGAACTCGGCAAGGGTGATCCCGTGACCGGCCGATACGCGCACCTGTTCGTCCGTCGTATCATCATGGCTGGCCAGCATCGCACCAAACCGTTTGGCCGCTTTTACCGTCTCAACCTCGTGCAGATCACCATTGCGGTCGCGCATCGCCTTGAGGTCGGCCACATGTTGCAGAAATCCATCGCCCTCAAGCCCCAGTTTGCCTTTCAGATACACTTCCAGTTTCGACAAATCGCGGAACTGCCGTTGTCCGGGCGTGTGGTCCATGAGTGAGACCAGACCAACACGGTCTTCGGGCCCAAATTCGTTTAATTCTTCGGCCAGGGTTTCCGAGCAGACTTCGGCCCGCAAATGCAGAAAATGGCTGATTTTCAGCGCATCCTGTTCCCGCAACTGCCACAGCTCACGCGACAGACCGCGCGCATATTTGACATAACGTTGCCCGGACGGGATCGAGCCTATCCGCATCGCGTCGAACACCGTCGTGATCCCGGTACTGGCCAGTTCGGCATCATGGGCCAGAATAGCGGCTGCATGAGGCCAGTCGACCTTGGGCCGCGGCTGGATGTGGCGCTCAAGGTTGTCCGTGTGAAGTTCGACCAGACCAGGGCAGACATAATCCCCTTCGCAGTCAATTGCGCCAGCGGGAACAGCCGGGCCGGTCGCGACCTCAGCAATCATATCCCCCGCAATCCGAATGCTGCCCACGACCGTCTCATCGGGAAGAATAAGCGTGGCATTGGCAAGTATCATTTCTTCTGTCATCTGAACTTCACAAGGTTTGAGCTATTGGAAAGGCCACGCATAGGAGGCCAATGTGACATTCACGCGATACGCGATCTATTTTGCGCCACCGGCTCAGGCCGAATGGACAAGCTTTGCGACCCAATGGTTGGGCTGGGACATGGAAGCCGGAACTGAAGTTGCGCATCCTGTCATTGACGGCGTGGACGTCGGAGCCGCGACCGATGTTCCGCGCAAATACGGTCTTCACGCGACGTTGAAGCCGCCGTTTCGCCTGAACAAGGGGCAATCTCTGATCGACTTGCAAGACGCCTGTGAACGGTTGGCCGGAACGCAACCGCCTGTCACGCTGGACGGGTTCGAGATCGCCCGGCTGGGTCGTTTTCTGGCCCTGCAGCCGGTAGGTAATACCGACGCGCTGAACGCGCTTGCAGCGGCTTGCGTCCGCGAGCCTGACAGCTTCCGCGCCCCCGCGCCCGCCGCGGAACTGGACCGCCGACGTGCCTCGGGACTGACGCCGGAACAGGACGCCAACCTGCTGCGTTGGGGTTACCCTTACGTGATGGACACGTTCCGCTTTCACATCACCCTCAGCGGAAAACTGGACAAACCCACGCTGAAAGCTGTTCAGGCAGCATTGGAGGACCATCTGGTTCCCCTGTTGCCCGCCCCATGTCAGATCAAGGATTTGGCGCTTATGGGCGAAGCAGAAGATGGGAGGTTTCATCTGATCCATCGCTACGCCCTCTCCGGGTGAAGCCCGGCAAGGATCGCATCAATCGTGACTTCCAGCGGCCCGGAATTATCAACTTCGATCACACGGTTCAGTCCGTCGGGCAAGGGCATACCAGCCCGTCCCAAACGACGCGCCTGATCAGAGGCGCTTTCCCGCCCGCGAACAGAAAGGCGCTGCGCCAGCACCGTAGAGTCCGCTGTCAGCGAAACCACGATCAGGTCGCCAAAAACTGCTTGCGCGTTCAACAAAACCGAACGGGACAGATTGACCAACAGCGCGTTAGCCGATTGCCGTTGGGCTTCAATCTCAATCGGGATGCCATAGTGCAGCCCATGCGCGCTCCAGTGCAACGCAAAGGCTCCATCCAGCACCATTTGCTCGAAGATTTCGGCCGACACCCGGTCGAAATCTTCGCCTTCTTCGCCTTCGGGGCGAGTAATCACCCGGCGAACCCGCAGGATACCTGGCGACCGCGCGACCAACTCCTCCATGACGCTGTCTTTGCCGACACCTGACGGACCAACTACGGCTATGACCGGCGCAAGACTCACGCGACCATCCCCGGGGTGAATTCAGACACGTTGATCTCGCGATCACAGACCCGGTTGCGCGCTTCGACATCGTGGAAGATGCCGACAATCGCCGCGCCGCGTTCTTTGGCCTCTTCGATCAAAGACAGCACCGTTTCGCGATTTTGCGCATCCAGTGAGGCCGTCGGTTCATCCAACAGCATTGCAGGGTAATCATGCGCAAATCCACGTGCGATGTTCACCCGCTGCTGCTCACCACCCGAAAAGGTGGTCGGGCTCAGGCTCCACAGTCTTTCGGGAATGTTCAACCGCCGCAACAAACCCGCCGCCTTGTCCAGTGCCGCTTGCTTGTCGCAGCCAACGGCCAACAGCGGCTCGGCCACCACCTCAAGCGTTGGAACCCTAGGGACCACACGCAAGAACTGACTGACATAGCCGAGCGTCTCGCGCCGCAAAGCCAGAATTTCGCGCGGTTCGGCCTTGGCGACGTCCAGACCACCGACAAGGACCCGGCCTGATGCGGCCAGATAATTTCCATAGACCACCCGCATCAGTGTTGATTTCCCTGCGCCTGAAGCCCCGGTCAGGGCGACGCATTCACCTGCGGCGACATTCAGAGATGCACCCTGCATCACCGGAATTACGGCACTACCCTGATTATGCAGGGTAAAGCTTTTGCTGACATTGATAAGCTCAATCATAGCACTTCATCTTTTTCCAATTACTCAAACCTGCAGAACGCTGGACACGAGCAACTGCGTGTAGGCATGTTGTGGATCGTCCAGAACCTGATCGGTCAATCCGGCCTCGACCACATGGCCGCTTTTCATCACCATCAGTCGATCCGCCAGCAGGCGTACGACGGCAAGGTCATGGGTGACGATGATCGCGCTCAACCCCATCTCACGCACCAAACCGCGCAGCAGATCCAGCAGACGCGCCTGAACGGAAACATCCAGTCCGCCCGTTGGTTCATCCATGAACACGAGGCGCGGCCCCGTGACCAGATTGCGGGCAATCTGCAACCGCTGCTGCATCCCGCCAGAAAAGGCCGACGGACGGTCATCCACACGAGATTTCTCAATCTCAACCCGGCCCAGCCAGTCGATCGCACGGTCCCGGATGTCGCCATAGTGACGATCCCCCACCGCCATCAGACGCTCACCAATATTGCCGCCAGCACTGACCGACATCCGCAGGCCATCGCGCGCATGCTGATGTACAAAGGCCCAGTCCGTACGGCTCAGCATCCGACGTTCCGGTTCGGACATGGTGACCGTATCCACTGGACCATCAGCGCGTGTGTCAAAAATCACCTGCCCCGCATCTGGTTCCAGATGACCGGCCATGCAATTCAACAGCGTCGACTTGCCCGATCCGCTTTCACCGACGATCCCCATCACCTCACCGGGGAAGAGATCAAAACTCACATCCGAGCACCCGATCCGCGCGCCATAGCGCTTTTCTATGCTTTTGACCTGCAACAAGGGGGTCATGCCGCATTCTCCTCGGCCAATCGGCCCTTGTGGCCCGCTTCGCGGCGTGACCGGCAATAATCAGTGTCCGAGCAGACGAACATCCGGTTGCCTGCATCATCCATGATCACTTCGTCGAGATAGCTATCCTCTGCCCCACAAAGATCGCATGGGTGATCGGCCTTGGTGGCCTCAAACGGGTAATCCTCGAAATCCAGACTGACGACCTTGGTATGCGGCGGAACCGCGTAAATCCGCTGTTCACGTCCCGCACCAAACAGCTGGATCGCGTCCATCTCAAGTTTTGGATTGTCGAATTTCGGGATCGGCGACGGATCCATCACGTAGCGGTCCGACACTTTCACCGGATAGGCATATGCGGTCGAAATCGCCCCGTGCTGGCTGATGTCCTCGTACAGCTTCACATGCATCAGCCCATATTCTTCGAGGCTGTGCATCTTGCGGGTCTCGGTCTCACGCGGTTCCAGAAAGCGCAGAGGTTCCGGGATCGGCACCTGATAAACGATGATCTGGTCCTTGCGCAGCTTCGCCTCGGGGATGCGGTGGCGGGTCTGGATGACCGTGGCCTTTTCGGTTTCCTCGGTCGTTTCCACACCTGCCGTGTTCTCAAAGAACTTGCGGATCGACACAGCATTGGTGGTGTCATCGGCACCCTGATCGATCACTTTAAACGTGTCCTCGGGCGTCAATGTAGCAGCTGAAACCTGCACTCCACCGGTGCCCCAGCCATATGGCATCGGCATTTCACGGCTGGCGAATGGCACCTGATAACCGGGCACAGCCAGACCTTTTAGAATGGCGCGCCGGATCATTCGCTTGGTTTGTTCGTCCAAATATGCGAAGTTATACTCATTCATTTTGATGTATCACTTTGTTTTTGGTGTTTTTGTGGACGTATTTCTGTTGGGCGCACTGTTATTGGCGCTATTGGTGTATCTTTTCTTTCACTCTCGTCATGCGAAGCGACGACGTCGTGCGCAAAAGTGGGATCCAAATGGCGAATGGAGTTCGGTTGGCGTGCGCACGGACTCGCCGCCCGGTAGAAACCTGCGACGCCCGTAAGGCAGGTTTGGTAGTTCGCCAGCCTGGTTTGCCCAAGTGGGGAAGCAGACGCAGTCCAGATCATAAGCGACCCCTTGCACACAGCTCGGCCTCCAACACTTGAGGAGAGGTAGAGTGGACGCTGCTTTTGCGAACGGACTGCGCGGCGTCTTCGGACGCCAGGTCCTCGGCCCATGCCAAGTGGGGCTGCCAGTCGAGCAACAGATCACCGATATCAAACATGGCAGCCCTCATTCTGCTGCCTCCTTTGGCGTGATCCGCTCTTCGGCCTCACGGCGCAGTTTGCGGACCAGTTCCAGTTCGGACTGAAAGTCGACGTAATGCGGCAGTTTGATATGTTCTAGGAATCCGGTCGCCTGAATGTTGTCCGCGTGGCTGAGCACGAATTCCTCGTCCTGCGCGGGTGCGCCCAGATTGTCTTCGCCCAACTCTTCCCAACGCAGGGCGCGATCCACCAAAGCCATCGCGATGGATTTCCGTTCAGACTGACCAAACACCAAACCATAGCCACGGGTGAATTGCGGGGGTTCCGTCTTGGAACCTTTGAACTGGTTCACCGTCTCGCATTCGGTCAATTCGATTTCGCCGATGTCGATGGCGAAACCCAGTTCCGGGATGTCCATTTCCACTGCGACCTTACCGATCCGCAACTCACCGACGAATGCGTGGTTACGGGCGTAACCGCGTTGCGTTGAATAGGCCATGCCCAGTACAAACCCCTCATCCCCGCGGGTCAGGGATTGCAGGCGCAGGGGGCGGTTCGACGGAAGCTCCATCGGTTCGCGGGTCAGATCACCCGGGGTAGTGTCACTGGCGGGTTCATCCTGAATGATGTCCTCGCCCTTCAGGAACTCAGTGATATGCGGCGTCGCCTCGGTGCGGGGTTGCGCCGTAGGCGCAGCCGGAACCTCACCTTCTGCGGCCAGTTTGAAGTCCAGCAAGCGGTGTGTGTAATCAAAGGTTGGCCCCAGCACCTGCCCGCCCGGCGCATCCTTGAACGTGGCCGAAATCCGGCGATCACACGCCATCTCATCAGTCTTAACCGGGTTCGAATAGCCAAATCGCGGCAATGTCGTTCGGTAGGCTCGGATCAGAAAGATCGCTTCGATCAGATCACCGCGCGACTGCTTGATAGCCAGGGCCGCCAAATCGGGGTCGTACAACGACCCCTCGGCCATCACCCGATTGACCGCCAAACCCAGCTGTTCCCGGATCTGGACGATGCTCAGTTCGTCAATGTCGGTTGCGCCGCGTCTTTCTTCCGCCAACCAGGCATGTGCGTTTTCGATGGCCGTCTCGCCACCCTTGACTGCAACATACATTGCCTAGGCCCCCACACTGATTTGGGAACTGCGAGGCAGGGCCGCCACCCGGTCGCCGCAGGTAAAAAAGAAGTCACATCCAAGCGGGTACAAGTCCGCGTTGGCCTGCAATGCCGGGGCATCCGGCAAGGATAGCCGCGCAGTGTCTTTGATCCCCGGACCACTTAGAATAGCACCTGCTTGTTGCAGCGCGTCACATTCAACAATCAAGGTGGCCGAGCGATCCGGGTATTCTGCGGTACCGATACGAAATGATCCCAGTGGGCTGAGCTCGGCCCAAGTCCCTACGGCGAAATCTGCTACAGCAGCCTGTGAAATGGGCGCACCTGTGTGAAAGGTCAGCCACTCGCGCACCCCATCGGTGTTGAACGCGCCCGCCAGATGGACCTTTGTCTCGGGGTCACACAAAGTCAGCAGCAAGGTTCCTGCTGCGATCGATAGGGGTTTTGGCGGTCGCGCACCCCTCAGGTCACGGATTTCTCCGGGCTGGGCCATTACGGTCATGGCGGCGCGGAATGCATGCGCGGCCTGGACCGGTGCATTCTGAAAACCCCCGAAAAATTGGGTCTGCGCCGTCATGTGTCCTCTCCCCTTACCATGGTGAAAAACTCAACCTTCGTCGCTGCGGCTTTGGAGGCGCGATCTGTTCTGGCGGACTGTATCTGACCCTCGAGCGGCGCGATCACTTGGTCATGAACTGCACCCGCAGCCGAGGTCTGCATCAAAGCATCAATCAATGCGGCCGCCTGGGCCTTGGACTTGGACCGGCCCTGCACGTATCCATGCCCAACCGTTCCATCCTGCAGCACCAGAGAACACCGCGTGACGGTCATTTCGCCAATGTTGAACCGAGCGCCAGTGCCACCAGTGCGTCCGCGCACCATGACGCCGCCCACTTCGGGGCTGCGCAGCCATTCAAAATTCGGGCGTACTTCGTACTTGTCCCAAAGGGGCATCAGCGCGCTTTCGGGCGCACGCGCCAGCAGGCCCATCCAGTCCTGTCGCGTTGCCTTAGAATTATATGTTTGATCTGTCATCAAAGCCTCTTGGCCGGGTTGTCTACGTGATCTATACAACTAGACAAATACTATATCCCGCTGCTGTAGCTGGCAATCCGCAACCTTGTGAAGATTTGATGACATGAGAAAAACACCTGTCTGGAAAAGCATCGCCCTGAACCTGACATCCGACATTGCGGAAGGTCGGTACAACACCGGCGACCGGCTGCCGACCGAGGCACAACTGGCGGCAAAACACGGGGTCAACCGCCATACGGTACGGCGCGCGTTGTCGGATCTGGCGGACCAAGGTCTGGTGCATGCCCGTCGCGGCGCCGGTGTCTTTGTCGCGGCCCGTCCGACCGATTATGCCATCGGCAAGCGCGTCCGATACCACAAGAGCATCTCGGCCAGCGGTAAGATTCCTGGCAAAAAGATACTTACGCTCACAACGCGCGCCGCAGATGAAACAGAAGCAGAGGCCCTGGAGATCGCTTCCGGCGACCAGGTACACGTATATGACGGACTGTCTCTGGCGGATAGGCAGCCAATCGGGCTGTTCCAAAGTGTCTTTCCCGCGGACCGCTTGCCCGGCATTCTTGAGGCGCTATCAGAGACAGAATCGGTAACGAAGGCTTTGCAGCACTGCGGTGTTAAAGATTACACCCGTATCTCAACGCGCCTGAATGCGCGCGCGGCGACGGCAACACAGGCCCTGCACCTGCGACTGACAGAAGGTGCGCCTGTACTGTATTCCGTCGGCATAAACGCAGATCCCAATGGTCTGCCGGTTGAATTTGGGCGAACCGTATTTGCCGGAGATCGGGTCACCCTGACCCTGAACGAGGACTAGGCCGCAACGACTCTCCCGCCCGTCTTCGACCTCCTAACGGAAGTCGCACCCCGTTGGGCATTGTTCCAATCCCCCCAAGGGCAGGTCTATCATGCGTTCGGTGACGTCGTTGTGGTGACGGTTAGCGCGTCAGCTCATGCTGGGTTCCAGATGGTGCTGACACAGGAACGTCTGCCATTCACGGCTGATGAACTGGGAGCCCTGAACTGAGTGGGCGGTGACCTTGCTTGCGGACAAAAGGTTTTGGAAAAGGACCATGCCGACCTCGATCTGGTCCTTGACCAATACACACGGACGGCCAATCGTGTGATCAAGCTCATTCAATTGGATGAGGATCAGGCTCGATCCGAGGTCGGGACCCTGCACGATACATCACAGGCCATCGAGGCCTTTCTGAAACGGCACCTAAGCGATGAGGAAGACCTTGCGGTTCCAATCATCCTGCACCACCGCCTAAGAGGATAAGGCCACGCATGACCGACCATTCCAAACAGGAAGATCAGACCCATGCCTCAGAACGCCGCGCACGAGGAGAGTTCGTGCGCGGCGTCAGTGGATTCCGACATGCTATCGGCGATCCAGAGTTCCCGGCTGAACCAGGGCGCTATCACCTGTTTGTTGCGCTGAATTGCCCATGGTGTCATCGGGTGACGCTGGCGCGCAATGTGTTGGGTTTGCAGGACAGCATTTCGATGGATGTGGCCTTTCCCAATCGCACCACAGAAAACGACCCAGAGGGTCCGAACAACTGGCAGTTCGCCCCCGAGCTTGTTGCTTCGGCAACTGGGGCGACGTTGCCTGAATGCACCCTGGAAACCGCAACGGGACAAGGTTTCAGGTTGGTTCGCGAAATCTACCGGGCTGAAGGCTCAGAAGAACGTTCAGTTCCGATCCTGTATGACAAAATAGCCGGCCGTATCGTGAACAATGAAAGCGCCGAGATCATTCGAATGCTGAATGGCAATGCGGCGCTGCTGGGCAGCTACTGCAATGAAGCCAACCGGCCCAACCTCTACCCGGATGATCCTGCGATCCGGGCTGAAATTGACGAACTGAACGTTCAAATCTACGTCGCCATCAACAACGGGGCATACAAGGCCGGGTTCTCGTCTGATCAAAACGTCTATGCCACCAGTTTCGGGACTTACTTCAAGACATTGGCGCAGTTGGAAGATCGCTTGGCCAGCGATGGCAGACCTTTTCTAACCGGGGAGCGATTTACAGAAGTCGATCTGCGCCTTTTCCCGACGCTCTACCGCCACGACCCTGTTTACTACGTGCGAATGAAGCTGAACGGCGCCAAGATCCTTGACTACCCGCATCTCTGGCGCTGGCTTTGTCGCGTCCATGACCTGCCCGGGGTGGCGAACAGCAGTTCACTGGATCACTGTCGGCAAGGGTACTTCGGCCGAAGCTGGAATGGTGTTATTCCCGCAGGCCCGTTTGTTCCCATGGCATATCCCGAAGCCTATGGGCATCCTGAACTGACGGTCCAGCGTGTGACCCCGCCGCTCATTCCCAAGACAAATGTTTAAAGCGCCGAAGCAGCGAACTTGGTATAAACTGGCACGGATTTTTCCAACCAAGAGAGGGATATTGCCATGGGAATTCGGCAGACTGAGGGACGCAAACGGCTTTATGACAGTGTTCTCGATACCGTAGGTGACACGCCCTGCATTCGGATCAACAAGATCGCGCCGTCGCATGTGACGGTCTATGTGAAATTCGAGGCTTTCAATCCTGCAGCTTCGGTCAAGGATCGTTTGGCGCTGAACATTATCGAGGCGGCGGAACGTGACGGGCGGCTGAAACCCGGCCAGACCGTGGTCGAGGCCACATCAGGCAACACTGGGATCGGCCTTGCGATGGTGTGTGCTGCCAAAGGGTATCCTCTGGTGTTGACCATGGCCGACAGCTTCTCGGTAGAACGCCGCAAGCTGATGCGCTTTCTGGGGGCGAAGGTCGTGCTGACGCCGCGCGCGCAAAAGGGCTTTGGCATGTATGTCAAAGCCAAGGAACTGGCCGAACAGAATGGATGGTTTCTGGCCAGCCAGTTCGAGACGTCGGCAAATGCCGATATTCACGAGAACACCACTGCTCGAGAAATCATGGCAGATTTCGAAGGTGAGCGGCTGGATTACTGGGTCACCGGCTATGGCACCGGCGGGACCGTTTCCGGTGTCGCACGCGTTCTTCGCGCAGAGCGCCCCGGCACGAAAATCATCCTAACAGAACCCGCCAACGCGGCGATTGTGTCATCGGGTTATACAAACACCCGCAACGAGGGCCACCAACCCACGGAAAGCCATCCGAATTTTGAACCTCACCCCATTCAGGGCTGGACCCCAGACTTTATCCCATGGGTTCTGCAAGAGGCGATCGACAAGGATTACTATGATGAATTGATCCCTGTCCCCGGTACCGAGGGGATTGAATGGTCCAGACGGCTGGCGTCGGAAGAAGGGATTTTTACGGGAATATCTGGTGGCTCGACGCTTGCTGTTGCTATGAAAGTGACCGAGCAAGCGCCACAGGGATCCGTTTTTCTGGTGATGTTGCCAGACACGGGCGAGCGCTATCTCTCCACACCTCTTTTTGACGGGATCGAAGAAGACATGACCGAAGACGAGCGCGTGATTTCGATGTCGACACCTTCGGCACAGATGGCCGCTGAATAGGCAAAGCACACTTCATCTGGACGCTTCTATGACTATGGCATTCGGGACTGCCTGCGCCCCGAATGCGCTTTTCGCAGCGCGCTCACAACCTTCGGAACACGCAGGTCAGTCTGTAGTTGAAGCCGCGCAAAAAGACGTCATCCGAATGAATTCTCATCGTTAAATCAATTGTATATGTCGGGACGTTTCGCCGATTTTCGGGTTTGAAGCTTGACTCGACAACCCTCCCTTCGTGCATGATGGCCGAATAAGCATCGTATTTTAGCTGCTTTTTCGAACGGTCTAAGTTCTCAGGAGGCGGACGATGGAAGCAATTGTTAACGGCATTAACTCTATTCTTTGGAACTACGTCCTGATCTACGGGTTGCTCGGCGTCGGCATATTTTTCACCATTCGTCTGGGTGCGCTGCAGTTTCTACATTTCGGCGAGATGATCCGCGTCCTTACCTCGTCCAAATCCACTGACAAACGCGGAATTACACCGTTTCAGGCACTGACCGTTAGTCTGGCGTCACGCGTTGGCACCGGAAACCTGGCCGGTGTCGCCGTGGCTTTGACCCTGGGTGGCCCCGGCGCAATTTTCTGGATGTGGATCGTAGCCTTGGTCGGGATGGCCACGGCTTATTCCGAAAGCACACTGGCGCAACTTTACAAGGTCACGTCTTCGAACGGGCGGTTCCGTGGCGGTCCTGCTTTTTACATGGCCAATGCCCTGAACGCGCCCTGGGCCGGGGTGATCTTTTCGATCTGCCTGATCGTCAGTTTCGGCCTGGTTTTTGTCGCCGTCCAATCCAACTCAATCGCTGAGGCGTTCGAAGGCGCGTTTGGGTTGAACAAATTGATTGCTGGTCTGGCGCTGGCGGCTGCCGCTGCTGTGGTCATCTTTGGCGGCATCCGAACCATTGCGCGCTTTGCCGAAATCGTCGTGCCGCTCATGGCCGGGCTTTACCTGTTGCTGGCCTGTGTTGTCGTTGTCCTGAACCTGCCACAGGTGCCTGCAATGCTGTGGTCTATCGTTGCAGGAGCCTTTGGCCTTCAGGAAGCCGCAGGCGGCGTCACAGGTGGCGTGATGGCAGCAGCGCTCAATGGTATCAAGCGCGGGTTGTTTTCAAACGAAGCTGGCATGGGCTCGGCCCCCAATATCGCGGCCGTTGCCACGCCTGCTCCGCATCATCCTTCGAGCCAGGGTTTGGTCCAGGCGTTTGGCTGTTTCGTGGATACAATATTGGTCGCCACCGCGACCGCATTGCTGATCCTGCTGTCTGGCGCCATCGAACCGGACGGAGCCACCGGTATGCGGTTAACTCAGGATGCGGCAGCGGTCCATCTGGGTGAGATCGGCCGCCATTTTATCGCAATCGCAATCGTGTTTTTTGGCTTTACGTCGATATTGGGCAATTACTCATACGCAGAAAACGCCATGACGTTTCTGAAGTTGGAAGGCAAAGTGCCTATCTACATCTTGCGCCTGGGTTGTCTTGCCATGGTCGTCTGGGGCGCGGTGCAAGCGGTCAGCACAGTGTTCAATTTTGCAGATGCAGCCATGGGCGTAATGGCAACCATCAACCTGGTCGCCATCGTGCTGCTGTCGGGCACGGTGTACAAACTGACCTTGGACTATTTCACACAGCGCAGACAGAATCTTGAGCCCCGCTTTGTGGCAAGCAAATTCCCTGAATTTGACAAAGGCGTGGATCACTCAGTCTGGACGGAGGAGGCATATGCCGAGACCCAGCGTGATTGAAACCGGTGAGTTGCAGGTCATTTTGGATGACATCGCCGATCGCGTTGCCGGCATGTCGGAACGCGGGAAGGTCGCCCAATATATTCCCGAACTTGCCAGCGTTGACCTGAACCAGTTCGGCATCGCTGTCGCACCCATTGACGGCGCGCCTGTTTCGGCCGGAAATGCGGACACGCTGTTTTCCATTCAAAGCATTTCCAAGGTTTTTTCGCTGACAGAGGCCCTGCAACATGTGGGCGCGACCCTTTGGCAACGTGTGGGGCGCGAACCTTCGGGCGATCCGTTTAATTCAATCGTCCAGCTCGAACATGAACGTGGAATTCCCAGAAACCCGTTTATTAACCCCGGCGCCATCGTCGTGGCCGACGTTCTGCTAGAAGACCGAAGCTCTGATGAGGCGGTCAACGATGTACTGAACCTTTGCCGGACGCTCGCAGAGGATGCGTCCATTCAAGTGGATGAAGCCGTTGCAGACTCCGAGATGCGGACAGGGTCCAGAAACAGGGCACTTGCGCATTTCATGAAAGCCGAGGGAAACCTAAAAGCGCCGGTCGAAGACGTTCTGTCGCTGTATTTCCGCCAATGCAGCATCGCCATGTCGTGTCGTCAGTTGGCGGTTGCGGGCCGCTACTTGGCCGCCGCAGGCCAGAACCCTGCAGACGGTTCAACCGTTCTGTCCGCGCAGCGCGCCCGCAGAGTGACTGCGCTGATGATGATGTGTGGATCTTATGACGCCTCGGGCGAGTTTGCATTCCGCGTCGGGCTTCCCGCCAAAAGCGGTGTCGGCGGCGGCATCCTGTGTATTGTTCCAGGCGTCGCAGCGGTCACAGCATGGAGCCCGGGACTGGACGCAAAAGGCAACTCTCATTTGGCAAGCATTGCATTTCAGGAACTGGTCCGCGCGACCGGATGGTCGGTGTTCGGGCCAAGTGTTTGACTGCCGAAACACACGGTTCACCCACGCCGCTTCTCTCGTATATTTCGCGTGGTTTTGCGCAACCTTCTGGGGTTCCTCATGTCAGCCTCTAAGACACGTGGCATACGGCCCGCGTGTGACGGACTTTCCTAATAAATTGAGAGGTTACCTCCACCCGGCTTTTGCGACGTAGCGTTTCAACGGCAAATGTAATAATGTTTCAATATGACAAACAGCCTGCGCTGTGGAGTCGACATTCTGAAGGGGAGATTAGAATGAAATTGCAGTGTGTTTTTGTGTTGTCGATGGGCTTTGCCGCCTTATCAGCTGAAGCGCAGGAAAATCCAATTCAACACGATGCCGAGTATTACATCCTGAAGGCACAGCATGCAGAACAATGGGCGCAGGACGACTTAGCCGTAAACGAAGCGCTTGCCGCTTTTCGTGAGTCTAACGGTGGGAAAGCACCAAACATCATCAATATTCTTATCGACGATGTCGGCTTCGGCGACATGGGCATACCTGAACTTAACGCTGTGCGAGGATACGAAACCCCAAGTATCAATGCTTTTTCAGACGAAGCCATGCGGTTGGTCCGCATGTATACTGAACCTTCTTGCACTCCGACCCGTGTCGCACAGATGACAGGGCGATTGCCTGTTCGCATGGGAATGGGAAACACCTCGGTCGACATCTCCGGCTTTGGTTTGCCTGGGCAAGAGGTCACCTTGGCCGAGGTCCTGAAAGACGCAGGTTACGCGACCTCGCACATAGGCAAATGGCATATGGGGGATATCGCTGAAAGTTGGGCGATGAATCAGGGATTTGACTATGCCCAGCACGCGGTTCACCAACAGGGCCAGTTGGATATCTTCAATGATGATGGCGTGCGTGAACAGGTTTCGGTTGGTATAGGGGACTATGATCCAATCTACACTATCGACGGTTGGTTCCGCCCTGATCCGGCGGCGATGTTGACAGTAATTGAGGGCGAAGCCGGTAAACCTGTGCGTGAGATCCGCATGGAGCCCGGCGAACGCTGGGGGGCTGAAAAGTACGACCAGATGAATCAGGCGTTTCAAGACAAAACTCTGGACGAGCTGCGTCGCCTATCGGGCGGAGAGGAACCTTTTTTCCTTCAGTATTGGCCCATGATCCCAATCGACAGCACCCGGACCGGACGATTGGGACCAGAAAGCGCCAACGCGGGGCTTTTTGTCGACAAGATGCAACTTCTTGACCAATGGTTGGGTGAACTTTTTGAAGAGGTTGATACGCTGGGTGTTGCGGACAATACCATTGTGGTCGTGATGGGCGACAACGGGCATTTTACCAAATACTCCCCACAATCTGGTTTCTCGGCAATGATCTTTCGCGGAGGGAAAGGCGATACCAGTGAAGGCGGAATTCGTGTTGACGCTTTTATTCGCTGGCCCGGAATGATCGAGGCGGACGGGATGCTAAATAGTATCGTGCACGTCTCTGACTTGTATACGACCCTGGCGCGATTTGCCGGCGCAACCCAACATATTCCCCGGGATCGGCTGGTCGATGGTGTGGATCAAACCGCCGCCATCCTGTTTCAGGACGAACAAAAAGCCCGACGCGATAGCGTGATTGCCTATTCGATCCATACACCTCAGGCGATTATCAAGGATCAGCTGAAGCTGACTTTTCCAGGGTCGATCGAAAACGCTATCCTGGCGGATTTCTACAACCTCTACCGTGACACCCGCGAAGAGTACCCGGTTTCCACCGAAGTTGGCGCATGGGGCGGCGCAGAGTTTGTGCGTATTCTGGGGAGGCACATGGCCCGCAAAGAGAAATTCCCTGATACATCGCCCGCGTACGGCATCCCGTATGAAGGCATCGAAAACCTTCGCCCTGAAACGCAGCATGCGGTTGAAGCATTTAAGATCAAAGGTGCCTCTCCCCAACAGTAGGTCAGCGCCATTCGGGCATCGAACCCCTCGGGGCTTTTGAATTCGAACACTTAGGGTATCCACATGTTAGGTAACATCATTTTCGCTCTGGGTCTGGTTGTCTCGCTGGGTATAGGATTCGTCTATTTCCGCGATCTTGGCGACATTTCGCAAATGGTGCTTAGGGTTAAACGCAAAAACATGATCCGGTTTATCCGGCACGAATACCGCCTGATCGCAGTGGGGTTGAGCGGATTTGCCATCGCTACGCTTGCGCATTTCATTCTGGGCGGCGGCCCATTCTGGCTGTGGCTGGTCGCGGCGCTGCTGGTTTTAATTTTGTATGGCTTTCCCTATGTGTGGGTCCATCTGGGGCTGAGGAATCAACTCAACACTGCGGCCTTCTTTCCCATTTCCGAGGCGCGAAAATTCATAGGCCCGACCGCGCCGGTCATCGTTATCGAAAATAAAGGTCACGCCCGCGCGCACCCCGATGCGCAAATCATGCGGCCCCATTTGGCCGGCAATGCCGACGGGCTGGGTGGCGAAGATATCGTCATGACCTTTTGCGCGATGGCCAACCTTGGGCAAGGCTATGCCCCACGCATTGAGGGCAACCGACTGGATCTTGAAGTTCTGGCCCAACATGGCAACAACCTGATCCTGCGGGACAACGAAACCGGGGAACCGATCCAACAGATCTATGGATTCCGCGAGGCGGATCGCGATACTGGCGCGGATGGACCTGCCTGCCCTGTGCGCCCCAAAGCAAAGATGCAGCCCTGGCCCACGTATCGGATGACGTTCCGCGGATTTCAAAAAGCGTTTCCCGATGGTGAGGTGTATCTGAACACGCCCTCGCCCAACCCATTCTTGCGGCTGCTGGACATGGTGACCGAGATAACCTTTGGTTGGGGGATCGCGCGCCAGCATCAGGAAGATGCGCCAGTCATGGACAACATGGACAGCTCGGACAACCGGCTACCGAACAAGACCTATGTCTGGGGGATCACGATCGGCAACGACGCTGCCTGCTGGACCGATGATTTCGTGGTCGAGAATGACTGGATCGTAAACGCAAATGTCGGTGGGCGAGACGTGGTTGTCAGTCTGGACCCAAAATACGAAAGCCTTGGAGTTTGGTACAATGACAAAGGCCAGCCCATCACCCGCTGCGATTTCTGGGGAATGTCGGATCAAGGAAAACTGCAACGCGTCGAAACCCTGCGTGCCGGTGTTTTCTGGCATGTCTGGTCCGAGTTCTTTCCGGAAACCGATATCAACCGTGTCGGTGCGCGCGTACAACAGTCTGGCGAAGCCGCTGAATGAGTGAGCAATCAGATCAGATTGCCAAATTGGAACAAACGGAGGATCAAAATGGTCTTTAAGAGGGCAATAACAACCGCTGCGTGGGCCGTGGCGACCTGGATTCCAATGACAACTGCCGCTGTGGCGCAGCAGTCCGATTGGTCCTATGAGGCAACAATATACCTGTTCATGCCTGAAACGGAGGTTACGCAGGAAACAGCCCGCGGCACCGTTGATGGAACGCTGAGTTTCTCTGACGCGCTGAAGAATCTCGATTTGGCCTTCATGGGCGTCTTTGGTGCATCGAACGGGCGCTGGTCACTGTTGGCCGACTACAACTATGTGGACGTCTCTTTCAGCAATGACACGCCCGGTCCGGCAAGCTCTGGTCTTGAAACCTCTCTCACAACGCAATTTTTCAGCGGCTATGTTGGGTACCGGGCTTATACTACAGATACGTCCTACGTGGACTTGGTCGGCGGTTTCCGCTGGTTTCGGACGCAGACCGATTTCGCCGTCCTTCCCGGAGCAGCCCCCGGCCGGTCCGTCAATGTTGATGAAAGCTGGACAGACCCGGTCATCGGCGTCCGAGCCCGGGTCGCGTTCAACGACAGGTGGTCCGGCACTGGCTTTTTTGACTACGGCGGCTTCAGCAGCGACAGCGAAACATGGCAGGTCTTGCTGACTGCGGATTATGAAATCAACGACAGGTGGGTGATCCGCGGCGGTTATCGCTATATCTCTTTCGATCACGAGATTGACGGCAACGATTTCACGTTTGACCAGTCCGGCCCGTTGATCGGCGCGACCTATCGGTTCTGAGGGGCTTGCACGATCCGAATTCACCGAAACATCGGGGTCATCATGGTCGCGTAATTGTCGGCCAGCATGGCGGCGTCTTCGCGGTTGAATTTGACCGATGAGAGCTTTTGCAGATCAATTTGCGAAGGCCCGCCAAACAGCTTTGCAAGATCGACGTTCACGTGCAGGTCGGCATTGCCATCAGAACCGATATCCGGTGGCAACTGGATATCGACCTCTCGCGCGTTTTCCGAAAACCCAACGTGATAGACCAACGGCGAGACTTCTTCACCAATGCGCAGCGTTCCTTCCATCACGACGAATTTATAGCCGACCTCCCAATTCCATGCCATTTGACTGTTGGGATCAAGATCCCCGCGCACTTGGATCGAGCCATTGGCTTCTGGGTCTACGCCGATCATGAAACGGACGTGTTCAATGCTGCGCAGAGGAATGTCGTTCAGCCTGATCGAATGGATTGTTTCCGGATTGTCGAACCGGAGCAGGTGATAGCTGTCAGGCTCGGCAAACAGCGCCCCATCTTGCGAGAGGGTCAGGTTGCTAAGGTAAAACCGAAAGTCACGAACCCTGAACGTACCGGACCCGCCGGGGTTATCGTACACGAACTCATCAAATATCAACGGATCGTCACCCATCTTCGCATGAAAGGTCAAGGTGATCGACGTAGTGCGCTGAGGACCAAGAGCAAAGAACAGCGCTCCGCCAACGAACAACAGTATCGCTAGTCCCGTCATCCAAATACGCATCAGCCGTCTCCTTCGAACGGATTGGAAAACTGGGTGTTTGTTAGAAAACCCTCATCCGTCAGCGTGTTCAGGAACGCGATGATGGACTGAACCTCACCGGGCGTCATCCGCAGGCCCACAGTGTTTTGCCCGGCCTCTGGCGCATTGTCGGCCTCAAGGATCAAAGGGCTGAGCGTATCGCTGACGACAATCCCGTCATTGTAGTGATCCATGACCTCTTCCAATGTCTCGAACCGGCCATCATGCATGTAGGGCGCGGTTACTGCGATGTTGCGCAGTGTCGGCACTTTGAAGAAGCCCTTGTGCGCCGGATTGCCGGTCACGGCCATCAGGCCATCCGGCAGGTCGTCATCGGAATCCAGCCCATTGTTTGAAAACCCATCCAACGCGTCCCGAAACCCGGAAGTCAAAAACTGGCTGTGGCAGTCGATGCAGTTCCCACCACGCAATGAAACCTTGGTGTCCGGATGCGCCATGAATAGTTTGCGGCCATGTTCTTCCTGCGCGGTCAATCGCACTTCGCCCCGCAGAAACCTGTCGTATTTTGAATCCGTCGAAATCAGCATTCGCATGAAGGTCGACAACGCCCGGGCCACGTTTTCGGCGCTGACTTCCCCGTATGCCTTGCGGAACATCCGTCGATAGTCGCGGGATGCCTGCAGTTCCGTGATCAGCGCATCCAAGTCCTGGTCCATCTCGTCCGGGTGTTGAATCGGCATCAAAGCCTGCGCTTCCAACGACGTTGCGCGACCGTCCCAGAAGAACCGCTCTTGGCCCCAAAGAAGGTTGATCAAACTCATGGAGCTGAACTCCAGCTCTCCGCCCGACAATGCGGGCGACTTTGCCAGACCATCAGTGAAGGCAAGAGCCTGCATATGGCATGTCGCGCAGGACACCTGATTGTTGCCAGACAGGATCGGGTCGTAGAACAGGTGGCGCCCAAGGGCAAAGGCCTCTTCCGTCAGCGGGTTGTCCGGCGGCACAGCAAAGCGTCCGAAAACAAAAGGCGCCGAGAAGCCAGCAATCGGCGTCGCCGTCGACCCGCGTGCGCGGTCCCAGAAAACCCACGCCGTCGCCGCGACCATCACGGCGACGGCCGCTGTCAAAAACACCCGAAGCATAACGCCCCCAGAGCATTAATGGTGGTGCACAAAACCCGAACCAAACAGCCCTTCAACGTTGTCCACGCCTTTGTTGTAGCTCTCCTTGAAATTGACCTCGGCGATACGTTCGCCCGTCTCAAGATCATGGATCGTGATCGTGTGTGCGTTCAGGTCGGCAATAAAATCCACATCCGTTGGGTCGTCATCAGCTGCGTTGCCCAGATTGAGCAGGTTATTTTGAACGGCGATCAGGTCTCGGCCGGAAGCGGACGTGAAAAAGATCATGTGATGTGCACCCGGATCGGCAACGATGTCCGGCCCGCTGGACACAAGCTCGGGCAGTGCGGCCAGTTCATAGCGTTTCACGACACCCGGCAATCCATGAGAGATGAACAGCTCATCTTCAGTGCCATAGAACTCCAGCGGAACAGCGGTTTCATTGGCCACGCCACTGTATATGACTTCGGCTTCACCAAAGGTTTTGGAACCGGCGTCATAGGGAATTTTCCAGGTCTCGAACCCGAACATCGTATTGGCCAGAATGGCCGGTTCAATGTCAGCATGCATGTCAGGCCGTGCGAACAGCACCTCGACAGGTGAAGACGGAAAATCCAACGGCTTTTCGTTTTCCACCACGATGTTTTGGATGGGTTCAAGCGTGTTGAGGTCTATGATCGTCAACACATTTCCAACGCCAGTCGTCATATCGGGATGTATCGTCGAAGTGACCACCATGCGGTCGTCGAACGCAGATATCCCGTGTGGGTACATGATATATGGCTCACCCTCGCCGACTTGGCTTTTGCGTGCTTCGATAATTTTGACCACCTCGTTGGTCTGTGTGTCGAAAACACCGACCGAGCCGCCATCATCGCCTCCAGTGCCACCCATGAAGGTCACGAACATATACTCCTGCCCGTTCGACGTGGCCCACATGATGTCCTCGCCAACGATCTGCCCTTGGGTATCCAGACAGGTAAAGCCCTCAATCACCGGCGTTCCGCCGGAATCGTGGGACAGTCCAATTTCAGCCAGACTGCAGGATGGGTCCAACCCGGTCGAATAGAGACGCCCATTCGGGCTGTAGTAGAGGTGATGCAATGGATGCTGAATATCGGGCTGCTCAACTTCACTCAGTAGCTCTCCGAACTGGTCGGATTCCGGATCCAGCTCGACAATCGCGATGCTGTGATTTGTATCCAACGTCGGCAGACCGCGCAGCAGAACCATGCCCTGACTTTCCTCGCGGGTCTGAGACTGCGCCGGCGTTAGGCCAACCATCAACAGCCCGGCACCGATAAGTACACTCTGCGCAAGCAATTTGAATTTCATAATTTTCCCCCTTGCGATGAAACTTCTAAAAATGTTTTTGAAATTCACTTTACGTAGCGTCACATCACATTCAGGAAACTGCATCAAATTGAGGTGCAATCGACCAAAGAAACGCCGCCCCGAACGGGACGGCGTAAGCTGAATACCTGCAGGTCGACTTCTTTATGACGCTTGGACGGCCTTCATAAAGCGGTCGCGGATCACAACTGGGTCCATCGTGATTACCGGCATCTTGGCATTGCCGCTTTCGCACTTGCTGACGATGATTGTCATTTGGCCGCTGTCGAGCGCTGCCTGCAATGCGGCGCCAGTGTCTTCGGCCTGGCACTCGACCACATTCTCGCAACCACAGGCCTGCGCCACAGCCGCCAGCGATGTCTTTTTGCCCGCGTAAGTCGGCTGATCTCCGGTCGACCCATAAGATCCGTTATCGACAATCAGCAAGATGTAATTGTCAGCCACGTTGTTGGCGATGGTCGGCAAGGTGCCGAGGTTGGTCAGGATGGACCCGTCACCGTCGATTACGATGACCGGCTTTGGCTGAGACAAGGCCAGACCCAGGCCGATGCTTGAGGCCAACCCCATTGTGCCCAGCATGTAGAAATTGGTGGGCTGGTCGTCGATGGCGTGCAGCTCCTGGCTGGGAATGCCGATGTTGCAGACAACCAATTGATCCCGCAGGATCGGCGCGATTTCTTTCAGGATTTCAGAACGGATCATTGGTCGCCATAGCCTCCCCAGAAATTGGCGTCGGTCAGAATGGCGACCGGCTTGTTGCACATGAAGGTGTATTTCAGGATCGCATCCAGCTCCTCGACATCTGCCTGATGATGGAAGTGGTAGGTCGGGATGTTCATCTGTGCCAGAAGCGCCTTGGTATGCACCGCCATCTCGACCTGGCAGGCGACGGGTTCGCGCAACTCTCCGCGATATGAGATCAACATCGGCAATGGCATACGGTAGTATTGGATCAACGTCGCCAACGTGTTGATGGTTACGCCGATGGCAGTGTTCTGCATGATTATCGCGGGGCGTTTGCCGCCCATCCAGGCACCAGCACACAGGCCCATGCCTTCATCCTCTTTGTTCGACGGAACGTGAAAGATGTCTTCACGCGCATCGATTTCGTCGATGACGCCGGCCAATTGCTTGCACGGAACCGTGGTGACAAATGAGATGTCGTTGGCCACCAGATCGTCGGTGATCTTTTTGTCTATGTTCATGTCCGATATGTAAGTCCTGTATGGGCGCTATAGGCGCGATTGACGGGTTACAGCCCGCGGTGCACGTGCACGGCGCAAGGCGCATGACGGACGACACGCGAGGCGGTCGATCCCAGAAAATAATCGCTGACACCCGGTTCATGCGAACCGATGACGATGCAGTCAAATTTGTTTTGTGTCGCAAAGTCGATCACCGTGCGAGCCGTGTGACCTTTGACAATCTCGGCCTGAACACCTTCAAGCCCCGAAACTTTTTCCCGCAACAAGGTGCGTGCCGCGCGAAAGCCTTCGGCGACGACATCCTTGTCGAGATAGGCACTGACAGAGCCCTGAGGCATCTCGTAGACATGCAGGGCCACGATCTCGGCCCCTTCTGCCGACAAGGCTTTGGCGATTTCCAAAGTGTGCGGCGAAATCCCATGATCCAGCGCCATTGGGACGAGAATTTTTTTATACATGAATACCTCCGTTTCTGCCTGGACTAGACCCAGGGTGCGAGGATGATCTTAGGTGCGGCCACAGCACCTTTCCGCAAATCGCGAAAGGCGTCGGCAGCTTCAGACAAGGCCCGTTCCTGTATCCAGTTCAACGGGCCCAAACGGCCATCGAAAATCGCCTGCGCGGTTTTTCTGAAATCCTCGGCAGTATAAGTATAGGTGCCGATAAACGCGATCTCCTGCAAGGTCATACGACGTATATCCAAACCGCCAGCATCCTCACCCAACCCAACATGCACGATAACGCCGCCCGGCTGAACGTGATGGGAAGCGGCAGCACGGGTCGCAGAATACCCCACTGCGTCAACAACCAGTGAGAACGTATCATCCGTGGCTTCAACCACATTGAAAGAGCCCAAACTCTGTAAATAGGCGCGCCGCATATCATTCGGTTCGATGATGACAATATCGTCAACGCCGGCCGCCGCCAGTGCCAAAGCTGCCGCCACACCAATCGCGCCGCCGCCAATCACCAACGCATCACGCGCCATTCCCTGATGCAGCGCCTCAAGGCCCAAACGAACCGCATGCCAGCTAACCGCCAATGGCT
Organism: Ruegeria atlantica; assembly: GCF_001458195.1. Taxonomy (GTDB): domain Bacteria; phylum Pseudomonadota; class Alphaproteobacteria; order Rhodobacterales; family Rhodobacteraceae; genus Ruegeria; species Ruegeria atlantica. The sequence continues at coordinate 46,098 of NZ_CYPU01000072.1, read as the reverse complement.
CAGCCAAAGCGGCCTGCTGAAATGATACGTGGTCCGGCACCTCAACCAGATTTGCATCCGGCATTGCGACATATTGGGCAAAAGCCCCTTCACGCGGTGGCATCGAGATGATCTGCCGGATGGGGCACAGGTTTTCCCGACTTGCCTCACACGCCGGGCAGACACCGCAGTTGACCAAAGGATTGATCGTTACGCGCGTACCGTCGCGTGGACCTCCAACAATCGTCCCTGCGGCCTCGTGGCCCAGAATAAGTGGTGCAGGTCGGCGCGCGTCGTGACCCAAATAGGCGTGCATATCCGAGCCGCAAATCCCGACGGCCTCGACCCGGATCAATTGCTCACCTATGTCGGGCGCAGCATCTGGTACGTCCTCATAGGCCAAATGCTCAACACCCTGATAAACAAGCGCTTTCATTTCGCTGTAAACCCTCCGTCGACCATCAAAACTTGCCCTGTGACGTAGTCGGACGCCCGTGAGCACAGGAACAGGATCGGCCCATCGATATCCTCCATCTGCCCGTTCCGGTTCATGCAGGTTTGCGCCGCGTTACGATTTGCCCGGTCGGGGTCATCGAAAACGGCCTGCGTTAGCTCGGTCGGGAAAAACCCCGGCCCGATGGCGTTTGCAGTGATGCCGTCAGCGGACCAAGCCTCGGCCATGGCCCGCGTCAGTTGCCCAACCCCGGCCTTGCTGGCTCCATAAGCAATACCGCCCGGGAAAGCGCGCGTGGTCTGAAGCGAGGCGAAATTCACGATCCGCCCCCACCCCCGAGCTTTCATCGCAGGCACCAATGCCTGGCTTAGGAAGAACGGGGCGCTCAGGTTCAGCTCAAGCGTCTTGTCCCAGCCTTCGGCGGTCACGTCATCGGCCACTTCGCGCGTGTTGATGCCCGCCGCATGTACAATGATGTCCGGCGCGCCAAAACTGGCTGAGACCTCTTCGGTGAGCGATGCCATGCGCGACCGATCGGCCACGTCGGCAACAACTGTGGCCACGCTGTCGCCCCCTTCAGCTTGCAAATCTGCCAGTGCTTCCGGTCGACGGGCGACACCAACGACGCACGCACCCGCTGAGGCCAACACAATCGCCGTACGACGCCCAAGGCCCGCGCTTGCGCCGGTCACGCAAGCGACACGCCCGGTCAGATCGAACAACGCGCGCGGATCATTCATCGGCGGTCAGGTTGAACTGTTCGTCAGGGAAGTATTTGGCAAGGCGCACGTCTGCAGCCCGCGCATGCCCTTCCATGCCTTCCAGCCGGGAAATACGAGCGGTCGCCTCGGCAATGGATTTCGAGCCTTCGCGTGTAGCGCGCTGCCATGTGACGATCTTCATGTATTTGTGAACGCTCAAGCCGCCGGTATAGCTGGCCGCGCCGGATGTCGGCAGAACGTGGTTCGTACCAGTCGCCTTGTCACCGTAGGACACTGTTGTTTCTTCACCCAGAAACAGCGATCCATAGCAGGTCAACCGACCCAGCCACCAATCCAGGTCCTCGGCCTGAACGGTCAGGTGTTCGGGTGCATAGTCGTCCGAACAGGCCGCCATTTCTTCACGATCTGAACAGACGATAACTTCGGCATAATCGCGCCACGCAGCAAAGGCGTTTTCCCGGTTGAGTTCAGGCAGATCCTCGATCAGTGCTGGCACCAACTCCATGACTTTTTGCGCTAGGTCCCGGTCATCTGTCACCAACCAAACCGGAGAATTGTACCCGTGTTCCGCCTGGCTCACCAAATCGGTGGCAACTACATGCGCATCTGCGGCACCGTCCGCAAGGATCAGGCTGTCCGTCGGCCCGGCAATCATGTCGATGCCGACTTTGCCATAGAGAATACGTTTAGCCTCGGCCACAAACTGATTGCCTGGGCCCACAAGAATATTTGCGCTCGGCAGGCCGAACAAACCATAGGTCATGGCGGCCACGCCCTGAACGCCGCCCATGGCCAAAATGCTGTCTGCACCGCAGATATGCGCTGCATAGACAATCGCAGGCGCCACGCCTTCACCCGGACGTGGCGGCGAACAGGCTGTGATGTGGCGGCACCCGGCAACCTTTGCCGTAGTGACCGTCATGATCGCGCTGGCAATATGGCTATAGCGCCCGCCGGGCACATAGCAGCCAGCCGCGTCCACAGGGATGGCCTTTTGGCCGGCGATAAAGCCCGGGACAATTTCCATCTCGACGTCAGACACTGTGGATTTCTGCGTTTCAGCAAACCTGCGAACGTTGTCGTGAGCAAACCGAATATCCGCCTTGAGCCTTTCGGGAACAAGCGCGCAGGCGGCCTCGATCTCATCGGCGGTCATCAACACGTTGCCGTCAAACTTGTCGAACTTGACTGCGTATTCCAGCGCTTTGGCATCCCCGCCAGCCTCAATGTCGGCAAGGATTGTTTTCACTGTATCATGCACTTCCGTGGCATGAGATTGAGCCGTCAGGGTCGCCTTTTTCAGATAGTCGCGAGGCATATTCAGTAGGTCCTATTGGTAGATTTCAGGAAGCAAAGTGGTCGAAACCGCCGGAACGTAAGCAATCAGAAGAACTACGATCAGCATTGTTAATACGAATGGAATAGCACGGGCCGCAATCTTCAGAATGGACTCACCTGTAATGCCAGATACGACGAACAGGTTCAGGCCAAGCGGCGGCGTGATAAACCCGACACCCAGCGCGGTAATCATCATGATGCAGAATTGAATTTCGTTCATTCCGATGTTATCGGCCAACGGTTTAAGGATCGGGGCGAGTATCACGATGTTGGGGGTCGTTTCCATCACGCAGCCCGCAGCAATCAGGATACCGATCATCAGCAGGATCAGCAGGTACGGATCGTCGGTCAGCGAAGTGATCGAGGCGACGAACCCCTGAGGCACGCCCATGATCGCCAGCGCCTCGGCCAGGGGGGCCGAAAAGGCAATGATCGGCAGGATCACCCCGTTCACCTTGGCTGAGCTGACCAGCATCGACGGAAAGTCAGCCAGTGTCAGGGTGCGCATAATGAACCCCATGATGATGGTGACAACCACGGCGGTGGCACCCGCCTCGGTCGGGGTCAGGCGACCCGAGAAGATGCCGTAGAAGATAATTCCGGGCACGATAAACGCGTACCAGCCGGACTTCAGCGCTTTACCCAAATTGGCCAGCCACTCGCCCATGGTCATCAAGCCGCCACCCTCATAGGCGTACAGACGGTTCATGATGATGTTGGTGATCAGGATCGAAATCAGAATGGCCAGACCGGGGATCAAGGCAGCCAGGAACAAGGTCGACGCAGAAATCCCCAGAACGAGGCCAATGATGATATAGGCAATCGACGGTGGGATCAGGATGCCGGTACAAGCCCCCGCCGCGACCAAGGCGCAGGCGTAGGGGCGCGGATACCCGCTTTCGACCAACCGGTTGATGGTCATGCGACCGACAGCGGCCGCGCCAGCGGCATCCGAACCCGAAATGGCGGCGAACATGCCGCAAACCAGAACGGTGGCCGAGCCAAACCCGCCCTTGGCGAAGCAAGTCAGCGCCTCAGCCACATCCAGGAATTTACGTGATAAACCGGTACGGACCAGCACGTCACCTGTCAGGATAAACAGCGGCACGGCTGTCAGGGCAAAGGCGTCGATCCCGGTAAACAGACTCTCGCCCACCAGGCTCAGCGGTAGATCGCCCGACATGACCAACATCACGATGGCAGCAGAACCAATCGCCGCCCAAACCGGAACAGCCATGGCGATCAGCACAACGAACAGAATGACGGGCAGGTAAAAATCCCAGCCCAGTTCTACGGTTTGATTGAGAGTATTCCAGAGCATCTCAAATCCCCTCAGTCAAACAGCTTGTCACCTTCGAAGACGGGCGTGCCGTCGCGAAGGGATTTGATGTCACGCATAAAAGATTGGATCAGGCGCCAGATCATCAGCGCAAAACCGGTCGGCACCGCCATCAGGAACCAGACTTTGGACACCCGAAGGCCGTCAGTCACTGACCCGAACTTGGCCGAGACGTGAACCGCCTCATATGACCAATAAAGCGCGATCACAGCGACTGCGAACATCACAAGATCGCCAAAGATGTACAGCAGGGCCTTGGGACGCGGCCCGAGGTAATGCATGACGACATCAATCCGGATATGCGCCCGCTCTTTGACCGCCGCCGCAGCACCGATCCAGGCCAGATAGATGAAGGAATATCGGACGATTTCTTCTCCCCAGATCGAGGAATAAGCGAATATCTCGCGCCGCAGAACCTCGATGGCCATGGTGATGACCAGCATCACGTAGAACACCAGCAGCAGCCAGCGCTCGGCGTTGCGATCAATATTTCGGAGTAAGGTCATCGTGTTCCCTCGGCGACAGAACAGTCAGGCACGGCCATCTGTTTCGGGCCCTTTCAGGCCTGACTGCTGTTGAGTGATTGCGGACGCCAAAAGGACGCCCGCCGGTTTAGGTCATGCGTCGTGGACGTAGTACTTGCCTTGCGTCCCGGCCGCCTCGACAAGTTTCTCAAATGCGTCCATCGACCCAGCCAACTCTGTCTTGAACGGATCCCAATCGGCGTTTTGATAGCCGCCAACGCTTTCCCACTCGGCCAGTTGATCCGCGTTAAGCGAATGGAACTCCACTCCGGCCTTGTTTAGTTCGGCCATGGCAAAGGCACGTGCCGAGGGAACTTTGGAAAGGTTCTGATGGCTGGTCATTTCCGAACCCCACATGATGCCTTCCTGAACGTCCGGCGGCATCGAATTGAACCATTCGAGGTTACACGAATAAACCTGACTGTCCGGAACGGCCTGCGTAAAGGTCACGTGGCTGAGGATGTCCTTGAAGCCAAACACATACAGCGCTCCGACCGACGGATCGAGCGCATCCGCGACACCCTGTTTGATCGCCGAGGGGGTTTCACCCCAAGCAACAGGTGTCGGGTTCGCGCCGACCATACGATAATATTGCTGCAGCATTTTTGAGCCGGGCACGCGGAACTTCACGCCGCTCATGTCACCCGGCGTGATGATGGCATTACCACCCTGACGCACGGCAACGACGCGCGGGTCGATCACCACATAGAACAGGGCCTTGAACCCGGCGGCCTCGACTTTCGGGTGAACTTCGTTCTGCCATGTGTCGGAATGCACAAGGTTAGTGAACCGCTGGTTCGAACCGCACAGATACGGCATGTTGATAAGGTCAACGGTCGACGCGAATGGTGCGAAGTTGGACAGCGAATGCTGCGCTGCCTGAATGGTTCCGCCCTGCACCTTCTGCACCAAAGCACCACCGGCACCCAGCTGACCACCAGGCGCAAGCTTGACGTACACTTTGCCGTTTGTTGCGTTTTGGATATTTTCTTTCAGGTCAAGCTGCATGATCGGATAGCTGCGCGAAGCGCCTAACACGTATGCGGTTGCGACCGTCATGACATGGTCCGCTGCCTTTTCACGCTCACTTTCTTCTTTAGCTGTCTGCGCTACAGCTTCGGACGACCACAGGACGCCACCGGCACCTGCAACAAGCGCAGCAGTGAACGAACCACTGGCGCTCAGCTTCAGGAAATTACGACGTTCGACGGACGCCAGTTCATTTCTATCGTTTTTCATTTAGTGCCCTCCCAAGCAAAAAATCAGCCATCGCTTTTTGCGTCGCGAGCGGCTTCCTTTTTTAGAATTGCGACAACGAACAGGATCGACGCCGCGAACAGAACCAACATCTCTCCGACGTCACCAAGAAAGGCGCTGTTTGCAAAAGCCCCCAACGCCACGTTCGCAAAATAGACGGCAAACACGAGTGCGGACGCAGCAAGAAACATCTCTTGGACTCCCTTTTCAGATTCGGCCCAACGTCATTTGTAAGCGCTTACATTAAAAATGCAAGCGCTTACATAATTGCTTCCCTCTCACCGCAGTTGAGTTTAGAGTTATCAGCAAAAGCAAATTGCGAGTTTGGAAATGGCGAAATCCCGGTCGGCGCCGACACTGGATGATGTGGCAAAAATGGCAGGTGTTTCGACTGCCACTGTGTCGCGCTGCCTCAACAGTCCGGACCGGGTGGTCAAAGCGACCCGTGAACGCGTGCAGTCCGCAGTTGATGCGCTAGGGTACACGCCAAACTTTGCAGCCCGCGTAATGGCCGCCAAGCGGTCGTTCACCATCGGCGCGATCATTCCAACCATGGAAAACGCGATTTTTGCGCGGGGCCTTCAGGCCTTTCAGGAGGAACTGCACCAGCGCGGCTATACGCTTTTGGTTTCAAGTTCGGCCTACAAACCGGAAATCGAAGAAGAGCAAATCCGGACCTTGATTGCGCGTGGGGCCGACGGGTTGTTGCTGATCGGGCATGACCGCGATCCCGAGATCTATGACTTTCTGGACCAGCGGAATATTCCCGCTTTGGTCGCCTGGTCTTATCTGCCAGACTCCAAACTGCCTTCAGTAGGCTTTGACAATCGCGCGGCGATGTTCGACCTCGCCAGTCACATTATTGGGTTAGGGCACACTCGGATCGGCGTGATCTCGGCTCGCGTTGACGGAAATGACCGCGCCCGTCTCAGGGTTCAGGGCATCCGAGAAGCAGTCGCTGATCGTGGGCTTCAGGCCAACAATCTGACCGTTATCGAAACGTCGTATGAAATCGAAAACGGCGCCAAAGCCTTTAGCGACCTGATGAACGCCGCCACGCCGCCGACAGCAATCCTGTGTGGTAATGACGTGTTAGCCGTTGGTGCTTTGCGACAGGCGCAAAAAATGGGGCTCGATGTACCCAGCGATGTTTCGATCACGGGCTTCGATGATATCGAACTGGCCCGGATCGTCTCCCCGGCTCTGACCACAGTGCATGTCCCCCACCGTGAAATGGGGCATAAAGCAGCCCTGCAATTGATTGAGATGGTCGAAAACCAAACCGCAGGGACTGGCGAACAACTGGCGACGAGAATTGTAAATCGACCGTCGCTTGGTAAGCCCGCGTCGGGCTAAGCCGCTTCGCCCTCCATCGTGCGGAAGTCGTCTTTCAACCAAGGATGCTTGGCGCACATTGGGCGCGTAAAATGTTGCCGGATCAATTTCACCATAACTTTCTGGATCAATTCCGAGGTCGTCACGGGATACACTTCGGTCGTGAACAGCGACACGGTTCGCACGAAGTTTCTGCCGGGAAACGGCATTGCTTTGACGCTGTTATGGAACCGCTGAGTCCGATGAAAACAGGCGGCCGTTGTGATCGCCCAACCGCTACCCTGGGCCACCAAACCGATAATGGACTGATTGCACTCCAGTTCGAACCTGTTCGGCAAACTGAACTTGCTACGCGCCAGCTGGATCTCGATTTGCTTCCCGATCACGTAGTCCCTCGAATAACGCAGCAAAGGCAATTCCGCGTCCGGGTGAAACAGCTCTTCAGGCGACCCTTCAAAACTGTTGGGCAGCACGACCAGAAACGGGTCCCGCATCAACGGATATTCGATCAATCCTTCGGTTCGTCCCGGTGGTCGGGTGGCAACGCCTACATCCAGTTTATGTTCCTGTAGCTTGGCGAGGATTTCGTGGCTGGGGCGCGTATAATGACGAAAATTACAGCGCGGCAATGCCTGCGCCAGGAATCTAACCATATCGGGCGCGATCTGGTTATCGAAATCGTCAATAAGCGCCAATCGCAAGTCGGTCGCGTGTTGCCAGTTGCCCGTTCGGATTTCGGCCTCGCCCCGCTTTAGAACAGTCAAACCGTCGCGGACGTACCGCGCAAAGACCTCGCCTGCGGGTGTCAGGCCCATGGGTCTGCGCCCATGATCGACCAGCTCGATACCAAGCGTGTTCTCCAAGCTGCGCAGGTGGTTCGAAACTGTGCTGATCGACAGACCCGTTTCGGACGCGACCTGTTGGATCGATCCGGATTTGGCGATCAATTGGAAGATTTCCAACCATCTCAGGCTCAGCGATTTGGACATGGGTGCCAATCATTGTTTCGATTTGCTCGAAACTAGCCAAGCAAAGATTTGACCGCACGGCAATGCTGAATTTGACTTTGGGTTCAGGCTTACGCCTTCATCCGGTCAAAGCCCAGGTCATATGGGCATGGTGGAATGACCGTTGCGTGCACCCTCTGTCCGCAGCTGTCCAATTCCATTTCGGAGCCTATATCCGTGTAGACGGGGTCGACAAATGCATGCGCTAGGTTCAGCCCGGTGCGGTGCCCCCATTCGCCTGACGTGACGGTGCCGACCACCTGATCCCCCTGCATCAAGGACGCTCCGGGATGTGCAGGACCCAGGGTCGAGGAGACCTGAAGTGCCGCAAGCTTTTTACGTGGACCTTCCGATTGCCGTTTCATCAACGCGTCGCGCCCGACAAAATCACCCTTATTCAATCGGACGAACTTGTCCAATCCGGTTTCAAACGGATCGAACTCGGTGATCAGGTCTGCTTTCCAATGAAGAAAGCTCTTCTCCATCCGCATCGATTCAACAGCCCGCGCTCCGAACAGTTTCAACCCGTGCGCCTCACCTGCGTGCCGCAACGCCAGATAGGCCGCGTAGAGCGAGGCATTGGGCACGTGTATCTCATAAGCCAATTCACCGGAAAAGCTGAGGTTTATGACCGTAGCCGGAGCGATGCCAACGAAGCACTCACGCACATTGAGCCATGGGAAAACCTCGGCCGACCAATCCCCTCGGGCGCAGGCCGATAAGACGTCTCGCGCCTTCGGGCCAGCGAGCACCAATATGGTTTGATCATTTGTCAAACTGCGCAAATGAACGTCTTCATCGCCGTGCATGTGCTGACGCAGCCAATCCATGTCATGAAATTCGCTTGCTGCGGCTGAGCCATACCAGACGCGCGCCTCCCCCCGGTCGCTGGCCGGTATATTGGCGATCGTAGCCTCGGCTTTGATCATACCATGATCGTTCAGCAGGTACCCTAGCCCAACTCGCCCCTCGCGCCGGGTCACAAGCCCGCAGAACATCCGGTCCAGAAAAGCATGCCGGTCGTTTCCAGTGATTTCGATCCGGTTGAACCCGTTCACCTCGGACAGTCCAACACCCGATTGCACATTCCGAACCTCAGCGGCGACCACGTCAAATGTTTCGTCAAAACCGAAACTATGCGTCGGCGTGAACTCCGGCGAGGGTTTGAAATAATCCACCCTCTCCCACCCATTGACCACGGTGAACTCGGCCCCTTCCGCCGCCAGCACCGGAGTAAGAGGTGTGGTCTTGGCGGGACGCCCTGCTGGGCGATGTTCATGCGGAAAGTGGAACCGGAATTCGTTTTGATAATCTTCGATGGCCTTGAGCGCGGTCAATTCGAAATTTGCATGGCCAGTGAACCGCCGGGGGTCGAGGCACCACGTATCGTAACAAGCCTCACCATGCACGATCTGCTGGGCCAGCAGCCACCCATGCCCGCCCCCTTCGCCCAGACCTGCGCGCAGGCCAATGATACAAAAGGCGTTGCGTTTTCCGGGGATTGGGCCCACCAGCGGAGCCCCGTCGATCGTATAAGTAATCGGCCCATTGACCACGGTGTGAATGCCAACCTCCATTAGCGCTGGCATCCGCGCGAATGCGCCCTCCAACACGTCGGTCACGCGATCCAGATCGTCGGGGCAAAGGGCGTTCACAAAGTTCGGATCAATCCCGTCCATACCCCAGGTTTTGCAGTCCTGTTCGTAAAACCCGAGCAACAGGCCGTTTTTTTCCTGCCGGCAATAATAGTCGCTGATTGGACAACGCAGCAGCGGCATCCGGTGACCTGCGTCGCGTATCGCTTGTATCTCTTCGGTTAGGAAGTACTGGTGCTCCATCGACGAAACAGGATGATGAACGCCCATCATGGCGCCGACTTCGTTGACGCGATATCCGCAGGCGTTGACCACGATGTCGCAATCGATGTCACCATGCTCGGTCTGCACAGTCCAGGTGTCGTCGGCGTGCTGCTCCAGACCAGTCACTGGTGTATTCCGATAAACCTCTGCCCCTGCCTTGCGCGCCCGGCGCGCCAATGCCTGACACAACTGAGCGGGGTCAATATCGCCGTCCAGCGGGTCCCACAGCCCGCCGATCAGGTTGTCGGTTGAAATCAGAGGGTGTCGGCGGGCGCATTCGTCCGCGTCAATCACCTCGAAGTGCACATCCATACCCCGCGCCATGGATGTAAAGTGGCGATAGCCCTGCATCTGGCCTTCGGTGTTGGCGAGCCGTATCCCCCCATCCCCGTGGTGATAGTTGATCGGATAATCCGGATCGTCGGCTAATTCCTTGTACAATTGGATCGAGTGCGTTTTCAGGCCTACCATCGTCTGGTTCATGCCAAAGTTCGTTACCTGCGCGGCCGAATGCCACGTCGTGCCCGAGGTCAATTCGTTCCGTTCGACCAGCGCCACGTCGGTCCACCCCTCTTGCGTCAAATGATAGAGGGTCGAACATCCGGCGATGCCGCCACCTATCACAACGACTTTGGTACGCGACTTCATTGGCTTTGCTCCGTAAGATTTTGTCCAAGTCTTGCGGAAGAAAAGGCTGGGGCGACAACTGCGCAAATGCGGGTACAGGAAAATCGAAACTGCGATTTCGGATTCTGAAAAAGGCAATTCGCCTTTGATGCCGGGATGTTCCGCCCCTTACGGTGCAGGAAAGTGATAAAAAGGAATTGGACCGGATGTCATCAGAGGGTTCTAAACGCAGCGGCCGAAAAGCGCGGCATGCCCAGCGAGCAGCCAAACCGGTCGTAGACCCCTGCCCACCCGGCCAGAAGGGCGGCGCTTATAAACCTCTGAGCCAACGCGAGATCGAACAGATATACGATACAGCACTGCAGCTGTTGGAACGTTTGGGCATGGGAAACGTGCCAGACAGATTAGCGGCAGACCTCAAAACCGCAGGTGCGCAGGCGGGTCAGCAAGACCGGTTGCTGTTCCCGCGTGAAATGGTTCAGCGCGCAATCGATACAGCCCCCAAAAGTTTCGTGTTCCATGGCCGGGACGAAAACCGCTCGATCGAGGTTGGCGGCGACCGCGTGTTTTTCGGCACGGGTGGCGCCGCCGTTCAAACGCTGGACATCGACAGCGGTCTTTATCGCCCCTCTACGCTGGAGGACCTGCACGACTTCACAAGATTGCAGGACACGCTGGCCAATGTCAGCTGGTTCACCCGATGTTGCGTGGCCACAGATGTACCTGATGTATTCGATCTGGACGTCAACACCGCCTATGCGCTGGTGCGCAATACGACCAAACCAGTGGCAACATCGTTTACTCTGGCCGAACATGTCGGCCCCATTGTCGAGTTGCTGGATATCGTCGCCGGAGGGCCGGGTGAATTCGCCAAACGCCCCTTCCTGAAAGCTCATATCAGCCCAGTGATTTCGCCACTGCGGTATGGGGAGGATGCGGTTGATGTCGTCTATGAATGCGTCGCCCACAACATTCCCATGTCGTGCATCACGGCGGCGCAGGCCGGTGCCACGGCCCCGGCGACTTTGGCCGGGTTTTTGGCGCAATCGCTGGCCGAGACATTGGCCAGCCTTGTCATGGTCTACGCGATCAGACCCGGATTTCCGATGGTGTTTTCCAATTGGCCTTTCATCGTAGACCTCAGGACCGGGTCTTTTGCCGGCGGCAGCGGAGAGACGGCTGTTTTGAACGCGGCCTCGGCGCAGCTCACGAACTGGTTAGGTTTGCCCTCGGGCGTAGCCGCCTCCATGACCGACGCAAAGGCTGTCGACGCGCAGTACGGCGTTGAAAAAGGCATGACATCGCTTGCCGCGGCACTGGCTGGGGGGAACCTGATCTATGAAAGCTCAGGCATGACCGCATCGCTATTGGGCGCTAGTTTCGAGGGTTTTGTTCTGGATAACGAAATGCACTCACACACTTATCGGGCGCTGCGCGGGATTGAGGTGAGCGAGGAAAACCTGGGTTTTGACGCCATCTGCCATTCTGTTCTGGGTGACGGGCATTTTTTGGGAAGTGAACAAACCTATGCGGCGATGGAGCGGGATTACTTTTACCCCGAACTCGCCGATCGACAGGAGCCCCGCACGTGGCAAAATGATGGTGCGAAAGACGCATGGTCATCTGCCCGACATCACGCAAAAGAGGTTCTGGCCAGTCATCACCCACAATACCTGAGCGCCGAACAGGATACCGAAATCCGGAAACGTTTCCGCATTCTGATATAAAAACCACAGAGCATTCCCAACACTTCATTGGGCCGCTAGGGTCCAATGGGAATTGCGCGAAGGATAAGGCCATGACTAATTCATTTTTTCAGCCGGTATCGGCCATGGAGCTGGCCCGGTTTGCCGGCATCCCCTCGTTCATGCGTTTGCCCAGCCTGGACCTGGATCACGAACGGATTTTGGATGTTCAGGTCGGTCTCATCGGCATCCCGTGGGATGGCGGCACCACCAATCGCCCCGGCGCGCGGCATGGTCCGCGACAATTGCGGGACTATTCCACGATGATCCGCGCGATGAACCCGGCCACAGGCGTCGCGCCGTTCTCAATGGTCAATTGCGCCGATCTTGGCGACGTTGCGCCCAATCCGGTTGATATCGAAGATACTCTGAACCGGGTTACGGATTTCTACTCGACCCTACAGGCAAAAGGCATTGTTCCGCTCACCGCTGGCGGGGACCACCTGACCACCCTGCCCGTTTTGCGTGCGCTTGCCGCCGAAGGCCCCATTGGCCTGATCCAGTTCGATAGTCACACAGACCTGTTCGACAGCTATTTTGGGGGCCATAAGTTCACCCACGGCACTCCGTTTCGGCGGGCGGTAGAAGAAGGACTGGTCGACCCCAAACGCTTTGTTCAAGTTGGCATCCGGGGCACCGCCTACAACACCGAAGACATCGAGTGGGGCGAGGCACAGGGTATTCGCATCATCCGTATCGAGGAACTGTTTGATCGGGGCATCGACGACGTGATGGCCGAGGTGCGCAGTATCGTTGGGCAAGCACCAACTTATTGCACCTATGACATTGATTTTGTTGACCCAACCTACGCCCCTGGCACCGGAACGCCCGAGATCGGCGGACCAAACAGTTTTCAGGCGCAGCAGGTCATCCGCCGGATGTCTGGTGTGAACCTGATTGGCGCTGATCTGGTCGAAGTATCGCCCCCATTCGATCCGAACGGAGGCACCGCGTGGCTGGGCATTTCGCTGATGTTCGAACTGCTCTGCGTTTTGGCGCAGGCTGTGGACGCACGGCGCTAGCTGGCGTTTTCGGCGATCATCGAGATCATTTCGAACATCACCGCAGCTGCCGTAAGCGCGGTGATGTTGTTCGGGCTGTCCTTGGTTGGCATCATGCAAACGACGTCCCCACCCACAATGTTCAACCCGCGCGCGGCACGCAGAATGCCGACAGCCTCGTCAATATCGAAACCCTTCTCGCCCGGTTCCAGATTGGACACGGCAGGCGCGACAGTGGGATCAAGGCAATCCAGATCGAACGTGATATAGACCGGGCGGTCGCCCAGAATTTCTTTGGTCTGAGCCACGACGTCTTCCAGCCCGCGCTGGCGAAATTCACGCATGGTGACGATGTTGTAGCCATAGTCGTAGGACGGCTGCAGCCAGTCCAAGCTTCGCGGATGGCCCCTAAGTCCAATTTGCATGGATCGCGTGGGGTCGACCTGCCCCTGATCCGCCAGATACGCGCCCCAATGGGCCGCTGATTTCTTCGCCCCCAGGAAATGATCGACCTTGGTGAAGACGTCAGTATGCGCGTCCAAATGCAGAAAGCTGACAGGCTCTCCACCAGCCAGCTTGCCGCGACCCAGCGCTTGCACGATCCCGCCAGTGATGGAGTGGTCGCCGCCAATCGACACCGGGCGCGCACCGGCTTCATCGATGTCTTTGTAAAAAGCCGTAATCCGTTCGATGCAGTCTTCGTTATCGTTTGCCCGCGGAAATGGAACGTCGCCCACATCTGCAATCTTTGCGCTATTCCACGGATCAATTTCAAACACCGAATGTACCCGCCGCTGTACGGCCGAGACATGCCGCAAAGCACGCGGGCCCAAATGCTGATCCCGCTCGGTTGTGCCGTTGCCTGCCGAATGCGGCACTCCGACCAAAGCGATGTCCTGCCCTTCGGGACCTTGATTGGGGCACCGAAATAGGGTCGGTATCCCCCACCAATATAGATTGTCCATCATAGACTGTTCGTAACGGTCGGTCATCTGCGTCTCCGGTGAAAGAAAAACACCCCCGAAGTGAACCGGGGGCGTTTGCGTTCAGAGTTTCTCGTCTTCTCGGCGGAAGGCACCTTGAACGATACGGTCCATGACCATGGCCAGGAACAGGATGGCGAACCCACCCAGCAGACCCGGACCTTTGGCAGCGTATTGCAGCGCCTCAAGGATTTCCTTGCCCAGACCTCCACCGCCGATCAGCGAGATAATCACCACCATCGACAAGCACATCAGGATGGTCTGGTTCACGCCGGTCATGATCGACGGCAGGGCAAGCGGGATCTCAACATCCTTGAGCAACTGCCATTTCGACGCCCCAAAAGCCACGGCAGCCTCTTTGATGCTTTCCGGAACCCCGCGCATCCCCAGCGCAGTCAGGCGAATAACTGGCGGCATACCAAAGATGATCGTCGCCAAAATGCCCGGCGGGTTGCCTGTGCCAAAGAAAGCGATGATTGGGATCAAGTAGACAAAAGCCGGCAATGTCTGCATCAGGTCCAAAACCGGCTCGGCCGCCCGGTAGGCGCGCTTGGATTTGCCGAACCAGATGCCTAGCGGAATGCCAAAAACCACGCATAACAGCACCGCCGCGCCCACCAAGGCCACGGTTTCCATCGCCACATCCCAGTACCCCAGAAGCGCGATATAGGCCAACGAAGACGCGGTGAAGATTGCCACCCGTGGCCCTGCCGCGCGCCACGCGGTCACACAGATCACCAACATCACAACCGGCCACGGGGAACCGATCAATGCCACCGTCAACGCATCCAGAACAGATCGCACACCCGCCACGATACCGTCGAATACATCCCCGCCGGCTGCGGCGGCTGCATCTATTTGCGCCTCCATCCAGCTTGCCAGATTTGAGAACAACGTTCCGTTGCCTTCGCCCAATATCATCGCGGAGACTTCCTGCTCGGGGAATGCATCCAACAATGGGAGTGAGGCGTTGACGGTGAATTTGTAAACGATCAGCGGGCCAATTGCGGCCACCAAAACAGCACCCAGAACAGTGTTGCGGGTCGAGCGGCCGCTTTCGGTGCTAGCAGGATCTGTCCGCCAATTCGAGTACTGCTTTTCGTACACGCGGTCCGCATAAAAACCTTGCGCAAGTTTGAATACCAACAACATCAACAGGCCTGTAACCATGATGCCAAACGCCTCAGACTGGGCCGACGCCGCTTTCTCAAAACTGGCATCTGCGGCTTTCTGGATATTCGCTGCCAACTTGTTGAACCGGTCAATGTCCGCCTTTTCGGTGGCCGCAGTCGCACGTTCCAATAGCTCGTTCGCGCGGGTCTGCTGACGTTCAGCCCGTTCGGCCAGATCAGCGCCGGGGTTGCCCCAGGCACCGCGACCGATCTGAACCCAGGCGATGATTTCCAGGATCAGGAAGGTCCAGAACATCCCCCAGATCGCGCGGGACGCAGACCAGAATGGTCCCAAAACAGCCGCCCAGATGTTGAAGGTATTGGGAATACCGCTGGTCGCGTCATGGATTTTGTGAAACGCGTTGACGTAGTAGTCGCCGTTTGGACCGGTAAATTCGTGGATCGAGCGGTCCAGCGCCTCGCGGTCGACTTCGATATCCGATGCGGCCGTGACTTTTACTTCCGTGGTTGCATCAGTCATTTTTGCCCCCCTGAATTCCGCGCAGCAAACGCGGTTTAGTGACCACGCCTACATCAGCGCCAGCATCGGTAATGATGACCGGAAGGTCCGTACTGACGGCAAGGTCGATCAACTGGTCCAAATCCGCCCCTTCATCCGCGCGCGGCGCGCCATCGGTCGGGCCAGAGTAACTTTCGATCGACTCCATGATTGAATGCGCCTTGACCAGTTTGAGTTTGGAAATTCCCTGCACGAACTCTCGCACGTAGTCGTCTGCAGGGTTCATGACGATATCTTCCGGCGTACCGATCTGCACAATGACACCGTCTTTCATGATCGCGATGCGGTGACCTATGCGAATGGCTTCGTCCAGATCGTGCGTGATGAACAGCGTCGTCTTTTGTAGCTGCGCCACAAGAGCCTTGAACTGATCCTGCAGTTGCAACCGGATCAACGGATCCAGCGCCGAGAACGGCTCGTCCATCAACAAAATTTCGGGGTCCGAGGCCAGCGCGCGGGCAATCCCAACCCGTTGCTGCATGCCGCCCGACAATTCTTTGGGCAGGCGGTCTTCGTAGCCTGTCAGGTCTACCAACCCTAATGCGTGATCCGAAACCGCCCAGCGTTTCGATTTCGACACTTTGCGGATTTCCAGCGGGTAGGCGACGTTATCGCGAACCGATCGGTGTGGCATCAGTGCCATGTGCTGAAACACCATCCCGATTTGCATGGCCCGAATGCGACGCAGCTCGGCCTCGGAAATCCTGGAGACATCCTGCCCCAGAATTTCGATCTTTCCGGCGGTCGGTTCGATCAGGCGATTAACGTGTCGTACCAGCGTAGATTTGCCAGAGCCTGACAGGCCCATGATGCAGAAAATCTCGCCCCTTGGCACTTCGAAGGACGCGCCCTGCACGCCAACGACACAATTGAATCTTTCCAGAACTTCAGGCTTTCCGATGCCTTCATTCCGGACGGCTTCCATGGCTTCTTCGGCTTTTGCGCCAAAGATTTTCCAGACATCCGTCAGTTTAACGACTGTTTCGGTCATTTTTGTCCCTTTGGTGCAAAACAGGCCGCCGGGGCTGTCCCGACGGCCTGCCAGAGTTTCAAATCCGGTGGGCGTCAATCAATTTGACATCCAGCCCAGAACGGCATCTTCATTCGCACCGACCCATTCCTCTGCGTAAGCCAAAGGCTCTTGGCCTTCGATCACCAATGCAAATGTCATCGCCGAAACCGTGTCCGTATCCAGTTTCATGTTGGACAGCATGGTCGCCACTTCCGGATACTCTTCCTCAAGCGACTTTGCGAAGTGCAAATGCAGGTAGGCAAGATCCCAGGCAACGCCGGCCTCGGATTTTTCCAGCCAATCCGGGTCGTCTGTGGGCTGCAGCACGTTCCACTTGGCCGCGTCGTACGCCGGTTCTTCCAAGATCTGCATGTCATGCAGGGCAAACACATAGTGCGGCGTGTAGCAGAACCCAACCCACGGCTCGCCTGCCTTGATTGCATTGTCGAGATTTGCGTAAGCCACTGTCTCGTCAATTTCCGTCAGTTCAAAAACTTGGTCATAACCGTAGGATTTGGCCCGAATTTTTTCGACGTTGGTCGACGCCCATCCTGGCGCACCGATCCATAGCTCACCCTGCCCGTCACCGTTGCTGTCAAATAGCGCAGCATTGTCGGGATTTGTCAGGTCTTCAATGGACGTAATGCCATGTGCTTCGGCCGTTGCCTTGTCGACGCACATACCTTGGAAGGCTTCAACTCCGTTTGCGTTGAAGGTAACCGTGCCCTTATCTTTTACGTAGGTATCATGCAGGTTTTGCTGGTTGGGCATCCAAACTTCGGGGTGTACGTGCATGGCACCGGAGTCCATCGCCTCAAACACAATCGGGTTGGTGCCATTCTGAAGCTCAACCTCAAGACCGAGGTTCTGTTCGATCGCAACTTTCAAAATATGTGCCGTCGCATTTACCGAAGGCCAGTTCGGCACGCCGATCACGATATCAGCAGCAAGGGCGGGTCCGGCGATCACAGCGGATGCGCCTCCCAGTAACGTGGCTAATTTTTTCATTTGTGTCTCCATGTTGGACGTCTGCGGCGCTGTTTTTCTATGCCCGGGGGCCGTGGTGCACCGTGCAAACAAAGTCGGAAAGCCGATGCTTTCCCATTTTTGGGTCAGCCGCACGATGCGCCGACCCGGCAATAAAAATTGAAACATGGCGACGCGTCACCCATCAAGCGTTACGTCCAAGAAGCACTCAAATTCGATATTATCATAGAAATGTTTCGGCTTTGTCGAAAATTGGCCGTGAACTCGTACTCTGCCATCAGGCAGCGCCCAGTTCCAGAATGTAAGCGACCGCCTCTTCGGTCAGATGCTTGAACCGCGCATGTTCACTGACATAGAGGCAGACCTGGCGCTGATCGGGCAAATCCGCAATTTCGCGAAACGCCGTCGCCTCGGGCATGAAACTGGCGACCGATTGCGGCAACACCGTTACCCAATCCCCGGTCTTGACCATTGTGATAAGGGAATGGGTGTTGTGAACGGTAACATCCGCCTGCGCTTCGGATGCCCGGAACTTGGGCGATTGAATCAGATCGCACAGCGCGTTTCGTATAAACGGAAGTGTCAGGACTTCGTCAATTGTTGGCGTATTTGGCTGTCGTATCAAACGGTGATCAGAGGCGCATACCAGCCCAAACCTGTCTTCGAACAACGGAAGCGACCGAACTCCGTTCAGCGCGTGCTGACCTGAGGCGATGCCAATATCCGCTTTACCCTCAACCAGTGCGTCCAATACCTGCTGAGTATCTGTGTCGCGCAATTCGACTTTTACTCCGGGAAAGCGTTCTGTGACATAGGCCAGAACCTTAGGAAAAATCAGCGCCGCAACCGATGGAACGGACGCGATGCGCAGCAAACCGTGCTCTGCTTTTGCTGCGGCCATTACATCCAAGACGGCCTGATCGAATTGGCGGACTTGTTTCAATGCCACTTCGAAAACCTGTAACCCCAACGGGGACAACTGGTTTTTGCGCTCTCCTTCAAAGAGCTTTTTACCCAGATGATCCTCAAATTGCTTGAGGGTCATCGAGACCGCCGACTGCGTGCGGCCCAACCGGTCGGCCGCCTCGATCAGGTTGCCTGTTTGGGCAACGGTGCAAAAACACCGTAAGGTCTCGATCTTGATCGCCAAGCTTCACCTTTTTTGAAGTTTGCTCAATTTATTTGAGTTTGACTGATATCTACTCAAAAAGCCATTCTGCGCCAGACCAATTTTCATGACTCTGGGGCGCATCGTGACAAAACTGAACCTGATTGCTGGCGAATGGCTGGCGGGCGAGACCGAAATTGAAAACCGCAACCCTTCGGATCTGAGCGATCTGGTTGGCATGTTCGCACAGGCCAGCGCGGATCAGCTTGAGGCCACATTGGATCAGGCGCGTGTTGCACAGGCAGAATGGGCAGCCTACGGCCCCGAACGCAAGCAAGCGGTTCTGATGAATATCGGCAACGAGCTGATGTCGCGCGCCGAAGAGCTGGGCACTCTGCTGGCCCGCGAAGAAGGCAAGCCGCTGGCCGAAGGCAAGGGCGAGGTTTATCGCGCCGGTCAGTTTTTCACCTATTACGCAGCCGAATGCCTGCGCCAGATCGGCGAGAACGCCGACAGCGTACGTCCCGGCGTCGAGATTGACGTGCGCCGCGAAGCCGTAGGCGTCGTAGCCATCATCAGCCCGTGGAACTTTCCGACTGCGACCGCGTCATGGAAGATTGCTCCGGCACTTTGCTACGGCAACGCAGTTGTTTGGAAACCGGCGAATATCACGCCCGCCTCTGCTGTGGCCTTGACCGAAATCATCGAGCGGCAGGACATCCCCAAAGGTCTGTTCAGCCTAGTCATGGGCTCGGGCCGTTCGATTGGTCAGCGTCTGGTAGAAAGCCCAAAGGTCAACGCGATATCCTTCACCGGCTCGGTTCCGGTCGGAAAGGGCATCGCATCAGCTGCCATTCAGAACCTGACCAAGGTTCAGATGGAGATGGGATCCAAGAACGCACTGGCCGTTATGGATGACGCTGATCTGGATCTGGCGGTGACGCTGGCACTGGGCGGAGCCTTTGGCGGAACAGGTCAGAAATGTACCGCGTCCTCGCGTCTGGTCGTTCATGCCGGTGTGCACGATGCATTTGTCGAAAAACTTGTCGCGGGTGCGCAGGCCATGAAAGTCGGCCACGCGCTGGAAGACGGCGTTCAGATGGGGCCAGTCGTCAGCGAACAGCAGCTGAGCGAAAACCTCACTTATGTCGATCTGGGCAAATCTGAGGGCGCAGAATTGGCCTGTGGTGGTCAGCGGCTTGAGATGCCGCATGACGGGTTCTACATGTCCCCCGGCGTTTTCCTGAACACCAACAACGATATGCGGATCAACCGCGAAGAGATGTTCGCGCCGTTGACCAGCGTCATCAAGGTCGGCAGCTATGACGAAGCGCTGAGCGTGGTGAACGCAACCAACTTTGGACTGACTTCGGGCATCGTGACACAAAGCCTTGCGCGCGCAACGCATTTCCGCCGCAACGCACGCACCGGTGTTGTCACAGTCAACCTGCCGACCGCAGGCACTGACTATCACGTTCCGTTCGGCGGGCGCGGCGACAGCTCGTACGGTCCACGTGAGCAGGGTAAGGCAGCGGCTGAATTCTATACCACTGTTAAAACAGCCTACATCAGCGCGGGAACACCGGTCTGATGCGCATCGACGGGCTGCAATACGCCAATTGGTCTGAGAAGATCTTCCGCCAGTTGCGCGAAGGGGGGGTGGATGCGATCCACGTCACCATCTCGTATCACGAGAACTTCCGCGAAACGGTTCTGAACTTTGAAAAGTGGAACCGCTGGTTCGAGCAATACCCCAACCTGATCATGAAGGGCCGCTGGGCCAGTGATATCGACATCGCCCGGGAAACCGGGCGGACCGCTGTGTTCTTTGGTTTCCAGAACCCCTCGCCTATCGAAGATGATATCGGGCTGGTGGAAATCCTGCACGATCTGGGCGCGCGGTTCATGCAGCTGACCTATAACAACCAGTCGCTGCTGGCGACCGGCTGCTATGAGGCCGAAGACACCGGCATCACCCGCATGGGCAAACAGGTCATCAAAGAAATGAACCGTGTTGGGCTTGTCGTAGACATGAGCCATTCGGCAGATCGCTCGACCATCGAGGCCGCCGAGATGTCCGAACGCCCCATTGCCATTACGCACGCCAACCCGCACGAATGGTCCCCGGCCCTGCGCAACAAGCGCGATGCGGTGATCCGCGCAGTGACCGAAAACGGTGGGATATTGGGCTTTTCGGTCTACCCTCACCACCTGAAGGACAAGTCCGACTGCACGCTGGAGAGTTTTTGCGAGATGATCGCCCGTACGGCTGACAAATACGGTGCACAGCATCTGGGGATTGGAACTGACCTGTGTCAGGATCAGCCCGACAGCATCGTCGAATGGATGCGCGTTGGTCGCTGGACCAAGGAAATTGACTATGGCGAAGGTTCCGCCAGCAATCCCGGCTTTCCGCCAATGCCGAGCTGGTTCGAGGACAATCGCGACTTCGGCAATATCGAAACCGGGCTTCGCAACGTTGGCATGAACGCCGAAGAAATCTCAGGCATCATGGGCGGAAACTGGTACCGCTTTTTCGATCAGAACTTTGGACCAAAAACCGCATGAACCTCGTCAGTACTGATATCCCGCGACGCGATCCTGCGCAGGTTATGCGCCTGTCGCGGCTGGGGTCGCTGCATCAGTGCAGACTCAGCTTCATGCGGCAACTGACCCGGCGTATGGCGCGTGAGAACTGGGCCTTTATGCGCCCTGTTTTTGAGATCGACGAAAACGGCGTCGGCCACGCGGTCTACACGGCGCAAGGTCCGGATCGCGCCTATTCGCTGGTTGCGTTTGCCCATGACCTGCCGCCCGAACAACGGTCGGACCGGGTGATCGCCGAGGCGTGGGACGCCACATTCGCATTATTCGATGGCATCCCAACGGAGCAGGACATCCAACGCCTGTCCCAAAACGTGCCTTTGCAAGAAGCCGGGCGCGTAAGCGAAAGCGAGCTGTCACTGTCTCGTGCCAACCGGTCCGTGCGTTTGTGGAAACACGTGGTTGACAGGTTGGCTGCCGGACAACAGCCCGACTTGGAGCAAATCCATAAAGTCGGCTACCTGATGCGGACGACGGCCGTTTACGGATCGGGCAAGTTCGGCGCCGCAGATCGCGAGAAGATAGCGAACCGGCCAGAACTGCACGCACCGTTTCAGGCGGAAATGCTGTCGGTCTACCTGACGCGAACATTTGTCCGCGATCTGGTGCAACACATGGCCCTCGCCAAAGGCGGAATGCAGACGGCGGATCTGGACCCCGAGATTGCGCAGTGGCTGGGCATCGGTAACTCTACCGGCCTTGGCATGGCTCCGTTCATCGTGAACCACCCGGTGCTGTTCAACAATTGGATTATGACGCGCGAAGAAGCTTTGGCACGGGTGCGATCCCTGCAAACAGCGTCAGAGGATGAAGCCCGACACTTTCGTGAAATCTACGATCGCAGCAAACTGTCGATGTCGTGGTGGCGATCAGAACATCCGGTCCAGATTGAGAAGCTTGCGTCGCTGAATGCAGATCTTGCGGCAATTAACAGCTACCTGGATCAGAATGACCTGACGCAGGACCACCCTTGGGACAGGCTGATCCGATGGTCCGAAACCGCACTTGGCGAAGAAGGGCAGGAACTGCTCGCCTCACTTGTTCTGGAACCCTATGGCGATCTGGTGGACGGCCTGACCGGCTGTATGGCTGACGGAAATGCGCAAGCACAGGTTATCAACGGGGGTATGACCGTCGATCAGGTCCGCACCGCGATTCAGGACCGCTTTGGTTGGGCGCTGGATTTGGAATGGTCGGCAGAGGCAAACTGCGCGCGCGCCTGGTACGTGTCTGAAGAAAAACTGGAACCACGCTTGGGTGAACGGTTCGAGGAACCAATTGCCGAATACGAACAGCCCATTGCCCCGGCCAGAGACGCCGCGCTGGCTTATGCGGATCTTGAGAATTGGCAGGACGATAGGTCGATAGCCGAGTTCCTACTGCGCCATCCTGAACACCGTCACACGATCCGGCGTGCGCAGATCGGCCTTGTCGCGCCATATGGCGAGCTTCGCGACAACACAATCAGCGCCGGCGTCATGCCCATCGATATGCTCCGGGCCAAGTTATCCTTTTTTGGTGCTACGCATTTTGACCCACGCTCGGACCGCTGGGTGCGTATCTGCATGTATGCTGGCGCGCCCTACCCCGAAGACCTGAATGCCAAAACCGCAGATCTGTGGGTCTATCCGGAGCTTTCCCAATGAACGTCTCGTTGAATGAGGTCGAAGCCACCGCAAAGCGTGCGACCCGAGGAGCTGGATATAGCTGGGGCCTTGCTGAGGAAGCCGCGAAAGCAACGCGCTGGCTGTGCGCGCACGGGCAAAACGGTACCGGTGCTTTAGCTCAGCTGCTGCAACTGGATTTGGCGAGCACACCAAAGACACACGCCCCGTCTGATCTGAGCGGCGAATGGCAGAGCGAAAACCAGCTGTGCCCATTGGTGACCGGCGCATTATTGTCCGATTGTGCCCACCGCCTGAATTCATCCCCGATCTCAATAAGAAACGTAGCCGTACCCGCACTGCTGCTTCCATTTGCGGCCAATGCCGCACGCTTTCTAGCGACCTGCGTGAGTGTAGATTATGACCACGCACTAGCGGAAACCGACGGTTTTGATTTGTCCCTGGACGCGCCGATTCCGGACCGGGCACATCAGGTATCTGTGCACCTTGGTGGCCAACTTACCGCCCCCGCCCCACATCGAACACGGGCTGAACCCGATCCGACCGATTGGACGGTACTAAACCGGTTCGCCCACCGCACATACGCCCCTGCCACCGAGGAATCCCGCCTGCGCGGGGCCGGAGCGGGCTTATCCGACAACGATTGAAGAGGTCCCAATGATTGAAACCCGTACACTGACCCTTGAGCAGATCGAAGATCTCGCCTTCCGTGCGCTTGTTGCCGCAGGAACCGCTGAAGCCAACGCCCGGCCATTGGCCGTTGCGACGGCTGCAACCGAGGCGGATGGGGTCGCCAGCCACGGGCTGGCCTACATCCCGATCTATTGCGAGCACGTGCAATGTGGGAAAGTGGACGGAACAGCCCAACCGGAACTGTCGCGCCCGCGCCCCGGCGCAGTGAACGTGGACGCAGCAACCGGCTTTGCCCATTCCGCAATTGATATGGGTTTTGAGGCCCTTATCCCAGCTGCACGTGAACAGGGGATCGCGGCACTGTCGATCCGCAACAGCTATAATTGCGGTGTCCTTGGCTACCATACGTACCGTTTGGCGCAGGCGGGATTGGTGGGGTTGGGGTTCACCAACGCTCCGGCCTCGATCGCGCCTTCGGGCGGCGCAAAACCCGTCGTCGGCACCAACCCTTTCTCGATCGCCGCGCCTGGCGCGGACGGCCAGCCCGCCCTGCTGATCGACCAAAGCGCCAGCACGATTGCCAAAAGCGAGGTCATGAAACATGCGCGCGAAGGCAAACTGATCCCGGTTGGCTGGGCTCTGGACGCAGATGGCAACCCGACCACAGACCCCAACGTCGGCCTTAAGGGGTCGATGGCACCGTCAGGCGGCTACAAAGGCGTCGGTGTTGCCCTACTGACAGAGATTATGGCCGCAGCGTTGACCGGAGCGACCCTTGGCATCAACGCCTCGCCCTTTTCCGGCACCGCCGGCGGGCCGCCCAAGACCGGACAGTTTTTCATTGCGATAGATCCAACCGCAACCTCTTGCGATGCGTTTACTTCGGGGATCAGCGAGTTGGTCGGCGCAATCCGCGCACAGAACGGAGCGCATCTGCCCGGCGATGGGCGCGGTGGCAAACGCAGGCTGGCACAGACCGATGGTGTTGCCGTCAATGCGGCCACGCTGGATAAGATTGAGGCAATCATAGCCTAGCTATTCTGCCCAGGCCTGTCAGGTCGCCAGCGAACGGGTCGTTTGTCTGGCGACACATTCCAAATCACAGCGGATGCTGAAATGCTCTGGGTCATCCGACGTGATGAAATCGGTGAATTTCTCACCGGCCAGTGCTCCGATGTTTTCTGCGGGAATGCGGATGGTTGTAAGGCCGGGTTCGACGTCCGCTGAGCCTTTGAAATCCCCGATACCAATTATCGACAGATCATCGGGAACGCTTAGTCCAAGTTTTTGGGCAGCAAACAGCGCCCCCTGCGCAATGACGTCATTGCCACACAGCAATGCCGTCGGACGTTTCGGCGTCGTCAAAAGGGCCAAGGCAGCCTGCTTGGCCTGAGAAACACTGTACGGCGCTTGGGTTTCATGCTCATCAGGTACGGAAACCCCCTGTTCGCCCAATGCTTCATGCACTGCGGAAAGGCGGTGCTGTGCGCGGTCGTTCCCCTGAGTTTCGGGAAAGATCAACCCGATGTCACGGTGCCCCAGCTCCAGCAGGTGTTCCGCCGCCAATCGCCCAGCCAAATGGTTATCCGCACCAACGCAGGGCAAGGGTGATTCTTCTGAGAAATTCCAGATTGCCAGCGCGGGAATCTTTTGCTGTGTGATTAAGCGGTTGGTGGCGTCGGAATGTTCCAACCCGACTAGCGCCACACCGTCCACGCGATGTTCAAGAAACTTGCGAACCATCGCGTACTCCCGATCCAGGTCATACCCATGGGACGCCAGCAACAGGCTGAACCCTGCCTGGTCGATCGAATCCGAAAAGGCCTGAATGACCTCGGAAAAAATGGCGTGATTGATTGTGGGCACGACAAGGCCAATTGTTCCCGACCGTTTCCCATGCATCGTTTGGGCCGCGCGGTTGCGGATGTATCCCAAGCGCTGCACCGCTTTATTGATCTTTTTGCGAGTCGCCGGGTTGACCAGATCGGGGTGATTAAAGGTGCGTGAAACCGTAGACGGCGACACCTTTGCAGCCTTTGCAACAGCTACAATATCCACCTTACCCTTCTGAAAGTTAGCCATAATTTTACCCCAACCGGTCAAATTTATGAAAACATTTGCAATACTATTTTCATCCCCTAACCTGATTTGTCAACAAAGGTAAAAGTGCGAACGGACGGGTTGGGAGGCCCAGGATGGAATTCATTTACTACTTCGGAGATGTGTTCACGCCGATGTCGTTCCTGCTGCTTTTGGGCGGCACGATCGGAGGGTTAATTCTGGGCGCGACCCCCGGCCTGTCACCAACGATGGCGGTGGCCCTGTTGATCCCGTTCACCTTCCAACTTGAGGCCGCGCAAGGCCTGATCCTGCTGGGGGCAGCCTATACCTCGACCGTGGCTGGCGGCGCGGTCAGCGCCATCCTACTGAAGATCCCTGGCGCTCCGGCGAACATCGCCACCACTCTGGATGGCCACACGATGGCCCAAAAAGGCGAAGGTGCCCGCGCCTTGCAGCTGTCTTTTCTGGCATCGGCCGTGGGCGGAATTTTTGGCGTTCTGCTGCTGATCTTCCTGACGCCCGTTTTGGCGCAATGGGCGCTGGCCTTTGGACCATCGCACCTGTTTTGGCTGGCCATTCTAGGAGTGACGGTCATTGGCACGCTGGACTCGGCCTCAGTGGTCAAGGGTTTGCTGTCGGGCTGTATTGGGTTGTGGCTGGCGACCATCGGATTCGACGACATCATGGGTGCACAACGCTTTATCTTTCACCCCGCACTGGGCGGCGGCATCAACATAATCGCCGCGTTGATTGGCCTGTTTGCGATCCCACAGGTGTTGACCATGTTTGCCAAAGGGCGGCACAACTCAGGCGCCGAAGTGATCGAAGTGCAACGCCACTCGATCCTGGCGGCGTTCAGGGAACTGTTCAGCCGCACCCGAGCGCTGAGCATCGGAACGCTGACAGGTTCGATCATCGGCCTGATCCCTGGCGTCGGTGGACAGATCGCGGGCCTTGTCGCTTATGACCAGACCAAGAAGTTTTCGTCCGAAAAGGACAAGTTCGGCACTGGACATTCCGAGGGCGTGATTGCCGCGGAATCTGCCAACAACGCGATGGTTGGACCTTCGCTTGTTCCACTGTTGACGCTGTCCATCCCCGGCAGCCCGACCGCCGCCGTGCTGTTGGGCGGGTTGCTGATCCACGGGATTTTCCCGGGATCGGATTTGTTCGATAACCATCCGGACGTGGCGTGGACTTTCATCAACTCGATGCTGATCGGGCAGGTGCTGATGTGTATCTTCGGCCTCTATGTCGCGGGTCTTGCCGCACGCGTCGCACAGGTTCCGCAATCGGTTATGGCCGCCATCGTTCTGGCCCTTTCGGTCTTTGGCGCATACTCGGTTCAGGGTTCGATGGGCGACGTCTACGTGATGGCGTGCCTCGGCATCGGCATGTTCTTTTTGGAACGCCTCGGTTTCTCGGCTGCACCGTTGGTACTGGGCCTGATCCTCGGGCCAATCGCCGAGGCCAACTTCATCCAGGGTGGAATGATCGCTGACGCGACCGTCGGCAAGGCTTCGTACTTCATGACCGGTGGATTAAACCTGTTCCTGATCGCAGTGGTACTGGCCTCGATCGCCTATTCGGTTTGGATGGAACTGCGCAGTCGCTGCTACACCACCAAAGAGGAGGCACAGGCATGAACCGCTCACAGCACGTATTCGGGTCAGGTCTGGTCTTTGCAGTTGGCCTGTGGGTCGCATGGGTCAGTTACACGCAACAACCCGCCGAGGCATTCCTGTTCCCACGCCTGATCGCAACGGTCTTTGTGGTTCTGGCCGGATGGACATTTGGCAAAGCAGTTATGGGTCTGTCCAAAGTCGGAAACGGCGTGACGCGGACGATGTTCGTGAACTTGCTGCCGGGGCTGATCATCACGCTAATCCACGTATTTTGGGCGGCGAAGACGCTGGGGTTCTACACCGCAACAACCATCGCCTTTTTTACCCTGCTGTCGATCTACGACCCCGCCCCCCATTCCGAGGTCAAAACCTGGATCAAACGCGGGATCATCACGGCGGTCTTTGTGGCAGTGATGTACGGGCTCTTTGCCATGCTTTTGAACGTCTACACACCAAGAGAAATTCTGTTCTGAACACGCAAATGCGCGGATGAACCAAATCAGGGAGGAAACGCAAAATGAAACGATTGATTGCAGGGGCAGCAATGGCTCTGACGGGCCTGACGGGCGCGGCAATGGCCGAGGATTATCCCGAACGGCCGATCATGATGATGGTCAGTTACGGGGCCGGAGGCGCGACCGATTTTCAGGCACGGATCGTCACGATGACATCTGGAAACGAGGATGCGCTGGGAATGCCCATCGCCATCATCAACAAGCCTGGTGCCGGTGGGCGCGTTGGCTGGAACTGGTTCGCAACTCAGGCCGATCCGGACGGCTATACGCTGGGTGCCTACAACGTTCCTCATTTCATCGCCCAGTCGATCAAGGGTGGCGTCGAATACTCGACCGACAGCTTTGAACCCATCGCGAACTGGGGCGCAGACCCGGCCGTGTTCGTGGTTGGCGCCGACAGTGAATTCAACTCGATGGATGATGTTGTCGCCTATGCCAAGGAAAACCCAGGCAAGCTGACGGTATCCGGCGCGGGCCTTTTTGTGGGCCACCACATCGCGGCGCTGCAGATCGACAAGGCAGCCGGGACCAAGATGGCCTACATCCCGACCAAAGGTGGCGGAGCAGCAGCCATGAAGGCCGTCATCGCTGGTGAAGTCATGGGCGGCATCAACAACCTGTCCGATGCGTTCCGCGCACAAGAGGCGGGCAATGTGAAAATCCTCGGCGTTGCCGATCTTGAACGCAACACGTTCCTGCCGGATGTTCCGACGATGATGGAACAGGGGCTGGACGTGGACAACTCCTCGGTCAATTTCCGGGGTGTAATGGTGCCCAAGGGAACACCTCCTGAGGTGATTGAAAAATTGGCCGCAACCGTGCCCGAGATGTTCGCCAATTCTCGCGTTTCCAAGAAGATGGAAGCGGGTGGCTCGCCCATGCACATCATGACACGTGACGAAGTGATCGAGATGTGGGCGCAGCGCCAGCAGACGCTGAACGAATTGCTGGCTGGTCTTTAACCGACCCAAATCGGGGCGGGTAGAACCCGTCCCGGACAACCAATCGAGGACCAAAATGAACGCTCCAAACGACATAGCCCCCGAAATCGCCGAAGTGGACCGGATCGTGGCACATGCGCGCAAGGCTCAGGCTGCCTATGAGGCTACAGGCAGTCAGGCGCTCTATGACAAGGCGGCGCTGGCGGCAGGCTGGGCGATCATGGAACCCGCGCGCAATCAGGCGCTGGCAGAACTGGCGGTTGAAACCACCGGGCTGGGCAATGTCCCCGATAAGATCACCAAAAACCACCGCAAATCTCTGGGTCTTCTGCGCGACATTGCCGAGGCAAAGACATATGGGGTCATCAGCGACGATCCTGAAACAGGCATCACGGAAATCGCCCGTGCGATCGGCGTCGTAGGCGCGGTCGTTCCCTCAACCAATCCGGCCGCTACACCGGCCAACAACATCATTAATGCTCTCAAGGGTGGCAATGCTATCGTCGTCGCCCCCTCGCCCAAGGGCGTGGCATCCTGTGAGATGCTGCTAAGCTTCATACACGCCGAGTTTGAAAAGCTGGGGCTGGACCGGGACCTGGTCCAGATGATCCCCGCACCGGGATCAAAGGCCAAAACACAACGGCTGATGGAGACCTCGGATCGGGTGATCTGCACCGGTAGTCAGAACAACGTCCACCGGGCCCAGTCCTGCGGCACACCGGCCGTCGCGGTCGGCGCCGGCAATGTCATCGTGATTGTCGATGAAACCGCCGATCTGTCGGCGGCGGCGGCCAAGATCACAGCATCAAAGTGTTTTGATAATGCGACTTCGTGCTCGTCCGAGAACGCGGTTGTGGTGGTGGACGCAGTCTATGACGACTTCGTCGCAGCAATGGCGGCCGAAGGCGGTGCGCTTGTCCCTGCTTCAGATGCTGATGGTATCATTGCACGTCTCTGGCCGGACGGGCACCTCAACCGATCAGCGATTGCTCAGGACGCCGACAAGATGCTTGAGGCGTTGGGGATGGCAGACAAAGCGCCCGAAGGCACGAAGTTTCTGGCAGTAGAGACCGATGGGATCGGTCCTGATCATCCCCTGTCTGGAGAGAAGCTGAGCCGCGTTCTGGCGCTGTACCGAGCGTCGGACTATGCGGCTGCCAAGGCCACTGCAGCGCGTGTCCTAGCCAATCAGGGGGCCGGACATTCGGTCGGCATCCACACCAGCGACGACGCGCGCGCTATTGAGCTGGGCCGAGAATTACCCACCTGCCGGGTTATCGTGAACCAGGCCCATACCTTTGCCACCGGCGGCAGCTTCACCAACGGAATGCCTTTCTCACTGTCTATGGGATGCGGCAGTTGGGGCGGAAACTCTATCGACACCAACCTGCATTGGCGGCACTTCGTCCAGACCACCAAAATTGTGCGTGAAACAGCCCCACGCGAACCCGCGCTCGAGGATGTATTCGGCGCGTATTGGAGGGAGGCTGGCCAATGATGGAACCGCCCAAA
Source organism: Ruegeria atlantica (assembly GCF_001458195.1). GTDB lineage: Bacteria > Pseudomonadota > Alphaproteobacteria > Rhodobacterales > Rhodobacteraceae > Ruegeria > Ruegeria atlantica. The sequence continues at coordinate 15,613 of NZ_CYPU01000072.1, read as the reverse complement.
GGAACGGTCCGCGATTGGCTGGACCTAAGAGCCGATCAGGGCGGAACCGGGTTTGTGTTTCCCGATGGCGCACAGGATCTGAGCTGGGCTGAACTGCGCGACTCGGCCAAAAACGCTGCAGGCATGCTAACCCGCCTTGGGGCGCAAAAAGGCGAAAGCGTCGCCCTTATCTATCCCAATTGCCGCGAAGCGCTTGTCACCTTGTTCGGCGTTCTCTATGGCGGATTCCGGGCAACAATGATCAATCTCGTCGCTGGCGACAGTGCCGTGGCCTACGCCCTTGAACACAGCGGCGCGCGCTTTGCCTTCGTGCACCCAGATCAAGCCGAGTTGTTCGACCGAACAGCCGGCCCTGCCGTGATCACACCTTTGCAGATCGCCGATGCTGGTGACGCAGATAGCCAGCTTTATGACCTGACGCCGGAAGATCATGCCCTTCTCATGTACACATCAGGCACAACCGGCAGACCAAAGGGTGTTGTTCATACCCATTCTAGCCTTTTGGCTGGCGGCTGGACCACCGCTGTCGCACATGAGCTGACCGACACGGATCGCGGTTTCTGCGTCCTGCCGATCTATCACATCAACGGTCTTTGTGTGACTGTGATGGGAACGCTCGTTTCGGGCGGGTCCCTTGCTATGTGCGAACGGTTTTCAGCCAGCCGGTTTTGGGACAATCTTGGAAAGACTCAGGCTACTTGGTTTTCGGTTGTGCCCACCATCATCTCTCATCTGCTGCAATCGGACACCAATCCGGACAGCCAAACCCGTCAGCGGTTGCGGTTCGGGCGCTCTGCTTCGTCCGCGCTGGCACCGGACGTACAACGGGCTTTCGAAGAACGGTTCGACGTTCCCATCGTCGAAACCATGGGCCTTACCGAAACCGCCGCGCAGATCCTTTCGAACCCACTTCCGCCGGGTGTGCGCAAGATCGGCTCACCAGGTGTTGCCTATGGAAACGACGCCGCGATCCGCGATGCGAACCAACAGCCCGTCCCACACGGAACCGAGGGTGAACTGGTCATACGCGGACCAAATGTGATGCTTGAATACCTTAAGGATCCGAAGGCGACCGCAGGCACGTTTACTGCCGATGGATGGCTTCGCACCGGCGATCTGGCGCGTATGGATGAGGATGGATACGTCTATGTCACGGGCCGCTTGAAAGAGCTGATCATCAAGGGCGGCGAGAACATCGCCCCGCGTGAGATCGACGAGGCGCTTTATTCCCACCCCGACGTTGTCGAAGCCGCAGCCTTTGCACGCCCCTGCCGTAGCTATGGCGAAACCGTCGAGGCCGCTGTCAAAATCCGCGACGGGTCCGAACTGACCTCGCTGACCCTTTTAGAAATTTGTGAGACCAAGCTGGGTCGGTTCAAATCCCCTGACGAGGTTCACATCCTGCGTGATCTGCCAAAGGGGCCATCGGGTAAGATTCAGCGCAACCGGATACTCGAAATCGTCGACGCTCGGACCTGAGCGTCGACGGGAATATGACCGCTGGCGCGTTGCCGCGGCCGCATTGAGCGGCGCTAAGTCTTGCGCCGTTTCGGCACAGCCTCTCCGCCCTTGCCCGCTTTCGCGGCTGAAACGCGGGCGCGATTCTTCTTGCTGCTGGGTTTTCCCTTGGGCGGCGGCGGGCCTTTGGTGGGTTTATCGCCGGGCTTTACGCTTCCGTCTTTGCTCTTGTTAGCGGGCGTTTTGTGGGTTTTCTTCTTTGCGCTCGTTGCCGTGAATTTAACATCCGGCTCGCTCAGTGACGAGTCGCGGTGCGGTGTCGAGCCATATTCTTTTGATCGGGTCTGTTTGAAACCGCGTTCCGCTGCTTTACTGGGCTTGCGATCTTCGGGCTTGGGTTTGCGGTTGCGGGGCGTCGGGGCATCGTTCCAATCAACCGGGGTGGTGTCCCCTTTGCGCGGACGCGGTTTACCCTTGGGTGGGCGGTTGGACCTTGGACGCTCAAACGCTGGCACGTCAGGCGCGCCATCCAAGCGCACAACGTCTTTCGAACCTTCGATTTTCATACCCGGTCCAACAGCCGCCAGAAAGCCCGCAACACTGGCTTCGCGGATCTCGACGTAAGACACATCATCGGCAATCCGGATCGCACCGATATCGTCTTTGGTCAGATCACCGGCCTTGCAGATCATCGGCAGCAAATGGCGCGGCGAAGCATTTTGGTTGCGACCTTCAGACAAGGAATACCAAACGCTCGGACCAAAGGCGGCCCGGGGTTTCGGGCGGTCCGCCGTCACCGGGGCCAACTCTTCCGGTGCTGAATGGCGCAATTTATACTGACGTAGATACGCTGCCGCTATTTGCTCAGGGGTAAACTTTTCGACCAGGTGCTGAACAGCACCCTGTTCACTTTCGGTAACTTCGACTTGCCAGTCATCCGAGGCGAGCATCCGCGCCTGATCCCGTTCGTTCACCTCATCCGAAGAAGGGGCGACGCCCCAATCCGCCGTGAGCTTTGCGAACTTCAGAATACGCTCGGCCTTTTTCCGCGATGACGGCTCGACCACCAGGGCGCTGACGCCCTTTCGCCCTGCCCGACCCGTGCGCCCGGAGCGATGCAAAAGCGTCTCGTGACTGTTGGGCAACTCGGCATGGATTACTAAATCGAGGTTCGGCAAATCAATTCCGCGCGCCGCGACATCTGTCGCCACACATACCCTCGCACGTCCATCGCGCATCGACTGCAACGCGTTAGAGCGTTCACTCTGCGTCAGCTCACCAGACAGTGCCACCACCGAAAACCCGCGGTTGGACAGCCGCGTGGTCAGTCGTGACACCGTCGCCCGGGTGTTACAGAAAACGATAGCATTGGGGGCTTCGTAATACCGCAGTGCATTGATGATCGCGTTATCCCCGTCCCGCGGCGCCACCATCATCGCACGATATTCGATATCGGCATGTTGGGTTTTCTCGCTGACCGTGCTCACCCGCTCGGCATCGCGCTGATAGCGCGTTGCCAGGTTAGCAATGGCGCGCGGGACCGTGGCCGAGAACAGCAACGTTTGCCGCTCTGCCGGAGTTTCATCCAGGATGAACTCAAGATCCTCGCGAAATCCAAGGTCCAGCATTTCATCGGCTTCGTCCAGAACCACAGCACGGATCGCGGTCAGATCAATGGAACCACGCATGATATGATCGCGCAGCCGCCCCGGAGTTGCGACAACAATATGCGCCCCACGCGCCAGAGCCCGGCGTTCATCACGCATATCCATGCCACCAACACACGAGGCCAGAAACGCACCAGCATCCGAGTACAGCCAGCTCAGCTCGCGCTTGACCTGCATGGCCAGTTCCCGCGTTGGCGCAACCACCAAAGCCAACGGCGCGCCGGACGCCCCGAACGTCTCATCTTCGCCCAGCAACTGTGGTGCGATCGCCAACCCGAACCCGATGGTTTTTCCCGATCCGGTTTGCGCCGACACCAACATATCGCGCCCTTCCAGCTCGGGCTGTGTCACGGCCTGCTGGACTTGTGTCAAAGTATCGTAACCCTTGCGGGCAAGCGCATCTGCGATGGTCTGTTTCACGGTGGTGTTCTTTGTATCAGCCGGGGGATACGTGCCTTGCGGTATTGCAATCAGCGCATCTTCCAAGGTTAAAGACCGCCTCTTAACGGGAGTCGCTGGCAATGTATAGCCGTGTCTTTTGTGGTGACCGAAGTAAAAAACCGCCGGTCACGTAGGTATCTTTTGATGAACTTGTCTGCAGTTTCAGCCAACTGTCAAAAGCCGATGCGAAACCAATACTTTACCAGATAAAGTGGTGCCCGGGGGCGGAATCGAACCACCGACACGAGGATTTTCAATCCACTGCTCTACCCCTGAGCTACCCGGGCACGGGAACGGCGTTTACCGTTGGGTGGAGGCCTTCTATGACTTGCTACAGGCAGTGTCCAGAGGCTTTTTCACATTTTTTCAATGTGGACGTTGTTGCTCTGGTTCGGGATCGGAAACTTCTGTTTCAACGTCCTCTTCCCGCTGCGATGGAACCGCGTAGGACCCGTTCAGCCACTTGGCCAGATCAATATCAGCACACCGCTTCGAACAGAATGGCCGAAACTCGGTTACAGACTTTTCTGCGCAGATCGGGCAGCTCATTTCAGCACTTCCGACAACGGGATACGGCCGCGTTTGCGCTGTAGCTCGTAGTGGCCAAGAGGGGTCCAACCTGCCAGCGTGGTTTCGACCAAATCTGCCTTCAACGCAGCGCGCAGAGAGGCCTCGAACCCACGGCGATCCTTTTTAGGCATTGGTGCTAGGTCCAGAGTGATTTGCCCCCCAAGACCGCGAACGCGCAAGGCACGGGCAAGCCCCTTGGCACAGGCGAAATTGACCTTGGTTCCGCCTGCCATCGACGTGTCGGACCCGGTGTTGACATCCACAGCGACCAAGGCCCGGGTGGGCTGAATATATAGATACCCGCCTCCGGGCAGTGGCTCGGAAATACCACGCGCCACGTCCAATGCATCCAATACGCCATGCGTTTCGAAACTGCCCGGCTGCGTCACAACCTCAGCCGGGTCGGTCCAGTCGCGCCAGGCCAGAACATGGGGTCCGTCGCCTTCCAGCAGCAGCTCGGGCTCAGTTCCCGGATCGTTCAAAACCTGATCCGCATGGGCCAGCATCGCACCGATATCTTCGGCGATTTCAGCCGCACCTTCGCCCTCACAACAGGACCGCAGGATCAGGCCATGGCTGCTGCCCTCCATGCTCTCATGAGCGATTTCAAGAAGGCGGTCACGCTCATCTTCGTCGTGGATGGAACGTGAGATATTCAAACCGGGCGCATCAGGCGTAACGATCGCATAGCGGCTTTTGAACAGAACCCGATCGGTCACTGGCAGCGCCTTACCGGGTTCGGCATAGCCCGTCACCTGAACCAACATCAGTACACCGGGTGCGAGCCCTTTGATCTGTCGTAGAAAGGCCGGACCGTCAGGTGTGGTCAGGAACATGCCGCCCTGCCCTTTGACCGGTCGGTCGGCACGGGCACGGTAAATCGTACCCGGCGCGGGCGCGTCAGCTGCAATCAGGAAATCGTCCAGCTGACCGTCGACCATAAGGGCGGCAGCTTCGCGGTTTTCGATGTGATCCAGAACAATGGTTCGACCCTTCATGACACCTCACGATACAGGGGATAGCCGATGCCTTGCAAAAGCGCGGCAGTCTCGGACAGGGGGAGCCCCACGATGCCGGTAAAGGAACCAGAAATCCAAGGGATGAAAGCCCCGGCAGGGCCTTGGATGGCGTAAGCGCCTGCTTTGCCCTGCCAGTCTCCGGTCGCCAGATAAGCGTTGATTTCAACGTCTGACAGGCGTTTGACCTTGACCTGAGACACCACATCACGTTGCAGAACGCGGTCCCCGCATCGTACGGCGACCGAGGTGATTACGCGGTGCCGTCGACCGGACAAAGCATGCAGGAATTCAGCCGCCTGGCCCGCGTCTTCCGGTTTTCCCAGAATACGGCGACCCAGTGCGACCGTGGTATCCGCGCAAAGAGTTACATCGTCGCCATCGGCCTGTACCGCCTGCACTTTTGCCCGCGTAATGCGATTGCAATAGGGCACCGGCAGCTCACCTTTCAGCGGCGTTTCATCAATGTCGGGTGCACGGATGGCATCGGGCTGCACGCCAAGCTGGGCCAATAGGTCCAGCCGCCTTGGGCTGCCCGATCCTAAGATAAACGCCATTGCGGCAGGCGTTACTTGAAGCGGTAGTTGATCCGACCCTTGGTCAGATCATAGGGGGTCATCTCGACCTGAACTTTGTCGCCGGCCAGAACACGGATGCGGTTCTTGCGCATCTTGCCTGCCGTATGTGCGATGATCTCATGGCCGTTTTCCAGCTCGACCCGAAACGTCGCATTAGGCAGGAGTTCCTTCACGACACCGGGAAATTCGAGCGTATCTTCCTTGGCCATGTTGTCTCCACATTTAAGTTGCTCCCGCAGAATCTGCGGGGATGTGCGCTTAAATGAGCCTATTTTGGCCCTATTTCAAGGGCGGAATCACCTATAGGGCGGATATTGTGACCGAATCGACTCGGGGTGATTGCTCATCCCAATGAGTTCGGTTGAGGACATGGCCATCAGACCGCACACCGGCGATGGCCGACATGTCGACCTCAGCATAAGTCCAGCCGGGTTGGTTCATGGTGCCTTCGGCCAGTACTCCGGTCGCGGGAAAGCCCTTGTCCGGTGGACCAAATATACCGCCAGTGCCGGTGTTCATATCAACAGCTTCGGACCATTCATAAGCGCCAACCAAAGACGACATTACCGTAACGCATTGATTTTCCAATGCCCTGGACATCGCGCCGATACGCACCCGCCAATAGCCTGACAACGCCTCGGTGCAGGATGGGACAAGGATAAGGTCTGCCTCGCTGAGAGCACGACCCAACAGCGGGAACTCACTATCGTAACAGATCAGCACCCCGATTTTGCCCAGCGCAGTATCGAACAGTTTCAGCGGGCCGCCAGGGGCAATATCCCACGACTCGCGTTCGAACCGGGTCATGATCTGTTTGTCCTGGTGGTCCTGTTTGCCATCTGGGGCATAGAATGCAGCCCGGTTCACAGGTCGACCGGGGCCATCCACAACCGGGGCCGATGCGCCCAAAATGTACGTCTTATACTCCTGCGCGAGGCGCCGGTGTAGATTTCGCACATCCTCCATCCGATCCGAGACCGCGTGGATCGAACGCTCCAGATCACCCGCCACTTCAGCCCCGTCGAGCGTCGACAGCTCCATTGCGCCATATTCGGGAAAAACCAGCAGTTCCGCCCCCTGCCCCGCAGCGTCCGAGACCCAGCCGTCTAGCTTGTCCTCATACTGCGCCCAGCTGTCGAGCCAATCTAGGTTATAGGCGGCAGTAGCGACTTTCATGGGCTATCCTTGCGGTCCAAACTCGGGCGAATTTATGTGTGAGTTCGCGGTCTGTATAGCCCCATCCTGTCAACGTGTGTATTGAACGAACAACTCCACTATGAGCTCAGTGCTGACCTCTTGTTCAAGCGCAACATCCGTCACAACGAGTGCATATGCGTCTTCCATCTCAGCCATTGGGTTAATAACGGCACAAGGAACTGGCAAAATCTTGCTGGAGAATTGGCAGGTCCCTTTTCATTTTCGGTCAAATTATCGTAGAACCCCGTTAGTCTTCGAACCGGCAATGAAGCATCTTGGAATACAGCGCCCACAAAACAAATACGATTTGGCCCCGCGTGTCCGGCACCGCCCGAACCGCGATTGCGGTGGCAGTTTGTTGTATTGTCTCCGCTTGCGCCGAGCGTCCAACCGATGCGGACCTCAATCCGGAACGTCAGTCAATGGCTTTGCGGGAGGTCGCGCAAAAGCAAGCCCGGGGGCAAAGGGTGTGGTGCGTGCCCTACGCACGTAACCTCAGCGGCATCCAAATTCGCGGCAACGCCAAGGATTGGTGGGGAAGGGCGCGCAGTGCATTTGAACGCGGCAATGAACCAGCTGTCGGTGCTGTGATGTCGTTTCGGGCAACCAGCGGGATGCCCCTGGGTCATGTGGCTGTCGTGTCGGATATTGTCACGGACCGGGAAGTCATCGTGAATCACGCCAACTGGCACCGAAACAAGGTATCGTTGAAAATGGGCGTCAGGGACGTATCCAAACACAATGATTGGACCTTGGTCCGTGTTGAAACCCAACCGGGCCGATATGGCAATTTCTACCCAGTGAACGGGTTTATCTATCCGAAAGATGACGGGTAGCTCAATTTCTCTTCGCGTCTGCCGCGAGGCATCGGAATGCGCCACGAGCGTTTCCCACTTCGGCCGTGAACCGCGGGCACTTACTGTTTGCGCGGGGAGGTCTAACGTCGATATCGTCCGCAGAGCAGACGAAAACTATCTACAAATCCCGCATCCAAAACTGCAGTCGCTTTGCTGTCTCGCCCTCTTCGCCAACATCCTTCCACGAAAACTGCGCGATCACACCAGGTAGCGGTTCGTATCCACGCGCGCGCCAGAAGGCATCCAGGGGGCGATTGTTTTCCGGTCGCATCGGGTGATCAACAGGGCGCTGCACGCTGCAAAAGGCGCATTTTCTGAAGCCCAGCTTGCGTGCGTGTTCCTCGCGTAGGTCAAAGAACTTATGGCCAACTCCCTGCCCCCGGTAATCCGAAAAAAGGACAGACTCGGCGCAATAGAAGACTTCGTTCAGGTCCAGACCAGAGCCATCAAAGGCGGCAGCGAAATCATCAGCGTGGTCGGTCAGTGGGGCACCGGTCGAAGCGCCTATCAGGCGGTCTCTGTAAAATGCCCCGACCACGATAGCCTTATCGCTGTCCCTGTAGGACTGAAGGTACTTCCGCTCGTAGTTGATGTCGCCGTCATACAGATACGGCCACGCCCAAAACACCTGGATCCGCAAACGCGCCACATCATCCAAGACATCCGTCAGCGCCGCCCCGGTCAGGGGGCGGACAGCTGTGACCTCAGCCATTCGAGACCTGCTTGGTCCAGTCAGCGAGGTTGTAGAACGTGGTGACGCGGGTAATTTTGCCGTCTTTCAAGTCAAAGAACGACCCGGCGGGCAAGCGGTAGGTCTGACCGCGGGCTTCGGGCAAACCCTCATCCGTTTGCAGATAGGAGCCGTTCACAGTGAACTCTGCCGCAGCACGAGTACCGCCTGCGGCCTCAAACACCACGATATCCGTTAGGTGTTCCTTGTAGCAGCGGTTCATATGGGCGCAAAAGACCGTGAATTTTTCCTTACCGGTGCGGATCTGGCCTTCGTTCACGTGATGCGCCACATCATCGGACAGGCAGGCCAGCATGCCGTCGACGTCACCGGCGTTGAAAGCGTCGAAACAGGTTTTGACGGTCTGGTTCATGGTCACTCCGTAGGTTCGCCCCAGCGGCCCTTCAGATGCTGAATGATCTGGTCGCGGGTCTGTCGGTAGTGAATTAACTTGTCTGCGCGGCTTTCGCCCAGTCCGGTAGGGTCCATTATTGGCCAATAATCGACATCCAAGTGAAAAATGCGCGTCAATTCCAGCGCCTGGCGTTGACTGGCCGGCGACAACGCAACGATCAGGTCGAACGAGCTGAGGTCGTCGCCCCATTCCTGCATTTCATCAAACGAGCGTGACCGATGACGGGACAGTTCAACGCCGACTTCTTGGCAGACCGCGATGCAGAACCCGTCAATCTCAAGGTCATTTCGCACACCGGCGGATTGTACGTAGGTGCCGGTGCCGTAGAACTTTTTCATGAGCCCTTCGGCCATAGGGGACCGAACCGCGTTATGGTCGCAACAAAACAGGACCGACTGCGGCAAAGGCTTCACGCGTCAGCCCCCGAAATGCAGCACGCAGATCAGCGTGAACAAACGGCGTGCGGTATCGGTGTCGATGTCAGCCTTACCTTCAAGACGTTCCTGTAAAACGCGGCTGCCTTCGTTGTGGATGCCGCGACGGGCCATGTCGATGGTTTCGATCTGGCTCGGCGGCAAGGTTTTTACCGCGTTGAAATAGCTTTCGCAGATCTGAAAGTAGTCTTTGACCACCTGCCGGAACGGTCCCAGCGACAGGTGAAACTCTGCCGCCTTTTCTTCGGCCTCGGTGGCGATATCGAAAACCAGCCGTTTGTCGCGGATCGACAACTGAACACGGTACGGTCCATCGGGCACGACACGGTCATCGCGCACAGGCAGCGCAAAGCTGTTTTCCTCCAGCAGATCATAGATCGCAACCTTACGCTCCTGCTCGATTTCGGGGGTCGGCGGAGGCAGGTTTCGATCATCTAGTTCGATGTGCGAGATACGAGTCATAAGGCGCGGTCCGTTCAGGTCGGGACAGACTTATAGCAACAAAATTAAATGGGCAACGCACACAGACCATTTCCTGACAAACTCACTACAACGGGTGATCCGAAGGGTCGATTCCGTGCTTCCGCAGCAGGGTATCGACAAGCGAGCCCTTGGCGATTTCACAATCCTTAAAAATCTTCCGGAACCAAGATCCAAAGAAATGCACGGACATCTTGTTCTGCCAGTCCAGAAACTCGAGCTCCGACATATCCGGATCGTTCCAGTGCTTTCTGTACCTGAGAGGGATCGCATAAAGCTCGGCGCGGGCAGAACACATATCATGTTCCGGCGTGTCATAAATGTAGTGAAAGAACAAAGGTGGCCCAAAGGTCGAAAGCGGCAAACTCCAGACAGTTGATCTGCCGAATATGTCGATGTAGTTCTTTCGCCGATCCTCTGCCCACCAGGGCGGAACAAGGTCACTGTCGAAAGCGAAATCACACATTTTTTTCAATGCCGGACTGTCGCTTGGCAAGGCAACAACACCATTCATCATACGTCGACGTTTCAAATTCGCCTTTGGAAACAAATAACCTTGTTTGGTCTCGAACGGTCTGTTCGCGTAGGCATCGGCATCCACCCAGATATAGTCGGTATCTTGCATAAGCTTCAGGCGGAACAAATCCGCGTGAACGGCAACGGATCGGGTGATCGGGTCGCGGTAAATCTCGGACGTATCAAATATTTCACGTGCGTCGCGCGCCTCAATGTAGTCCGGAATGTCCTCTAGGTCGCCATAGTGGTAGACGATCGGCTTCTGGTCCACATCCGCGAAGGATTTCAGGCACAAATGCTCCAGAAAACTAAACCGATTGCCGATCCAGAGTGTTGCCACGCGTTCCAAGTCTAGCTCCTATGTGTCAGGTCCTTCGGTCAAGGCGCCGTTGAACAACCGGTTGTTTCAAGTCCCTGCCTAGATAATCCGTGCAGGTTCGAGGCGGGCGTGACCCTTAGGCCATAAGGATTTAGCCGTTCAGACGCTTCAACCGCGCCGCTACTGAAAGTCCATGCGCCTCGAGGCTTTCGGATTGCGCCAGTTGCTCGGCTGCGGGTCCAATCGCACGCAGGGCTTCTGGTGTCATCTGGCTGAGGGTCGTGCGCTTGAGGAAGTCCATCACATTGAGACCAGAGGAGAAGCGGGCCGAACGAGCCGTCGGCAGCACGTGATTGGGGCCGCCAACATAGTCACCTATGGCCTCGGGCGTGTACTGGCCCAGGAAGATCGCGCCGGCGTGGACAGTCTTCGCGCTCAGCGCCAAGGGATCCGTCACGCACAGCTCAAGGTGCTCGGGTGCGATGCGGTTCGACAGTGCCGCCGCCTCGTCCAAATCACGCACAGTGATGATCGCCCCGAAATCGCGCCAACTGGCCCCCGCGATGGCGCGGCGTTGCAGGGTTTCGAGGCGTTTGTCGACGGCTTTGGCGACGGCCTGTCCAAACCCGGCGTCATCTGTAATCAGAATCGACTGCGCGCTTTCGTCATGTTCTGCCTGGCTAAGCAGATCCAGCGCGATCCAGTCGGGATCATTATCCTTGTCGGCAATCACCAAAATCTCGGACGGACCGGCAATCATGTCGATGCCAACCTTCCCGAATACGCGGCGCTTGGCGGCGGCTACAAATGCGTTGCCCGGACCCGTGATCTTGTCGACCGCTGCAATTGTGTCGGTGCCATAGGCCATTGCGGCAATCGCCTGTGCCCCGCCAATACGATAGATCGTGTCCACACCGGAAAGCTGCGCCGCCAGCAGGACCAACGGGTTCACTTGCCCGTCCGGTGTCGGCACGGCAATGGCCAGACGCTCAACCCCAGCGACCTTCGCGGGGATTGCGTTCATCAGCACGGAAGACGGGTACGATGCCAGCCCGCCGGGCACGTAGAGACCGGCAGCCGACACAGCAGACCAACGCCAACCCAGCATTGCGCCCGACGAATCTATCCACTCGTGATCCTCTGGCAACTGCTTTTCGTGATAGGATCTGATGCGCTCAGCGGCCAATTCCAGCGCGGCCCGATCTTCGGACGAGACCTGATCCACAGCCTCGGTGATCTGTTCAGCGCTGAAGGCCATTGTTTCGGGCGTCAGCTCCAGCCGGTCAAACTTGGCGGTCAGCTCGATCACCGCCGCATCGCCACGTTTCCTCACGTCATCGATAATCCCGGCGACAACGGCGTCCACATCCGGGCTGTCCTCGCGCTTGGCGGACAATAGTGTTTTGAAGGCGGTCTCGAATTCAGACGACGTCGTGTCGAGGAAAACAGGCATGTTCTGGCACTCCGGAGCGTTTGATCGGGACATACCGCCCAGATGGGCCGGCCTCAACCCTCAGTCCTGTAGGTGCAGCGATTTGCGCATACTCAGACAGGACACGTCATTGCGCTGACTGCATCCTCCGGTGGTTTCCCAGCCGTGCCGCGCATAGAAACCCTGTGCCGTTTGGGTGGCTTCAAGCTGCCCCTCGGTACAGCCAAAGGCGATAAGTTCCTGCTCAAGTGCCTTCAACAAAGCGCCGCCAATACCCCAACCAATGTGATCTGGATCGATATACAAAAGCGTGATTTCTCCGGCTTCGGTCAGCCCACCGACTGCCGCTGGCTGCCCGTTTTTCTCGGCAAGCCAGATTTGTGCCCCGTTCCTGATCCAGCCTCTGATCGTCTCCGGATCTTTGTTTGCGACCCATTGTGCGATCACCTTAGGATCATCCTGATGGTCCGCCGTGCAAAGCTCGGTAATTGACCGGACCAGAACACGGCTCAGATCGAACTCGTCGAAAACGGTCGCACGGCGCAGCACCAGACCCTGGGGGGGGGGGGCCGGTGAATGCCTGCGCTATGCCGCGCTTATTCCGGATGGTGCGGTGCCTGACCGGATGGGGCCTGATACGGCCGGGTCACGTCCTTGAGGGTGACATCCAGCGCCTCGACCGACAAGCGGATCGTACCATCTCCGGCAAGTGTTAGCATGATCTGCCCGGCACCGTCTTCGCCCGCTTCGAAATCAATCGACAGCAGAGACATCACCATTTCCTTGTCGCCGCGTTCGACCCCTTGGCTCGCCACAGACAGCACTGAATCGAAAACCAGAACCGACTGCACCCGTTCAAACGGGCGGTCGCGGCGGGCGGCGGCATCTTTGTCTTCCCAGCGGAACCGGTTCAGCAACAGGCCAAAGCGACGTTCAGAGGGCCGCCACGTCATCTCGGTGATTGGGAAAATCGCATCCTGCGCCAGGGTTGAGATCACCTGAAGGTCATCGGCGTCCTCGGCCCCCAGATTCAGTGGGGCTTCGCGTCCGTCTTCGAAACTTGCATCTGTCATTGGCCTTTGATCCGTTCAATCTTTGCGCCCACGCCTTCCAGCTTACGCACCACATGTTCATATCCGCGGTCCAGATGATAGACCCGGCTGACCGTCGTTTCCCCTTCAGCCGCCATTCCGGCCAGAATTAACGAGACTGAGGCCCGCAAATCCGTCGCCATCACCGGCGCTCCCTTCAGACGTTCAACCCCGGTCACGGTCGCCGTACCACCGTGCACTTCAATATTCGCGCCCATGCGCACCAATTCCGGGGCATGCATGAAGCGGTTCTCAAAGATACGTTCTTCCAGAACCGAGGTACCTTCGGCCGTGCACATCAGCGCCATCATCTGCGCCTGCAAATCTGTTGGGAAACCGGGAAACGGCTCGGTCACAACATCCACAGCATTAACACGACCGTTCTTACGGGCAACCTTCAGGCCAATTGGGGTTTCTTCAACCTTGACACCCGCCGCATCCAGCTTGGCCGCAAAAGACTCGACCAAAGCCATCCGACCACCCAGCAACTCAACTTCACCGCCGCACATCGCGGGGGCCAGCATATAGGTGCCTAGTTCAATCCGGTCGGTCACGACCTGATGTGTTGCACCATGCAGCCGATCTACGCCCTGGATCTCGACGGTCGAGGTCCCCTCGCCCGAAATCTGTGCACCCATCTTGCGCAGACATTCTACCAAATCGACGATCTCAGGCTCTCGTGCAGCGTTCTTCAGAACGGTCGTGCCTTTGGCCAGCGTCGCTGCCATGACGATATTTTCGGTCGCGCCCACCGAGGCAAAGCGCATCTCATGCACTGCGCCTTCCAGCCCACCCGGGGCTTTGGCGTGCAAGTAACCGTCTTTAAGCTCGATCTCGGCGCCCAGCGCCTCAAGCCCTTCGACATGCAGGTCCATCGGCCGCGCACCGATGGCACACCCCCCCGGCAACGACACAACGGCTTGTCCAAAACGCGCCAGCAAAGGACCCAGCACCAGATTGGACGCCCGCATCTTGCGCACGATCTCATAATCCGCCGTCTGGCTGGTCAGGTCATGGCTGGACATCGCCAGAACCTGCCCATCCTGCAGCGAGGACACTTCGGCCCCGAGCGATTGCAACAGCGCAGTCATTGTTTTGATGTCACTAAGTCGCGGTGCATTGGTCAGCGTCAGCGGTTCTTCGCTGAGCAACGTTGCGGGCATCAGCGTCAGGCATGCGTTCTTGGCCCCCGCAATCGGTATCTGACCGTTCAGCGGCCCGTTGCCCGTTACCAAAATCGAATCCATCTGCTCTTATCCCTCGTCCTTACCGGTCTTGTCCTCGGATGCCGCTCGCGCCTTGGCCTGCGCCTTGCGCCGCGCCATATTCGCCTTAAGCGCGGCCTTAAGCCGTTCTTCGCGCGCGTCCCCGGATTTACCGTCTTTTTTAGGTGAATTTTTGTCTGCCATTGTCTTTCTCTACAGGAGACAAAAAAAACCGTCCAGACACCCTTGCGCCGCGTTTCGTTTGAGTCTAATCACCCGCCCACAGCGCTGCTGTAGCTCAGAGGTAGAGCACTCCCTTGGTAAGGGAGAGGTCGAGAGTTCAATTCTCTCCAGCAGCACCATAAAATCAATAATTTACGAGATTTACTCTGCTGGCACCACATAAATGGCGACCACATGGCGACCACGCCTTAGCAAAATACGTCCGTTGTTAACGTCGCATGGTCGGGGCCTTGCCTTCATAGACGAGCTCCACCCCCCGCCCCTTGGCACCCCTTCAGCTGATCGAACGCAAGTCTGTGAGCCTCTCACACTTTCTGTGACGCGTTTTTCCAAGGCTACTTTTATTGGGGTAGGTCCACTAGCTGTTGGTTGGAGCCCGTCGAACTAGAGTTCTGGGTTCGAGTATCCCTTCGCACCAATAGCGGACGTTCAGGAAATTTGATTTTATGTCCGCATTGCGGGACTTTGCTGCCATTGACCCGCTTTCACCGAAGGACCGCAGACAGCCCCAATCGGTCAATCGTTCCAACGTCGGGGATGACGAAAGCAGACGTTTGTTGCGCCTTGGCTCATTGGTTGGTTTGCGGATAATTTGACCAAGGCGCTTGGCAGCGGAAATCCTGAAAGCGATGTATCGCATATTGGTGCTTTGTGCCAAATGGAGCCGCCGAGCCGCAATGCGACGCGCATGCCGTCCTATTGCCTTTCTTCTTTTTGCGGCTGTAGTCTTATTCGCAAGGGTCGTCGGGTGACCTGGTGTGAACGTCCATCCCGGGTAGGGAGATTATGAGAAAACCGGAATTGTTCAGAGATATTTCCTGTTGGCTGCTCGAACGCGCTTTAACGGATGCCGATCTTGACGAAACAGTGGCCGGTCTGGGGCGCAGGCTGGTGCAGGGCGGTGTGCCGGTATTTCGGATCAATTTTGGCTCGATGCTCCTGCACCCTGTCCTAGGCGCGCTGG
>NZ_CYPU01000071.1 GCF_001458195.1 Ruegeria atlantica | reverse complement strand
CGCCCCCGCCACTTGGACGAGGACAAATGAGCAACCCCATATGGTCTCTCAGCCGTGCAGCTGATCAACGCAGGTCGCTCGGGTTAGTATATTAGACTTGGACAACTCTGTTCGTTTCGATCGGGATACGCAGACAGGGCCGGCTAGACCCAAACTGCGCCGCTTATCCGAAGATAAGAACGACCGAGATCAGTGCCACACTCGGCACGATCAAACAGTGTTGATTGATTTCTCTCTATACGATGTCAAAGCTTCCGAAGAAGCGACGTCCGATTGGACGGTGAAGAACCAAAATGGTGCTTAACGGTCAAATCGAAGGCAAATGGTGGAGCCTAGGAGGATCGAACTCCTGACCTCCTGAATGCAAATCAGGCGCTCTCCCAGCTGAGCTAAGGCCCCAAAAGTTTTTGGTGGGTCGAGGAGGACTTGAACCTCCGACCTCACGCTTATCAGGCGTGCGCTCTAACCACCTGAGCTACCGACCCAGTTGATTTTGCAAATGCAAAATCGACGTTGCCCGACAGGCGATTTTGCATCGCAAAATCTGCCGAGAGGGCCAGACCTCACAGCGTTGCGGGCCTGATATGTTCTGAAGAGATATGAGGACGGCTCGGTCCATGAGTTTGATCAACTTTGTTTGTTGATCTTCTGCTAAGTGTTCCACGATCAAGAGCAAGCTCAAGATGCCAGGAACATCCTTAGAAAGGAGGTGATCCAGCCGCAGGTTCCCCTACGGCTACCTTGTTACGACTTCACCCCAGTCGCTGATCCTACCGTGGCCGCCTGCCCCCCGAAGGTTAGCGCAGCGTCGTCGGGTAGAACCAACTCCCATGGTGTGACGGGCGGTGTGTACAAGGCCCGGGAACGTATTCACCGCGTCATGCTGTTACGCGATTACTAGCGATTCCGACTTCATGGGGTCGAGTTGCAGACCCCAATCCGAACTGAGACAGTTTTTTGGGATTAACCCATTGTCACTGCCATTGTAGCACGTGTGTAGCCCAACCCGTAAGGGCCATGAGGACTTGACGTCATCCACACCTTCCTCCCGCTTATCACGGGCAGTTTCCCTAGAGTGCCCAGCCGAACTGCTGGCAACTAAGGATGTGGGTTGCGCTCGTTGCCGGACTTAACCGAACATCTCACGACACGAGCTGACGACAGCCATGCAGCACCTGTCACTAGGTCACCGAAGTGAAAGACCCATCTCTGGGCCGGTCCTAGGATGTCAAGGGTTGGTAAGGTTCTGCGCGTTGCTTCGAATTAAACCACATGCTCCACCGCTTGTGCGGGCCCCCGTCAATTCCTTTGAGTTTTAATCTTGCGACCGTACTCCCCAGGCGGAATGCTTAATCCGTTAGGTGTGTCACCGAATAGCATGCTACCCGACGACTGGCATTCATCGTTTACGGTGTGGACTACCAGGGTATCTAATCCTGTTTGCTCCCCACACTTTCGCACCTCAGCGTCAGTATCGAGCCAGTGAGCCGCCTTCGCCACTGGTGTTCCTCCGAATATCTACGAATTTCACCTCTACACTCGGAATTCCACTCACCTCTCTCGAACTCTAGACTGATAGTTTTGGAGGCAGTTCCAGGGTTGAGCCCTGGGATTTCACCCCCAACTTTCCAGTCCGCCTACGTGCGCTTTACGCCCAGTAATTCCGAACAACGCTAACCCCCTCCGTATTACCGCGGCTGCTGGCACGGAGTTAGCCGGGGTTTCTTTACCTGCTACCGTCATTATCTTCACAGGCGAAAGAGCTTTACGACCCTAAGGCCTTCATCACTCACGCGGCATGGCTGGATCAGGGTTGCCCCCATTGTCCAAGATTCCCCACTGCTGCCTCCCGTAGGAGTCTGGGCCGTGTCTCAGTCCCAGTGTTGCTGATCATCCTCTAAAACCAGCTATAGATCGTAGGCTTGGTAGGCCATTACCCCACCAACTACCTAATCTAACGCGGGCCAATCCTTTGGCGATAAATCTTTCCCCCGAAGGGCTCATACGGTATTACTCTCCGTTTCCAGAGGCTATTCCGTACCAAAGGGTATGTTCCCACGCGTTACTAACCCGTCCGCCGCTCACCCGAAGGTGCGCTCGACTTGCATGTGTTAAGCCTGCCGCCAGCGTTCGTTCTGAGCCAGGATCAAACTCTCAAGTTGAAAAGCATTGCTGCTTATCCTTGACGTTCGAACCTCTGCACATCTCATCAGGAGGCTAATCCTGATGAAGTCTTCTGTCTGTATGTGCTTCTGGTTTCATCAGAAACCGAAAGCCGTACAAACAGTGAAGCTGACACTGGATCATCGAGCCGAAGCCCTACCAGCGCGATATACAGACATTCAATCCGTCGAAACGAACCAAACCGCCCACATATCTCTTCAGTTATCCATCAATGTCAAAGAACATAACACCCAGAGCCAAAAATCAGACCGTTGCGCCAATAACATCAGCGCGCCCGCCTAAATCAGTCCCTAAGATGCCCACCGTCTCTCCGATGCGTCCGGCTGTCTCTCCAACCCGTCCGGCCGTCTCTCCGACCCGTCAGCACCGCCTCAGCAGCGCCGGTGAAGGGGTATTTACGGATTAGGTCTGGGACCTGCAACCCCCATTTTGAAAAAACTTCACATTTCCCTGCAGAAACTCTGTCATATTAATGAAAACAATAAGTTAGCTTAATAATTTTGGTAAGAAACAGGGCTGGGTGCTGCGTGATGCGGGGGTTTTTCCGAGCTTTAGGCGGAATCGTACCCAATGGTTGGTATACCTGCGGGACCCGACCCAAAGAAAACGCCGCCCGAGTCCCCTCGGGCGGCGCTATCTCTGCGATGATCGTCGGTTTACTTCAGATCAAAACGATCCGCGTTCATCACCTTGTTCCAAGCCGAGACGAAGTCGCAGACAAATTTACCCTCGGCACCCGTCTGACCGTAGACCTCAGCAAGCGCCCGCAGTTGCGAGTTTGAACCGAAGACCAGATCGACGCGTGTACCAGTCCATTTGACATCACCGCTGGCGCGGTCACGACCTTCATAGACGCCCTTGCCGGCAGGTTTCCATTCGGTGCCCATGTCCAAAATGTTGGTGAAAAAGTCATTGCTGAGTACACCCACACGATCCGTGAACACCCCATGCTTGGCGTCACCGAAGTTGGCGCCTAGAACACGTAGGCCACCGACAAGTGCCGTCATCTCTGGTGCGGACAAGGTTAACAATTGTGCACGGTCGACCAGCAACTCCTCGGGAGAGACGGTGTATTCGGCCTTTTGGTAGTTGCGGAATCCGTCTGCTGCGGGCTCGAGGACTGCGACGCTGTCCACATCGGTCTGCTCTTGCGATGCATCGGTGCGGCCCGGGGTGAACGGAACCTCAACATCCTGACCGCCAGCTTTGGCAGCCTGCTCGATGCCGACGGCACCGGCCAGAACGATCAGGTCGGCCAGCGACACTTTCTTGTTGCCTGACTGCGCGCCGTTGAACGCCTCTTGAACGCCTGTCAGCGCATCCAGCGCCTTGGACAGTTTCATTGGCTCGTTGACGTCCCAATCCTTCTGAGGCGCAAGACGGATACGGGCGCCGTTGGCACCGCCCCGCTTGTCCGACCCGCGGAAGGTCGAGGCCGAGGCCCATGCGGTCGAGATCAGCTCGGACACCGACAGACCGGATGCAGCGATCTTGGCTTTCAAATCCGCTACATCGGCATCATCAACCAGGTCGTGATCCACCGCAGGCACGTTGTCCTGCCAGATCAACTCTTCGGTCGGGGCTTCCGAACCGATATAGTTCGAACGCGGACCCAAGTCGCGGTGAGTCAGTTTGAACCAGGCGCGTGCGAAGGCATCTGCGAACGCTTCCGGGTTCTCGTGGAAGCGTTTCGAGATCGGGCCATAGATCGGATCCATGCGCATCGCCATGTCGGCGGTGGTCATCATGGTCTTGACCTTCTTGGTCGGATCACCGGCCGCCGGGGCCATGTCTTCTTCTTTGACGCCGATTGGTTCCCAAATCCATGCGCCCGAGGGGCTTTTAGTCAGATTCCACTCGTATCCGAACAGCAGATCGAAATAGCCGTTGTCCCATTTGATCGGGTTTGCGGTCCATGCGCCCTCGATGCCCGAGGTCGTGGTATCGTCACCCACGCCCGAGCCAAACTTGTTGATCCAGCCAAGGCCCATCTCTTCGATCGGGGCCGCTTCGGGTTCGGGGCCGACCAGATCAGGATCGCCCGCGCCGTGCGCCTTACCAAAGGTGTGGCCACCAGCAACCAATGCGACGGTTTCTTCGTCATTCATCGCCATCCGGCCAAAGGTGTCGCGGATATCACGGCCCGAGGCCAGCACGTTTGGTTCACCATCCGGGCCCTCGGGGTTCACATAGATCAGGCCCATCTGAACGGCGGCCAGTGGGTTTTCCATGTCGCGCTCACCAGTGTACCGGCTGTGCGGGTTGTCGGTGGGGGCAAGCCACTCAGTTTCGGAACCCCAATAGATGTCTTCTTCAGGCGCCCAGATATCCGCGCGACCACCAGCAAAGCCAAATGTTTTGCCGCCCATGGATTCAATGGCGCAATTGCCGGCAAGGATCATCAGGTCGGCCCAGGAAATCTGGTTGCCGTATTTCTGCTTGATCGGCCACAGCAGACGGCGCGCCTTATCAAGGTTGCCGTTATCCGGCCAGCTGTTCAGTGGCGCAAAGCGCTGGTTCCCGGTCGAGGCACCGCCACGGCCATCCGCCGTGCGATATGTACCGGCGCTGTGCCAGGCCATCCGGATGAACAGACCGCCGTAATGACCATAGTCGGCAGGCCACCAATCCTGAGAATCGGTCATCAGCGCGTACAGGTCTTCTTTCAGCGCCTTCATGTCCAGCTTCTTGAATTCTTCAGCGTAGTCGAAATCAGGCCCCAGCGGGTTCGACGCGGGCGCGTTCTGATGTAGGATCGAAAGGTTCAGCTGGTTCGGCCACCAATCCCGGTTCGACCGGGTTCCTGCGCCGTGCATTACAGGGCATCCGCCCGTTTTGGGGTTATCACTTCCGTCCATGTCGATCTCCAATCCTGGCTAAAATCCGGCTCGTTCGCGCGGTGAGAAACGCGGGCGATCAAGAACATATATAGATGACACTTTTACCTCTTTTAGATGCGCGGCTTGGATTGCGCGCATTCTGTCAAAGGTATCGGCGACTCTTGTCTTGTCGCCGCCAGACCTAGCAAATTCGAACCATGCAAATAAGTTTTCTTTATGGATGGTTATGATAACCAAAAACTATCACTAAGCACCCAGTGCGCATCGCCGGAAATCAGGCCGATAGCTCAGTCATCGGTCATCAGCGACCTCAATCCGACCCGATAGTTCGGATAAATTAGGTTTACACCCAGCTCATCCTTGATCCGATCGTTCCTGACCCGCTTGTTCTCATTGTAAAAGCTGCGCGCCATGGGGGTCATGTCGGCCTCGTCGAACGGTACTTCGGGCGGCAATAGCAATCCCTGCAATTCGGCCGCATAGGCGATGACATCCTGCGGTGGAACGGGTTCATCATCACATACGTTGTAAATCGCCCCCGGATTAGGCGCGGACATGGATGCGGCAAGAACCTGGGCAATGTCGGCGACATGAATTCGGGAAAAGACCTGCTCGGGCTTGATGATACGTCGCATACCCACGCGCTTGAGCTTGGAAAACGGCCCACGACCGGGACCGTAGATGCCCGCAAGGCGAAAGATGTGTGTCGGCAAGCCGGGGATACTCTGCCACTGCTCCTCTGCCTGCACCCGCCATTTGCCGCGCTGCGCCGTTGGCGTCGCAGGGGTGGCCTCGTCGACCCAGTTGCCCTGATGATCGCCATACACGGCCGTGGTCGAAAGATAGCCAACCCATTTGAATTGCGCCGCCCGTTCCGCAATCTCATCCGCCAATGCGGCCAGAACCGGATCTCCGTCCGCGTTTGGCGCAGCCGAGATCAAAAGATGCGTCACCCCATCCAGCTGTGGCACTTGCCCCGGCCAAATCACCGGCTCTGCGCTAGACGCCTTGACCACCTGCGATTGGGCCGGATCACGCGTCGTGCCCAAGATACGCCAACCATGGGGTTGCAACTGACGGGACAAAGCCTGTGCCGAGTACCCGTGACCGAAGGAAAATAGTGTGCCTGTCATACGCTCTTAGATGATCCGCAATTTCGCCAGATGCAAGAACTCTGCCAAGGATACTTGATTCGAATCCCCCAATGCGCCTTTCTTTTGGGTATGAGTGACAAAACACCAGACCTGCATGCCGCCTACGCTCTGGATTCCCCGGAAGACCACAAGCGTCTCTATGCTGAATGGGCCGGGGATTACGACGAAGGCTTTGCCACGCGCGAGGACTATCAGCTGCACATCCATACCGCCCGCGCTTTTGTCGGCGCCGGCGGGCAAGGGCCTGTGCTTGATGTAGGTGCAGGCACTGGCCTGTGCGGCGCGGTTCTGGCCCGGCTAGGTGTGGGGCCGATAGATGCCACCGATATCAGCGCCGAGATGCTGGATCAGGCCATGCGCAAGGATATCTACCGCGACGCCATTGAGGCCGATCTGAACGAAGGCATCCCGGTGCCGCGCGAAAGTTACTCCGGAATCGTTTCATCCGGTTCGTTCACCCATGGCCACCTCGGGCCAGAAGCTTTGACTGCACTGCTGTGTGTGGCCCGCCCCGGTGCTCAATTCGCGCTGTCGATCAATGCCCAACATTATGAAAAGCTGGGATTTGCCGAAACCCTGCACCGGTTGGCGCAAGGCCAGATTCGAAATCTGACCTTGCCCGAAGTTCGCATCTATGGCGATCTTGCATCTGGCCCCAACAAAGATGACACAGCGCTGATAGCCCTGTTTGAACGCGCTTAGGCCGACTATCGACCTTTCCACACGGGATCACGCTTTTCAGCAAAAGCGCGGGCGCCTTCCAGATTGTCTTCAGAGCCATAGAGGGTATCAACCGTCGGCAATTGCCGCCCGGTGATCCGGTTCATGGCATCCTGAAATTTGGAATCTTCGGCATCGCGTACGATTTCCTTAATCGCGGCATAAACCAAGGGCGGGCCGCAGGCCAAAAGGCGCGCCAGTTCCCATGCCCGATCCATCAACTGATCACCTGGAACGATTTCGTTCACCAACCCCCAGTTCTTCGCTTCATGCGGGTCGAACCAGCGTCCGGTCAAAAGCAGTTCCATCGCCACGTGATACGGAATACGTTTTGGCAGTTTGACACTGGCGGCATCGGCCACTGTGCCTGAGCGGATTTCCGGCAGCGCAAAACTGGCGTGTTCCGCAGCAAGGATCATGTCGGCGCTCAGGGCCAATTCTAACCCGCCGCCGCAGGCAATCCCGTTGACCGCGGCGATAACCGGCTTGTTCATGTCCCGCAGTTCCTGCAGCCCGCCAAAGCCACCAACGCCATAGTCACCGTCGACTGCGTCTCCGTCAGCGGCTGCTTTCAAATCCCAGCCGGGGCAAAAGAACTTCTCGCCGCCACCGGTCAGGATTGCGACGCGCAGATCAGGATCATCACGGAAGTCACGAAAGACTTCGCCCATGACCCGGCTGGTCGCCAAATCAATCGCGTTCGCTTTGGGACGGTCCAAAGTGATTTCCAGAATTGCGCCATCGCGCTTGGTTTTGACCGGGTTCATATACTTGCCTTTCGGATCAGAGCATCCACCGCCATGGCACGGTCCGGTGTGCAGATCAGTGGGTTTATTTCAACTTCGCTGACATGAGATGCATTGGCAATGACGTAAGCCTGCACCGCATCGACCGCGTCCAGGATGGCCTCAATCTCTGCCGCTGGTTTGCCGCGATATCCCGCCAGCAAAGGGGCGCAGTTCAAATTACTCAGCGCCTCTTTCACCGCGGTGCGAGAGGATGGGATCAAAAGGGAAACCGTGTCGCGCAGGATTTCAGTCAACACGCCCCCTGCACCCAGCGTCAGAACAAACCCATGCGCAGGGTCTCGGGTCACGCCGACCAACAATTCTGCCACGCCGTCGACAGCCATTTCCTCAATAAGGACGTCATCAGTTCCGATATCCGCCGCGACTTCAGCCACGGCATCAGCGTGAACCTCTAGGCGCACGGCCGCATGTTCCGACTTATGCGCCAACCCGACGCCCTTGATCGCAAAAGGACCAGTCAGCGCGGCAGAGGCTTGTTTCGCCAGATCCGGCGTCACCACAACGTTGTGCGGTACACAAACACCGAAATCCGCCAGCGCCTGCTTGGCTTCTGCTTCGGTCAGAACACGATCTGCAACGGTGTCCCGGGGTAACAGGACCGGTTCGGCCTCCGTTGCTTGCGGCCGCGCGGCTGCCTCAATTGCCGCAAGTGCTTCATGCAATCCGGCAAAAGCGATAACACCGCCATCGAGTAGTCGCTGTGCAACGTCTTCGGGTAAAAGCTCCGGCAGAGTCGCCGTTACCGCAAATGGCCGCCCCGTCTGAGCAACGCAATTCAACGAAGCCTGCGTGGCGCATTCCCAATCGGTCGCATCCGTGTGCGGATAGTCGAGAATAGCCATAGTCAGGGCTTGTTCAGGGCTCATCATTGCGGACCACGCCCGTGTCATGGCCTGCGTATCCCGCCAGATATAGGTGTGATAATCCAGCGGGTTCGCCAGGGCCACCATCGGTCCCAAGGCATCGCGCAGGTCAGCCTTTTGCGCTTGCGACAAAGGCGGGAAGTGCAGATTGCGCCCCTCGGCCATGTCCGCGGCCAGACTTGCCTCACCACCTGAGCAACTGATCGACCCCAAGCCGTTGCTGCCCAAGCGCCCGGTCACATGCAGCAGCTTGAGGCATTCCAGGAAACTGGGAATGTCATCCAAACGCGCGATCCCAAGGCGATCCAGAAATGCCTGCGCGCCCGCGTCGCCTCCGGCCAATGATGCTGTGTGAGAAATCGTCGCCGCCTGGGCATGGGCGGACCGGCCCACTTTCAGCGCAACAATCGGCACGTTACGATCCCGCGCCTTTTTGGCCAGCGCCTCCCATTTACGCAGGTCACCGAAGCCTTCAATGTGGACACCTACCGCGGTGATCCGGTCATCATCCAACAGGGCCGAGGCGATGTCGGCCTGATGGGTCTGCGCTTGATTTCCGCTGGTCAGCATAAAGGCCAGCGGCAAGGCGCGGCGCTGCATTGTCATGTTGATCGCAATGTTCGAGCTTTGCGTCAGAATCGCCACGCCGCGATCTACCGGTCGCATGCCGTGCTGATCGGGCCAAACAGCGGCGCGGTCCAGCCCGTTGACGAAGCCATAACAGTTTGGCCCCAGGATCGGCATCTCGCCTGCGGCCTGCACCAAACGGACCTGCAAATCTGCACCCTGATCGTCCTCGGCATGCGCTTCGGTAAATCCCGAGGCAAAACACACTGCGCCCCCGGCCCCCATGGCCGAAAGGGCCGCGATCGTCTCGATCGTTGCATGACGGTTGATGCCAACAAAGGCTACGTCGGGGGCCGCTGGAAGGTTCTCAAGGCGTGCAAAAGCACTCAGACCCGCGATTTGACCGGCTTTTGGGTGGACCGGCCAGATGTCGCCCTGAAACCCGAATTTCCGGGCCTGTTCGATCACTGAGACGCACCAGGCGCCGCCGCCAATCACAGCGATGGATGTGGGGTGCAAAACGCGTGACAGGGAAGACATCAGGCGGCCCCCTCCATCACGCACCGAGTGCCCTCAAAAGATCGCGACTGATAATGTGGCGCTGAATTTCACTGGTCCCGTCCCAGATACGTTCGACCCGCGCGTCGCGCCAGAACCGCTCAAGCGGGTAATCGTCCATCAGACCCATGCCGCCGTGGATTTGAATGGCGGCATCGGTGACCCGCGCGAGCATTTCCGAGGCATAAAGCTTGGCCGAGGCGATTTCGCGATTTGCGGGCAGCCCTTTGTCCAGACGATCGGCTGCAGCCAACGTCAACAAGTCCGCCGCGTCAATCTCGGTGATCATATCCGCGATTTGGAAGGACACGCCCTGAAACTTGCCGATCTTCTGGCCGAACTGTTCGCGCGTGGCGGAATAGTCGAGCGCATAGTCGAAAGCGCGGCGTGCACGGCCTACGGACATGGCAGCAACCGTGATACGGGTCGCATAAAGCCAGGTGTTCATCACTTCAAAGCCGCCATCAACCTCACCTAGAACCTGGGCGTCCGGCAGACGGCAATCATCGAAATCAAGAACCATGTTCTTGTAACCGCGATGGCTAACCGACTTGTACCCGTCTCGGATGGTGAAACCGGGCGTTCCGCGATCCACCAGAAACGCCGTAATGCGTTTTTTGGGGCCTTTTGGCGTCTGATCCTCTCCGGTCGCGATGAAAACGATGATGAAATCCGCGTGCTCGGCGCCCGAGATGAAGTGCTTGGTGCCATTGACCACCCAGTCACCGCCATCCCGCACCGCGGCGCACTTCATTCCACGAACATCTGACCCGGCACCGGGTTCGGTCATTGCCAGCGCGTCCATCCTTTCGCCACGCACGGCGGGCATCAAGTATCGTTCGACCTGCTCGCCCTCACACGCCATCAGGATGTTCTGAGGACGCCCGAAGAAGTGATTCAGCGCCATGGATCCGCGGCCCAGCTCACGTTCGACCAGCGCGAACTCCAGATGGTTCAACCCTGCACAACCGACGCTTTCGGGAAAATTACAGGCATAAAAACCCAGTTCAATCGTCTTGCGTTTGACCTCATCCGCGATCTCCTCCGGGACTTCGCCGGTGCGCTCGACCAGCGCCTCATGCGGGTAGATTTCGTTTTCCACAAAGCTGCGAACGGTAGAGACGATCATCTCTTGTTCGTCGGACAATCCATATTGCATCGGGCGTCTCCACATCTGGCGTTGCGGCATATTCTGACGCGGCTTGCCATTTAAAACGTGCAGAAATAGAAGTTTACCATGCAAGAATGGACTAAATCACCCTCTGCACCGCAGCAAATCGGGGTTCTTCTGTTCGACGGATTCTCGAACCATTGCCTGGCCAACACGGTCGAGCCGCTGCGCGCTGCCAACACTCTGGCTGGTCGCAAATTGTACGATTGGCAGTTCCTTGCGTTGGAGGGTGGTCCAGTGACATCCTCATCCGGGCTGCAGGTCGCGCCGCATCGCCCACTCCAGACCGCCAGTGGGGATATGCTGATGGTCATGCCATCTTATGGATTCCGCGCGCATGGCGGGTGGCGCACCCTTTCAGGCCTGCGTTCTGCGGATCAGCGGTTCAAAGTGCTGGCAGGCCTCGACACTGGCAGCTGGCTTTTGGCTCAGGCAGGGCTGCTGGACGGGCATCGCGCCACGATACACTGGGAAGAGCTGACCGGATTTACAGAAAGGTTCCCCGATGTCGAAGCCCACCGCGAGCGCTATGTCATCGACCGCAATCGCATCACCTGTTCCGGGGCCATGGCGGCCTTTGATCTGGTGCTTCATCTGATTGCACGGGATCAGGGGCAGGCCCTGGCGCTGGAAGTGTCGCAACTGTTCATGACCCGCGATTCAGCGCGCTCGCATGCGGGCGGTGCCGGCGCGACCAGCGGTTACGTGAACAAGGCGCTGGCCTTGATGCAGGAACACCTTGAGATCCCCTTGCCAGTGTCCGAAATCGCAAGCCGGGTTGGCCGATCGCAGAAAGCCTTGTCCGTCCGCATGCAGTCCGAGCTGGGCGCGGGTCCTGCGCAGGTTTACCGCCGCCTGCGCCTGAACCTTGCGCGCAAACTGGTGGCGGAAACCGACCTGAGCATTGGTGAGGTTGCCCTGCGCGCGGGCTATGACGACCCCAGCGCCCTGACCCGCGCCTTCAAAGCCGAATTCGGGGTCACGCCACGCGCGCTTCGGGCCAGCTAGGTATACATCTGTTTCTTGTACGCCCTTGTCCGGGTCGTCGCCTCGGCCGACCCGTCATGGTACGTGCCAAACCACTTGTCGAACGGAATTTCAGAGGTGCCGTAGTTGCACTCGAAATACCGGTGGTGAAGCTGGTGAAAGAAATCACCGGCACGGGCGGCATCCGTGTCTCCGGCCTTTAGTTTTTCAAACCCGGAATGAGACAACACGGGACTGATCTGCTGGAAGGAGGCGTGGAACAGCACGTGCAACGGGTGCGACGGAACGATCAGGTGGATGAAATAGGTCGTGAAGTACAGCAAGTTCTCGTACCAGTGGTTCGAAATTCCCGACCGAGGCCCAATGTTCACGTTTCGATGATGCACAGCATGCACGTATTTGTAGAGCTTCGGGTGATGTTCCAGCCGGTGCACCCAGTAAAAGTGCAGACCTGACCACATCGGGATAAACACCATCCACACAACGAACCAGACCGGCGCGCCGGACCACGTGATGGTTGGCACATAGCCGTTGGCCATCGCCCAGTAGATGATCCACTGATAAACGGTCGCGACGGTCATCGCGCTGCCCAGCGTCCACCAGATATTGTCCAGAACCTGATTGCGGAATGTGAACGTACCATTGTTGCGGGTCAGGTCGCGGCGGTCGAACTTTTTGTACATGCCCTGCCCTTTTCGCATGTACAGCCACCAGTGCAGCCCACCTGCGATGAGTATCTGGGGCACCATGTTCAGCAGCCAAATGCGAAACATCCAACCCGGGGCAAAGCTTTGCATACTTTCCAAGGACGGGAAAAAGAAAGCTTAGGCGGTAACCGCCAGCGCAAGGCACAAGGTTATTGCCGTGATCTGCAGCCACGCCCCGCTGTACCATTTCAGCACGGCTGACGGACGTGGTGGCCAATTGAACAAGGGGTTTAACCCCACCGGACCTTCAGGATGATAGTGCCAGCGGGCGGATTCCGGATTCTGTGTAGTGTCAGACATGGTCGTTACCCTGATAAGGTTGTCATGTGGCGTAGTCAGAGCCGCCATCGTCCAATATGGCCTTGATCTCTCGCAGATGAGCCTGGGCCTGATCGGGATAGTCTTCCAATTCTTGCGCAGTCTTTTCGGCAATCTCATCTGGCAGGACGCGCAATGGCTGGCCGGTCTGCAGCGCTCGGATATAGGTTTCCGCTGCGCGTTCAAAATAATAAAGCCTGTTAAAGGCATCTGCCGGGTCACTGCCGATCACAAGAACACCGTGATTGCCCATGATCATGACCTTTTTCTTGGGGTCCGACAGCATGGATGCACAGCGCGCACCTTCGCTTTCAAAGGCGAGGCCTCCGAATTCCTGATCGATGACATACCGGTTATAGAAAGTGGCCGTGTTCTGATCGATCGGGGGCAAGGTGCTATCCGCCAACGATGCCAGGACCGTCGCAAAGATCGAATGCACGTGCATCACACAGCGCGCATGCGGACAGTGGCGGTGGATTGATCCGTGCAGACCCCACGCCGTCGGATCCGGTGCACCGGGTTGGTTCATCACATCGGCATCATTTGCGTCCAGAAACAGCAGATTTGACGCTTTGACCCGTGCAAAGTGCATCTGGTTCGGGTTCATCAAAAATTGCGTACCTTCCGGGTTCACCGCAAGGCTGAAATGATTGGCAACGCCTTCGTGCATGTTCAATCGCTCGACCCAGCGAAAGGTTGCAGCCAGATCAACTCGTTCGGCCCAGTGGTCGATATTGGCGCGCAGGTTTGTAACAGTCATTCCGGGCTCCTTTGCGGATAGCTGAGAACTTTCGGAAATCGTGCCTGTAGCGTCAAAAATTGACCAACGAAAAAAACGCAACTATTCCATTAGCTGAACTAATGGCAAGGTTATACGCATGCAAAAACCACTTCCTCCGCTGGGTTGGCTCCGCACGTTTGAGGCGGCGGCGCGGCACTTGTCCTTTACCGGCGCGGCCCGTGATCTGAACATGACGCAAAGCGCGGTCAGCCAGCAGATCAAGTCCTTGGAAGGGTACCTTGGCCAGCCTTTGTTTTTGCGTCGACCACGCGCGCTGGAACTGACCGAAGCGGGCATCACGTATCTTCCGGTGGTGCGCGAGGCATTTCGAACATTGGCACGTGGAACTCAGGCCGTGACCGGCGCACAGCAGAACGCGGTTCAGGTTCAAAGCAACATCACCTTTGCCGTGAATTGGTTGGCGCCCAGACTGCCGAAATTTCGGGTACAGCATCCCGAGGTGCAGCTGAATATCTTTACTGAGCTTTGGGAGCCGCGCGAAATGGCCGAAGGGGCCGCCGTGGAAATCCGTTATTCACTACGGCCGTCAGATACGGTTAGGACCGAATTGCTGAGAACGGATCATTATTATCCAGTCTGTGCGCCGGGCTATCACGTGACGTTGGACAACCTGCAACAGCACCCGCTTTTTGACTGCTCAAACCTTCTGTCGAATTGGCTGGGGTGGACCGAGGAACAGGGTCTAAATTGGGAAAATCCTGCAATAACTTATTCGACCACCTACTTGGTCAGCCTGTCCGTAGCCATGGCTGGCGGAGGGCTGTGTCTGGCGCATGACACAATTGCCAGTGACTTGATTGCGCAAGGTCGTTTAGTTGCCCCGTTCGCCCATCGCGCGCCCATGCCTGAAGCCTATTATCTGCTTCTGTCACCGCGCGCCGAAGAAAGCCCCGGTGCTATAGCGTTTGCCAATTGGGTTCACCGCGAGCTGGAGCATGATACACAGAAATAACCGAGGCTTGCTCCCGCCCATCATCGATGCCCTGCCGGGCGTCTCTTCTGGTTGGACAGTGCAGCGCTGACGCGCTGCGTGACGGTTTGATGATACCTGTTCACAAGGGGTTGAACCTTCCTGCGCATTCGGGAAAGTTGGGCCATGGAACACACACCCTTCCCTAGTTGGCCCGATGTCGCCCCCCGTCTGATTGCCGTAGCCGCAGGTCGTGAAGCTGCAGATTCGGTCATTCGCGGCGGAATCTGGGTAAATGTGCACAGCCGCGAAACCCTTCCGAACCATGACATTGCGATCGCTGATGGGCGCATCGCTTACGTCGGACCCGATGCATCACATTGCACCGGCCCAGAGACTCAGGTCATCGAGGCCACCGGGCGTTATATGATCCCTGGCCTGTGTGATGCGCATATGCATATCGAATCGGGCATGCTAACCCCGGCTGAATTTGCCCGCGCTGTCATTCCGCATGGAACCACCAGCATGTTCACCGACCCGCATGAGATTGCAAATGTCCTTGGCCTGGACGGCGTGCGCATGATGCATGACGAGGCGATGATGCAACCGGTGAACATCTTTACCCAGATGCCGTCCTGCGCCCCATCTGCGCCGGGACTAGAAACGACGGGGTACGAAATCACCGCCGACGACGTGGCCGAAGCGATGAACTGGCCCGGCATCATCGGCTTAGGCGAGATGATGAACTTTCCCGGTGTCATCAATGGCGACCCAAAGATGCTAGCGGAAATCGCCGCAACGCAACGCGCCGGGAAAACCGTAGGAGGACACTACGCTTCGCCTGATTTAGGGCCTGATTTTGCCGCCTATGTTGCTGGGGGTCCGGCGGATGATCACGAAGGTACCTGCGAGGCAGACGCGATCGCACGTGTTCGGCAGGGGATGCGGTCGATGATGCGGCTGGGCTCGGCCTGGTATGACGTGGAAAGCCAGATCACTGCGGTCACGAAAAAAGGGTTGGACCCGCGCAACTTTATCCTGTGCACCGACGATTGCCACTCAGGCACGCTGGTTAATGACGGCCATATGAATCGCGTGGTTCGGCACGCCATCGCTTGCGGATGTGATCCGCTGATTGCCCTGCAAATGGCGACGATCAACACGGCGACCCATTTCGGGCTGGAACGTGAGATCGGCTCGATCACACCGGGGCGGCGCGCGGATATTATCCTTAGCTCGGACCTGAAAGAACTACCCATCGACATCGTGATTGCGCGCGGTCAGATCGTCGCCGACAGCGGCAAAATCACCGTGGATTGCCCGCACCTCAACTGGCCTGATACCGCCCGGAACACCGTGCATCTGGGGCATACGCTGACCGCTGCTGATTTCGAAATTCAAGCACCTGCAGGGGCAAACCGCGTGCAGGCCAACGTGATCGGCGTGGTGGAAAACCAGGCTCCGACCAAAGCTCTGAAAGCTGAACTGCCGATCATCGAAGGATTGGTCGAGGGCGACGACGATGTCTGCCAGATCGCGCTGGTTGAACGGCATCAGGCGACGGGCGGCGTGACGAACGCTTTCGTTTCCGGATTCGGATATCAGGGCAAAATGGCCATGGCCTCGACCGTGGCACATGACAGTCATCACATGATCGTGGTCGGCACGGATCGCGAACAGATGGCACTGGCCGCAAATCGGCTGGCCGAGGTGGGTGGTGGCATAACCATCTTCCGCGATGGCGAAGAACTGGCGCTGGTCGAATTGCCCATTGCGGGCCTGATGTCTGACAGCCCTGCATCACAGGTTGCTACCAAGGCCGACGACATGGTTGCCGCGATGGTGGCCTGCGGCTGCACCCTCAACAACGCATATATGCAGCACTCATTGCTGGCGCTGGTCGTGATCCCGGAACTCCGGATTTCTGACCTGGGTCTGGTGGATGTGCGCACTTTTGAAAAGATTGATCTTCTGGAACCACTTGCATGATAATAATAAAAACACCCGACGCACCTAAACCGGAACAATTCACCGACCCCAAGGCAGCGGTCGCTCGGTTGGAAGCGCTCTATGAACAAGCAACCCGCTTTCTGTGCGACAGTTTCTCGGCAGCCATTGAACACGGCGCACCTACTGCACGTTTCAGAGCCTATTACCCGGAAATTCGTATCAGAACGTCGTCCTATGCGCATGTCGACAGCCGCCTGAGTTTTGGCCACGTCTCAGAACCCGGTATTCATGCTACGACCGTTACGCGACCGGATTTATTTCGGTCTTATTTGACCCAGCAGATCGCGTTGCTGATCAAAAACCACGACCAGCCGGTTACGATTGGGCCGTCCGACACGCCGATCCCGGTGCATTTCGCGGTTGCCAACAATCCCGATCTGCACGTTCCGCAACAGGGCGCGGCCGGGTTCACGTTGCGCGATGTCTTTGACGTTCCCGACCTGACCACGACCAACGATGATATCGTCAACGGGGTGTACGACCACGAAGATGAAGCCGGTCCGCTAGCCTTGTTTACTGCCCAACGCGTCGACTATTCGCTGGCCCGGCTTGCGCATTATACCGCGACGGATCCCAGCCATTTCCAGAACCATGTCCTGTTCACGAACTACCAGTTCTACGTCTCTGAGTTCGAGAATTACGCGCGTGCGCAATTGGCCGATCCGGACAGCGGTTACACCAGCTTCGTTTCGACCGGGAATGTCGAGATCAAGGGCTCCGAGGAAGAGTTGGCCCAACCGCTGAAGCTGCCGCAAATGCCAACCTATCACCTGAAACGCGAGGACGGGTCCGGGATCACGCTGGTCAATATCGGCGTTGGGCCTTCGAACGCTAAAACGGCCACTGACCATATCGCCGTTCTGCGGCCCCACGCCTGGCTGATGGTCGGCCACTGTGCCGGGCTGCGCAACACGCAGGCGCTGGGGGATTTCGTTCTGGCCCACGCCTACCTGCGTGAAGACAAGGTGCTGGACGACGACCTGCCGGTCTGGGTTC
The DNA here is from genome assembly GCF_001458195.1 of Ruegeria atlantica. Taxonomy (GTDB): domain Bacteria; phylum Pseudomonadota; class Alphaproteobacteria; order Rhodobacterales; family Rhodobacteraceae; genus Ruegeria; species Ruegeria atlantica. The sequence goes on along the minus strand of NZ_CYPU01000071.1, from coordinate 350,785 downwards.
CGATCCCGCCGCTGGCCGAGGTTCAGGTCGCGCTGGAAAGCGCCGTGGCCGAGGTTACCGAGTTGGAAGGATACGAGCTTAAGCGGATCATGCGGACCGGCACCGTCGCCTCGGTAGACAACCGCAACTGGGAATTGCGCGATCAGTCCGGCCCTGTGCAAAGGCTCAGCCAATCCCGCGCAATTGCATTGGATATGGAAAGCGCAACCATCGCCGCAAATGGCTATCGGTTCCGGGTTCCCTACGGCACATTGTTGTGTGTTTCTGACAAACCGCTGCACGGCGAATTAAAGCTTCCGGGCATGGCATCTGCCTTTTATACCACCCAGGTCAGTCGCCATCTTGCAATCGGAATTCGGGCGATGGAACATCTGCGCGGCATGCCGTTAGAGCGTCTGCACAGCCGGAAATTGCGTTCATTCGACGAAACAGCCTTTCTCTGACGCAAAAAAGCAACGATTTCCCCATATTTTTAGGGTTTTCAACGCTACTATTCGTTGTGTTCGACCACAATATCCCGTTACAGTTACGCGGTGAGGCCCTATGTATCGGGCACGTTAAGGAGACCAAGAAATGGCAAAGCCTATGACAAAGACTCAGCTGGTGGCTGCTCTCGCTGAGGAAATGGGAACCGACAAGAAAGCTGCAAACGCAGCGTTGGAGGCCATGACCGGCCTGATCACCCGTGAAGTTTCCGCCGGCGGCGCAGTGACCCTGCCTGGCGTTGGCAAAATCTACTGCCGCGAGCGCCCCGAGCGCATGGTGCGCAACCCCGCCACCGGCGAGCAGTTCAAGAAAGAAGCGGACAAAGTGGTCAAGATGACCATTGCGAAAGCTCTGAAGGACAGCGTGAACGGCTGATCTCAGCCTTCACTGCAAGCGATTGAGGGCCGCCGCTTGGGGGCCCTTTTTCTTTGCCTGATCTCAATTAACTTGATCAGAGCACCAGTATGCCCCCTCTCACAGGTGGGTATGAACAACCATGAGTGCATGGTTCAGCATTGCCCGGTTGACCTCTTCATCAGCTAGAGAATTCGGAGCCAGCGTCGGCGTAAGTGAGGCTTTTTGCGTTCGCTCACTAACCGGTAGAACACGCCCCTCCATAACAGTTCCCCAAACACTAATGTCACGGATCATTGCCGGGTCCACACTTAGGGGATTTTCATCCAGTATAGTCAGGTTAGCCCTTTTTCCTGGTTCGATACTTCCGATCTCATCACTCAGCCTGAGGGCGTAAGCCGCCTCGATTGTGACACCGCGAAGCGCCATTTCAGCAGGCACCCTCTGATCCGCGCCAGCGATGCGACCGGACGTGGTTTCTCGATTTACAGCACACCACATCAGAAACAGCGGGTCCGCAGGTGCCATCGGCATGTCGGAATGCAGCGACCATGGAATTCCGGTGAGTGATAAGTCGCCTAAGCGAACCATCGAATCCGCTCGTTCCGAGCCGAGACCAACTTTTGAGTACTGATCCGCCAGCGCGGTAACGTAATATGGATTCCCGCTGACGATGGCTCCCAGCGCTCTGATCCGTTCGACCTGATCCGAAGCGCTGACTGCAAAATGCACTAATACGGTTCGGTGATCATATCTTGGGTTCCGGCGTAGATTCGATTCGAGCGTATCAAGAACCCGATCAAGCCCGGCATCACCATTGACGTGAATATGAATCTGATAGCCCGCGTCCCAGTAAATGCGGAACGCACGTTCAAACAAATCGCGGTCCATCATCCATTCACCGTCATGGCCATCAAGATAAGGATCACGTACCTGCATCAGCAGCGAATAAATTGCGCCATCTGCAAAAAGCTTTGCCTGCTTTGGCGCTAGACTTGTCATGCCACCATACCAAGAGGCCAGCTTTTCGGTTTCAGCAATGACTTGCGCATCATCCGAGTAGGTCGCGACCATCGACTTTGCATCCACGATAAATGACCAGCGAAATGGCATGTCCGGGTTCGAGAAGACTTCGTTAACGCCGTCCTGAACCGGCTTAGAAAGAATCCCGCCCGGCTCATTGCCGAAGGTAATGCCTTTGGCGTGCATATAGTCGCGCGTGATTTCCAGACCGGATCGCAGGCGCTCGGGGGTTGCGACCATATTCGCGATGTTAGGCAAAACTGCGAACAGGCCCTGTTCCCAAAACCGCGCCTCTTGAAAACTGCTTTGCTCTTTTGCTGACGGGCTGAAAGCTTCGAACTTGTCCCGGGTAACACTGCCACGTTCCATTGCCGCCGAGTTCAGTACCATCTCGTGACATGAGCGCGCCCAAACAAGAATGGGACGTGTTTCACTGATTGTATCGAGGTCAGAACGTGTCAACGGGCCGTAAAATGCCGGATGATACCCCCAGCTAAGCAAAGGTTCGTCTGGATTCGACTTTTCAGATTCCGCTTTGGCAAGACGCTCCATGAATTCTTGTTTGTCTTTGACGCGCGGCACGGTTCCGCTCGGCAAAACCCAATCCTCAATTGCGAGGATTTCAGACGACATTGTTAGGGCGGCAAGCACCGGATGGTCATGTTGTGCAATAAACCCAGGAACGATCACGTTATCAGCGAACGTCGTATCGATTTCGTAAGGCTGGTCGCCTAAGACGCGCTGTACATCTTCCAGTGTTCCCGCCCAAAGAATTCTGTCACCGACAATGGCAACCGCTTCGGCCGTCGGGCGCGCATCATCCAGCGTGATGATTTCTCGCGCAGTGTAGATCGTTGCCTGAGGCAGCGAGACGATCGATCCGCCGATATCTTGTAATGATCCGGTTTCCGCCAAAACATGCTGCAAGGGTGTCAAAGTTGCAGCAGAAGCAATTCCAGCACCCACGAATCTCCGGCGGCCGATATCTTTCATAGTGAAGTTCCTTCAGACAGTACGGTTGGAATGGAATTCGGATTCAAAAAATGAACTACTTCCATTACATTATCTGAATTTCATTCATTGTCTCGCTCTGACACGAAAAAACCCCACAGAACATTCTGCGGGGTTTGATTTTTAGCGGCGCATCCGCCGCCTGTCGAAATTCAGGTTTTGGCTTAGTGAACAGTCTCAACCTTATGGAAGTCCAGATCACGATCTTCCGGCATTGAATCGATGCTCAGCACCTCTTTGCGCTTGGTGATCAGAATATAGACCACGCAGGCCAAGTACAGACCGACGACCACGGCTCCGATCCACTGGATCTGCAGCCACTGGCTCTGGAACAGCAGGGTGAGGACAAACAACAAAGCGACGTTGCCTGCGACGTAGATCCCCTTGCCGAACCGCTCGACTGTCAGGTTCAGGTTGTCGGTATAGAGGCGGATCAGGGAGTCCAGCGAGTTGATCACAAAGGTCACGCCCACGATCACCATCGCGATGTTGGTAATGCCCGCAGTGCTGATGCCGTTCAGGTGGTAGTAGTAGAGAACGGTGAACCAGATACCCAGTGGGATCGACGGGAAGATCAGCAATGCAGCGAGCAACTGCCATGTGGTCAAACCACCGACAAATCGCGAAGTGAACTGCCCGATCATGATCGACCATGCGAACCACCAGAACAGGTAGAAGGCGTGATAATCAGTCAGCGGCAACACAAACTTGTGCAGATTGGCGAAATAGGCACCGATATTGCTGCCGGTTTCAACAATTCCGGTCATGCCCATGCCGGCGGCGATCCACATTCCGAGGATCAGCGTGAGGAACAGGATAGTCGAACCCACAGACAGGATACGGACGTATTTCAGGTCGGTTGACGAATAAGCCGCCGCCAGAATGACAACAAATACGATGACATAGAAAGTGGTGACCACGGATTCGCCATCTCCAACCTCGGGCAGATAGCCGGGCAGGTAGATCAGGAACAGACTGGCGGTGAAGGCGCAGGTGCCAATGATGACCACGTTGTTGATCAGCTTGACCAGCGGGATCTCAAAGAACTTCACGCGGGGTTCGATGACGCAGAAATAGAACGCTGTTAGGAAGTAGAAGGCCCAGATCAGGAAACCCCAGAAACCAAACTCGATGGCCAGCGGGTTTGCGAAGGCATAGGCCGGTTCCTCGGCATAGCCGCCAAACTCGGTCAGCGGGAACATGATCAGGCCGACATCCAGACCGGACGTGAACAGGATCGCGATGAAGGTGAACAGGTGCACTGGCGTGACGCCCACACAGCGCAGGTTCCACCATTTCACGACGAAGAAAGCGACCAGGCCCAGTGCCAGCAGGACGCCGAAAGACAGAATATACTCCAAAAGCACCAACATTCCTCCCTTGGTTAGTAAGAGTGCGGATCGTATAGCTTTAATTGACTGGTCAATCAATAAAACTGCCAATGCTGAATTCAACAGGCGAAACCTGTGTTTATTTTGACGCGCGGCGCTTGCGCGTTTCACATAATTGGGAAACAGTCGCGGCGTTTGGGATAGGGTCACCATGGATTTGCGCGCCATAGCCATGGGGCTGGCATTTGCCTTCATTTGGTCGTCAGCCTTTACCTCGGCGCGGATCATTGTCGCCGATGCCTCGCCCCTGTTCTCACTGGCGCTGCGATTTCTGATTTCGGGGTTGCTGGGGGTTGCGATTGCGCGGGCCATGGGCCAAAGCTGGAGGCTGACCCGCGCGCAATGGTACGCAACCATCCTGTTTGGAATATGCCAAAACGCCCTTTATTTGGGTCTGAATTTCTACGCAATGCAAACCGTACAGGCATCTGTTGCGGCGATTATTGCTTCGACAATGCCCCTGATCGTCGCGCTGGCCAGCTGGACCCTGTTTCACGAAAAACTTCGACCATTGGGCGTGATCGGGTTGCTGGCCGGTTTCGCTGGCGTCGCGTTGATCATGAGCAGCCGGATAAGCGCGGGCGCGGACCTGTTTGGCGTCATATTATGCGGGCTTGGGGCACTTGCGCTCAGCTTTGCGACCTTGGCGGTGCGCGGGGCAACGTCCGGCGGTAATTTCATGATGGTGGTCGGACTTCAGATGCTTGTGGGCGCGGCGATTCTGTTCCTCGCGGCCCCCATATTCGAGACGATCTATATTCACCCTAACGGTCCGTGGGTTCTGGCGTTTGCCTATACAACGCTGTTCCCGGGACTGTTAGCCACTCTGATCTGGTTCCTGCTGTTGAACCGAATCGGCGCGATCCGGGCCGCGACTTTTCACTTTCTGAACCCGGTGTTTGGTGTGGCCGTCGCCGCAGTTTTCCTGGGCGAAAAACTTGGGCCCATGGATGCAGTAGGTGTCGGTGTCACAACGCTGGGTATTCTTGCGGTGCAGTTGTCCCGGCAAACCGATCAGCGGAGCAAGGCCTCAACCTGACGCAACAGTTTCGGTGAATCCGGTTTGACGTTCGACCCATAGGTCGCAATCACTTCACCCGCTGAATCAATCAGGATCTTGTTGAAATTCCACTTGGGTACGAATCCCGTCTGCTGAGCAACCGCACGGTAGAACGGATGGGCCGCAACGCCCTTTACCGACGTGATGTCGGTCATGGGCAAGGTCAAGCCATAGTTCATCTCGCAGAACTGTTTGACCTCTGCCGCCGTGCCTAATTCCTGATTGAACGAATCCGAAGGGACGGCCAAAACCACGAGACCTCGATCAGCATAAGTGTCATGGATCTTTTGCAAGCCAGCGTATTGCCCTGTGAACCCGCAATGGGATGCCGTGTTCACAACCAATACCGGCTTGCCTCGCCAATCCTCAAGGGACAAAGTGCCACCGTCGATCGAGACAAATTCACCGGTCAAAGGTGCTGCTTGAACCACGCGGGCAACCAGCAATAGGGCGAATAACAGAAGCAGTCTGAACATAGCGTCACCTCCTTTATTGTGAGTTACGTACGCGTCTGGCATTCGGATCACCTGCACGAGAACGCGAGCCGACTGAAATATGATTTTGATTTCCGCGCCACTGTGCCCAAATAGAAACCCAGATCGCATCAACACCGGAGAAGCCATGACCCGCTACACCAAAGACCCCGAGGCCATTGCCGCTCTCTCACCCGAAGAATACCACGTCACCCAACGCAGCGGTACAGAACGCCCCGGCACCGGCAAACTACTGAATAACAAGGAACCGGGTATCTACGTCGATATCGTCTCGGGCGAACCGCTGTTTGCTTCGGCCCACAAATACGAATCCGGATGTGGTTGGCCCAGCTTTACCAAGCCCATCGTGCACGAGCATGTCGAAGAAATCGAAGATCGTACGCTCGGCATGATCCGGACTGAGGTCCGTTCGAAACATGGGGATAGCCATCTGGGGCATGTGTTCCCTGACGGTCCGCGCGAACACGGCGGCCTGCGCTACTGCATCAACTCTGCCTCATTGCGGTTCATTCATCGCGACGAGATGGAGGCCGAAGGGTATGGCGAATACCTGATCCATGTGGAGGACATCCAATGACCACTGAACGCGCTGTACTTGCCGGAGGTTGCTTTTGGGGCATGCAGGACCTGATCCGCAAGCTACCCGGCGTGTCTGGCACCCGCGTCGGCTATACCGGCGGCGACGTGCCCAACGCCACCTATCGCAACCACGGCACCCATGCCGAAGCGATCGAAATCATTTTCGACCCCTCGCGGATCACCTATCGTGACCTGCTCGAGTTCTTCTTTCAGATCCACGACCCGACAACTGTGAACCGTCAGGGCAACGACCGTGGAATGAGCTATCGCTCGGCCATTTACTATGTAAATTCTGCGCAAAAACAGATGGCCGAAGACACGATTGCCGACGTGAATGCCAGCGGTATTTGGCCGGGCAAAGTCGTCACAGAGGTCGAACCCGTAGGCGATTTCTGGGAAGCCGAACCTGAACATCAGGATTACCTTGAACGTATCCCCAACGGCTATACCTGCCACTTCCCACGCCCCGATTGGGTTCTGCCCAAACGCGACGCAGCTGAGTAACCGGATGGCCCCCTTTCTAGCGGGGGGCTAACCAGACGCCATCCTAGGGCGCCCGCTGGCTTCGACCGTGATCATCGCTTCGACAAACACGTCCTGCGCTTCGATGCGCGCAGTGCGGATGTCGCGATCGACAACCACCCGGATATCTGCTGCTCCGGCCTGTCGCACTGCACCCTCGGCCTGATCCCTCAGAACCGTTTCCAGCAACGCCAAGGCCTTGTCGGATTCTGTGAAGTCCTGGGGCCCTTCTTCCAGGTGAACCCGGTAGCGGCCTTCTGACGGAGACGTCACCGTTCCCGATCGGCGCAGAGTAAGTCGTCCAACAACCGCCCCGATCGCGTTGGCCACGCCTGCGTGTTCCGGCAGGATCATAGTGCAATGCAAACGATCCCCGACAGCCGGATAATAGCTTGGAGCCGAAGCGCCAAGACCTACCACATCCACGTTCAGCGATGCGTCCAGTGCCAGCAAACCGCGATGCCGCGCCAGCCCCTTCTGCATCAGGACATGCCGAGCAAGGTCGGCGGGTGAGAGGCAGAAACTCTCGGATTCTTCTGCGAAAGCGGTCTCTAACAAGGTCAAAGATGTCTGTTCGGTCAGTTGATCCACAATCATCTGCGCCAACTGTTCCGGGGTGGCGGCCAATCTATCGCCAGTCCCCACCCGCTTGCGCGCAACAAGCTCCAACGCCTTGTGGGCTGCGTCCGCATCCCAGGTATCCAATCGGCCCAAAACATGGCTGGCATCCGATGGCGTCACACCCGAAACCTGAACGACACCGCGATCCACCAGACGCGACAAAGCTCCGTTCTCCATACGGGTGCGCAGCAGGTCACTTAGGGGCATGACGTTCTCGCCCAGCCTCTCCAACAGCGATTCTTCGCGCGCACCCAACCCGTCGGCATTGATACCGGGAACACGGCGGGCGAACCGCGTGTCATGCTCACCCACAGTCGCCGCCCTTAGTTGGGTATCCAGAACGGCGTGAACGACCTCAGGTGCCTCGGCGGCAATCAGGGAAACCGGCAGCACCCGTCGCGGCCCCAAAAAAACACCGCCACCCAGCCCTTCGGTGACCACATGCACCTGGCTGTCTCCACCCAATCCGTGGGTGCGCATGGCAACCGCCTCAACCATCGTACGAAACCCGCCGACCTGCGCGCCCGCTGGGTCAATCGCCGGTTTGCCGTCCCGGATCAGCGCGACATCGGTGGTCGTACCGCCAATATCTGACACCAGCGCGTTTTGAACCCCAGTCAGCCAGCTTGCACCGACGATCGAGGCCGCAGGACCACTAAGGATGGTTTCAATCGGCCGCTCCCGCGCTTGTTCGGCGCTCATCAGGGCACCATCGCCGCGCACAACCATCATTGGTGCGGTAATGCCCAGATCAATCAACTGATCCTGCGCCCGCCCGATCAAACGGTCGATCATACCAATCAAACGTGCGTTCAAAACCGCCGTGACCGCGCGTTTCGGACCGTTCAGCTTGGCCGACAACTGATGAGAGCACGTTACCGGAGCCCCGGTTTTCTCGGCAATGACACGCGCGGCATGCAATTCATGCGCCGGGTTCCGCGTTGCGAACTGCGCGGCAACCGCAAACCCAGAAACGTCTTTGTGCGACGCCAAAAATGCTTCCAGCGCATCGACATCCAATGGAGCCGCCTCACCCCCGGCGTGGCTATGCCCACCGCCAATCACCAGCGCTGGATCACCCTTCAGCGCATCGCGCAGCCCATGTTTCTCAAGGTCTGCTTCCTTGAACCCGATGTAAATCAGTGCGACTCGACCACCCTGCCCTTCGACCAAGGCATTCGTCGCCAATGTCGTCGACAAAGACGCCATTGAGATCTGCTCCGGCGACACCTGTGCTTGATCCAACACTGCCGAGATCGCCTGTCCAACCCCAATGGCTAGATCGGCTCGCGTTGTCAGGGATTTGGCCGAGGCGATCACCTCTTTTTCATCCCGGATCAGCACTGCGTCCGTATAGGTTCCACCTGTATCCACCCCCAAAGCCAACGCCATCGGGATCTCCTTCCTGTTCGCTGCCGATGGGTGTAGCGGTTTGGACCGACACGTCCAGCCTGTTTGCGTCACTTACGATAATCGTTTCACCGCCCAGCGCGCGGCGTCCGCCACCGTTGGGTCAGGATCATCGGCAAGCGACTGCGCGACGGGCATCAAATCTGACTGTTCCGAGTTGCCAATCGCGTACAGAACATTGCGCACAAACCGATCCCGCCCGATCCGCTTGATCGGGGAACCCGAGAACTTTGCCCGAAACGCCGCGTCATCCAACACAGCCAATTCCGCCAAAGCGGGTGCCTTCAAATCGTCACGCGCGGCGTATCGCACATCGCTCGCGGCAACTGCAAATTTGTTCCACGGACACGCGGCCAGGCAATCGTCGCACCCATATATCCGGTTGCCCAGTTTGTCGCGCAATTCTTCGTTGACAGGCCCCTTGTGTTCAATAGTCAGATAGGAGATGCAGCGCCGCGCATCCAATTGATATGGCGCGGGAAACGCATCCGTCGGGCAGGAATCCAAACAGGCCCGACACTTACCACAATGATCCGTTTCAGCCATGTCGGCAGACAGGTCCAATGTCGTAAAAACAGAGCCTATAAAGGCCCAATTTCCCCAATCGCGGCTTACGAGATTGGTGTGTTTTCCCTGCCAGCCCAGCCCTGCCGCATGGCCCAAAGCCTTCTCCGGCACAGGCGCGGTATCAACAAAAACTTTTACCTCTCCACCGGCTTCCGCAATCAGCCAGCGCGCCAGCCGTTTCAGCCGCTTTTTGACCAGATCGTGGTAATCCTTGTTCTGCGCATAAACAGAAATCGCTGCCTTGTCCGGGTGGTTCAATATATCAGTCGGATCATGCTCGGGCGTATAGCTCTCGGCCAACATGATCACCGACCGCGCCTCGTGCCACAATGCGGCCGGATCGCCGCGCCAATGGGTCCGCTCGGCCATCCACCCCATCTGCCCGTGGAACCCGGCATCCAGAAAGGCCTTCAGACGCGACGGCACCTCGGGCACGTCCCAAGGCCGGCAAATGCGACAGGATACAAACCCCGCGCTCAGCGCCTGCGCCACAAGTTTTTCTTTTAGACCTGATCCGCTCTTCATCTGGCTGCAAATATCCTCGGGGGAGAATTGGCCCACCGGGCCAAGAGGGAGCAGACAGCCCCCTGAACCCTAACCCTATCAGAAATCCAGATCGGCGTAATGCGGCGGTGGCCGGAACCCTGGCACCTGATCCGCCAAAATCGATCGGAACGCGGGTCGCGACTTGATCTTGGCGTACCAGTCTTTGACCGCCTGAGAACGGTTCCAATCCACATCCGAAATATAATCCAGTGATGACAGATGCGCAGCAGCGGCAAAATCGGCCAGTGTCATCTGATCCCCCGCCAGCCAGCGCCGATGATCCAGCAGCCATGCCATATAATCCAGATGATACTTGATCGTCTTCGCGCCTGCCTTGACGTTTTTGCTGTCAGGATAACCCTCGCCCGTCACCTTCTTGTTTACCCGTTCGTACAGCAATCTAGATGTGACCTCATGATGAAACTTGTCATCAAACCACCCCACCAGGCGCCGCACCTCATACCGTGCTTCGGGTTTTTTGGGCATCAGCGGAGGTTCCGGGCGGGTTTCTTCGATATACTCACAAATGGCGGCGCTCTCCGCCATGACCTGCCCATCAAGACGCAATACCGGTACTTTTCCGGCAGGGTTGCGGCGCAGGAAATCCGGGTCTTGTTCCCAGTATCGTTCCTCGACCAGCTCAACCTCGATCTTCTTTTCTGCAAGCGACAGGCGCACCTTGCGGCAGTACGGGGACAGGGGAACATGAAACAAACGCGCCATAATCTTCCAATCGAACCAGTGAATACCCCCCAGCTTTAGCCTTGAGGGGCATAGGGTTTCAATCCTCGAAACAATCCGCGCGACCATCTGCGCGGATGGTGGCCGCCCCATCCAGTATGGATGCCGCCCGTCTGCGGGTCCGAACCGATGGGTCTGTGACGGATCTGTTGCGAGGGGACGGCAGGATCGCCGCAAGCCGTGCGGCCTGTACTGGGGACATCTTGGCCGCACTTGCTCCGTAATATCGCTGTGCCGCAGCTTCGACCCCGAAAACCCCCTGACCGGTCTCGGCAACGTTCAGATAGACCTCCAGAATCCGCTGTTTGCTCCAGAAAATTTCGACGACGGGCGTAATCGACGTTTCAAACGCTTTGCGCACCCAACTGCGCCCCTGCCACAGGAACACGTTCTTCACGACCTGCTGGGTAATAGTCGAGGCCCCCCGGCTGCCGCCATCTTCCAGCGCATCGCGGATTGCTTCAACGTCAAAGCCCCAGTGCAGGCAGAAATTCGCGTCCTCGGCGGCAACCGCAGATCTGCCCATAACCGGGGCGATATCCTCAATCGACACCCAGTCACGCTCTACTTTTCCCAATCGTCGCCATTCGGACCAGATCGTATGAGTCACCGGCGGATTGACCACCGAGTACAGCAGAACCAACCCCACGATAAAGGCCACGACGCCCAAAGCGGCGCGTGTGACCCAACGACAAATCCGCGGTATCAGTGGCTTTTTTGTTTTTGACGCCTTGCTTTTCTTTTTGCTCGACTTGCGCGCTGCTTTTCTTGCCATTGTGTTGCTATACGACGCTGTGGACGGGTTTGGAACGGTTTATGTTACGTGGCCTGAGCGTTGCGCGGGTAAGTAATCCGAGGCAAGTCCGGGACGTAAATTGAAAACCCCGCGTGTCCTTGGTGACACGCGGGGTTCTGATTTGGTCTAACAATTTCCGTTTACTCGGCGGGAACATCAGTTGCCTCGGTTGTCAGAGGATGGCTGAGCTTGTTCAGCATCTCTTTCGGGCAAACCTGAAGGAAGTTGGTCTTTTCGACCTCCCAATGCTGCAGGATGTCGGCGGCCTTGCGACTATTGGTTTCAGCCTGATGTGTTTCGATCAGCGATTTCAGCTGATCTTCCCAATGGTCGACGGTCACCGGACAGGTCACCAGCGTTTCCATGTTCATCAGCTGCTGGGCCTTTCCTTCGGGGTCGTACAGATAAGCTATACCGCCCGTCATACCTGCGCCAAAGTTGGCACCAATACCACCCAGGATCACCGCGATACCACCGGTCATGTATTCACAGCCGTTCGAGCCACAGCCCTCGATCACCACAGTGGCGCCCGAGTTCCGAACCGCGAACCGCTCACCAGCGCGGCCAGCCGCAAACAGGTGTCCATCGGTTGCGCCGTAAAGAACGGTGTTGCCGATAATGGTGTTCTCGTCCGCTTTCAGGGGGCTGACCTGCGGCGGACGCACGACGATTGTGCCCCCGGACAGGCCCTTTCCGACATAGTCGTTGGCATCACCCGACACCTCGAGCTTTAGACCCGGGGCCGCGAAGGCCCCCAGCGACTGACCGGCCGAGCCTTGCAGTTTCACGTGTAAATGGTCCGGCTGGAACGTGTTCCGCATCCCGAAATTCTGCACGATATGGCTGGACACTCGCGTGCCCACGGTCCGATGCGTGTTCTGAACCGCATAAGACAGCTGCATTTTCTCGCCGTCTTTCAGGAAACGGGCGGCATCGCGCACGATTTCAGCATCCAGCGTATCAGGCACCGCGTTCCGGTCTCTGTCGCGGTTGTAGACGATGTTATGGGCACCATCGACGGTGATCAGCAGCGGGTTGAGGTCCAGATCATCCAGATGTGCCGAACCGCGGCTGACCTGCGCCAGCAGATCGGCCCGACCGATGATGTCGTCAATCGACCGCGCACCAAGGCTGGCCAGCAGCTCGCGCACTTCCTGTGCGTAGAAGGTGATCAGGTTGACGACCTTATCGGCATTACCGGTGAACTTTGCCCGCAGGGATTCGTCCTGAGTACACACACCGACCGGGCAGGTGTTCGACTGGCACTGACGCACCATGATACAGCCCATCGCGATCAGCGCCGCGGTGCCGATACCGTATTCCTCGGCTCCCATCATCGCAGCCATGACGATATCACGACCGGTGCGCAAGCCACCATCGGTTCGCAGGGTCACGCGGTCGCGCAGGTTGTTCATCGCCAGAACCTGATGCGCCTCGGTCAGGCCCATTTCCCACGGCAGACCGGCGTATTTGATGCTGGTCGCGGGCGACGCACCGGTGCCGCCATTGTGCCCCGAGATCAGGATCACGTCCGCTTTGGCCTTGGCCACACCGGCGGCAATCGTGCCAACGCCCGAGGACGCCACCAGTTTTACCGTCACTTTGCAGCGCGGGTTGATCTGTTTCAGGTCATAGATCAGCTGCGCCAGATCCTCGATCGAGTAGATATCGTGGTGCGGTGGTGGCGAGATCAGGGTCACGCCCTTGGTCGAATGACGAAGACGCGCAATCAGGTCGGTGACCTTCATGCCCGGCAGCTGACCGCCTTCACCGGGTTTTGCACCCTGGGCGACCTTGATCTCAAGCTCTTCACACTGGTTTAGGTATTCGGCAGTCACACCGAACCGGCCCGAGGCCACCTGTTTGATCTTGGCCGACGGGTTGTCGCCGTTGGGTTCCGGCACGAAATGCGCCGGGTCTTCACCCCCTTCACCCGAGTCGGATTTCGCACCGATCCGGTTCATCGCAACGTTCAGAGTCTTGTGCGCCTCGGGCGACAGCGCGCCCAGCGACATACCTGGCGTAACGAACCGCTTGCGGATCGAAGTGATCGACTCGACCTCTTCAATCGGGATCGGTTTGCCTAGTGGTTTGAAATCCATCAGATCGCGCAGGTGGATCGGCGGGTTCGACTGCATCTTGGCCGAATACTGCTTCCACAGCTCATAGGACGCCCGGTTACAGGCCATCTGCATCATATGCATCGAGGTCGCTTCCCATGCGTGGGTCTCACCCGATTTCCGTGCTTTGTAGAATCCACCGATGGGCAGCACGTCCAGACCATTGACCCATGCCTTGGCGTGGATCTCCTCGGCCTTGGTCTGAATACCGGTGACGCCGATGCCGGAAATCCGGCTGGTCATTCCAGGGAAGTATTCGGCCACCATCGCACGGCTCAGGCCAACGGCCTCAAAATTCAGGCCGCCGCGATAGGACGATATTACCGAGATTCCCATCTTGGCCATGATCTTCAACAAGCCCTGATCGATCGCTTCGCGGAAGCGGGCGACATTTTCGGTCAGGGTCCCGTCCAAAAGGCCGCGATCAATACGGTCGGCCAGCGAATCCTCGGCCAGATAGGCGTTCACCACTGTCGCACCACAACCGATCAGAACGGCAAAGTAATGCGGGTCGACACATTCCGCCGAGCGTACGTTCAACGAACAGAACGTCCGCAGGCCCTGACGGGTCAGGTGCGAGTGCACCGCGCTTGTGGCCAGGATCATGGGCATCGCCACACGACCTTCGCGCGAGTTCATGTCGGACAGAACCAGATGCCCAGCGCCGGACCGTACGGCCTCTTCTGCTTCGGCTCTAACACGGGCTAGTGCGTCGCTTAGTGCGCCTTGGCCGGGCTCAAAGCTACAATCGATCTCTGCCAGCGGTGCATCAAAGCTTTCAACCAGCTTGTCCCATTGCGCGTTGCCGACAAAGGGGCTTTCCAGAACCACAATCTCGGTCTGGCTGCTGTCCTCATCCAGCACGTTCTTGAGGTTCGCAAACCGCGTTTTCAACGACATCACGCGATATTCGCGCAACGAATCGATCGGCGGGTTGGTCACCTGGCTGAAATTTTGCCTAAAGAAGTGGCTGAGCGGGCGGTATTGTTTGGACAGAACCGCCGAGGGCGTATCGTCACCCATCGAGGCCAGCGCCTCTTTACCATCTTCCGCCATCGGGGCGAGAATCTGCTCCAATTCTTCGACTGAATACCCCGCTGCGATCTGGCGCTTGCGCAGTTCTTCACCTGAAAAGATCGGAGCTTCGGTCACGCCCGCCAGCGTGGCATCCAAATCGTGAATCTTGCCGACCCATTCGCCAAATGGCAGCGCACGGGCCAGTTTGTTCTTGATCTGCGTGTCGCGGAACAACTTGCCCTTCTTCATGTCGACGGCCAGCATTTGACCCGGACCAAGGGCGCCCTTCTCGGTCACGGTGGCCTCATCAATCGGCACCATCCCGGCCTCGGACCCTGCAATGACCAGACCATCGCCAGTTACGACGTAACGCATCGGACGCAGACCGTTCCGGTCCAGACCCGCACAGACCCAGCGGCCATCCGTCATCGCCAGTGCGGCAGGGCCATCCCACGGCTCCATCACCGAGTTGCAGTAAGAATACATATCGCGCCATGCCTGCGGCAGTTCGACCGCCTGCTTGGACCAGCTTTCCGGCACCAGCATGGTTTTCGCCATTGGTGCCGAACGACCCGCACGCACTAGAACTTCGAATACCGAGTCCAGAGCCGCCGAATCCGACGAACCACCTGCGATGATCGGCTTGATGTCCTCGGCATAGTCACCAAAGGTGCCGCTCGCCATCCGGATCTCATGGCTTTTCATCCAGTTGATGTTACCCTTCAGCGTGTTGATCTCGCCGTTATGGGCCAGCATGCGGAAAGGCTGTGCCAGCCACCACTGCGGGAACGTATTGGTCGAATATCGCTGGTGGTAGATGGCAAAGGCACTTTCAAAGCGCTCGTCCATCAAATCGGGGTAGAACACCGCGACCTGCTCGGCCAGCATCATGCCCTTATAGATGATCGACCGGCAACTGAGCGAGGCCAGATACAGATCAGAAATCCCGGCAGCCAGTGCCGCCTTTTCGATGCGGCGACGTATTACATAAAGCTCACGCTCGAACGTGTCTTCATCCACACCTTTTGAGTTCGAGATCAGGATCTGCTCGATCTCAGGGCGAGTGGCGTTGGCTTTTTCACCCAAGCAGGTCACATCGACCGGCACATGACGCCAACCATAAATGTAATAGCCCATGCGTAGAACTTCGGTTTCCACGATGGTCCGGCACTGCTCCTGCGCACCGAAATCGGTGCGCGGCAAAAAGACCTGACCAACCGCAATCAGTTGATCCAGTCGCGGCTCATGCCCGGTGCGGCGGATCTGGTCATAAAAAAACGGAACCGGGATCTGCACGTGGATACCCGCGCCATCACCCGTTTTGCCGTCTGCGTCCACCGCGCCGCGGTGCCAGATTGCCTTAAGCGCGTCGATCCCGGCATCCACCACCTTACGCGACGCTTTGCCGTCAATCGAAACCACAAGACCTACACCGCATGAAGAATGCTCTTCATCCTCGGAATAGAGACCATTTTCGGCCATCCATTTGCGCTTGGCTTCTTCGGCCCGCACCCAATCGGCATCATATTTGGTCATTGGCTGTCTCCTTCTTCCGGCAGGGCATACATGGCTTCGACCTCGGCTTTGGTCATCTGCCGGCGCTCTCCTGCGAACGCGTAGCCCTCGAGCTTTTTATCTATGTAAAGTTCAAGTTTCAGCGGGTTGCCGGTGTCGTCGAAAAGACCGGCAGCCATTTGGGTTTGTCCGTGCATCTCGCCCGGCAAAGTGATCCGATACCACAGCGCCGAGCCGCAGTCCGAGCAAAACGCCCGTTCGGCCCAGTCCGACGAGGTGTAGGTCTTGACCGGTCCCAAGGCGGCATAGCCGGGCTCAGCCGCGAAGGTTACCAGCATCGAACTGGTCCAGCGACGGCATTGATCACAATGGCAGGCACCCAGCGAATCCCGCGCCGGGGTTGCGGTCACCGTGACCGCGCCGCACATGCATTGACCTTGCAATTCGGGCATCAGACCCTCCTGTCGCTGGGCTAGGGTTATTCGGCTGCAATGGCAGCCTTGGCGTTGAAGCGATCAATAATCGCATCGGTGCAGTCGCGACCATCACGAATGGCCCAGACCACCAAAGAGGCACCACGCACGATGTCACCAATGGCATAGACGCCGTCCATCTCGGTCGCGCCAGTCTCGAACGCTGCCTTGACGGTGCCCCAACGGGTAACGGGCAGGTCGGGCTGGCCGAACAGGGCGGGCAGATCCTCGGGCTCAAAGCCCAGCGCCTTAATCACCAGATCGGCATCTTCGACATAATCCGCGCCTTCGATCACCTCTGGTGCCTGACGGCCGGTCGCATCGGGCTGACCCAGACGCATCTTCTGCACCATCACGCCTGCAACGGTGCCGTCGCCGGTAAAGCCCTTTGGCGCGCTCAGCCATTCGAACACCACGCCTTCTTCCTCGGCGTTTTGGGTTTCGCGCTGCGAACCCGGCATGTTCGCCCGGTCACGGCGATAGAGGCATTTGACCGACGTGGCGCCTTGCCGGATCGCGGTCCGCACACAATCCATCGCGGTATCACCGCCACCAATAACGACCACCTTCTTGCCTACGGCATTCAAGCGGCCATTGTCGAAATCTTCGACGTCATCGCCAAAACTTTTGCGGTTCGAGGCGGTCAGGAAATCGATGGCTTTTTCGATTCCAGCCAGACCGCTGCCGGGCATGGACAGATCGCGCGATTTGTACACGCCTGTCGCAATGATCACCGCATCATGCTTGGTGTGGATTTCTTCGAACTTGGCGGCGTCCACATCGCAGTTCAGCACAAACTCGACTCCGCCATCGGCCAGCAGGTCATTGCGGCGCTGCACGATGTCTTTTTCCAGCTTGAACCCCGGAATGCCGTACATCAGCAGACCACCTGCGCGATCATAACGATCATAGACGGTGACCTGAATGCCCGCCCGTCGCAGCATGTCCGCGGCAGCCAGGCCGCCGGGGCCGCCACCGATGATGCCAACGCTTTCGCTGCGCTCGGCACCAGGAGTGGTGGGTTTCACCCAGCCTTTGTCCCAGGCGGTGTCGGTAATGTACTTCTCAATCGTGCCAATAGTGACCGTGCCGTGGCCCGATTGCTCGATCACGCAGTTGCCTTCGCACAGACGGTCCTGCGGGCAGATTCGGCCACAGATCTCGGGGAATGTGTTGGTGGCTTGGCTGGTTTGATAGGCCTCTTCCAGACGCCCCGTCGCGGTCAGGTGCAGCCAGTCAGGGATATTGTTGTGCAGCGGGCAATGCGACTGGCAGTATGGAACACCACACTGACTGCATCGGCTGGCTTGTTCCTTGGCTTTTTCTGCTGCGAATTCGGCGTAGATTTCATCAAAATCTTCTCTGCGGTCATCGGCGGCACGCTTTTCGGGCATGACGCGGTCGATCTGCACAAATTTCAGCATCGGTTGCTTGGCCACGGGTCAAACTCCATGAATTGGCTTGGTCACGTCTCTTTAAGAGATGCGAGATCAGATGAAAAGTCAACTATACTGACCTAATTTCGAAAACTGGGGAGAAATTTAGCGGTCATTTGAATTTAAATGCGATTTTTAGTTCCGATTCGGACCTATATGCACGCTTTCCTTTTCCACAGCGCACTTATACCCATTGGGCAAATAAAGACGTGACCACAACACGGCGGGGCAGATGGGTCTTTTTCAATTGATTCTCGCGGCGATTATTCAGGGTATCACTGAGTTTTTGCCGATCTCTTCATCTGGTCACTTGATACTGCTGCCCAGCCTGACCGGGCTGGACGATCAAGGTCTGGCCATCGACGTGGCCGTGCATGTGGGCACTTTGGGCGCCGTGGTTCTGTATTTCTGGTCCGATGTGAAACAGGCCGTCTCCGGTCTTCCCCGAGCGTTGACCGGCCGGGTCGACACACCACAGGCGCAGCTGGCCATGGGTCTGATCATCGCCACGATTCCCACCGTGATTGTCGGGGCTATCCTGTTCAAAACCGGCCTGATCGAGGCGTTTCGGTCAATGGCGGTCATTGGCTGGACCATGCTGGTTTTTGGCCTTGTCCTGTATTGGGCCGATCAAAATGGGCCGCAGACCAAAGAAGCAAGCGAATGGGGTCTGCGCGATGCGTTGATCATGGGGCTGTGGCAGGTTCTCGCCCTGATACCCGGAACATCCCGATCAGGCATTACGATCACCGGCGCGCGCCAACTGGGCTATACGCGAGAGGATGGCGCGCGGATCGCGATGTTGATGTCGATCCCGACCATTATTGCCTCAGGCGTTTTGTTGTCGGTAGACGTGATCCGCGAAGCAGACGCCCAATTGGCCCGAGATGGGGCAATCGCGGCATTTTTTGCCTTTATTTCAGCTCTGCTGGCCCTGGCCCTGATGATGCGCCTGTTGCGCAGTGTCAGCTTTACACCTTATGTCATCTACCGCGTGATCCTGGGCGCCATCCTGCTTGTAATCGCCTATAGCTGATCAGGTCCGCAGATTGTTGGCCGAGTTCTGAATATCGTCGTACTGACCCGATGGGCGAAACTTCCAAAGGTAATCTGGCAGCACCGATTCCAGCGTCTCTGGCTCAATCCCAAGATCCGCGAACCCCTTGGCCCCTTCGGACACGACGTTGTTGCGGCGGAGGTTCTTCAGCTGATCGCGCGTCAGGATGTGGTTCGGGAACAGTTGGAAGCTGACGAATTTCACAATGTCCAGAACGCCCGCCATGATCCGGGCCACAAAGAAGGGCATTCCGATGATCACTCGGCGTCGGTAGATCACATCAAGCATCTGTTGCATCAACGCACGGAAGGTTTTCACCTCTGGCCCGCCCAGCTCATAAACACCGGCTTCAGCTTGGTCCAGGACACCCTGAACAGCCGCCTTGGCCACATCATCCACATAGACCGGCTGGAATTTGGTTTCGGCTCCGACTAGCGGCAGGAAAGGCCCCATCCGGGTCATCCCGGCAAAACGATTAAAGAACTGATCTTCGGTTCCGAAAATCACAGACGGCCGCAAAATAACTGCATCTGGCATATGGGTCAGCACACCGGCCTCACCATGCGCCTTGGTTCGTGAATATTCGCTGTCGGACTCAGCGTCCGCTCCGATGGCCGAGATATGAACCATTTGGGAAATGCCCTGATCGGCCGCCAAACGCGCGATCCGCTCGGCCCCATCAGCTTGCACCGCGTCAAAGGCGTTCTTGCCCAGCTCGTTCAGAACACCGACGCAATTCACCACCGCATCTGCCCCATGCATCGCCGCCGCGACAGAGGCATCATCACGGATGTTGCACAAAATGGGTTCGACCTGGCCGACCACACCATAGGGCCTGACAAACATCGCCTCATTCGGGCGCCGCACCGCCACCCGGACACGCCACCCTTCATTTGCCATGCGCCGCGTAATATACCGGCCGACAAATCCCGATCCGCCATAAATCGTGACCATTTTAGACATGAGAGGGCTCCTGCTTGTGGGTCCTCTATCGATCTAGCGCTCTGAGGCTTGTCAAACAAGGCGCAATAACGCCGCGCGTCAGTGAAAAGACCAACCAATTCAAACTGAATTTGGATGTGCGAAAAAAACTTTCAAAAATCTTCCCGAATCTGGTTGACCCTTCCAGCCAGTGGGCTTAAACGCCCCTCCACGACACCTGCCCAGGTGGCGGAATTGGTAGACGCGCTAGCTTCAGGTGCTAGTGTCCGTATGGACGTGGAGGTTCGAGTCCTCTCCTGGGCACCAAAACCCCCTACACTTAATAGAAAAGCAGGCCACGGCATGCTGTTTTATTAACTCGAGTTTACTTGCGCTTGATCGTTGTTAGCGCATTCCTTGAACCTTTGAGAATCCTCTTCAAACCTGTGGCAAGTCGCGGAATATCAATTCCAATCTGGCACATAGGTTTTCTTGCGGTTTTCCGCCTAACTGCAAAGGAAATTTAGCAGAGACCCGCTGTTCTTCTCCTACATCTCTATCCAGATTATTAGTGCCACAGTTCTGCCGCTATCCCAACCGACAATACAGAAAAACGCGAAACACTTTAGGTAAGTCGATGTCACAGGCAGACTCTCTAGAACGAGATATGTTGGATTTGATCAACGCGGAGAGAGCGAAAGTTGGCGCGCCTCCGCTTGTTCTGGAACTCAATCTCAACGAAGCGTCTGAAGATCACAGTAAGTGGATGATTGTGAAGGACATTTTTTCTCACACCGGCGTGAACAACACGAATCCCGGGGCACGGATGGATAACGCCGGGTTCAATTTTAGCGGAAGTTACAGCTGGGCAGAAAACATAGCAGGAAGGTCCGTCCGAGCTCCTAACGGTTTCGATGACGAGGTTATCGGGCTTCACAATCAACTGATGAACAGCGATGGCCACAGGGCCAACTTGCTGAACCCTGATTTTGACTACATTGGAATCGGTATCGAGATCGGAGAGTATCAGGGGCGCACTTGGGCATTTGTAACCCAGAATTTTGCCCGAACCGGAGGATCCGTTGATTTGGACACTGGTGGGGGTGCCCCAGCCTCCGGAGGCAGCGGCGAGACACCCTCTCCTTCAAATCTACCATTTGCCGCGCCACATGATCATCCACGCAATCTCGCCGATGGCATCGAAGCGCTGGAGTATATTGCGTCTCACTCCGACTTAATAGCGGTATTCGGAACCAACGCCGATGAGGGTTTGCGGCACTACGCGGATCATGGATATTTTGAACAACGCAAAATCACTTTTGACGGGCTAGAATACATCGCATCACACAATGATCTCATCCAAGCATTTGGGGCAAATAGTGAGGCTGGTGCCCGCCACTTTATCTCCTGGGGGCACATCGAAGGAAGAAAACAGACGTTCGACGGGCTGGAATACATCGCCTCACACAATGATCTCATTCAAGCATTCGGGGCCGATGCTGAAGCAGGTGCTAATCACTTTATTTTCCACGGCCGCAATGAGGGACGCGAACAGACCTTTGACGGGTTAGAGTACATTGCTTCACACGTCGATTTGATCAATGCGTTTGGGGCTGATTCAGATGCAGGGTCGACACATTTTATTGCATATGGTGTACATGAGGGACGAAGCAAAGACACCTTTGACGCTGAAACTTACCTGGCGAACTATGCGGACCTACAGGCTGCATTCGGTAATGACCATCAAGCTGCAACCGAGCATTTCATAAACCATGGCTACTTTGAAGGCCGATCGGACGATTTTCTGTTCTAGCCGCAGCAAAAAACTGACGCAAATAAGTACCGCAACTAAGACAGCAGAGCCAATTGAGAATTGCGAAACATATTTCTTTATGGAATTTAGTTTAACTTTGTAAGCCAGCCATAGTTTACCCCCGAAAGAAAAGCGCGACAGGAGTTTATCCCTGTCGCGGTAGCTTGGCGCATGTTGTCGGTTTATACCAAAAAGAGCATCAGCGTAGAGCTTCGCTTAGCTTCAAGTAACGGATTGTTCTGAAACAACTTCGCCAAAACGGGTAAAGAACTTGCCCGACAGCTTTTTTGCCGTTCCAGCGATCAGGCGGCTACCCAGTTGGGCGATTTTTCCACCAACCTCGACCTTGGCTGTATAAGCCAGAACGGTTTCGTCCCCATCTTCGGTCAGCGTCACGTCTGCACCACCCTTGGCAAATCCGGCGGCACCGCCCTTGCCTTCCCCGGTCAAGGAAAACTCGTCCGGTGCATTGGCAGTGTCCAGCGTCACAGCGCCCGCAAACCGGGCTTTGACGGGGCCGATTTTCAAGACCACCTTGGCTTCCAGATCTTCGGGTGAATTTTGGATCAGCTCTTCGCACCCTGGGATGCATTCCTGCAGGATTTCGGGATTATTCAGAGCCTTGTATACCACATCCCGCGGCGCAGAGATGCGGACTTCGTCACTCAGTTCCATTCAACTTTCCTTTGTTCAACAGCATCTTGGATAAACCAGAAGCGCGGTCTCTGTCGCCTCTTCCGGAGTTTGTTCGGGACGCGCGGGCCACAGGGACCTCAGGCGTTTAAGCACGTTTCTCATCATGGGACTCCGTTTTGGATTTGTCACTGTTTCGCCAAAGCACAATTTCAGCTAGAATCGACACGGCGATCTCATGCGGGTCGATCGCGTGGATGTTCAGACCTGCCGGTGACTTCAGCCGCGCAGCTCGTATCGGGTCCAAACCTTGCGATATCAGCTTGGCCACCAGCGTTTCGGCCTTGCGATGGCTGGCCACCATCGACACCCGCTTTGCGTCCGTTTGCAGAGCGGCGGCCAGGGCCGCGGCATCGCCCTGTCCTTGCGAGGCCACGACAACGAAATCCCGCGGCTCGACCCCTAGGTTTTGGACGGAGTCCAGAGTGAACCGTTGAAAGTCACCTTCTGTCTCTGACGCGTCACTGAGACACACGCGAAACCCAGCCAGTGCCCCATGGGCTGCCAGTGCCACTGCAATCAGCGACTCGCCAAAAATCACCAATCGCGGTGCGTGCTGATACGGCTCGACAAGCAGATCGACAGTGCCGCCGGATGGGCAACCGCTTTTGAACGTCTGAATGCCATCAGGATCGGCCATGTTCACCACCTTTTCCGAAGGTTTGACCCGGATCATTTGCGGCGAACCACTGGCCAACGCCTGCTGGGCCGAGGATCGAACCGCACGTTGAACGCAGCCCCCGCCCAAATGGCCCAGGATCCGTCCATCTTTTGTAATCGCAGCCTTGCCCCCGGCTTTCGCCGAAGTTGCATCCGCAGTCCGCAACACCGTGGCAACGCAAAAGGCTTCATCAGTTTTGCGCAGCTGCTCAATCGTGTCGAATATGTCGAAGCTTGCCATTTGGGCTCCTTTCACAGCTTACGGAATTGCGGCTCCAGCGCCGCCAGCGCCTCAAGCGTGTTTGCGGGCAGGTGCGCGTCCAGATACGGCTCAGCTGCCTGCATTGCGGCGGCAATGGGCTGGTAGTCACGCCAGCCTTTCAACGGGTTCAGCCACACGATCCGCCGGGCCTTGCGTCGAATCCGGGCCAATACATCGCCCAACGCTTGCGG
Organism: Ruegeria atlantica; assembly: GCF_001458195.1. Taxonomy (GTDB): domain Bacteria; phylum Pseudomonadota; class Alphaproteobacteria; order Rhodobacterales; family Rhodobacteraceae; genus Ruegeria; species Ruegeria atlantica. Next base: position 327,026 of record NZ_CYPU01000071.1, on the reverse strand, counting down.
GTCCGAGCTGCAATACCCGTCAGACAGGATCAGTACGATGGTTCGACCATTCAGTGCGCGCGCGCCATATCCATTTAGAAAATGCTCAAGACTGCCTGAGATATCCGTGCCTCCGCCAAACCCTTCGGCCATCAGCGACAGCCGCCCTGCTGCGCGCAGCGAATCGTGGTCGCGCAACGCATCCGTGACGCGCATCAAGCGCGTATGGAACAGATATGCGTCCGCTTCGGTTCCAGTGCCAATCAAGCCTTTCAGGAAAGCCAGAAAGACGCGCGAATATACCGTCATCGAACCGCTTACATCGCACAGTGCAACGATCCGCATCGGACGCGGTGGGCGGGCGCGACGATACAGGTCCATCGGCTCGCCGCCTCGTGCGAGGCTGGCGCGCTGTATTCGGCGCATGTCCAGAGCAGGCCCCCTTAGCGCTTTTTTCCGCCGGCGCGAGCGGCGGTCGCGGATGGCGCGCGCCAGCGCTGTCGCCGCTTGTTCGGCCTGCTTCAGTGCGTCTTCATCCATCAGTTCACGCAAATCCCGACGCGACAGGTTGGCCGTTCGGGTCGCAATCAGCTTACCGTCTCTCCCCACGGCCTCCCCGTCGCCGGGATCAGGGGTTGCGTCCTGATCCGAATCGGAACTGGACTCCTGAATGTCATGGCTTTCTTGCTGCCAGATCATCGGCTTGGCGGATTGCACCCGAACATGCGCGGTTTGCGCCACTCCGGTCCGTTGTTTCCCTGCATTTAGCCAATATGCATCGAAAAGATCGTCAAACCGTCGCCAGTCTTCCGCGTCACCGGCCAGCAAGACACACAGCGCTTGTCTGGCCTGCGGCAAATCCGTCGCCTCTACTTCCGCCAGCACTGCCAATGCATCCCCAGTCTCAGCCGGTCCGACGCGCATCCCGTTCATCCGCAAATGTGCAATGAAGCCAGACATGCGATCCGCCAGACCAGAGGCACGAGAAGGGAACCGGGTGACCTGCATCACGCCACCTTTCCAATCAGGCGATCCATCACTTCAGGCGGGGCCGCGTCATAATCGGCTGCGGTTTTCAGAAGACAGACAAGAGTCGCCTGAACCTCTTCGCGGGACTGCGCCATGTCGTTAACACCCAATCCGGAAAGGGCTGCCGCCCAGTCCAGCATCTCGGCAATGCCCGGAGTCTTCTCCAAGTCTTCTTTGCGCAAAGCCTGCACAACGCCAACAATCTGGCGCGCCAACTGCCCTTCCACATGGGGCATGCGGGCTTTCAGGATCGCCATTTCGGTTTCACGCGATGGGTAGTCGAGGAAACTGTACAGACACCGGCGGCGCAATGCATCGGACAAGTCCCGCGTGCCATTCGCCGTCAAAATAACGATGGGTTTTGAACGCGCCGGGATTGTACCCAGTTCGGGAATTGTGATTTGAAAATCCGAGAGGATTTCCAACAGATACGCTTCGAATTCTTCGTCGGCCCGGTCAATTTCATCAATTAGCAGAACCGGAGGGGCATCTTGTGAAATAGCCTCCAACAAAGGTCGTTTTAGCAGATATTCATCTGAGAAAAGCTGTGCTTCGCTCGTTCCACCCTGTGCCTCGCTCGCTCGGATCGCCAGAAGCTGACGCTGATAGTTCCATTCATAAATGGCATGACTGGCATCGAGCCCTTCATAACATTGCAGCCGGATCAGCCGGGCGTCCTGCCACGCGGCCAGGGCCTTTGCCACTTCGGTCTTTCCAACGCCAGCAGGACCTTCCAACAACAATGGCCGCCCAAGTTGCTGTGCCAAATGCAGCGCCATCGCCAACCGGTCATCGGAAACATAGCCCTGCGCGGCCAATCCGTTCTGAACATCACTCAAAGTCAAAACCAGGATCCAATCTTCATCTGGCCAAAAATATCCCGGGGGAGGTTAGGAGGGGGTTCTACCCCCTCCGTTCGGTTGGGCCGGCAACAGCCGGTTCGAAACCGTTTACCCGTGCATCCCCAACCCGTTGGCGATCTTCCAGATCCGCCAATGATCATGCGGCATATGGCTTTGCACCAACCCAAAGGGCCGGAACGCATCATGCACCGCGTTCGAGAACGCAGGCACGCCGCCGACATTCGGACTCTCGCCCACGCCCTTGGCACCGATCGGGTGGTGCGGAGATGGCGTGACCGTGTGATCGGTGGTGTAGTTCGGCGTCTCCCATGCCGTAGGCAGGAAGAAGTCCATCAGCGTCGCGGTCTTGACGTTGCCCATCTCGTCATAGGCAATCTCCTGCCCCATCGCGATGGCCAGCGCTTCGGTCACACCGCCATGGACCTGCCCTTCGATGATCATCGGGTTGATCCGCGTGCCGCAATCGTCCAGCGCATAGAACTGCCGAACATCCCATTCGCCAGTATCCACGTCGATCTCCATGACACAGATATAGGCCCCGAAAGGGTAAGTCATATTTGGGGGGTCATAGTAGCTGACGGCCTCCAGACCGGGTTCCAGCCCCGGAATAGCCTGGTTGTAAGCGGCAAAAGCGATCTCTTTCATGGTCTTGAACCGCTCAGGCGCGCCTTTGACGGCAAACCGATCGACATCCCATTCGACATCATTGTCATGCACCTCGAGCAGATAGGCCGCGATCATCTGCGCCTTGGCGCGGATTTTGCGCGCGGCCATGGCTGTCGCAGCACCGGCAACCGGTGTGGACCGAGACCCGTAGGTCCCAAGGCCATAAGGCGCGGTGTCGGTGTCGCCTTCCTCCAGCGTGATGTCATCGGCTGGCAGGCCGATCTCACTGGCGATGATCTGGGCAAAGGTTGTGGCGTGGCCCTGACCCTGGCTGATTGTCCCCAGCCGGGCGATGGCGGAACCCGTCGGGTGAATCCGGATTTCGCACGAGTCGAACATGCCCAGCCCGAGGATATCACAGTTCTTCACCGGTCCGGCCCCGACGATTTCGGTGAAATGCGTCAGGCCGATGCCTAGCAGTTTGCGGGTCTTTCCGGCTCTGAAGTCCTCGATCCGTTGCGCCTGTTCCGCCCTCAGACCTTCATAGCCCACGGCCTTCAGCGCCTTGTCCCAGGCGGTGTGGTAATCGCCCGAGTCATACTCCCAGCCCAGCGCGGACTGATACGGGAACTGATCGGCCTTGATGAAGTTGATCCGGCGCAGCTCGGCCGCGTCCATGTTCAGCTTTATGGCCAAAACCTCAATCATCCGTTCGATGAAATAGGCAGCCTCGGTCACCCGGAACGAACAACGATAGGCGACACCGCCCGGAGCCTTGTTGGTGTAAACCCCATCCACAGCCAGATAAGCGGTGGGAATGTCATACGACCCGGTGCAGATGTTCATGAAACCAGCCGGGAATTTGGTCGGGTCGGCACAGGCGTCAAATCCACCATGATCCGCCGTGGTATGACACCACAGGCCGGTGATCTTGCCGTCTTTAGTGGCCGCGATCTTACCTTGCATCCAGTAGTCCCGTGCAAAGGCGGTGGACATCAAATTTTCCATCCGGTTCTCGACCCATTTCACTGGCTGGCCGGTGACAATCGAGGCGACAACCGAGCAGACATAGCCCGCATAGGCGCCAACCTTATTGCCAAAGCCACCACCGATATCAGGACTGATCACCCGGATATTGTGCTCAGCCAGACCCGAGATCAGCGATACAACGGTGCGGATCGCGTGCGGGGCCTGGAACGTGCCATAGAGCGTCAGCTTGCCGGTGACCTTATCCATAGAAGCGACACAGCCGCATGTCTCCAGCGGGCAAGGGTGGGTCCGATGATAATAGACCATCTCCTCAGCCACGACATCTGCCTCACCCAGAACAGCCTCGGTCGCGTCTTTGTCACCCTGTTCCCAGGTGAAGATGTGGTTGTGGTGCTTGCGCGGCCCATGTGCGCCGTCTGTCTGACCCGCAAGGTCTTCGCGCAGGACGACATCTGATTTTAGCGCCTCGAACGGGTCGGTCAGAACGGGCAGCTCTTCATAGTCAACCTCGACCAACTCTGCCGCATCTGCTGCGATATACCGATTTTCAGCGACGACATAAGCAACTTCCTGGCCCTGGAACAGAACCTTGCCATCGGCCAGCACCATTTGCTTGTCGCCCGCCAACGTCGGCATCCAATGCAATCCCAATGGCGCAAGGTCTTCGGCGGTCAGAACCGCAACAACGCCAGGTATCGCCAGCGCAGCCTCTTTGTTTACGCTGACGACGCGGGCATGGGCATAGGGAGAGCGGACAAAGGCGCCAAACAGCATCCCGTCCAGCTTGATGTCATCGACGTAGTTGCCCTTGCCTTGGGTAAAGCGCACATCTTCGACGCGCTTGCGCGAACTGCCCATCCCTTTGAGGTTGGCGGCGCGTTCTTCGGGGGTCAGAGTCTGGTCGTTCATTCCGCAGCCTCCTTCTGAGCGTTTAGCATGTCGGCAGATGCAGCGATCGCCTTGACGATGTTCTGATATCCGGTGCAGCGGCACAGGTTACCGGACATGCCAAAGCGGATGTCTTCCTCGGTCGGGTTCGGGTTTTCTTGCAGAAGACGATGCGCGCGGGTGATCATGCCCGGCGTGCAAAAGCCGCATTGCAGCCCGTGATGTTCGCGGAACATCTCTTGCAGAACCCCAAGGCTGCCATCGTCGTTGGTCAACCCCTCAACGGTGGTGACGTCGGCGCCGTTCACCTGCGCCACAAAGGTTGTACAGGACTTGACGGACTTGCCATCAATATCCACGGTGCAGGCCCCGCAATGGCTTGTTTCGCATCCGATATGCGGGCCTGTGATTTTCAAATCTTCTCGCAGAAAATGGATCAACAGCGTGCGCGGCTCGGCCAGACCTTCGACCTGCTTGCCGTTCACGGTGAGTTTTACGTGCATTTTTGACATCGTTGTTCCTCCCCTCAATCCGCGCGGCTTTGCGCGCGTTCGATGGCGCGGCGCAGCATCACAGCGGCCACGTGTTTCTTGAATTCGACCGGGCCGCGATTGTCGGCCACCGGGTCGATCGCATCGAGCATCGCTGCGACACAACCGCTGACATCCCCATCCGCCAGCGCATTGCTTGCGCTTTCAGACCAGACGGGTGTGTCCGCCAGATTGGTCATCGCGACCGAGGCCTGACCATTGCCAACCATCACCGCAGCTGCCGCTGTTGCATAATCACCGATCTTGCGTTTCTGCTTTTCGTAGGCCTGACCCACACCCGCGCCCGGCACCGGGATCGAAATCCGGGTCAGGATTTCCTCATCGTCACGCGCAGTGAAGTAAGCGGCCTCATAAAACTCACGCGCAGCGACACTGCGGCGACCATCGGGGCCAGACAGTTCGAACGTCGCGTTCAGGCATTGCATCAACCCCGGCATATCATTGCCCGGATCACCATTGGCGACGTTCCCACCAACAGTTCCCACATATCGCACCTGAGGATCCGCAACCTGCAGCGCGGCCTCTCGGATCAACGGAATGGCTGTAGCCAAGCCGTCATGAGTGATCAGCTCGTGCTGGGTCACCATTGCGCCAAGCGAAACCGTGTCGGCACCAATCTCGATGCCTTTTAGCTCCTCGATCGCTTGCAGATCGACCAGATGGCCCATTTCGGCCATGCGCAGCTTCATCATCGGGATCAGACTGTGCCCGCCCGCGATCACGCGAGCTTCATCTCCGTGTTCCTGCAAAATGCCAATGGCCGAGGCGATATCGCCTGGCCGGTGATACTCAAATCCGGCTGGTATCATGTTTTTCCTCCCTGGGTCCAAGCGGTATGCCTTGGGGGACCTGCGGTAAGGAAAGGACGCTGAAGCCATCCGTTCCAGCCAGTGGAAACGGAGAGCGCGGCTTATTTCACGAAATGCGAATGCGCTGCACGAGCTGCGATCAAAGGCCCAGCGCCTCGCGAATGTCCGTCAGGCGGGATCGGCTGACCGGCACCTTGGCTAGCGCATCGACTCCATCGAAATAGCAGGTACCGTTATCCTTGTGCCTCTCGAAACGCGAGACCTGTTTGGGGTTCACCAGATAACTGCGATGAGCCCGCAAAAACCCGTCAGGCGCCAAGCGCGATTCAGCTTCGGTAATGGACCACGGGCAAAACAGTTTCTCGGCGTTTATATAAAGAACGGTGTAATGCCCTTCGGCCCGGATGGCTGCGATATTGGAAGGCTGGGCGAAAAAGGTTTGTCCTTCCCGCTCAAATGGAACCCCGGCCCGCAATGTGGGCTCTGGTTCCGGGGCAGGTTCCGGCGCGCTGGGCGATACCTCTGCTGCCGCAGGTTCGATGAAGGTGATGCCCGTTAGCAGGAATGCACCACAGATCAGGAACACGGAAACCGTGACCCCCATCGCCAGCACCTGATTGTTTAACGCAGGTCCGGCGCGACCGGCGGTATCGCTTGCGACAAAGTCAGTCAGGCCGGTGGCGACGAAATGCATGGTGAAGACCGCCAACCCGAAACACACCGTTCCCAGCAGAATGTTGCGCTGCGTTCGGTTGTCATAGGCAACCCAGATCGCCAGCACCGACAAAACGACCGAGGCCAGGGTCGAAATCACCACGTCCCAAACATTGTAAACGGGGCGGCACAGCTCCATCCCGGCCATGCCGACGTAGTGCATGACAACAATCCCCAGACCCACGATCACGCCCGCACCGACTATCGTTCCCATCGTGCGGGGACGGAAATGCAGGATCAGCAGCGCAAGGCCAACCATCAGGATCGCGACCAGGGCTGAGATCAGGGTGATCAAAGCATCGTAGTAAAACAGGATCGGCAGTTGCAGGCCCAGCATGGCCACGAAATGCATCGACCAGATGCCACCGCCCAGAATGATCGCAGCCAACGCCACGACCAGTTTGCGTTTCTGATCGTCCAGTTTTGAGGCCCCATGCGTCAGATAAAGCCCGGTGAATCCAGCCATCATCGCAACAGCCAGAGACGCCGCCACAAGCCAAGCGTTATGAGAATAGTCCAACATTTGGATTTACACGCCCTCCCCGACGCGTGGGTGACGTTAGCAAACGGAATTGATTGCGACAATTGATGTTGGAAAGGAATTCCAACAGCATTGGCGCCGGTTTCAGTTTTTACCGACCCGTCGGGCGTAGGTGGCGGTCTTATTACTGAATAACGGCATCTTCCCATGCAGAAAGAAACTTTGTTCGTTTCAACCCGTCAAGAAAGGTCAGTAACGCGGGATCAAGGCCGATTGTCTCACGCCCCTCAGAACCATCACTCGGCTGCAAAAGAGGAAGCGGGCTGGCCTCTTCGGCCACTGCTGGCCGCTCAGTTACGAGGTAACGCAGCAGCAACTCGGCTGCTTTGGGTTCTGGCGTGGCTTTCGAAACCATCGCTGTGCGCATCATAATTGTTTGAAAATCAGACGGTAACACGACCTCAAGGGCGTCTTTGCCCTCGGCTCGGACAGCGGCGTAACTGCCCAGAACATTGTAAGCAACCAGGATCGAGCCATCCGCTAGGTCATTGATCATTTCGCCCGAGCAGCAATAGAGACGTACATCCAGGCCGCCCATAACCTCCATCAAGCGCCAATACGTCTCAGACGCGCGCGCATCTTGGGTTGCAAACAGATATCCCAGACCAGATTGGCGAACGTCATAGGTGCCAACTTTGCCCCGAAATTCTTCGGGTCGTTTCCGCAATGCCTCGATCAGGCTTTGCCGGGTCTGGGGGATGGGCTGCCCTTCAAACGCGGTTCGGTTTATCACGATTGTCGCGGGTTCCGAGGTGAATGCGAAAAGGCTGTGGTGCCATTGCGCCCAGTGCGGGACGGGCACATCGTCGATAGACAGGGCAAAGCCGTCATTTGCCAGTTTCAACTGCAGGTCCATCGCGCTCGAGATGATCACATCGAAGGCATCGGGCGTTGCGCGGACTCGACGGTTGATGTCGGCGGTTCCGGAAACGAGGTATTCGACACTAATCCGGGAGTTCTCCGCAACAAACCCCTCGATCACCGGCGCGAACAAAACAGTATCGGTGCTGGAAATCACCCGAAGGCGCGGACCTTCGGCGCTTTCATTAAAGACCAGACGGTCTTCCCAATCGTCGGCCCATCCGAGGCAGGGAGCCACCAACAAAACTAGAGCGATAAGATAACGCATGCGCCCCCCTTTGACCGGTTCTTTAGGATCAATGCGCCCCCATGCGCCGTTGCCACATCCTGTGCGATCGTCAACCCCAGACCGGACCCGATGGTCCCAACCGCGTTCTGTCCGCGTTCGAACCGTCGCGTCAGCGTGTCGATTTCATCAGGCGGAAAGCCTGGACCCGAGTCGCGCACCTGAATCTGGGGTTCGGGATGTGCAATGATCGTGATCTCAACAGCGCTGTCAGATGGTGCGTATTTCATCGCGTTATCGACCATATTTCGCACAGCATTTTGGATCAGGATCGAGTCGCCCGAGTAAGGAACCGAGGGCTCACCCGACAATGAAAGCGTCAGCTCCTTCATTTCGGCAATCGGGATCAGGCGCTGCACCAGATCGCGGATCAGTACGACCAAATCAATCTCTTCCCGTTCCAGATGATCCGCTCGGAAGGTGATCATCGCGTGATCCAGCAACTGCCCTGCCGCGCGCGAGCTTTCGTCGATGGCACGTACCATGGCCTTCAAGGCTTCGCGGTTGTCTTCCCGTTCCACGCGGTGAAGGGTCGCCTCGGCATAAGACCTGACGGTGGCAAGCGGCGTTCGCACCCGGTGCGCGGCTTCGGCGATAAAGTCCTCGGATTGGCTAAGCGATTGGTCCAGACGACCCATGAGCGAATTCAGCGACGTCACCAGCGGCGCCATCTCTTTTGGCACGGGTTTCTTGAACGGGCTTAGATCCTGCGGACCTCTGCGTGTGACCGAGGTCGTCAGTTTGTTCAACTGGCCGATCGTTGATGATGTCACCCAGAATGACAGCGCGGCGGTCAGCAGAAAGAACCCGATCCCCAAATACGCTGCATTGCGTGAAATCTGATCCAGCGTGTCGGATAACGCGTCCTGCGTTTGCCCCAACGCGACCTCAATCTCGGTCTGGCGGCCCAAACCGACCAGCGTTCGGCTGGCGCTGACCTGTCGGACACGCTCGCCGCGGACCTGACCGGTTTGAAAGGCCCACCTGCCTTCAATCGGGCCGTCTGCGAGGCTCAGATCCTCATATCCGGACAAGAATTCTCCATCCTGATAGATGGCATAGAACACCCGGTCATCCGACGGCGTGCTGAGCATGGAAAACGCGGCATAGGGGATGTCCACCTCTAGGTGACCATCCCTAAGCGCTGCGGCATCAAGGATCGACGAGACGGACGCCCCCAATATATCGTCCTGTCCCTGTTGGGCGACTTTTGCGGCATAACTGCGCACCGTCAGGAACAATAGGATCGCCAGGACCGCCGCTCCGCCGATCAGCGTCAACACCAGCCGATTTCTTAGTGATCCCGAAACGGTTGGGCTAGTCGTCATGATCCAACCTGTATCCCAGCCCGCGCAACGTAGTGATTTTCATGCCGGATTTTTCAAGATGCTTGCGCAGGCGTCCGACATAGACCTCAATCGCGTTGTCCGACACGTTGTCATCATAAGAAAACAACCTGTCCGCCAGCTTCTGCTTGGAAAACACCTGACCCGGCGCGTTTATGAACAGCTCGATCATTCTCAACTCGCGATTGCGTAGGGAGAGCGTGACACCATCGACGGTCAAATGACCAGCAACCGGATCAAAGATAATTCCGCCAACTTCAATCGTCGACTTTGAGCTTCCGGACTTCCGACGCAGAACAGCGCGGCAGCGGGCCTCAAGTTCCGCATGATCGAAAGGCTTGGTGATGTAGTCATCCGCCCCCAGATCAAGCGAACCGATTCGATCCGAAACCTGACTGCGCGCAGTCAGAACGATCACCGGCGTGTCCAAACGGCTTGCGCGGTGCTGCCTTAGAAACTCGCGGCCATCCCCATCGGGTAACATGATATCCAGCAGGATAAGGTCGTATTCTTCGGTCGCAACAAAGGCGCGCGCATCCTCTAAATTTGCTGCGTGATCAACAACATGACCATCCAGCTGCATGCGGGAACTGATCGCGTTCGCGAGGTCGAGATTGTCTTCGACAAGCAGAAATTTCATGGGCGAAAATCAGTTTCTTTTTGCATGACAGGTTGATGTCAGGTTGGCGTGTTTAGGTGCAGGATAATCTGTGCCGCTGAGCGGCCAGTTGTCAAATGGGAGGACATAATGACAACATTTAACCTGGGCCGTCGGGCCCTGATCGCAGCTGTTGCAGCAATTGGTCTGGTTGGACCTGCCGCATCCGAAGAAGTCGTCGACAGCATCCACTTTCTGATCCCCGGCGGCGCCGGCGGTGGCTGGGACGGTACCGCCCGCGGAACTGGCGAGGCCCTGACCAATGCTGGTCTGGTCGGCACAGCATCTTATGAGAACATGTCGGGCGGCGGCGGCGGTAAAGCCATCGGCTTCCTGATTGAAAACGCGGACAGCAACCACGGCACGCTGATGGTCAACTCGACCCCCATCGTGATCCGCTCGCTGACCGGTGTGTTCCCGCATAACTTCCGTGACCTGACACTGGTCTCGGGCACAATCGGCGACTACGCAGCGATTGTTGTAGGCAAAGATAGCCCGATCAACTCGATGGCGGACCTGCTGGCCGCCTATGACGCTGACCCGGGCGCAACCGCGATTGGTGGCGGCTCGGTACCTGGCGGCATGGACCATCTGGTCGCCGCAATGGTCATGGAAGCTGCAGGCAAGGACGCGCTAGGCGTAAAATACATCCCTTATGATGCGGGCGGAAAAGCTATGGCTGCCCTGTTGTCGGGTGAGATCGCCGCACTGTCGACCGGTTTCTCGGAAGCCGTCGATCTGGCCAACGCGGGTGAGGTTAAAATCATCGGTGTGACCGCAGAGGAACGCGTTGATGCAGCACCTGACGCACAGACCATGAAGGAACAGGGCATCGACACCACTTTCGTGAACTGGCGTGGATTCTTTGCTGCCCCCGGCCTGCCCGAGGACAAGCTGGCCGCCTATCAGCAAGCCATCGCCAAGATGTACGACACGCCCGAATGGGAAGAGGTTCGTGCCCGTAACGGTTGGGTCAACATCCACAACTCGGGTGCCGATTTCGAAGCGTTTCTGGAAGGTCAGGAACAGCAGATCAGCGACCTGATGAAGAAGCTGGGCTTCCTCTAAAGCAATCTACGGCAGAGCGTTTGGTCGCTCTGCCGTCCCAAAGAACCAAGATACACGGGAGGGGACGTTATGGCGCTGGATCGCTGGATCGCGCTTATTTTGCTGGGTGTTTGCCTGACATATGGGTACACCGCCTGGTTCACGATGGACGGAAGTCTTCCTCCTTTCATGCAGAGAAATCCGATCTGGCCCAGCACATTTCCAAAGGTGCTGTCTATTCTAGGCGTGGGCGCGTGTTCGATCATCCTGCTTGGCTTTGAAAAGAGCGAGGTCAAAGAGGCCGATATCGATTACCGCAGACTTGGGGAATATCATCTGGGTCAGGCAATTTCTCTTTTGGTGCTCATGGTTGTCTATGCCCTGTGCCTGCGCCCGGTCGGTTTTCTGATCGCGACATCCAGCTTCCTGATCCTCGGGTCTTTCATTCTGGGTGAACGCAAGTGGCACATCATGCTGCCTGTCGCGTTCGTGGCAACCGGATCCGTCTGGTATCTGGTTCAGGAAGTTCTTGGAATTTATATGCGCCCCCTGCCGGGCGTGTTCGGAGGCTGACATGCTTGAAGGACTTCTGATCGGCCTGCAAACGGCATTCTCAATTCAAAACCTGCTGATGGTTGTCGCGGGCTGTCTGATCGGCACGTTTATCGGCATGCTTCCGGGTCTGGGCCCAATGTCGATCATCGCAATCATGATCCCGGTTGCTATTTCGATGGGCGATCCATCCGCCGCACTGATCCTGTTGGCAGGCGTTTACTATGGCGCGATCTTCGGCGGCTCGACGTCGTCCATTCTGCTGAATGCGCCGGGGGTCGCGGGCACCGTGGCCTCAAGCTTTGACGGTTACCCAATGGCCCGGCAGGGCAAGGCGGGCAAGGCCCTGACCATCGCAGCAATCGCCAGTTTCGCAGGCGGCACGATCGGAGCCATTTTGCTGATGGTCTTTGCTCCGGCACTGTCTTCGGTCGCTCTGCTGTTCCATTCCGCCGAATACTTCGCGCTGATGGTGGTAGGCCTTTCGGCCATCGCAGCCTTTGCCGGTTCGGGGCAAGTGGCAAAGGCCGTCATCATGACGACCATGGGATTGATCATGGCCACCGTCGGAGAGGGGGCGCTGTTCAATCTTCCGCGTTTCACAATGGGCATCATGGACCTGCAATCCGGGTTTGGCTTCATCACTCTGGCCATGGCAATGTTCGCCTTGCCCGAAGCGTTGTTCCTGGTGCTTAAACCCAAAGACCTGAAAGGGGATGACGGCAAGATCAAGGATCTGCGCATAACCAAGGCCGAGGCAAAGGCAATCACCCCGGTCATCGGTCGCCAATCGGTGCAGGGCTTCTTTATTGGCGTCCTGCCCGGCGCGGGCGCGACAATTGCCAGTTTCCTCGGCTATGCGGTGGAACGGAACATTGCCCCCAAGGATGAGCAGGAGGAATTCGGCAAAGGCTCGATCAAAGGTCTGGCCGCGCCTGAATCGGCGAATAATGCGGCTTGCACCGGATCTTTCGTGCCGTTGCTGACATTGGGCATTCCCGGTTCCGGAACGACCGCGATCCTGCTGGGTGCCTTGATTGCCCTGAACGTCACCCCGGGCCCGCGTCTTATGCTGGATGAACCTCAGATCTTCTGGTCGGTGATCATGTCGATGTTCATTGGCAACCTCGTCCTGCTGATCCTGAACCTGCCGCTGATCCCCTACATCGCCAAGGTGCTGGCCGTTCCGCGCAACTATTTGATCCCGTTCATTTTGTTCTTCACACTGATGGGCGCCTATATCGGGCAGAACAATGCCACCGAATTACTGATCCTGGTGGGTTTCGGCGTATGCGCAACGGCCTTGAAGTTCGCTGACTATCCGCTGGCACCCCTGCTGATCGGGTTCATCCTTGGCGGCATGATGGAGGATAACTTTTCGCGCTCGATGCAGCTGTATGATGGCATCGCGTTTATCTGGGAACGTCCGATGACCTTGGGACTGCTTGCCATTGCCGTCCTGCTGGTTCTGCTACCCAGCTACCGCGCACGTCGTGCACGCGCACGGGCCGCTGGTGTGGCTGATGGGGACTGAACCGCTCAGGGGTGTTCGGGTTCTTGATCTGACAAACGTGCTTGCTGGCCCGTATTGTTGTTACCAACTGGCTCTGATGGGGGCCGAGGTGATCAAGGCCGAACGCCCCAATAGCGGTGATCTGGCGCGTGTGCTTGGGGCTGATCCTGACCGGAACAAAGCTGGTATGGGGGTCAGTTTTCTGGCGCAGAACGCTCAGAAGAAATCGGTCACGCTGGATATGAAATCCAGTCGGGGCAAGGCTCTGCTAAAGCAGCTTGTTAAAACGGCGGATGTTCTGGTTGAAAACTTCCGGCCCGGCGTGATGGATCGGTTGGGTCTGGGGTATGACGTTCTTCGTACCGAAAACCCTGCCTTGATCTACTGTGCAATAAGCGGGTTCGGGCAGAACGGGCCGCGCCGCGACGACCCGGCCTATGACCAGATCGTTCAGGGCATCAGCGGGGTCATGTCGATCACCGGCGCACCAGACACCGCGCCCTACCGCGTTGGCTATCCGCTGGCTGATACGGTCGGGGGGTTGACGGCCGCCTTTGCGGTGAGTGCCGCATTGAACGCTGATCCCCGTGGCGCGTTTCTGGATATTGCCATGTCCGAGGCCGTGATCTCGACCATGGGATGGGTTGTGTCCAACTACCTTGTCGGCGGTGTGATGCCCGGCGCGCATGGCAATGAAAACACAACCTCGGCACCGTCCGGTACCTTCGCCACATCCGACAGCCCGATCAACATCGCAGCCAATCGCGATGAGCAATGGCAGGCCCTCGCCCGGTACCTTGGTCGCGAGGACCTGCTGGATCACCCGGATTTTGCAACGCGCGAAGATCGCAAAAGAAACCGCCACGTTTTAAGGGATGAGTTGGAGAAATCCCTTAAAGTGCGTCCCGCAAGCGAGTGGGTCAGCGCGTTAAACGGCCTCGGCGTACCCACAGGGCAAGTTCTGACAGTCCCTGAAGCGTTGGCGGACAAACAACTCTCTGACCGGGGGTTGATTGGATCTCTGCACGTTCACGGAGAAGACATGCAGTTGGCCGGCAGCCCTGTTGTGATGGACGGGCACCGAAACATGCCACAGGCCGCGCCGCCAAAACTGGGCGCAGACAATGCTGTGATCTGGTCCGAACTTGGCTTGTCTGCAGACGAGATCGAAGAATTGGCTAAGGATGGAGTGATATGAGTGATGTTTCCGACTGGTGGCGCACCTCCATCATCGATATGGAACCCGGACGCATTGCCTTGCGGGGTGAACCTATTGAGGGGCTGATCGGCAACCTGAGCTTTGCCGAAATGATCTGGTTTTTGGTCCGCGGCGACCGCCCCTCACCCGCTCAGGCCAATCTTTTCGAGGCGGCACTGGTTGCCGCCGTGGATCACGGACCACAGGCACCGTCCATTGCAACGGCTCGGATGGCTGTAACCTGCGGTTTGCCTTTGAACAACGCAATGGCCAGCGCGGTGAACATGCTGGGCGACATCCACGGCGGCGCCGGTGAGCAGGCGGTTGAGCTGTATCACTTTGTCGGGTCGCATTCGGGCGGGATCGGTGCAGCGATTGACGACTGGATCGACGACCACGGAAAGATACTGCCAGGTTTCGGCCACCGGTTTCACACACCGGCCGATCCACGCGCGCCGCGGTTGATGGCCCTGGTCTCTGAGGCAGTAGAACGCGGCGCGTGTGACGGACGTTTCCGAAAAATCGCGTTGGATATCGAGGCAGAGCTTGCACGTCGCAAAGGCAAACCCGTCCCGATGAACATCGACGGGGCCACGGCTGTCATCTACGCAGAGCTTGGGTTCGAAGCACCGCTTGCGCGTGGTTTGTTTTGCCTCTCCCGGTCAGTCGGCATACTGGCACATGCGTGGGAGCAAATGCAGCAAGGCGGCCGCAACAAAGGCCCCACACCTCCGACGTACCGCTGGACTTATGTTAGGAACTCGCCTGAGGAATAGCACGTCAGGCCTGTTTCTCGACCACGGGCTCGACGTCAGGGCGGACCGGTTCCACATCCAATTCGATGATCTCGGGATCAACCGGTTCCTCGACGTCCTCCACTTCGACCTCGACCTCAGCTTCCGGCTCACTGCTGTCTTCCAACGCACCAACGATCAGAGGCAGCATATGGACACCCGTCGCGCTAGTGATTTCCGGCGTTTGCGGTGTTTGCCAGCTGAGCGTGTCAAAGCTGCTGCAGTTCTGACAGACCGGAGCCCACTCGGGCTGGATGTCATGACAATTGTCGCAGACCCATTGTGGCCCTCGCGGTGCAGTCAGCGCCTTGGCCAGCCAACCCTGTACTACCGCGTCCGAGGACCCCTCGCCCCGTTCAATAGCGGCCATCAACGTGTAACCGCGCGCATCCGCCTGCTTTCCGACCACATCGCCCAGCGCGCGACGCGCCTCGGGGAAGTCTTCGGCCACGATGTTCAGCTCCGCCAAAATCAGACGGGTTTCCATATTCTCAGGGTGAATGCGGGTCAGCGCAGTAAAGCGTTTGATCCGTTCATGTGGCGTTTCATCCGGCGCAATCTCGGCAAAGACATGGGCGAGGTCGGGGTGCGGCTGCACCTCCCACGCTTTTTTCACGATTTTGGTCGCATTGCGCGGTTTGCCTTTTTCGATGTAAGCACGCGCTGCCATTGCGGCCGCAGGCACCAGATCAGGAGACAGGCGGTTCGCCTCAATCGCGCGCTCTTGCTGTTCGACCGTGGCGTTCTCGTCCAGAATCCCCTTGGCCTCGGACAGGGCCAGCACAGCATCGCGGCGCTTGAACACGTCGCGCGGCAGGTGGCCGGATTTCAACTTGGCAGTCAATGTCGACCGCGCGCCTGCCCAATCTTGTGCCTTGGTCTGAAGACCCAGCAGAATGTCCTGTGTTTCCAGATGGCGCGGCTTCATGGCCAAGGCTTTTTCGGCCAGTTTGCGGGCGGTTTCGTCATCCCCTTCGGCCAGTTTCTGTTTCATGATACCGCGCACACCGACAAAGCGGGTTGCATTGTCCGTCACCAGCTTTTTGTAGGTGTCAGCCGCCTTTTGGGTGTCACCGTTCATCTCGGCAGCCTGAGCCACCAGCAGGTTGGTCAACTCGGGTTTGTTCAAAAGCCGCTCTGCCTTGGTGGCCTTGTTCAAAGCCACGCGCCCCTCGCCCGATGCCAGCGCCATCAGACCATCGGACAACGCTTGATACCCACGCTGCTCGCGACTGCGGTCGAAATAGCGCGACAGGGCGGTTTCGTCTCCGTTGAGGAACTTCAGCGTGGCGATCAACAGGGTCAGCAACTTGAACAAAAGCCAAACTGCAAAAACCAGAACGCCCAGCGCGATGACCGATTGCAACGGCCCCAAAGTGTACTCCGTCCCGCCGGCTGTGATCTGTACACCACCGCTGGTTTCCATGAGGGAACCCGCACCCACGGCCAGAAGACCGATAATCGCAACAAAAACTAGAATCTTAAACAGTGACCACAGCATGGCAGGTCCTTCAGTTCGAGTTCACGCTAGGCTGAAGCGCATTGGCGGCATCCACCGCGGAAACCCGCGCCTGGGCTGCCTGCTGCCAATCAGCCATAGCTGCCTGCGCCGCTTCGGGCAGGGATTTAAGTTCGGTCAGCGCCGTTGCGACATCGCCACTGGACAGGGCCGACTCGGCGCGCGACAGGATCGCATCCGGGCCATCGCCATCTTGTGGGGTGACCGAACGCGCCCCGGTCTGTCGCTGCAGGAACGCCACCAGACCAGTGGCTTTGTCCGCATCCCGTGCTTCCGCCAACGCGGTTCGCGCAGCGGGTGAGAACGATGCCCGCAAGGTCGACACGCTTGCAACACCCTTATCGGCGGGGCCGGATAGCGCCTCAGGCACATCAACGCCGCCTGCCTTCAGTTCGGCGACAAGGTCTGCGTAAGGCTGACCAGCATCCAGTTGACCATGCAGGCGCGACAGGATGGCCGCGTTGGTCGCTGCCAGAGCCTCTGCCGAGGCTTTCGCCTCAAGCGTTTGTGCGTCCGACACCATTTTTTCCACTTCGGCCCGCTGCGCCGCCAGTGAGTCCTGTAATTTCTTCAGCTCGGCCTCAAAGGCTGCCGACGCTTCGGGGGACGCGCCTTGGGTCAGAGCCTCGCTTTCGATTTTACTTAGGCGGCTGGCCAAAGGATCAATCTTGCCCGCCAGCTCATCGACACTGGATTTGAGCGTATCCAGATCGGAGGTGATCGGTGTCACCTGATCGGTCAGCGCTGAAATCTTACTGTCGACGCCAGATGTGTCGGACAGGGATTTGGTCAGCGCCTCGATCTGAGTGGACTGATCGTTGAGCTTCGCCTCGAGCGTCGTAAGCGCATCTGTATCACCAGATCCGAACAAGCCCGCGCTGCCGGCTGCAAACCCGATTCCCGCCACGATAACACCGCCTAGCAAAGCGGGGACGAATCCACTGCGTTTTTCTTCCTGCTGCGACTCTTCACGATGCGATTTTTCCGGCGGCGCGGAGTTCTCTTCCTGGGTCAGTTCCACAGCCGCTTCGGCTTCGGCTTCGGCTTCGGCTTCGGCTTCGGCTTCGGCTTCGGCTTCGGCTTCGGCTTCGGCTTCGGCTTCGGCTTCGGCTTCGGCTTCGGCTTCGGAAAGGGCCTTTTCTAGCGGCTCATCCGCGTCAACGACTGTCTCATCACGCTGCGAGGTGAATTCAACTGTTTCGTCCGACTTGGGGTCTTCCACCGGCTTTTGATCGGTTTTTTTCTTACGAGCCACCGCGACGTTCCCCTTATCGAATCCAATTTCATATGAATAACAGACCGCTCTAAGTTAATCAGTGGTCTCTCCACGCTCAACCCGCATCGCGTGTTTGACAAGCTTTTTCACGGCTTTCCGCATTTTCTTGGGTGTCGGCTCTTTGGCGATCTTCAGGCGCTCATAGTCCAAGGAATAAAGGGGCTCGGCCGTGGCTTCGCTAATGGCAACCAGCCACAAGGGCGCGGTTCCGGTCCAAATTTCGGCAAATTGTCGCGCCGTTCGGGGCGAAAACAGCGGTGCGAGAACAGGTCTGTCACCGGATGTGGCCGCAGCCGCTTCGGATGTCAGCGGTAACAAACGCTGTTGATAAACAATCTGTTCGTGAACCGTCAGCCCCGATTCGGTCAGACGCCCGGCAACATTTCCCCGCGTATGTTCACCCCTGAGATGCAGCAACGGGCTTTCAGGCCGGTGCTTCAAAAGGTAGGCCACCAGCTCTTCGGCGGTATTACCCACCACCAATGCATCCCATCCAGCCCCTTTGGCTGTTCCAGTGGTCGCCGGACCAACACAATAGGCGGGCAGATCGGGTTTAACGCCCAACGACGCGGCGGCATTGACCGAGTTGGCCGAAGTAAAGATCAATCCGCGAATTCCGTCCGTTTCGACCGCAACCCTCAGGGGTCGGATTTCCAGGATCGGAGAATAGATGACATCCACCCGCGACCTGACGCGGTCCGACAGCTGTGCCACAAACCTTTCAGAGGCGGCGCGAGGGCGGGTCATCAACAAATACAATGGCGGGGCCTTCGGCCTTGGGATTGTTTGCGTCCGCGCAGGGTGATACCCCGCTTGAGTGTCATGATGCAACGGATCAGGCCTATGGTGCAAACACTTACCGTTCTTGGATTGGAAAGCAGCTGTGATGACACGGCCGCCGCTGTTGTGCGCCAATCCGATGGTGCGGGTGCCGAGGTTCTGTCGTCTATCGTTCACGGTCAAACCGAGCTGCACAGCGCATTTGGCGGGGTCGTGCCCGAAATTGCAGCGCGGGCCCATGCCGAAAAGCTGGATATTTGCGTGGTGCAGGCGTTAGAGGCTGCAGGACTGACACTGGCTGATATGGATGCGATCGCCGTCACTGCGGGTCCCGGCCTGATCGGCGGGGTCATGTCCGGCGTCATGTGCGCCAAAGGGCTGAGTGCCGCGACCGGGCTTCCCCTGATCGGCGTAAACCATCTGGCGGGTCATGCGCTGACGCCCCGATTAACGGATGGCATCGCCTTTCCCTACCTGATGCTGTTGGTTTCAGGCGGGCATTGCCAGTACCTTATCGCGCACGGGCCCGAGCAATTTACCCGCCTTGGCGGCACAATCGACGATGCCCCCGGCGAGGCGTTCGACAAAACCGCCCGCCTGCTGGGCTTGCCTCAACCTGGCGGCCCTTCGGTTGAGGCCGAGGCCCGGGCGGGTGATCCCAAACAGTATCGTTTTCCCCGACCTCTGCTGGATCGGCCGGGATGTGATCTCTCCTTTTCGGGGCTGAAAACCGCGTTGATGCGGATGCGGGATCAGATTGTTGCCGAAAAGGGCGGCCTGACCCGTCAGGACCGCGCTGATCTGTGTGCCGGATTTCAGCAAGCCATCGTCGATACTCTGGCCGAGAAAACCCGCCGTGCGATTGACAGGTATCTTGAGGAAAACCCTACAGAGCCGGTTATTGCCGTCGCAGGTGGTGTGGCCGCCAATACCGCCATTCGGTCCGCATTAGAGACTGTTTGCGCAGAAAAAGGCGCGCGCTTTACCGCACCACCACTCAACCTTTGCACCGACAATGCCGCCATGATCGCCTATGCCGGGATGGAACGGTTTCGCATGGGCGCACGCGACGGGCTGGACCTGACGGCCCGTCCACGCTGGCCGCTGGATAAAACCAGCCCCGCGATGCTGGGCGGCGGCAAGAAAGGCGCCAAGGCATGAGCGTTTCGGTTCTGGGATCTGGCGCATTCGGCACGAGCCTGGCCATTTCACTGGCCGGGAACGGGCCGGTTACGCTGTGGTCACGGGATCCGGATCATGCCTGGCACATGCAGACAGAACGTGAAAACACTCAGCGTTTGCCTGGCGTGGCTTTGCCTGCTGATATCACGGTGACATCGAACATCGATCAGGCGACCAAGGCTGATGTTCTGCTGATAGCTGTCCCCATGCAAAAGTTGCGCGATGCCTTGCAAGCGCAGGCCTCTAATCTGGCCGGAAAAACCCTGATGGCGTGTTGCAAGGGTATCGAGCTATCGTCCGGGCTTGGGCCGATTTCAGTGATCCAGCAAACGATCCCGGATGCGCGACCCGCCCTGCTGACCGGGCCCAGCTTTGCCGACGACATTGCACGCGGACTGCCAACGGCCCTAACCTTGGCCTGCGCAGATGACTCGCTGAGTCTGACGCTGCAACACGACCTGACCACTGCCAACCTGCGCCTTTATCGAACCACCGACATGGTTGGGGCGGAACTTGGCGGCGCCTTGAAGAACGTAATGGCCATCGGATGCGGCGCTGCAATCGGGGCCGGGTTGGGCGACAGCGCACGCGCCGCTTTAATGACACGCGGGTTTGCAGAAATGCAGCGCTTTGCGCTGATGCGCGGGGCGCGACCTGACACTCTGATGGGATTGTCTGGATTGGGGGATCTGGTCCTGACTTGTTCGTCTGAACTGTCCCGAAACTATCGCTTTGGCCTGTCATTGGGTCGGAATATCCAGTTCGATACCCACACCACCGTTGAAGGGGTCGCCACCGCGCGGGCCATGACGGAAATTGCCGCCGCCGAAGGGCTGGACATGCCAATCAGTACAACGGTGGCAGACCTTAGCAGTGGCGCCTACAGTGTGACCGAAGCTATCCGAGCCCTGCTCAACCGACCCCTGAAGGAGGAATAATATGCTGATCGCTCTCATCGCCCGTGACAAAGACGGCGCGCTGCAAACCCGGCTGGATAATCGCGCTGCCCACCTGGCCTATATTGAGGAAACGGGTGTCGTTGCGCAGGCGGGTCCGCTGCTGGACGGCGACGCAATGATCGGCTCGTTGATCATTCTGGAGGTCGAAGACATGGCCGCGGCGCAAAATTGGGCGGACAACGATCCTTATGCAAAAGCCGGGTTGTTCCAATCGGTTGACCTGATTACGTGGAAAAAGGTCATAGGCTGATGGCGTACTGGCTGTTCAAATCCGAACCATCGACCTGGGGCTGGGACCAGCAGGTTGCAAAAGGGGATGCGGGCGAAGAATGGGACGGCGTGCGCAACTATCAGGCGCGCAATTTCATGCGTCAGATGGCAGTTGGCGATCGCGGGTTCTTTTACCACTCGCAAAAGGACAAGGCGATTGTCGGAATTGTCGAGGTCTGCGCCGAGGCGCATCCCGACAGCACCACGGATGACGAGCGTTGGGAATGTGTGGACATCAAGGCCGTTCGCCCGTTTGCAACCCCCGTCACGCTGGACCAGATCAAGGCTGACGAACGTTTGGGGGAAATGGTGTTGGTCAAAAACTCTCGCCTGTCCGTTCAGCCGGTCAGCGAGGCGGAATGGCAGGTGATCTGCGATCTAGGCGGCACGCAGGCTACTCAGTAACAGATTAAAGGGAAGGCCCTGACAGATGCAGAACCTTCCCTACCCCGCGTGCTCCCGTCTCACCACACGCGTATGGAAATTTTGGCTCTGACCGTCCTGGTCACGTCCTGACACTAACCGATCCATGCGGCGCGGTTCAAACGGCAAGTACTTAAAATTGGAAACGCCCGCCAGGGATCTGACGGGCGCTGCAAAAAAGGTGTGGCGGGATCAGCCGTAAACAGCCTCTTTGTCGAAGTGCTTGGTCAGCATGTAATACACGACGGCGCGGTATTTGTTACGCTCGGACATGCCATAGGTTTCCAGTGCTTTGTTGATCGCTTCCATCAATTCCGGTCCGTCCGACAGGCCCAGCTTTTTGATGAGGAAGTTGTTCTTGACCGTTTCCAACTCACCTTCCTGAGTTGCCGCGACAGTCGATGCATCGGCGTCATAAATTGCAGGGCCACAGCCGATTGTGACTTTGGTCAGCAGATCCATATCTGCGTCCATACCGCATTTGGACTTCAGGTCCTCGGCATATTTAGCGATCAGGTCGTCGCGTTTTCCCATGGTTATCTCCCGGTTGAAACTCGTTTTTGGCCATACCAGCGCCGCAGACACGGTAACGGGAGCGGGAATTTGCACAAAGGGAAAAATTAGCGGCATTCCCCCTAAACCCTGCCGGTCTGATCTGAGGCTTGATTTTGATGGCCCTTTATTTAACAATAAGGTTAAATATGTTACTTGTTCCAGAACCAGGAGGCTACAATGCCTGTGTCGCTACCCAACGAAACTTCGCAATACAGAACCGCACGAAACACCTTGCTGTCGGCTGAAGCCGAACTGCGGGCTCAGATTGAAAATGTTGCAAAACTGCGCCGCGGTTTGCCCAAAGGTGGGGCAGTTCCGCGGGACTATGCATTCCGGTCAGACAAGGGTGCGCCGACACCGCTGTCGTCTTTGTTCGGATCACATGACACCTTGGCTATATACTCGCTTATGTACGGTCCGGATGCAGAGGCACCTTGCCCGATGTGTTCTGCCTTTCTGGACGGGTTGAATGGGCAGATCGCCCATATATCGCAGAAAATCGCCTTTGCGGTCGTGGCGCAAAACACCTGTGAAAGGCTGGCAGCGCTGAAAGCGGAAATGTCTTGGGATGATCTGCCGCTTTATTCTGCATTGGGCACAGACTATCAGCGCGACTATCTGGCCGAGGCCGAGGATGGAAGCCAACTGCCGATCCTGAACATCTTTCAGCGCGATGCGGACGGCATAAGCCATTTCTGGAGTTCCGAGCTGTTCTTCGAACCCAGTGACTGGCATCCGCGGCACGTGGATGCGGCGTGGCCCCTGTGGAATATTCTGGATTTCACACCACAAGGACGCGGAGATTTCTTTCCGTCCCTGCGTTAAATACCCGTCAAGGTGACCTATTGGCAATAACCCCAACCGGGACCCTGCAGATGAAAGTGGTCCGCGTGCAAGTGATTGAAATCAGGACCCAATACCACACGAAACCAATCACATGCGCCGCGCCAGATCTGACGCAAAAATTGACCCTCAGGTCCGTCGGCGCCCCAATCGGATAGCAAGGTCAGACTGCGCCTATCAGCAAATTGCAAACCAACAATATCAATGGACTCCGCCTTGGCATGGCTGCTCCAACCGCTGCTCTGACCCTGAGCGGTGCGCATCTGGCGGCAATTGTAACTGCCCACATGCCGCAATCGGCCGACCTGCGTGCCCAAAAGATCTCTCGCAGTGGGTTGAACGACATGATGTTCCCACATGGCCAGCCGCAAAGTGGTCGCGCAACTGGTTTCAACCGCATTTACACCCGATGTCACCAGCGCGGACAACAGACCGCGCCCGGTGATGCCGCAATTCTCATCCACGATCAGATCATCCATCGTTTCAAAGTTTGCGCCGGCGTCGGCCAAGGCGGCGCGGCACTGTACTTCATTCGCCAGCGCGCGATTAAGCTGAAACCGGGTAATTGGCGTGACCGGCGCGGTGATTTTCAGCTCTCGCAAAGGGTTCCAATGCGATGGCACGGGTGATTCCGGGTGCGCCAACAACCACCATCCGCCCCCTCCGAACAGGATGGCGACAACGGCGATACTAAAAACAAAAGACGCCGCCGATAACAGGAATCGGCGGCGTCCGGAGTGTTTGTTCATGCGTTTTTTCGCACTCAATAACGGTAATGTTCCGGCTTGTAGGGGCCTTCGGGCTTCACGCCAATGTAAGACGCCTGCTCGTTGTCCATCTGGGTCAGCTTGACGCCGATGCGATCCAGATGCAAACGCGCGACCTTCTCATCCAGATGCTTGGGCAGGATGTAGACGTCGTTGTTATACTGGTCGCCCTTGGTGAACAGCTCGATCTGCGCCAGAACCTGGTTGGTGAACGAGGCTGACATCACGAAAGATGGGTGACCGGTCGCATTGCCGAGGTTCAGCAGGCGACCTTCGGACAGCAGGATGATGCGATTGCCCGAGGGCAGTTCGATCATGTCCACCTGTTCCTTGATATTGGTCCACTTGTGGTTCTTCAGGCTGGCCACCTGAATCTCGTTGTCGAAGTGGCCAATGTTGCCGACGATCGCCATGTCCTTCATCTCGCGCATATGCTCGATGCGGATCACGTCCTTGTTGCCGGTGGTGGTGATGAAGATGTCGGCAGAAGCGACTTCGTCTTCCAGCAACGTGACTTCGAAACCGTCCATCGCGGCCTGCAGGGCGCAAATCGGGTCAACTTCGGTCACTTTCACACGGGCACCAGCACCGCGCAGCGACGCGGCCGAGCCTTTGCCAACGTCACCGTAACCGCAAACCACGGCAACCTTGCCGGCCATCATGGTGTCAGTGGCGCGGCGGATGCCGTCAACCAGCGATTCCTTGCAGCCGTATTTGTTGTCAAACTTCGACTTGGTGACCGAGTCGTTCACATTGATCGCCGGGAACGGCAGTTGGCCGTCTTTCACCAGTTGATACAGGCGGTTCACGCCGGTGGTGGTTTCCTCGGACACGCCCTGAATCTGGTCGCGCATCTTGGTGAACCAGCCCGGGGATGCTGCCATGCGTTTGGCAATCTGCGCTTTGATGACTTCTTCTTCTTCGGACGTCGGAACAGCAATGATGTCCTCACCCGCTTCGGCACGTGCGCCCAGCAGAATGTACAATGTCGCGTCGCCGCCATCGTCCAGGATCATGTTTGGGCCATCGTTGAACAGGAAGGATTTGTCCAGATAATCCCAATGCTCTTCCAGCGTCTGACCCTTGATGGCGAAAACCGGAATGCCAGCCTCGGCAATTGCTGCCGCCGCGTGGTCCTGAGTCGAGAAGATATTGCACGATGCCCAGCGCACATCCGCGCCCAGCGCGGCCAGAGTTTCGATCAGAACAGCTGTCTGAATGGTCATGTGCAGCGAACCGACGATACGCGCACCCGCCAGAGGTTTGCTTTCGCCATATTCTGAACGCAGGGACATCAGGCCCGGCATCTCGGTTTCGGCGATGTCCAGCTCTTTGCGGCCAAACCCAGCCAATGAAATGTCTTTAACGATATAGTCCCCGGCCATCAGGTGCTCCATTTTCCGGTAAATTTCAGTCCGGGCAGCCCCTAGCATTCCTTGGGGCAGGTGGCAACGCGAATGGCCGAAAACTGGGCGAACCTGTGACTCAAATCAACTTGGTTCACCCTTTAGCTCTATCTTTGGTATTGCTTCAAAGAAATCTGTGCCAACGGCGACAATACAACTAATGCCGTTCGGCTGGGTCACCAGAACCGTATAGCTTCCGGTTGTCTTTGAGGTCCAAACCTCCATAACAGCCCGTGCGCCCCGCGTTTTCTGCAATCCGCCAAAGACCAGTTCTTCTGAATAACTGTCCTGCAGTTTGGCGATCACATGTTCGCGCTGAGCACAGCTTTTGGCGAAGGCAGGCGGCGCTGTGGCGGCCATGCCGAACGTCAGGGTTATAGCAAATAGACGTTTGAACATAATATGCTCCTTTCGATACGCGTTTCAGTACGAGAGGGGCACAACTGAAAGGAGTACGCCCCCCTCAGTCCATATGTCGGGATCAAAACGTGCAGGTTCAAAGCACGAAAGCTCAATAAATTGTTGGCAGCCTGTGATCCAGACAGGTACATCATAGCACAAAAGCGCGAAGTTAACGTGTCCTACTTCACAAGGCATGGCAGAATGGCAACACAACCCAGAGCATGGCAGCGAATGCTATCCGGTCGCAGACTGGATTTGCTGGACCCGACGCCCGTGGATATCGAGATCGAAGATATCGCGCACGGTCTGGCCTTTGTGGCCCGCTGGAACGGTCAGACAGCAGGTGATTTTGCCTATTCCGTGGCCGAGCACTCCCTTTTGGTTGAAGAGCTTTTCGGCCGGATTGTCCCCAAAGCCCCGGTAAAATGGCGATTGACCGCGCTGTTACACGATGCGCCGGAATATGTGATCGGAGATATGATCTCGCCCGTTAAATCCGCCGTCGGCCCGGATTACGGCGCGCTGGATGATCGGCTGGCTGCGGCCATCCACATTCGGTTCGGCCTGCCGGCGGAGGTGCCGAAAACAGTGAAACGGCAGATCAAAAAAGCCGACAAGATCAGCGCCTGGATGGAGGCGACACAGATTGCTGGGTTTTCTGAGGCTGAGGCGACCAAATTCTTTGGTCGGCCAGATAAAGCAGTGATGGAGGGGTTGGCGATCACGTTACGCCCGCCGATTGAAGTGCGGCGGGCGTATATGGAACGTCATATGGCTCTGCTGACGCAGCTTTAACCAAAGACGTAAAAACACAGCTTATTGCCGTCCAGATCGCGAGCATAAGCGCCGTAGAACCGATCAGGGACGCGCTGGCCAGGTTCTCCTTCATCTGTAGCACCAAGGCTGATTGCCTTCTCGTAGAGCGTCTTAGCCTCATCCTTGGAGTCAGCTGCAAAAGCAACCATTCCGCCATTACCGGTCTCGCAGGCTTCGCCATCGTAGGGTGTGCAAACGGCTAGCATTGGCGCTGAAGGGTCATTGCCGATGAAAGCGATGCGCCCAGCGTCGATTACAACCTTTGCGCCCTTGTCGGCAAACAGTGTCGTATAAAAACTTTTGGCACGCTCCAAATCTGAAACGCCGATGGTCACATAGCCGATCATTGATTTACTCCATTGTGACGAAAGATGAATTCCCTGCCCGAACCTCGGGCAAAGTGGAACTGGTATCAAGTCACTAAACTGTCAGGACCGGCGCACTATTGCAGACTTTTCCTGGGCCAGGGCATTCAAGGATTTTGGGCGGCCGGACAAAGCGCTGATGGAGGGGTTGGGGATCACGTTGCGCCCGCCGACAGAGGTGTGGCAGGCATACACTGAACGGCACGAAGAACTAATGTTGAAACTGTAGCCTGAAACGACGACTTTCACCCCTCAAATCAGGGGAAGACGTCGGGTTCTCCAAACTGGTTTGAACCACTCTCACTTGGCTGAATGTAGAAGTACAACAAGACCAGAGTGCCGATTATCGGAATCAAGCCAATCAACAGCCACCAACCAGTTCGTCCGATGTCGTGCAAACGTCTGGCTCCAATCGCCAGATTAGGAAGCAAAAGCCCAAGCGAAACCAAAACGGAAAGCGGTTGTCCGGCGTTCGGCTCAAACACCCCAAATCCGAGCATCGGAGCGATCAGAGCGCCATCAATTATTCGCGTCACCAGAAGAACGAGAAGAACGGCCAGAACCCACCACCAAAACGTCGGGCGCGAAGAACGCCCATCGAATTTGGCGTAGTTTGACAGAGCCCTTCGAAACGCCGTCGTGAGATTGTTCATGCCATCCTCCTCAATTGGACGGCATTCACATATCACTATTTCAAATTATTTAACACGAAAACTACCAGATTGGTGGTCTGTCAACAAACAAGTCACGCGTATGCCCCGGCCGAATAGGTTAGTTCATAAGAATGACTGTATAGCTCAAATACGTTTCCAAACGGATCTTCCATGTAGACCATTCGATAGGGTTTATCGCCAGGGTAGTATTTGCGAACCTGCTTCAT
The DNA here is from genome assembly GCF_001458195.1 of Ruegeria atlantica. Classification (GTDB taxonomy): domain Bacteria; phylum Pseudomonadota; class Alphaproteobacteria; order Rhodobacterales; family Rhodobacteraceae; genus Ruegeria; species Ruegeria atlantica. Next base: position 299,358 of record NZ_CYPU01000071.1, on the reverse strand, counting down.
TCGCTGTTTTCCACCAAGCTCTTCGATGATCTTGACCCGTTCTTCAAGGTTGTCGTCCTGAACACAAAAATGGAACAGCCCGCGACGCCAATATTCGAACGGCCTCTCTTCTTCGATCGTGTTTGGAAACTCGAAGAGTTCAATACCTATACCATCCCCCATCGAAAGATGAGCAATCCGAAATGAACCCCAGCCTTCTCCAAAAACATCGTCACACATCTGACCTATGGCACTATCGTCATGCAGCACTTCGGTGGGCTCCATAAGCACATAGAGTCCAAATGCCTTAGAATAGAATTCTACCGCTTTTTCCAGGTCTGGAACGGTTACTCCGATGTGTGAAAAGGTTAGTGCAGGCATTTTTAGAGACTCCTCGTTCCGCAGCAAACAAAAGAAAGGGCATCAGCAACCCTTGCCGATACCCCCGAAATAGTGCGCTTGTTTCTGTCTCCACGTCCAGAGCGAAGCAAAGATCCGCCTTGGTCCGACCAGAAGAGATTCAACGCGGACTGCGCTTCGCCAATATCCGCTGCAATGTCCGACGGTGCATGTTCAGGCGCCGTGCGGTCTCGGAAACGTTCCGGTCGCACAGCTCATAGACCCGCTGGATATGCTCCCAACGGACGCGGTCCGCACTCATGGGGTTTTCTGGTGGTGGGGGCAGTTCATCGCCCTTGGCCAGCAGCGCGTTGGTGATATCGGTGGCGTCGGCGGGTTTGGACAGATAGTCGGTTGCTCCGATTTTGACCGCTGCGACGGCAGTGGCGATGGCCCCGTAACCGGTTAGAACTACAACCCGGCTGTCAGGACGTTTTTCGCGCAGCACTTCAACGACATCCAGACCGTTGCCATCTTCGAGTCGCAGGTCAACGACCGCATAGGCGGGCGGGCGGGCGGTGGAAATGGCGCGGCCTGCGGCGACGGAACCTGCGGTTTCAACCTCGAACCCGCGTTTCTCCATCGCTTTTGCCAGACGTCTCAGAAACGGTTCGTCATCGTCCACCAAAAGCAGCGTTTTATCGGGGCCGATGTCGAGGTCAGAGCTGTCCGCCATATTCTGTTCTTTCCGCTAATTCACGCCTTTGGCTTAACCATGAGTAATAGCAGCGCCATCCCAAAGGTCAAACAACCCGTCGTTTTCTAGATTTTGTCGAGGAAACACCCAACCTTGTCGGCCATCTGCTCGGCGGTGTCATCGCGGTTGAAGAATTCGATGAACCCATCCTCGGGTGTGACAAGATAAGTAAAGGTCGAGTGGTCGACAAGATAGTACTCATCGCTTTTGTCATGGGCCTTGTAGTAGGTTTTGTAGGCCTTGCTGGCGGCCTTGACCTGCTCAGGCGTGCCGGTCAGCGCGATGGTTTTGCCACCCAAGTTAAAAGCATAGTCCGCCACCACTTCGATCGTGTCGCGATCCGGGTCGATTGAGATAAATAAAGGCGTCACGGATTGGCCACGCTCGGCCAGAATGTCCACGGCTTCGGCATTGCGGGACATATCGAACGGGCAGACGTCGGGGCAGAAGGTATAGCCGAAATAGACCAGCGTCGGCTCGGTGATCACATCGGTGTCGGTGACTGTTTCGCCCTTACCGTTGAGCAGTTCAAAAGGCCCGCCGATGGCCGCCGTCCCGCCAGCAATCTGACTGGTCCGGCATTGTGCGAACTTGTCATCTGATCCGGCACTGCGCGTCAGCAGCCACATGGCCCCCAGGCCCACGGCAAGAACAACGGTTGCGAGGATGGCATAAAGACGGACCATGACATCAATCCTGACATAAGAGGGGTTGTTGATCGTTTCGGCCGGGACACCTATCAAGAAGTTCAGCCGATGCAACAGGACATAATCGACCGATGGCACATTCCAACATCACATTATGGCGCGGTCAGGAACGCAGCAGCTGGATTCGGCTGCGCACCCTGATCCTGTTGCGCTGGGTGGCTATCTTCGGCCAGATCACGGCGATCACCGTCGCGCAGCAGACCTATGACATCCAGTTGGATGCAACGCTTTGCTATCTGGCGATTGGCGTCTCGGTTATGGGGAATCTGACTGCAATTCTGCTGTTTCCCCGCAACAAGCGCCTGTCCGAGTTCGAGAACTTCCTGATGGTGCTGTTCGACCTGCTGCAGCTGACCATTTTGCTGTACCTTACAGGCGGGCTGAACAACCCGTTTGCGCTGTTGCTGGTGGGGCCTGTCACGATTTCCGCGAGCGTCATGAGCACCCGGTCAACCCTGATAATCGGCGGCGTTGCCATTGCCCTGACAACGCTTCTGGCTGAATTCCACCTGCCTTTGCGCACCGCACTTGGGGCGGAACTGGACATCCCAGATATTCTACTGTTCGGAAACTGGGCCGCAATCGTCATCGCAATTGTCTTTCTGGGCGCGTATTCGCATCGCGTCAGCTCAGAGGTACAATCTATGTCCGAAGCGCTGGCCGCCACCCATATGGCGCTTGCACGCGAACAGAAGCTGACCGATCTAGGCGGCGTGGTCGCCGCCGCCGCGCATGAGTTGGGCACTCCGCTGGCAACGATCAAACTGGCGAGCTCCGAGTTGATTGAGGAATTGGATGACCGGCCCGACCTTATCGAGGACGCCGCCCTGATTCGCGAACAGGCTAACCGTTGCCGCGATATCCTGCGAGACATGGGCCGGGCGGGCAAAGACGACCTGCATCTGCGTCAAGCCCCGCTTTCGACGGTGGTGCATGAAGCCGCCGAGCCGCATATCAACCGAGGCAAGACCGTTCATTTCTTCGAAGGCCCGGCCGAGGATGGAGATGTGCAGCAGCCCTCGATCCTGCGCAAGCCCGAGATCATTCACGGCCTGCGCAACCTGATCCAGAACGCGGTGGATTTTTCGCGCGGAAATGTCTGGGTCGAGGCGGAATGGTCCACCAAACAGATCACGGTCAGCATCATGGATGACGGTCGTGGATATCCGTCGCAGATGATCGGCCGTATCGGCGATCCCTTCATGCGCCGCCGCCGCAGTGAGACCGATAAAAGGACCCGTCCGGAATATGAAGGCATGGGTCTGGGTCTTTTCATTGCCAAAACGCTGCTTGAACGCAGCGGAGCAGAGCTGGATTTCGCCAACGGATCGGACCCTTACCAAACCCTGTCGGATTACCCCGAACGTCGGGGCGCGATCGTCAAGGTGAGCTGGCCGCGTAACCTTGTGGATGCGCAAACCGGCGATACGCCTGTGCCTTCAGGTGTAAACCAACGGTTCCAAACCTGACCTGACACTGGCGAACATTAGTTAAGACCCCGTTAACCATTAAGGCGCATAGTACCGCTTCTTGGTTTCGCGCACCGGAGGGCGCATGGTCGACTGGATCATTCTGGCCATCATCGGCCTTGTTTCAGCAAGTCTTGCCGTTCAGTGGCTGTTGCCGCGCAGGCGGGAACGGGGGGACAACTTTGGGCTGTCCTCACCTGCCTCCTTGTTTGATGCGGCATTCCTGTTTGATGGCGACCGGCTTATCAGTCACTCGGACATCGCGTTGGAAGGGTTCGAGCAGGTCCGTGATTGGGCCGATCTGTGCCGGCTGCTGCACAGGGATTTTCCAACATTCCCCGAAACACCTGATCAGGTCCGGCGTGAAGGCAACCTGGTCATCCCGGCCATCGATTGCACGGTTGAACGCGATGTTCTGTGCGAATGGATAGACGGAATTGTACGCGTTCAGCTGCGCGACCGTACCGATTGCCCCTCGATAACTCAAATCGCATCAAATGATCCAAACCGCCTTGCCATGGAAAAAGCGCCCTACCCTGTCTGGCTGTTGGATCATCAGGGCGATGTGCGCTGGTGCAATGCTGCTTATGTTTCGCTGGTGCGCAAAGTACGGGATCAGGACACGGACCTGACCGCACCATTGTTTCCGGTCCCCGATGCCGACCAACGTCTAAGTGCAAAGGCGCGGGTCTCAATTTCCTCCGAGTTCAGTGAAAACAAGCTGTGGTTCGATCTGACGTTGGTAGATCACCCCGAAGGGCACTTGTCTTATGCCGTGGACATCAAAGCAATCGTCGAGGCGGAGGTGGCGCAGCGCAAATTCGTTCAGACCATGACCAAGACCTTCGCGCAATTGCCCATCGGGCTGGCTATTTTTGACCGCAACCGCCAGCTGGCGTTGTTCAACCCAGCCCTGATCGACCTGACCACCCTGCCCCCGGATTTCCTAAGCTGCCGCCCCAGCCTGTCCAGCTTTTTCGATCGCCTGCGGGATCAGCATATGATGCCGGAACCCAAGAATTATAGAAGCTGGCGCAGTCAGATGAATGACCTTCTCGAAGCGGCAGAAGACGGGAACTATCAAGAGACTTGGTCCCTGCCCTCGGGCTCGGTTTACTCGGTCAGTGGACGCCCGCACCCGGACGGAGCGGTTGCCTTTCTGTTCGAGGACATCACTGCCGAGATCACTCTGACCCGCCGGTTCCGGTCAGAAATGGATCTGATGCAATCCATTCTGGACAAACTGGCCGATGCCATCGCCGTCTTCAGTGACGATGGTACACTGGCTTTTACAAATTTCGCCTACCAACAGCTTTGGGGTGATACGGGCGACGCAGGCTTTGACGCGGACTCCGTTCTTGAGGTGACCAAAAGCTGGCAGGAACATTGCACCGCGACACCAATCCTTGACGAAATTCGCGATTTTGTAGAGGCGCGGGAAAATCGCGCGGAATGGTCAGGCGTGATCTATCTGCGAAACGGTATCCAGGTGTTGTGCACGGTCAGCCCAATGCAGAACGGGGCCACCATTGTTCGTTTCTCGGCGGATCGGGATGCGCTGATGCGGCAAGAGGCGCAGCAAATCAGCGCCTGAACCGGGTTGCAGCCAACCGGGCGCAAGGCCATTGTGGCGCCATGACCAATTCGCCCTGCACGATCACTTTGCATTCGCCCGAGGAAACAGCAGAATTCGCTGCCCGCCTCGGTGCAGAATTGAGATCTGGAGACATCTTGCTGCTTGAGGGCGAGATCGGCAGCGGAAAGACCCATTTTGCCCGCAGCCTGATCCAATCGCTGATGGTCGAGCCCGAAGGTGTGCCTTCGCCGACTTTCACGTTGGTTCAGGCTTATGACACGCTAGCCGGGGAAATCTGGCACTGTGACCTGTACCGCCTGAGCGCGGCTGAGGAGGTCGAAGAACTGGGCGTGACTGAGGCTTTCGAAACCGCAATCTGTCTGATTGAATGGCCGGATAAATTGGGCCCGCTGATGCCGGAGTCTGCAGCGAGAATATCTTTCGAAACAGACCCTAACATAACAGAGGCACGCCATCTGACCCTTCGCTGGTCAGATCCGAAATGGCCCGTGAAACTAAGGATTCCCGCATGACAAACCGCGCGGTATTGGCCGAAGCGTTGATCGCGCAGACCAAATGGTCAAATGCAAAGCACGCGCCGCTGGCTGGGGATGCCTCGAACCGTCGGTACGAGCGGCTGACCGATCCGGAAACCGGCAAGACGGCGGTGTTAATGGATTCACCCCCGGGCAAGGCGGAAAATGTCGAAGATTTTGCCCGCATGGCCGAATACCTGCGGTCCCTTGGTCTGAGCGCGCCCGAGATTTATGCCGAGGACACGCATTACGGCTTTCTGCTGCTCGAAGATCTCGGCGACGACCTCTTCGCGCGCGTGCTTGCGCAGACCCCCAGCATGGAGCGTGCGCTTTATGAGGTCGCAACGGATGTTCTGATTGACCTACACAAGGCGCCAAGCCTGTCTCTGCGATCCTATGATCCGAGTTTGATGACCGAACTGGCCGCGTTGTCCTTTACCAAATACGCGCAGGCCGTGCAGGGCACGCACGACGCCGATGCGCGTAACCGTTTCGAAAACCGGTTCTCGGACATTCTGCACCGGGAAACTTCGGGGTCCAAAGTTGTTGTGCTGCGCGATTACCACGCCGAAAACTTGATCTGGTTGCCGGATCGCGACGGGGTTCAGCGCGCTGGTCTGTTGGACTTTCAAACCGCCATGCTGGGCCACCCGGCCTATGATCTGGTATCGTTGTTACAAGACGTGCGTCGCGATGTGTCACCTGGAACCGAAATGCGGATGGTGAACCGATACATCACCGCGACCGGCGTGAATGATCATGACTTCCGCACTGCCTACGCCGTGTTGGGTGCTCAGCGAAACCTGCGTATTCTGGGCGTCTTTGCCCGGCTGGCAACTGAATATGGCAAGCCCAGCTATGTCGATTTGATTCCGGCGACTTGGGCTAATCTGATGCGAGACCTGGAACATCCCGCGCTGGTAACCATAGCCGATCTGCTGCGCGAGGCCTTGCCCGCACCCACCCCTGAAAATCTGGACAGGCTTCGATAGAAATGATCCAAGACCCCGAAGCCGTCATGCTGTTTGCAGCCGGGTTTGGCACCCGTATGGGCGCGTTGACCCAAAACCGACCCAAACCGCTCATTGAGGTCGCCGGCCGGCCCCTGATTGATCACGCGTTGGATCTGGTGAATGACCTGCAACCCAAGCGTATCGTGGCCAACCTGCACTACCTCCCAGATCAGCTTGAGGCACACCTGGGCCCAAAAGGTGTTCTGCTTTCCCATGAAAAGCCGGAAATTCTTGAGACTGGCGGCGGAATACGCGCCGCTTTGCCCCTGCTTGGATCGCACCCGGTTTACACCCTGAACCCAGACGCGATCTGGTCAGGACCGAACCCTTTGACGATGCTCCGCGAGGCGTGGAATCCCGATCACATGGACGCGCTGTTGATGTGTGTACCGGTGGATCAGACCGTCGGGCACACGGGCAAAGGCGATTTCACAGCAGATGAGAACGGACGGATCGTGCGTGGCGATAGATTGATCTATGGCGGCGCGCAGATCATGAAATCCGAAGGGTTGAAGGATATCCCTGAGAAAGCGTTCTCACTAAACGTGCTATGGGACCGGTTGCAGCGGCAGGATCGTCTGTTTGCGCTCACCTATCCCGGCCGCTGGTGCGATGTCGGCCACCCCGAAGGGATTACTCTCGCCGAGGGGCTGATTGCCGATGTTTGAACCCAGCCCAGCTCCGCGCGTTTTTGCCGTTCCGCCCGGTTCGGACTTCCCGAAAATGCTGGTTCAGGGGCTGCAAGATCGCAGTACAGCGCATCCGCCCGAGATGCTGGCGCGCGTTCAACTGGTGGTCAATACAAGGCGTATGGCCCGCCGGGTCCGCGACCTGTTTGATCATGGCCCGGCTTGCCTGTTGCCGCGCCTGACACTGGTCACTGATTTGGGCGAAAGCGTCGATCTTGCGCAGATACCTCCAGCAATTCCACCGCTGCGGCGCAGGTTGGAGTTGACGCAGTTGATCGCTAAGCTGTTGGAACAACAGCCTGACCTGGCTGCACGGTCTTCACTTTTTGACTTGTCCGACAGCCTAGCTGCGCTGATTGATGAGATGCAGGGCGAAGGTGTTTCGCCCGACGCGATCCGGCAATTGGACGTCAGTGATATGTCCGGACATTGGGCTCGCGCGCAGGCGTTCATTGGGATTGCTGATCACTTCATCGACTCGGGCTATGACGCGCTGGATGTTCAGGCCCGGCAGCGGCTTGTGGTGGAAAACCTGATTGAACGCTGGCAAGTCGCTCCGCCGCAGCATCCGGTTATCCTTGCCGGATCGACCGGATCACGCGGAACCACCCTAATGCTGATGGAAGCGGTCGCGCGCCTGCCGCAAGGCGCATTGATCCTGCCGGGTTACGATTTCGATCAGCCCGACCGCGTTTGGCGCGGGTTGGACGATGCGCTGACATCGGAAGATCACCCGCAGTACCGGTTCCGCAAGCTGATGTCACAGCTTGACTTGGAGCCAGATCAGATCATGCCTTGGACGGGTGAGCAATCACCCTCGCCTGCTCGCAACCGTTTGGTTTCGCTGGCTTTACGCCCAGCGCCGATCACGGATGCCTGGATGTCCGAAGGCCCGCAACTGACCAATCTGGATGGCGCCACAAAGGACGTGACACTGGTCGAGGCGCAATCGCCCCGGTCCGAGGCGCTGGCCATCGCGCTGCGCCTGCGCCAGGCAGCCGAAACCGGCCAAACTGCCGCGCTAATCACACCTGACAGGATGCTGACCCGCCAAGTCAGCGCTGCTTTAGATCGCTGGAACATCCTTCCCGATGACAGCGCTGGTCTACCGCTGCAACTATCGCCGCCCGGCCGGTTTCTGCGTCACGTGGCGGGGCTTTTCGCACGGCGTCTGGATGGCGAGGCATTGCTGACCCTTCTGAAACACCCGCTGTGTCATGATGGTGACGAGCGTGGCGCGCATTTGTTGCACACGCGGGACCTTGAACTAGATTTGCGCCGACATGGCCCGCCTTTCCCGGACAGCGCCAGCCTGACCGCTTTTGCAATCCGCAAAGAAGCGCCCGAGGACTGGGTGCGTTGGCTAAACTCCCATTTCTGCGATCAACAGATCGCGGGCCAACTCCCATTGACGGATTGGGTTGCCAGGCTGCGCATCTTGGCCGAGGCGATTTCGGCGGGCGCGTCAGGGGAAACAGGCACGCTCTGGGACAAGAACGCAGGCCAAAAGGCGCAAGGCGTCCTGAGCGCACTGGAAAAAGAGGCGCAACACGGCGGCCCGATGACCGCCCATGATTTCGCCGACCTGTTGGGTGCTTTGCTCGCGGGCGAAGAGGTCCGGGATCGCGACGCCCCGCATCCACACATCATGATCTGGGGCACGCTCGAGGCGCGCGTGCAAGGCGCAGATTTGCTTATCTTGGGCGGCCTAAATGAAGGCAGTTGGCCCGAGGCCGCCGCGCCAGACCCCTGGCTGAACCGCCAGATGCGCGACAAGGCCGGACTTTTGCTGCCCGAACGGCGGATCGGCCTGTCGGCACATGACTTTCAACAAGCCATCGGCGCGCCCGAGGTCTGGCTGACCCGTGCCAAGCGGTCCGATGACGCAGAAACCGTTCCATCACGCTGGCTGAACCGCCTGACGAACCTGCTGCACGGCTTGCCAGGGCAGGGCGGGCGTGAGGCTCTGTCAGAAATGCGCAACAAAGGCCGGCAATGGCTGCAATGGGCGGAACAGCTTGAAATCGCGCCGCATATCGAACCGGCAACGCGCCCATCTCCGCGGCCGCCAGTGGCATCGCGCCCAAATCGGCTGAGCGTGACGGAAATCAAACGTCTGATCCGCGATCCTTATGCGATTTACGCCAAACATGTGCTGCGCCTGAAACCGCTGGACCCTTTGGTGCAAGCGCCGGATGCCTTGTTGCGCGGGATCGTGATCCACGAAATTCTGGAACATTTCGTCAAAGACAGTGTTCTGGACACCGCCTTGTTGACCCGCGAAAACTTTTTAAAACGCGCGGAAACCTTGTTGGATCAACATGTTGCGTGGCCCACAGCGCGTAAGCTGTGGCTGGCGCGGTTGGAACGCATCGCGGATGATTTTCTGGCCGCTGAAATCGCGCGGCGAGGGGACGGGGGACCAGTCGCCTTCGAGGCGGCGGTGAAACTTTTGCTAACGCCTCTGGATTTCACCATCGTGGGGCGCGCCGACAGGATAGATCGCAACAAGCGCGGTGCATTACGGATAGTTGACTACAAGACAGGGGCGCCCCCAACGGAAAGCCAGCAATCCAAGTTCGACAAACAGTTGCTAATCGAAGCCGCGATGGCCGAAGAGGGCGGTATCGACGGTTTCGACCCTTCACCCGTGGCCGAGGCGATTTTCATTGGTATGGGGGGCACTTACAAAGAAGTACCCGCACCTCTGGCGAAAGAGCCGCCGGACAAGGTTCTGGCCGAGCTAAAAGAGTTGGTTTCTGCGTATTTAGAGCCTGATCAAGGGTTTTCATCCCGTCGAATGTTGCACAAGGATTCGGATGTGGGTGACTACGATCAACTGGCCCGGTTCGGGGAATGGGACCGCACTGATGACACAACGCCTGAGGACCTGACATGAGCGCTCGCAACGACGCAACCGAGCGGCAGGTACAGGCCGCGCGGCCCGACGCCTCGACCTGGTTGGCGGCCAATGCAGGCTCTGGAAAAACGCGGGTTCTGACTGATCGGGTGGCGCGTCTGTTGTTGGGCGGCGTGCAGCCACAGCATATCCTTTGTCTGACATACACCAAGGCCGCCGCCAGCGAGATGCAAAACCGGTTGTTTGATCGCCTCGGACAATGGGCAATGAAGGATGATGTCGGCCTTCTTTCCCAACTGACCGATTTGGGTGTTCCGGGTGTTATCGACCCCGAACGGCTGGCACAGGCCAGAACGTTGTTTGCACGCGCCATCGAAACACCCGGTGGCCTGAAAATCCAGACGATCCACTCGTTCTGCGCTTCACTGCTGCGACGTTTCCCGCTTGAAGCCGGGGTCAGCCCGCAATTTTCAGAGATGGAGGACCGCGCGGCGGCCCTATTGCGTGAAGAGATTGTCGAAGATTTCGCCGCAGGTCCCCAAGCCACTTTGATCGAAGACGTCGCCCGATTTGTCACCGATACAGGGTTCGACAAACTAACCGCGGCCATCACCCAGAAACGCAACCTGTTTGCGCAGCCGCTGGAATGGGCCGATGTGCTACAGCGGTTTGAGCTACCCTATGGGTTCGATGAAAACGCTTTGATAGCACGTGTGTTTCTGGGCGGCGAAGTAGAATTGATCCGGTCGATCCTGCCGGCGCTTTCTGAAAGCGGCGGCAATAATGCCAAGGCGGCCGACAAGCTGTCAGCGTTTACCGAGGCTCGCGTCAGCAGCCTGCCAATTCTGGAAAGTGTATTTCTGACCGGAAAATCCGCCAAAGAACCCTTTACGGCCAAAATCAACAGTTTCCCCACCAAAGCTCTGCGAGAAGACGTGCTGGTGGGCCAGATGCCCCAACTCGAAGCGTTGATGCTGCGGGTCGAGGCCGCGCGCGAACATCGGCTGGCCCTGGTTGCCGCGCGCAAGACAATGGTGCTGCACCGCTTCGCTGCGGCGTTTTTGCCGGAGTATGAGCGGCGCAAGCAACTACGCGGCTGGTTGGACTTTGACGACCTGATCCTACGCGCGCGGCAGGTGCTAAATGATCCGGCGGTTGCCGAATGGGTGTTGTACCGATTGGATGGCGGCATCGACCACATACTGGTGGACGAAGCGCAGGATACTAGTCCCGATCAGTGGGATGTGGTCGAAAAACTAGCGCAGGAATTTACCAGCGGGGAAGGGGCCCGATCCGGGGTTGAACGCACGATTTTCGTGGTCGGTGACAAAAAGCAGTCGATCTATTCCTTCCAAGGCGCCGATCCGCAGGCATTCGATCTGATGCAGGCTGAGTTTGGGCGGAAGCTCACTGAATCAGGCTCTAAATTGTGGGATTCCACGTTAGAATACTCATTCCGATCCTCCAGCGCGATCTTGTCCTTGGTCGACATCCTGTTCGAAAACCGAGTGGAAGCCGGATTTCATAAGGAAAGCCAACACCGTGCGTTCAAGGCGGATCTGCCCGGCCAGGTGGATCTGTGGCCCGTGGTCGAAAAGGTCGAAGACGATGACGATACCGAATGGACCGATCCGGTAGATCGGCCCGGCGCACGGCATCATACCGTCATTCTGGCCGAGAAGGTGGCGCAGTCGATCAAGGCAATGATCGAACAGGGTGAGACGATCCCTGAGGATGGCGAAACGCCCGGCACATTTGTGCGGCGGAAGGTTCAACCGGGGGATTTTCTGATCCTCGTTCAGCGCCGCTCGGACCTGTTTGCCGAGATCATCCGCGCCTGCAAAGCCGCTGAACTGCCGATCGCCGGGGCAGACCGGCTTAAGGTCGGCGCGGAATTGGCGGTTAAAGACCTGGCCGCGCTGTTAAGCTTTCTGGCCACGCCCGAGGATAGCCTGTCGCTTGCCACAGTTCTGAAATCGCCGCTGTTCGGGTGGGGCGAAAAACAATTGTTCGACCTGGCACATCGGCGCAAAGAACAGTTCCTTTGGGCGGCTCTGCGTCAACGCGCCGAAGAATACCCTGAAACACTGGCCGTTCTGAACGACCTGCGCGGGCAGATCGACTTTCTGCGCCCCTACGACCTGATAGAACGCATCCTGACCCGCCATAATGGCCGTCGTAAACTGCTGGGCAGGCTGGGAGCCGAGGCGGAAGACGGGATCAACGCGCTGTTGTCGCAGGCATTGGCGTACGAGCGCACGGATATCCCAAGCCTGACTGGATTTCTGGTGTGGATGCAGACCGATGATCTGGAAATCAAACGGCAGATGAGCGGCGTCGGAAACATGATCAGGGTGATGACGGTGCATGGTTCCAAGGGGTTGGAGGCTCCGATTGTGATCCTGCCGGATACGGGCAAACGGCAAGCTCCGCGCGATGCCGAGATAATGGTGGCCGAAGGCACACCGCTTTGGAAAGTTCCGGCTGACGCGTCCCCGGCGTTGATTGCGCGTGCGCGCGACGAAGCCCGAGCGCGGGAAGAAAATGAGCGGCTTCGGTTGCTTTATGTGGCTCTAACACGAGCTGAAAAGTGGTTAATCGTGGCGGCTGCCGGCGATGTCGGTAAGGATGGGACCAGCTGGTATCAGATGGTTCAAACCGTGATGGAACGGGCAGGGGCGGTGGCGCTGCCCGGTTCAGAAACGCTGCGATTGTCACATGGTGATTGGAACGCATCGTCGATTATTGAATCCGCAGAGACCTCAATTGCCGTGACAGACCTGCCAGCCCCGTTCCTGTCTCCCGCCACACCACCGGAACCAGATCCCGAGACACTCAGCCCTTCCGACCTGGGGGGTGGCAAGGCTTTGCCCGGCGATGCAGGTCAGGACGAAGAGGCGGCAAAGCTGCGCGGCACACGATTGCACCTGCTGCTGGAACACTTGCCCTCGATTGCGCGGGAAGACTGGCCACAGCTTTGCGCACGGGTTCTGCCCGATATGCTGGACGCGGAACGGCAAGAGCTGCTGGACGAGGCATGCGACGTTTTGACTGCGGCGCATCTCCGGCCTGTCTTTGCCGCCGACGCCTTGGCTGAGGTGCCCGTGACAGCCGACCTTAACGGACGCCGCATGCACGGGGTGATCGACCGATTGATCGTCACCGATACCGAGGTTCAGGTCATTGATTTCAAAACAAATGCAACGGCTCCCAACAGTGTAGAGACATGCCCTGAGGGGCTTTTGCGACAGATGGGAGCGTATGCCAACGCCTTGTCGCAGGTCTATCCGGACCACGAAATCCGCACTGCGATCCTATGGACCAGGACAGCAGATTTGATGTGGCTGCCACACGATCTTGTGACGCGAGCCCTGTCGCGCACCCAGATATCTTGACCTTGGATTGCCCGGCCCCTACGTTCTGTTCCCGAGATACCCCATTCAGGAGACAGAATATGTCGACCGTTGCCGTTACCGACGATACCTTTGACGCCGAAGTCAAAAACTCTGATGTCCCCGTTGTGGTGGATTTCTGGGCCGAATGGTGTGGCCCCTGTAAACAAATCGGCCCCGCTCTGGAAGAGCTGGCCAACGAATACGGCGGCAAAATCAAAATTGCCAAGGTAGACGTGGACAGTAACCCGAACGCCGCTGCCGCCATGGGTGTGCGTGGCATTCCTGCTCTGTTCATCTTCAAGGACGGTCAGGTTGTGTCAAACCGCGCCGGTGCGGCCCCCAAAGCCGCTCTGCAAAGCTGGATCGACGAATCCATCTGATCTAAAAACTTATTCTGATCGGCGGGCGCCGCATAGCGACGTCCGTTTTTCTTTGATCAATCTGCCCCGGCTGCGGGCCCGACCCATTCCTTTGGCAAATTCAACGCTGGTCCTTTTGGTCGATGACGGCGGTCCAAAGCATGAGGGAACTCGGTTGCAGGAACACTTTGTTTCACACGATCTTGCCGCACAAAGGTCGCCTCGATCACACGAGGAAATGTCTCGCCTTCGACTTCCACTGTCCCTGACGCGTTGTTGGGGTGGATATGCGCGCACACAAAACCTTCTTTCAAAGCGTACAGAGCTGTGTATGCCCGTTTAAAAGCTCCGGGTTTCATTAGGATGGAAGGTATGCGGTGAAGCTCGAGCACGATAATCCTGAACCGGCTTAGAAACTCTGAGGACAGGGTCGAAAGAACCGGGTATTCCGCCCCTTCGATATCCATCTGCAGGATCATATCGCCTTCGGGTGGGGCAAATTGTTTTATCCAATCCTCAAGCGAGATGACTTCCGGTCCTGTTCTGGCTGCGAGGTGCTTTTTGATGAAGACCGAATCTGGAATGTTCAGCATCGGCTCGTCGACCGAACCATCGGCCATAAAGGATGGAATCCCATGCTTCGCTAAGTCCATCTCAAAACTGGATTGCTGCGAAACGCCCGGTGAAAAACAGGCGACGATATCTTCCAGATCATTGGGCAGCAGATAGCCGCCATCCCCGAAATCCCCGACACGAATAAGTTTGTGACCCAAATCATAAGGTCTGACCACGTCGGCAAAAAATGCCCGACGGGCCGCATTTGTCATATCAAGTTCGGGCATTGGAACTCCGCTGAAGCCGAATTCTTTAGGTTACTTTGTCTTGTCACGCAAAAATGTAAAATACTAGCTTTGTTTGGCTTTTGACACAGTTCGGATGATCCACATACGTAAGTATCTAAGTGATGCCATGGTCATATTCAGGTCAACTATTTGAATTGAACGCAAACTGGATATCGGGTTTCTTAGGCGTGCAAGTGCAAGCTCTCCAAATTAGATGGGGCATCAATGGCAAAAACACGGGTTCTGGTGGAATTCGGGATGGGCACATCCCTGCGGCGCGAGGATTACACTGAGGCCGCCCTGCGGGCGATCAAGGATGCGCTGTGGCATAACTCGGTGAACATGGCCGAGCTGTTCGGGTTTCCGAAAGAGGCGATGATCATCGACGCCGAGGTGGGTGTGCAGCAGCCCGACAAGGTCGATACCGATATGCTGAAGGCGATCTTTCCGTACGGCCAGCCTAACATCACAGTAACGCAGGGTGGTCTGGATATCGATAAGCCCCACATCGATGGCCGCACTGTGATCGCCAACGCGGCGGTCATCGTCTCATTCGATATGGAGCCCGCCCAATGACCGAGAAGCGTATTATTCTGGAAATGGGCACCGGCAACGATCTGTACGGTCAGGATTACACCAAAGCCGCCTGTCGCGCCGTGCAGGACGCGCTGCATCATTCGTCGATCACGCTGTTTTCTAAGTTTGGAATCGATCACACGGAGATGCGGGTTCAGGTGACCATCGCCGTTCAACAACCTGATGAAGTTGACTGTGACAAGATCGCCGCCGATCTGCCAAGGGGCCGCGCCGAAGTGCGGGCCGTCAAGGGTGGGTTGGATGTTGTGGATGACGCCGCTGGCACGCGCCATGTCATCGCCACTGCCGCGATCGAGGCGTTTTTGCCGGATCAGGCTGGTAAATACGTGCAAAGCTGACAACGAAAAAGCCGCTCGGATACCCGGGCGGCTGCTTCAAAAACTGGTTCTGATTGCGGGATCAGATTTTTGCGATCTCCGCGCGCGCCAGACCGATGTCTTCCAACTGTGCGTTGGTCAGACCCGACAGGATCTTGCGTGTCTTGCGGCTTTCGTTCCACTCAACAGCGGATTCGAAGACATTGATGAATGCTTCCACTACGTGCAGGATGGTAGCTGCTCCGAGTGGGGCATGGATGTTTGCAGTTGTTGCCATGTTCCCAGTCCTTATATCTGAAACAGCCGACCCGTTGTCGGTTGTGAGCCTCATGTAGTCCCAAGCGCGAGGAATCACAATTGCTGGTCTGGTAGCCCCGGTTTGCGTTTTGTGCATATCTTTTGGGCAGTTGTGCAACGGGTTGCGCCGATCCCGCGCCCGGCCCATATATAGCGACTGAGAACACGGAGGCTTTCATGGCGGACAGCGATTTTCCCGGATGGCACGGGACCACGATCATTGGTGTCAAAAAAGACGGGCAAGTCGTTATTGCCGGGGACGGACAGGTCAGCCTGGGCCAGACCGTGATCAAGGGGACCGCGCGTAAAGTACGCCGCCTGTCACCGGGCGGATTCGAAGTTGTCGCCGGATTTGCCGGTTCGACCGCTGACGCTTTTACTCTGCTGGAACGGCTTGAGGCGAAACTGGAAGCGACACCCGGCCAACTCGCTCGTGCGTCCGTTGAACTGGCCAAGGACTGGCGCACCGACAAGTACCTGCAAAAACTTGAGGCAATGCTGATCGTCACCGACGGCAAAGACCTGTTGGTTATCACCGGGGCGGGGGATGTGCTGGAACCCGAACACAACGTGGCCGCCATCGGATCAGGTGGAAACTTTGCCCTGGCCGCTGCGCGGGCAATGATGGGCAGCGATAAGCCCGCCGAAGAAGTCGCGCGCGAAGCCATGGCGATTGCCGCCGACATCTGCGTCTATACCAATGGTAATCTGACGGTTGAGACGATCTAGACCAACAGCGCCGAGATTTCTTTCCCCTTCCAGCGTCGGTACATGCCGACCAGCCCAAGCAGGGCGGTTGCGATGACGATGTAATAGGGCAGGCGGATGTCGATGCTCATCAATCCGCCGCCGACCAGGGACATGACACCACCGGCAAGGCAGAAGACCGCCGTCGTAACGCCCATGACCCAACCTTGATCCGCTTCGCCAACGCTGGACGAAAACAGACCCAGCAGGGTCGGGTAGGCGACGCCAAAGAAGAAATAGAAGAAGAAGACCGGAACATAGCTCAGTACGCCGCTGGGGCTGAAGGCGAAGCCAAAGCCGCAGATCACCATCACCACCAATGAGGTATGGATGATGGAATGCTTGCTGAACCTCTCTTGCGCTGGTTTGACAAGGAATGTGCTGGAAAACGCCAAAGCAAAGCCGATGACCACCATTGCCATACTGCCACCGATCACGCCGTAGCCCCATGCACTGGTCAGGAAATTATCGACGAATACGTAGAACGTGACATTGGCAATCATGAACAGCGCATAGACGGGCAGGATTTTCAGAACCAACGGGTGTTCACGTACCGCGATCAGACTGTCGGTGATATCGCGCGGGCGAAAGACAAATGCCGCGCGCTCGGTGCGGGTGTCCTTGAAGAAAAAGCTCACCAGGAAGATGGCGATCATCACCAGAACAAACGCGCCGTAGAACGGCATCTTGAGCGTGGCATAGCTGCCCAGTATCGCCGCGTCGGACAGAACAGCTCCGATAATCGGGCCGCCGACCAGACCAAAGCTGACGCCGGTGATGATATACCCCATATTGCGGTCACGGTCAGCGGCATCGGTACTGCCGTCGATCATCGCCGCTTGTGCAATAGGCTGATTACCCGCCGTAAAGCCAGTGATCGACCGACCAACGATCAGTAGAAGCAAACTGTTAAGGTAAAGTGCCGTGATGGTGATGGCATAACCGGCCAGCGCGCCGCCTAAACACACCAGCAAAGCATTCTTACGCCCGATGGAGTCGGAGACCTTTGAGACATAGACCACACCCAGAAACCAGGACAGAAAGAAGCACCCAATCACCAGCCCATAGAAGAAATGGCGCTGACCCATAGAAGTGCTTTCCGGCAGGAACCCGGATTTTGTTTCCATGATCAAAGAGTTGATGATGGGAAAGACCAGCCCTTGTCCGATCAGATCCACGAACACCACGAACAATAACGTAATCTTGGCAATCTTCGTCATGATACACACCTTGGAACTGGTTCCTTGAGGTGAGTGTAACAGACAGGCGCTAAGGCACCTAACGCCTTGTCAGAGGCCGGTAATTTACCGGCCTCCGGGCGCAATTCGTCGTTGGGTTACGAAAGCGCTGCAACGCCCAGCGGAACGCCGGCGACGTCACACCAGATGTAAACTTCGTTATAGCCCGAGATATCCATGGTCGGCGGTACGGCGTAAGACTGCTTGCCCTTCAGGTTCAGCAGCGCGCCCAGCTTCGAGTTGGGGTCATAGGTGCCATCTTTGCCGAAGGCCACGCGCGGGTCGGGACCGTTATCCAGAGAAAAGTCATCGCCCAGCTCAACGATATAGCGCTCTCCGTCCTTGACCACTTTGACCGAACCGGTGGTGATGTGCTTCGAGCGGCCCTCGAATGTGCCCTTTTTCTTGGCACCGCCGGCGGCGGCGACATTGGCACTGGCCAGAGTCAGAGCGGCGCCCGTTGCAGCGGCATTCAAAAAGAGCGAACGACGAGTCATCATGATGTGGGTCTCCATTTCAAAGTGCAGGCGAACTTGCCCGTCGCCGCAGACTATGCGCAGCTATTTTCTGTCTGGCGATTCACATCACCACGATTTTCCGTGTGCAGACCGTGTGTTGGCGTGAGTTTTTCGTGATCAGCTTGTGTTTTTGTGGCTTATGATTAGGTTCCGGTGCGAAACAATTGGATAGAACTCACATGACCGACCTGACCCCGCGCGAGATCGTCTCGGAACTGGACCGTTTCATCATCGGGCAGAAGGATGCCAAACGGGCCGTGGCCGTGGCGCTGCGCAACCGCTGGCGGCGCAAGCAGTTGGCTGACGACATTCGGGACGAGGTTTATCCAAAAAACATCCTGATGATCGGCCCCACCGGTGTCGGCAAGACCGAGATCAGCCGCCGCCTGGCCAAACTGGCCCGCGCGCCCTTCATCAAGGTCGAAGCCACCAAGTTTACCGAAGTGGGTTATGTCGGTCGTGACGTGGAACAGATCGTGCGCGATCTGGCGGACGCCGCCATCCTGCAAACCCGCGAATATTTGCGCGAGGATGTCAAAGCCAAGGCGCATCAAGCCGCCGAAGACCGCGTGATCGAGGCCATTGCAGGCACCGATGCCCGCGAAGGCACGCGCGAGATGTTCCGCAAAAAGCTGAAAGCGGGCGAGCTGGATGATACCGAGATTGAGCTGGAGCTGTCCGACTCGTCGAACCCGATGCCAATGTTCGATATTCCCGGCCAGCCCGGTAGCCAGATGGGGATGATGAATCTGGGCGATATATTCGGCAAGGCCTTTGGCGGGCGTACCGTGAAACGCAAAATGACCGTCTCGGAAAGCTATGAAGCACTGATCGGGGAAGAGGCCGACAAGCTGCTGGATGATGAGATCGTTAACCGCATCGCGCTGGAATCCGTTGAACAGAACGGCATCGTGTTCCTGGATGAGATCGACAAGGTTTGTGCTCGCACTGACGCGCGGGGCGGCGATGTCAGTCGCGAAGGGGTACAGCGCGACCTGCTGCCTTTGATCGAAGGCACGACGGTATCCACCAAGCACGGCCCGGTCAAAACCGACCATATCCTGTTCATCGCGTCGGGTGCCTTCCACATCGCCAAACCTTCGGACCTGTTGCCGGAACTGCAGGGCCGTCTGCCGATCCGCGTGGAATTGCGCGCGCTGACCGAAGAAGACTTCGTGCGCATCCTGACCGAAACCGACAACGCCCTGACCCGTCAATACACCGCTTTGATGGACACCGAAGAAGTCACGATCAGCTTTACCGATGACGGAATCGCGGCCCTTGCGCGTATCGCGGCTGATGTGAACCAAAGCGTCGAAAACATCGGTGCGCGTCGTTTGTACACGGTGATGGAGCGCGTGTTCGAAGAGCTGTCCTTTACCGCGCCCGATCAGGCCGGAATTTCGATCACGGTTGATGCGCAATTCGTGGACGACAATCTGGGCGAATTGACCAAATCCACTGACCTCAGCCGTTACGTTTTGTAACATCGCCAGCCGGTTTTTGCCGTTTATTCCGCCCTGCGCCGCTGGACGCCGGGCCAGAATGAGATAGCGTAGTCGCAATTCACCCAGAGGGCTGACCAGTGCTGCGCTATTTAATAATTCTGATTACATCCTTGCCGCTAAGTGCCTGTGTCGATCGGACGGTAACCGAGATTGTTCCCTCGGCCGTAACTGTCGGAACGCCTGAAAAGATATTCGCAGCCACGACGCGAGCGCGTGAAGCAAACGGAACTTATGGATTCAAACGTGGGGAAGCTCTGAAGTTTTTGGAAACAACCGTGTCGATCCCGCCATCACACACACCGGGAACATTGAAATTCTCTTATGCGAACCCGAACCCGAAAAAAGAATTTGTTCTTACAAATGTGACCGAACTGGGCGGGCCAAAGGGTTTACGCGAACATTTGCGCGGCGAAGACGATGTTACGATTTTTGTACACGGCTACAACTCGACCCAAACCGAGACGATTTTCCGCGCGGCCCAGCTGACCCATGACATTGGTCTTCCCGGCTCCACGCTGGTTTACTCCTGGCCTAGCCGCGCGACAGGGTATGGATATGCCTACGATCTCGACAGTATGTTGTTCGCACGAGACGGGTTGGAGCAGACGATCCGTGACCTGAAATCAATGGGTGTCAAACGCATTATTTTGGTCGCGCATTCAATGGGTGGTGCCCTGTCAATGGAGATGATGCGACAGGCTGAACTACAAGAACCGGGCTGGGCCAACAGGAACATCGAAGGGGTCATCTTGATTTCCCCTGATCTGGATGTCGACGTGTTTCGGTCGCAGATGAAGCGTATTAAGAACCCACCAGATCCTTTCCTGGTTATGGTTTCGCAAAAAGACAAAATTTTGAATATCTCCGCTCGCCTTCGCGGAACGGATGAGGGCGAGAGATTGGGCCGGATCAGTTCGCTGGAAACACTCGAAGAGTTCCCGATAAACGTGATTGATACAACTGCGTTCAACAAAGACGCCGAGTCTTCGCATTTCGTTGCCGCCACCTCTCCGGCACTCTTGTCGATCCTCAGTTCGTTGCGACGCGTAAATAATACATTTGGGCGCGAAGATCGACCGGGCATCGACATTCTGGTTCCGCCCAGCCAACGCAATCCAGACGGTGCGACCGAAATTGTTCTAACCGAAACAGGACAGGCGCAGGTCAGCTCTCCGTGACGCAGTTCAACCTGCGTCAGTATCTGCGGGACAATGCCACCTGGTTGGGCGCGGGAATTTTGCTGACCTTTCTGTCCAGCTTTGGGCAGACCTTCTTCATCTCGATCTTCGCCGGAAACATTCGCGCGGAATTTGGCCTTGGGCACGGCGCGTGGGGCGGTCTTTACTCTTTGGGCACCACCGTTTCGGCCATCGTTATGATCTGGGCTGGCGGGCTGACAGATGTTTTCCGCGTCCGCGTATTGGGGCCCGCCGTTCTGACCGGTCTGGCCGTGGCGGCAGTTGCCATGGCTGTGAACAGCTGGCTTGTCCTGTTGCCGCTGGTGATCTTTTTGTTGCGCCTGTTCGGGCAGGGGATGAGTGTCCATCTGGCACAGGTCGCCATGGCGCGATGGTTCATCGTTACACGTGGCAAAGCCCTGTCGATTGCATCGGTTGGCTACGCGGTTGGTGAGGCACTGCTGCCGCTGGCTTTCGTGGCCGCGATGGCGTTTCTGGACTGGCGATGGCTGTGGGTGTTGTCCGCAGTGTTCGTCCTGATGGGGATACCCGTTCTGACACGGCTTTTGCGTCAGGAGCGCACACCGCAGAGTCTGGCGGATGCCTATTCAGCGACAGGGATGCAGGGCCGCCATTGGACCCGGAAAGACGCGCTGTTTCACCCTCTGTTCTGGTTCATGGCCCCGACTATACTGGCCCCATCGGCCTTTATCACCGCGTTTTTCTTCCATCAGGTGCATCTGGCCCAAATCAAAGGCTGGCAGCATATCGAACTGGTCGCCCTGTTTCCGGTTTTCACTGGCGTATCCTTGATTGGGATGTTTGCTGCCGGCTGGGCGCTGGACAAATGGGGCACCGCGAGATTGATGCCTTTTTACCAAATCCCGATCGCAATTGGTTTTGTGATCGCAGGAATGACAAACTCGATCGGCGGCGCCTTGATCGCAATGATCTTTCTGGGCCTGACGGTTGGAGCAAACAACACGCTACCAAGCGCCTTTTGGGCTGAATTTTACGGCACCAGGCACATTGGGGCGATCAAGGCGATGGCCACAGCAGTTATGGTTTTAGGATCAGCAATCGGCCCCGGCCTTACCGGGATATTGATCGACGCCGGTATACCGCTGAGCACACAGTTCCTGTGGGTCGGCGGTGTTTTCATTCTTGTATGCCTGTCGGCTAAAATCGGAATTACGCGCGCTGTGCGCACGCTTTAACGCGGCCGGCGCAGATAGACGTAATAGGCCCCTTCGCCACCGTGGCTGATATGGGCCGGGGTCACCTGCAGAACCGCCTGTGCAAGCGGCGGCAAGGCCAACCACTGCGGCACCTGATTGCGCAACACGCCGCGCGGGGTTGGGATTGGGCCAGGTTCGTCCCTGTCCTTGCCCTTTCCAGTAACAACCAGAACAAGGCGCTTACCGGACGCCTGGGCCGTCAGAATAAACCGGGTCAGCGCCGGATACGCAGTGTCCATGCGCATGCCATGCAGGTCCAGTTTCCCTTCAGGCTTGATCTTGCCGCGTTTCATACGGCCAAATGCCTTGGTGTCCATTTGCACCGGGCTGGTACGCAAATTTTCACTGATCGACGGCTTTAACGCATTTCGCACGGGTTTACCGGCCGCGTTTTGTCCGACCTCGAATGCCTCAAACCGGGGTTTTGGCGGTTTGTTCGGCTTGGGTTTGGGCAGCGTGACCGGGTGGACCGATTGTGGAATTTCGGGATGCAGCCGCTCAGCCTGTTTGGCGACCTTGCGCCACAGCTCGACCTCGTCTGCCGTCAATTTGCGTCGGGACATCAGAATTCATCCGGTAACAGGGCATAGGCCCGCTGGATCGGCAGCAGCAACACCATCCGCCCCGGATCCCTGAGGCGCCCGGCGGCCTTTCCCGCCTCGTCCCCTGTGCCAAAGAAGATATCCGCGCGCTGCGCCCCTTTGATGGCTGCACCGGTGTCCTGCGCAATCATCAACCTTCGCAACGGGGTCTTGCCGTCCTTTTCCACCCAAACAGGGGCACCCAGCGGCGAATGAGCCGGATCAGCTGCAATACTGCGCATCGTGGTGACCGACCGGTTCATGGCACCCAACGGCCCAAGCTCGGGCGCAACGCGCGAGACCTCGCGGAAGAACACGTAAGAGGGGTTGTGAAACAGCAACTCGGCCCCTGCTTCGGGATTTTTGCGGACCCATGCGCGGATCATCTGAGCACTAACCTCATGCGCACCCAGCGCCCCCTGACGAATCAGCTCAGTCCCGATGGAACGATAGGGGTGACCGTTTGCGCCGCCATAGCCGACGCGCAGGGCACTGCCGTCTGGAAGGCGCACACGCCCCGAGCCCTGAATTTGCAGAAAGAACAGCTCAACCGGGTCATCCACCCAAGCGATCTCAAGGCCGCGGCCCTGCATCGCGTCGCCCGTCAGGATTTCACGGCGGCTGAGCCAAAGCCCTTCGGCCCGCGCCTCTGGCGGTATTTTGTAAATCGGATATTTAAACCGGTCGGTCCGGGTTTTAGACCCGTCCAGTTCAGGTTCGAAGTAGCCGGTGAACAGAGCCTCTTCTCCGTCCTCGACCAGAACCGGACGAAAGAACAGCTCAAAAAACGAGCGCGCCGCATCTGCGTCGTAGGTTTGGGCGACGCGGCACAATGCCTGCCAATCCGGATCGTTCAAATCACCGCAAGTGTTCAGAAATACCGAAAGGGCCGCCCCGTGATCGTCGGCAGCCCATCCATCCAGATCGTCAAAAGAAAGAATTGATCGCGTCGGTTCAGCGCTGGCGGCAGTGGTCATAACTGCCACCAGAAATAGCGACCGGAGCGCGCCAATCATGCGTCCGTGGCAACAAGCAGCCAGTTTGGATCATCAGCGCCCATGACACGGGCAAAGGTCCAGCTGTCCTTTTGGCGTTTAATAGTGTTTGGGTTGCCTTCGATGACATCACCGCCACGATCACGCACGACCGAGGTCAGCTCACCCACAAACCGCATGGTGATTTCCGCCTGGTTTGTGTCTTTGTCGAAGGTCGCATCCGCCAGCGCGGTTTCGCGCACGCCTACAAACTCGGCCTCGATCGTCAGACCCTGATCTTCACGGGCCGCCACGACTGAAACAAATGTGTCAAACACCTCTTCGGACAGGAAGGGCTGGATTTCATCCAGATTGCCCTTTTCGAACCCCATGACGATCATCTCATAGGCTCCGCGGGCGCCTTGCACGAATTCACCAACAGAGAATTCGGGCTCGACCCGCTTCATCGCGGCAAGCGTTTTCGCCTGTTCGCTGTCTTCGGCGACATGGTCTGTGATGTCATGATCCGGCCCGCCTTCGATCACCTCGAAGCCGCGACGCGACTTGTCCGCCTCGGGTTGCTGTTGAACAGGGGGTTTCTCAAAACCCTCACGTGTACCCAGCACGCTTTTCAGGCGCAGGATCAGGAAAACGGCAATTCCGGCCAGGACCAGCAACTGGATCATCGGTTCGTTCATTTCATCCTCTTTTCAGACCGCGACTTTGTATACGCGACCTCATGCCACTATGTAGGTGACAGATCGTGGCAAGTCCACAGCCCGGCCTAAGGGAAAGGATAACGCAGATGTACTTGTTCTTGGCATTTTTGTTGGTGCCCATCATCGAGATCGCCCTGTTCATTCAGGTCGGCGGCCTGATCGGACTGTGGCCGACGCTGGCGATAGTCGTTCTGACAGCCGTAATCGGCACGGTTTTGGTCAGGACACAAGGTCGCATGGCACTGGCCAATTTGCAGCGGTCCTTTGCTGAATTGGATGACCCGACCGAGCCTTTGGCCCATGGCGCGATGATCTTGCTGTCTGGTGTTTTGCTGCTAACGCCGGGATTTTTCACCGATGCCGTTGGCTTTGCACTGCTTGTTCCAGGTATTCGAGTGGCCGTATTCAAATACCTGAAATCCAAGGCGACCATCACGCATTTCCAGATGGGCACCGGCGCGCAGTTCCGCACTGGTCCCACCCAGTTTGATCAGGATGACGTGATCGACGGAGATTTTACTGAGGTTCGCCCGCGTCAGAACCCCTCAAAGCCATCCAAATGGGTCGAAGGTCCACCCCAGCATTGAGGTGCCGCGCCCAACTTGCTAAGCAGTGGCAAATTTCATTTTCGGAGTAGATCCATGGCTGACGAAAGCCCTGCAGAAAACACCGCGGCACAGACCGCCCCTCAGATCCAGATGCGCGTTCTGGGACAGTTCATTCGCGATATGTCTTTTGAAAACGTGATGGCGCAAAAAGGCGTGTCTGGTGACGTTCAGCCCGAGATTGCCGTTCAGGTGAACCTGGACGCCAAAAAGCGCCCGACCGAGCATCAGTACGAAGTCGCCGTCAAACTGAACCTGACCTCGAAAGCTAAGGGCATGGAAGACGTTCTGTTCCTGTGCGAGCTGGATTATTGCGGCCTGTTCCACATCGAAGGCGTGGCAGAAGACCAGTTGCACCCATTCCTGATGATCGAGTGCCCGCGCATGCTGTTCCCGTTCCTGCGCCGCATTGTCAGCGACATCACCCGTGACGGTGGTTTCCCGCCGGTCAACCTGGATAATATCGACTTTGTTGCGCTGTACCGTAACGAGCTGATGCGCCGTCAGGCCGAAACCGAAAAAACCGAAGCCTAATCGGTACGACCCGCGCCGGGCAAGGGCTCAGGCGCGGGTCCACAGGGCGTTTTCGCCCAGTTTTTCTACAAATGTCTCATGTGCCGCGCGTTCTTCTTCGGTAATTTTCGACGCCAGCGGCGTCGGGCGCGCAGCAGGCCGCCAATCGTCCCCTCCGCCACCGGCAGAAGCCGCGCTGGTGGACAGGCCAAAGTCGGGCTGTCGCCCGCCAATAAGCTCCAGATAAACCTCGGCCAGAATTTCCGAGTCCAGCAGCGCCCCGTGCAAAACACGGTTCGTATTGTCGATGTTGAACCGTCGACACAACGCATCCAATGATGCGGGCGATCCCGGAAACCGTTTGCGCGCAATCGCCAGCGTGTCCAGCGCCTGATCCATCGGCAGCTGCGGCAACCCCATCCATCTGAGTTCCGCATTCAGAAATTTCATATCGAACGAGGCGTTGTGGATCACCAGTTTGGAATCCTGAATGAAATCAAGGAAGCCCTGACCAACCTTGGCAAAAACCGGCTTGTCTTTCAGCGTGACTTCGCCCTTTTCCGGGGGGCGCGGAGTGTCCAGCAGGTCGGGGCCGATACCGTGCACGCCAAACGCCTCTTCGGGCATCGAACGCTCGGGGTTGATGTAAACGTGATAGGTCTCACCCGTGGCCATATGGTTCCACAGTTCGACTGCACCGATTTCAACGATCCGGTCACCGCTTTCGGGATCAAACCCCGTGGTTTCGGTATCGAGTACAATCTCACGCATCTGCCATCCCCGCCCGTATCTGTCTGACCACATCCTGAACCTGTGCGCGGGCGTGGTCCAGTGTGTCCGTCACGATCACAAAGTCCGACCGCGCGCATTTTTCGTCATTGGGCATCTGCTTGGCGCGGATCTGTTCGAACTGCGCCTCAGTCATCGTTCCGCGCTCCATCACACGTCGCTTTTGCTCGTCGGCCGGGACCTGAACACAAACAACCGCATCCATCGCCGCATTGCCGCCTGTTTCAAACAACAAAGGGATGTCGAAAACCAGAATGTCCGCCGTGGCGCTATCCCGAAAACCCGCCCGGTCGGCGGCCACCAAAGGGTGAACGATGCCTTCGATCACTTTCAATGTTGTTGGGTCCGCGGAAATGGTCTGTTTCAAGGCATCCCGACTAACCACGCCATCAACAATTGCCTCAGGAAACGCGTCGCGCATTGGTTTTACCGCAGCGCCGCCCCTTGAATACAGCCGATGCACAGCCGCATCCGCATCCCAAAGCGCACAGCCTTCATCCACGAACATCTGTGCCGTGGTGCTTTTGCCCATTCCGATCGAGCCTGTCAGGCCAAGTGCAAAGCTCATCCCAGCACCGTGGCGCGCAACTCATCCGTTACCTCGGGCCGTTTTCCAAACCAACGCTCAAAGCCCGGAACCGCCTGGTGCAGCAACATGCCCAGACCGTCAACTGTTGTGCACCCGGCCTCTTCGGCCGCTTGCAGAAGCTTGGTTTTCAGAGGGGCGTAGACAAGGTCGGTAACCACAGCACCCGGCTGCAAACCATCCAACGGCACACGCAATTCGGGCTGTCCCTGCATACCCAGAGATGTTGTGTTCACCACCAGCTCCGCATTCTCGATCACATTGCCGGCCTTGACCCAATCAACCACTGTAATGCGCGGCCCAAACTCTGCTTTCAATTGGTCGGCCCGGGCACGCGTGCGGTTGGTCAGCATGATCTCGGGCACTCCGGCATCTACCAGTGCCTGCAAAACGGCGCGCGCAGCTCCACCCGCGCCGAAGACCACGGCCGGCCCGTCCTGTGGGTTCCAGTCGGACGCCCCTGCAAGCAGGTTTTCCATAAATCCGTAGCCATCGGTGTTGTCTGCGTGGATCGAGCCATCAGGCTGAAAGACAAGTGTATTTGCCGCACCAATCTTTGCCGC
This sequence comes from Ruegeria atlantica, assembly GCF_001458195.1. Classification (GTDB taxonomy): domain Bacteria; phylum Pseudomonadota; class Alphaproteobacteria; order Rhodobacterales; family Rhodobacteraceae; genus Ruegeria; species Ruegeria atlantica. The sequence continues at coordinate 271,869 of NZ_CYPU01000071.1, read as the reverse complement.
CCGATCCGACACGTGATCCGCAATCTGCAATGCGGCTTCTTTATGGGGGACGGTTACATTTGCGCCGACATACCCGGCTTTGGGCAGGGTCCGCAGTACACTCTCCAAATCCTCGGGTGCGACGTCCATAGGGACATAGTGCCCGGGCAGCCCATAGGTCTTTAGCCAATGTCCATGCAGTTTAGGGGATTTTGAATGTCCAATCGGATGCCCAATCACGCCGGCCAATGGAATTTGGTTGTCCGTCATTGATCAATCATCCCTTTCACAGCCAGAAAATTCAGCAACTCCAACAGGGGCATACCCAAAACATTAAAATAGTCGCCGTCAATGGTCGCGAACAGGCGCACACCTTCTTCTTCAAGCTTATAAGCCCCGACCGCATGGCGAATGCTGTCCCAGTTGCGATCAACATAGTCGCGCAGATAGGCGTCCGAGCTCATCCGCATGCGCAGACGTACCTGACCAACGTGGCGCCAGATCGGTTCACCATTCTGATAGATCACGGCCGCAGACAACAGTATATGCCGCTTGCCCCGCATAGCCTTCAACTGCGCCAGCGCGTCTTCGGGTGTTTCCGGTTTCGACAAAAGCTGGCCATCGAAGTCCAGCACCTGATCACAGCCCAGAACCATCGCGCCTGGTTTCTTGTCACTAACCTTGCGGGCCTTCATTTCGGCCAAAGTGTCTGCGATATCCCGTGGTGGCGCGTTTTCGGCCAAAAGGGCGCGCTTTGCGGTGTCTTCGTCAACCCGCGCGGTTTGCACCGTGAACGGCACGCCCGCATTGCGCAAAAGCTGCGCGCGGATAGATGACCCCGAGGCGAGGATGATGGGGACAGACATGTGGAAAACCCCATGAGCAAATCGTTGAGCGTTCTAGGATGGTTTGTATGGTTTTCCGGTTGACACGCAACCCCGGGAATTTCGCCTGAAACTTCCCTGAGTCCTTCGAAGACCGTCCTTTTGGGACAAGGATAACTTTGCTGCGCGGGAAAACTGGGATTTCCTGTCTTACTCAACTAGTTATCCCCAGATAAGTTTGAATGATTTCAGTCTAAGATATTGAATCTTAATTATAAAAATTGAAATCAACAGAATCATCCATTCGCGGCACAATTCTATCCACCTGGGGAAAACACATGCGTAAAAAAGTAATCCACGGAATTTACTCACCCTACAAAACCATCATCCTTTTTCTTTTCCTATTTTTTTATTAGGGAGGGTTCCAACCAACGCTCGGAGCCAGAATGATCGATCTTCTTTTCACGATTTACCCGTGGGTGAAGTCATTGCACATCATGGCTGTGATCTCATGGATGGCAGGTTTGTTCTATTTGCCCAGACTATACGTCTATCACGTTGAGAAAGCCCAAAAGCTCGAAGGCGCAGAAACCATCTTCTTTGAGATGGAAGAGAAGCTGCTGCGTGTGATCATGCGCCCTGCGATGTATGTAGCGTGGCTCTGCGGGTTGATCATGGTGTTCACGCCCGGCATTGTCGGGTGGGAATGGTCCTGGCCCTGGATCAAGGGTGCTGCCGTAATAGGCATGACCTGGTTCCATCATTGGTTGATGGCGAGACGTAGGGATTTCCTGGAAGGCCGAAATAAGCTCACTGGGCGGCAGTTTCGCATGATGAACGAGGTTCCCACCGTTCTGATGGTTATCATCGTTCTGGCGGTCGTTGTGAAGTTCTGAGGGCCTGTTTGACTCCGACGGCCCGCGCGCTTATGTAGGGATCAACACGCCCGTCCGGGCGGCGTATCTTCCTTACTGAAATTCCACTTCGTGCCGCAATGTCAGCGGCGAAGGTATATATCATGTCCACTGAATCCCTGAATCTGGCCGACCTGAAGGCCAAAAGCCCCAAAGACCTTCTGGCGATGGCCGAAGAGCTGGAGATCGAAAACGCCTCGACCATGCGAAAAGGCGAGATGATGTTCCAGATTCTGCGCGAACGCGCGGATGAAGGCTGGACCGTTGGCGGCGACGGCGTGCTGGAAGTGCTGCAAGACGGCTTTGGCTTTCTGCGCTCGCCCGAGGCGAATTATTTGCCAGGTCCGGATGATATCTATGTCTCACCCGACATGATCCGCCAGCATTCCTTGCGCACCGGTGATACGGTCGAAGGGGATATCAAAGCGCCTGATGACAATGAGCGTTACTTTGCGCTGATCAAGGTCACCAAGATCAACTTTGAAGAACCGGAAAAAGCCAGACACAAGATCGCGTTTGACAACCTGACGCCGCTCTATCCCGATGAACGCCTGAAGATGGAGATCGAGGATCCCACCATCAAGGACAAGTCGGCCCGTGTGATTGATCTGGTGGCTCCTATCGGTAAAGGTCAGCGATCGCTGATTGTGGCGCCGCCGCGGACCGGTAAAACAGTGATCCTGCAGAACATCGCGCATTCGATCGAACAGAACCACCCAGAGTGCTATCTGATTGTTCTGCTGATCGACGAACGCCCCGAAGAGGTGACCGACATGCAGCGTTCGGTGAAGGGTGAAGTTGTGTCTTCAACTTTCGACGAACCCGCAACGCGCCACGTGGCTGTGTCTGAGATGGTGATCGAAAAAGCCAAGCGTTTGGTCGAGCATAAACGAGATGTTGTTATTCTTCTCGACTCGATCACAAGACTTGGTAGGGCCTTCAACACTGTGGTGCCATCGTCGGGTAAAGTTCTGACCGGTGGTGTGGACGCGAACGCTCTGCAACGGCCCAAGCGGTTCTTTGGTGCCGCGCGGAATATCGAAGAGGGTGGTTCGCTGACCATCATCGCCACCGCGCTGATCGACACGGGCAGTCGGATGGACGAAGTTATCTTCGAAGAATTCAAAGGCACCGGTAACTCGGAAATCGTTCTGGATCGCAAGATCGCAGATAAACGCGTGTTCCCGGCCATCGACATCCTCAAGTCCGGCACCCGGAAAGAGGATCTGCTGGTCGACAAGGGCGATCTGGCCAAGACATTCGTCTTGCGTCGTATCCTCAACCCGATGGGCACAACCGACGCGGTCGAGTTCCTGTTGTCCAAGTTGAAACAGACCAAGACGAACGGTGAGTTCTTCGATTCGATGAACACCTGACACAGGTCTTAAACGACGCGAGGCCTTCGAATGGATACGATATTCGCCTTGGCCAGCGCGCAAGGTAAAGCCGGGGTGGCGGTCATCCGCCTCTCGGGACCACACGCGCATTCCGCAGCTGCCAGCTTAACCGGAAGCCCGCTGCCATCTCGTGGCATGCGGGTCCATTCGCTGTGCGCCGCTGATGGCGCGCGGTTGGATGACGGGCTGGTTCTGACCTTTCAGGCCCCGGCCAGTTTTACCGGCGAAGACGTGGCCGAACTGCAGATCCATGGCAGCACAGCTTCGGTGAACGCAGTGATGCGATGCCTTTCCGATATGGACGGGCTGCGGCTGGCGGAGCCTGGTGAGTTCACCCGACGCGCGCTGGAAAACGGCAAGATGGACCTGACGCAGGTCGAAGGTCTTGCTGATCTGATTGATGCGGAAACCGAGGCGCAACGCAAACAAGCGCAGACTATTCTGGCTGGTGATTTAGGTGTTCTGGCGGAAAGGTGGCGACGCGATCTGATCCGTGCTGCATCCTTGCTGGAAGCCGTCATTGATTTCGCGGATGAGGACATTCCAAAAGACGTTACACCCGAGGTCAAATCCCTTGTGAAGGGCGTTATGGCTGATCTGCAACGTGAAGCAGATGGGGTAACGGTTGCAGAGCGAATTCGAACAGGGTTTGAAGTCGCGATTGTTGGTCTTCCGAATGCCGGAAAATCAACCTTGCTAAATGCTCTGGCAGGGCGAGAGGCGGCGATTACTTCGGAATATGCCGGAACTACTCGCGATGTGATCGAGGTTAGAATGGATCTTGCAGGACTTCCGGTCACGTTGCTGGACACCGCAGGATTGCGGGAAACTGAGGATCACGTCGAAAGCCTGGGAATTGAACTGGCTAGAAAGCGGGCGGATTCAGCTGATTTGCGTGTGTTCCTGACAGATGACCCGAAGGACCTGGGTGTTCAGATGATGAATGGCGATATACAGGTTTTGCCGAAATCTGATCTTCGAGATCCGTCCGAAGGTGGAATATCCGGAAAAACCGGGCAGGGTATTGATCAACTCATTTCCCAGATTTCGGATGTACTTAGTACCCGAACTACAAGCAGTGGTATTTCGACGCGGGAAAGGCACCGGGTTGCTTTGATCAAATCGCGGGAATCCCTGAGTTCTGCCATGGCGGTTCTGAAATCGGGTCCAGACTTGTATGATATCGCAGCAGAAGAATTACGCACGGCAATCCGTGCACTTGAAACCTTGGTTGGCAGAATCGGTGTTGAAGACCTTTTGGATGAGATCTTCTCGAGTTTCTGCCTGGGTAAGTAAGGAGTGTTTCACGTGAAACATTCAGATTTCGACGTGATTGTAATTGGCGCAGGCCATGCGGGTACCGAAGCAGCTCATGCGGCAGCGCGTATGGGTGTCAAGACAGCACTGGTCACTTTGTCCGCATCAGATATAGGTGTCATGTCCTGCAACCCGGCAATTGGTGGGCTGGGTAAAGGCCATTTGGTCCGTGAAATTGATGCCCTGGATGGTGTCATGGGACGTGTTGCCGATCAGGCCGGCATTCAATTCCGCTTGCTTAATCGACGCAAAGGACCAGCCGTTCAAGGTCCCAGAACACAGGCAGATCGTGCGCTGTACCGCGCGGCCATGCAGAAAGAGACGGAAAAACAGATAAATCTTTTCGTCGTTACCGGGGAAGTTGTCGATTTCCTGATGGACGGGAACCAAGTTTCAGGTGTGAAACTGGCCGACGGTTCTGAAATCAAGAGCAAAACGGTTATCCTGACGTCCGGAACCTTCTTGCGCGGTGTCATTCATATTGGTGATGTATCTCGGCCCGGCGGTCGTATGGGTGATCGCCCGTCAGTCAAATTGGCAGAACGGCTCGACAGTTTCGAGCTACCCCTGGGGCGTTTGAAAACAGGAACACCGCCGAGGCTGGATGGTCGGACGATTGATTGGAGTGATCTGGAACAGCAAGACGGGGATGATGACCCAACCTTGTTTTCATTCTTGTCAACAACGGTGATTGCCCCACAGATTTCCTGCGGAATCACGCATACAAACGCGCGGACGCACGAAATCATTGAAAAAAACTTGTCTCGATCTGCGATGTATGGCGGACATATTGATGGGGTGGGCCCCAGGTATTGCCCATCCATCGAGGACAAGATCGTACGTTTTGCTGATAAGGAATCACATCAGATTTTCCTGGAGCCCGAAGGCGTCGATGATCACACAATCTATCCAAACGGGATTTCGACCTCTTTACCTCAGGACGTGCAGCTTGAATATGTGCATTCAATCAAAGGCCTTGAGGCGGCAGAGATCCTGCAGCCTGGTTATGCGATTGAGTATGATTATGTGGATCCGCGTGTTTTGACATCGACTCTCGCGCTACCAGATGTCGAAGGACTATATCTAGCAGGGCAAATAAACGGAACCACAGGATATGAGGAGGCAGCTGCGCAAGGCTTGGTTGCGGGGTTCAATGCTGCGCTAAAGGTGCTTGGCCGGGAGCCACTACATTTTACACGTGCTGATAGCTATATCGGCGTGATGATCGACGACCTGACAACACGCGGTGTTGTGGAACCTTATCGCATGTTCACGTCACGCGCAGAATTCCGTTTATCACTACGTGCGGATAACGCAGACCAGCGCCTCACGCCAATTGGCTTGGATATCGGCTGTGTTGGCGGTGAGCGGAAGAGAGTGTTTACCCATAAAATGGAGAGGCTGTCCGCCACAAAGTCCCAACTTACAGAAAAGACCTTTACTCCCAAAGAAGTTCGGGCAGCTGGTATCAATGTCAATCAAGATGGAAACCGCAGGGACGGGATGGCTATTCTGGCATTCCCGGATGTTCACTTTGGTGATCTTGTTCCTCTGATGCCCGAGATTGAGAGTGTTGAGGAGGAGATTCGTCTGCAAGTAGAGCGGGACGCTTTGTACGCAAACTACATTGCCCGGCAACAAAAAGATGTTGAGGCGATGAAACGCGATGAATCTTATGAGATTCCACGGGGTTTCGACTATTTTGCGATGGAGGGGTTATCTTCTGAAATGAAGCAAAAGCTTTCAAATGCAAAGCCTGAGAACATTGCGCAGGCGGGGCGTGTCGAAGGAGTTACCCCTGCGGCACTGACGTTATTATTGGCTAAGCTTCGTCGCGATCAGAAGGTCCGCAAGGTATGAATGGGACCACTATTGATGATTTGGATGTTTCACGTGAAACATTCGAGCGTCTCACAATCTATGTGGAGCTTGTTTGGCGGTGGAACCCGAAGATTAATCTTGTTTCACGGAAAAGCTTGGATGACATCTGGGTTCGACACATAAAGGATTCCGTACAAGTTTATAGATGCGCAGGCCTATTCGAAAACTGGGTGGATTTGGGTAGCGGAGGCGGATTCCCCGGGATGGTTTGTGCCATAATGGCCATTGAAGACGCACCAGACGCTCAGTTCACCTTTATTGAAAGTGACCAACGAAAGTCCGCCTTTCTGCGCAACGTTGCACGCGAGTGCGGCGCGAAATGCACTGTTGTGTCCAAGCGAATCGAAGTGGTTGAACCATTGAGCGCAGATATCCTTTCTGCGCGGGCCCTTGCTGATCTTCCTACACTATTGTCCTTTTGCGACAGACATTTGAGCAAAAAGGGGCTGGCGCTGTTGCCGAAAGGCGAAAGGTGGAAAAAAGAGCTGGAAGAGGCGCAGGAAGAATGGAATTTCGACGTTGACCCGATTACAAGTTTAACTGAGCCTCAGGCCGTTATCCTTAAAATCAAAGGAGTATCACGTGGTTGATTTGTCTCGTCCCTCAGGGCCCCGGATTATTGCGGTAGCCAATCAGAAGGGCGGGGTTGGGAAAACCACAACAGCGATCAACCTTGCGGCCGGCCTGGCTGAGGCTGGATGCAAAGTGCTGGTTGTCGATCTTGATCCTCAGGGGAACGCGTCCACCGGGTTGGGGGTCGAGGATCGGGATTGGACGACGTATGACCTGATACTGGATGACGCGCCTTTAGAGGCGGTCGTTCAGGAAACCGAAATCGAGGGGTTGTTTGTTGTCCCGGCGACGGTTGATCTAAGCTCGGCGGATATTGAGCTGATATCCAATGAAAAACGCAGCTATCTGTTGCATGACGCACTGCGTCAAACCGCAATCGACAAGTTTGACCTGGATTTTGTGCTAATCGACTGCCCGCCTTCGTTAAACCTTCTGACCGTCAACGCTATGGTCGCCGCACATTCTGTCCTGGTGCCGTTGCAGAGTGAGTTCTTTGCGTTGGAAGGATTATCGCAATTGATGCTGACTATCCGAGAGGTGCGCCAGACTGCGAATCCGGACCTCAGAATCGAAGGTGTTGTGTTGACCATGTATGACAACCGCAACAACTTGTCCCGCCAGGTCGAAAAAGACGCGCGTGACAATCTGGGTGAGATGGTATTTAAAACCAAGATACCCAGAAATGTGCGGGTCAGCGAGGCTCCGTCTTACGCGTTGCCCGTTTTGCAATACGACTCGGGATCACTGGGGGCGATGGCTTACCGGCACCTGGCCCGGGAAGTCATGCACAAGAACAAGAAAGTCGCCGCCTAAGCGACAGTGAGGAGGGCACCGTGGCCGCCAAAAAAACAAAACCCAGAGGTTTGGGCCGGGGACTTTCCGCTTTGATGGCGGATGTGACGCAGGATACCGGGGGGCTTATGCCCACAGACCCGCGCCGTCCGGATATGAAAGTTCCGATTGAAAAACTGCGAGCGAACCCGAACCAGCCACGCAGAACCTTTCAGCAAGAGCGATTGGATGAACTTGCGGCCTCGGTCAAGGAAAAGGGCATCATTCAGCCGCTGATCGTGCGTGAGGTTCGCGGCGGCGACTATGAAATCGTGGCAGGCGAACGCCGCTGGCGTGCGGCTCAGATGGCGCAGCTGCATGATATCCCGGTTATTGTGCGGGATTTTGACGACACCGAAGTTCTGGAAGTCGCCATTATCGAGAATATTCAACGCGCAGACCTGAACGCTGTTGAAGAGGCCGCGGGTTACAAGCAGTTGATGGATCGTTTTGGCCATACACAGGAAAAGCTGGCCGAAGCACTGGGTAAAAGCCGCAGCCATATTGCGAACCTTTTGCGTTTGCTGTCGTTGCCGATGGACGTTCAGAAGCTTGTTGTTGAAGGAAAACTGTCTGCCGGTCATGCCCGGGCGCTGATCACAGCTGAAGACCCCTCTGAGCTGGCGAAGATCGTCGTCAAGGACGGGCTGAGCGTGCGTGCGACTGAAGCGCTGGTGAAAAAACAACAGCAGGAGGATGCTCCTCAGGCGGCGCCGCGGTCCAGAAATCTGAATGCTGGCAAGGATGCGGATACGCGCGCGTTGGAGAAGGATCTTTCGGCCATTCTGGCGATGAAAGTAGCCATCAACCACAAAGCGGGATCGGAAACGGGGCAGGTCGTGCTGACCTACGAAAACCTTGATCAATTGGACGATCTTTGCGCCAAGCTCAGCCGTTAGGGCGGGTCCAGATAAAAATCATAACCCCGCTAAGGACAACTGCCTGAATGATCAGGACGTGGCTTGGAAGCGCAAGAACGACAGACAATCCAAAAACGGCGGCAACCGACAGGGTGGCCGCCTTTTTTGCGGCCGGACGAATGGCGCCCGAGCGTTGCCAATCCAAGATCATCGGCCCGAAGGTTCCATGACTGACCAGCCAAGTGTGCAGTCGGGAGGAAGATCGGGCAAAAAAGAACGCGGCCAGCAAAAGAAACGGGACCGTCGGCAGCAGCGGCAACACAATGCCGACAACAGCCAACCCGACGCAGATCAATCCCATTGCGGCCCAGAGGTACTGCATCGTTTATCCCAATAACTCTCGAATGACCGCATTCAGGACTGCGCGACCATCTTTGGTGGCGATCAATCGGCCGTTTGATCGGTGTATCATACCCAGCTCTTCCAGGTCTCTCAGTTTGTTTTCTGGCAGTGTGAGATCGGAAAGTGCATTGAAACGATCAACATCTAGTCCTTCAGAAATTCTTATACCCATCATAAGGTATTCACTTGCCTGATCTTGCGTAGATAGCAATGATCTTTCTTTCTCGCCGTTTCCTTTTTCAACAGCACTGAGCCAGGCGTTGGGTGACAGATAGGTCTCTGTCGCTATCTTCTGGCCGTCCAGCGTAATACGCCCGTGCGCGCCGGGTCCGACACCGACGTAATCTCCGTAACGCCAATAGATCAAGTTGTGCCGGGATTCTGCCCCCGGACGGGCATGGTTGGAAACCTCATAGGCGGGCAGGCCGTGGGCTTCGCAGATCTCTTGTGTGGCCAGATACATGTCGGCGGCGTGGTCATCCTCGGGCAGTCCACGCAGCTTACCAACTGCATACCGGTCCCCAAAGGCGGTGCCTTCCTCAATCGTCAATTGATAGAGCGAGAGGTGATCGATGGCCATCGACAGCGCCTCGGTTAGTTCTGCTTGCCAGGCCTTAGGGGTTTGATGCTGACGTGCGTAAATCATGTCAAAGCTGACGCGGTCAAAGCAGTCGCGGGCGATATCAAATGCGGCGCGGGCCTCGGAGACCGTGTGGATACGACCCAATCGGCGCAGGTCCTCGTCATTCAGGGCCTGAACGCCCATGGAAACTCGGTTCACGCCTGCATCGCGATAGGCGGCAAACCGGCCTGCCTCGACTGATCCGGGGTTGGCCTCAAGCGTGACTTCCATGTCATTTGCGGGGCGCCAAAGCTTGCGCGCCTCGTCGATAATGGCTGCCACCGTTTCTGGTGCCATAAGGGACGGCGTGCCGCCACCAAAGAAGATCGTGCTTAAAACCCGATCTGGGGTTTCAGATGCCGAGCGGTGCAGTTCAGCTAAGTAATCTTTAAGCCATTGTTTTTGATCAATATTTTTCGAAACATGGCTGTTGAAATCGCAATAGGGGCACTTAGCCTCGCAAAAAGGCCAGTGCACATAGAGGCCGAAACCTCCATGCCGCCAGTCATCCACCGAAACAGCCTTGAACAAAGGCGTTTACGGCGCGTCCGCGATGGCTGATTTTGTGTTTTTCCGCCGGAATCATTTCCGCACAAGTCACATCGTGCCCGTCCGGTTGGAACATCGGGTCATAACCGAAGCCGTTTTCCCCACGGATGGGCCAGACAAGCTGACCGGGCATGACGCCCTCAAACACTTCGTCATGACCATCAGGCCAGGCCAGGACCAGCGTGCAGCGAAATTGTGCAGTGCGGGGATGAGGCGCCTGTGCGGCCTCGAGCTCATCATGTGCGCAGGTCATCGCCATCAGGAAATCGCGGCCATTGCCGGTTTCTGCCCAATCGGCGGTGTAGACACCGGGCGCGCCGTCCAGCGCGTCGATCGTGATTCCGGAATCGTCCGACAGGGCAGGCAGGCCGGTAGCTTGTGCCGCCGCATGGGCCTTGATCCGGGCGTTACCGACGAATGTATCTTCGGTTTCTTCCGGTTCCGGCAGGTTCATCTCTGCCGCGCCAACAACCTTCACACCGAAGGCCTCAAGGAGATGGGTCATCTCCTCAAGCTTGCCTTTGTTGTGCGTGGCCACCAGCAGCCTGTCGCCGTCGAACTTGCGGGTCATGCGGTGGCTGCCTTTTGGGCCGCAACCAGCTCACCCACGCCTTTTTCTGCCAGATCCATTAGCTGGTTCATTTGATCACGGCTGAAAACAGAGCCCTCGGCGCTCATCTGCACTTCGATCAGTTTGCCTGATCCGGTCATGATGAAGTTACCGTCAACGCCGGCTTCGCTGTCTTCGGGATAGTCCAGATCCAGGACAGGCTGGCCCGCGTAGATGCCGCAGGATACAGCGGCGACGGGATCGACCAGCGGGTCGGAAATGACGTCACCGGTTTTCATCAGCTTGTTCACGGCCAGACGCAGCGCCACCCAACCACCGGTGATCGAGGCGCAGCGGGTGCCGCCATCAGCCTGGATAACATCGCAGTCCACGGTGATCTGACGCTCACCCAATGCAACCCGATCCACGCCTGCGCGCAGCGAGCGACCGATCAGGCGTTGAATTTCTACGGTACGGCCGCCCTGCTTGCCACTGGCCGCCTCGCGCCGCATGCGGGTGTTTGTTGCGCGGGGCAACATACCGTATTCGGCAGTAACCCAACCCAGGCCCGAGCCCTTGATGAACGGCGGCACGCGATCCTCAATCGTGGCGGTGCACAGGACATGGGTATCGCCTATTTTGATCAGGCAGGAACCTTCGGCATGTTTGGTAAACCCCGTTTCGATTGAAACGGCGCGCATTTCGCTTAAGTCTCGTCCTGAGGGTCGCATGGATAATCCTTTGTTTGCTGGGTTGGGGATAACGTCCCCGTGCATTAGGATGCAACCCCGATTGACCTTTCAGATGTCTGCGATTTAATGCCAATCCAGCAGAGGATTGCCGATGAGCGAAGCAAGTAGAGTTCTGGACGATATGAATGACCGGTCACGCGAGGTGTTCCGGTTGATCGTCGAGAGCTATCTGGACAGCGGCGAACCGGTCGGAAGCCGCTCGCTGACTCGCACATTGTCGGAAAAGGTCAGCGCTGCCACCGTACGCAATGTGATGCAGGATCTCGAATTTTTGGGTCTTCTCGACAGCCCTCACGTCAGTGCGGGCCGTGTGCCCACGCAGATGGGTCTGCGGATGTTCGTCGATGGGTTGCTGGAAGTGGGTGATCTTGGTGTAGACGATCGGCAGAAGTTGGATGAAACACTAGGCTCTAACGCGGGTGATGTAGGCGGGATGCTGGACCGAGTTGGTTCGGCCTTGTCACACGTGACACATGGCGCATCGCTGGTTCTGACCCCCAAGCAAGAGTCCGAGATCAAGCATATTGAGTTCGTCTCGCTGGCCCATGACCGCGCTTTGGTGGTTCTGGTCTTTGCGGATGGGCATGTGGAAAACCGGCTATTCACGCCTCCGCCGGGTCAGACACCCAGTTCGATGCGCGAGGCGGCGAACTTTCTGAATTCCCTGATCGAAGGACGAACGCTCAGCGAAGTTCTGCGTCAGATGCAGACCAAGATTACCGCGCGCAGGCAGGAAATTGATGTATTGGCGCGCGAGATGGTCGAAAGCGGCATGGCGGCCTGGGATGGGGACGGGACAGACTCGGCCCGTTTGATCGTGCGCGGGCGGGCGAATCTGCTGGGTGAGCCAGGCGAAGCCGAGGAATTGGACCGAATCCGAACGTTGTTTGACGACCTGGAGCGAAAGCAAGACATTGCTGAATTCCTCGAATTGACCGAAGAAGGCGAGGGTGTGCGCATTTTTATCGGCTCTGAGAACAAACTTTTCTCACTTTCGGGTTCCTCTTTGGTGGTGTCTCCATATATGAACGCTGATCGAAAGATAATTGGTGCGGTTGGGGTCATCGGACCCACTCGTCTGAATTATGGGCGGATCGTGCCGATCGTGGATTATACGGCGCAACTGGTCGGCAAACTGATTTCCGACCGGAGCTAGAGGGTAAGAGATGGCAGAGCCCAAGAACGAAGAATTTCTGGACGATATCGCAGCCGCCGAGGCGGAAGAGCTGGCCGAGGAATTTGCTGAGATCAGTGAAGAAGCGCTGGAACTTGATGCGCTGCGTGCTGAGCGGGATGATTTCAAAGACAAGTTCATGCGCGCGCTGGCGGATGCGGAAAATGCGCGCAAGCGGGGTGACCGGGCGCGCCGCGATGCGGAACAATATGGCGGATCGAAACTGGCCCGCGACATGCTGCCAGTTTATGACAACATGAAACGTGCGCTTGAAGCCGCGACCGATGAGCAGAAAGAAGTGGCAGGACCCCTTCTGGAAGGCGTGGAACTGACCATGCGTGCGCTGAAGGACGTGTTCCAAAAGCATGGAATGGAAGTGATCACGCCCGAAGTTGGCGACCGGTTTGATCCCAACGTGCACGAAGCGATGTTCGAGGCCCCGGTGCCGGGTACCCGTGCAGGTGACATAATACAGGTGTCCGCAGAAGGCTTCATGTTGCATGATCGCCTGCTGCGGCCGGCGCAGGTTGGGGTGTCGTCTACTCCGGCAAGTTAATTGGCTTCGTTGAAGCCAAGCCTTGGGCGAGAGTATTTTTGAAAAGATGAAGGGGCGGTCAGGTTTTGGCCGCCTCTTTCAGTTTGTAGATCAGGTCGAGTGCTTCTCGCGGGGTAAGCTCATCCGGCAGAATATTGTCTAGCATGCCGGTTACCGGAGAAGCTTTGGGCGCTGGTGGTGGCGGTGGCGGGGCGGCTGAAAACAAAGGCAGATCGTCGATCAGGGTCTTTTGCTTCCCCCCTTCACGTTCGGTTTTTTCAAGTTGGTCCAGCACGATACGAGCACGTTCAACGACTGAAGCTGGCAGTCCTGCCAATTGGGCGACCTGGACACCATAGGACCTGTCAGCCGCGCCTTTGTGGACTTCGTGCAGGAAGATCACCTCGCCTTCCCATTCTTTGACAGCAACGGTGGCGTTTTCCACGCCTTCCAGTTTGCCGGCAAGTGCGGTGAGTTCATGGTAATGGGTTGCGAACAGGGCGCGGCATTTGTTGGAGGCGTGCAGATGTTCCAGCGTGGCCCAGGCGATGGACAGGCCATCATAGGTGGCCGTGCCGCGACCTATTTCATCAAGAATAACAAGAGCGCGGTCATCAGCCTGATTGAGGATGGCGGCGGTTTCGACCATTTCGACCATGAAGGTCGAGCGTCCGCGGGCCAAATCATCCGAAGCTCCGACGCGGCTGAACAGTTGGCTGACTAGCCCGACATGCGCCTGTTCCGCAGGCACGTAACTGCCCATCTGGGCAAGCAGGGCAATCAGGGCATTCTGGCGTAGGAAGGTCGATTTACCGGCCATGTTGGGACCTGTCAGCAGCCAGATCGCCGCGCCTTTATCAGCACTGAGATCGCAGTCATTGGCGATGAAGGCGTCGCCGTTTTGCTGGCGCAATGCCTGTTCGACCACCGGGTGTCTTCCGCCCTGAACATCGAACGCGCGCGAGGCATCAACCTGTGGGCGGCACCAATTCTCACCACGCGCCAGATCGGCCAGAGCAGTGGTCAGATCCAGTTCAGCCAAACCGCGCGCGGCTTGGTTGAGCCGTGCGGCCTTATCCAGAATTTCACCAGAAAGCCTTGCATAGAGCCGCTTTTCTACCTCAAGTGCCAAGTTTCCGGCGTTTAGAATGCGGGCCTCGATCTCGGACAGCTCCATTGTCGTGAACCGGACTTGGTTGGCGGTTGTTTGGCGGTGGATATAGGTCTCCGAAAATGGAAGATTCAGCATTTTGTCGGCATGGGTAGCCGTTGTTTCGATGAAATAGCCCAGCACATTGTTATGCTTGATCTTGAGCGACGTGATGCCGGTGTGTTCTGCATATTTCTGCTGAAACCCGGCAATGACGGAACGACCTTCGTCGCGTAGGGTGCGGGCTTCGTCCAGTTCGGCATCATAACCCGGGGCGATGAACCCGCCATCCCGGGCCAGCAATGGGGGTTCGGCCACAAGCGCTTCGTCAAGCAGGTTCAGCAGGTCGTCAAATCCGACCAGATTTTGCAGGGCGGTGGCTAGGACAACCGGCAGGTCTTGACTCGCGCAGAGTTCAGCGATTGCGGCGGCCTGTGTCAGGCCGTTGCGAATGGCGGTCAGATCCCGCGGGCCACCCCGATCCAGTGACAGGCGGGACAGCGCCCGGTCCAGATCTGGGGTTTTGCGCAAAGCCTCGCGCAGGTCTGATGTGATCAGGCTGTCTTCGGCCGCAAAAGTTACAGCATCCAGCCGCCCATGGATGATATCCAGATTGCGGGATGGGCTGGAAAGTCGTTGATCCAATAGCCTTGCGCCACCCGGTGTGACAGTACGATCCATCACAGATAGCAGCGAACCAGCGCGGCCACCGGACAGGGATCGGGTCAGTTCCAGATTGCGCCGTGTGGCGGCGTCGATCTGAATGACTCGGTCCTCGGATTCTTTCAATGGGGTTTGCAGAAGCGGCAGTTTACCCTTTTGCGTGATTTCCAGATAGTCGATCAGTGCGCCCATGGCCGAGATTTCGGCGCGGCCAAAACTGCCGAACGCGTCCAGTGCGCCCACGTGAAACAGCCCGCAGATGCGCTTTTCCGCCGCAGTGCTGTCGAAGCTGGCACGCCCGATTGGGGTCAGCGAGATACCCAGATCCATAACGGGTTCGTTCAGTTTGTCCTGCACACCATCGGCCACGATCAACTCGGATGGTGCCAGCCGGGCCAGTTCGGGACTGAGGCGCACTGAGGTCAAAGGCATCACGTGAAGTGCGCCAGTTGAGATATCGGCCCAAGCCAGCGCGGCCTCGTCGCGAACCTCGGCATAGGCGGCCAGGAAGTTGTGGCGGCGTGCCTCAAGCAGGGCATCTTCGGTCAACGTCCCAGGTGTCACCAGACGCACAACATCGCGCTTTACAACTGATTTAGAGCCTCTTTTCTTGGCTTCAGCCGGGCTTTCCATCTGTTCGCAGACGGCTACGCGAAACCCTTTTCGGATCAGCGTCAGCAGATACCCCTCGGCCGCATGGACCGGTACGCCGCACATCGGAATATCGGTGTCGTTGTGCTTTCCGCGTTTGGTCAAGGCGATGTCCAGCGCTTCGGCGGCGTTGACGGCGTCCTGAAAGAACATCTCGTAAAAGTCGCCCATGCGGTAAAACAGCAAGGCATCGGCATGCGCCTCTTTGATTTCGAGATATTGCGCCATCATCGGCGTGACTGTGGACAAGGCTGACCCCTTTTGGCGTATTCCGGTCGCGACCTTACAAATCCACCCATCTCGACGAAAGGTGAAAAGTATTCTCGTTGAGGCGCGCGCCTGCCTGCGCTATGAGGCAAAAGTCCCGCAGATGTAAAGAAACGACCCATCACATGCCCAAAGCGAAGATCACCAAAGAAGAGGCGCTGGCCTTTCACCTCGACCCGACACCCGGCAAGTGGGAGGTTCAGGCCACCGTTCCCATGACCACGCAGCGCGACCTGTCGCTGGCCTACAGCCCCGGTGTGGCGGTTCCGTGCGAAGCTATCGCCGAAAACCCAGAGACTGCTTACGACTACACCAACAAGGGCAATCTGGTTGCGGTGATCTCGAACGGCACGGCGGTTCTGGGCCTTGGAAATCTGGGTGCGCTGGGTTCGAAGCCGGTGATGGAGGGCAAATCAGTCCTGTTCAAACGGTTCGCTGATGTGAACTCGATCGATATCGAACTGGATACCGAGGACCCGGACGAATTCTGCCGCGCCGTGCGTCTGATGGGACCGACCTTTGGTGGTATCAACCTGGAAGACATCAAGGCGCCTGAGTGTTTCATCATCGAACAGCGCCTGAAGGAAGAGATGGATATCCCTGTCTTCCACGACGACCAGCACGGCACGGCCGTGATCTGTGCGGCGGGTCTGCTGAATGCGCTGCGTATCTCGGGCAAAAAGATCGAAGACGTGAAAATCGTCCTGAATGGCGCGGGCGCTGCGGGTATCGCCTGTATCGAGCTGCTCAAGTCGATGGGTGCAAAACACGAGAACTGCATCGTCTGCGACACCAAGGGCGTGATCTACCAAGGCCGAACCGAGGGCATGAACCAGTGGAAATCCGCCCACGCGATCACCACCGAGTTGCGCACATTGGAAGAGGCGATGAGGGGCGCGGACGTGTTCCTTGGCGTGTCGGTCAAAGGCGCGGTGACGCAGGATATGGTTGCCAGCATGGCGGACAATCCCGTGATTTTTGCCATGGCGAACCCAGATCCTGAGATCACGCCGGAAGAGGCGCATGAGGTTCGTGTTGATGCCATCGTCGCCACCGGGCGCAGCGATTATCCGAACCAGGTGAACAACGTTCTGGGTTTCCCTTACCTGTTCCGCGGCGCGCTGGACATTCACGCCCGCGCTATCAATGACGAGATGAAGATCGCCTGTGCCCATGCACTGGCCAATCTGGCGCGCGAGGATGTGCCGGATGAGGTCGCCATGGCCTATGGCAAATCTCTGACTTTTGGCCGGGATTACATTATCCCGACGCCGTTCGACCCACGCCTGATTCACCGTATTCCGCCCGCCGTGGCAAGGGCCGGGATGGACACTGGGGCAGCCCGCCGCCCGATCATCGACATGGACGCCTATGAGCTGAGCCTGAAATCCCGCATGGACCCGACCGCCAGCATCCTGCGCGGCCTGAACGCCCGCGCACGTCAGGCGCAAAGCCGGATGATCTTTGCCGAAGGCGACGATCCACGCGTCTTGCGCGCGGCGGTGATGTATCAGCGATCGGGCTTTGGCAAGGCGCTGGTTGTTGGTCGTCCAGACGATGTAAAGGAAAAGCTGGAAGCCGCCGGTCTGGAGGACGCGGTGCGCGAGCTGGAGGTGATTAACGCCTCCACAACCACGCATCTCGAAGCCTATAAGGATTTCCTTTACAAGCGTCTGCAGCGCAGTGGTTTTGATCGCAAGGATATCCATCGTCTGGCCGCGCGGGATCGCCATGTGTTCTCTTGCCTGATGTTGGCGCATGGTCACGCCGATGGCATGGTCACCGGTGCAACGCGGAAATCGGCACATGTGCTGGAGCGCATCAATCATGTGTTTGACGCGGATGCCGAACATGGGGCCGTTGGTGTGACGGCGCTGTTGCACAAGGGTAAGATCGTTCTGATTGGTGACACGCTGGTCCATGAATGGCCGAATGAGCATGACCTGGCCAATATCGCCGAACGCTCGGCCTCGATCGCGCGGCATTTGGGGCTGGACCCACGCGTTGCCTTTGTCAGCTTTTCCACCTTCGGCTATCCGGTATCTGAGCGGGCTGAGAAAATGCATGTTGCGCCCGAGATTCTGGATAAGCGAGGCGTCGATTTCGAATATGATGGCGAGATGACCGTGGATGTGGCGCTGAACGTGGAACAGCAGGAGGCTTATCCCTTCTCGCGTCTGACGGGCCCGGCGAATATCCTGATTGTTCCAGCACGGCATTCGGCCTCGATCTCGACCAAGCTGATGCAAGAGATGGGTGGCGCGAACGTCATTGGCCCGATCCTGACCGGTGTCGATAAGCCGATTCAGATCTGTTCGACCGGCTCGACAGCAAATGACATTCTGAACATGGCCATTCTGGCCTCTTGCGATATTGGATAAACCGTGACGATCTGGAACCTAGGCTCGATCAATGCGGACATGATCTATGCCCTGCCGCATCTGCCCACTGCTGGTGAAACCCTGGCCGCTTCGAACTTGGAGCGGTTTTTGGGTGGCAAAGGGGCCAACATGTCCGTTGCAGCGGCGCGTGCCGGATCGCGTGTGGCGCATATCGGCGGCGTGGGATCTGACGGGCGCTGGGCGCGGGACCGTATGACTGAATACGGCGTCGACACCCGGTTCATCGCCGAGGTCGACGCGCCCACAGGTCACGCGATCATTGCGGTGGACAAGCAGGGTGAGAACCAAATCATACTGTATCCCGGCGCGAACCACGCCATCGAGCAGGATCAGCTGGGACAGGCCTTATCGCAGGCTGTTCCCGGTGATCTGCTGGTTATGCAGAACGAGACCAACGCCCAGGTCGAGGCCGCCCGCATGGGCCGTGATCTTGGACTGACCGTCTGCTATGCCGCCGCGCCGTTTCAGGCTGATGCCGTGCAGGCGGTGCTGCCTTATCTGGACTTCCTGATCCTGAATGAGGTCGAAGCAGAACAGCTGCGCGAAAGTACGGGTCAATCCGTCGCTGAATTGCCTGTTAAGCATGTACTGGTCACGTTGGGGTCTAAAGGCGCGCGCTACCTACCCAAGGATGGTGAGGCACTTGAGATTTCGGCACACAAAGTAAAAGCCGTGGACACGACCGGCGCGGGGGATACCTTTACCGGTTACGTTCTGGCCGGAATGGATCGCGGGTTGCCGATGCCGCAGGCGATTGCACAAGCAAATCGTGCCGCGGCCCTGATGGTCACGCGGCACGGCACGGCGGATGTTATTCCCGACCTCAAAGAGGTGCTGGAAGCCCGGTTCGGTTAGGATCCGGCGAATGGTGCGTTGCTACCCCAGAGCTGCTTGACGCGCGCATCCCGACCGCAGGCTTTGCGGTAGGCTTTGTATGCGTTTTTCTGGCGTTTCGGACCAAAGCGGGTGAGCACCAGCTTGTCGCCCTTATAGTAATCCTGATGGTAAGCTTCGGCCGGGTAAAAGGTGCCCGCGTTCAAGATGGGGGTAACTACGGTTTGACCCAGCGCCTGCTGCGCATTGGCTTTGGCTTTCTGCGCCAACGCCTTTTCGCCTGTGTTAGAGACAAAAACAGCAGTGCGATAGCTGTTGCCGCGATCACAGAATTGGCCACCCGCATCGGTTGGATCAACGGAACGGAAGAACATGCTCAGCAGTGTTTCACGGGAAACCCGCGAAGAGTCGAAGGTGATCTGAACAGCCTCGTAATGTCCGGTGCCACCTTTCGTCACTTGGTCATAAGTCGGATTGGCAGTCTTACCGCCGGTAAAGCCGGATACGGCGCCAATCACGCCGGGAACCGATTCAAAATCGGATTCAACACACCAAAAACACCCTCCGGCGACGGTCAGGGTTTCAGTGCCGGCAGCTGGCGCGGGCAGGGCACGCAGCATCGCGGCCAGTGTGATCAGGACAAACAGAAGCGACGGTTTAACGAAACAGAGGTATGTGGTCCGGGTCATGGCAGATCTCCTTCTGAGATCAGGCTGCCCCTACTTTTCTGCCGTTGCAATCCGCTGACATGGTTTGTCACGCGCTGGTGAGACGAGTTTATCGGCGCTTACCCCAGCAGTTGCCCCAGCTTCATTGCCACACCCATATTGCCCGAGATCTTGAGCTTGCCCAATGCCACGCCGGTCATTGGGTTCAGCTTGCCGGTCAGCAGCTTGGTCAGGTTTTCCTGTGAAATTTGGATCGTGCAGTCTGCATCCTGATCTTGTGTCGTCGCCTGATTGTCGATCAGCACGATCACCCCGTCATCACCGCAATCGAACTTGAGAGAGCCGTCAAATGTCTTGCCGTTCAGACCTTTCTGGATCCCGTCGGCGATGTCCTGAAGCATGGTATGTCCTTTCCCCGTTGACCTTTGCGTAAAGACAAACAGGCAAAGCAGGCAAGGGTGACGCTACTGGAACTGACTTGTCAGCGAAGACAAAGAAAAACCCGGCATCCTTTCGGGCACCGGGTTCGTCGTTGCAACGATGGCAAGAATTATTTGGACAGACGCTTTTCGCGCGAGGCTAGCAGTTTCAGACGCAACGCGTTCAACTGGATGAAGCCAGCCGCGTCTTTCTGATCGTATGCCCCGGCATCGTCTTCAAAGGTTACATGCTCTTCAGAATAGAGCGAATGATCCGACCAGCGGCCAACGGTCGAGGCCAAACCTTTGTACAGTTTCACGCGCACGGTTCCGGTGACATGTTCCTGCGACTTGTCGATTGCAGCTTGCAACATCTCTCGCTCAGGCGAGTACCAGAAGCCATTATAGATCAGCTCCGCATATTGCGGCATCAACTGGTCCTTCAGGTGCATTGCGCCACGGTCCATGGTGATGGATTCGATACCACGGTGCGCTTCCAGCAGGACGGTTCCGCCCGGTGTTTCATAGATGCCGCGCGATTTCATGCCAACAAAGCGACCCTCGACCAGATCGAGACGCCCAATGCCGTGCTTGCCGCCATATTCGTTCAGCTTGGTCAGGATGGTTGCGGGGCTCATCGCTTCGCCATTGATGCTGACCGCGTCGCCTTTTTCAAAACCAATCTCGATGAATTCAGGCTCGTTCGGCGCATCCTCGGGGTGAACCGTGCGCTGATAGACATAGTCGGGCGCCATATCGGCAGGGTCTTCCAGAACCTTACCCTCGGACGAAGTGTGCAGCAGGTTGGCATCAACCGAGAAGGGTGCCTCGCCGCGTTTGTCCTTGGCGATCGGGATCTGGTTCGCTTCGGCAAATTCCAACAGCTTGGTCCGGCTGGTCAGATCCCATTCGCGCCAGGGCGCGATCACCTTGATGTCGGGGTTCAGCGCGTAAGCCGCGAGTTCGAACCGCACCTGATCGTTGCCCTTGCCGGTTGCGCCGTGGGCCACCGCGTCGGCACCGGTGGCTTCAGCAATCTCAACCAGACGTTTCGAAATCAGCGGGCGCGCGATCGAGGTGCCCAGCAGATACAGACCCTCATACAGCGCATTGGCGCGGAACATGGGGAAGACAAAATCGCGGACGAATTCCTCGCGGACATCCTCAATAAAGATATTCTCGGGCTTGATTCCCAGCATCTCGGCCTTTTGGCGCGCTGGCTCAAGTTCCTCACCCTGACCCAGATCGGCAGTGAAGGTTACGACCTCACAACCATACTCGGTCTGCAGCCATTTCAGGATGATCGAAGTATCAAGGCCACCGGAATAGGCCAGAACAACTTTCTTGGGCGCGGACATCTGACTTCCCCTTATTCGTAAGACGATTGGCCCCTAACGGGTTTTGTGAGCGGGGGCAAGTTATCTGCGTTGACGCAGGGTCTGAATTGGGGTGAAACACTTGTATATAAAACAAGGCTTGGTTGAGAGGGCGGTTCAAAGATGTTGGGTTGGCAGATTTTTGTCCATTCCGTGCGGATGGTATTTGGGAACATCAAACAGGTTCTGCAGATTACTGTAGGTCCTGCTTTGATCGCAACAGCGTTGATCGTAGCGTTATTCATGGTGTCAGGTTTTCCGTTGGAAGCTTTTGACGAAGGCGCAGGAGAATTGCCACCGGGAGCTTCAGTAGGCGGTATTTTTCTATTCGTTATTGGCCTGATCGCCGTGCTTCTTGTCACAATCTTCTGGATCGCGGTTTCTTGGCACCGCTATATCCTGCTCGAAGAATATCCCACTGGTATCTTCCCAACCTTTCGGTTCGATAGAATTCTCGCCTATTTAGGACGCGCCTTGATGTTGGGAATACTGATGGTAGTCGCGTGGATGCCAATGGGGCTGGTCTTTGCATTGCTTGGGGAAAGCCTCGCGGGTTTGTCGATCATCCTGTTTTTGGTTTACGTGGTCTTTTTGTTGGTGTGCTTTTACCGGCTGTCGATTATCCTGCCTGCAGCCGCCATTGGGGACCCCATCACACTCGGCGAAGCATGGACCAAAACGCAGGGTATCGCAGGCTCGGTATTGGTGCTGCTCGTTGTTTCGTTCCTGTTCCAATTTCTTGTGCAGCTTGTTTTTACGGCTCTGGCAATCATTCCGGTGCTGGGAATCTTGTTGACGGTGTTTTTTGGGACTTTGGTTCTGCCGATGATCAACGTTAGCATCCTGACAACCATGTACGGAATCTTCATCGAAAAGCGGGAACTCACCTGACCGCGCCCGTACACATATGTATTCCTTGCCCTTTTAGTCGGGATAAGCGAGTGAAGCGTTCATGACCGATTTCATGACCCGCGCCCGCGCCGCCGAACAAGTGATGCGTTCTGTTTTTCCGGCAACGCCGTTGCAACGGAATGCCCACCTGTCCGACCACTATGGCGCCGATATCTGGCTTAAGCGTGAGGATCTCAGCCCGGTGCGGTCTTACAAGATCCGCGGCGCGTTCAATGCCATGCGAAAGCAGCAAGGGCAGGATCTGTTCGTCTGCGCCAGTGCGGGCAATCATGCGCAGGGTGTTGCTTATATGTGCAAACACCTGAACGTACGCGGTGTCATTTTCATGCCTGTGACCACGCCGCAGCAGAAAATCCAGAAGACCCGGATTTTCGGCGGCGACAATATCGAGATCCACCTGACCGGAGACTATTTCGACGACACGCTGGCCGCCGCGCAAGACTGGTGCGCCCAGCAAGGTGGGTACTTTCTGTCGCCCTTTGATGATGAGGACGTGATCGAAGGTCAGGCGTCCTTAGCGGTTGAGATTGAGGAACAGCTTGGACGGGTTCCCGATCATGTCATCTTGCCAGTGGGTGGTGGTGGCATGTCGTCTGGCGTGGCCACATGGTTCGGGGATCGGACGCATTGTCTGTTCGTGGAGCCGGCGGGTGGCGCCTGTCTGCGCGCGGCTTTGGCGGCGGGCCATCCGGTGGCTCTGGATCACGTAGATACATTTGTCGACGGTGCGGCAGTGGGCCGGATCGGTGAAAAGCCGTTTGAGCTGTTGAAATCCCGCCATTTGTCCGACGTCTTGGTTCTGTCCGAAGATCGTATCTGTACCACCATGATCGAAATGTTGAACGTCGAAGGCATCGTACTGGAACCAGCGGGGGCTCTGGCGGTTGAGGCTGTGGGCGACGTGCAAAGCTTTATCCGGGGTAAGACCGTGGTGTGCGTCACCTCAGGCGGCAACTTTGATTTCGAACGATTGCCTGAGGTCAAGGAACGAGCGCAGAGGTATTCCGGCGTCAAGAAATACTTCATCCTGCGCCTGCCACAACGTCCGGGTGCATTAAAAGAGTTTCTGGGCATCCTGGGCCCCGAGGACGATATTGCACGTTTTGAATACATGAAAAAGTCGGCGCGCAATTTCGGGTCGGTGCTGATCGGTATCGAAACGCGAAAGCCTGAGAATTTTGTGCGCCTGTTTGCGCATCTTGATGATGCGGGTTTTACCTATACCGACATCACCGAAGACGAAACGCTGGCGCAGTTCGTGATCTGAAGCCACGATCAATTTGTGTGTCTCTCCGGCCTGTTCAATCTTCATTTCGGTTTCTGGAATTGCCGGGAAATGTAGCGTCGCGAACAGGAAGAAGCCGCGCTGACATTCGCTAAAAACTGCATAATCCCGCCTTGAATTCGGCGGTTGAGCGTTCAAAAATGCTGAGGATATTGGCAAAGTCGACCGCCTGGCTGTCCCCTTGTGCCGATTGTCGTTCCCCGTCCTGACACAGCTTGGCCAAAGTTTCGAACCCAAGGCTCAGCGCGCTACCTTTTACGAAATGCAGGTTTTGTTCAAACTCGGTGCGGGCGGTGTCGTTCCGAAGCAGGGTAAGGGCTTCGTTCACCTCATCAAGGAAGATCTGCACCACCTCATCAAACTCACTGGCGCCAACCTCGTCCCTTAGTTGCCGGACCCTGGACCAGTTGATCATGCCATCCTCGCTTTATCTGCCAGGAGATTTGGTACCGCAGAACCGGTAAAGAGCAGGTTAAGCGGAATGAACTTCGGCTTTCACCCATTGTTAAACTGCGGCGCGATAGGGTCTTCCCATTCTGATAAGCGCCGCTGGGCAGAGGGTTAAGGTGACAAGGGTCAGTCAGGCAGAAAGTGGATCAGATCTGGATTTTGGTGTGATCCAAAAGGTGCTTGTCGTTGATGACAGCCGCCTGCAGCGGCGTATTCTGGTCGCCTCGCTCAAAAAATGGGGATTTGACGTGCTTGAGGCCGATAGCGGTGATGTTGCGATTGAAATGTGCGCAGCGGACCCGCCGGATCTTGTCCTCAGCGATTGGGTGATGCCGGGGATGAGCGGGCTGGATTTCTGCAAGGCGATCCGCGCCTTGGACAACAAGCAATACAGCTACTTCATCCTGCTGACTTCCAAAAGCGAAAAGCAAGAGGTGGCGCGCGGTCTGGATACCGGTGCGGATGATTTTCTGATCAAACCGCTTGAGGCGGATGAGCTGCGCGTGCGTATATCAGCCGGTGCGCGCATTCTGGATATGCAGCGCGAATTGTCCAAGAAAAATCAGATGATCGAAACCGCGCTTGAGGAACTGCGCGTCGCCCATGACGCGATCGACAGGGACTTGATCCAGGCGCGCAAGATACAGGAATCGCTGGTACCCGAGCTGACGCGCGAATTCGGTAAGTCTAGGGTCAGCATGTTGCTGAAACCCTGCGGTCATATCGGCGGCGATCTGGTGGGGATGTTCTCTCCGGGTGTGAACAGGCTTGGGTTCTACAGTATCGATGTGTCCGGGCATGGCATCACGTCTGCGATTATGACTGCACGCTTTGGGGGCTATCTGTCCAGCAATCATTTCGACCAGAACGTGGCGATGGCGCGGCGGTTCGACAAATTTTATGCTCTGCTACCGCCGGAAGAAGTTGCCGAAACCCTGAACTCGCGACTGATGGCGGATACGGGGATCGAAGAGTATTTCACGATGGTCTATGCCATCGTAGATCTGCGCAACAGGTATGTGAAAATGGTGCAGGCCGGGCACCCTCATCCGCTGTTGTTATGTCAGGACGGCAGAACGGAATTTCTGGGCGAGGGCGGGTTGCCTATTGGATTGCTGCCGGACGTCACGTTTCAGCGGACCGAGTTCTAAATGCAACCCGGCGACAGGCTATTGCTGTATTTCGATGGGTTCACAGAATGCAGCCTCGCCGACGGTGGCCTGCTGGACGAGGATGGCTTGCGACAGATGGCGCTGGATTGCGGGCCGGACCGAAACGGAACGGAGTTCCTGGACGATATGTTCTGGCGGCTGACGCAAGCGATGGCACCTGGCCGAGGTATGGATGATGATGTTTCGGCTGTTTTCTTTGAATACAACGGACACTAAAGCCGCTGTTCATGCAGCGCGGCAAAGTGGCGATCTCCGTCATTGCCCAGCAATTGGACCGCATCGGCGGTGTCCATCCATATGGCTTCATGGAACGGCTCAGACGGTGGACCCATGCGCTGGATGGGACGCGCGCGATAGATATGGCACAGCTTTTCGGCCCACAAATCGTATTCGGGCATATAAGTGAACCGACGAAAAGCACCGATGCGGCGGGGCGACGCGATCAACCAGCCGGTTTCTTCGAACACTTCTCGGTGCAGGGCAGTGATGGGCGATTCGCCCGGATCAATTCCGCCGCCGGGCAATTGCAGATCGGGTCCGGGTTCTGTCTGACAGGTCAGCAAAAGGCTGCGGCCTCGGGGCAGCAATGCATAAACACCCACCCGGCGTGTATATGTTCGCCCGGCCTGAGGGGTTTCACCAAACCGTCTGATCATGTATGGCCCCTTAAAACCCGAATAGTTCGACCTATATGCTGGCGGTATGCCAACCTGTGGCGTGTAAGGAAACCCCATGTCTCTTGGAACAAAAATCGCGTGGGACGACACCGTCCTGCCCTTTCAACTTGATGTATCGGATATGCGCGGCCGCGTGGCCCGTCTGGATGGTGTGCTTGATGGCATCCTGAGCCAGCATGACTATCCAGAAAAGGTCGAGGCTCTGGTGGCCGAGATGGCCCTGCTGACCGCATTGATCGGCCAGACAGTTGCGCTGCGCTGGAAGCTGTCCCTGCAGGTTCAGTCTAAAGGTCCGGTGCGCATGATTGCGACCGACTATTATGCGCCTCAGCAAGAGGGGGAGCCGGCCCGCATTCGCGCCTATGCCAGCTTTGACCGCGACCGTCTGACTGATGGTGTGCCTTTCGATCAGGTGGGCGAGGGGTATTTTGCCATCATGATCGACCAGGGTGAGGGGACCCAGCCGTATCAGGGAATCACCCCTTTGGCGGGTGGGTCGCTGAGTGCCTGTGCTGAGGCGTATTTCGCCCAGTCGGAACAATTGCCGACCCGGTTTTCGCTGAGCTTTGGCAAATCGACCGAACCGGGCGTTGGAGAACATTGGCGCGCGGGTGGCGTCATGCTGCAGCACATGCCCAAGGCTTCACCCTTCGTGGCATCAGGCGAGGGCGAAGGGAACATCCTGACTGCAGATGACCTTGTCGATGGTGAAGAAGGTGAAAACTGGGGTCGCGTCAACATCCTGCTGGATACGGTCGACGATTTGGAACTGATCGGCCCGTCGATTGCACCTACGGATCTGTTGGTCCGGCTGTTTCATGAGGAACAGCCGCGCGTGTACGATGCGCAATCAGTGCAATTCGGGTGTACCTGTTCAGAAGACCGTGTTCGTCAGAGCCTGTCGATCTATTCGGCCAAGGACATCGAAAAGATGACCACGCCCGAAGGCGACGTGACGGCTGATTGTCAGTTCTGCGGTGCACATTATGTGCTGGATCCTGCCACGGTCGGATTTGATGCTGACAACGCCTGATCCAACAGATCAGCTGCGGGCGGTCTTGCGCCGCCCCGGTAACGGGTCCAGTGATTTTGACCTGAATCCCGATTTTGCCCTGCCTGAGGGTCGCAAACTGCGCCCTGCCGGTGTTTTGGTTGCGATTTCAGTCGCAGATGGCGCCCCGCGCTTGATTTTGACCAAGCGATCCTCGGCGCTTAAGCATCACCCGGGGCAGATAGCGTTTCCAGGCGGCAAGCAGGATAACGGCGATGCGGACGTGACTGCCACTGCATTGCGTGAGGCGCGCGAAGAGATCGGACTGCCGCAAGAAATGCCGGAAATTCTTGGCCACCTACCTACGCATGAAACAGTGACCTCATTCACCGTCACACCTGTGGTGGCGATCCTGCGGAAACCTTTCCATCCAGTGCCTGAACTGGGCGAAGTGGCCGAGGTGTTTTCAGTTCCACTTGCACATGTGCTCAACCCTGCGAATTATATCGTTGAATCGCGCCACTGGCGGGGACAAAGGCGGTATTACTACACGGTACCTTTCGGCCCTTATTACATCTGGGGCGCAACAGCCCGAATTCTGCGGGGATTGGCAGCACGGATCAACGAATGACGCAAATCAAAGAAGACTGGGTGTCGGAATCGGCAACGCAACAGGTCTGCGCTGCCCTGACCGATGCCGGGTACCAAGCCTTGTTTGTGGGTGGATGTGTGCGCAACGCGCTGTTGGGCGCTCCGGTATCGGATATTGACATCGCCACAGATGCGCGGCCCGACAAAGTGGTCGAGCTGGCACAGCAAGCTGGGCTCAAGGCCATACCCACCGGGATCGATCACGGCACAATCACTGTGGTTAGCCAAGGCATCCCGCATGAGATCACTACCTTTCGTCGTGACGTGGAAACTGATGGCCGCCGCGCCGTTGTCGCTTTTTCCGACAAGGTCGAAGAGGATGCCGCGCGTCGCGATTTCACGATGAACGCGATATATGCACGGCCCGACGGGACAATTTTGGACCCTCTGAACGGTTTGCCAGACCTGCAAGCGCGCCGCGTCCGGTTCATCGGCACTGCCGCGAACCGCATTCGCGAGGATTATCTGCGTTCGCTGCGCTATTTCCGGTTTCACGCCTGGTATGGCGATGTCGAGGCAGGGTTCGATCCCGACGCTCTGGCCGCCATTGCGTCCAACCTGGACGGTCTGGCCGGCTTGTCCCGCGAACGCGTGGGTGCTGAACTTTTAAAGCTTCTGGGCGCACCAGACCCCGCGCCATCCGTCGCCGCAATGCGCAGCGCCGGAGTACTGGTGCAACTATTGCCGGGTGCTGATGATCGTGCATTGGCCCCGTTGATTGCATTGGAACAGCAGGCAGGCGCTGATCCGGAACCGGTGCGGCGACTGGCGGCGATTGCGCCGTCCGAGATCGCGCAAACCCTGCGCCTGAGCCGCGCGCAATTGCAGCGCCTGACACGAATGCGGGATGAGGCGTCCAGCCCGGTCAGCTTTGCCGAATTGGGATTTCGGTACGGTGAAACGGACGGGCTTCATGAAGCGCTATTGCGGTGTGCCTTTTTGGAACAGCCTTGGTTAGACTCGATAAAGCACGATCTCAACGTTGGTGCGGGCGCGACCTTCCCGATCAGGGCAACTGATCTGATCCCCGAGTTCACCGGCCCTGCGCTGGGCAAGAAACTGGCCGATCTTGAGGCGAAGTGGATCGCTTCGGGGTTCACACTGGGCCGCGAAGATCTGCTTGGCGGATAAAGGAAGTCTCAAAAGGGGATGACAAGTAAAAGAGTTTATGATTATTTGCCCCTGTCACATGAATGGAGGGATGCGAATGTATTACGGGATCTGGGACAGCTAAGGCTGGAACACTTTGACCCGTAAGGGTGGTGTTCTGACGCCATCTTTCTTCGCATGACTAATTTTCTGCTCAACCGGAGCACTCTCCATGTTTCGCTATTTCGAAAACCTCGTTGACCCTTTTGTTGCCTACAAGGAAACCGACACGCCGCCGACGCGGTTGTGGCCGTTCATGCTGGATTACTCGCAACCGTTCATGCGGGTGTTCTTCTGGGCTGGTTTAATCTCTGTCGTTGTTGCGGCAGTTGAAGTTGGCCTGATTTACTACATGGGCCGGGTGGTTGACCTGCTGTCGGGCCCTCCGGCCGAGGTCTGGCAGAACCACGGCACCGAGTTTATCCTGGTCGCGGCGTTTGTGCTGCTGCTGCGCCCGATGCTGCATGTCGTGGATGTGCTGTTGTTAAACAACACGATCCTACCGAACTTTGGCACCCTGATCCGCTGGCGTGCCCACAAACACGTTCTGCGCCAATCCGTCGGTTGGTTCGAGAATGATTTTGCCGGTCGCATTGCCAATCGGATCATGCAAACGCCGCCTGCCGCAGGCGAGGCCGTGTTTCAGGTGTTTGACGCCATCTCATTTTCGATTGCCTATCTGATTGGCGCTGCGATCCTGTTGATGGCGGCGGATCCACGGTTGCTGTTGCCACTGCTGATCTGGTTTGCGCTTTACGCCATACTGGTGCGCTGGACGGTGAAAAGGGTGGGTCCGGCTTCGCAGGCTGCGTCCGATGCGCGCTCGGCTGTGACGGGTCGGGTGGTGGACAGCTATACCAACATCCATTCGGTCAAGATGTTCGCCCATAACGAACAAGAGTTGGACTATGCCCGCGAAGCCATTGAAGAAACGCGTCGTACCTTTCAGGTCGAAATGCGGATTTTCACCATAATGGATGCGGTACTGGTCGCTCTGAACGGTTTGCTGATCGTCGGCGTGGTTGGTTGGGCCATTTCTCTGTGGATGCAAGGGAGTGCATCTGTGGGTGTCGTTGCGGCGGCGACTGCTTTGACCCTGCGACTGAACGCGATGACCGGATGGATCATGTGGGCGCTGACCAGCTTCTTCCGTCAGCTTGGTGTCGTGGCCGAAGGCATGCAGACCATTGCCCAGCCCGTTGACCTGTTGGATGTGCCGAATGCCAAGCCCTTGCAGTTGAGCAAGGGTCAGATCGACATCCGTGATCTGTCACACCATTACGGTCGCAAGACCGGCGGGCTGGATCACATCAATCTGACCCTCAATCCGGGCGAAAAGATCGGTCTGATCGGGCGGTCCGGTGCGGGAAAATCGACCCTAGTTAAGTTGCTTTTGCGGTTTTACGACGTTGAACAGGGCGCGATCCTGATTGACGGTCAGGACATTTCCAGGGTCACGCAGGACAGTTTGCGCAGCCATATCGGTATGGTTCAGCAGGACAGCGCCCTGTTGCATCGGTCGGTGCGTGACAACATCCTCTATGGTCGCCCCGATGCCACCGAAGAACAGATGATTGCCGCCGCCAAACAGGCTGAGGCGCATGAGTTCATCCTTGATCTGCAAGACCCAGAAGGGCGCACGGGGTATGATGCGCATGTGGGCGAGCGGGGTGTGAAACTGTCCGGTGGTCAGCGGCAGCGCGTGACGCTGGCGCGGGTGATCCTGAAGGACGCACCCATTTTGCTGTTGGACGAGGCGACATCCGCTCTAGATTCCGAGGTCGAAGCGTCAATTCAGGAAACTCTCTACGGTATGATGCAAGGAAAAACCGTGATCGCCATTGCCCACCGGCTGAGCACCATCGCGCAGATGGACCGTATTCTGGTCATGGATGGTGGTCGGATCGTCGAAGAAGGCGGCCATTCCGAACTGTTGGCGCAAGGTGGGCTTTACGCCCAGTTCTGGGCGCGGCAATCTGGGGGCTTCCTGAATCCGGAGGCCGCTGAATGAGGATTGCCGACCTCATAAACCCGTTCAAAAACATCGAAACGCCCCCGCCGCAATCGCTGGGGGCGTTCATTCGCTGGTGCCTGTCTGGCGCATGGCCAATGATCTTCGTCGCGGCGTTTTTCTCGGCTACTGCGGGTGCGATGGAGGCGGGCACTGCGTGGATGCTGGGCCTGGTCATTGACGCAGCAACCACAAGCGGACCCGAGAACTTTCTGACCGCCAACAACGTCTGGATGATCCTTGGGGTCGTTGCGTTTTTCATGCTACTGCGGCCAGCCCTGTTCGGGCTTTCGTCGTTGACCAACAACTATATCGTCATGCCCAATATCACGCCGTTGGTTCTGGCCAAGCTGAACCGGTGGACGCTGGGCCAGTCGGTCACCTATTTTGACGACGATTTTGCAGGGCGGATCGCGCAGAAGCAGATGCAAACATCCAACGCGATGGCGTCGGTGGTATCCGAGACGATTAGTGCGATCGTGTTTGCCTTGGCCTCGCTGGCGGGCTCATTGCTTTTGTTAGGGTCTATTCATCCGCTGGTTATGCTGCCATTTGCGGCTTGGCTGGTTGTGTATTTCCTGCTTGTCCGTTGGTATCTGCCGCGCATCCGTAAACGCTCAGCGGCGCGGGCAGGCGCTCGCGCGATGGTGTCCGGGCAAGTCGTCGACACGATCACCAATATCAAAACCGTTAAACTGTTTGCCCACTCTGACTTCGAAGATCAGGCCGCGCGGAATTCCATGGTTGATCTGCGAGAAAAGATGTTGGCGTTCGGAAGCCTGTCGGCCAGTTTCCGCTTTATCTTGATGCTGTTGGCCGGGGTTCTGCCGGTTTTGCTGATAGGTGCAACGCTGTGGCTGTGGCAAGCGGGGTCTGCGACAGCCGGTGACATTGTGGCCGCAGGTGCCATTTCCATCCGAATTGCCCAGATGACAGGCTGGGTCAGTTTCACCCTCATGGGTCTTTACGCCAATGTTGGCGAGATCGAGAACGGCATGAATACGCTGGCCAAGCGTGAACGGGTTGAGGATCAAACGGGCGCGGCGGAGTTGTCCGTGCTCGAAGGCCAGATCACCTTTGACCATGTCAGCTTTGCCTACGGTCGGGATGTTGGCGGTGTATCAGGCCTGAACATGACCGTGCACCCCGGCGAGAAACTGGGCATTGTCGGCGCTTCGGGGGCAGGGAAATCAACCTTGGTTTCGCTGCTGTTGCGCCTGTACGACGGTGAAAAGGGCACGATCTTGATAGATGGTCAGGACGTATCCGGAATAACGCAGGACAGCTTGCGCCGTCAGATCGGCATGGTCACGCAGGAAACCGCGATGTTCAATCGGTCGGCGCGGGAGAATATTCTTTACGGCCGCCCTGACGCCTCGGAAGAGGAAATGATCGAGGCGGCCAAAAAGGCCGAGGCGCATGAATTCATCCTCAGCCTTCAGGATGCCCACGGACGCACCGGCTATGAAGCACATCTGGGCGAGCGCGGAGTGAAGCTTAGCGGTGGTCAGCGTCAGCGGATCGCGTTGGCGCGCGCCATCCTCAAGGATGCGCCTATATTGGTGCTGGATGAGGCAACCTCGGCACTGGACTCCGAGGTTGAGGCCTCGATCCAGACGGCTTTGCATCGGGTGATGCAAGGCAAGACGGTTCTGGCTATCGCGCATCGGTTGTCCACACTCAGCGAGATGGACCGGATTATTGTCCTGGACCAAGGGCGTATCGTGGAAACCGGCACACATGACGCGTTGTTGGACCAGGGTGGGCTGTATGCCCGGTTCTGGCATCGTCAGTCAGGCGGGTTCATTCAGGCCGAGGCTGCGGAATAAGGGTTTTGTTGCCGGCCAAGCCCCGGTATCAGGCCCTCATGACGCAAACCTACACCATTACCCGCCTTGGTCATCAAGGCGACGGCATCGCTGATGGCCCCGTTTACGCTCCGCGCACCTTGCCGGATGAGGTCGTCAGCGGCACGCTGCTGGATCAATTTCTGACAGATATCCGTGTCGAGACGCCCTCGGATCAGCGGGTCAAGGCACCGTGTCGTCACTACAAATCCTGTGGTGGATGCCAGTTGCAGCACGCGGCAGATGGATTCGTTGCGGATTGGAAGGTCGAAGTGGTGCGTACCGCGCTGGCCGCGCAGGGGTTGGAGGCGTCGATGCGCCCGATCCATACGTCGCCAGAACGGTCCCGCCGTCGCGCGACGATCGCGGTACGACGGACCAAAAAGGGCACTCTGGCCGGTTTCCATGGCCGCGCGTCAGACACGATCACCAAGATCCCGGATTGCCATTTGCTCGACCCGGCCCTGATCGCGGCCATTCCGGTGGCCGAAGCACTGGCGGTTCTGGGTGGCAGCCGTAAAGGGGTGTTGGCGGTGACGCTAACCTTGTCCGAAGCCGGGCTTGATGTGGCGGTCAAAGGCGGCAAACCGCTGGACGGCCCGCTAGAGCTGACTTTGGCACAAGCGACCGAGAAAAACGGTCTTGCCCGGCTCAGCTGGGATGGTGAAGTAATTGCCATGCGCCAGCCACCCGTTCAGCGTTTTGGTCAGGCAAATGTTGTTCCGCCGCCCGGCGCGTTTCTACAGGCGACAAAAGACGGAGAACAGGCTCTACTAAAGGCGGTTTCCGAAGCTGTGGGTGGTTCCAAGCGCGTTGTGGATCTGTTTGCTGGCAGCGGCACATTCTCTTTGCCTCTGGCAGAGGGGGCCGAAGTTCACGCCGTTGAGGGCGAAGCAGCGATGACGCAAGCGCTGGATCAGGGGTGGCGCAGGGCGCAGGGCCTCAAACGGATAACGACCGAGGCACGGGACCTGTTTCGGCGACCGCTGATGCCGGATGAGCTAAAGTCTTTTGATGCTGTGGTGATCGACCCGCCACGCGCCGGGGCCGAGGCGCAAGTGACCGAACTGGCGCAGGCCCTGCGCCCGGTGATTGCTTATGTGTCCTGCAACCCGGTGACCTTCGCCCGCGATGCGAAAATTCTTGTTAATGCGGGCTACACCCTTGAATGGGTACAGGTTGTTGACCAATTTCGATGGTCGTCACACACCGAACTTGCGGCACGGTTCACCCTGAACCCTTAAGACTTACAGGAGACTACCCGAATGGGGATCACACAACGCCTGCTGACCCTTATCGAAGCACCAGCTTTCGGGAAGTTCATTACCGGTGTCATCATCTTCAACGCCGTGCTGCTGGGGACGGAGACATCACCCACCCTTATGGAAATTGCAGGTCCATTGATCGTAACACTGGATAGCCTTTGCCTGACCATTTTCGTTGTTGAAATTGCGATTAAACTGCTGGCTACAGGGCGCAGGTTTTTTACCAACGGCTGGAATGTCTTTGATTTTGTGATTGTCGGCATTGCTCTTGTACCGGGTGGGTCCGGTCTGTCGGTGCTGCGGGCATTGCGGATTTTGCGGGTTCTGCGTGTCATCTCGGTCGCGCCACGCCTGCGCCGCGTGGTCGAAGGGTTTATTTCGGCCTTGCCTGGCATGGCCAGCGTGTTCCTTCTTATGGCGATCCTGTTTTACATCGGTGCGGTGATTTCAACCAAACTGTTCTCGCAGACCTTCCCGGACTGGTTCGGCGATCTGGGCCTGTCTGCCTACACACTGTTTCAGATCATGACGCTGGAAAGCTGGTCCATGGGGATCGTGCGCCCGGTGATGGAGATCTATCCTTACGCCTGGCTGTTCTTTGTGCCATTCATCATGGTGACCACTTTTGCGGTAGTAAACCTGCTGGTTGGTCTGATCGTGAATTCGATGCAAGACGCGCACCATGCCGAAGACGAAGTCAAAACCGATGCCTATCGTGACGAAGTG
Organism: Ruegeria atlantica; assembly: GCF_001458195.1. Classification (GTDB taxonomy): domain Bacteria; phylum Pseudomonadota; class Alphaproteobacteria; order Rhodobacterales; family Rhodobacteraceae; genus Ruegeria; species Ruegeria atlantica. The sequence continues at coordinate 237,143 of NZ_CYPU01000071.1, read as the reverse complement.
CTGGAGCGGCTTGAAAGCATCGAACGTCGCCTGACAGAGCAGCAAAACATCAAAAAGTGATTTCAGTTTTCACATTTTCTGGCATAATACAGAAAAAAAGAGCAGCAGGCAGTGAACATGGATCGTCGAGCATTTGGATTGGGTGCAATGGCAACGCTGAGCCTCTCAGCTTGTGCCTCGGCCAACCCCAGAATTCTAACTTACAACGGACCCGAAGTGACCTCTCTGGTCATCAACAAGGGCTCGCGGAAACTATATCTTCTGCACAATGATAAGATCCTGAAAGAATACAAGGTTGATCTTGGATTTGCGCCCAACGGCACCAAAGCCAAGCGCGGTGATGGGCGTACGCCGGAAGGCAGCTATCTGATCGATCGGCGCAATCCCAATAGCCGTTATCATCTGTCGCTGGGGATCTCGTACCCGAATTCTGAGGATGTCGCGAAGGCGAAGGCCATGGGTGTCGATCCCGGCGGCGATATCTTTATCCACGGACAACCGAACCGTCGCAAAGAGCGTAAGCGCGCCAAAAAGACGTTAGATTGGACTGCGGGTTGCATCGCCGTCAAGAATGACGAGATCGAAGAGATCTATTCAATGGTAAACCGGGGAACGCTGATTACTCTGCGCCCCTAATCGGTTTCCAAGACTCAAATCCGAACTTCATATAGTCACGCTGGTAGGCCTGGGCGGCTAGCGTTTCCAGTTTGTCGTCATAAATCTCAGCCAGAGTGAACGGGGAATCCGGTTCACTGAGTTCGGGTAGGGGCGGTGTGCTGTGCCCCATCCGGCGCGCCAGGTCGGGCAGGGCTGTCGTGACCTCATCCTCCCTCAGGATCAGGTCGGGCAATGCGAAGGGCGCCATCCCCTCAAGGGCCTGCGACTGACTGCACCATGCCGCATCCACGCGTATGGCGGTCTGTAGGGCAAGATTCTGGCGCAGGAATGTCAGGAAAGCGGAAAACGCCTCGTAATGCTGCTCAACCGGGTAATTGCCATCACGCAATTGTCCGGGGATCGGAATCTTTAACCGGTTGCGCAGGACGTGTCGGATTTTCGGATAGGCGCCGGAACCTGTGTTGAGGATATGTCTGCAAAAGGCCCGATGCGCGCGCGCCAATGGGTGTTGCAGCACGGCGAACTTTCGATGCCCGGGATTGGAAAGAAACCACTGACGCGTCTGTTTCCTGTTCTGATTGGTCAGCAATTGCTCGACATCAACATGGTCCAGCGCGGCCATCCACCTTGTTACCGGACTTTCCATTCCCCCGCGGATGGGCATGTACATCAGCGGTGTCTTTGGTGCGGCAACGTAATTCGCAACCAATGGACGTCGGCGTGGTTCGAAATTCGGAGTGCTGTGCAGGTTGAAGCTGTCGATCTGTGACAACGCCTGCTCCAACTCATCGGGGTTCGTCACTTTCGCCAGCGCCGGCTCGGGGTTTTGCGGTTTGAGTGTTTCGTCGATCGCCGACAGCCTGCCTGACACACCCAACCAGGCGGCAAGACCATTCAGAAGGTGCACCTGGTTCAGGTCTTCATAGGCAATGTAAAATGGGGTCTGGCCGCTTTGCTGCAAACGCTGCGACAGCATCAGGTGGTATTCATGCTGCCGGTTCAGGTATTTCATGAACGCTTCGGCATCGAACTCAACCCGCGCTTCGCGACGACGCTTGATATTTTTCAGCTGCCACTGCTTGGTTTCGCGCGCAATCTTCAACGAGATGAAGCTGTCCAGAGGGTTTCGGGTCAGAATGATCTTGGCGCAGCGCGGATCGCCCAAAGCTGGCTCTAACACACGTGGATCATGTCCCTGAAAAAGGCGAAACCCGTTCAGTTCCCCTGGTGCCTGCCGGATTGCCTCAAGCAATGTGGAAGGGTTACGATCCCGCTCTTCCACCGAGATGCCCAGCAGAGTGTCGGATTTTAAGCGCCCGATGAAATGGGGATTGAACGCCTCGCCATAGCTGGTGACCCCTTCGATGGCGTTCAGGTTCGCCTCAAGCAGGTTGGAACCGGTCCGCATGGCTGCAAGAATGATAAAATAGTCAAATTGGGGCGTCATTTATCTTTACTGCACCAGATAGGGTTTTCGATATGGCCGGACCCGGTCGGCAAAACTGTCATCCGGTGGGAAATCGCCCATCAGATAAGGGTGCATCCCCTGGTTCTTTAGGTTTTGCAGGAACTGTCCGAACCCTGACAGATCCACCATTTTTGGTGCTTCGGTCAGGTGGCTGGTTTGGGTGGTTCCGGTATCCTCGACCGCGGTCTGCAATGGCTCGACCGGAGATTCAACGAATTCTGCCAGTGTCCACTTGCGAACCCGCGCCTTGGTCCAGACAGAAGACAGGATTTCCAGTTGCTTGGTTTCGATCTGCTGCAGCCGCGCGGCCTCGGCGCGGATATCGGCAAAGTTTAGGTTTGATCGAAACAGCGGAATCGCCCAGGCCCCGGTTATGACTGAAATCAGCGCATTCTTGTCCCGAGCCAGAAGCCAGTTGATTTCTTGCGTGTCCGCGGGGCCGAACTGAAAACACTGTTTTTCGCCGCGCGTGTTCCAGATCAGGTTCGAAAGGAAAGCCGTTGGGTTGTAGTCCCGCAGCTTTGCGCAATCGCTGAGGCCGCCGTTGACGATGGTTTCTCCTCCAGCGAATTCAGCGCGCTTCGGGTGAAACAGATGCCCGTGGATACGCGCGCCGGTGATGTTGCTCAACCAGGGTTCAAAATCTTCGAACACTTCGGAAAAGCCCTGAAAAACCGAATACGGAGAGGACGTCAGCCCGTTTTCGTTGCCGTGCCGTGGAAACCGGCTTTGCATGTACAACCCGTCACGCCCACGTGTGCGCCGTTCGACCGCTTTGGAAAACACCCGGTCAATTTTGCTTGGGTTGGGCTCTGTGGGTTTCATGGCGCCGGCCTGATCGGTTAGAAAGGCTTGATACAGGCGATCCGCGTTAGGCCAGGCTTTGCGGGCAACAAAACAGTCGGACCTGCGCAGTAGCTGCAGGTGATCGTCATAGAAAATATGCGGACGACCCTGATAGTCGAACTTGGACAGTGTCAGAGACCGGCTTTCGATATGGGTGGAATACAGGCGCGCTAGCGTCTGGAAGTAGCTTTCGTCAGGTATCCAGACGCGCCGAAAATACCGATCATAGGTCTCGCGTTTTGGATCCTGCAATATGGCCGACAGAGTTTGGCGGGTCAGACACCACCACTGGCTACCCATATGCGGCACAAGCCCTTCGGGTATGTGGCGTCGAATGCGCAACGCGCGTTGCAGTTTCACATAGGCGTCAAACAGTTTGCGGTTCTTGCGCCACGAGAACGGAAATCTCAGGGTAAAGCGTTCCTGATCCAAGCCTCCGATGGTCCAGCTCACATCAGAGGTAGTGGCGCTTTCAATGAAATCCACGCGCGGCCTGTCCGAGAGGTAATTGACCAGTTCATCCACTGGCCGCAAAGGAAGACAGGACCCCGAAGTCAGGAAAACATGGCGGACATCGGGAAATGTCTCAAGCATCAGTGCGGCGGCAGATTGCGAGGCGGCAACGATGCCCCACCCACCCCAGTTGCAGACATGACGGTCAGAAAACCGGATCAGCGGGTCATTCGCACAGGCGGCAACGAATTCCGCATAGACCTTGTTTGGCACCTTGCGGTCCACATGGATCACCACCGGGCACCCCGAAGACGTCCAGTGGCGGGCCACTTGCCCGGCACGGTTCAGCGCGGTGTGAACCAGCATAATGATGCCCAGATTGCTCATGCCCAGTTTCCTTTTGACATGAGGCCTAAAATCTCAAGTTGTCGCCAGTTGATATAAGCTTCGGACTTGTCGCACCAGAACTCGGGCATGTCTGCCAAATGTTCGGCATAGGCGCGATATTCCCCAGAGCTGCGGTAATGCTGGCCGCGCTCCATCTCTTCCTGGGCCTTCTCGCCCAGTGTGCTGATGAGTTTGGCGTGCAACAACGCACCGCTTGTTTTTTCGCCACCCCATTCATCAAACACCTTGTTCAACCCGCGTGGCAGCAGCGCATGGGTCGAGCTGACATAGACATAGCGCTTGTCCCATTTCACCAACGGAATCTTGTTCAGCGCAGGCGCTTTTTTCGGCGTGTCCTTAAAGAACACGCGCGCGCGGGGTCCGCCTTGAATCCAGAGATTTCCGTATGTCGGGTTCTTTGTGATCGTATAATTTCCTGCATCAAACCATTTGGCGATTTCGAACGGGTTTTGCCCCTCGGAATAGATGGCGTCTTCGACCGGCCCTTCGGGATACATGTCGATCAGCATTGCACTGAAGCTGCGCACGGCGCAGCCGTCCAGCCAGTCAGTCAGGGCGCGGATCGGCCGGGTATCGCAGAATGGATAGATGAAGAATTCGTCCGGGTCGACGGTCAGAACCCAGTGGCGGTGCGCATATTTGCGCAACAGATAGTTTGTCCAGTCCACCCCAAACGACGCACGTCTATAGCTTGCATCAGCGCGCCAGACCGACACATCGGGTTGACCCGCCAGATATTCCAGTGATCCGTCATTGCTGGCGTTATCAACGAACAGAAAATGGTTGATGCCCAGCTGCCGGTAGTAGGTCAGAAAATACGGCAGGCGAATTTTCTCATTCCGTATGACGCTGACTAGCAGGACGTCTTTCCGTGTTATCGAATTTGTATTTACGGAAACGGGAACAAGGTCGCGCCGCTTTCGAAGGCAACGCAATAAACGGCGCTTACGCCGCAATCTCATTCGGTATGAATCCAATAGGCCCACGCGACTGCCCAACCTTTGTTATTTACGCGAGCGTGCCCGGAGCCTTTACAAGCCAGAGTGGTACCGGACAATTGCCGTTTTATGCCATTTTTCCATCTTTCGAAGCAACGACTTTAAAAACCGTTAGTTTGAGTTGTGGCTTTCCCAATCAATTGTTCCCATCAGACCCAGTTGCTGCAATGAGTTCCAACCGGTGTATCGCTTGGACTCTGGCGCCCACATGGCGGGGCGATCCGTGATGCCGTCATAGTAGTCTGCAAACTGTTCGGGATCGTGAAAGTGTTGCCGGCGCTCTTTCTCGATCTTTGATTTTTCCACAACTTCGGGCAGGAATTTGGTGTGCAACAAAACACCAGATGGTGCTGTGCCGCCGGGCCCTCCGTAACTGGCGTTCAGATGTCGTGGCAATGCGGAATGGCACGAATTCACATAGGCGTAGCGCCGCGACCACCGGACCAACGGGATTTTGTTAAGCGTCGGGGATCGGCGTGGGGCGTCGGCAAAGAACATACGCTCGCGCGCGCCGCCCTGCACCCAAAGGTTGCCCAGCGGGCTTTGCCGTTGTGCGCGGTAGGGGGCGGCATCAAACCAACTCACCACCTCGGTCGGGTCGTTTTCAGGATCATAGCCTTGTTCCCCCAGCGGGCCATTGGGATAAAGATCCAGCATCAGCGCGCCAAACGCTACACGTCCCTGATCATCTAACCATTTCGTCAGGTCCGGTAGGGGCCGGGTGTCATGATTGGGGTAAATCAACAACTCATCCGCATCGACCATCAGAGTCCAGTGGTGGTGCCCATAGCACATTTGCAACCAAGTCAGCCAATCCAGCCCATAGCGCGACATGCGATAGCTGTCCCGGGTCTGCCACAGTGACACGTCCGGCTGTTTCCTGAGAAAGGGCACCGAGCCATCGTCGCTGTCGTTGTCGACGATCAGAAAGTGATCAACCCCCAATGCACGATAATGGCGCAGGAACCAGGGCAGGCGGGTGATTTCATTGCGCAGCGTGGTGAAGGCCAGAATACCACTAGGTATGATGTTCGCCGTGCGGTCGCTCAGACTGGACAATTGATGGCGGCTGCGAAAGGACCGCCACAACAATCGCTGCCGTTTTAGCCGCAACTTGTACATTTGCACCCATGAGATGGGCGGAAGCGTTTCTTCCCCTGTACCAGTCACAATAGGCTCATTTTTCGTAATGGCCGTTCTGATGCCAGCGCCACGCATCGGCAATCATCGTCTCTAATGTGGACCTTTTGGGCGACCATCCAAGTTCCTCGCCAGCGCGCACAGAACCCGAGACCAACTTTGTGCAATCCCCAGCCCGGCGCGGTCCGATTGCATAAGGCACGTCGCGGTTGGTGACGGCGTTGGAGTGGCTGATCACCTCCATCACCGAAAACCCCGATCCGGTGCCCAGGTTGAAGACGCGGCTGTCTTTGCCTTGTTCCAACCAGTTCAATCCCAAAACGTGGGCATCGACCAGATCGCAAACATGTACATAATCGCGGATGCAGGTGCCGTCTGGTGTTTCGTAGTCCGTCCCAAAAACGGTCAGCCCGTCGCGCTTGCCGTCGATGGCGTCCAGCATCAGCGGCACAAGGTGGGTTTCCGGGCGGTGGAACTCGCCCACCTCGCCATCAGGGTCGGCACCGGCCACGTTGAAATACCGGAAGATCACGTGGTTCAGCCCGTGCGCGGCCTCGAAATCGCGCAGGATATCTTCGATGGCACGTTTTGAGGCGCCGTATGCGTTCAGCGGCAGTTGCGGCGTGTCTTCGTCCAGTACCACATTGTCATGCTCGCCATAGGTGGCGCAGGTGGACGAGAAGACAAAGTTCTCACATCCGGCGGCAACTGCGGCTTCAATCAAATTCAGCGAACCAGTCACATTGTTCGACCAGTATTTACCGGGCTCGGACATCGCCTCGCCCACCTGGCTGAGGGCTGCAAAGTGCATCACCGCCACGGGTTCATACTTGGCGAACACTTCCTCCAGCCGGGCGCGATCCAGCAGATCGCCCTGTTCAAAGGGCCCGAATTTCACCGCGTCTTGCCAACCAGTTACCAGATTGTCGAAAGTGACCGGTATGTACCCTGCCCGAGACAGCGCTTTGCATGCATGAGATCCAATGTACCCGGCGCCACCGGTCACAAGAATGTTTTTCATAATTCGTTCCGAATTGTAGTACCGCGCTCAGGTAGATGATGTCTTGGACGAAATTTCAGCGGAAAAAGGTTCAATCCAACCCCATCGCGGCCATCATCTCTTCGAGTTTCGGCACATCCTGCGGATTGTTCAACTCCCAGAACTGACGCCCCCTGGCCTCGACCTCGACGCACAGAACCTTTCGACCGTTTTCCATAAACCGCAGCTGTTCCAACCCTTCCAGCTGTTCCAACGGTCCCACAGGCCATGTTGGATAGGCGGCAAGAGCATCGGGGCGATACGCGTAGACGCCGACATGGTGGAACACCGGGGTCGGCTTGTCGCCAGAAAACGTTTCTGCGGTAAAAGGCACGACCTCTTTCGAGAAATACATCGCGCTGTGATCGGCTTCGAACACAGCGGTGGTGCCTCCAACGCGCCCATGTTTGCGATCGTTCAGCAGGCTGTTCAGAGCATCGCCGTCGCAGCGCAGAACCGGGGTGGCAACACCAGCCTCAGGTGCAGCGCGCAGACCAGCGATTAGGTCTTCGACAAACCAATGAGGGGTTAGCGGGGCGTCCCCCTGCAGGTTAACGACGATCTCATAGCCAGCGCCCAGCGCAGTATGCGACTCGGCGCAGCGTTCTGTGCCATTCCCGCAGGTCACGGATGTCATCACCACTTCGGCCCCGAACCCTTGGGCCACGTCGCGAATGCGGTCGTCATCGGTGGCGACAACCACTTTGTCTACACCCGATACGGAACAGGCGGCGCGCCAGGATCGTTCTATCAGGGTCATCGCATTGCCATTTGCCCCGGTCAGCGGAACCAGCGGCTTTCCTGGGTAACGGGTCGAGGCATAGCGTGCAGGGATCGCAATCAGAACAGACATCAGGCCTCCTTCAGGTCAACGCCCGGAGCGTAGGCGATAAAGAACGGGTTTGCATAGCCGTCCTTGCCATAGGTCAGCGGCGTGTGGTCATCGAAGCGAACAACCTTGCCACCGGCACCGGCCAAAACGGCGTGACCAGCGGCTGTATCCCACTCCATCGTGCGCCCGACGCGGGGATAAAGGTCCGCCTCGCCAGTGGCGACCAGACAGAATTTCAGCGACGAGCCCGCGCTTTTGCTGTCTTTGACCTGATATTTGTTGATGTAATCCTCGGTCGCCTGATCGCGGTGAGATTTTGAGGCGACGACCATCAACGCTGAATTGTCTGGTTCAGACACTAATATCACGGTCACGTCGCCAGCTTGCGCCTTGTCAAGCGCGCCGGATTCTTCGACCGATTGACCGTCCGCTTGGGTGTAGAACATGCGCCCTTTGGCCGGTGCATAAACAACGCCGCGGGTTGGAACACCGTTTTCGACCAACGCGATATTCACCGTGAAGTCACCACGCCGGTTGATGAATTCCTTGGTCCCGTCCAGAGGATCGACGATCAGAAACGTGTCCCCTTTTTCCAAATGTGAGGCAGCCTGCTCCTCGGTCACCAACAGAATTTCCGGGAATGCAGCACGTAAGCCCGCCGAAATCAGGGCATCGGCGGCCTCGTCCGCTTCGGTCACGGGGCTGGCGTCGGATTTGACTTTGACGTCGAAATCATCCGCCTCGTAGATCTGCATGATCGTGTCCCCGGCTTCCAGCGCCAGACGTCTGATTACGGGAATAAGGGCGTCATAGGTCACAAAAATGCTCCGTTGCTGTAGTTTGTTGATCGAAATCCTTGTGGGCCTTATGATGCGGCGGTTACGAAACGGCAAGAATTTCGTGGCAGTTTGCAGGCAGTTCAGCGGGAAAGAGTGTACTGAGTGTTTTATTTTAAGCGAAAACAGACGCTTTTGGGCAGCGCTTTCACGACTGCTGAGCTTGTTTATCATGCGGTTGTGCAAGGGATACGATCAAAACACGCGAATGCCGTGATCGCGATCATCATCAATATCGTGCAAATTCTCGCACTTGTGACCGTTTTTTATCTGATCTTGTCGATGTTGGGCACACGTGTGGCCAAGATCCGGGGTAACTTTATCCTGTTTCTCTTATCAGGTGTCTTTCTGTTCCTGACTCACATCAAAGCCGTCTCGACCGTCGCTGGCGTGGCTGCAGGAAACAACCCGATGATGCTACATTCTCCGATGAATATGATGGTCGCATTGTTGGCGACTGCCTTCGGATCGCTTTATACGCAATTGGTTTCGATCCTTGTGATCCTCTTCGCCTACAGCGTCATAATTGAGCCGCTGGAGATCCAAGAGCCCGGCGGCGCGTTCTATATGCTGATCCTGGCCTGGTTTACGGGATGCGCGGTGGGCGTTGTTTTCATGGCGCTCAAGCCGTGGTTCCCCGGGACTTCTGAAATTCTCAAAAACTTGTATCGACGCATGAACATGATTTTTTCGGGCAAAATGGTTGTAGGGAATGCGTTGGGTGGCTTCTTGCTGAGTTTCTTTGCCTGGAACCCGTTGTTTCACATAATTGACCAATGCCGTGGTTTTATCTTTCGTAACTACTTTCCACGTAACTCCAGTTGGGAATACGCGCTTTGGGTTGGCCTAGCATTGCTGACAATTGGATTGCTGGGGATTTTTTACACCCGCCAGCATGTGTCGGCCAGTTGGGGCGCACGCCGCTAGTTTGCCACCCGTAAGGTCAGGTTGATCCGTCCGCCTTTGGGCAACAGTTTGGATGAACCGAAACGGATGCGGTCTACCCCATGGTAGGTCAGGCGGGCGGGGCCGCCCATGACCACGACGTCGCCGGAGTTCAGCCAGATCGACTCGGTCTTGCCGCCCCGGGTTTCGTTTCCGATGCGGAAAAGGGCATCGTCGCCCAGGGATATCGACAGGACAGGCCAAGAAAAATCGGCCTCGTCCTTGTCTTGATGCAGCCCCATGCGCGCACCTTCGCTGTAATAGTTGATCAGACAGCAATCCGGATCGCGTTGGGTGCTGGCAAGCTTGCGCCAGATACCCAGTATCGTATCAGGAATGTCGGGCCACACCGTTCCTTTAGGGTGCTGCGCCTGATATCGGTACCCCCTTTTGTCAGTGACCCAACCAAACGCTCCGGCTGAGGTCATGCGCACCGACATTTCCTTGCCGGAAGGCGTGACAGGCCGGAACAGCGGCGCCGATTTCAGAATCGGGCGCAACGCCTCAATCAGTTGCGTTTGTGCCGCAACGTCCAGATAGGCTTTTCTGATGTCAAACCCGCGCAAGAGCAGCCGCGCCATTGAAGATTCCCCAATCCTTGCCAAAACCTTACCAAAAAAGGCCGCAGATTCCCGAAAACCAGCCTTTTACACCGCTTGCAGGCCTCTGATCTCGCCCTTATATACGCCGGGACGCGCGATGGTGTAGTGCTGTTGCGCAAACCAGATCGGGACCGGATGCCATAACGGGTCCGGACCTCGAGACATCGCCTTGAAGAGAAAGGGATTGAATATATGGGAAAAGTAATCGGTATTGACCTCGGCACCACCAACTCGTGTGTGGCCATCATGGACGGCTCTCAGCCAAAGGTCATTGAAAACGCAGAAGGGGCGCGGACCACGCCCTCGATCGTCGCCTTCACCGAAGATGAGCGTCTGGTCGGTCAGCCTGCAAAACGTCAGGCGGTCACCAACCCCGACAACACGATCTTTGGCGTCAAGCGTCTGATCGGTCGTCGTGTGGATGATGCAGAAGTCCAGAAGGACAAGAAAATGGTGCCGTACGCCATCGTGGATGGCGGCAACGGTGACGCGTGGGTGGAAGCCCGCGGTGAAAAATACTCCCCAAGCCAGATTTCGGCCTTCACTCTGGGCAAGATGAAGGAAACCGCAGAAAGCTATCTGGGTGAAGAAGTTACGCAGGCGGTCATCACCGTTCCCGCGTATTTCAATGACGCTCAGCGTCAGGCCACCAAAGATGCAGGCAAAATCGCCGGTCTAGAAGTGCTGCGGATCATCAACGAACCGACAGCGGCTGCGCTGGCCTATGGTCTGGACAAAGAAGAAACCCAAACCATCGCGGTCTATGACCTTGGTGGTGGTACGTTCGACGTGACCATTCTCGAAATCGACGACGGGCTGTTCGAAGTCAAATCGACCAATGGCGACACCTTCCTGGGTGGTGAAGACTTTGACATGCGCATCGTCAACTACCTGGCGGGTGAGTTCAAAAAGGAACACGGTGTCGATCTGTCCAGCGACAAGATGGCCCTGCAGCGTCTGAAAGAAGCCGCGGAAAAAGCCAAGATCGAACTGTCCTCGACCTCGCAGACTGAGATCAACCAGCCGTTCATCTCGATGGGCGCCAACGGTCAGCCGCTGCACATGGTCATGAAACTGACCCGTGCCAAGCTGGAATCGCTGGTCGGCGATCTGATCAAGAAATCGATGAAACCCTGTCAGGCCGCATTGAAAGACGCAGGTCTGTCGGCGGGCGACATTGATGAGGTTGTTCTGGTCGGTGGTATGACCCGCATGCCGAAGGTGATCGAAGAGGTCACCAAATTCTTCGGTAAAGAACCGCACAAGGGTGTGAACCCGGACGAAGTTGTTGCCATGGGCGCCGCCATTCAGGCCGGTGTTCTGCAGGGTGACGTCAAAGACGTGGTTCTGCTGGACGTAACCCCGCTTTCGCTGGGTATCGAGACGCTTGGTGGTGTGTTCACTCGTCTTATCGACCGTAACACCACGATCCCGACGAAAAAGTCTCAGGTCTTCTCGACCGCCGAAGACAACCAGAACGCTGTGACCATCCGCTGTTTCCAGGGTGAGCGCGAAATGGCTGCGGACAACAAGATCCTGGGTCAGTTCAACCTTGAAGATATCCCGCCCGCACCGCGCGGCATGCCTCAGATCGAGGTGACTTTTGACATCGACGCCAACGGCATTGTCTCGGTTTCGGCCAAGGACAAAGGCACCGGTAAAGAGCAGAAGATCACCATCCAGGCATCGGGTGGTCTGTCGGACGAAGATATCGACAAGATGGTCAAGGACGCCGAAGAGAACGCCGAGGCGGACAAGGAACGCCGCGAGCTGATCGAGGCGAAGAATCAGGCGGAAAGCCTCATCCACTCGACCGAGAAGTCGATGGAAGAGCATGCCGACAAGGTCGACCCGACCACCATCGAAGCCATCGAGCTGGCTATTGTCGCGCTGAAGGACGAGCTGGAAACCGAGAATGCCGACAAGATCAAGTCAGGCATTCAGAACGTGACCGAAGCCGCCATGAAGCTGGGTGAAGCCATCTACAAAGCGCAGTCTGAAGAGACCGAGGATGAGCCTGCGGCGGCGGATGCTGCTCCGGCTGGTGAAGACGATATCGTCGATGCCGAATTCGAAGATCTTGACGACGAAAAGCGTAAGTAACGGGAAACCGGGCCAATTCGGGCCGGTCCGGTCACCGGGCCGGCCCGATTACGTTGCGGCAGAAGGAAATACTGATGTCAAAACGCGACTACTATGATGTGCTCGGCGTGTCCAAGGGCGCATCAGCGGACGAGATCAAGAAGGGCTTTCGCGCGAAAGCCAAGGAATTGCATCCCGACCGTAACAAGGACAACCCGGATTCCGAGGCTCAGTTCAAAGAAGCGAACGAAGCTTACGACGTCTTGCGCGATGCCGAAAAAAAGGCCGCGTATGACCGTTTTGGTCATGCCGCGTTTGAAAACGGTATGGGCGGCGGTGGCCGTCCCGGCGGCGGATTTGGCGGACAGGGCGATTTCTCCAGTGCCTTCTCGGACGTGTTCGATGACCTGTTCGGCGATTTTATGGGTGGTCAGCGCGGTGCTACCGGGGGTGGTCGACGGGCCGCGCGCGGGTCAGACCTGCGTTACAACCTGCGTGTAAGCTTGGAAGAAGCATTCTCTGGCCTGCAAAAGACGATCAACGTGCCTGCTGCCGTGGCCTGCTCGGCCTGTGACGGCTCGGGTGCGGAAGGCGGGGTTGAGCCCACAACCTGCCCGACCTGTTCGGGCATGGGAAAAGTGCGGGCGCAACAGGGCTTTTTCACAGTTGAACGGTCGTGTCCGACTTGTTCGGGTCTGGGTCAAATTATCAAAAACCCCTGTAAATCATGCGGCGGCGCCGGGCGCGTCGAAAAAGAACGCGCGCTGTCGGTCAACATTCCGGCTGGTGTCGAAACCGGCACACGCATCCGGCTTGCGGGCGAAGGTGAGGCCGGGATGCGCGGTGGCCCCCCGGGCGACCTGTATATTTTTGTCGAAGTTTCGGACCACAAGCTGTTCGAGCGCGACGGCGTAAACCTGTATTGCCGCGTTCCGGTCAGCATGGCCAAGGCAGCGCTGGGCGGTTCGATCGAAGTGCCCACCATCGACGGTGGCCGTGGTCGCGTGCAAATTCCAGCTGGCAGCCAGTCAGGACGTCAGATGCGCTTGCGCAGCAAAGGCATGCCCGCCCTTCGCGGCGGTGGCGTTGGCGATATGTTCATTGAACTGGCCGTTGAAACTCCGGTCAATCTGACCAGCCGTCAAAAAGAGCTTCTGCGTGAGTTCGACGATCTGGGCGAAGACAACCACCCGGAATCAAAAAGCTTTTTCTCGTCCGTCAAGTCATTTTGGGACGGTATGAAGGGCTGAACCTGCACACATGAACATCAAACAGAAGCCGGTCCGTTGAGGCCGGCTTTTGCATTTCATAAGTCCAGTTTGACCGTAATCTGCACCAAAATTGGCCCTTGATTCCCCCACCATCCCCTGAGAGTGTCGCCCCAACCGTTGGGGTGCCCTGTTTGGGGGCTGAGAGGCGTGAGCGCGCTAACCCATCGAACCTGATCCGGGCAATACCGGCGTAGGGAACGGTCTTATAGTGCTTAGACGTTTTCCATGCCCGTTGCCCATTTTGAACTGGAGCAACGACATGGCACCCATTGCCTTAACAATTGCAGGATCTGACAGCGGCGGAGGGGCCGGAATTCAGGCAGACCTCAAGGCCATGTCGGCGCTTGGCGTCTACGGTGCCAGTGTGATTACCGCAGTGACGGCGCAGAATACTCGCGCAGTTACGGCGGTGCATGGTATCCCTCTGGACGTCATTGCAGCCCAGATCGAGGCTGTTCTGACCGACCTGGATGTTGGCGCGATCAAGATTGGAATGCTGGCCACCCCTAAGATCATTCATTGTGTCGCAGACAGTATCGCAGATTTTGACGGGCCTGTGGTTTTAGATCCGGTCATGATTGCGAAATCCGGCGATGCCTTGCTGGCTGAAGAGGCGGTGCAAACCCTGCGCGACGTATTGTTGCCAAGCGCGACCGTGTTAACGCCAAACCTGCCCGAAGCAGCCTGCCTGCTGGGCTCTGAGTCTGCGGACAGCCTCGAACAGATGATCGCACAAGGGCAAGATCTGTGTGCACTTGGCGCTGGCGCGGTTCTGATGAAGGGTGGTCACGGCAAGGGTGACATCTGCCATGACATATTGATTTCACACTCCGGCGTGATTGCTCAGTTTCAAGCGGCGCGCCGACAAACACGTAACACCCACGGAACCGGATGCACCCTGTCCTCATCCATAGCGGCCGGGTTGGCTAAGGGCCTTTCGATGCCCCAGGCCGTAGCGCAAGCACATGACTATCTGCAGGGCGCCATCGCTCAGGCCGATGCTTTGGACATCGGACAAGGTCACGGGCCTGTTCATCATTTCCATCAGGTTTGGCCCGCGTGACCGTCTGGTCGATCATAGGGGCAGGTGTGGCCGGGTTGGCCGTCGCGTCCGAACTTGTCGCGCGCGGGGCCAAGGTTCAGGTGTTTGATCCCGGCGGTGCACCGGGGCCGCATGGTTGCTCCTGGTGGGCGGGCGGAATGTTGGCACCTTGGTGCGAGTATGAAAACGCCGAGGAACCTGTCCTGCGTCTGGGGCAATTGGCAATCGACTGGTGGGCCAAGCGCACTCAGGTCCACAGGCGCGGCACACTGGTTGTTGCTAACTCACGGGACCTGCCGGATCTGTGTTGTTTCGCCCGCAGAACTGAGGGGTTTTCCGAAGTTGATACCGGCGAAATTGCCAAATTAGAGCCTTATCTTCACCGTTTCGGAAAGGGTCTCTACTTTGATGCCGAGGCCTATTTGAACCCGCGTCGAGCCTTGTTGGATCTGTCACACCAGCTTCAGGATCACGGTGTTGAATTCCATCATGCGCGCGCTCCGACGGGATTGGACAACGCCATTGATTGCCGAGGTCTGCACGCGCGCGAAAACCTGCAGGACTTGCGCGGCGTAAAGGGTGAGATGCTGGTGATCCGGTGCCCAGACGTTACACTGACCCGGCCTATACGACTGCTTCATCCACGCGTGCCGCTGTATATCGTTCCACGCGGCGACGGCGTCTACATGCTGGGCGCAACAATGATCGAATCCGAGGACAGCAGCCGAATTACCGCACGCTCGATGCTTGAGTTGCTGAGCGCAGCCTACGCCCTGAACCCCGCCTTTGGTGAGGCTGAAGTGTTGGAAATCGGCGTCGATCTGCGTCCCGCTTTCCCCGACAACCTGCCGCGTATTCGGCGACTGGGACCGACAATCTACGCCAACGGCCTCTACCGCCACGGCTACCTGCTTGCCCCTGCACTGGCAAAGGGCGTGGCTGACCTGGCGTTGGACAACAAACATTCGGAGATGGTTGATGAAGATTGTACTTAATGGCGAGATGCGCGAGGTGCAGGCCGGAACTCTTGCCGACCTATTACAGGAATGTGGGTTTTCGGGCCGGGTGGCGACGGCTGTGAACGAGGGTTTTGTGCCCTCAAGCCTGCGCAAAGCTCGCAAAATCAAGGACGGCGATCGGATCGAAGTCGTCGCCCCGATGCAGGGGGGCTGAGCGATGAAGGCCTGCTACGGCACATCACTGCCGAACCCGTTGATGCTGGGCACAGCGCAATATCCAAGCCCCGCAATCTTGGAACAGGCATTTCGGGACAGCGGGGCCGGGGTGGCCACCGTATCTTTGCGACGCGAAGCAGGCGCAGGACAAACCTTCTGGCAGATGGTCCGCGATCTGAGCGTTCTTGTCCTGCCCAACACAGCAGGTTGCCATACGGTGAAAGAGGCTGTGACCACCGCTCATATGGCGCGAGAGGTGTTTGACACCAAATGGATCAAGCTGGAACTGATCGGGCATACCGACAGCCTGCAGCCCGACGTGTTCCAACTGGTCGAGGCCGCGCGCGTTCTGAGCGAAGACGGGTTCGAGGTTTTTCCGTACACCACGGACGACCTGATCGTGGGTGAGCGCCTTTTGGCGGCAGGGTGTGAAGTTCTGATGCCTTGGGGGGCCCCGATTGGTTCGGGCCGCGGTCTGAACAACGAATACGCCCTGCGCGCAATGCGCGCTGAGTTTCCCGAAATACCACTGGTGATTGACGCTGGTATCGGCCTGCCCAGCCACGCCGCACATGCGATGGAGCTTGGGTATGATGCCGTTCTGCTGAACACCGCGGTGGCACGGGCCGGCGATCCCGCCGCAATGGCCAAGGCGATGAAGCTGGCCATCGAGGCCGGGCGATTGGCCTATCAGGCCGACCCGATCGAAGCGCGCGATATGGCCGAACCCTCGACCCCCGTTATTGGAAAGGCGTTTTTGTCATGACCCTCGACCGGTTTTATCCAATCTTCGACCATTTCGACTGGCTGCGCCGGATGCTGCCTCTGGGCGTGAAGCTGGTGCAGTTGCGGATCAAGGATCAACCGGACACGGTGGTACGCGAACAGATCGCGGTTTCGCGGGATCTGTGCCGTGCGCATGGGGCTGTTCTGGTGGTGAATGACTATTGGCGGGTTGCCATCGACGCAGGCTGCGACTGGATTCATTTGGGACAAGAGGATCTGGATGACGCAGATCTGAAGGCGATCCGACGCGCAGGGCTGAAACTGGGTGTCTCGACCCATGACGATGACGAGCTTGAGCGTGTTCTGGCCATGACCCCCGATTATGTCGCGCTTGGTCCCGTCTACCCAACGATCCTGAAAAAGATGAAATGGGAACAACAAGGCCTGCCGCGTGTCACTGAATGGAAAGCGCGCGTGGGGGAAGTCCCTTTGGTCGGTATTGGCGGGATGAGCGTCGAGCGCGCGCCGGGCGTGTTGCAGGCCGGGGCGGACATTGTCTCAGTCGTGACAGACATCACCTTGAATGCAGACCCCGAAGCCCGCGTACGTGCGTGGATCGAGGCCACCAGATGAGCCGCTACGCCCGTCAGATGATCTTGCCGGAGGTCGGCGCCCGTGGACAGGCCCGCCTGTCCGGCGCGCGGGTTCTTGTGGTGGGGGCCGGGGGCCTGGCAGCACCGGTTTTGCCTCTGCTGGCTGGTGCAGGGGTCGGAAATTTGACCATCATGGATTCCGATGAAGTCGCCCTGTCGAACCTTCATCGCCAGACCTTGTTTGCTGAAGGGGACTGTGGCCGCCCCAAAGCCGAAGTCGCGGCTAAGCGGTGTCAGGACATAAACTCTGAAATTACGATCTCCACGAATAATCAGGCTCTAACTAGCTTAAATTCGCAACGTTTTGTCTCACAAGCCGACGTCATTCTAGATTGCGCAGACAGTTATGCTGCAAGCTATTCGTTGTCGGACACGTGTCGCGCGCTTGGCAAACCGTTGATAAGCGCCTCGGTCCTGGGGTTGTCGGGTTATGTCGGCGGTTTCTGCGGCGGTGCCCCATCTTTGCGGGCGGTTTTTCCCGACGCGCCGGGCAGCGGTGAAAGCTGTGCCACCTCGGGAGTGTTGGGCCCGGTCGTCGGAATGATTGGCGCGATGCAAGCGCAAATGGCGCTGAGCGTTATTCTCGGGCTGGACCCTTCGCCACTCGGGCAGATGATTCAGTTCGATGTCCGCACGATGCGAAGCAGCACGTTCCGCTTTGACGATGCGCCCGAGCCCAGCCATCACTTCCCGTTTGTGTCGGTCTGCCAACTGACCACGGATGATCTGATCATCGAGTTGCGAAGCCCGGATGAGGCCCCTGAACCCATTCATCCTAAAGCGCTCCGCGGGCCTACTGAATTGGTAAGAATAGAGCCTAACAAAAGCAAAAGACTGGCATTTTGCTGTTCCACCGGCCTGCGTGCGTGGCGTGCCGCCGAAAAATTGCAACCGGATTGGCCGGGCGAGATCGTTCTCGTCGCGGCCTCAACCTCGTGAATGAAAAGGATACGCGAGATATGAAAAAGCTGATGACAGCAATTGCCCTGCTGGCCGCCGCGCCGGCCTGGGCCGAAGACAAGATGACCGTTCTGCTGGATTGGTTCGTTAACCCCGACCACGGGCCCATCATCGTGGCGCAAGAGAACGGATACTTTGCCGACGAGGGGCTGAAGATTGAGATTGTGCCACCCGCGGATCCATCGGCCCCTCCGCGTTTGGTTGCCGCCGGGCAAGCTGATCTGGCGGTCTCCTACCAGCCGCAACTTCACCTGCAAATCCATGAGGGCCTGCCGCTGAAGCGCGTCGGCACCTTGGTCGCTACGCCGTTGAACTGCCTGCTGGTGCTACAGGACGGTCTGATCAAAACGCTCGCCGATCTGAAGGGCAAAAAAATCGGCTTCTCGGTCGCGGGCGTGGAAGAGGCCGTGCTGGGCGCCATGCTGAACGCCCATGATGTCGCGCTGGATGATATTGAGATGGTCAACGTCAACTTCTCGCTGTCGCCACCGCTGATGACGGGGCAGGTGGATGCGGTGATCGGGGCCTTCCGGAACTTTGAACTGAACCAGATGGATATCGAAGGCGTCGCGGGCCGCTGTTTCTACATCGAGGAAGAAGGCGTGCCGTCTTATGATGAGTTGATCTATGTCGCCAACCCCAACACGATGGATGCAGACAAGGTCGCCCGTTTCCTTTCGGCGACCGAAAAGGCGACCCAGTTCATCGTCAACAACCCGGAAAAAAGCTGGGAAATCTTCGCGGCTACCTCACCCGAATTGCAGGATGAGCTGAACGCGCGTGCATGGGTGGATACACTGCCCCGTTTCGCGCTGCGCCCGGCGGGGTTTGATGCAGGTCGCTATGCCCGTTTCGAGGCGTTCCTGAAAGACAGCGGGATGATCGACAGCATCAATCCAGTCAGCGACATCTCAGTAGATGTGACCGTGCAATGAGCGACTATGGCAAAGCATTTGCGCTTATGCGCGATGCGGTGCAGGGGCCATGGCGGGATTACACCCGTCATGCCTTTGTCGAAGGGATGAAGGACGGAACTCTGCCGCGTGCGGCGTTTCTGCATTATTTGCGGCAAGATTATGTGTTCCTGATTCATTTCTCGCGCGCCTGGGCGCTGGCAGTCGTGAAATCGGAAACACATGCGGAAATGTTGGCTGCCTCGCGCACCGTGAATGGGCTGATCAGCGAAGAGATGAAGCTGCATATCGGGATCTGCGAGGCCGAAGGCATCTCGCAGGACCAGTTGTTTGTCACGCCGGAACGTGCCGAGAACCTCGCCTATACGCGGTTCGTGCTTGAGGCCGGTTTCAGTGGCGATTTGCTGGACCTGCTGGTGGCGCTTGCGCCTTGTGTGATGGGGTACGGTGAGATTGGCACAAGACTGGCGGCCGAGGCGACGTCTGACACCTATCGCGATTGGATTGCCGCCTATGCCAGCGATGACTACCAAGATGCCTGCGTGGCGGTTGGTGAATTGTTGGACATGGCTCTAACGGGGCGTATTGGTGAGAATTTCGAAGCATCCCCGCGTTGGACTCGTCTGTGCCACACCTTCCGTACCGCGACCGAGTTAGAGGTCAATTTCTGGCAAATGGGCCTGACCCCATGACCCCAGCCCCCGATCTGACCGTCCGTGGTTCGGCTGCGATTGGCGACGCGTTGTTGTTCGCGCCGTTGACCCTGACGCTTGCAGCAGGGCGGTGGACGTGTCTGCTGGGTGGATCGGGGGTCGGCAAAACCACCATTCTGCGCCTGATTGCTGGCTTGGACACTGGCGCAGAGTTCACTGGACAGATCCGCGCCAGTGACGGGCAATCTGTGCGGGAGCGGGTAGCCTACATGGCGCAGGACGATCTGCTGCTGCCTCGGGCGACTGTGGCGCAGAACGTCCTGCTGGGTGCGCGGTTGCGTGGAGAAAAGCCAGATTTGCGCCGCTGTGATCAGCTGATCGAACGGATGCGCCTGCAGGATCATATGGCAAAGAAGCCCGGCGAACTCTCTGGTGGGCAACGTCAACGCGTGGCCTTGGCCCGCACGTTGATGGAAGATCGGCCCATCGTTCTACTGGACGAGCCGTTCTCGGCCCTGGACGCCCGCACCCGCGCGGATATGCAGGACCTTGCGGCCGAAGCGTTACAGGACCGAACCGTTCTGCTGGTCACCCATGATCCGGGCGAGGCTGCGCGGTTGGGTCAATCCATCGTGGTCATGACGCAGAACGGCATAACGCCCTGCCAGCCCCCACATGCAACGGCCCCGCGCAAGGTGGACGACCTGGAAACGCTGGAAACGCAAGGCGCGCTACTGCGGCTGTTGCGGGAGGAGGCGGCATGAAACTGCTGTCGGGCCTTGCCGCCACTCTGTTCGCGTTGGCAATCTGGCAGGCAATCGTCTCGGCAACCGGCCTTCCGAAATTCATCCTTCCGGGCCCCGCTTTGGTGGCTGAGACCTGGTGGCAAAACCGCTGGATCATTGCTGAACACACATGGGTCACGGCCGTTGAGGTCATAATCGGCCTGGCCTGCGGGACGGTATTGGGGGTCGTTACCGCGCTGCAACTGGCGAATTCCCGCGCCGCGCGGGTGCTGGTGCAGCCGATGCTGGTGTTCACGCAGGCGTTGCCGGTCTTCGCGCTGGCGCCGTTGCTGACGCTTTGGCTGGGCTATGGTCTGTGGTCCAAGGTCGCGATGGCGGTGCTGATCATCTATTTCCCGATCACCTCTTCCTTTTTTGACGGGTTGATGCGCACGCCGCCCGGATACCTTGATCTGGCGCGGACGATGCAGGCCAGCCGGCGCGCCATGTTGTGGCACATTCGTATCCCCGCAGCTTTGCCCTCATTGGCTTCGGGCATGCGGCTGGCGGCCGTCTATGCCCCGATCGGAGCGGTGATCGGCGAATGGGTCGGGTCGTCGCAAGGATTGGGGTACCTAATGCTGCTAGCCAATGGGCGGGCCAAAACCGATTTGATGTTTGCTGCAATGCTGACTCTGGGGGTGTTTTCGATCCTGTTGGACATGGTTGTCCGACGGGCAACTGCAGGCATTGCGGGTGAGATGCGTTAACCATTCAGAAACCGATTCTGCGGCACGGTGGTCCAATGACTCAGGACGCCTTTGCCGAAGCCCCGATGCTGTTTGAAACCGACGAAGCCCCGGTGCAACCGCTGCAGTCTGGTCGCTTGCCGTCGTATATCAAAGATCACCGCAAACGATTGCGCGAACGGTTCATGTCTGGTGGGTCGGCGGCAATGCCGGATTACGAATTGTTGGAACTTGCCCTGTTCCGCTCAATCCCCCGGCAGGATGTCAAACCCCTGGCCCGTGCGCTGATGGATACGTTTGGCGACTTTAACCGCGTGCTGACCGCACCCGAAGAACGGCTGCGGCAAATCAAAGGCGTAGGCGATACGGTGATCACCGACCTGAAAATCCTTGAAGCGTGTGCCCATCGGATGACCCGCGCGCGGGTCATGCAACGGCACGTCGTATCAGGCTGGGACGCGCTGCTGGATTATTGCCATACGACGATGGCGCATCGCGAGACTGAGCAGTTTCGCGTGTTCTACCTTGACCGCAAGAACGTACTTATCGCGGATGAAGAACAGGCCAAAGGCACTATCGACCACGTTCCCGTCTATCCGCGTGAGGTAGCCAAACGCGCGCTGGAGCTGAATGCCTCGGCGCTAATCTTGGTACACAATCACCCATCGGGCGATCCGACACCTTCGCAATCGGATATCGATATGACCAACCGAATTCAGGATGCCTGCGTCGCGCTGGGCCTGACGCTGCATGACCATCTGATTATTGGCAAATCGAATGAGTTGAGCTTTCGGTCCGAGGGCTATTTGTAAGGGTTACTGAACCCAGACCTCGACCCTACGATTGACTTTGCGACCCCAGTCCGTGTCATCACAGGCCATCGGCATCGCCTCGCCAAATGCGTCCACGGCGATCTCGACGCTATCCGGAATGGCTGTTTCTACCGCCGATAGCACCGCGTTGCGCACGGTTTTTGCCCGCAGCAATGCGATTCTGGCATTGGATGAGGCCGCGCCGTCACCATCACTGAAACCGACAAAGGTCAGTTTGCGCGCGTCGATGGCTCCGGTTTCAAGGGCATGGGCCAATTGCCGGATGTTTGAGCGTGACTGCGCATCGGGTCTTGAGGAACCTGCCTCGAACCGGAACGACAGCGACAGGCGCGATTGCGGGCGCAGCGTGTCGATCATGCGCTGCAACTCTTCCAACCCGACCTCGGCACCACCTGAAACCACTGCGTTGGCCAGACGATCCCCTTGCAACCCGATCCGCATGGTTTCGGGTTCTTGATCCACAAATCCGGCATCGCGGATCGCCATCTGTGCCTCGGCGCTTTGCGAATAGGCCAGGAATTGCCGTGCGATGCGGGGCAGGCGGATTTCCGGCAGATACAGGAACATCGGCGATGTCAGCGGATAGTCTTCGGTCTTGATGGATTGCCGCGTGGCGGTCAGCGCGTGACCGCAACCGCCGGTCAAAGGCAGGCCCCGGGCAGGCCCGACCTCGGCATGGCTGGCGATACCGATGGCAAAAGGGTCATCAGCAACAGCGCGAACCAGATCGCTGCTACGGGTGTGACGGACGATTCCCTCGGCCAGCGTGGATTGAGCGGGGGCCAGCAACCGATCCTCAACCCCTTGCGCCAAACCTGAACCGGCGTCTGGTAAGTGCAGGGAAACGGGCGCATCGGGTCCTCCTAATTCAGACCAGTTTTGGATCTCGCCGGAAAACACGCTCATCAGTTCCGCGGGCGAAATTTGCCGCGCCGGGTTTTCCCGGGCCACAATTGGGACCAGCGCGTCCAGCGCGATGACCCGGGAACGCCTTGCATCTGCCAGATCACCCAGACCAGCGGTCTGCGCAGCCTCCTGTTCCGATGGGCGAATTTCACGCAGTGCCATGACGATATCGGTCTCATCGGCGATCAGATCCGCAAAGCCGCTACCTGTGTTGTTGGGGGCGAAATAGAACCGGCCCAAAGGAGCATCGCGCCCGGTCTGGTGAAGCTCATAGGTGAATGCGCCCGAATCCAAACGCTGCGGCGTCGCCGACATCCCCTCTTGCTGGGCGAAACCAACGATCAGGGCCGGCAGTACCTTTTCCGCCATGACGGAGGAACCAGAGAACCGAACCTCGGCCACGAAATCCGTAAGGTTGGGGCAGGCGGGTCCTTCGCAGGTAACACCCGACCCATCCACTGTCAGCTCACCGAACTGCGTATCCACGCGATAGAACTCGCCATCAAAGCTCAGAAGATTGCCTGTGACCTCGACCTTGCCGTCTTGCGAGGTCAGCGTGATATCCTGTGCGTGCACATATGACGCCAGAGTCACCGAAATCAGTGTGGCCACTGCCACACGAAAAAATGTCATAAGAAAGTCGAGCCTGCCTGCGGTTTAATTTGCCGCGATTGTCAGGTCTTGGAGCAGATTATTCAACACCAGAAAATCACCGGCCCGCGTGCAATCCGGCATGGGCAGCGTCAAATCGCGCGACCGCAGGCGGCGATCGCCACGCAGCTCGAGTGATTGAACGGCCAAATCCCGGCCGCAATTTGCCTCGGTCACTTCGGCCTCCACCGTCAGTTCGATCGAACCGGTCTGGCTGGTTTCGCCTGCAGGGAAGGAATAAATTTCGATATTCTGCGCGTCGCCGAACGCCTGTTGGCCCAGATGCACGACCTTACCCGCACCTTTCGCGACAGGGTTCGACGATACATGTCCGGCGGTTCCATAGCTGGCCCCAAATTCCAGCGCATGGATCTGCAGGTCTGTCTCACCCTGCCATTGCAGTGCGATGCGGTTGTAGTTGGCCAGGTCGGGGATGTGAGTGGTGGCTACGGTCCCGGTCTGATCATCTACCGAGATCAGAAAGATCGCATATTCCGACAGGGCCGGGATCGTCAGATCCAAAGCGCCGTTTTTGTCCGTTCGTTGGGTAACTGTTAGTCCGCTGTGATGGATTTCGATCCGTTCATTGCCGTGGCAGGGGGCTTTGACGGTCAGGCGCGCCGCAGCGCCGGGGACGGATTTTGCGCGGGCACTGAGAGTGCAGCTTTTCTGATCAGAGGGGGTCGATCGGGCGGGTTGCAGGGCGCGCCGCGATGCCTTGATGTCGGTGGTTGCATCAGCGGCCGGAAGCGAGGAGGTCAGAACAATTCCTTCCAGCCCGGCAATCACCGAGGACTGATTGGCGGCAGCCACAGTTACAGGAGCCTGCGCGCCATCCGATTGCGCTGGCGATCCATTTTGCATCAGGTAACCAATGGCTAAGGCACAAGCGACGGTGCCGCCAGTGGTCACGTAATTCTTTATTACAAACAAAACACCCTCCCCAGTTGAAGGAGCGAGTCGCATCCTGAAGTTGAATCACGGCCAATATGTGGCCGTGAAACGGACTCAATGTGTTTTGATCAAGGTGACGTCAGGTCAGTCGGCCGTGGCAATGTTTGAATTTCTTGCCCGATCCACACGGGCAGAGATCGTTGCGCGACGGGTTCCCCCAAGTCGAGGAATCGTCTTCGACAAAGCCGGGGCGTGCATCGCCTGAAGCCTGAGCTTCGGCCAGTGCTTCGGCCTTATCGGTAGCTTGATCCACCGCCTGTTGTGCCTGTGCTTGCTGTGCCTGCATCTGTGCCAGCATCTCGCGCTGTTCCTCTTCGGTCAGCGGACGGACGCGTGACAATTGCTGAGTCACGGTTTCGCGCAGACTGTCGAGCATGGACTCAAACAACTGGAAGCTCTCGTTCTTGTATTCATTCAGCGGGTCGCGCTGGGCGTAACCGCGGAATCCAACGACCGAGCGCAAATGTTCCAGCGTCAGCAAGTGCTCGCGCCATTTACTGTCGATCGTCTGCAGCAGAACCTGCTTTTCGATGTTGCGCATATTTTCGGGACCAAAGGCCGCCGCCTTTTGCGCCATCATCTCATCGGCAGCATTGACCAGACGCTCGCGCACCTGTTCATCATCGACTCCTTCCTCGGCGGCCCAGTCCTGTACGGGCGCATCGATGGTCAGCTTTTCCTTGATCGCCTCGTGCAGACCGTCGGTGTCCCACTGATCGGCATAGGTTTTTGGCGGCATGTGTTCGTCGATCAGATCGTCGATCACCTGTTCGCGCATGTCCGAGACGATCTCGGACAAGTCATCGGTCGACATGATCTCGCGCCGCTGGCTGAACACCACTTTACGCTGGTCGTTCATCACGTCGTCGAATTTCAGAACGTTTTTGCGCATGTCAAAGTTGCGACCTTCGACCTTGGACTGTGCGCGTTCCAGCGACTTGTTCACCCAAGGATGAACAATTGCCTCGCCTTCTTTCATGCCCAGCGTGGTCAGAACCTTGTCCAGCCGCTCTGATCCGAAGATGCGCATCAGGTCGTCTTCGAGACTCAGGTAGAACACGGTACGGCCCGGGTCACCCTGACGGCCCGAACGACCGCGCAGCTGATTGTCGATCCGACGGCTTTCGTGACGTTCGGATGCCATGACGTAAAGACCACCGGCCGCCAGAACCTTTTCCTTTTCCTCGGCGTGGCGGGCCTCTTCCTTCGCGCGTAGCTCGGCAGGATCGGCCTCGAGGTTTTCGGCCAGTGCCTGCAGCACATTCATCTCGACATTGCCGCCCAGCTGAATGTCGGTGCCGCGGCCAGCCATGTTGGTGGCAATGGTCACCGCACCATACCGGCCGGCATCGGCCACGATCTGTGCCTCTTGCTCGTGCTGGCGGGCGTTCAGAACGTTATGTTCGATGCCTTCCTTTTGCAGCAGCTGGCTTAGCAGTTCGGATTTCTCGATCGAGGTTGTGCCCAAAAGAACCGGCTGGCCCTTTTCCTGCGCTTCTTTGGTCTCATTGATCATCGCGCCGTATTTCTCATCGGCAGTGCGATAAACCTGATCATCTTCGTCAAGACGGGCAATCGGCCTGTTGGTCGGAACCTCGACCACGCCCAGACCGTAGATTTCGGCGAATTCTTCGGCCTCGGTCAGCGCGGTGCCGGTCATGCCGCCCAGCTTGTCATACAGGCGGAAGTAGTTCTGGAAGGTCACACTGGCCAGTGTCACGTTTTCAGGCTGAATCTGCACGCCTTCCTTGGCTTCGATGGCTTGATGCAGGCCTTCGGACAGGCGGCGACCTGGCATCATCCGGCCAGTGAATTCGTCGATCAGAATGACGTTGCCGTCACGGACGATATAGTCTTTGTCACGTGTAAACAGCTTGTGTGCGCGCAGACCCTGGTTGACGTGGTGAACGACTGTGGTGCTTTCCGGATCATACAAAGTATGGCCTTCCGGGATCAGACCGTTGGCGTTCAGCTGTTGTTCCAGGAATTCGTTTCCCTCATCCGTAAAGGTCACGTTCCGGGACTTTTCGTCCAACGAGAAATGGTCATCCTGCAGCGACGGGATCAGGGCGTCGATGGCGGTATACAGGTCCGAGCGGTCCTCGGACGGGCCCGAGATGATCAGCGGCGTCCGCGCCTCGTCGATCAGGATCGAGTCGACCTCGTCCACAATCGCGAAGTTGTGGTACTTCTGGTAAATCTGATCCAGTTCCGCCTTCATGTTATCGCGCAGATAATCAAAGCCCAGCTCGTTGTTGGTGGCATAGGTGACGTCACAGGCGTAGGCGGCTTTTTTCTCGGCGTCCGGCTGACCCGACCAGATTACGCCTGTGGTCATGCCGAGGGCACCAAACACCTTGCCCATCCATTCGGCGTCACGCTTGGCCAGGTATTCATTTACCGTGACCACGTGCACGCCCTTGCCGGTCAATGCGTTCAGATAGGCGGGGAAGGTGGCAACCAGCGTCTTGCCTTCACCCGTTTTCATTTCCGAGATATTGCCCTGATGCAGGAACGCACCGCCCATCAACTGTACGTCAAAGGCGCGCAGACCCAGCGCGCGTCTGGCACCTTCGCGAACGTTAGCAAAGGCTTCGGGCAGCAAGTCGTCCAGCGCCTCACCATCAAGTGCGCGTTTGCGCAGTTCGGCGGTCTTTTCGATCAAGCCCTCATCGGACAACTTTTCGAACTCAGGTTCCAGCGCATTGATCTTTTCGACCAGCGGGCGGGTCGCCTTGATCTTGCGGTCGTTCGGTGTTCCGAACACCTTTTTGGCGAGCGTTCCGAGTCCCAGCATGTTCACTCCAGCGGATCTGTTCTTGTCTTGGTTGCGACAGGCTTGCCCACCTTGCTTGCAACCCATAGATACGGGGGATGAAAGGCGGCCCTGTCCAAGGCTTCAAAGCGATGTAAGCGGCAGGTCCCAGAGTGTCAACGCCACGCCCCGTCGCGGCAAAGAAATAGGATGATTCCATGCCCAAAGGCCTCACTTTTCTGCCATCGCTGGCTCTGGCTGCCGTGATGGCGATGCCGCTTGCCGCCGAAACCAAGCCGGACGCGGATACGGTTGTCGCCAATGTGAACGGGGATGAAATCACATTGGGTCACGTTATCGCATCCGTTGCAGCCCTGCCGCCGAATTACGCCGAAATCGAAGATGATGTTCTGTACGAATTCGTCATCGAGCAATTGATCCAGCAGCAATTGCTGGCGCAACAGCAGGACGATCTGAACCGGCTGAACCAGTTGGGATTGGAAAACGAAGGCCGGTCCATGCGGGCGGTGCAGACGGTAAATGCGTTGCTGGGCGACGTCGTAAACGAAGAGTCAATTCAGGCAGCCTATGACGCGGAATTCGGCAACTTCGAAGGCGAAGATGAGTTCGACGCCAGCCATATTCTTGTAGCCACCGAAGAAGAAGCCAAGGAAATTAAAACTCTGCTGGATGACGGCGGCGATTTTGCCGAAACGGCCAAGGAAAAGTCGACCGGCCCATCGGGTCCGAATGGCGGGTCATTGGGATGGTTTGGCAAGGGCCAGATGGTGCCGGAATTCGAAAACGCCGTTGTTGCGTTGGAAAAGGGTCAGATTTCGGATCCGGTGCAAACACAGTTCGGCTGGCACCTGATCATTCTCAACGACACGCGAAAATCCGAAGCGCCGGGGCTTGATGCCGTACGTGAACAGCTGACCCAGTCCCTTCAGCAAGACACGATTCAAGCCAAGATCGACGAGCTGACGCAGCAGTCGCAGATCGAACGTCCCGCTTTGGACGGTGTTGGCCCCGAGGTCATCCGTCAGATCGACCTGATTCAGGAGTAACTCCAGTGGCCGCGATCACCAAGGTTTCGCCGCTGGCTCCAGCGGCCTTCCCCGAACTGCCTGCGATTGACGGTGTGCGTTTTGCCACCGTCGAAGCTGGCGTGCGTTATCAGGGCCGTACCGACGTGATGTTGGCGGTTCTGGATCCGGGCACATCTGTGGCTGGGGTGTTTACCCGATCGGCCACACGCGCAGCCCCCGTGCTGGACTGTCAGGACAAGATCGGCGGGTCCAGCGATGGGCCCGCGGCGATTTTGGTGAATTCGGGCAATGCCAATGCCTTTACCGGTCACTATGGCCAGACTTCAGTGGCTGAGGTGACGCAGGCCGTCTCCAAAGCCACCGGTGTCGCGGTAGAGCGGGTCTTTACCTCATCAACCGGAGTGATTGGTGAGCCGCTGCCGCATGACCGCATCGTAGCACAGCTTGAGGCGTTGAAGATGGGCCTCAGCCGTCATGCCATCGAGGATGCGGCGCGGGCGATAATGACCACGGATACGTTCCCCAAAGGGGCCAGCGCAAAGGTCGAGATTGACGGAAAAACAGTCTCTATTGCAGGGATTGCCAAGGGGTCAGGCATGATCGCGCCGGATATGGCGACGATGCTGGTCTACATCTTTACCGATGCACAGTTCGAACAGTCCGCCCTGCAGGCGATGCTGAGCGCCCAATCCGACCGGACATTCAATTGTATTACCGTGGACAGTGACACCTCGACCTCGGACAGCCTGTTGTTGTGTGCAACAGGTGCGTCTGGCGTAGATGCCACCAACAACGCGGCATTTGCCGAAGCGCTGGAAAGCGTGATGCTGGATCTGGCACAGCAAGTTGTACGCGACGGCGAAGGCGCGACCAAATTTGTGGAAATCCGTGTGACCGGCGCCGCCTCGGACGCGGATGCCAAAGTGCATGGGCTGGCGATTGCCAACTCACCCTTAGTGAAAACCGCCATTGCTGGTGAAGACCCGAACTGGGGCCGGATCGTCATGGCCATCGGCAAATCTGGTGCCGCCGCCGACCGCGACCTGCTGAGTATTTCCTTCGGTGACATTCTGGTTGCCGAAAAGGGCTGGGTCAGCCCGGATTACCGTGAAGATGACGCCGCCGCCTATATGAAAGGTCAGGATCTGGTGATTGCGGTCGATCTGGGACTGGGCGAAGGCAAATCCACCGTTTGGACCTGCGATCTGACCCACGGCTATATCGAGATCAACGCGGATTATCGCTCGTGAAGACCTTACTGGTGTCTGCTGTCGCCCTGATCGACATTGAGGGCCGGGTGCTACTGGCCCAACGACCCGAGGGCAAATCCATGGCCGGTCTCTGGGAGTTCCCCGGTGGCAAAATCGAACCCGGCGAAACCCCCGAGGCTGCCCTGATCCGCGAATTGCACGAGGAACTGGGCATCGACACCTGGGCCTCATGCCTCGCCCCGCTGACCTTTGCCAGCCACAGCTATGACGATTTCCATCTGTTAATGCCGCTGTTTGCCTGCCGAAAGTGGGAGGGCATCCCCCAATCCAAGGAAGGTCAGGCGCTGAAATGGGCCCGTGCGAATGAGTTGCGGAACTACCCGATGCCTGCGGCGGATGTACCGCTGATCCCGATTTTGCGGGATTGGTTGTAATTCGGCCAGCCTATTGATTGTTGCTGTCAAGCTTTTAAAGGCCTGACTAGCTCGCATCATCTTACATTGCGTAAGGCCCCTAGTCACAAGCTACTCACCGTGTAGATCATTTTTAGCTGAGTTCTCACTGCCAAGCCGAATGCCAGATCTGACGCAGGAACGAACTTGTTCATCGCCTCGCCCAAGAGAATGTGAATGTAGCGTGAACGATATGTTGCTTCTGTATTAATCGTTAATAGTGCAATCTCAATCTACTCATGGCGAGTAGAAAAGACGTTTGTGTGCCTGCTTGAGAGAGATATGCAAAATTGCCCAAAGATCAGATACGGTTGCGTTGAAAGATGGCACTGACTGGAATGGTGATGTTATGAAAAGTGATTCAAGTTCCACTGACGATGACCTGCAGAAAAAGTGGGCGACCTGGACAATGAAGCCTGAAAAGAAACAGTATAGTTTCAGGTATTTCGCCTCTGCGATGGTCATTGCGGTATCGACATTTGTTGTCGTGGGCGTTCATCAACCTTTTATCTTCTAAGAAATTTTAGACCCTAAACTCCGCTACTGACGCATTGAACCAAAAAACCAAAAAACCGATCTCCTCGAGACAGCCTTCCGAGGCGACTAGGCGTTTCTTGAAATTGCAGTATCCAATTTTCATTCAATGCGATTTGTATGTTTTTTAGTCTGCTGAGGTTGACCGCGCCCCCACTGTTACAATTCGTAAGAATTGAGAAAACATCAGGAAAAAGTTGACGCTGATCGTGCAGGCGTCCCTTAATCGGGGCGTTGGCGTCCGGGGTTGTCCTCGGGTCCGCCGTTTCCGGCCCGGAGGAAGGGTCGGATGGGGAGGAGAAAGAGATTGGCTCAGACGCAGTCGGGCGCTGAAGGGATGCACTCTCTTCCGGCGCTGCTACACCGCAATGCGACCCAGTTCGGGGACGCCCCGGCCTACCGGGAAAAGGAATTCGGAATCTGGCAATGCTGGACCTGGGCCGAAACGGCCAGGGAAATCCGTGCGATTGCCCTGGGCTTTCTGGAACTTGGCGTTGAAAAAGGCGACCATATTGCAGTGATCGGGCGCAATCGTCCGGCGCATTACTGGTCGATGGTTGCGGCTCAGATGGTGGGTGCCGTGCCGGTGCCGCTTTATCAGGACGCAGTCGCCGAAGAGATGGCCTATGTGCTGGATCATTGCGGCGCAAAATACGTCGTCTGTGGTGATCAGGAGCAGGTCGACAAGGTCATCGAGATTCAGGAGAACCTGCATCAGGTCAAACACATCCTCTACACCGACAAACGGGGGATGCGGAAATACGATCACAGCCAGATGAACGCGCTGGACGACCTGATGGCTGAGGGCAGTGCCGGGCACGCGCGGTTTGACGAGGAACTGGATCGTCGGATTGCCGAAATCGAATACGACGGCACCTGCGTCATGCTGTATACGTCGGGCACCACGGGTAAACCCAAGGGCGTGGTGCTGTCGAACCGCAACGTGATCGAAAGCGCCAAGAACTCCGCCGAGTTCGATCATTTGAACCGGAACGAAGACATCCTGTCTTACCTGCCGATGGCTTGGGTAGGCGATTTCATCTTTTCCATCGGTCAGGCCTATTGGTGTGGCTTTTGCGTAAACTGCCCCGAAAGCGCCGACACGATGATGACCGATCTGCGCGAAATCGGGCCGACTTATTTCTTCGCTCCGCCGCGGGTTTTTGAGACTCAGCTGACCAATGTGATGATCCGGATGGAGGACGCTGGGAAACTGAAGCAACGGATGTTCCACCACTTCATGGCGCATGCCAAGAAAGTGGGTGGCCTGTTGCTGGACGGTAAGCCGGTTGGGTTCGGCGACCGTGTGAAATACGCGCTGGGCAATCTGCTGGTTTACGGGCCACTCAAGGATACGCTGGGTTATAGCCGCTTCCGCGTAGGTTATACTGCAGGTGAAGCAATCGGGCCGGAGATATTTGATTTCTACCGCTCGCTCGGCATCAACCTGAAACAGCTCTATGGTCAGACCGAAGCGACAGTTTTCATCACGGTTCAGCCGGATGGTGAAGTGCGCGCCGACACCGTTGGTGTGCCTGCCCCGGATGTCGAACTGAAGATCGACGACAAGGGTGAGATCCACTACCGCTCACCCGGTGTGTTCGTTGAGTATTACAACAACCCGGATTCCACGGCCTCGACCAAAGATGCCGAAGGCTGGGTGGCCACTGGGGATGCGGGGTTCATCGAGGAAAGTTCGGGGCATCTGCGGATCATCGATCGCGCAAAGGATGTGGGCAAGATGGCCGATGGGTCGATGTTTGCGCCGAAATACGTCGAGAACAAGCTGAAATTCTATCCCGATATCCTTGAGGTTGTTTTGTTCGGAAACGGCAAGGACCGCTGCGTGGCCTTTATCAACATCGACCTGACAGCTGTGGGCAACTGGGCGGAACGCAACAACGTGGCCTATGCGTCATATCAGGAACTGACGGCAAATCCCCGTGTGTTAGAGACGATTCGGAGCCACGTGGAAGAGGTGAACAAGTCTGTGGCCGCTGACGAAATGTTGTCGGGCTGCCAGGTGCATCGCTTTGTGGTGCTGCACAAGGAACTGGACGCGGATGACGGTGAGATGACCCGTACGCGGAAGGTGCGCCGCGGATTTGTCGAGGACAAGTTCAGTGACATCATCGATGCGCTTTATGACGGGTCCAAGCAGGTCTCAACCACGACCGAAGTGACTTATGAGGACGGGCGAAAGGGTTCGATCAGTGCCACGCTTGAGATTATCGATGTACCGGTCGTGCCGGTTGCTCAGCACAAGGTGGCGGCGGAATGAGGGCCGGTCATGCGCCGCTCGACCTGTGGTCATCGCCCCGCCCACCGTCCCGTTTTTCCGCAAGTCAGGGAGTGACTGATGCTGGATAACTCCGAAGGATATGTCACCGAAGACGGCCGCAAGATCGGCGGCGTGGTGATGGAGATGAAGAACATCACCCTGCGTTTTGGCGGTGTGGTGGCGATCAAGGATATCTCATTCGACATTCGTGAAGGCGAGATCCGCGCCATCATCGGTCCGAACGGCGCCGGTAAATCCTCGATGCTGAACGTGATTTCGGGGTTCTACATCCCGCAGGAGGGCGAGGTCTGGTTCCATGGGGCAAAGCGTCCGCAGATGCGCCCTTATGAAGTTGCGCGGCAAGGTATTGCTAGGACGTTCCAGAACATTGCCCTTTTCGAAGGCATGAGCGTGCTGGATAACGTCATGACCGGGCGGCTGAACTATATGAAAACCAACCTCTTTCAGCAGGCCATGTGGAAGGGCAAGGCTGAGGCGGAAGAGGTTGAAAACCGCGAAGCGGTCGAGAAAATCATCGACTTTCTCGAAATTCAGCACATCCGCAAGACGCCGGTTTCCCGCCTGCCTTACGGGTTGAAAAAGCGGGTCGAGTTAGCCCGCGCTTTGGCGGCCGAGCCTAAGCTGTTGCTGCTGGACGAACCAATGGCCGGCATGAATGTTGAAGAGAAAGAGGACATGAGCCGCTTTATTCTCGACGTGAATGACGAGTTTGGCACCACCATCGCCCTGATCGAGCATGACATGGGCGTTGTGATGGACCTGAGCGACCGCGTGGTCGTGATGGATTACGGCAAAAAGATCGGCGACGGCACCCCGGACGAGGTGCGCAGCAATCAGGAAGTCATCGACGCCTATCTGGGGGTGAGCCATGACTGAGCAACTGACAGACATGAGAGGGGGCACACATGCCTGATCAGCTGATTTTCGCGATGGAGGTTTTCCTCAACGGTCTTATGGCCGGTGTGCTGTACGCTCTGGTCGCGCTGGGCTTTGTATTGATCTACAAAGCGTCTGGAATCTTCAACTATGCTCAAGGGGTTATGGCCCTGTTTGCCGCCATGACGCTGGTCGGGATCATGAACGGGCAGGTACCGTTTGCCCACTTGATCAACGCGACTTTCGGGACGCATATCCACAAGTTCGGATGGAATGTACCTGCGTTTGTGGCGATTATCCTGACGATGGGTGTCATGGTTCTGCTGGCCTGGGCGGTACAGCGCTTTGTGATGCGGCATCTGGTCGGGCAAGAGCCAATCATCCTGTTCATGGCGACCATCGGCCTGGCCTATTTCCTTGAGGGCGTGGCTGACCTGATGTGGGGATCCGAGATCAAGACATTGGATGTCGGCCTGCCGCAGGGTATCAACTTGTGGATCGATGAGACCACGTTCAACATTTTTGGCTACGGCTTCTTTATCGACAATCTGGACCTTGTGGCGACGGTGATAGCCGCGCTGCTGGTGACCGCACTGGTCGCGTTCAGCCAATACACCAAGCAGGGCCGGGCGATGCGCGCCGTGGCGGATGACCACCAGGCGGCTCTGTCGGTTGGCATCTCGCTGAACTTCATCTGGATCATGGTGTGGTCGGTTGCGGGTTTTGTCGCGCTTGTTGCGGGCATCATGTGGGGTACCAAGTCGGGCGTACAGTTCTCACTGTCGCTGATCGCGCTCAAGGCGCTGCCGGTGCTGATGTTGGGCGGGTTCACCTCAATCCCCGGTGCCATCGTCGGCGGACTGATCATCGGTGTCGGTGAGAAACTGTTCGAGTTTGCCATCGGCCCACTGGTCGGCGGTGCGACCGAGAACTGGTTCGCCTATGTTCTGGCGCTGATCTTCCTCGTGTTCCGGCCGCAGGGCCTGTTCGGTGAAAAGATCATTGAGAGGGTGTAGGACGTGACCAAGCTGATCGCCATCATCAACGTGATCGCGTGGGCCGGGTTCTGGGCTTTTGGCTACATCGCGCTCACTTCGGACGATTTGACCGAAGGCCAGTTGGTGATTGCAGCAATTCTGGCTTTTGCCGGGCTCGCCATGGGCATCCTGGCTTACATGAAACTTGTGCGCGCCTCAGAGGCGAGCGGATATGCAAAAGGCTCCAAGCAGCTGAACGCCGAGGCCCGCAACCGGGCGCAGGAAGAATGGGGAAAGTAAGACATGTTTTATCGTGAGGCCGGGGATTTCAAAACCTCCTACACAGATGACAGCCAGACCTTTCCGATCAAGTTCGACCGGTATCGGTATTATGTGGTTCTGGCGGTGGCTTTCGGGATCATCCCGTTTGTTATCAATGACTACTGGGCCAATGCGCTGTTACTGCCCTTTTTGATTTATGCCATTGCGGCGATCGGGTTGAACATCCTTGTGGGGTACTGCGGGCAGGTATCCTTGGGTACCGGTGGCTTCATGGCTGTGGGTGCCTATGCCTGCTACAAGCTGATGACCTCATTCCCGGATGTCAGCATGTTCATCCATGTCATTCTGGCTGGCGGCATAACGGCCATTGTCGGTGTGCTGTTCGGCCTGCCAAGTCTGCGGATCAAGGGGTTTTATCTGGCGGTGGCCACGCTGGCGGCGCAGTTCTTCCTTGTGTGGCTCTTTAACCGGGTGCCGTGGTTCTACAACTATTCGGCTTCGGGTCAGATCAATGCGCCGGAACGGGATGTGTTTGGCATCATCATCACCGGTCCGAATGCACCGGCATGGGCCACCTATATCTTCTGCCTGATTTTCTTGGCCGTCAGCGCCCTTATCGCGCGCAACTTGACGCGCGGCACGACGGGCCGGACATGGATGGCGATCCGTGACATGGACATCGCGGCCGAGATCATCGGGGTGAACCCACTGAAGGCCAAGATGAGCGCCTTTGCCGTCAGCTCGTTCTTCATCGGCATCGCAGGAGCGCTGTTCTTTGCAGTCTATCTGGGCGCGGTCGAGGTTGGCGAAGTCTTTGGTATCCAGAAATCGTTTCTGGTGCTGTTCATGATCATTATCGGCGGGTTAGGGTCTATTTTCGGATCGTTCGCCGGTGCAGCTTTCCTTGTTTTGTTGCCGGTGGTCCTGAAAGTGGTGGGCGTCGACGTTCTAGGCTGGCCCACGGATATCGTGGCGCATCTGCAGTTAGTGATCGTCGGCGCGCTGATCATCATGTTCCTGATCTTGGAACCGCACGGGCTGGCACAACTGTGGCGCGTGGCGAAAGAGAAACTCAGACTATGGCCGTTCCCGCACTAAGGGGTCGGCCCAATGAAAAAACGGGCGGCACAAGCCCGAACGCAACATCGGACTAACCAAGGGAGGAGACACCCGATGAAATTGAAACTGGCAACCGCGGCGCTGAGCGCCCTGATGGCTGCAGGACCCGCTCTGGCGGATCTTGTGATCCCCGATCTGAGCTATCGTACCGGGCCTTACGCCGCTGGCGGCATTCCGTTCTCGGATGGCTATAACGACTATTTCACCCTGCTGAACGAGCGCGATGGCGGCATCGGCGGTGTTCCGATCCGGATGGTCGAATGCGAAACCGGCTACAACACCGAAAAAGGTGTGGAATGCTATGAAGCCACCAAGGGCGAAGGCGCTTTGGTGTATCAACCGCTGTCGACTGGCATCACCTATCAGCTGATCCCAAAAGTCACCGCAGACGACATTCCGCTGCACACGATGGGTTATGGCCGGACCTCGGCCAAGAATGGCGACGTGTTCAGCCATACCTTCAACTATCCAGCCAACTACTGGGACGGGGCCTCGGGCGCGGTCAATTACCTGCTTGAGGAAAATGGTGATGACCTGAGCGGCAAGAAAATCGCGCTGGTCTACCACAACTCGGCCTATGGTAAGGAACCGATCCGCACTCTGGAAGAGCTGTCAAAAAA
This sequence comes from Ruegeria atlantica, assembly GCF_001458195.1. GTDB lineage: Bacteria > Pseudomonadota > Alphaproteobacteria > Rhodobacterales > Rhodobacteraceae > Ruegeria > Ruegeria atlantica. The sequence goes on along the minus strand of NZ_CYPU01000071.1, from coordinate 200,487 downwards.
GCACGGCTTTGAACTGGTCGCCCTGCCGGTCGATCATCCGGGTCAGGAACAGAAGTCGCAGTGGCTGCAAATCCGCCGTGATCGTCCCGACTATGTCCTGATGTGGGGCTGGGGGGTTATGAACCAGGTTGCCGTGCAAGAGGCCGCCAACATCCGGTTCCCGATGGAAAACTTCATCGGCATCTGGTGGTCCGGTTCTGAAAACGACGTGCTGCCAGCGGGCGAAGCTGCCAATGGGTACAAAGCACTAACCTTCCACAACGTTGGCACGGACTTCCCGGTCTTTGACGATCTGCAGAAACACGTTGTCGATGCAGGTAAGGCTGCAGGCGCGGGTGATCAGGTTGGCACGGTTCTGTATAACCGTGGTCTCTATGCGGCTGTTCTGGCTGCCGAAGCCATCAAGAAAGCCCAGGAAATCTCGGGCAATGCGGAAATCACCCCGTCTGAGATGCGTGCCGGTATGGAAGCACTGGAGATGACAGAAGAGAAGATGGCCGAACTGGGCCTGGCGAACTTTGGTCCTACCTTCTCGGTCTCATGCGAAAACCACGGCGGTGACGCCCTTGTGGGTGTGACGCAGTGGGATGCAGCGAACAAGACCTGGACGCTGATCTCGGACTTCAAGCAGACCGATGGTGAAGTGATCGGCGCGCTGATCGATGAAGATTCTGCGGCCTATGCAGCAGAAAACAACATTGAAGGGCGTTGCTGATATAGCGCTTTGAACAACCCGGGGCGGCGGCAGACCGCCGTCCCGAACCCCACACTCGCTTAAGGACACGCGCAGATGCTGGATGCGGCACAAACCACTGACACCAAGTCGGAAACCCTGCTTGAGGTCAACAATATCGAGGTGATCTATAATCACGTGATCCTCGTCCTGAAAGGCGTCAGCCTGACTGTGCCCAAGGGCGGTATCACGGCCCTGCTGGGCGGTAACGGCGCGGGCAAGACGACTACGCTCAAGGCGGTGTCGAACCTGCTGCATTCGGAACGCGGTGAGGTCACCAAGGGTACGATCGAGTATCGCGGCACCAGCGTGCATGAAAGCGATCCCGCCGATCTGGTGGAAAAGGGCGTCATCCAGGTGATGGAAGGCCGCCATTGTTTTGAACACCTGACGGTTGAAGAAAACCTGCTGACGGGCGCCTATACCCGCAAGGATGGCAAGGCAGCGATCCAGCAGGACCTTGAACTGGTCTACACGTATTTCCCACGCCTCAAGGAACGCCGTCGGTCGCAGGCAGGCTACACTTCGGGTGGTGAGCAACAGATGGTTGCAATGGGTCGGGCGTTGATGTCGCGACCCGAAACGATCCTGCTGGACGAACCCTCGATGGGTCTTGCGCCGCAGTTGGTCGAAGAGATTTTCGGTATCGTGAAGGACCTGAACGAGAAAGAAGGTGTGTCCTTCTTGCTGGCCGAACAGAACACAAATGTGGCTCTAAGGTTTGCGCATTACGGCTATATTCTGGAATCCGGGCGCGTCGTGATGGATGGTCCGGCAGCAGATTTGCGCGAAAACCCAGACGTGAAAGAGTTCTATCTAGGCATGTCCGACGAAGGCCGCAAAAGCTTCCGTGACGTGCGATCTTACCGCCGCCGCAAGAGGTGGTTGTAAGCGAATGGAGGATCTGGCGATGACCTACTACGATGCTCTCGAAACCCGATCAGCCGATGAACGCTCCGCTGATCAGGCGCAGGCGCTGCGTACTCAGATTGACCGCGCCCTGTCCTCACCAGGCTTCGCTGCGCATCTGGCGGATGCGGATACCAGCGCGGTGATTTCAGCCGACGATCTGGTGAAACTGCCGGTATTGCGAAAATCCGATCTGGCGCAAGCACAGGCGTCCCGCCCGCCATTTGGCGGATTCACGGCCAAGCCGGCGCGGCACTTCCATCATGTGTTTCAGTCGCCCGGTCCGATTTATGAGCCCGGCAGCACGGATCATGATTGGTGGCGCATGGGGCGTTTCCTGAACGCCGCCGGCGTCGGTCCCGGAGATATCGTGCAAAACTGTTTCGGCTATCACCTCACGCCAGCTGGTATGATTTTTGAAAGCGGCGCGCGCGCGGTAGGGGCCGCTGTGCTGCCAGCGGGTACCGGCCAGACCGAATTGCAGGTGACCGCGGCGCGTGATGTGGGCTGCACGTCTTATGCGGGCACGCCGGATTATCTGAAGGTCATTCTGGACAAGGCAGATGAGATGGGCGTGGCCCTGAACTTCTCGAAGGCTGTTGTGGGCGGCGGCGCGCTGTTCCCATCTTTGCGTCAGGACTATGCTGATCGGGGTATTTCCTGCCTGCAATGCTATGCCACGGCCGATCTGGGCAACATCGCCTACGAGAGCGCCGCGATGGAAGGGATGATCATCGACGAACATGTCATTATCGAGGTCGTCACCCCTGGCACCGGAACACCAGTAGAGCCGGGTGAGGTGGGTGAGGTTGTGGTGACCTCTCTGAACCCTGATTACCCGCTGATCCGCTTTGCCACGGGTGATCTGTCCGCGATCATGCCGGGCGTGTCGCCCTGTGGGCGGACCAATCTGCGTATTAAAGGCTGGATGGGTCGCGCAGATCAGACCACCAAGATCAAGGGCATGTTTGTGCGCCCTGAACAGGTGGCAGCATTGGTCGATAAGCACGAGGAAATCGTCAAAGCCCGGGTCATCGCCGCCCGTCAGGGAGAGATGGACACGATGACCGTTCAGATCGAAAGCGCGGGAGGCGACGATATGGCCTATGCCAAATCCGTGGTCGAAGTTCTGAAACTGAAAGGCGCAATCGAGGTCGTAACCCCCGGATCACTGCCGAAGGACGGGTTGGTGATCGAGGATCAACGCGTTTACGAATAACCCCGAGCCATGTCTGCGGCAGTACGTGCCGCAGTTTTGTTTTTCCTGCACTGGTGTTTCTTAGCATTTTGGTCGATTAAAGGCTGATCAATAGCCAACGCCAGTTACAATCCAGGTCCATGGCCGAAATCGACTATTCAGAACACGGAAAACGCAATCGCGGCGCGCTGGGCACCCGGTTGGTGGCCACTGTGGCCTATATGGTGGCAGCGGCTTGTCTTCTGCCGATGGTCGCGGTTGTTCTGGCGGCGGTGACGGGGGGTACGGAAACGGTCTCGCATCTGTTCGAGACGGTTTTACCCGGGTATGCACTGACAACCGTGATCCTTGTCGTTTTGGTGGCTATGGGCACGTTCTCTATCGGGGTGGGCGCGGCGTGGCTGGTGACGATGACACGCTTTCCCGGTGTGCGCTTTCTGGAGATTGCGCTGGTCCTGCCGCTGGCTTTTCCGGCCTATGTTCTGGCATATGCCTATACGTTCATTCTGGATCACCCCGGTATCGTGCAGACCACGCTGCGCGACGTGACGGGTTGGGGGCCGCGCGACTATTGGTTCCCGGAAATCCGCTCGACCGAGGGCGCGGCGGTGATGCTGATCCTAGTGCTCTACCCTTATGTCTATCTGCTGGCGCGGGCCGCGTTTCTGCAACAGAGCGCCACCGCTTTTCTGGCCGCCCGTGCACTGGGCAAAAGCCCGTGGTTGGCGTTCTGGCACGTGTCTTTGCCGATGGCCCGCCCGGCCATTGCCGGTGGTGTCCTGCTGGCCATCATGGAAACCATCGCCGATTTTGGAACCGTCGCCTATTTTGGCGTTCAGACCTTTGCTACGGGCATCTACACAAGCTGGTTCTCGATCGGCGACCGGGCGGGTGCGGCGCAGTTGGCCTTGTGCCTGCTGGGCTTTGCGCTGGTCATGGCCGTGGCCGAGCGGACGCAGCGCGGCAAGGCAAAGTACTATCAGGCAGGCAAAAGCCATGCCTCGCTGCCTTCGGCGCAACTTAAGGGCTGGCAATCCGCAGCTGCCATAACCTTGTGCGCTATTCCCGTGGTGCTGGGGTTCTTGCTGCCGGTATTTATCTTGATCCAGATGGGCCTGACCTCGGAACAAAACCTACTGTCGCGGCGATATCTCGGGTTCATTCAAAACTCGCTGACACTTGCAGGAGTGGCCGCCGTGGTCACGGTTTGCGCCGCGATCTGCGTTGGGTTCTTTCAGCGCCTTCGCCCGGGTCGGGGATCATCGACCACAGGCTATCTGGCGCGGTTGGGCTATGCGGTGCCTGGAGGCGTGATCGCCGTTGGCCTGATGGTACCCTTCGCCAGATTCGACAACGCGCTGGATTCGTGGATGCGCCAGACGTTCGACGTCTCGACGGGTCTGCTGGTGACCGGGTCGATCTGGTTGCTGGTTGCAGCTTACATGGTGCGCTTTCTTGCGGCAGCGCTCAGCGCGTATGAAGGCGGGCAGAGTACTGTGCACGCCAATATGGATGCCGCGTCCCGATCTTTGGGCCAATCGCCGCTGGGCACCTTGCGCCGTGTGCATCTACCAATACTGACACCCTCGCTGCTGACAGCCTTGCTGATCGTATTTGTGGATGTGATGAAAGAGCTGCCCGCGACCTTGATCATGCGCCCATTCAACTTTGATACGCTTGCGGTCCAGGCCTATCGTCTGGCCTCAGACGAGCGGTTGGAGGGCGCAGCGGTTCCCTCGCTTGTGATCCTGGCAGTTGGGCTTTTGCCGGTGATTCTGATCTGTCGGCAAGTTGGGCGGCGGTAGGACGAAACGATTCAAATTTACCACACCTGTTGGCACCGGACTTGATTCAAATGCGTTTTCCGGCAAGGCTGAGGGTATGAACATGCAGCCTCCCAGCCGGTTTTCTGCAAACTCGGCCCAGATGCCCGTCGCGTTCGACCGGCGCGAGATGTCACATATACTGTCTGTCTATGGCAAGATGGTCGCCGCCGGAGAATGGCGTGACTATGGCATTTCCAACCTGCGCGATATGGCAGTTTTTTCCATTTTCAGACGCACGGCAGAGCATCCGATCTACCGGGTCGAAAAACACCCTCGTCTGCGGTCCAAACAGGGGATGTATTCGGTGATCGGCATGGACGGGCGTATCTTGAAGCGAGGCCATGACCTGCGCACCGTGCTGCGCGTGTTGGAACGCAAGCTGATCCGGTCGGTTGACCTTGATTAGAGCCTTTTGTGGGCTGTTACAGACCCGTCGCCCTGCTCCAGAATCCGTGTGATTGCTTGATCCATCGGCTCGAACGTCACGTCCATGTGGTAGGCGTTGGCATGAAGCAGCATGTTCTCGCCATAGACCCATGCCACGTGGCCTTTCCAGAACAACAGATCCCCGCGCTTTGGTTCAGTCCCGGTAGGCAGCGCCATACCCAGTTCGCGTTCCTGATCGCTGCTATCACCGGGGCAGGGTATGCCGCAGGCCAGCAAACCGGCCTGAACCAACCCGGAACAATCAATACCGAAGCGACTGTTTCCCCCCCAAAGATAGGGTGTGCCCAGAAACAGCTCGGCCACCGCTACGGGATCGGTCAGGTGAGTTGCGCTGAGTTTGGCGTGAATCGCCGGAATGAACCCCAGTTCTGTTTCCAGAAACCTATTCTGTTCCGACAGCACGCATAATTTGCTGCCGAAACTCAGCGATACGCGGTCCTGGCTTTTCATGTCGGGCTGTTTATAGGCATGTGTCGCGGGCGCGGTGACCCAGTGGGTCTGTTGCGCCTCAGGTCCCAACTGATCGGACCTGACCCAACCGGGATAACCGTCCTTGTCCGAGGTGATCCGGCTCCACCCATCGGTTTTGTCAACAACATCTACCGGGTCACCAAACAACAGCTGCCGGTCCCTGGGGCCATTCGGGCTGCGCAACAAATCAACAACCGGCTGTATGACGCGCAGGCGGGTCATAGGTTCAGAATCTCGGGCAGGGCGGTCAGCAAGGCACGCGGCCCTTGGCCCAGACCGCCTTTGCTGCGTCCGGGGGCCTTGCTGGGCTGCCAGGAATAGATGTCGAAATGCATATAGCGGCTGTCACCCACAAAGCGGCGCAAGAACAGGGCCGCGGTGATCGAGCCTGCGAACCCACCTAATGGAGCATTGTCCAAATCAGCAATGCCGGGTTCGATCATCGACTCATAGGGTTCATGGAAAGGCATCCGCCAGACAGGGTCGGCCGATTGCCGACCAGCGTTGGCCAGCGCGTCTGCAGCGCCATCGTCATCGGTGTAAAAGGGCGCCAGATCGGGGCCAACCGCGACGCGCGCGGCACCGGTCAGCGTCGCCATCGAGATGATCAGGTCAGGTTCACCCTCATCCGCCAGCGCCAATGCGTCAGCCAGAACCAGCCGCCCTTCGGCGTCGGTGTTGTTAATCTCCACCGTCAGACCTTTGCGCGACGTCAGGATATCCCCCGGACGGAAGGCATTCCCCGCGACCGAATTCTCAACCGCTGGGATCAGCACGCGCAGTTGCACAGGCAGCTTTGTTGCCATGATCATCCGCGCCAAACCCAGCACATTGGCCGCACCGCCCATATCCTTTTTCATCAGGGACATCGAATTTCCTGGTTTCAGATTCAGCCCGCCAGTGTCAAAGCACACACCCTTGCCGACAAGGGTCAGTTTGGGCCCGGTGTTGCCCCATGTCATCTCGATCAAGCGCGGAGCTTGCGCGGCGGCGCGTCCGACAGTGTGAATCAGCGGGAAATTTTGATCCAACAGGTCGTCGCCTTTGATTACCGAACAGGACGCGCCGAATTCCTGCGCCAAATCCTCGGCTGCGGCCTGCAGCTGATCCGGTCCCATGTCCGAGGCCGGTGTGTTGACCAAATCGCGGGTCAGCGCCTCGGCATTGGCCAGCGCCTCAATTCGCGCGGCATCGACGTCTTCCGGTGCGATGAGTCGCGCCTTGGCGGGTGATTGATTGGCGTAACGGTTAAAGGCATATCCTGTGAGCAACCAACCAAGGCACTCGTTGCTTATCGCATCAGCGGGCACACCTGATGCGATGTGATAGGTTCCCTTCCGCAAGGCTTCGGCCGCCGCTGCCAACGGGAACCGTTTGCGCGCGCGCTTGTTGCTATTTCCGTAACCGGCCAAGGCCATTTCGGGCGCACCATCTGATTGCGGGATCAGCAGTGCCTGCCCCATGGCCCCGGTGAATCCATTGGCCTCGACCCACGATGCGATGTGGCTTGGCTGGTCTTGCAGCCAATTGTCGAGATCGGGTTGCGAAATGACATGCAGCGGAACAGAGGGTTCGGACGGCGAAGCGAAGGACAGGGTCATGTGTATCTCGGCTGGTTCGAATTACGCTCAGCCTAGCCGCCCACGATCCGTCCGCAAGCCCCGTCAGAGGGAAAGATCCTGCTGATCCCAGATCACGGTCAGCGATTTCTCACCTACACGGATCAGGCGCGACAGGGTGGCCCCCGTCGCGACCGCATCCCCAACATCCACAGATTGCGCCACATCACCGGCGACTCGGGCCAGCGCGGTCATGCCAATCTGTTCGGCGATGGCCACCAATGACCGGGCGCATTTGCGCAGCCCGGCCCAGTCGCGCTGACGCCAAAATCGCTCGCAGTTTGACAGGCGCACGGCCAATTCCTCGACGGTACGGCACAAAACATCCAATGCGTTCTTGTCGCCCAATTGGTGATACAGCCCGTTCAAGCGGTCCGTATCCAGCCGAACGGTTTCCTTTTGTTCAAGCGTGACTATTTTATCCACCACATCTACCCCAATTCTCTACGCCCCCACGGCATAGCTGGACATTGACGGTAGAATCCTTTGCAAAACCTTGCGTCGATGCTGGAAAATGGGTCGAATTTTCTGCGAATTCAGGTTACAGCAGCCGACAGACAAAAGAACGGGGACATGAGAATGGACTTAGCCAAACCTCTGCCGACCTATCTGGTCAAGCGGTACCACGGGTGGAAAGCCACCACCTATTCGGAAAACCAGGTTTGGTATCGCCGCCTGGCCACTGAAGGGCAGCGCCCGCGTGCGATGGTGATTTCGTGCTGTGACAGCCGGGTCCACGTGACATCGATCTTCGGTGCCGATCAGGGCGAGTTCTTTATTCACCGCAACATCGCCAACCTTGTGCCACCTTATGCGCCGGATGGCGATCACCACGGCACCAGTGCAGCAATCGAATATGCGGTCACGGCACTGAAAGTCGCGCACCTGATCGTTCTAGGCCACTCGCAATGCGGAGGTGTTCAGGGCTGCATCGACATGTGCAAGGGAAAAGCCCCGCAACTGGAGGCGAAAGAAAGCTTTGTTGGCCGCTGGATGGATATCCTGAAACCGAAATATGACCTGGTTGCCGATGTTGAAGACAGCGTCGATCAGGCACGGCAGTTTGAACGGCAGGCAGTCGTGGCATCGCTGGAGAACCTGATGACCTTTCCCTTCGTTTCCTCTGCGGTAAATGACGGCTCGCTGAGCTTGCATGGGCTGTGGACCGACATCGGTGAAGGTGGCTTGCAATGTTATGACCCGGCCGAGAAGAAATTCGTGGTTGTCTAAACGGGCTGACATCTGAGAGTTTTCGAATGGCGCGGATCAGGTCTCTGATTTCGCGCCATTTTTTGCTATGATCGAAACCACACTCTTTCGATCAGGAGCGCGTCATGCGATTCATTAAACGTATTTTCATCACTCTGCTTGTTCTTATTCTGGTTCTGGTTGGTGTGTCTTACCTTTTGCCGGGCAAGGCCGTACTGTCCCGCAGCATCACGATCAACGCACCCGCCGGCGCGATCTTTCCTTACGTGAATTCGATGCAGGAAACTGAAAAATGGTCACCTTGGTTGACGCGCGATCCCGAAACCCAGCTGTCCTACAGCGGCCCTGAGGCGGGCGTCGGCAACACCTTGAATTGGGCATCTGAACACCCGCAGGTTGGTACTGGGTCACAGGAAATCGTCGAAAGCGTTCCGGATCAAACCGTCATAACGGCGCTTGATTTCGGTCCGATGGGGTCCGCATCGGCCTCCTTCGATCTGACGCCCGAGGGTGAACAGACTCAGGTTACCTGGGGGTTCGAATCCGATCTAGGCATGAACCCCATGTCACGCTGGATGGGACTGATGATGGATAAATGGGTCGGCGGAGATTACGAGCGCGGTCTGACAAACCTCAAAGCATTGGTTGAGCAGAAGGGGTGAGCGGCAAAAGCCCGAAGTCTCATAAAATGCTCACCGTAAAGACTCAGGAGGCAGCCGTTGATGTTTGCTAAGAGGATGCAAAAGTTCCAGAGCCATATGTGTGAATCCGGAATCGACGTTGCCCTCGTTACGGACGACGACAACGTCTACTATTTGACCGGTTACTACGACTACCTTCACATGGAGTTCGGCAGACCAACGATCCTGGTCGTGCACAGCGATGGGGAATGCCTGTTGATAACGCCCACCATTGATCTGAACGCAGCCCTCTCTTTGGCAAAAGTCGGGCGTATCGCCGCGTGGAACGACGGAATGGGCGGCGAGTGGAGAGCCGAACTTCCCACCGCAGTAAAGGGCGCGTTAAGTGTCGGGGTTGAACCCGATCTTATGCCACCGGTTGTTCGCGCCTTTGTGGAAAAACTTGTTCCTTTAGACCGGATGGTCAGCGTCACGCCAATACTCGCTGAGATGCGCATGATTAAGTCCGTCGATGAACTCAAGTTGGCCCGCCATGCGGGGCAGGTGGCCATGGCGATGATGGAGGCCGGACGCAATACCATTGGAGATGGAGTACCGGAATTTGAAGTCGCGCTCGCGACGTCTCAGGCGGGCACACGAAAGGCTGCAGAGCTTCTAGCTGCGCATTACGATGCGGCAGATATGTCTCCCAACACTCATTTTCTGCAAATCATGGCCTCGGGAGACACCATCACCAAAACCCATCATCGCGCGACCACCCGGATCATGAGACGAGGCGAGCCGGTATTTCTTTGTTTCTGCGGAATGACCAATTTCCACCGTTTCAAACTGGGCTTCGACCGCACTTTCTGGATCGGCGAGATCGTGGATAAGCAACAAGAACGCATCTACGAAGTTGCTGTTGCCAGCCAAGCGGCAGCGTTAGATGCTCTGCGTCCGGGCGTGACCGCCGAAAGCGTACATGCTGCCTATGCAGAAGCCATTCAGGGCGCGGGGTATGAGTATCCGTTTCGATGTGGACGTGCGACGGGATTTAGCTATCTAGAGAAACCGCAGTTGGTTACTGGCGACACGACCGTCTTGCAGCCTGGAATGATTTTTGCCGTAGATGGGTCGGTAACAGCGGATACGTTTCGTGCGCAGGTAGGCGACAGTTTCATTGTTACGGAAGATGGCTGGGAAGCTGTAACCAAACATCCAAAGTCGTTGGATGCTGTCATTCTCTGAAGACTTTGATCGTATTCTTCACAGGTTCAAAACGCCCGCCGTCTTCCATCCCTTTGTCCGAAGCTGGTGGCCGTGAATTGGCTATACGCAAAAAAGAACCCGCCGTGTCGGCGGGTTCTTCTGACATAACGACTTTGGAGTGTATGATCAGCCCTTCTTCAGAACCTCACGGCCCAGAAGTTCCGCAATCTGCACTGCATTCAGCGCTGCACCTTTGCGCAGGTTGTCTGAAACGCACCACAGGTTGATACCATTTTCCACGGTCGAGTCCTGACGGATACGGCTGATGAACGTGGCAAAATCGCCCGCGCATTCGATCGGCGAGACGTAGCCGCCGGGTTCGCGCTTGTCGATCACCATGATGCCCGGAGCTTCGCGCAGGATGTCGCGGGCTTCGTCTTCGTCCAGGAATTCCTCGAACTCGATGTTAACGGCCTCAGAATGGCCAACAAAGACTGGAACGCGGACGCAGGTGGCTGTGAGCTTGATCGACGGATCGACGATCTTTTTGGTTTCCACAACCATCTTCCACTCTTCCTTGGTCGAGCCGTCTTCCATGAAGGCGTCGATCTGGGGAATGACGTTGAAGGCGATCTGCTTCTGGAACTTGTTTGGTGGCACGTCCGTAGTGGGATTATAGATCGCTTTGGTCTGATCCCACAGCTCGTCCATGCCTTCCTTACCGGCGCCAGACACCGACTGATAGGTCGACACGACAACGCGCTTGATGCGCGCGCGGTCATGCAGCGGCTTCAGCGCGACAACCATCTGCGCGGTCGAGCAGTTGGGGTTCGCGATGATGTTCTTGTTTTTGTAGTCGTGGATCGCCTGCGGGTTACATTCCGGTACGATCAGCGGAATGTCCGGGTCATAACGATAGAGCGACGAGTTATCGATCACCACGCAGCCAGCTTTGGCCGCCTTGGGGGCGTAGACCTTGGTCGCCTCGGACCCTACGGCAAACAGCGCCATGTCCCAGCCGGTGAAATCGAACGTGTCCAGATCCTTGGTAGTGAGTGTCGTGTCGCCAAAGCTTACTTCGGTGCCCAGCGAACGACGGCTTGCCAAAACAGCAAGTTCATCAACGGGGAACTGGCGTTCAGCCAGAATGTTCAGCATTTCGCGGCCCACGTTACCCGTGGCGCCGACGACTACGACGCGATAGCCCATTTCATGTCTCCAATGTTAAGGACGCGCGTTCATAGCCGCGTTGCAGCAAATAAAAAAGAGTTTTCGGGGTTTATTTCGCGCAATGGCACCGATTTGACGTGGCGCATCGCCTCAGGTGTCGGTCAAAAGGCGTTCATAGAGCGCGACAAGCGTCTTTGCCTCACCACTGATGTCGAAATTCTGCTCGACATGGGTGCGGGCTGCGATACCGGAATGGGCAAGGGATTCGCGGTCGGACAACATCTCGGCGGCGGCTTCGGCCAGCGCGGGGATATCACCAGGTTCGACCACTCGGCCCAGCGACGGGTCGGTGACGATCTCGGAGAACGCGCCGACATCGGTCGCAACAACCGGCACGCCGCAGGCCATTGCTTCCAGCGGCGTCAGGCCGAACCCTTCCCACCGTTGCGGGGCGATGAACAGGTCCAGCACCTGATACCATTCGGCGATCTGATCGACGGTCACCTCGGGCATGAACAGAATGCGGTCGGACAGGCCCGCCTCGGCGACCTTGTCTTTCAGTTCGGTCAGGAAGCTGGTGTGCTTTTCCGTGGCGCGGCCCATGACGATGCCATGGACGTCGTCAAAGCGGCCGCACAGTTCGATCATTGCATCGACGAAAGCATCGGTGCCCTTCTGGTGACGAATGCGGCCGTAGCAGCCCAGCAATAGACCATCTGGCAAACCCAGTCGCGCCCGAACTGCAGCTTTGTCTTCGGGCGGTGTGAAATCCTGCAAGTTGATGCCATGCATGATGACTTGCGCATCCCTCTCCAGATACCCGGCGGTTTTGCGAGAAGTTGCGACGACCGCGTCCATTTTGTCGATCAGCCATTTGGTGTAGCCGCTATGCGCGCGTTGCGAGGCGCTGGTGAACAGCAGCTTCAATCGCAGCCGCAGCACATTGCGCAGGATCAGGCCCAGCAGCATCTCGGTATTGCGGCGCGCGTGCCAGACGCGCAGTGTTTCGCGCGACAAAAAGGGCAGGCGGCCCAGCGGGATATGTGGGATGTCATCCGGCAGACCCGGCCCGGTGGCCGCGATGTCGATCCATTGCACTTGCAGCGGCACCAACCGGGCAATCGTGGCGGTCACACCCGAAAGTCTGCGTTTGAGGTTGGGGGCAATGACGCGCGGGTCGGACATGGACACTCCTGGCAGTTCCAGCGTTAGTCGACGCTGTCGCCGCTGAACAAATAGATCACGCAGCCGATGGCCAGCGTGACCGCAAAAAAGCCGAATATCGCTGTGTAGGGCGCGGTCGGGCTGATGTCCACCGTGGCGGCATGGATGCGGCCGGTGACGAATTGCGCCAGTCCTACACCGCCAATGCCGAAGAGGTTCAGCAGGGTCATGCCGCGCCCAACCAGATGCGGCGGCACAAAGGCCCGGCCATGAGCCATGATGACCGGGAAGCTTGCCCCCAGAAACCCGATCGCTGCCATCAGGACAACCGCCAGCCAAACTGCGTTGTCGACCCAAAGGCACATCAGAACCAGCCCCACTGTGCCCAGCGCGTTGCCGCCAAAGATCACCCATTTTCGCGTGCCCAGCATTCGATCGAGCGGCCCATACGCAAAGGTACCTGCAATCATCGCCGCCCCCATGATCAGGGTCGCTGTCCCGATCTGGGTGGTGCTAAGGCCGAAGATATCGCTGAGGTATGGCCCGGCCCAAAGGCCGCGCGTTGCCGCCGACGGGGCATAGGCCACCAGCATCAGCGGCAGGATCGCCCACAGCGCGGGTTCTTTCAGCAGGTCCAGCACCGATCCCCTGTGTTCGGTCTCGACACGTTTGGGATCATGCACGCTGAACCAGATGCCCAACGCGATCGCGGCGGAAAAAACGGCCAGCATTCCCATCGTGGCGCGCCATCCCATCAGCTCAACCGCCAGCGCAGTAGGGTACGAGGCAACCAGATTGCCGACCGATCCAACGCCCAGCATGACAGCCGCCAAAGTGGCGAAGCGGGCAGATGGGAATTCGCGGGCGAAGATATAGTAAGATGCCATCAACACCGGTGAGCAGCCGACCCCGATCAACCCCATGGCGATGGCGATGTGAAAAGGGGAGCTGGATAGGGCAAACAATGCCGCTCCGCCGGCACCACCGACCAGCAGCAAGACCGCCGCCGTCAGGCGCGGTCCAACTCGGTCCAGTGCCCAGCCTACGGGCAACTGCATGGCGGCAAAGATCAGAAACCAAAGACCTGACGCAAAGGCCAGATCCTCGGGTGTGGCCCCGATATCGCGCCCCAGATCAACACTGAGAACCGCGAGAAAGGCGCGAAAGAACTGGCTGAGCACATAGCCCAGGCACAACACCACCAGACCTGCCTTCATGAAAACCCTCTCCCCCAAACCGGCGAAGAAATGCTTGGCACGTCACGGTGCCACACACAAGCGCGTGTGCTATACTGATTTTGCCGGACAGTGATCGCATTCGGGCTATCCTTGTCCTTACCGAATATCCGAGGTGCCAATGAAAGACGCCCAGGCCGCGTTCTATGACAGTCTTCCCCTGTTGCGGGACTTTACCGGTTTGGTGGATCCGGCGCGTTTCTCTGCTGTTCCGGGCGATTGGGCGTTGGGCGTGGCAGATATCGTCGACTCCACCGGTGAGATTGCAAAAGGGCGATACAAGACGGTGAATATGGTCGGCGCGGCGGTGATCTCGGCAATGATCAACGCGCTGCACGGCAAGGAGTTTCCTTATGTTTTTGGCGGCGACGGAGCCGGATTCGCCGTGCCCGCAAGTGAGATCGACACCGCCAAAGCGGTATTGGCAGACCTCAGGCGCTGGGCGGACGAAGAATTCTCGATCTCGCTGCGCGCGGCGTTGGTTCCGGTTGCCGAAATTCGTAAGGCCGGAAAGGACCTGCGGGTCGCGCGTTATGCGCCGTCTGATGGGGTGGATTACGCCATGTTCTCGGGTGGCGGGTTGGCCTGGGCTGAGGCGCAGATGAAGGCTGGTACCTTTATGGTGCCGCCTGCCAAACCTGGTGCACAGCCCGACCTAACCGGTTTGTCCTGCCGGTGGTCCAACAGCAAGGCACGCAATGGTCAAATCGTCTCGATCGTCGTTCAGCCCACAGCAAATGCGACCGAGAGTGACTTTGCGGATTTGGCCCGCTCGGTTCTGTCAGCTTCAGAGGGGTTGGAGCGTTCGGGTCATCCAGTACCAGAAGATGGCCCGCCGATCAGCTGGCCACCTCCGGATGTTGGCCTGGATGCCCGCGTATCACGAGCTGGGAACAATTTGTTGCTGCAGCGGATCAAATTGCTGGGCCAGAACTTTTTGATCGCCCTGTTGTTCACATCGGGCAAACGGTTGGGCAATTTCGAACCCGGTCACTACAAGCGTATGGTCAGCCGAAACGCCGACTACCGTAAATTCGATGATGGGCTGAAAATGACGCTGGATTGTGACGCTGCCACGTTGACGCAAATCCGGATGATGCTTGAACAGGCACGCGGACAAGGCAAGATCCGCTATGGGCTGCATGCGCAAGACGAGGCAATGATGACCTGTATCGTCCCCTCGGCGACGCGCGACGATCATGTTCACTTTGTGGATGGGGCATCAGGTGGTTATGCGCAGGCCGCGGCCACCATGTACGCCTGACGCGCTATTTCGCCTTCCATTTCGCCGCCAGCGCCCGGGATGCCTGCGCCAGCAACATCACATCAATGCCGACCGCAAGAAACTGTGCGCCCATTTCATAATAGGCTTGGCTGGCCTCGTCATTGGTGCCCAGAATGCCGGGCGCTTTGCCCGCGGCCCTGATCCTTGTGATGGCATCCGCAATGACAGCGCGCACTTCCGGCGCTGCGCTGTTTCCTTGATATCCCATGTCGGTGGACAGATCCGCTGGGCCGATAAACACCCCGTCGACGCCTTCGACCTTCAAGATATCATCCAGCGCAGCCATTCCGGCGCGGTTTTCCACTTGCACCAAAAGGCAGATTTGGTCGTCTGCAGATTGAATGTACTCGGGGATCGAGCCGTACATAGTCGCCCGGGCCGCACCGGCGCCAACGCCACGCACACCCGTCGGGGGATAGCGGCAGTCCCGAACCAACTGTCGCGCCTGATCGGCGGTTTCAACCATCGGTACCAGAACGGTTTGCGCCCCGGCATCCAGCACCATCTTGATCAAAGCGGTGTCGCCAACCGGAACCCGCACCACCGGATGCGAGGAGCTGGCAGCCAACGCCATAAGCTGATCACGGATTGATCGGATATCGTTCGGCGCGTGTTCACCATCAATGACCAGCCAGTCGAATCCGGCGGTGCCCATAATTTCGGCAGTGATGGATTCGGCAAAACTCATCCAGCAGCCTATCTGCCGATCACCCTGTATTAGAGCCTGTTTGAAGCTGTTTTTTGGGACTGGCATGGCCGGACCTCCTGTTTATGTCAGTGAGCGGGCGATTTCGGTAATGACGTCATAGGCCATTCGAACATCGTCTTCGGTGGTTTCGAACTGACCGGCCTGGAACCGGATCACCAGATCGCCATCCACGCGGGTTTGCGTCAAATAGATGCGGCCGTCGTCATTGATGGCGTTCACCAAACGCAGGTTCAGGCCGTTCAGATCCGCATGACCTTCCGGCGCATAGCGGAACGTCCACAAAGACCACATGGGCTGAGTGACGATTTGGAAATCCCCCTCGGCCGCCAGCCGATCATGCAGCGCCACGGACCAGTTCACGTGGTTGCGCAGCCGCGCGCGCAGCCCTTCCAGACCATAAGCCCGGATCACGAACCACAGTTTGAGCGCCCGGAACCGGCGGCCCAGTGGTACCGACCATTCCGAATAATTGATGATCCCATCCTTGCCATGGGTCTTAAGGTATTCAGGGCTGATCGCCAGCGTCTGCACCAGATCATCGGGGTCTTTCAGGAAATGCGCACAGCAATCGAACTGCACACCCAGCCATTTATGCGGGTTGAAAACGATGCTGTCGGCCTGATCCACTCCGGGCCAGTAGTGGCGGTATTCCGGGCAGATCATCGCCGATCCGGCCCAGGCCGCATCTACGTGGGAGTAAAGCCCGTATTTCTGGGCAATCTTCAAACATTCATCTACGGGATCCGTAGCCCCCGTTCCTGTACCGCCAACGCAAAGGATGACGCCCGCCGGATGCAAACCAGAGTCTAAATCGGCCTGGATCGCTGCCTCCAGTGCTGCGGGATCCATCCCGCGCCAATCTCCCTTGGTCGGAATCCGCACCAGATTGTCTTGCCCGATCCCCGCAACCCAAATGGCACGATCGACTGACGTGTGCACTTCGGCCGAGCAATAGACGCGCAGGGGTTTTTGCCCAAAAAGACCCTGTTGATTTCCCTGCCACTTCAACGCCTTCTCGCGCATCGTTAGCACAGCAGCCAATGTCGCTGACGAGGCGGAGTCCTGAATAACACCAGCGAATCCCTCGGGCAGGTCCAGCGCGTGGCGCAACCAGTCCATCATCCGTGTTTCCATCTCGGTCGCAGCTGGTGAGGTCTGCCACAACATACATTGCGGTGCGATGGCGCTTGCCAGAAATTCGGCCAGGACCGATGGGGCTGAGGCGTTCGAGTTGAAATAGGCAAAGAACCTTGGATGTTGCCAATGGGTGATCCCTGGCATCACGATCTGTTCGAAATCCTGAAACACGTCCTCCAGTGGCTGCGCGTGCTCGGGTGGCTGCGCGGGTAAGGCATTGAGGATATCCCCCGGCTCAGTCCGGGCGCGGACGGGTTTGTCACCAACAGTCAGATGGTAGTCCTGCGTCCACTCGGCAATTCGTTTGCCCCAATCCGAAAACTCATCCCACTTCATCGCAACCCTCAGATTTCTGCCAACCCCGGGATCGGACCGGGACTTAGTTTCTTTGTGCGTCCAGTGATCGTCATTCTGAAGAAAACGTCAATATTAATTGCTTTGTTTACTAATTTTGAGATGAGGCTCGAAGCTGCGACATGCCTAAAAGGGCCATATAATACATGGTCAAGTACTTAATATAATTAGTGAAATTCTTATCCAGTTGCGGTTTGATCCAATTTGGGCAAAAATTCTACTATGACCAGAGACCTGCCTAATACGTCCCGCTCATTGCCGATTGCACTGCTTCGGGCGCGCGAAAGGGTCATGGGGCCCATTCGAAATATGCTGGCGGATGCGGGTGTTACTGAACAGCAATGGCGCGTTCTGCGTGTTCTGAAAGAAGAAGGGCCTCAAGAGCCAACGCATCTAGCGGATCGATCGTGCCTTTTGCTGCCCAGTCTGACGCGCATTCTGCAAAAACTGGAAGCCAAGGATTTGATCCGGCGCCGGGTCCATCCTGAGGATAAGCGTCGTCAGATCATCGATATCACGGCCAAAGGCGAAAAGATCATCCAAGACAACATGCAGGTGACACTACGTTTGGCTGAAGAGATCAAGACCCAGCTAGGCCCGGATCGGCACGAAGCGCTGCTGGACCTGCTGAACGATCTGCATGATCTGAAGACCTGATCGCACGTCGCGCATTCAAAGGCTTTTGTCCCCGCCAGAGAAGTATGGATATCCTCCGGCGGGGTGGCCAGACTTTGACTGGACTGCGTGTCTGGCCCGCGGCCGGATGGATTTATCCGGCTCACACCTCAGAGAAACAGCCACCTGAAAATAAGCGGACATCCGGACGCAAAGACCGTGTGGGGGTACAGGTCTTTGGCCGTCGCTCTCTGATTCAGTTGCACTCGCCTACAGGTAAATCACCTGATCAGCGACGAGTGGATTTCGGATATCGCCAGGGAATGAGTGTCAATACGGTGGTGGCGTGATCCATGATACAACCAAAGGTAGCGCGCACCCAAGGCTTTCCAAGGCAAAACTTTGAATTGTGAACAGCCAGCCACGGGGCGAGTTCGCGTGATGGTGATGCCTGGCGCGAACCTGCATGGCTTGTTCAACTGGTCCCGCCAACTTAGAAACAAGCTGCAAATTGCAGTTAGGGGGCTTTGATACCGGACAGCTTGTTTTCCTTACCCGACCCGATTTCGATCCCGGTTGAGGGTGAATTGTCGACCTATCCCGTGGGGCGCATTTTCTGTGTCGGCCGAAATTATGCGGCCCATGCGGCCGAAATGGGAAATGAGGTCGATCGTGAGGCGCCTTTCTACTTTACAAAATCTGCTCTGAACGCGGTTCTGTCGGGTGCAACTGTGCCTTATCCGCCTGGAACTGAGAATTTTCACCACGAGATGGAACTGGCGGTCGCGATCGGCAAACCCGTTTTCCGTGCGACGCGTGCCGATGCGTTGGATGCGGTTTATGGCTACGGTTGTGCGCTGGACATGACGCGCCGTGACCTGCAAGTCCGCGAACGGAATAAACAGCGCCCATGGGATTTGGGCAAGGATCTGGAAAACGGCACTGTGTTGGCCGCATTGACGCGCGCGGCAGATTGGTCGCCGGACGACAATAAACGCATTTATCTGAACGTGAACGGAGAAACGCGGCAGGACGCGACGCTGGAAGAGCTGATCTGGAAGATAGATGAGGTCATCTGCCATTTGTCCGGATACTACCACCTGCGAGCCGGTGATCTGATCCTGACTGGTACACCGGCTGGGGTTGGCCCGGTGTTGGCGGGCGATGTCCTGGAAGGCGGGATTGACGGATTACAGCCTATCAGCCTGAGTTTGATCTGAAAATAGACCCTATTTAGGGTCTTTTAACCAATCGCGGGCGAATTCTACGTTGTCCAACCCGGTGAATCGTCGGACTCGGTCGAGCTCTGATTGCAACCCTTTGGTTCTGGCATCGGACCAGCGCACGGATCGTTCCGGCCATAAGGCGCTGACTTGTAACACCCCGCGATCCCGGTTGACTTTCATGTCAATCCGCCCGATCAATCGGTCGCCCTCAAGCAGCGGGAACACATAGTAACCGTAGGTTCGTTTTGCAGCGGGTACAAAAACCTCGATGCGATAGTGAAAGCCGAACAACCGTTCGGCCCGATTGCGGTCGCGCAGCATAGGGTCAAATGGGCTAAGGACCCGAATGCGGCCCGAGGGACGGGGTGCAGCCTCTGCATCCTCGGAAATGGATGGTCGGGCGATCACTTTTCGTAGCCTTCCGTCCGCGCAAGTCACCTCGATCTCTTCCAATTTTCCCTGAATTAGACCCCGTTCACACCAAGATTTTGCCTCGCTTGTCGTAACAGTGTCCCAAAACGCTGCCAATTCGCCTGAGGTTGCAAACCCCAGTCGGTCAAGCGCCGCGTTGCACAGCCAATCCACTGTCTCCTCGGCATCACAGGGCATATTGCCTGGGCAAAGATGCGTTTCGATCACCCGTTCTGTCAGATCATAGCGCTTTTGAAATCCTTGCCGCCCTATGACCGTGAGTGCGCCCGAGCGCCAAAGAAACTCCAGCGCCGTTTTTGAGGGATGCCAGTCCCACCAGCCACCGGATCCCTTTTTCTCGTCCTTGCCAACATCGGACGAAGAGACCGGTCCGTGGTCCTGGATATGTTGCAGAACGGTTGCAAATCGCTGCTCGAACCCGTCGCGGCGCCAATTCTTCCATCGGGACTTCAGCAAATCTGCATCGCGTTGAAAGCGCAAATGCCAGTGCGGATAAAATTCCATCGGAATGACAGCGGCGTCGTGGGTCCAGTGTTCGAACAGTGCGCGGTCGCGTTCATAAAGGCGTTTGAGATTGCCGGCGCGATAGGATGGACGGCGCGAAAACAGGATCATGTCATGGGCGCGCGCAACGGTGTTGATGCTGTCCAATTGCACAAAGCCAAGCCGTTGGATCAGGTCCAGCAATTCCGCGCCTTTTGCGCCGCCCGATGGCGGTTCGGCCAATGCATGACGATCCATGAACAGCGCGCGGGCTGTTCGGTTGTCCAGCCGTTGCAGCGCCACGTGTTCAGCGCCGCTTTAGGGTGTCGCCAAAGTTGATCTTGGGGGTCAGGGTTACACGCGTGTCGACCTCGGCATTGGGATCGGCCAATTGCGTCGCTATGATCTTAGCGGCTGTGCGCCCAATTTCCAACCTGCAGGCGTCCATTGTGGCCAGCTTGCGCGGCAGGCCTTGCAAAAGCTCAACGTTATTGAATCCGGCCAGGCCGATCTGCCCCGGCACATCAATACCCTGATCCAGCAGATACAGCAGCCCACCTGCACCGATCATGTCATTGGAGTAATAGAGGAAATCCAGATCGGGCGACCGTTCCAGCATGGTCTGAGTCATCTCACGCCCTTTGGCCAGAGCTGACCCGCCAGAGTAGAATTCGCGATCCTCGATCTCGACCCCGTGTTTGCCCAGAACTTCGGTGAAGCCTTCGAACCGTTTGCGCGCCCTGTGATCCAGCGGCATTTTGGTGCCCATGAACCCGATATGCTCATAGCCCGCCTTCAGGATCGCCTGCGCCATTTCGCGCCCGGCACGGCGATGAGAGATCCCGACCATCGCGTCCACCGGTTTGCCGTCTGTATCCATGATTTCGACCACCGGAATACCCGCGGAATCTAGCATGGCGCGCGCGGCCTCGGTGTGTTCCAGGCCTGCAATGATGACTCCGGACGGCCGCCACGAGAGCATCTCGTACAGCACTTTTTCCTCTTTTTCCGGCATATAGTCGGTGACGCCCACAACCGGTTGCAGCTCGGTGTCTTCCAGCACCTGGTTAATGCCGGTCAGAACCTCAGGGAAGACCATGTTCGACAGCGAGGGGATGATCACCGCCACCAGATTAACCCGGCTGGATGCCAATGCGCCCGCGATTTTGTTTGGCACATACCCCAGCTCTTTCGCGGCGGCCAAGACGCGGGTGCGCGTGGCGTCCGAAACATCGCCCCTGTTCCGTAGAACCCGACTGACCGTCATTTCCGATACTCCGGACGCTTCCGAAACATCACGAAGGGTAAGCGGGCGTTTGGTTTCTGTTGTCACTGGGGCACCTGCGATGTTGTTTTGCCCGATGGTAGCGTGAACAGAGTAAGATTTACAACCATCGCGCAAAGGCCATGACAAGGCCGAAAAACCCGGCTACAGAGAGCCTTGCGCGGCCCCGTGGCTCAACTGGATAGAGCAGCCCCCTCCTAAGGGGCAGGTTGCAGGTTCGAATCCTGCCGGGGTCGCCAAACTATTCTAAAAAGGTATATGCTTTCCAAACCTTAGACACTTGTAGCGCCCCGATAAGTGAGCCGTGTCGAAGAACTGGTTCAGATACGCTCCAAATAAATGTCAATCAAACACGTTCAATGGTGTGGTGACAGGGCAAACTACCGCCGCAAATTTCGAGGGGGTTAATAGGTTCACGACGGCAAACAGAATTTTCATTTCGAGTCTTTGGATTCAAGAACTTGGTAGAGGCTGCTGGAAATCCTCAGCAGACTAAGAATGGTTAGATCGTGAGTGGGACCATTTGAGGTCCAACGAAGATGGCGAACTTGCACTTCTTGAGGAGGTGAAGAGATTGCCTCAGAAACACTAAATGTCCACCAGACATGAATGACCGAACATCCTTTTGAATGGAGCATAAGCTGCTGGGCGCTGGGTTGTCAGAAATTATCTAGCGGGTCATAAGCAACGCTTGCGATATACTTGTTCACGAAATCAGAAATACAGAGCGCATCCATTTGACGCGTGCGCATCGCTGGGTCCTTCGTTTTCAGGATTGCGTCTTTTGCAGGATTGCCATGAACTCGAGCCGCGGACGCACGGTCTGGTAGACCCTGATGGGGCGCAGATTTATCAAATCCATGGCCGCCAATTCGGCGGTGCGGGCGCGGAAGGAGTCTGGTGAGAACTTCCATGCGTGCACATCGATATATGCGCCGTTCGCAGCCTCGTATTCCGCGATGGCATTACTGGCATTCAGAGCCGCAATATCTGGTTCCAGCAGCGTTCCATGATCACCGGCCCAATGACGCGCACCATCGTTGTGCGAAAGCATTGTCCGATGTTCCACAAGTGATCTTAGAGTGTGAACTCTGTGCCTTTGATGATGGGCTTCGAGGATTTCTGCAAGAGAACTCTCGCACAGGAAATGGTCGAAGCAGAAACGTTTGTCAGGAACGATCAGAAAGTAGAAACCCTCGTCCGCCAAAAGATCTGAAACTTTAGAAAAGTGATTTATCAAATCGGGTTGGTGTTCGACGCAATGGGCGCTGACGACAGCCGAATATGTGCCGTCAACCACTGACAAGTCTCCTGTGGGGGAAACGTAATGGATCCACGGAACATTGTCCGGCACGTAGTATTCTTCCAGACCTTCCGCCCGCCTTTTTAACTCATCCTGGTCAAGAACATCGAAGTATCGGACGTTCGGACCGCTGGCGATCGGGTTCGAGAAAGGGCCTATCTCGAGTATTGACTTTTCGTTCTGGAACAGCTTGACGAACTCTTCGCGGACCGCGGGAGCAGAGGCATGGCGACCTTCGTCAATTCCGTGATTGTAAAAGTGTACTTCGAGCGCCTCATCATTCATGCTTTGCAAGTCGCTGTACGTTTTCCGATAGAACTCGCGGTCGAATTCTACCGGAAATTCACCCGCCTCTTGCTGCTGAGTTTCTTGAGAAGAATCTGACAAATGTTCAACTTCCGCTGGCGCTTGGAACCTTCGCACTGAGGTTTACACAATGGTGACACTTCGGTTCTGAGCACACTTGCAGGTTGCCAACCTGATCGCAAGTGTGCCGTCCGTAAATCTCAACAGCCTCGCGCGTGATGCCTTGGAAAAATGTTGCGTGCCTGCTTGCCGTTCGTTTGGGCGATTCTGTCTTTGAAGGGCATACTAATTGGTCTGGAGTGATTGGCGAAGATGTGCAGATCGATAGGCCAGTTGCAAGGGGGTCAGAAAGTCACGGACCAAAACCTGTTGGCGTCATTGCTGCGTTAATGATGCCGAGCAACCTTCATCGAGAGGGCAAGGTCAATGCCTATGACACCCTGATGCGGTGATAAGATACTGGTTTTCGATGCCGGTGTCGCTGACTGCAGAGCTGTTGTGCTACTGCCGCGAACAATGACGCCTCGGTTATGATCGAAGACCTTCGCGTGCTAGCACTTAGTGTGCATCAAAATTTCACCTTTGGAGTCTTCTTTTTTGACCACCTAAAAAGCGGCATTCGGGTCAACAGACTATATGTCAGTCGAACCGTACAATGAGGCAAGGCGTTGGAGGAAATCCGAAAGTTCGTTCAGCTAGTTCATACACCACACAATGTAATCTTGTTGGACATGATTCTAGATCGAGAACTGGTCGAAAAAAATGAACAGTGTGCTCGTCGCTGCGGCCCCTTCAGCATTCAAACTCTCTTCTAGCGCCGGAAATGAAACAGCAAGGGGTACTTCGATCTAGAAAGATATTTCAACGGAATTAGCTCAAAGCAGGCGCTACCTTAGTTTTCACTTTCTTGCACCGATGAGAGCCATTGTGCGACGGTGCTTTCAGGATAACCACGATGGAAATGATGCTTCCAGGGGTACGCAGGTCGATCCGAACCGTCTTGTAGTTTTATAGCACTCGTTTCGCCTCTATCGCGGGCAGGATTACCAACCGCGATTCTGTGGTCTCCAACGTCTTTCACCACAGCGCTACAAGCACCAATAAGTGCTCCTTCCCCAATCGTAACTCCGGGAAGAATGGTGCTCATCGTTGCAATTGCTGCGTAACTCTTGACCCTAACCCCCTTCATAACTTCACTTGGCGGATGCGGATCATTTGTAAATACGACATACGGGAATACCCAAACGTAGTCTTCTATCGTTGTATGCTGTCCCACATGAACGTTACTATGAAATCTTACAAATTCCCCAATTTTACAGTGCCCTTGAACGTCACTTAAAGTACCAATTTGAAAACCATTCCCTGCGCGAGTAAGCTCTCTGACGGTAACTCTGTGGCCCGTTACCAATCGCTCTCCAAAAGTCGAGCTTTCGTAGAAGACACTATGTGAACGAATTACAGAATTGGCACCAATTCTAAGTGGCGAGCCGTCCCCAAGTGGCGCGGGCACACCAATTTCACAATTGCTGCCGATCACTGTGTCTTCTGCAATCTCCACGTTGTCGTACACGATTGTGAACGGTCCTATGTCAACGGAACTATGAACGTTGGCACTGTTACTAACGATTGCAGTTGGATGGATGGTCATTAAACTTTCCTGTAGCGCGAACTCACGTGCAGAAGCGTAAACCTATCGCCAAACAAGTGGTAGAATAAAATAGGCGTTCGACGCATCAAATTATTAGTCCTTGCACCGGTTGTAACGTTGGCTGCGTCCTCAGCGGAACTGAGCTTGGCGCGGGCTGCATCAGACGAGTGCTATTCATTCAATGTGCAAACAGAACTTGTCTGCACTGGATTGGACTGCCCTATCAAAACGTGCCCCAGACACCACTGTGACTCATTGAGCCTTAATAACAGGGAAACTAGAATTTACCCCAGCGCCTGCCTCGCATTTTAATGCAATTTAGGCTCGGGACCCATTATCTTTCACCGGATGACCCAACTCGAGACTGCGAAAGCAAGCTGTGACGAGTCTAGACTTTTTTGGTTGAGCTCCGATCTGATGGCCCATCTTGAGTCCTGTAGCCCGAAATATCCTTTCAATTTTCGCGTGGAACATCAGCGCATCGTGAGCGGCACAATCGTCATCGATCGCAGCTGGTAGAGATGGCGCCACGCAACCAAGAAATTTGGGCTACACAATCCGCTCCAAAACCGCTGGAAGATTTGGAGTGCCAAGGCAAACATTACCGAGATGATGATGGATTTTTCTGCGGATCACGGCGGACGAAAGATAGTGATGATCGATGTCATCTTCATGAATACGCTCTGCACGGCTTCTAGCCTTAGAAAAAGGGGCGTGAACGGTCGGTCGGTGGCGTCAACTGGCATGAACCACCGCCCGGCAAGGCGCTGATAATACACTGCTTTGAGAGGTGCCAAGCTACAAGCCATCTGTGCCAAAACACATAAGCTTTGGTGCGCGATTGATTCAAGACCAATGGCGAATGACGTCCACTCAACTTCTTGGAGATGGCTATTCACGTCAGTGGCTATTTCGAGGCAAAGACTCTGGTGAGCGACCTGCCAGATGTCCCTAGTTTACTCCGAGATCGCGGCTTGGACGCAAATGGATTCTAAGACGTACCGAAAGACTAAGACAATCGCACGCCGAGCTTTGGAAGCGTTTCTCATGCTACAATTTATGAGGTCGCCTATGTCATTGCCAGTTATCGCCTCAATATTGCTGCCGAAAACCCACGGCGAAAAAGCCCAAGCATCTGCATTGACCCAAACTGGTGGCGAGAATAAGACTCTCGAAGAATTTTAGATACTACCGCACTCAGGCGCTCAGGCGCTCAAGTTCAGCCAGAGTTGGTGAACAAAAACGAAAGCACGAGTAGGGTTTACCATGGATGAGCTGGAGTACGATGAGAATTATCTCCAGTGCCTATGCGGGATTCCATATACGTGCGCAGAACCGCTTTGGTCAGAATTTTTCGACCAAGTTGCAGTTGCTTTGGACGAAAGGAATGCACCCAAAAAGGTCATTGGCACCGGTTACTCAATCGGAACTCTTGTGGAAATCATGTGCGCTCGCGGCATTGAGGCTTTTTGGCGCGACTTGTCATCCTTTGCGAAGAGCCAGGTGCCCAAGGAACTGAAAGGCTTTTGCAGTCACGGTTTGATGACCGATCCGATTGAAGGAAGATTCGATGTCGTCACATGTTTCGATGTCATCGAGCATATGCTCGAGTGGGATGCGCGTAAGGCTATTCGGAACCTATGCGTTGTATCCCCCAAGGCGTTCTTTTCGTCGATTCCGACGGAGTTCAAGGGCGGCACACTTATCAATGTGCAAATTCTGGTGTATCGGATGGATCTTTTTGCTGCAGAGGGGGTTGGGCCAGTCTCTGATTTCGACGGCTCTTTCCTTTGTCCTTGGGCAATCTTGTTTGAGAAACGCGATACCCGACCTTCAAGAGCGGAACTTGAGGCGCATGCTGGATTGATACGGTTTAGAATGGAAAATACTGAAATCAACGCCCAGACGGAGATTGAACATCGCAGCTGGTTGAATATCCAGCAGAGTCAAGTCGCTGAAGTCGCGGACCTCAATGCACAGATCAAAACACTGAATTCTATCGCGACAATGGTGAAAGAAAATTGGCGAAAATGTGCACGCGTTGGGCCGCATATGAAGAGCGTTCAAATCTGATGGAGAAAAAATTGGAGTTTTTCGGATTGCGCTCAAAACGTAAAGCAAGGCGCGCGCGTCAGGAACAGGGTGCGGAAAAGTTGAGTTCGGAGGAGGCGATCGTAGACAAATCGGGGCTGTTCGACAAAGAGTGGTACGCGGCAGAATATCCTGAGGCCGTGAATTATCCGCGAGGTATGCTCGCGCATTATTTTGATCTTGGTGCCGAAGAGGGCAAGGACCCTAACTCTTGCTTTTCCACAAGTTGGTATCTTTCTGCTTATCCTGAGGCCGAACAGAGTGGTATGAATCCGTTGTACCACTATATTGTTTTTGGGGCTAATGCCGGGTGCAAACCAAACGAATTCTTCAACCCATCTTGGTACGCAAAAAATTATCCCGACGCTGGTGCAGGCGGCAAGGACGCTCTATTGCACTTTATGAATGTCGGACAATCGGAAGGCCGTCGGTGCAATCCGACTGACAAGTCGACTGATGTCAAAGATGTTGAGATCAAGGTACTTAAAAGAGCCAGCTCGGAGTCCGATCTGGCCTTATTCGTAACTCACGCTCCTGCAGGAAAGATTAAGCCGCACGTTCCAGTCTACATTGATGCCCTCAGAAGGACTGGCATCGCGGTTGTCGTTATTGTTGTGGCGAATTGCATTTCAGACGTCGACACTTCCTCCTTGTTGAACCAGGTTGATGGTCTGATCCTGCGAGAAAACGGCGGGTTCGATTTCGCCGCTTGGGCGCACGCACTGAACCACATCGATCTAGAGAGCACGCGCATGCTGTGCCTCGTCAATGACAGCTTGATAGGCCCGCTTTGGAAAGACGGTTTGGACTCAATCGTGAATAGGGCGCGCGAAAGTGAGGCAGATCTTGTTGGGTTGACGGACAACTTCGAATTTAAGCATCACCTTCAAAGTTTTTTTCTTGTCGCAAAGGGTAACGCGGTAGAAGCCTTGGTTGATTTTCTTGGCGGCGTTCGCAACTTGGATGACAAACAGGAAGTCATTTTTGCCTACGAGTTACAATTGACGGATGCTCTCAAAGCGAAAGGGTTTCAAGCAGCGGCGTTGTTTCCGAACAAGGGAACGACAAACCGAACGATCAAAGATTGGCAGGGCTTAATTGAAGAGGGCTTCCCTTTCGTAAAGACTGCTGTGATTCAGGATCCAGATACGCGGGGCTGGGAAGGAGTATTCGCGAAACTAGGCTATGATGTCGCCATAGCCAAAAAGAGTATTGAATTAATCAAATCAGGTGATCGAAGCGAGGGCGCTGTGTCTCAAGGATCAAAGATGACGTTAGCGGCGCAAAATTTCGATCTGAGTGCCAAACTTAGTAAAGCCTCTGCTGACCGGCGTGCCGCGTTGGCTCGCGTGGTGGAGCTGGAAAGAGAACTGATGCTGGCCGCCAAAAGGCCATTGAAACAAGTTCGGAGAAAGCTGAA
Source organism: Ruegeria atlantica (assembly GCF_001458195.1). Classification (GTDB taxonomy): domain Bacteria; phylum Pseudomonadota; class Alphaproteobacteria; order Rhodobacterales; family Rhodobacteraceae; genus Ruegeria; species Ruegeria atlantica. The sequence continues at coordinate 172,383 of NZ_CYPU01000071.1, read as the reverse complement.
GTTTAAGATTTACAAAAGCCTGGCGAAATTTTCACCTCCGCTGTCCCAAAAAACAGCATCGAATTACCAGCGTCGTGCCGTTAAATATGACCCAAAGCGCTTCCTGCAATCACCTGTCCACTTCGAGGCAGCGGCGACTGGACGCGCGGGAGGAAAAGGTAGTTTTGAGTTTCGAGGAGATAAAGTATACGACGATAGTAAGCCGAATGTCCTGGTCGTTAGTCATCAGGCCAGTCGAAGCGGGGCACCAATACTGACTTGGAACGTCACAAGTAAATTGTCGACCCGATACAATGTTACGACCCTTTGCCTGACAGGAGGTGAAATAACGGGCGACTTTAGGAAGGTATCTGAAAAGGTCTTTGACGCAAACCTGCAAAGCACTAAAGCAACGGATTACACCTACCTTTTGAATTGTCTTTGTACGGAACGTGAGTATGCATTCGCCGTAGTGAATTCGATTCAATCTCACGCTTTGTTAAAGGGCTTGCACGAGTGCGGTGTACCGTCTGTCGCGCTTTTGCATGAATTCGCATCCTACATTGAGAAGAAAACGGCGTTTTCAGAGGCTGTTCGATGGGCAGATGAAACCGTTTTTTCCACGCGATTGACTTTGGAAAACGCATTAGAACTTGATAAGGGGCTTATGGATATGACCCCCAATGTGACGGTTCTACCCCAAGGTAGGTGCAGTGTGCCAAATGCTTCACGTGACGATACCACGGTGGAGGCTGAAAGAAGCTATTTACGCGAGTTAATACGGCCATCGAGTGAACAAACTGAGCGTTTCGTCGTGCTTGGAGCTGGCACCGTTGAAATCCGAAAAGGGGTAGACCTTTTTCTCGAAACCGCAACGAGAGTGCTGCAATCTTCTGAGAGCAATGATGTTCATTTTGTTTGGATTGGTCCAGGTTATGATCCAGATAAGGATTTCGGCTATTCCGTGTACCTGAGGGATCAATTACAGCGCGCCGGGTTGGAACAAAGAGTCACCATGGTTCCCTCCATTTCTGAGATGGACGTGGCTTATGAGATGTCCGATGTTTTCTTAGTGACCAGTAGGCTTGATCCATTGCCCAATGTGGCAATCGACTCGATGTGCGCTGGGCTACCTGTTTTGTGCTTTGAAGAAGCGTCCGGTGTAGCGGATCTTCTGATCGATGAGGGTCTTGGTGAAGACTGTGTGGCTCAGTACATTGATACCGGCGATATGGCTGGCAAGCTCCTGCGGCTTGCGACTACTTCTGAACTCTATGAGAGTGTTTCGAAACGAACACGCGAAGTTGCGGCCAGAGTTTTTGATCTGAGCGCTTATGTAAACAAATTAGAAGAGTTGGGTTTAGCTGCCAAGGCTCGGCATGCTGCGCGAGAGCGCGATATCACTGACATTGTGGAATCTGGTTTTTTCCGACCGGACTACTTCCTGTCTGACGAAAAGCAAAACCGAGACTCGAAAACAACGGTAGGAACATACGTCGACGACGCACGTTGGGGCGCGACCGCAAAGAAGCCAGAACCCGGGTTCCATCCATTTGTTTATGATACTTATCTTAGCCAGACAAATGACCGCACGCGTGACGCCTATGCCCATTTCATAAGCGAAGGTCGACCGGAAGGACCGTGGCGACTACCGGTCTTAGAGGGCGGGCAGAATACATCCAAGAAGCTAGAGCAAGTGACGCTCCAGCCTGCGCTGCATATTCATGCGTACCATTTAGATCAAATGCCGGAAATCGTTTCGCATCTCTCCATCAACAAAACGCTGCCCGATCTCTATGTTAGTGTCGGCAAGGAGAGCGACGAGAACAGAGTGAAAGAACTCTTGTCAAATTATAATGGACGACTTTGCGATGTTCGATCCGTTCCCAATGCTGGACGAGATATTGGTCCGTTGCTGACGCAATTTGGTGAGCATCTCTGCAACAACTACGACGTGGTCGGTCATATTCACCTAAAAAAGAGCACGCATGTAAAAGACCAGCAAATCGTCCACGCATGGAGCAAGTTTTTGTTTGAGAACCTTCTCGGTGGACGCCTTGGAGGCAACATGGCCGACAAAATTTTCGAGCGTTTTCAAGTTGATGAAAAAGTTGGTCTGATCTATCCTGATGACCCGCACGTTATGGGGTGGTCCCGTAACATTGGGCTCGCTCGACGGTTAGCCAAACGGTTGGGGCACAACAGTTTACCCGCAGCTTTTAATTTTCCAGTTGGAACTATGTTCTGGATGCGCTCGGATGCATTGAAAAGCTTCGTTGATCTAGGCTTCAATTGGAGCGACTATCCCAAGGAGCCCGTTGCAGTTGACGGAACGATGCTGCACGCGCTGGAAAGATTGTTTGGTGTCATTCCGGAAATGGAGGGCTGGCGGACAGTCGTGACTAACATTCACGGCGTTACGCGTTAGAAAGGCGATCGTTCAGGTGCGAATTTGGGAATGGAAAGGTAGAAATACCCTATGAAAGTCTTGGTCATCGGTGGCTGTGGGTTCATTGGTTCTCATCTCGTCGACGTGCTGCTTGAAAATGGTCATACCGTTCGAGTATTTGATAGGCAGCCGGAACGATTTCGCGAACCACTGAATGGGGTTGAATACCAGTTTGGAAATTTTGGTGACAAAATGGCGATCATTGAAGCCCTTTCTGGGGTCGATGCAGTGGCGCATCTTGTCAGCACGACATTTCCCGGAACGGCGGATCTTGACCCGATCACCGATGTCCAGGACAACCTAGTTGGTACACTTGCGCTGCTTGACGCGATGGTTGACCTGGGTGTCCTTCGGCTTTTGTTTCTGTCATCGGGTGGGACTGTTTACGGCCCTCCGCAAGTTGTCCCAATTCCAGAGACACATCCCCTACGCCCAATCAACTCTTATGGCATTGTGAAGTCCTCGATCGAGCACTACTTGGCCATGTATCAACGCAAGTACGGTCTGTCCGCCATCTCCATTCGTGCTTCAAACCCCTATGGTCCACGTCAGGCACATACCGGAGTACAAGGTGTCATTTCAACATTTCTTGCCCGGCTCAAGGCGGGCGAACCTCTTGAAATCTGGGGCGATGGCAGCGTGGTTCGAGACTATTTACACGTCAGGGACCTCGCAGAATTTTGTTCACTCGCTATCGCAAGTAATAAATCCGGGGCTTATAATGTTGGATCTGGAGCGGGCGTATCAATTAATGAAATTGTGTCAATTCTCAGCAAGGTAACCGGAAACTCGATTTCTCCGGTCTTCAAGCCTGGTCGTGGAGTCGACGTTGCACGTTCGGTCCTTGATGTCACGCGCGCGCAGGTTGACTTTAACTGGTTTTGCACGATCCCACTTGAAGAAGGAATCGAGCAGTATTTTGAGTGGTCGCAGCAGTTCTGACAGCCCAACATCGAAACGATGTAGGGATCTGGTCTTCCGAGCATAGGGTCGTAGTCAATTAACGGAAATGCACTGACGCTAACTGTTCAGCGACAATGTGGTCAGATAAATATTTAATGGACCTGCCGAATTGCTGAAATCAAAAAGGGATTGTGCCTAGAGTGCGCTACGCCAACAGCAAAACAAAAGACGACTTCTGTCCACCCGAGGCCACGAACACCAAGCAAGAAGCCAAGACACATCAGTTGGGTTTCGGCACAAGGGGCGTAGTGCTCTTGTGTTCGACTTACCTATCAGTAGTTATGGTTTTCGTTCCGGTTTGAAACTTGGCATCACGATCTAACAGCGATCAACCGGCAGTGTCAGAGGGGAATTTCGCCTAATACCCTGACACGCTGCGAAAGACCAGTATTTTGAGCCCATGCGACTGGGCGGAGATTTTGATGGAAAGCTCGTTGGGATTCAGAGCGCACGATTTTGGATTATTCGGCTTGAAACGTCAAATTTAATAAAATATTTGACCTTTTTAGGTGCCTATCGAGGAGCAAGGCTGATGTCTGATGCAGTTGACAAAATTGGGGGACCAAGCCCTTCATCATTAGCAGAAATCAAGGGTCATTTTCAGTCTATTGCGCTACCCGTTATTACAGATCCCCGTGGTGACCTCACCTTTGTAGAAGGTGGGAATCACATTCCGTTCAATATTCAGCGTGTGTACTACCTTTACAATGTTCCAGTTGATGCACAGCGAGGAGGGCACGCTCATCAAGAGCTTGAACAGGTTGTCTTTGCGCTTTCAGGGAGCTTTAGGATAACGGTGGATGACGGGCATACACGGACGGAACACTTTCTTCGCGATCCCCGAAAAGGGCTATATATTAGCAAGTTGGTGTGGCGTGAGATGGATCTTTTTAGCCAAGGTGCAGTTTGTATGGTTCTTGCGTCTCAGCCATATGATGAATCGGACTATTTCCGAGAATATCAAGATTTTAAAAAGGCTGTAGGACAGAATTCATGATTCCATTTCTTGATCTGCGAGATGCATACCTCGAATTAAAAAGCGAAATTGACACAGCGGTTCTCCGGGTTTTGGACAGTGGGTGGTACGTTCTTGGCGAAGAGGTTGAAAATTTTGAAGCCGAATGGGCCAAGTACTGCGGTGCTGAGCACGCGGTAGGTGTGGCCAATGGCCTTGATGCGCTTGTCCTTTCCCTACGTGCACTCGGAGTAGGACATGGAGACGAAGTAATTGTTCCTTCCCACACCTTCATCGCTACATGGTTAGCTGTTTCCGCAGTTGGGGCGAAACCCGTCCCGGTAGAACCGGATAAAAATAGTTACAATATCGATCCCACAAAAATAGCTTCCGCGATCACGGACCGAACCAGAGCGATTATTCCAGTGCACCTTTACGGGCAGCCCGCGGACTTGGATCCCATTTTGGAGATCGCGCGTGCTCGAGGAATCGCGGTCGTGGAAGATGCAGCGCAGGCTCATGGGGCCGAATATAAAGGTAAACGGATTGGCGGAGATTCTGATTTAGTTTGTTGGAGTTTTTACCCGGGCAAAAACCTAGGCGCTTTGGGCGACGCCGGCGCGGTGACATCAAATCGACCCGATTTGGTGGAAAAGCTAAGGGTGTTGCGAAATTACGGGTCGAAGAAAAAGTACGTGAATAACGTTGCAGGCGTGAATTCTCGACTTGATCCGATGCAAGCAGCTGTACTTCGAGTCAAACTGGGGTATCTTGACGAATGGAACGGACGCCGCAATGCGCTTGCGGATAGTTATAGTTCTGCTCTTGAGGGCAGTGGTCTTATACTTCCGACGATTTCCAGTTGGGCAAAATCCGCATGGCATCTGTATGTTGTTCGCAGCCCAAACAGAGATCATTTGATTGACATTTTGAAAGACGCGGGTATTGGAACGCAAATACACTATCCTATTCCGCCTCACATGCAGGAAGCTTTCCAAAGCAGTAATTTCGCTCCAGACCAATTTCCATTAGCTCAGAAATTCGCTGGAGAAGTTTTTAGCCTACCAATGGGGCCACACGCACCGATGAACGTTTCTGATGTTGTGTGTCGGTCAATCGAAAACGCCAGTGCGCCGCATTGATCCCGTTATCTTTGTGAAGATTATTCGCGTCAGGTTGGATCCAGCATCACCGACGTTTGCCGAATACCCAAGCACCTCGGACTACAGGCGGTCATTTTATCCCCGGTTACGCAGTGTACGTAGTTAATGAGTGAACAGGATTAGAAAAAAGGACGAAACAACAAAGTAGTCCGGTGAACATTCTGTGGGCTTTCTACTATTGTGGATAACAATCATAGGTCGCCAAAGTCCAAATCAGCCAACTTTTAAGCGTAGTGCCGCGGCCCAAAACTGAAACTTAGGTGGCATGACATAACGTCCATGCAACGCTGTTCTTAGAGACCGAGCTAGGGATTTCATGTCAGATGCTCATGAACACGGCCCGAAAACAAATTAGAAAAACACCCGTGGTAGACCCTCGCGTTTTCTTTGATATTTTGGCGCATAAACATACGCAATCCAAAGAGGTGACGTTTTATAGCCTTAGGTGGCGAAAACACAAAACTGTACGCCATATGAGGCGGCGAAAGTCGGCAGGTGAACCTGTTCGCAACTGCGAGACATGTAAAATGTTGGCTATTGTGTCTGTGCTGTTCCAGGAAGCTCTCCGAACGGCTATCAGGAGATCAAAGGTAAGGTGTCGACAGGTTCCGAAAAGTGCTACAAGGCAAGAAAGTACATGCCTGAATGCCAACCTGTTGTAAAAAAAAGAAAAAATTGAAACCCCATAAAGTCGTCCGAATAGAAAAGAAATCATGTTCCACAAGTTGACGTATTGTCGACACGCAGCAACTCAATACGACCGTTGGACAAAAGCGGCGCAGCGACAATCGCTTTCGCGTCGGTCAAAATGTTTAGGCTATGAAATCTGGGCGCGCTATCGGCATTTCTTTCCCAAGTGGTTCACTACATACCGCCGTTGACACCACTCAATAACTGCGGCAAGACGCCTACAACCCTAACAAAATGGTGTTGCCGGACTCCGCCGCAATACTCACACTTCAAAAATGCGGCAAAGCGTTCAGCCCAGCTCCAGTCCGAGGTTGCTTGGGAAACACCGGTTATCATTGGACGGGACCGATGGGCACGCAAGAGCGTAATTCGACACAAGGCGATGCAATCGATGAGGAAACTAAAAAATAAAATTAGACAGTTATTAGGCAACAAAAAGAACTCCGGAGATTCAGAGTTTCAGAGCAAGGTGTTTGATGCTGAATGGTACACACAAATGTATCCAGAAGTTGCTGGAAGTAACTTAAATCCACTTCTTCACTACTATGAAATCGGCGCTGATAAGGGGTACGATCCAAGCCCTTTCTTTTCCACGAATTGGTATAACAAAAAATACCAAGACGTAGCTTTGGCTGGTATGAACCCCCTAATTCATTACGAGAAATACGGGTATAAGGAGAGCCGATGGCCGTCCGCTGAATTTGATCCAGATTTCTATAATTCTAATTACTTAAAAGACGGATCAGCGGAAAACCCGCTCGTTCACTATATCCATTTTGGCCATAGAAACGGCCACATTACCCAAATGAGAATACTACAAGCGGATCAGGCGAGCAAACTTCAGACCTTTGCGGTTGCTAGCAATTTGCATGGCCGCGCTCATTTGTCTGGTGACTTCTCTCCATTGACGGCCACGCTGTCATATTTAAAAGATTTAGAATCCGCTTGTGTAACGAAGTTACCAATTTTTTCAGCGATAGAGGAAGAATGGAAGCGTGAAAGCAACTTTCCTTCTCGATTGAATTTCGCGTGTATTGAAGAATGTGAAATCATACCTGGATCAGCCATGCTTTTTCCAAAAGAAGGTTGTGTTGTCAACGAAGAAATCGCGAGATTGTTAGGGAAAGCTGACGGCTCATCTTTGGTAAAGAACTGGCAGACGACTGTTGTCAATAAAAACCGTGTTACCGTCCAATGTTTAAACGTATTGACGCCTGTGGTTCGAGAGGGCATTCATTTGTTCAAGGAATACGAGCAAAACTTTTTTCATTTTGTTTTGGAGCTCGGCGTAAAACTCAGCTTCATTGAGGATAATTTGAACATTGCTTCTTCGGTGCCGCTGTTGGTTTCAGATGACTTACCAGATTCGATATATCAAATCATTGAGCGACTAAAAGCTTCAGACCGACCTGTTCTTAGATTGAAAAGAAATGCGCTCTACAGGGTTAACAAACTCTACTACTTTTCTGATATCGCACAAATAGTTGATTGCTATCATCGCGAACCGACTGATGAGGACTGTTTTTTCCCTAGGACCCAGGTTTTGAAGTTAGTTGAGAAATTAAAAGCTGATGTCGTTAACGAAAACCCAAAGGAGCGCAAAATCTACCTTAAGCGTGGCTCAACATATCGTGCATTGACAAACGAAACATCGATTATTGATGTTCTTTTAAAGGAAGGATTTGAAGTTGTAGATACGAACAGCCTTAGCTTTCAAGCCCAGGTTGATCTCTTTCATACAGCATCAACAATTATTGGTCCAACGGGCGCTGCCTTCACCAATTTACTTTGGTGTAGAAAGCGAACAAATGTTCTGATCCTTTACCCTAGACATCCGTTTAGTAATACGTCGTTTTGGAACCGCATTGCTGAGATAAAGGGGCTCAACTTAGCTTTCCTGAACGGTAGACGAACGGGAAAGGTCACTGGTGAGCATTCCATGCACGACGACTTTGCGATTGACCCGGACGAACTAATTAAACAACTGGAACTAATGTGAGTCAGATTGAAAATCTGCCTTAAGTTGCGCAAAGTATAAGATCGGAGCTAAGCTCATGCCAAAAATTTCAGTAGTTGTAGTTTCCTATAACCATCAACACTACATCTTGGATTGTTTGAGGTCGATTGCGGCGCAAAATTACCCTTCTCTTGAGGTAATTTTCGTGGACGATGGATCTACCGATAATTCAACGGAAATTGCGCGATCGTTTTCAGAGATAGATCTTCAGGTTTTCTCCAAGCAAAATGGCGGACCCTCGGACGCAATCAATTATGGCCTGGAAAGGGCGTCGGGGGACATTTGTGTACTTACTTCTGCGGACGACATTTTGCTTCCGGGTAGTCTTGAGGAAAGAGCACATTTGTTGGATCATTCCGAAGCGGACATCGTCTGCGGCTTAGCTCAGTGGATTGGCGCCGATGGGGAAAAGCTTAAGCCTTCCGATCACCCGGACCTATTTCCTCCTTTTCAAATGAGTTCAGTGGACCTCTTTCGTAAGCTATATTTGAAGGGCAATTTTATTTGTGCTCCTTCTATTGCTATGCACTCAACGACATTTAAAGAGATTGGCGAATTTGATCGCGATTTTTTCCAACTGCAAGACTATGACTATTGGATGCGTGCTACATGCCTTGGTAAAACGTTCCATTGTATCGATAGCCCAGTCGTTGGATATCGCTGGCATGATAAGAACTTGTCGACTTCAAACACAGATCGCGCTGAAATCGAGACTACGCAAGTGTTGGAGCAAGTTATCGGTGCTGCAAGTAGCGACTTCCTCTCCGAGGTGTTATTTGGCAGTGATCACGCTTACTTTGCACTGGAGCTTACTCAAAACGAACTGGGTGCGCTGCTCATGATGAAGCATACAAATCAGAAAGTATCTATAAAAGGGAAAGATAGAATTGCAGAGTACCTATCCTCTAGCGCACGATATGATGCTTTTAAGCAGTCTATTTTGATGTACAAAAACTAGAGTCAGGATTCATAACCAATAAATGACGGTCGCAGCGAGAGCGATTGCTGATAGAAAGACCTTTGAGAATCTGTCGTAGCGTGCCGCCAATCCTTCAGCCCGCCGAACATGATCTCAATGCGGTTACGCCGTTTGTATCGGCGCTTGTCGTACTTCACGGTAGTCTTGTGTTTCTTTCGAGCTGGGATGCGGGCGCGTATCCCCTTGTCTTTTAACGCATCTCGGAACCAGTCGGCGTCATAGACACGATCCTCAAGCAACCAGTGACCTTCGGCAAGCTACTCAGTAGCACTCGCGCACCGATGTAGTCACTGACTTGACCAGCGGTGACGAAAAGGTTGAGCGGTCGCCCTCGGCTGTCACAGACAGCATGCAGCTTAGTATTCATGCCGTCCTTGGTTCGACCAATCAGACGGCCATGCCCCCCTTTCTTCGCGGCCATAATGGTCGCGGTACGGTGTGCCTTCAGGTAGGTTGCGTCGTTAATCACAGTCTTTTTCTCGCCGTGTTTGGCAACTAGGCCAACCATAATCTGGGCGAAGATGCCCTCCTCGCTCCAACGTTTCCACCGGCTGTAGAACGTCTTGTGCGGCCTGTATGTCTCGGGCGCGTCTCGCCGTAGTAACCCATTGCGTTTGAGTAAGATAATCCCGCTCAGCACCCTTCTATCATCGACCCGTGGCCTTCCGTGCGGCTTCGGGAAAAAAGGGGAAAGCTTGGTCATCTGCTCGTCTTTCGGCCAAAAATGTCGCTCATGTTACCGCTTCGTTTTCTAAGCCGTGAATCATGCGGTGCATCTAAAATCAATGCATCCTGACCCTAACGGCCAAAACACATTCGCGAAGTCGCCCTTTTGCACCCGCTGCCTGATGATGGGCGCGGATTACGGTGCTTTCGATCATTTGCAGGACGTCTGGCACTGCTCCACTTCGGTTCTAGGCGTCCATAACCCCCCTCCCATTACTCCGCCAGTGTCTAGGGCTAGAACTGTTGGTAGACGCTGGAACACTTGCCAAACTCTTCCGGCAGGGCGCGCCATGGAGCCCCTGTCCTAGCAATCCAGAAAATCCCATCAATAACAAGGTGGTGGTTGTTAGGCTTGCGTCCATTCGGGGCGCGAACAGCCAAGATGGACCGCTCAAAGAACGTCCGTTCCTCGTCCGACATCAGGCCTCATGCCAAGCTGGTCTCCATCGTAGGTACCAGCTTGAATCATACCCGCCGACAGATGTGAATCCCTTTTGTCAACACGGCTTCGCGAGGTGGCTTCACGACCAAGATTCACCTTATCGTAAACGCACACGGCTTGCCTAGGAGGACCGAGATCACACCGGGCCAGATATCAGACTATGTCAGTCTCGATTTGGTCATGGCAGACAATCTGCCTCAGCCGCGCGTGTTACTAGAAGATCGCGGCTATGATGCTGACAGAATACGTAAAAAGATGAATTATCGAGATGTGATGACCCAAATACCCATGCGAAAAACCAGAAAGATGCACGTTAGTGTCGACCGCTCACTTTATCGTCAGCGAAATCGGGTGGAGCCCTGCTTCAACAAGCTCAAGAACGCTCGACGTGTTGCAACCCGCTACGACAAGATCGCAGAGAGCTTCCTGGGATTCATCGATGTAACGCCCATCCGCCTTTGGATTCGCCATTTGTCAACATGACCTAGGCTCCAGACTCATTGATTTACAGTCAGAACAGGATGGTAGCTGAGAGGAAGACTATCGGGCATCGGTCATAGCGAGCGCCGACACGGCGCCAGTCCTTCAAGCGACCGAATATAATCTCGATCCTGTTGCGGCATTTGTAGCCACGCTTGTCGTACCGGACAGGCTTGTCGCGTGATTTTTGCCTGGGATGCAGGGCTCTATTCCCATTTCTGTAAGGGCTTCGCGGAACCAATCTGCATCATAACCGCGATCACCCAGTGGCCAATCAGCCGATGGAAGGCTATTTAATAAGGCTCTGCCCCCCCGTTTAATCGCTAACCTGCCCAGCCGATATGAAGAAGCGGATGGGGCGTCCGAGGCTGTCAGTAACGGTGTGCAGTTTTGTATTCATGCCACCCTTAGTGCGTCCGATCAGCCTGCCACGCTCCCTTTTTCAACCACCGGCTAGAAGCCGTGCGGTGCGCTTTGAGGTAAGTCGCGTCAATCATGATGGTCTTATGATCGGTTCCCTCCGCAGCTAGCCATGTCATGATCCTAGCGAATACACCCATATCGCTCCACCGCTTCCAACGGATGTACAGTGTCTTTGGCAGTCCAAAATCTCGGGGCGCATCAGACCACTGCAACCCATTGTGATTGATAAAGATAATCCCGCCCAAACACGTCGATCATCAACCCTCGGCTTGCGATGGCTCTTCGGAAAGTAGGGCCGAAGACACGCCAGCTGTTCGTCAGACAGCCAAAATAGATTGCTCATGATACACCCCTAAACTCTGGGGCTTGAATCACGCAGCCGAGATGGCGGCAACCAAGTAATGGATCCAGAACCTATGCACACAGGCCCGCGCGCAAATCGATCGCTTCTCAACATCCGACCAGAACCGGTTCTTCCGACCCTTCTTTCCCTCCATAATCTGCCTCAAAATGTCCACTTACATTGGTGGACATTCCGACGCACGTTTGAGATACCCTCAAGAGGGCAATCACGCTCGATGATTAGGAGATTTTATGTCGCCTTCCCGAGGCCTTGGACCGATGGACATCAATGTCTTTACGGCCGTGTACAACCACGAGGCCACGATCGCTGACACGATCGACAGCGTGTTGATGCAGCAAACCCAGCATAGCTTTCACATGTTCTGCTTCGACGACGCGTCCACTGACGGCAGCGGGCGTATTCTGGAAGAGTATCGCGCGCGACACCCAGATAAGATTACCGTATTCACTAGCACCCAGAACCAAGGGTCGGGAAAAAAATCATTCCTACACCACATGCCGCCGCACAGGAGCCGCTTTTGGTGCCTCCTCGCTGGTGACGATTACTGGACATCGCCAGACAAGCTTGAGCGACAGGTGGAGCTCCTGGACATAAGCCCAAACGCCGTAGGCTGTTGCGCGCATACAGTCATGCGTAATGAAGTGACCGGCAACGAAACTATCATCGCGCCCCAGCTTGACCGTTGGAACCTGATGGACATGCTAGTTGGGACCCACGCCTTATATGTCCATCCTTCAAGTATCCTGTGGCGGAACATCCATCTCAAAAGTGGTTTTTTCCTGCCGCCGGGCTATGTGAATTCCCAATTTTCAGGAGATACGCTACTTTTGCATATGATGCTTTTTGGAGGTGGCGAGTTGGTCAATCTACCCGAGGTAACCAGTTGCTATCGTGTCACTGGGCGTGGTGTCTGGTCGGGTCTCTCCCAAGAGGAGAAGTCTGCACAGAATGAAAATGTGGAACAGCACATCAACTCAATTCTCCCGCTGAGACACCGCTTGTCGCGTAGGCTGCGAAAATCCGCGAAATATCGGCGGTACGCGGATAGATGGCCGCTGCCACAGCCGATAGGAGAGCCGATGCAGAATTCTTCGGCCACCCTATGAGGGAGACGTGAAATGGTCGAAAATAGACAACCTGAACGCTTCACGCTCTACAAGGAACACCCAAAAACTTGCGCTCCGGATGACTTCTGGGGGCAAGTAAAGCGTACTGTAAATGGCGCGCCTGTATCTGACGATCAAATCACCATGATAGCCGAGGCAGTCAGTTCCGGTCTTGACTTGAGGCAGAATGACCTTCTGCTTGATCTGTGCTGCGGCAACGGGGCGCTGTCTAGGTTGTTCTTTGAAAAGTGTCGTGGCGGGCTTGGCGTCGATTTCTCAGAGAAGTTGGTCGAGATTGCTAAAGTAAACTTCGAACGGCTTCCTGACCAAGTTTACTTGCTCGATGATGTTGTCGAGTACGTCCGCACCGGAATGAATCCAGATCGCTTCACCAAGCTGCTGTGTTACGGATCTTTCGCTTATCTTGAGGCGCACAGAGCCGAAGAGTTGCTACAGCTTTGCTTCGAGAGATATTGCAACGCTTCTGTCTTCTATATCGGCAACCTTCCCGACAAGGATCAAATGGAGACATTCTTCACTGACCGAACATACTCCGAGGGGGTTGAGACGGAAGCTGATTCCGCGATTGGCATCTGGCGAACTCCGGATGAGTTTCGCACCCTCGCCGAAAGAGCGGGGTGGAGCGTTTCGTTCTCGACTATGCCAGAAGACTTCTACGCAGCACGATACAGATACGATGTCGTCCTGACCCGTGGGAGCAGATAGGCACATGTCTTTCGATGCCACGCGAGTAAGGTGGATTTCCGGAATGCCACGGTCAGGCACTACCTGGCTGTCGCAGATATTTGCATCTTCCCCCGATGTCCGATTGAAATTCTGTCCACTTTTTTCCTATGAGTTCAAGCACGCGCTTGATGCCAGTAGCAGCCCTGACGCTTGGAAAACCTTCTTTCAGAATGTATATGACACTCCGTCGCCTTTCATGGATCAGGATCACCTCAGGAAAGATGGGCACGTACCAGAGTTCCCCAGCGAAGGGTCTGCGCCGGATCACCTCATCATTAAGTCAAATAGATTTCATCATCTCACTTCTGACCTTTTGCAGAAGGTCACAGATGTGAAAATCATTCATCTTGTGAGGCACCCGGCGGCAACGTTGCATTCTTGGCTCACCAACCCAACTGAGTTTCCAGACGGCGCCGAACCACTTTTGCAATGGAGGAGTGGCGATTGCAGAAAAACAGATGTTGGGGAGTATTGGGGTTTCGATGACTGGAAGACGGTGACCCTTCAAGCGCTGGAGCTGGAACGGAGCTATCCTGATAGGTTTCGCATTCAAAGATATGACGCGTTAAAGCAGCGCCCGCTTTCTGAGGCTCAATCTCTGTTCCACTTCCTCGACATTTCGATGGGGCCAGACACAGTGGATTTCATCGAACAATCGCAATCTAGGCATGATCCCAGCAAACGGTCTGTCTTCAAGGAGCCCGGGCCTGATACCGCTTGGAAGTCTGGGTTGCATGCGAATATTATTGAGGATATCAACAGCGAGATACGACACACGCCCTTGCAGCGCTTTGCTGAGCAAGAGTAAACACTTGATGATTGCAAATAGCAAAACTGAGGTTGACGAACTGGCGATTTTTTGCGGTCCGAAACTGTTCGAGGAACCGAAATCAACCTCAAGTCTTGTGCAGCCTGATTTTGATCGTTTTCTTGAGTATTCAAAGAGATTCTTTGATGCTGCCCAATACACAAACAATGGACCGAATGTCCAGCTGCTCGAAGAGCGCTTAGCGGCGTTTCACGGAACGTCTTACTGCGTTACCTTCTGTAGTGGCTTTTGGGCACTTGTCTTGACGATCAAAGCGTTGGTACAGAATGGGAAAAGTGAGATCGTCATGCCCTCGCTGACCTACAGGCGGATGGCTGACATCGCCGCATGGGCCAGACTGAAACCGCGTTTCTGCGAGGTGGACGGAGATACTCTGGCCCTAAGTCCGGCCGCGCTTGAAGCCTGCCTTAACGATGAATCTGCCATCATCATGGCGGTGCATCCGATAGTAAATTGCTGTGACGTTGCCGGGATATGCGCAGTTGCGAACGAACGCGGCCTGCCGCTACTGTTCGATGGCGTGGAGTCTGCTTTTGAAACCGTTCCCAAAGGAAAAATAGGTGCGTTCGGCGATGCGGAGTGCTTCTCGATGCATGCAAGCAAACTTCTCAACGGCTTCGAAGGGGGATACGTCACGACGAATAACGAAGTGCTGGCGAACCGGATTAAGGCGACCCGCAACTTTGGATTTACCGGACAGGACAATGTTAGCGTGGCGGGGGGAATGAACGCCAAACTTTGCGAGCTCCATGCCACGATGGCGCTGGCAAACCTCGATCAAATTGACACCACGGTACAGGAAAATTGCGATCGTTACCGCACATACCAACGGTTGATGCCGACTGTCCCTGGGCTGCGTCTGTTAGCTTTCGACGAGACCCAGAAGACAAGTTTCAAAAACATCGTGATGGAAGTGGAGCCTGACTGGCCGACAACGCGGGATGAGCTAGTGAGCATACTTAATGCGGAACGCATACTTGCCCGCGCTTATTACGCGCCTCCATTGCATCGGAAATCCATGCTATACCCACATGTTCCAGCCGACCTGCCTCTAACCGACAAATTGGCCGCGCGCTTTATCTCAATGCCCTGTGGTGACTTCGTAACACAGTCAGACATACAACGCATTCTTGAGCTCCTTCGATTTATATCCCTGCAGGGGACGAACATTCGCGAAAAGCTTCGTACAGCGAGGGCGCACAATAATGCCTCATAATTTTTCTGCCATATCAGGAAATGCGCCAACATTTACTGAACCACTGCCAGTCGGACAACTTTATTTTCCTGACTGGTCCCGCTACGAAGCCGCAATGCGCGGGATTTGGGAGCGGCGTTATTACACCAACCACGGTCCGCTTGCACAGGAGCTAGAAGCTTCACTGGCGCATTTTCTGAACGTCAAGCACGTTGTGTGCGTGGCGAATGCGACGATAGGCCTGATGATGGCGGCGGAAGCACTCGTTTTGAAGGGCAAAGTTATTGTACCCTCCCACACATTTATCGCCACAGCGCAAAGTCTAAAGTGGTGCGGACTCCAGCCGGTCTTTTGCGACGTAGAGCCATCCGACCACCAAATCGACCCGCAGCAAGTCGTCGGGCTGATCGACGAGGATGTATCGGCCATTCTTGCTGTCAACCTCTGGGGCGGCGCATGTGATGTCGCGAGCCTTGACGTCCTAGCCCGCGAATACGACCTAGCGCTGTACTTCGACTCTGCTCAGGCTTTTGGGTGTGCCATTGATGGTGTGCCCCTCGCCAGTTTTGGCCAAGCTGAGGTGTTCTCGTTTCACGCAACCAAGGTGCTGAGCGCCGCAGAAGGAGGGTGCGTGACAACGAATGATGACGACGTTGCGGCGCGGCTTCGCAATATCCGAAGTAGCTACGGGGCAGGTCGCCCCACGCAGGTTGTTAAGACGTCAAATGGGCGCATCTCGGAGGCGCAGGCGGCAATCGCATTGATGAGCCTCGACGATTACCCATCGATCCAGGCGAAAAACAAAGCGCTATTCGACGTTTATAGAAGTAACCTGGCTGGCATCCCTGGGCTGCGGATTCTTGATCCGGCAAATGTGACGTCGTCCAACTACCAATATGCGGTTTGCGAGTTGGATGAGGACGCCTTTGGCCTCTCGCGGGATCAGCTGCTTCGCCTATTGCAGGCGGAAAATGTTATCGCACGGCGGTATTTTTATCCCGGTACGCATCGTTGCAAGGGCTTTGACGATAACGCCGATGCAGATGCGGCACGTCTTCCCGTTACAGAACGGCTATGCCAAGTGGGCTTCCAGCTACCACTAGGTTCGCGTTTATTTGCAGAAAGTGCATTGAAAATCTCTACACTTATCAAGTGCGCTCATGAGCAGGCTTCGGCTCTTAGGCCATTGATCGCGAGGGAATACTAATGCGCCTCGGCGTCATGCAGCCATACTTTTTTCCCAATCTCGCGCATTTCGCATTGATTGCGGCAACGGACAAATGGATCGTCTTCGATGTCACGCAATATGCCCGCAAGACATGGATCAGCCGAAACAGAATTCTGCATCCCACTAGTGGCTGGCAATACGTTAGTGTCCCCTTGGCTAGGTCAACAATCCATATGAATATCCACGAAGCGAAATTGGCGGATCCAACGGCATTCCACCAATCTCTGCGTGGCAAACTTGACCACTACAAGAAGTCAGCGCCATATCACGCGGAGGTTCTTGATGTTATTGACCGCAGCTTTTCCGATCTTAAAGATGATGCGCTCACTACGCTCAATGTCGGAGGACTGACAGCTGTTTGTGACTATCTGAATATACCTTTTGATTTCCAAGTTTGTTCTAGTCTTGCGCTGGATTTTCCCGGACGCATGGGGCCCGGAGACTGGGCGCCCTTTATTTCGCGGAAGCTTAACGCGACCTGCTACATCAATCCGGCTGGCGGCCGTGATCTTTTTGAGCCCTTGGATTTTACTAACCATGACATCGACCTGCGTTTCGCTCGTTTTGGGGAATTCACCTACAAGACACCGGGCTACGATTTCATGCCGGGACTATCGATTATTGATGTCTTAATGTGGAACGATCCGCAGGTCGTGCGGAAAGCTCTCTTCGATCTAAATGTACTGCTGCCACCAGAGTCTTGTCGGAGTGACACTGCATGAACATGGCGAACGGTCAGCTTGACGCTATGGGCTTGTCACGGTTTCGGTTTTTTCCCGACCTGCTCTCCTAAAGTATTCGCTCTGGATAATTCCTATCTGTTTAATTTCGCTGTGAAAAAGAGAGATTTTGTTAGGCGGAAGTTGCAAGATTTAGTGTTATTCCGGCAGGAACTCTGCAATTTTGGGCCGTGATATGAAGCCAATTAAGCCACCACCGGAACAAGATGATCTCCTGCGCGCCAGGTTGGTCGAGATGATCGATAAACGCCACGAGCTGGTGAAACTGGAAGCGCAGATAGGTTGGGCCGTCTTCCAGCGAGAATGGGACAGGTTCTTTCCGTCTCACACTGTGTAACTGGCGGGGCAATACTTTGCCATGATAGCGGCGTCGTTGTGGTGTCGCAGGCGGAGCAAGTGTCGGCCACTATTGTCCCTTCTGTTTTGGGAGGGCTTGGTGATATTCACCCTGGATTTGTATTTGAAGGTTCGCCGCGCTCATTTTGAGGACGGGTTGAGTGGGCGCCAGATTGCTCGGGATTTTGGGATCAGTCGAGGCAGTGTTTCAAAGATGTTGGCGTATTACGAACCGCCCAGATATCGGTGAACGGCGTCGATTATGCGGCCCAAGCTTGATCCGATGTTGCGCAAATCGATAGTTGGTTGGCAAAAGATACGACCTGCCCGCGTAAGCAACGCCATTCAGCCAAGCGGATATTTGAACGTCTGCGCGATGAATGCCGATATAATGGCGGACACACGATTGTATAAGATTATGTGCGTGCGCAACAGCGCGGCTCACGAGAGATGTTTGTCCCACTGATCTATCCACCAGGGCACGCTCAGGCGGACTTTGGCGAAGCGCTGGTTATCATCGGCGGGGTCGAGCAAAAGGCCTACTTCTTTGCCCTTGATCTACCACACAGCGATGCGAGCAAAATGCGCGCTTATCCCGCCGTGAACACTGAAGCTTGGCTTGATGGACATGTGAACGCATTTGCTTTCTTCGGTGCGGTGCTGCGCTCGATCCTATAAGAAAATGATCGATGCCTTGTGGCCAAGATCATGCCGGATGGTTCTGTCGCAAACTATTTAGATGGCAGAGCATCAGTGGAATTGGTTTACAGTTTATCCCGTATGATCGCTAAAAAAACCAACTGTCGCGTAGTTCTTTAGCCAGATTCTGAAGGTACATGCGTTACCGTGAAACACTGTCATCGATTAAAAAAGCTCCGATGATGTGGGTCGCAGCGCCATCAACAGCGAGCTGAGAACTTCGGTTGGGCTACGGTTGTGTGGGCCCAAAATAGATGAACTCGGTTAAGCCCTTGTAAATGCACTAAAGCAAGTTGCTTTTTTGTTTGCTCGGGTTTGCCTGATAGGTTTCCCCTGCCGGAGTACGCTCTCCGGACTATTGCGAGCGTTTCTATGAGCGTCATTTGAAAATTGTTACCGACGCATCTGAAGAGAATTGCAAAATCCAATCACTTGGAATGCAATCTTGGACGCAGGTTACACCTCCAGAGAGTTCACGTTGCATTTGAATAAATGGAAACGGCAAATTGGCGCAATATCTCGCTCCTGGGTTCTTCAGAGATTAGGAATCTGCCAATTCAAAGGGCATGTAGAAAGCACGCTGGCCAAAAGCTCACCCCTGTTTGGAACTTACTCCTTGGATTCACGTTGATGTTTTTTTGAATTGTTGATCAAAGAGTTTTTTGAATTGACCATCGAGTATCATCAGCTCGTTCAGGTCGCCTTGTTCGACGACGGCACCATCCTGTACGACCATGATTTTGTCGGCCTCTAGGATGGTTGAAAGCCGGTGAGCGATGACAATGACTGTCATATTCTGCGTCAGAGCGTCTAGCGCGGATTTTACAAGAGCCTCAGATTCCGCGTCCAGGGCACTAGTGGCTTCGTCCAGAAGTAATATTTCAGCATTGCGCAAGATAGCCCTTGCGATTGCAATTCGTTGCTTTTGACCGCCAGATAAGAAGGACCCGTTTTCTCCGACATGTGTGTTATAACCATCAGGCAGACTACAGATGAAGTCATGCGCGTATGCCGCCTTCGCAGCTTCGACAACCTCTTCGTCTGATGCTTCAGGCGCCGAGCAGCGCAAGTTTTCCATCACGGAGGCCGAGAACAAAAACGTGTCTTGGCCGACATACGAGATTTTTCGTCTAATCGAAGAGAAGCGGGCGTCTTGTAAGTTCTGACCATCGATTTCGACGGTCCCTTCATCGGGATCATAGAAGCGCATGATCAGGCCAAATATGGTGGACTTTCCACCCCCGGACTGGCCGACTAAAGCCGTTGTTTTCTGAGCTTCGAACGTGACGTTCATGTCTTCGATTACGGGAGTTGATCCGTTATAACCGAATGTGACGTTTCGTAAGGCGATTTCACCTGGCCCATCAAAGAGGTCTCGCGCCTCGGGGCTTTCTTTCATCGTGTCTTCTTGATCCAGAAGCCCAAACAAAAGCCCGACGCCAACCATGGCTGCTTCGATCTGAACGCGCATTCTTGATAGTCGCTTAGCGGGCTCATACGCCATCAGTAGCGCCGTTATGAAAGACATCAATTGGCCGGCTGTGGGTGGTTCCGAGCCTGCAAGACCCAGCGTCGAGACGACCAGAACGCCAGCAACTGCGAGACCCGCGAGAAACTCCATAAGTGGGCTGGCGATCGCCGCTAGCTTTGCAATATCGTTCGAGCGTTCTTCTACCTTAAGGATTGCGGTTTCCATACGGTTGATCATACGATCTTCCAGCGAGAACACTTTTATCACTTTGATGCCGGCAGAAGTTTCCTGTACCACGCGAATAATCTCTGCCAGCGATTTGAATTCCTGCTGCATTATGGCGCGAACGCTTTTTAACAGATGACGTACGCCAAATAGAGCAATAGGACCGACAACGAAGAACATGATGGAAAGTACGGGCTGTTGGTACACCATGACCGTGACCAAGCCTACTAATGTCAAAGCGTCCCGAACGAATCCGGTGACGAGAACATCAATCAGGGTCCGGGCAGCCTGCGCGCCTTGGGTCGTTCGCATGAGCAGGTCGGAGGATTCCATCTCTGCGAAGAAAGAAACGCCATGCCGCAACAGCCTGCGGTACAAGCGGTCTTGTTGCATCGCGATGATCCGGTTGCCCGCGCGAGCGAGGTAGATAGATTGGATATAAGAGGCGAGCGCTTTGGCTAGAAATAGCAAGACAACGCTAAGAGCAATCACGGCTGCCCATTCACGCATTTCAGGGCTGGTCATCGCGTCAACGATGTATTCCATCATGAAAGCAGAGCCCGCAGTGGTTGCGGCAACAGCGATCATCGCAACGATAGCAACGGCATAAAGGGGGCCTTGGGCAAAAAAGCTCTCGGTAATGAGGCGGCCCATATGGCCTGATCGCCAACTGGTCCAGGCACGCTTAATCATTGCATTCTCCAGATCGTGAAATCATGCGCTCGTTCAGATAACCTATATTCAATCCTGTCTAAAGGGCAGATCAAATGGCGCGAAAGAGTTGCCCATTCGAACGGTTGCGCAATCGTTCAAGTCAAATAGGCTTGGGCGCCGGAATGAGCAAGTGTCTGCTGTAAAATAGAAGGCTGGCGATGCCGCGTATTCCGGTATGGGATCACGCGACACGCGCTGCAGTTTGGATTCCGACATACTTGTTTTAGCGAATTTGTCTTGCTTACACCGTGTCTCCACAAATTTATGGAGTTCCGCGATCTGATTGCGACTGCAATGCAACAACCAGAGCAAACCGGGGGCGGGAAGAATCTCTGACTGGGAGATTAGGTGTCGTCAAATGATTTTCTTTTTAGTTTCATTGTGATACTCAGTGTGGAGCCACTATAATGTTCTGCATAATGTTCTGCTTTTTCTGCAAGATCATTGTAGCGTATGTCTGATTGTTTACCTTGATCGGTTTTTTGCTGCGGGAAAGCGTCAATGCAACACTGTAGATAGGGATCGACCGATTGCACTTGTAACTGGTAAACACGGCTCATAGTAACTCTGTGAAAAAATATTGGTATTATTTTCGTGTCCATCAAGACCGTCATTTTGAGTCTACCGAACGATGTAGAAAGGCGACGTTTCTGCGAAAGCGAAATTGCGCGCTTTGGCCTGTGCCACAAATTTAGCGATGCCATTGCCGGCGATCAGATAAGCAACGCGGAGCTGCGGAAATTTTATGACGCGGACATGAACCGCATCAAGTTCAAACGTCCCCTCAGCCGAAATGAAGTCGCCTGCACGTTGGGACATCGTCAGATATGGCAAGAGATTGTGAAATCTCAAGACTATGTCAGTCTTGTTTTAGAGGATGACGCCGCCTTTGTTCAGGACCCCAGATCTTTTTTGGAAGAGCTCTTGGAATGTGGTAAGTGTTTCGAAGACGTTATGATCAAGTTGGATGGCATTTCGAGGAACAATGGGCAGGTGATTAAATCCGTTGCAGATCAAAACCTTATCCTGTCTGACCGTCTACCGCCGAGAACTACTGGCTACATCATCGGCAGGCGCGCCGCCAAGCGCCTATTGGCGCTGAACGCGCCGATCGCGCGACCAATTGACATCGACCTAAAGTTCTACTGGGAGCATAACGTGCCCATCCTGACCCTTGGGCAAAAGATGATTACAGAGCGCGAAGACTTCAACAGCACCATCGATCACTGCCGAAGCAAAACCAAGCCGGGTTCATCCATGGCCAGGTTCGTTCGAAACTTAATGTACCAGACAAAGTACACGTACGGACGGTTGAGCCACCCGCTGAACCCGGACATGATCGAAGGGCTCGGCCCCCTGATGCAGGCCGGCAATCGGGTTCGGAACCGCGCATGAAGAATAGCCTTGTGGTTGTCCGTGCGGGCAACAAGTCATTGCACCATCGGTGGCAGGAAATCCCCTATGAAGATCGTAGCTACGATCTTCTGATCAGCTATTTCTCGGATGAGGCTTTTGCGGCATTCGAACCTGAACCCGGTGTTGAGGCCGTGCTGGTAAAAGGCGGCAAATGGGACGGGTTGTTCAAAACCCTGGCGGATCGTGACCTGGATCAATATGACTACTATTGGCTGCCGGATGATGATCTGGACATCAGCGCCACGGCGGTAAATGCGCTGTTTGATGCCATGCAGGTTCACGGCCTGCGTATTGCGCAACCGTCACTGACCCCCGAAAGCTATTTCTCGCATTTTGTGTTCAGCCAATGCCCGGGCTTCGTACTGCGCTACACGAACTATATCGAGATCATGGCCCCGTGCCTGCACAAGGATATCCTGAAGAAAGCATTGCCGCTTTTCCAGGGCACCATGAGCGGCTACGGCCTGGATTATATCTGGTGCCGATGGGCCGAGGCTGGCGCTTTTCGAACCGCCATTCTGGACGAAATCGCAATGCACCACACGCGGCCGATCGGAAAGAACCTGAAAGCTGCGATGGCTGCGTCGAACAACCTCAGCTCAGAGGAAGAAGAGGCCGTTCTGAAGCAGATGTTTGATCTGTCGCGGCGCACCGTTCCGGTCGTCTTTGCCGCGATCCTGCAAGGTGGGCAACCCATCTCGGGTCGTTTGCAGTTGGGATGGCACATGTGCCGGGCATGGATGTCGGTTCTGCCGAAGTTCCGCAGTGCCAGCGAGGCGCGGTCGGGTATATTCAAGATTGCCCGCCGTCAGCTGATCAAACCCCTCGACATGACGACGATTTCGATGAAACAGGAAAGCCCCTGATATGCAGTTTTTGATGGTTGGGGCCGGATTGTCTGGGGCTGTGATCGGTCGCCAACTTGCGGAACAAGGGCATGATGTCACCGTGGTCGACAGCCGTGACCATATCGGTGGAAATTGCCACACAGAACGGGATGCCGATACCGACGTCATGGTCCATGTGTACGGGCCACATATCTTCCATACGAATGACGAAGAGGTTTGGCAGTATGTGAACCAATACGCCAACTTCCTGCCCTATAAGAACCGGGTCAAAACCACCTCGCGGGGGCAGGTCTATTCGCTGCCGGTGAACCTGCACACGATCAACCAGTTCTTTGGCAAGACCATGCGCCCGGACGAGGCCCGCGCGTTTATCACCGAAGAACAGGCTGATACATCCATCACCGACCCGCAGAGTTTCGAGGAACAAGCGATGCGGTTCGTCGGTCGTGATCTGTATGAGGCGTTTTTCAAGGGCTACACGATCAAGCAATGGGGCTGCCACCCGTCCGAGCTGCCGGCGTCGATCCTGAAACGCTTACCGGTGCGGTTCAACTACGACGACAACTACTTTTTCCATAAATTCCAAGGCATGCCCGAGAACGGTTACACCGACATGATTGGTGGCATCCTCGATCACCCGGGGATCACAGTGAAGCTGAACACCATGTTCGATCGCAACATGGCGGATGGCTTCGATCATGTGTTCTACTCAGGCCCGCTGGATGGCTATTTCGACTATGAGCTTGGGCGCCTGGGATACCGCACCCTTGATTTCGAACGGTTCACCTATGACGGCGACTATCAGGGTTGCGCCGTGATGAACTATGGCGAGGAAGAGGTGCCCTTTACCCGGATCACCGAGCACAAGCACTTTGCACCGTGGGAGCCGCACGAAGGCTCGGTCTGTTATCGCGAGTTTTCCCGCGCGGCGGGTCCGGATGACATTCCCTACTACCCGATCCGTCAGGTAAAAGAAAAAGCATTGCTTAGTGAGTATGTTGCGCTGGCCGACAAGACAGAGAAGGTAACTTTTGTTGGCCGTTTGGGTACTTACCGTTATCTGGATATGGACGTCACGATCCGCGAAGCCCTCGACACAGCGCGCGTTTTTTTAGCCGCGTTCGAAGCGAAACAAGCCCTGAAACCATTTTATACCGCGCCAGTTTAGGCGCGAGCGCCGGGCCGTTTCGGTCCAGTGCTTACTCGATTCACGTTCTGGCTGATCGGACGGAATGTCTTTGTGACGGCCCTAGCTTGGATGCAATTTATTCCGGATCGTCAGGCTCACTTACTCGGTGCTAGCTTTAATCGCTCAGAAGCGAATGAAGGTAGGCGCCATAAGTCGATTTTGCGAACAGTTTTGAGCGCTTCTCGAGAGCGGCATCATCGATCCATCCATTGCTCCAGGCGATCTCATCAAGGCTACCGGTTTGCATACCCTGACGTTCTGTCAGCGTTCTTACAAAGCTTCCTGCCTCCAGCAGAGTGCCGTGTGTCCCAGTATCCAGCCAGGCGAAGCCCCGACCCATAGTCTGAACATCGAGCAGGTTTTCGTCCAAGTACATTTGCAAAAGCGAAGTAATCTCAAGCTCGCCGCGCTCAGACGGTTGGATTTCTTTAGCCCGCGCCGGCGCGTCACCATCGAGAAAGTAGAGGCCGGTGACTGCGTAGTTTGACGGCGGGTTTTGTGGTTTTTCAACAATCTGACCAACCTTTTGGTCCTCAAAAGCAACAACGCCATACCGCTCTGGGTCGGCGACGCGATATGCAAAAACCGTACCGCCTTGCTTGTTGGCATCTGCCTGGGCCAGCAGGCTTGGAAGACCGTGGCCGAAGAAGATATTGTCACCCAAGATCAATGCCGAAGGAGCGCCGGCGAGGAAATCTTCCGCCAGTGTATAAGCTTGCGCCAACCCGTCAGGAGAGTCTTGCACGATCCACGTCAGTGACAGTCCATATTGACTGCCATCACCAAAGAGGCGAATGAACTGCTCCTGGTCCTGTGGTGTTGTGATGATTGCAACTTCGCGGATCTGCGCCAACATCAATACACTGAGTGGGTAGAAAATCATTGGCTTATCGTAAACTGGTAGCAGCTGTTTGGACACGGCCATCGTAATCGGGTAAAGCCGCGTTCCAGAGCCTCCGGCAAGAATAATTCCCTTACGTTGCATGCGTTAACCTTTCAAAATTGGCCTTTTGGGGTCTGACCTAATTGCCTCAGTACCTTGGTTAGCCCGGCTTTCCAGTCAGGGCGAAGAAGCCCATAAGTTTTTTCAAGCTGGGAACAGTCCAGCCGCGAATTTTTTGGGCGGGCAGCAGGCGTCGGGTATGCGCTGGTTGGGATATCTTCAACCGAAATATCTAAGCCTGCCTGTAAAAAAATCTCGCGTGCGAAATCTGCCCAGCTTGCGTCTGGGCTTCCTGCATAATGAAACAGGCCACCCTCCACACTGGACCCTGCCTCGGCCATTCTAAGCAATGTAGCTGCGATGTCCGCTGCAGGCGTGGGGCCCCCAACCTGATCGGCAACTATGGTTACGTGGTTTCGTGTTTCCGCCAATCGAAGCATCGACTTGACGAAATTGTTTCCATGCGCCGAGAACACCCAACTTGTACGGAGAATACCATGCCAGCCTCCGGCCGCCGCGACCTTATCTTCGCCTTCCAGTTTAGTACTACCGTATACGCCAAGCGGGCTAGTCGGGTCGTTTGTAGTTCGTGCGAGCGTCCCTGATCCATCAAAGACATAATCCGTCGAGATGTGAATGAACGGAATGCCACGTTCGGCCGCCGCTTGGGCCATAGAACCGGGCGCATCAGCGTTAACGCGCCGAGCGATATCTTTCTCGTCTTCAGCCTTATCGACCGCAGTAAAAGCAGCGGCGTTAATGACCACATCAGCGTTGGTTTTCCTAATGTGGTCAGCGCAATTTTCCGGATGTAAAAGGTCGGCGTCCTCGCGACCCATCGCCTCCAATAGGATACCACGCGCAGGCGCTTGCCGTTGCAATTCTGTAGCGACCTGCCCGCTTCGGCCGAAGACGAGTATTTTCATTTGGCGATACCAAGGCGATCACCAACACCATCGCGCGCCAGAAGCGCATTCAACCAAGCTTCGTTGTCCAGATACCATTGGACGGTCTGTTCCAATCCCGTCTCAGGAGTATAGGTTGGGTGCCAGCCAAGGTCTTCAACAATTCGAGTCGGATCAATCGCATAACGGCGGTCGTGGCCAGGGCGATCAGTCACGAAAGTGATCTGTTCAGCATAAGGTTTCTCTGCCGGTCGAAGCCGGTCCAGAATACTGCAGAGCAATTTGACGAGTTCAAGATTTGTCATCTCGTTTTCGCCACCAATGTTGTAGCTTGCACCGACGGCCGCTTTTTCCAGAACAAGCAGCAGCGCCTCTGCATGGTCCTCGACATGCAGCCAGTCGCGGATGTTGTCTCCCTTACCGTAGATAGGTATCGGCTGCCTAGACAATGCCTTGTGGACAACGACCGGTATCAGCTTTTCGGGAAACTGATATGGACCATAGTTGTTTGAGCAATTTGTCAAAACAATTGGTAATCCATATGTTTCGTGCCAGGCGCGAACAAGGTGGTCCGAGCTCGCCTTTGAGGCCGAATAAGGCGAATTAGGTTGGTAAGGACTTTCTTCTGTGAAATACCCGGTTTCTCCCAGAGTTCCAAAAACCTCATCCGTCGAGATATGGTGAAAGCGAAATCCAGATGGTTTGCCCGCATCAGTCCAGTAAGCGCGCGCCGCCTCCAAAAGAACGTATGTACCAGTTACGTTTGTATCAATAAACGCTGCGGGGCCGTCGATTGAACGGTCAACATGGCTTTCAGCAGCTAGATGCATGATCGCATCTGGATTGTGTTTCTTAAGCACAGACGTCATCGCCGACGGGTCGCGAATGTCTGCGTGTTCAAAGGTATAACCATCCGCATCAGCAACTGTTGCAACGTTGTCGAGGCAAGCCGCATAAGTCAGCGAATCCACGTTGATTATGGAATGACCTTGGGCAATAGCACGACGGACAACCGCGGATCCAATAAATCCGGCGCCTCCGGTGACCAAAAGTTTCATTTGGTGTCCTCAAATTTAAAAGGGGATTCCTGCTCTGACAGGCGCAGCGCAGCTGCATCTTTATCAGACAGCTTTATTTCGGTTGATTTGAGTGGCCATTCAATGCCGATTTCGGGGTCGCTCCAGTGAACAGCCCCCTCAGTTTCTGGCGCATAAGTGTCCGAACACTTATATACAATTTCGGTGTCCGGCTCCAACGTCATAAAACCATGAGCAAAGCCAGCCGGGACGAATAGCATGCGCCCATCTTCAAAACTTAGCTCTTCGCCGACCCATTGACCAAATGTCGGAGATCCCTTGCGAATATCCACCACGACATCGAAGAATCTTCCTCGTCCGCAGCGAACAAGCTTAGCTTGCGCTTTCGGTGGCGCCTGGAAGTGCAGGCCTCGCACCGTTCCGATTTCACTGGACACAGAGTGATTGTCTTGGACAAAAACCGTCTTGATCCCGGCAGAAGAGAACTGATCACTGTTGTAAGTCTCCTCGAAAAAACCTCGGTGATCGCCAAATCGCTTTGGCGTAATCAGCTTCACCTCTGGTATAGAGAGGGTTATGAATTCCATAATAGACATTACCTATAGTGCCATCCTACGGTGCGCGCAGGGTCAAGAATGGGCTAGCTCAATCGCCATCGCTGGACAATATCCAAATAGGCTTATACTCGAAAATGGAGGCCGGGAAAGTCTCAATGTAGAAAGTTGCGTGTTCGCTGGCCTGTCTGCAAGTCAGATGGCCTCCAAGCGGCAGACCGCTTGCCGTCAACTAAGCAATTAGTGTTTTCGGAGCACTTCTTGAGGCAATGAGCTATGTCGAGGGACATGCCTCAAGTTTTGCCAGTTATCAAATGCTTGATATCAGGTTACAGCACTTAATTGACATGTGCTTCTATTCTCGGGATTGGAGGCCCCGAGGTCATCGAGGATTTGGTTTCAGTCAATCCAATAGACTACTGGCAGTCGAGTTCGATGCTTGGTATCAACAGCGCTGAAATTTTACTCACCTCGTGTTGGAAGGGTCTATGCTGTCGCAGGAACGAAACAAGGCTGAAGTCGTTCGACGGACGGGTTACGCGTTTTCGACAATTTCGAACCTCATCGAAAACCACGACGTCATCGCGTTTGATGTTTCTAAAACATTGCTGTCGCGTTGCGTGCTAAGCTCGGATGGCGTTTTCCGTTTTATGGAGCAGTCACTTGGTGTCGAAGGTTTCTGTGGCGCACGACTAAAGGCGGAGCAGCTTGCCGAGCGGCGTTTTGGAACCAATGAAGCATCCGAGATCAGTCTAAACGAGATTTACAGCCTTCTTGCAGTGCTTCTGCCGGACAACACCGTGACGCCTGACGATGAAAGGGAGTGCGAAGAAAAGTTCCACTTTTTAAATCAAGCCTTTGTTATGATTGCCACGGTTGCTCGGGATAAGGGGAAGCGACTGATCGGCATCAATGATACGCAAATGAACAAAGACCAAGTATCTAGGTTCTTGGAGGCACTCGGGATTGAACTGGATGCGTTGTATAGCCCTTTGGATGGCCGTCACTTTCTTTTGAAAGCCGCAGCTAACGAGGAGTCTGCACCAAACCGTGCCCTGCATTTCGGTCAGTGCATACTCACGAATATGAACGACGACGTGGACAGCGCCATAACTGAAATTCATGTAAACCAACACAGCGATTGCCTTAGGCAGGATGATGCTCCATTTGTTGATCAAGACTGCGGAGAATACACGTTCACTTCGGACTTGATATTGGGCCAGATCGCAGCGCGAATGCCTCATGTCGATCCCGAGGAACCCGATCTTTATAGTTTCGGCTTCAATGTTTGCGGGCCGGTGTTGCTGGGGTTCTGTGACTATATTGCGGAACGCTCAGCGCAGGATGAGTTCGATGAGCTACTTCTTCCGCCTGGCCAAGTCCAGATTATTGAGCAATCGCTAAGTACTCTGAAACTGCCATTATCATGTTATTCGATCAGCGAAGTGATAGAAGTTTTAACCAGTGATCTTTCGAACGTCTCTTCCGAAGAACGCAAACAGTTATGGCATCGTATTGAAGCATGGAAAGCCCGAGATTTTAAAAACATTGCTATTGTGGATGTCGATGGCAGCGCTCTGGACTTTGATTTTTTAACTTCGCCACAAGTGCATCGGTATTGTATTTTTGGTCAAAGTTCTCTGGTTCGCCAGGAAAGAGCTTCAGCGTATTTGCTTGACGGTTCGAACGCGACGAACACCGATGTGTCGGTAATAGGAAGTACAGTGCTTTTTGACTTGCTGTTTGCCAACCCTAAAGCATCCTTTCCCAATTTGAGTTCTGGGAAAGACATATCTGTGGCTTTGAATGGCGAGGCTGAAGCGATCACCGATGTTGGACTCCTCGCTTCTATTTGCGTCCAACGAGGGGCTCTCGATTTCCTCCGTATGATCGCGCCGATAAAGGATACGTTAGATCGCCGGGAACTGAAGGACTTCAACCTTTTCTGCCTTACGCGCCTGGTCACAACGCCAACTGAACGGGAATATCGGACATTCGAAAACGTTCCGTTTCCGTGGTGCAAGGGTGAGACTGAATGGAGAACGATCGAGTCTTACTGGAAGCCTGTGTCAATCTCGTCAAGATATCTGACCGATTTTCGCCGGCAGATTCACGAGCAGCAGCTACACAACTACGACCGTATGCTGCCAAATTCCATTAAGGATTTATCTATGCGAGACGACATAGGGCAACTTGATTGGCGCCGCATAATGTACCGCCACCCGCTGAAAATCTCGTACTGGAATTCAGTGCGGCGTTTTCAGCGTCAAAAACAAAATGAACTGGGTCAGAAATGACAGTTTCAAACGGTGACCCGTTGAAGATTTTCGTTCCGTTTGTGAATGAAAAGATGGCAACTGAACTGTTCTCTGAAAACAAGTTTTTGTTGAATGTGGATATTCACCTATTTGACAATCGCGGTCGATCGGCAGGCTTGCCGAAGCTATACAACGAAATCATAGATAACCACTTGAATGAGGATGTGTGGCTGTTTTTCGTTCATGAAGACTTTGAAGTTCAGGGAGAGTTGTTTGGCACAGAGAACTTGGCACACGAAGCAGTCTACGGGACCTTTGGAGTAAGGCTGGACGGGCATGCGCCGGTCGGGTTTGGACAGCATAAATGTAGTGAAAAAGATGGCTCTTCGGTGCTACAGGTTGGTCTGCCGGTTACGTCACCGACTTGGGTTGAAACATTGGATTGCGTGGCGATCTTAATACACACTCGGCTGTTAAGGGATCGACCTAGGTTACGGTTTGATGAGGCCCTAACGTTCGACCTTTACGCCGAAGACTTTTGTATCAATGCACAGGAGAATTTTGGCGTTCCTGTCATGGTTTTGCCCGTTGAGTTTCAGCACTACTCCAAGGGATATGTTACAGAGCGTTACTGGCGTGGAATAAAACATCTGGGCGAAAAATACCCAAATGTTGGTGTTCCCGGAAGTTGTTCGTTTATTGGGGGGAAATCGCAAGAGCTTGAAACCCACTATACCTATGATATTCCGGCTAACAGAAAAAAAAGGCGTGATAGAGCCGCGAAGAAAAACCGAAACTATTTTAAGGCTTTGCGATTATTTAGAAAACGCCCTTAATTGGCGGTTATACGTAGCAGGTCACTAAGCCCCGTATGACATTCATTGTTACTAGCCAAAGAAAGACGCAAGTAACACCTACATTTGCAATCTCGATGGAGTTTTCGAAAAATGTGGGTAGCTATAGTTTAACTTTCTTTCTTTTTCTTAACACAAACTTCAGTAGGGCGTACGAAAAGGGGTTGAGTTGAGATGCATATGCTGCTCGCCACCGACTATTTTTGGCGTTGCGATAATGTGTGTTACGTTCACCAATTCTGGTCAGGCTCTCACCAGTTGTGTCTCCCACTCCATCGAAGATTCTGACATTCTTGAATCTATGGGCGTCCAGGCGGTGCGGCTTTCTCAGAAATTGACGCAAGTCGCGTTCATCTTTCGGTCTGGTATATTTAGATATCGTCTCGGCCGACATTGCCTTGAGTACAGACTCGATAGCATTCAGCGCGGCATCTTGAATTATTTTCGCGCGCCGGAGGTTGGCTGCTTCCAAGTCGCCGACATCAGCAGTGCTCCAAGATATCTCACCTGAGTCATTTTCTTGTAATCCAAGGACGCTGCCATGATCTGCTGAACAGAAAAACTCAACGATATCCCGAAAATCGGTAAACCAGGCGGCCAATTGGGACGGAAGCCCATTTGATGCTGTATAGCTTTCATAATCCAGACCGCCGCGCCTTAGGATTGATATGGCGTGAGGGCTTGTTCCGAAATACAGACCGACGACATCCGCTTCCGTGCCCACGATCTCGCAAATTGAACGCTGTAGGCTACCGCGCCAGCCGACATCAAACACAGCGGTCTTCGTGCCTGCAGGAAAAGCTGAACGGTAATATTTTGTCAGCAGGTCGCGCTCATGCGCGAAAGATTGATAAAAAGCCTCGGGGCTTTCCCTGAGAAGACCCAAGGCCTGTTTGCGTGTATTTCTCGTGAGTGACTCTGTTTCACTCAAGCCGTGATTTGCAAAGATTCCTTTTAGGCTTGGTCCGCCTGAGATCTTGTTCAGGAATTCTTGCAATGTTTCCGAATTCGCCAAGGTCGTATGAAGCATACCACCAATAGTGTCGGGTTCCAGAACAGTGAATGGCAGCGTGAGCAATCGCCTAGACGCAGCTAAGTACTGCGTGTCATATTTGTCTGGCCACAGCAGTTCGAACGCAGCTTTGGGAAACATCCCATCGCGTGCAAGAAATGCAATGCGCGAGATGTCCTTTTTGTCCATCACCTGCTTCATCCAGATAAGCATCGATGTGATCAATGGCGCGACCAATACGGCCCCGACGGCCTCAAAGTACTGGTCCTCGGATAATGTACGGAAGTCTAACTTTTCAGCATCGTAATGATGTGTCTCCAGAAAATTCGCGGAAAAAATCTGAAAGACTGGGCGGGTTCCTGCAAGAATATTGGAATGGTGCTTTGGTTTTGGAGATCTGGCAGGTACGTCCTTGCTAGCCAAGACTACATGGGACTGCATACCTGCGCCGGCAGCCATTTTGCCATCGGCATGTTTGTTATCACCGATATGTAAAATTTTTTCGTGTGGAACACCAAAATACTCAACCACCTCTTCGAACAAGTTGCCAGTATGTTTGGTCTTTCCTTGCTCGTTCGAAACGAAGACGCGTTCCCATCCGATAATTCCTTTTGCCTCCAGCACTTTCTCAAGAAAGTTTTGGGGAAGGTACATATCCGACGTGATGACAAGTCGTTTCTTTGTGTTTTTTAGCTTGGCCACCAACTTTCTTCCAAAATTGGTGGCGTGAAGCAGGTCCATTTCCGTTTCTAGTTCGAGCTGTTTGATCTGCTCAGTTTGCGTACCGCTACAATTCGTGAGTTGTTGAAAACAAAAATAAATCTCGTCTAACGAAACGTCCTCCAGTCCTTTCTGGTCTGCGTCTTCCCGAGCCAATTGCTCGGCTGCGACCCGATAGTCCTTAAAATACTCGGTCACCTGCCTTGTTTCTATGTGCTCCTCCATGAAACCGAAGGCATCAATGGGAGAGTTGCAATGGCGAAAGAGGAGGGTGTCGAAGATGTCCACAGACAGGAAATCGTAATCTCCGATCTTGGAAAGCACTGCGCTACTGGAAGACACATTCATTATTTTTCTGCGATTGCTTATTAATGCCAAAATAGTCTCACGCTAACTAGGTTTGTCTGAATTGATGCTTGCGTCAGGGCTCGACAAAAGCACTGACTCACTCTTGCGCAGAAATTCGGTTAATGCAGACGACTTATCAAGCTGAAATTGAACTTCGTCCATTTTTGACAGCTGCTGAAGCACGAGTAGTACTTCGAGACAAAGCGTTAGTGAACCCGAGTTTTCGGTTCACTTTACGCTTTTGGGTGATCTCCGCGACTGACCATTTGTCAGTTGGAATTGAGTGTTTTTTTAGAGTATTGCGTTTCGACTTCTGGAAACCGCGCCCGTGTACGGTTTGCGAAGGCAACCAGCGACAGCATCACCGGGACTTCAACCAGAACTCCTACGACCGTCGCCAGCGCTGCTCCCGAGTTCAATCCGAACAGGCTGATGGCCACAGCGACAGCCAGCTCAAAGAAGTTTGACGTGCCGATCATGGCGCAGGGTGCGGCGATCCGGTGCGGCACTTTCAAAGCAAAGGCTGTGCCGTAGGCCAGGGCAAAAATACCGTAGCTCTGGATCAGAATTGGCACTGCGATCAAGACAATCACCAGTGGTTTGGCCAGAATGGTCTGCCCCTGCAAGCCGAACAGAATGACGACCGTGGCGATCAGGCCCATGACCGACCACGGCTTGACGCGTGCGGAAAACGCATCGATTGCCTCCTGCGATCCCAGTTTGTGTCGGGTGAAGAGGCCGGCGATCAGCGGCAATACGACATATAGAACAGTTGCCAGAAACAGCGTTTGCCATGGAACCTGGATATCGGTCACGCCCAGCAGAAAGGCCACGATCGGGGCGAATGCCACCACCATGATCAAGTCGTTCACGGAAACCTGCACCAGGGTATAGGTCGCATCGCCCCTGGTCAGCTGAGACCAGACGAACACCATAGCGGTGCAGGGCGCGGCACCCAGCAGGATCAGCCCGGCGGTGTATTGCGCCGCGTCTTCGGGTTTAATCCATGGCGCAAAGACGTGGTCAAAGAACAGAACCGCCAGAAAGGCCATGGTGAAAGGCTTAATCAGCCAGTTGACCACCAGCGTCACGATCAACCCGCGTGGTTGCCGGGCAACGCCCGCCACTGCGCCGAAATCCACGCCGACCATCATGGGGTAGACCATCGCCCAGATCAGCAAAGCTACCACAAGATTGACGCTGGCCACTTCGGCCGAGGCGATCAGTTGAACCAGTTCGGGGGCGGCCAAACCGATCAACACGCCGCCAACCATGGCAAGTGCGACCCAGACAGTCAGATAGCGTTCGAAGATGCTCATGGATATGCCTCTTTTGTCTGATCGGTCAGTTTGCCGGATGTCAGTGCAGCCAAGGCGACCATCGCGGCTGCGGTGCCCAGAACCAGTGAAAGTCCACCGATTTGATATGTCAAACCAGATAGGACTGTGCCGAAAAGGCGGCCCGTTGCATTGGCCATGTAGTAAAAGCCCACATCCATCGTCACACGCTCGGACTTGGTGAAGGCCAGGATAAGATATGAATGCAGCGCTGAATTGACGGCGAAGATCGCCCCGAAGGCCAAAAGGCCCACGACCAACGTAACGGTCAGCCATGTCTCGGGGCCGGACGAGAGCAGAACCGCGATGGTCAGGGCAGCAGGCACGCAGAACAG
The DNA here is from genome assembly GCF_001458195.1 of Ruegeria atlantica. Classification (GTDB taxonomy): domain Bacteria; phylum Pseudomonadota; class Alphaproteobacteria; order Rhodobacterales; family Rhodobacteraceae; genus Ruegeria; species Ruegeria atlantica. The sequence goes on along the minus strand of NZ_CYPU01000071.1, from coordinate 137,707 downwards.
TGCTGCGGCCCAATTCTTGGCTGCGTGGATAAGGTCTCCTTCCGGGCGTTCCTTTGCACGCAGGATTTTCGGCGCGCTGGCCTGAACTGCTCCGTAAAGTATGACCCAAACGGCCATGAACGTGCCGATCATGAAAAACGCGGCACGGTTGCCATCCTCGGTTCCGTCCGACAGTACCGCGTAGAAATAGATCGGGATGCCGACCACGAACCAAACGTCCCGTGCACCAAACAAGAAGACTCGAGCAGCTGATAACCAATTCACGTTGGCGGATTTCGAAAAGACCTCAGAGAATTTGGCGTCTTTGCGACCCTCGGGCAGGCCGGGCGGCATGAACAGGATGACGGCGACAAGAATCACCGCCAGTATCACCGCCATTGCGAGAACGGCCCACATAAAACCCAAGGTAGCCAGCAACGCAGCCCCAAGCAGAAAGCCAAGCCCCTTAACGGCGTTCTTTGACCCGGTTAAGGCCGCAACCCAGCGGAACAGCCCCCCGCCGTCAGTTGGGGCCAACAGTTTGACCGCGGACTTTGAGGACATCTTGGCCAAATCCTTGGCGACTCCACTGGCCCCTTGCACGATCATCACAAAGACAACTTCGGTTGGAATCGCCCAATTAGGGTCTAATTCAGTGAGAACCAACAGTGCCCCAACCTGCAATGTCAGCCCAGCATAAAGTGTCGATGTCAAACCGAACCGGGCCGCGATCCAACCCGCGGCAAGGTTCGTGCCGATGCCAGCGATCTCGTAAAGTACAAACAGGTATGCCAGTTGAACCGGCGAAAACCCCATCGTGTGAAAGTGCAACAGCACCAGCATACGCAGGGCCCCGTCGGTCAGCATAAAGGCCCAATAGGCCGCCGTGACCGCGATATAGGCCGACAGTCCTGCGGGCCGTTGGGTCACAGCGAAGCACCCACCATCAGCGCGACATCGACCAAGCGGTGCGCATAGCCCATTTCGTTGTCGTACCAGGCATAGATTTTCACCTGTGTGCCATTGACCACCATGGTCGAGGGCGCATCAACAATCGAAGACCGTTCGTCATTGGTGTAATCGGTAGAAACCAGCGGCCGCGTCTCATAGCCGAGGATGCCATTCAGATCACCGTCAGCAGCGGTTTTGAATAACGCGTTGACCTCTTCGACGGTTGTCTCACGCTCAACCTCGAAAACGCAATCGGTCAACGAGGCGTTCAATAGCGGCACGCGCACGGCATGCCCGTTCAGCCGCCCTTTGAGTTCGGGGTAGATCAGCGTAATCGCCGTGGCCGAACCGGTGGTGGTTGGAATCAAAGAGTTCAACGCCGAGCGCGCCCGGCGCAGATCTTTGGCGGGGCGGTCCACGATGGTTTGTGTGTTGGTCACGTCATGGATCGTGGTCATCGACCCATGGCGAATGCCCAGGTTTTCGTGGATGACCTTGACCACAGGTGCTAGGCAATTGGTTGTGCAGGACGCCGCCGTTACGATGCTATGGGCAGCTGGATCATAAGTAGTCTCATTCACGCCCATGACGATGTTGGCAGTCGGGCCATCCTTGACCGGGGCCGAGATAACAACCTTCTTCACACCAGCTTCGAAATACGGCGCCAATTTGGCTTCTGTCTTGAAGACACCGGTGCAGTCGATCACCACATCGACGCCGTCCAGCGGCAGTTCAGACAGGTCATTGGTTCCGATAAATGGCAGACGGGTTCCGTTGATCGTAACGCTGTCGGAATCATGCTCGAACGTGGCGTCCCAACGCCCATGCACAGTATCAAACTCCAGAAGGTGTGCGTGCATTTCAGGATCGCCAACCGCGTCATTGATCCATGCAATCTTTGCGCTTTTGTCCAACAACGGCTTCAGGGCCAGTTTTCCCATCCGGCCCAGCCCGTTCACAGCATAAGTCGTCATTTGATGTCCTCAGTGGGTGTCCTGCCAATATCATCAACAGCAGATTGCAATGCGATCCCGTCGAGGCTTTCGACCGGCAAAGACGTAAAGGCCTCGATCCGGCGCTTGAGCGCGCCGTAGGCGTTTTGAAAGGCCAGGCTTTTCTCGGCATCCGTGCCTGTGGCATTTACCGGGTCGGGCATTCCCCAATGGCCGCTGATTGGCTGGCCTTCCCAGGCAGGACATTCCTCGTTTGCGGCCTGATTGCAGACGGTAAAGACAAAATCCATCTCGGGCGCGTCGGGCGCCGCAAACTCGGACATATGTTTGGACCGCAGGATAGAGGTGTCATGCCCCTTGTCGCTCAGGACCTGCAAAGCGAAAGGGTTGAGCTGGGACGTGGGCTGGGTACCGGCCGAGTAAACGTTGAACCGGTCACCCCCCAATTGGCGCAGCAAGGATTCCGCAAATATTGAGCGGGCAGAGTTGCCCACGCACAGAAACAAGACATTGAACTTCCGATTTTTCACCGTCTCACTTCCCTGAGCAAAAGGCATGCAGATATCTGGACGACCACGGCAGCAATCAACGATCAGATAATCAAGCATCTGCTGCACGTTATTCATTTCTACCGAATAGAGCAGGGACGTCCCGGAACGTTCCTGCTTGACCAGCCCGGAACGCTGCAGCGCGTTCAGGTAATTGGATAGAGTGCTGGCCTTCAGGTCGAGCTCATCCGCCAACTCTCCGGCAGGGACGCTGTCAGGAAAACGCCGGATCAACATACGAAACACAAGGATGCGCTGCGGATGACCCAGGATGGCCAATTGGTTTGTTATTCGTTCTATCATATTTCATGAAATATAGAAATAAAACAAATCAGTCAATCTAAACGAAGCAGCAACAAAGACGAGGCTAAGTACTTTGCAAGGTTAGTTTTTTTGTAGCAGTTCAGGAATGGAGTGGGATGCCAGCGATTTGCGCTGTCCGAATCATCATAACGCGCATTGAAGGCGTCTACGGCTAACGAGACTTGCACGCATCAGCACTAGGGTTTAAGGACACCATCGCTTGCCTCAATAGCTCAGCTGGTAGAGCAGGTCCTTCGTAAGGACAAGGTCGGGGGTTCGAGTCCCTCTTGAGGCACCAGTGCTTTCGACAAAAAAATCATAAAAATAAGGGTTTTTCGGAAAAAGTGACCCTGTAGAGGTGACACAAAAGGTGACGAGAGGGGTGACATGGTGCCTCTGATCATCTTTGAAGCAGGAGCGATTCTGGTCATGGCCCGATACATCGAACAGAAGAACCCAAATGGCCTCTTCCGCCGCACATTTTTAACCACGTTGGCTGAGTTAGGTATCGGCGATGCCATGGTCGCTGATGCGATGCTGAATCATCGGCAGTCACAGTCGCTGTCTGGCCCCCGAGCTGCCTATAACCACGCCAGCTTGTGGAACCAGAAAGTACGGGTAATGGACACGTGGGCAAACCTGATTGAGCACGCAGTGGAAAAAGGGTCATGGCAAGACGCAACTCAGGTCGTGAGCTTTCGCCGCCCTGCCTAACCGTTCCCCAAATGCCCTGAGTGACCGGCAACAGTTGCCATTTACCACTCTGTAAGCGCACTTACCAGAGAGCAATTTTGCGGGCCTCAGGCGTCCACTTAGGGCTGCATCTACGCTGTGAGGGGCATGTTGAATGAATGTAAACCTTGATCGCGGAATCTCGGGCTGCGATAAGAAAACCGAGAGGCGAGGGCGAAATGATGCTGACCTGTTGCATCAATGTCGTCCGTGAATAGTCCGTGAAAACCGGGCGCGCCTAACCAAAAAGCTGCGACAAGTATTCGGTAAGATTCTGTTATTTAAAGAAAAAAGTGGTGAGCCGTGCAGGATTCGAACCTGCGACCCACTGATTAAAAGTTAGTTCAAACGGCTTTTCTACGGTCTTCTACGCTGCGCTACATTGGTGCATAACCATTTGAAATATCTGTGTTTTTATTGAGATTCACCCACGTTCTCCTCATACTGCTTGTCACAAAGTGCTATGCCCGGTGGTTGCTAGGTGGTTGCTGCGGCTGTTTTGAGGAACCAAAGCTAATGAAATTGAGTAAACGACAAATCGACAACGCCACATGCCGCGAAGATAAGACCCTTTTTCTTTGGGATGGCACGCTATCCGGGTTTGGTGTCAGACTGTTGCCCTCAGGCGCAAAGCGATACGTTGTCAAATATCGTTCATACGGCGGTGGACGCAGTGCTAAACAACGTTCGGTGACGATTGGCACTCATGGGCAAATCCCGTTTGACCAAGCAAAGGAACATGCCCGACAGATATTGGCGGCCGTGAAACGAGGTGCTGACCCGCAAGGTGAAAGGCAAGCCATACGAGGTGCTCCAAAACTTGTTGACGCGTGGGAGAAATTCCAGCGCGAGGAACTGGCCAACAAGAAGTCAGCTACTATTCGAGACTACACATCGTGTTGGGAGCGGCACATTGGCCCGAAATTGGGCAGTACCAAAACTGTAGACGTTTCGCGTTCAGACGTTAGCCGTTTACATCAGTCGCTGAGTGATACGCCTTATCTGGCAAATCGGATGCTGGCCTTATTGTCGTCGTTGATGAACAAGTGCGAAGCTTGGGAATGGCGGGAGCAAGGAACTAACCCGTGCCGATTTGTTAAGAAGTTTGAAGAACAGTCACGGGAACGGTACTTATCCGGTCCTGAACTCGAACGACTCGGGAAGGCGCTGCGCGATCTGGTAGACGACGGCACAATTTGGCCGGATGTAGCCAACCTAATCAAACTCCTATTGCTGACGGGTGCCCGCAGGAACGAAGTCGCCACCTGCGAATGGGATTGGATCGATTGGGAACGGCAAGTCATCTTATTGCCCGATAGCAAAACTGGCGCAAAACCGTTGTTCTTAGGGGACGACGCTATTCAAGTTCTAGAATCACAGAAGGTGACCACGCGCGACCCAGAATCGAGCTACGTATTTCCCGGCAAGAAACCAGACTCACCGCTGGTTAACTTGTCAAAACCTTGGAAAGTGATCTGCGAAGCGGCTGAACTGACGGACATCAGAATACACGATCTGCGCCACACAGCCGCCAGCATCGCAGTCGGGCAAGGCGTTGCCCTTCCAATTATTGGTCGATTGCTGGGCCATACACAAACGCAAACAACAGCGCGTTACGCCCACGTCGATAGCGACCCAGCGTTGGCGGCAGCCAATGCTATTGGCATGGTCATAAGTAGGTCCATTCGATAGGCCCAGAACTCACAGACTATGGACATAGTTACCGATGGTCGCAGCCCAAAACGGACATGCGCTGTCCGTGGGCTGGCGACAAATGGATCTTTACTGTAATCGGAGCAACCTATGTACCTTCTCGGCCATATAGTTCAGAATCTTTTCATAGCTGTCTTCCTCTCCTGAGCAGCGGCCCACGAAAATCCAGTCCAGCATTTCCACGTCAGATTGAACACGTGCAAATGTGGACTCTGATATCGATCTGCGGGTTTGCTTATCGTCATTGAGAGATCGAATATCCACACGTGCCCGAGGCGTATCAGCTACGTCAGCAAGTGGTTCTAGGAAACCATCTTTTTGAGCGTTAGTAAGTTGATCTCTTCCTTGGCCCCTGTAGGGTTCACCGAGGTGGGAAAACAGTTCTTCTAACGAGATACCCCGCGCTTGACCGCCGGATGTATCCGACTTCTGCACCTTCGAGTCAGTTTCGTTCTCGCCCATCAATACCGCCCTGAAATCTCTTCTTTCGGCGGTCACCTTAGATTCAACTTTGGAATGAGCACAGGTCAAAAATTGTGCCCGCGCAACTTTGATTTTGCTTCGTTGCAGAATGATGGCTTCAACTATCGACCGACGGCGATAAACCAACATTATCAAGTGCCGCTTACTCTGCCCAATTTTTGGTTGAATGGTGGCGTGGCTAGAGCGCGGCACCGACGCGCGAACTACGCGCCAATGCCACAACATGCTTAAAATTGCTGAACGGCCACGCTCTGCGCGTTAGAGCGCCGCTCAGCACACACTCCGCATTAACAATGGGTTATCACTTTTTCCGCCGTCTGTCGGAACGCGATATTCTGAGGGGTAACGCTGAATATCAAAACAATAGTTCTTGGAACTCAAGCCAAGCCTGCCCGTCGCTGTATGACTTCGAGTATTCGACCCGGCTGTTGGTGCTATTAGACCAAGTCGCTCGACCGATGCAATTGACTTCCGTTGGCGATTGAGACTCCGTCGATGTGTTCACAAGGGCCTGCATCGTGATACCACCGTTCTGAATAGCATGCTCTGTGGAAAGCGCGATGATCTCGTCGTGAATGCTCTCGCAATCCAGATCGCCGACTTCAAAATCCATTTGCCTCAAAAGATCAGTCACCATTTCGACGGGGTTTGGTGGTTCACCTTGTGACAGCCAATTCAGCCCATAGGTCAAGACAAAGCTAGCGACAACGAAACCGACCACTACTCTCACAAGCTCATGGGCAGTGCTTTTGGTGGTTACGTCGTCATTATCATAGTGTTGCGGCGCACCACAGTTAGGACAGGCTGTGGCTTGATCAGAGATTTCAGTTTCGCATTCGTAACAGGTGGTAAGGGCCATCTTGTACTGCTCGTCTTTGGTTTGTTTGAATGGTGTGATTGAGTCTCAGGAAGAGGTATTCGCAAGGAAGCCAACTCAGCCGTCGAGAAGGTCCCCGGCACGCTTTTTCCGAAGCCTTCGGCTTTACTAACGTGCGCATCATTGAACGCGTATTTGGTGTTCTCGTTAGCTTTGCAGGCAATCCGCTAATTTGAGGATAGAATTGTTGCCATGCCGATCATCGGGTAGATGAAAAACTGTATGGAGCAGAATATTCGGAACCATCCACCGATCTTTTAACCATTGGTCTGCAATCGCATTCCACTGCGGAACATCCATTGACCAAAGTAAAAACAGACCAACATGGCGGTTGCGCCTATCAAGAGTTTCATTTCGTGTCCTGTTTTAGCGGGGAGTTTTTTAGAAGGTTCGGGCACCAAAAGACCCGCAAGTTTTAGGGTCTATTGAAGGACCAGCGCTGCGCACACTTGCAAAAAATCAGGGTAAATAGGATCGGACACGCGTTTTTGCCCGGTCTGCACGCCGAATTCGATCATCTCATCCATGCATGGAGCAATGCGTTCCGCGATCATCTGCAGCTGTCCGGTTTGGATCAGGCTCTGAACTTGCGCGTCGGAAGGAATCAAGGCCGTGTAATAGTTTGCTGCAGACGCGACTTTGATCTGCTGGGTCGCTTGTCGCCAATCAGCGATCTGTGCGTCAAATGATAGGTAACTTGCCAGCCAACTAGGCAAGCCAACGCTCTCCTCAGGCTCATCGGCTTCACCGAATATGAGACCTTGTGCGGAACCAACTATGATGAAGTCGAGGAAACTCTGCGCATCGGTTTCTGTATCTACCGAAACGTCGGTTCCAATCTCGTTCAACATAAACAACGCGGCCAACAACGCTTGCTCAGTTCCGGCACCCCAGAGGCCGTCAATCTGCTGTAAGTACAGGTTCTGATGTTGAAGCTCTAATTGCGCCGTTTCGCGCGAAGTTTGGTCAAGGGCACGGAATGCAGTTTCTACGTTGTGACGCTCCGTTGCTGTCTGAGCAAAAGCGACGCTGCCGAAAGCAAGCAGCAGGAATGTAAGTATAATTCTCAGCAAGTTAGATAGCCTTATTCCAAAATGGGATTATTCTAACTTGGGATTATCAGGTCGCCAACGACTGATCAATACGGCACCTGACATTGAAATCCCTCAGAACCAGAGAGCATCAAATTTTGATAGCTGGCCTCAAAGAAGCCAGACTCAAAGCAGGCTTAACGCAAGCCGCACTTGCAGAGCGTTTGGGCACGGTTCAGTCGTTTGTCGCTAAGTCCGAAACTGGCGAACGGCGCATGGATGTGGTCGAGTTTGCGAGATGGGCAGAAGCGACAACCGGCATCGAAGCATTCACCGAAATTCTTACCGAGATGGTAAAACCATGAGGAGTTTCCAAAGCGACCTCATTGGAAGACATGAGCAAGGTGCGCACGATTTGCCCCCAACATAAAGCCAAGTCCAAAGGGTAAAATCTCTTGCTCAGCACCGATGCGGTCATTCTATGTGTCGGTCATCAACTGACGACATGCGGGACGAAGCCGCCGTTCAACGTAGGGTGCTGATTCAAGGGTGTGTGAATTCCTGGGCTGCAATCCAGGGGACCTATTCTATCTATCCCAGTTTCGCCAGAAGAGTGTCGACTCGCGCTCTACGAATCGTTAAAATTATACCTGTCAATATATGAATATGATTTTCCCCAAGTTAGCATTTTCATGCGGGCGCTCAATATTAGGGGATCTGAAATGCATTTTTGCAATAAATCAAACAGTTCGACAATTTTGGCATGTCTTCTCGCGCTTACGGCTGGATCGCAGGCTGATGCGTTTGAAGGAGAAGTTCCACCGCCTGAAGCGGTCCCCCCTCAGGACTACTCTCCGTTTGTCAATCGCTCTTACCCTAATCAAGTGTTGTTCGGCGACCTTCACTTTCACACAGAGATTTCCTTCGATGCCGGCCTGATTGGCACCTCACTAAACATCCACGACGCGTTTCGTGTCGCGCGCGGCGAAAAGATCATTTCGAACACCGGGCAACCGGTCCAACTCATACGTCCCCTGGATTTTCTGGCAATCACAGAGCACGCAGAAATGCTGGGGCTATCCACTGCAATCCGCACGTCAAACCAAAACCTGTTGCAGGACGAATGGGGCAGACGCATTTACGACCAGTTTGGAGAGGGGCAGCTAGGCCGGATGGCCGCTTTCGGAGAGATCATTGAAATCTCAACTGTAGAGGGAAGAGATCCGACCGCTGGTCTGGACCTCGACGGTGATATCTGGCTCGATATCGTCGAGACAGTAGACGAATACAACGATCCAGGCACTTTTACGGCGCTAAGCGGGTTCGAGTGGACTTTCACACCCAAGGGCGACAACCTGCACCGCGTGATCATATTTGGCGACGGTGCGGAAAAAACCAGCAAGACTCGCCCCTTGTCGTTTTTCCAAGCGCCGGACCCGGAAATGCTGTGGGACTATTTGTCCGACTACGAGGCCAATATCGGCGGAAAGGCCATTTCTGTGCCGCATAACGGGAATATGTCGAACGGGCTGATGTTCAACAAGAACAAGTTCGACGGTTCGCCCATGGATGCAGATTATGCGGCCAAGCGCATTCGCTGGGAACCGATGCACGAGATGACCCAAATCAAAGGTGACGAGGAAACCCACCCATTGTTGTCACCGGATGACGAATTTGCGGATTTCGAACGCTGGGATGTTGCTAATCTCTCGGGCACGGCGGCAAAGACACCCGAGATGCTGCAATACGAGTACGCCCGGTCCGCGCTCAAGGTGGGTCTGGAGATTGAACGTGATATCGGCGTGAACCCCTATAAGTTCGGACTTTATGGCACGACTGACACGCACACAGCGTTACCCACGACGCGCGAGGACAACTATTTTGGCAAGTACCAGCACACGGAACCGTCCGCCAATCGGCACAATATGGATGTGATTCCTGCCGAAGATCCAGCGCTAAGGATTCTGACCGCGCAAGAATCTGCATCCGGCCTTACCGCCGTCTGGGCCCGCGAAAACACCCGTAAGGAAGTATACGGCGCGATTACCCGCAAAGAAGCCTATGCTACAACCGGCAGCCGTATCCGCGTTCGAGTATTTGGTGGCTGGGAGTTTGAAGAGGCAGACCTTCAGACTTCAGATTTTATATCCAATGGTTATCAGAATGGTGTTCCGATGGGCAGCGATCTCGTCAACGCGCCCGAGAATGCCGCGCCACGTTTTCTGGTCCGCGCCCTGCGCGATCCGGACGGGGCCAATCTAGATCGGGTGCAGATCATTAAGGGATGGATTGATAAGGCTGGTGAAACGCACGAACGGGTATATGACGTGGCCGTATCCGGCAATCGTCAAATTGGTGATGACGGGCGGGCGCGTGAACCGGTCGGATCGACTGTGGACATTGAGGCCGCAAGCTTCACTAACACAATTGGCGCCGTCGCCATCGATGCCTATTGGGTGGATTCGGATTTTGATCCCAGTGAAAGCGCGTTCTACTATGTGCGTGTAATCGAAATTCCAAAGCCGCGTTGGACCACATATGATGCGGCGTTTTATGGAATTCCATTGCCGGAGGCAGTACAGCCGACTGTCCAGGATCGCGCGTATACCTCTCCAATTTGGTACACTCCGTAGCGCATGCAAAACAGTATCAGCGGAACATAGTTGCGCGCCCGCCTTGGGCTCCTTTCAGGCCTTAGCCGCGCAGCGCTCGAATAGCCGGTTCCGAAGATATCACCGTTTCCCCTCAGAACACTGTGGGCGGGAGTAACATCCCGCCTCAACACCCTATCGCTTACGCTTTGTGGGCTTTTTCCATTTGACCTTAAACGGCCGGTAGTTCTTAAACCGCTTGTTATCTGCAAAAAAGCGCTTGAACACAGTGTTGATCCGGTGTCCAAGTTTGACTTCGGTACCCTCTCTCTGTGACTGCCATTTCTTGAGGCCCGAGACAATTTTGTTTCTGAGCTTGGTGCCGTCACGCACGCCGAAGATCGTCTGCTCCATCGGCAACTTTGCACAATACTCAAACAGCCGAAAATCATGGTGTTTGTTCAACTCCCGCGACGGGAACAGACACGGTTCACCCGTTCCAAATTTGCGGTAATCAACCTCTTTCCCAAGGTATGGAGGCTTAGTCATGTACCGTCCAAGTTTGCTAAAACTGCCTTCAAGAATGGTGGCCGTTTTGGAGAGTATCGGCAGTTTTGTGATGTTGCTTTTGAAGCCTTTAGCATGATCCATGAGTGCCTTGGGATCGCAAGTATCGTAAAGGCACGCAGCGTTCTCTTTGTATTTGCCGGCTCTGTCCGAATTTAGTCTGAAAAACTAATCCCATCTGGTGCGGGGACAACCCTGCGTGTTTGCTTAGAATCCAACGTGACAAAGCTCTGAGGGGTGTACGCATGAACATCAAGAGGCTCTTGAAGAAGCCAATGAAATAGAGCTGTTTTTCAAGGCGCTGGGCGAAAATTGCGGCGGAGTTGACTCAATTGCGAGTGCTTGCAACACTTCCGATTTTAGCTAGTTCGGGATTTGGTTATGAGTTTTTTTAAGAAAATCGCTCTTTGCGGGGCAGCTGCATCGTCAACATTTGTCTCCACTCAGAGCGAAGCTTCTACTGTTACAATCGACTTCCCGGGAACCGTAACTTCGGCCTATAGCTACGCACAATTGGGCGCGCTTCCGGCACCTGGGGGGGTATCTGGTGGAGAACAAGTTGTTGGCTCCGTAACCTACGACACAAACACGGCTACCTCGGTAACTCCTACCTATCAGTATTCAAACCAATCCTCTCAAGCTTTCAAATTTCCAACGAGCGGCTCGGTTGGCTATTCCTATACGATAAATGGCACTACTTGGTCTTCTGGTAATCAAATAGTCGTTGAGACTGCAAATGACGCCCCAAGCTCTAGCAGAGGAAGCACGATATTTGACCAGTTGTGGGTAACGAACAATGGAGCGTTTGGCCCATCAAATGACTTTCGTGTTGTCGTCGCCTGCTTCCTGCAAAGTTTCGTGGTGAAGTTGCTTACAAGCAAGGTTGTACTTCATTTTGGGGTCGGTGAGGTATTGGAACCCGGCGTAGCCAACTACACCAACAACCCCCAAGGCGACTACACCGAAGATTTTCTTAACCACGCCCACTTTCGATCTCCTTCTTCGCCAAGGCTGCTCCAGCAGATTTCTTACCAGTGTGAACAAAGTACACAATAAGCAGGGCAGGCCAGAACAGTACTGTCCAGAACACCCACCAAAACCAGTGGACACCCGGCGCAGCGTCATATCTGCGGTCGTCTGCGGCCGGCGGACGAACGATAATCATCAGTATTGAAACCGCGAACACCAATCCGCTGATCCCAGTTACTGCCTCGTTCCCGGTGTCCATGCCAATCAGCAGACCAAATCCCCACCGAAGAAGGCGAGCAAAATAACCGAAGCGCTCATCGCTACACCTCCTCCGGCAAGCACAACAGGAACTCGCCGGTCGTGTTCCGGTCGAAGTAGGGCTGGGGTGCTGTCGGGTTTCTGACCAAATTCAGACCGCGACCAGAAGGTGACCAGCTGACCGGATTTTGCTCAGTTCCGCATATGCGGTGCCAAAAGGATTCGCTACGAGCGGCTGCTGAGGAACATGGTTTTTGGGTGCGTATCGGTACAGCTATCCGCCTGGATGAAAGCAAACTCAGGGATGCGCGCCGACTTCTAAGCGCATGACCGCCTGCATCCTGTTTCACCATACCTAAATCAAGGGTCGTCCCGTTTAAACGGGATGGTTTTTCTTGTTCCTATAGTGGGGTTTGCGTCCGCGCCCTTTCCACAATAATGGAAAGAAACAAGCATCTTACCACTTTCTGCTGGTTGTCAGTGGGGATAACGGGTCATCCTCAACATGAGGGCAAAGTCCGTCATTGGCTGTTATGCACCCAGCCTTTTTATAGTGGTGGTGATCGGGCCGGACCCGAGTAACTCGTTGAATACCAGTGGCCCCGATACGGCAGCAAAAATCGCGCACGTGTCCCCTATGAGTCCCCTAGAGCCGACGCCGCAACCCACTCCGGCATGCCCCGCATGAGATGGAACACTTATAACACATTGAAAATATTTTGAAAAAAGTGGTGAGCCGTGCAGGATTCGAACCTGCGACCCACTGATTAAAAGTCAGTTGCTCTACCAACTGAGCTAACGGCCCACTCTTTTGCTGGATCTTGTCGATCCGTGGCGCTCTTTAAGTCATTTTCCCGACCGGGTTCAAGACCTTATTTGCACCTCGTATCGCCAGAGTAATCAGTGTTTCCGGCGACCCGATAGGCGGCCTAATTAGGCAGGTGGCGCTGGGGGGTCAACCCCCTTTTTTAAGGAATCTGCGTCGCAGGGTGGATTCCTTTCAGGCGCAGGGTTATATGCGCGCCATGCAAGGATTACAGAACACTGGTTTGCCCTTCATGAAGATGCACGGGCTGGGCAATGACTTTGTCATTGTGGACGCGCGCGCGTCTGCTGCGCGGATTAGTCCGGCACTTGCGCAGGGAATCGGGCACCGTCAATTCGGGGTCGGATTCGATCAGCTTGCCGTGATCGAAAACGGCAGGTCGGACGCGCATCTGGTGTTCTACAATTCAGATGGATCTACCTCGGCAGCATGTGGAAATGCCACCCGTTGCATCGCCCGTTTCCTGATGGAGGAATCGGATAGATCCGACCTGACACTGACGACCGAACGCGGCACTCTTTACGCAAAGGACGCCGGAGACGGCCTGACCTCGGTCAATATGGGGCACCCCCAACTGAACTGGAACGAGGTTCCGTTGTCTGAGGAGGTCGACACGCTGGAACTGCCCATTGAGGGGGCTCCGACGGCCACCGGGATGGGCAATCCGCATTGCACCTTTTTTGTTGATGAGGCCGAGGCTATCCCTCTGACCGAGTTCGGTTCGCGTTACGAGCACCATCCACTCTATCCTGAGCGTACGAATGTCCAAGTGGCACAAATCATTGGACCGGACCACATCCGCATGCGCGTGTGGGAGCGTGGCGTGGGCATCACCCTAGCTTCGGGATCATCCTCATGCGCCACAGCCGTTGCTGCTGCGCGTCGCGGCCTGACCGAGCGCAAAGTGCAAATTGAACTGGATGGCGGGACGATTTGGATCGACTGGCGCGACGATGGCGTCTGGATGACCGGGCCCACTTGTCACGTGTTCTCGGGCACGTTGACACCGGAATTTCTGGAATCACTGGAATGAGCGCGCCGAAGTTCACCACCCTGGGCTGCCGCCTGAACGCCTATGAGACTGAGGCGATGAAAGAGCTGTCAGCGCAAGCCGGGCTCACTGACGCGGTGATCGTGAACACCTGCGCCGTCACGGCAGAAGCGGTGCGCAAAGCCCGGCAAGAAATTCGCAAGCTGCGGCGGGAAAACCCTGACGCGCGGCTGATCGTGACAGGCTGCGCGGCCCAGACCGAGCCTGACACCTTTGTCCAAATGGATGAGGTCGACGCGGTCATTGGCAATACCGAAAAAATGCAGCCCGAGACCTGGAAAGGCATGGCGGCGGACTTTATTGGCCAGACCGAGGCCGTGCAGGTCGATGACATCATGTCCGTCACCGAAACCGCAGGCCACCTGATCGACGGTTTTGGCACCCGCTCACGCGCCTATGTTCAGGTTCAGAACGGCTGTGACCATCGCTGCACTTTCTGCATTATCCCCTATGGCCGCGGGAACTCGCGCAGCGTCCCTGCCGGCGTTGTCGTGGATCAGATCAAGCGGTTAGTGGATCGGGGCTATAACGAGGTCGTACTGACCGGCGTTGACCTGACCTCATGGGGCGCCGACCTGCCTGCGCAGCCCAAGCTGGGCGATCTGGTCATGCGTATCCTCAAACTGGTGCCCGACTTGCCACGCCTGCGGATCAGTTCGATCGACTCGATCGAAGTGGATGAGAACCTGATGCAGGCCATCGCGACCGAACCGCGCCTGATGCCGCATCTGCACCTGTCCCTGCAACATGGCGACGATCTGATCCTGAAACGGATGAAACGCCGCCATCTGCGCGATGACGCCATCCGGTTCGCCGAAGAAGCCCGCAAGCTGCGCCCCGAGATGACCTTTGGCGCCGATATCATCGCTGGCTTCCCTACCGAAACGGATGATCATTTCGAAAACTCGCTGAAACTTGTGACAGATTGCGATCTGACCTGGTTACACGTTTTTCCCTATTCCAAGCGCGAAGGCACCCCGGCCGCCCGCATTCCGCAGCAGGTGAATGGGAACATCATCAAGGACCGCGCCGCCCGCCTGCGCGCGGCCGGTGAGGCGCAGGTCACACAGCATCTGCAAGCCCAAATCGGCAAAACTCATCACATCCTGATGGAAAACCTGCATATGGGCCGCACCGAACAATTCACCGAGGTCGCTTTTGAGGCACCACAGCCCGAAGGGCAAATCGTGAAGGCAACAATCACAAGCGCCACCGGCACGCAGCTACAAGCCTGATCCGGCCCCCCTACCCAATTGTAACAAAAAAACCCCCGCAGCCGGTGGCGCGGGGGTTCAAACATTCCGGGGCTGTGAAACTCAGCCTTGTTTCTTGCCTTTCACACCTGCCCACAGGCGCTTGTTGACAAGGTACAGAAGCACCGACAACACCGACAGGAACAGCACGCCGACGAAGCCCGAGTATTTGCGCTCCATCATCTTCGGCTCGGCCGTCCACATCAGGAAGGCCGCGATGTCTTCGGACATGGCTTCAACCGTGGCGGGGTGACCATCGGTGAACTCGACTTGATCTTCGGACAGCGGCGGCGCCATCGAGATCCAGCCTCCGGGGAAGGCTTTGTTCTCATACAGGATGGTGCCTGCCTCTTCTTTTTCTTCACCGGTATAGCCGTCCAGCAGCGAGGCGATGTATTCCGCGCCACCCATGCCTTTGAATAACTGGTTGATGCCCAGACCATAAGGCCCGTGGAAACCGGCGCGGGCCTTGGCCATCAGGCTCAGGTCCGGTGCGCCAACACCGTCATTGACCGGGAAGTGGTCGGTCGGTATGGCCGGACGGAAATCGTCCAGCTCGGGATCGAACACTTCGAAGTTGTCTGCCGAGTAGGCGATGACTTCTTCTTCCGAATAGCCCAGCGCTTCGAGATCACGCAGAGGTACATAGCGCAGGCCGTGGCAGGCTGCGCAGACCTCGGTATAGATCTGAAGGCCACGCTGCAGCTGGTTTTGATCCCAGGTGCCAAAGGGGCCTTCAAACGAGAAGTGGAAGTCTTCGATGTGCTGCTCGCCACCACCTGCTGCGAAGGACGCAGCAGGGGTAAGGGCCAAAGCAAACGCGGCACCGATTGCAAGTTTCTTGAACATGTTTCCGGTCCCTCTTCTTACTCGGCCGGCGTGGCGTCAGCGTCAGCCTTGCCATAATGCGCGTTGAAGTCTTCTTCGATGGTCTCTGGCTGTGGCAGCGGTTTTTCGATGACACCCAGGATCGGCAGGATCACGAAGAAATAGGCGAACCAGTAGGCGGACGCGATCAGCGAGAAGGTCGCATAGGGCTCTTCCGCGGGCATCGCACCCAGCCACATCAGGGCAAAGAAGTCGATGATCAGCAGGTAGAACCACCATTTGAACATCGGGCGGTATTTGCCCGAACGCACGGTCGACGTGTCCAGCCAGGGCGCCAGCGCCATTGCCAGGATCGCACCGAACATCGCAATCACACCAAAGAACTTGGCGTCAACGATGCCACCGGTGATAAAGCTGACAAATTGTACAACCCAGACTTCACCGGTAAAGGCGCGCAAGATCGCGTAGAACGGCAGGAAGTACCATTCGGGCACGATGTGTGCAGGCGTGACCAGCGGGTTGGCTTCGATGTAGTTGTCCGGGTGGCCCAGATAGTTCGGCATGTAGCCGACGATGGCCCAGAACACGACCAGGATCACGGCCAGCGCGAACAGGTCCTTGATCACGAAGTACGGCCAGAATGGCAGGGTGTCTTTCTCGGCATCGGCTTTCGACGTGCGGCGAACTTCAACACCTGTGGGGTTGTTGTTGCCGGTGGTGTGGAAGGCCCAGATATGCACGATGACCAGAGCCGCGATAACAAACGGCAGCAGATAGTGCAGCGAGAAGAAGCGGTTCAGCGTGGCATTGTCCACCGCGGGCCCGCCCAGCAGCCAGGTCTGGATCGCCTCACCTACAAACGGGATCGCGCCAAACAGGCCGGTGATAACGGTCGCACCCCAGAAGGACATCTGACCCCAAGGCAGAACATAGCCCATGAAGGCAGTGCCCATCATCATCAGATAGATAAGCATACCGATGATCCACGTGATCTCACGCGGGGCTTTGTATGAGCCGTAGAACAGGCCACGGAAGATGTGGATGTAAACCGCAACAAAGAACAGCGACGCGCCGTTCATGTGAATGTAGCGCAGCATATAGCCGCCATTCACGTTGCGCATGATATGTTCAATGCTGGCGAAGGCCAGATCGACATGCGGGGTGTAGTGCATCACCAGAACGATACCGGTGACAATCTGCAACGCGAGACAGAACGTAAGAACGATGCCCCAGATCCACATCCAGTTCAGGTTCTTTGGTGTTGGGATCATGAGGGTGTCATATAACAGACCGACGATGGGCAGGCGGCTGTTTAGCCACTTCTCGCCGTTTGTCTTCGGCTCGTAATGATCGTGGGGAATTCCGGACATAAGTTTGGGTCTCCCTTAGCCGAGTTTGATGGTGCTGGCGTCCGTCCACTCTGCGGGCGGAACGGGCAGGTTTTCAGGTGCGGGGCCTTTGCGAATACGTCCGGCCAGATCATAGTGCGATCCGTGGCAGGGACAAAACCAGCCGCCAAAGTCGCCGGCATCGCCCAGCGGCACACAGCCAAGGTGTGTACATACGCCCATCTGAACAATCCACGCGCCCGGCGCTTCGCCCTCGGGCGACGGCATCACGCGGTTGGCATCGGTTGCCGGAGCATCCGCGTTCAGGTTGAAGTTGCGGGCCAGCGGATCAGGCAGCGCGTCAACGCCTTCGGCGTCCTGTTCCTGCGCTTCTTGAATTTCGGCACCTGTGCGGTGGCGGACAAACACAGGTTTACCTAGCCATTTCACGGTCAGCTGCGTACCTGGCTCAACGCCGCTCACATCCACGCGGATCGAGGACAGCGCCTGAACGTCTGCCGATGGGTTCATTTGATTGATCAGGGGCCATACGGCTGCACCCGTCGCGACGACACCTGCGCCGCCTGCGACGTAGTAGAGGAAATCTCTGCGGGTGCCTTCGTGGTCTTCTGCGTGGGACACGAGGTTTTCTCCGATTCCGGCGCCCGGGGGTAACCCGAGCAAACATGCATCAGCACCGCATCAAAGCGGCGTCTCATCGCGGCTATCTATCCGGGAGAATTCGGTTCGTCCAGCGGTCATAGGCGCGCAGTGCGCCACAACAGGGCATTCATGTCACAACGAGGGGCGAAAGTTTCAAGATACGGACCTGTTTTTTGGCAAAAACACTCCGGTCCTCCGGCTTTTCCAAATGTGATTCGATTCGCTTCGGCGGGGTAGAACGGTGCAGAACCGACCCAGCCCCAAAAGGTTTTACAGAATGCCGATCCGCCCATCTTGAACTTTTCGTCATATTCGGGAATATTTCCGTATATGAGAAATTCCATGGAAGCCATCTCTGACAAACTGGCCACGCATTTGCGTGGATTGCGAGAGCAGCACGGCATGACCCTCGATACTTTGGCTGGAAGAACCGGTCTAAGTCGCGCCACCCTGTCGCGGATCGAGAAAAACGAAGTCAGCCCGACCGCCGAGACGCTAAGCCGTCTGGCAACGGTTTATGCAGTACCGATCTCTCAGCTACTTACCCCGTTGGAGCAATGTTTCCAACCGATCGTCCGGCGGCACGACCAGCCGTTCTGGACGGATCGTGGGCGCGCGTTTCAACGTCGCAGCGTTTCGCCGCCCAGTGGGCACCTTTCGGTTGAATTGATCGAAGGAACCCTGACCGCGCGGCAGCGCATCGCCTATGATGCACCCGCAGTTCCTGGGCAAGAGCATCACCTGTATGTCTTGTCCGGGCAGATCGAAATCACGGTCGAGAGGAAAGCTTATGACCTTCGGCAAGGGGATTGCCTGCGGTATATTTTATTTGGCGAAACCGTATTTGAAACGACCCATAGTCCCTGCACTTACGTGATCGCATTGTCATGACCGTTCAGACACCCAACGTCTTCCGCCTTACCCCGACGGATATCGACAACAATCTGACAGATCTATGCCGCACGCTTGTTGACAGCGTTGCCGATGGTGCCGCGATCAGCTTCATGATGCCGCTCGACCATGACAGCGCCGCGCGGTTCTGGACGGATGACGTCAAACCCGCCATCGAAACAGGCGAGCGGCACTTGTTTGGCGCATATTATCAGCGTCGCATGATCGGTTCGGTCCAGCTGTTGCTTGCCATGCCCCCAAATCAGCCCCACCGGGCAGAAATCTCGAAGATGATCGTTCACCCTGATGCCAGGCGTCGCGGTTTGGGCAAGGCCCTGATGCAAGAGGCCCTGAAATCCGCACAAGAAGCCGGGAAGACACTCATCACACTAGACACGCGCACCGGAGACGTCTCGGAATCCCTTTACAGGTCTGTCGGGTTCAAACCGGCAGGTGTCATCCCCGATTTCGCATTCGACCCGCACGGAAAATCCCGTCACGCGACGACCTATATGTACCGATACCTTTGACTTAAGCTCGAATTCACGGTGACACCCGACATAGCAAGACGCGCCGCTTCTGCAGGGCATATAGGTGTAGAAAATCTGAGTTAAAAATATATATTTTACAAAGGCTTAGTCATGTTTGATTTCGATTGAACTTTAGACGCAAATGATCGAAATGCGGGAAATCCCAATCTCTGCAGGACTTCTCTCATATCAAAGCTCTTTGCACCAACCATGATCCTCGCACTGACCGTGTCCTTTCAGGCGATAGCGCCCGGTGATCCGGCGAAAGGCGAAAAACTCTACAATCGCTGCTCTTCTTGCCACGCAATCATCAAAGATGGCCAAGTTCTGGTCAAAGGCGGCATCACTGGCCCGAATCTTTACGGCGTCGTCGGTCGCGTCGCAGGAACCGAGTCAGATTACCTGAACGGAAGCGAACGTTTGCCCATCGGAATGTTCACCGACGACATAATCCGCGCCGGTCAGAAAGGGCTGGTCTGGACACAAGAGAATATCGCCACGTATTCCAATAACCCGATCGCATTTATCCAGGAATATCTGGATGACGAAACCGCGCGCCCAAACATGAGCGTTAAACTGAAAAAGGGCGGCGATGACATCGCGGCCTATCTGGCGACGTTCAACGAATGATGTCTGTCGCTGGTCGTTCTGCCGTCAGAGCGACCAGCGCATTGATCCCCGATCAGGCCGGCGGTTGCGTTGCGACCATGCTGGGACGCTCGGCGAACTTCTCGTACCAAGCAGCCAGCGCGTCATTTCCCTTGCGCCACCCGCGCGCATCGTGGCGGAAATCGACGTAGCCCAGCGCGCAGGCCACTGCGACCTGCCCCATATCCAACGGTCCGGACAGATGCGCCATCCACCGCTGGTTCAACGCGGCGCAAGCGCGTTCTATCTTGTCCCATTGCGCATCAGCCCAGCCCTCCCATTGCTTGTCTTCGGGCCGCATTCGAGCCTCATAGGTGATCAGCAACGCCGCATCCAGAATACCATCCGCCAGCGCCTCAAGCGTCAGCACATCCCAATGCCGGGCACCGTCCTTATAAAGACCGGCCTGCCCGCGCGCGTCCAGAAACGCACAGATAACACGGCTGTCGAACAGGGTCGGTCCATTTGGGCGCTCTAACGCGGGCACCTTTGTCAGCGGAGCCTTGGCCAATAGCGGCTCGGCCGGGGACATTGGCGTTGTCGAAACGTTCAGCAGTTCGACATCCTGCAACTGGTCTGTTTCATGCAACAAAACCATAACCTTACGGACATAGGGCGAAGTGGGACTGAAATAGAGTTTCATAAGAGATCTCCCTGAATTGCCGGAACTCTACATCACCCAATGCAAAACAAAACCCATCAATTGGTGCGCCAACCTCACCCTCTCATCAACTTTAGCAGAGCATCAAGCTCGGACCCGATCCCGTCGTTTGCGATATGTTCTGACGCGCTCAGGCGGGCTGCATCGGGCTTGTTCTGGTTTAGCTTCCAGGTGCCTTGAATGTCGTCAATGCGAAACTGAAACGGCACGATCATGCGCATCATCTTATCCAACGCGTCCTTGCTCATCTTGCCGGTAGTCCAAGGCGGTTTGGGCAGCAAGCGTGCCTCATAAAAGGCGGACTGGCGATCCAACAGGTTCAGCAACTCTTCTTGCGGCCGCTGTTCTAACTGACCGATCAGATGCACAGCGACATAGTTCCATGTCGGAACCTGATCGGCGATCCCGTACCAATCCGGAGATACATATCCGTCTGGTCCAGTGACGGCGATTCTCGCCGGTTTAGGCTCTTTCAGCATGCGGACGATCGGGTTGGATCTGACAAGATGCAGCTCGGCCAGCGCGCCATCCTCAGACAGCAGAAACGGCACGTGGCTAATCAACGGCGCTTCATCCGTCGACACCGCAAGAACCCCGAACGCGCGGTCACGCGCAAAGGTAACGTGGCGCTCGGTCTGTTCTGCGCGGAAGGCTGGATTGGGGTGCATGGCTATCCTCCTGCAAAATCTCTTGCAGAACTCTTCGTACATTGGCAAGGTCCGGCTGTTCTCAGGGCGGGGCGAAATTCCCCACCGGCGGTATGCGGGCGATGACCCGTAAGCCCGCGAGCGGCCCCGGTGTGCGGGGTGTCAGCAGATCTGGTGAGATGCCAGAGCCGACGGTCATAGTCCGGATGAAAGAGAACGTGCAGCGCGTCGGCCCTGGCTTGCGCCTGCCCGTGATCGCCTTGGGTGACGTGTCTGTTGCGAAAGGAGATCATTATGACACACACCCGCTATGCTTTTGTGAAAGCCAACTGGCATTCCGATATCGTTGACCAGGCTCTCGAAGGGTTTTTGGAGCTTGTCCCCGCCGAACAGGTTGACGTTTTCGACGTCCCCGGCGCATTCGAAATGCCGCTGCTGGCCCGCGATCTGGCCCAAACCGGGCGCTATGCCGCGGTCGCCTGCGCGGCGTTTGTCGTGGATGGCGGCATATACCGGCACGATTTCGTCGCGCAAGCCGTAGTCGATGGGCTGATGCGCGCCAGTATGGACACCGGTGTTCCGGTACTGTCAGTCTCGCTGACGCCGCACCAGTATCAGGAAACCGATCACCACAATGCCATCTACCGCGCGCATTTTGTCGAAAAGGGTCGCGAGGCTGCGCAGGCGGCCCTGAAGATCACCCAAACCCGTGCGTCGTTGACCCGAGCCGCATAGGCACAGCTGGTTGGAGTTCCCCTGCCCCAACCGCAAATCCGCTTGAGGCCAAGGGCCTTGCCCGCTAATCACTACGCGCAAAGGAGCATGCCCCATGTCGATGAACAGTTTTGGCCACATTTTCCGCGTCACCACCTGGGGTGAAAGCCACGGGCCTGCATTGGGTGCGACCATCGATGGCTGCCCTCCGGGTGTTACAATCGACGAGGCGATGATTCAGCAATCGCTGGACAAGCGCAAACCGGGTCAGAACAAGTTCACCACCCAGCGGCGCGAACCAGATCAGGTCAAAATCCTGTCGGGCGTGTTCGAAGGGCAAACCACGGGCACACCGGTGCAGCTGATGATCGAGAACACAGATCAGCGCTCGAAAGACTACGGTGATATCATGGATAAGTTCCGTCCCGGGCACGCTGATATCACCTACTGGCAGAAGTACGGCATCCGCGATTATCGCGGCGGCGGGCGCAGCTCGGCCCGGGAAACTGCGTCGCGTGTGGCAGCGGGCGGACTGGCCCGTGAAGCAATTAGGCAAATCGCGCCCAATGTGCAGATTGCCGGATACATGACCCAGATCGGCCCGCACAAGATTGACCGGGGCAATTTCGACTGGTCCCAGATCGAACAGAACCCGTTCTGGACCCCGGACGCACAAGCCGCCGAAGACTGGGCGAACTACCTGGACGAATTGCGCAAATCCGGGAACTCGGTTGGCGCGATTGTCGAGGTTGTGGCCCGTGGCGTCCCAGCAGGCATCGGTGCGCCGGTTTACGCCAAGTTAGACACTGATTTGGCCGCTGCGATGATGTCCATCAACGCCGTCAAAGGTGTCGAGATCGGCGAGGGCATGGCTGCAGCAGAACTGACGGGCGAGGCCAATGCGGACGAGATTTTCATGGGCCAGAACGGCCCGCAATACAGCTCAAACCACGCGGGCGGTATCTTGGGCGGTATCTCGACTGGACAAGACGTTGTTGTGCGGTTTGCTGTCAAGCCTACCTCATCCATTCTGACCACACGCAAAACCATCACCAAATCAGGCGAAGAGACCGAGATCATCACCAAAGGCCGTCATGACCCCTGCGTAGGCATCCGCGCCGTTCCGGTGGGTGAGGCGATGATGGCCTGCGTGATCCTCGACCACCTGCTGCTGCATCGCGGCCAGATCGGAGAGAACCGTGGACGGATCGGCTGATCTGCGCACGCGCCTGCGGGCCGTCGTTGCGCAGCTTATGGAAACCGACCCGGCGCATGATCTGGCCCATCTGGACCGGGTCTGGGTAAACGCGCAGGCCATTGCAAACGACCAGACTGACATGCCGGTGCTGCTGGCCGCGGCTTATCTGCATGATCTGGTAAATTTGTCCAAGGACGACCCAGACCGCCATTTGGCATCGCGCCGATCGGCCGAAGATTCAGAGTCTATTTTGGTAAACTTAGGCTATTCTGCAGGTCAGGTCCACGCAATCAAACATGCTATCGAGGCACATAGTTTTTCGGCCAACATCACTCCGGAAACGCCCGAAGCCTGCATTCTGCGCGATGCCGACAGGCTGGACGCACTGGGTGCGATTGGAGTTGCCCGGAATTTCTCAGTCTCCGGTGCTTTGGGACGGTCGCTTTATGATCCGGCAGATCCCTTTGCTGCCAACCGCTCGCTGGACGACCTGCATTTTTCAATCGACCACTGGAAGGTCAAACTACTGGGCCTTCCTGGCGATATGCTGACCGAGGGTGGCAAAGAGATCGCGCAGCGCAGAATCACACGCATGATCCGCTTTCTGGAAGAGTTCGCGCAAGAGATCGGCAGCCCACTGCCGACCGATTGGACGAATCTGTAAACGACGCGTTGATCTTTCCCCGCCAAAAGCGCAGGTTCGCGCCGATGGCAAAACCCTTAACATCGCCTCGACCTTTGCTGGCCGTCGCTCTGAAAACGAGCGCGGTGTTTTTGTTCACGGTCATGGCGGCGATTGTCAAAGCGCAGTCTGATCACTTCCCACCTGGCGAGATGGTGTTTTTCCGGTCCCTTTTTGCCATTCCGGTGATTGTCATCTGGCTGATGGCGCGCGGAGAATTGGCGCAAGGGTTCAAAGCCCGCAAACCTTCGGGTCATTTCTGGCGCGGCGTGTTGGGCACCACGGCGATGGGGCTTACATTTACCGGCCTTGGCGTGATCCCGCTGCCCGAAGCGACGGCGATTGGCTATGCCACACCGATTTTCACCCTGATCCTTGCCGCGGTGATGTTAGGCGAACGTATCCGTAAGATCAGAATCGCGGCTGTGTCCATCGGGCTTTTGGGTGTCCTGATCATGATCTGGCCCAGACTGGGTGGCAACAACATGGAAGCTGCTGCCACCTTCGGCGCATTGTGTATTCTGGGTGCGACCGTTGCCCGGGCCTTTGTGCAGATCCACATCCGGCAGTTGGTGCAGGTCGACCATCCTGCGGCCATTGTCTTCTATTTCTCGATGACGGCGACCATCCTGTCCGGGCTGACCGTCTTTTGGGGGTGGGTCATGCCCACATGGGAACAGGCAGGCTTTTTGATTCTGGCTGGTCTGATCGGAGGAGTGGCGCAGATTCTGGTGACTTCGTCCTATCGGTTTGGGCAGGCTTCGATGCTGGCGCCCTATGATTACACCTCGATGCTGTTTGCCATCGTCATTGGCTATGTCTGGTTCAGTGAACTGCCAACGCTGGTCATGCTGGCCGGAGCGGCGCTGGTGATTGTCGGTAACGTCGTGGTGATCTGGCGCGAACATCAACTGGGCTTGGAGCGCGGAAAGGCTCGCGCCGTCACCGATCCCAAAGCCTGACCTTTACCTTTGCAGAACTTCCCCTAGGGTGTGCCCAACACAAGATGAGGGTTTCCCATGAGCGACGCACAGGATCACAAGGAAAAGATGCAAAAGGTGCAGGCCCAGCACCGTAAGAAAGTGTCTGAGGCAGTTGATCCGGACCGCGGGCTGGTACTTATCAACACTGGCAAGGGTAAGGGTAAGTCCTCGGCCGCGTTCGGGGTCGTGATCCGTGCGCTGGGTTGGGGTCAGAAGGTCGGCGTTGTTCAATTCATCAAAGGCAAGTGGAAAACCGGCGAACGTCGCTTTTTCGAAGAACGCGATCTGGTGACATGGCACACGATGGGCGAAGGTTTCACCTGGGACACTCAGGATCGTGAGCGCGACATTGCCGCCGCAAACGCCGCCTTTGACAAGGCGCGCGCCCTCATGTCCAGCGGCGAATACAATCTGATCGTACTGGACGAGATCAACATCGCGCTTCGGTACGAATACCTGTCGGTTGAACAGGTGATCGATGGGCTGAAAGAACGGTCTGACAAGACCAGTGTTTTTCTGACGGGTCGGGACGCACCGCAGGCGTTGCGTGACTATGCCGATTTGGTCACCGAAATGACTGAGGAAAAGCACCCGTTTCAGGCCGGAATCAAAGCCCAGCGCGGCGTGGACTTCTAAACATCAGAGCCCAAACAGCCCTCCTCAGGGGCTGTTACGCAGGCGGATTTTCGTTGAGATACCTGACCGATCCGCGTCGGCTGGCGGCGCTGTCCGGCAACGGTTGTTCTGCCCTGTCGACTTGGGCTGCCTTGGGTTTGTCGACATAGGCGCAATAGTCGTCGTCACAGCAACATCCGCAAGCGGTGGCGGCTTCGTGCCGTGCCATGATTTCATCAAGTGGGTCACCCATCGTCATTTCCTGTTGCGCGTGTCGTTTCCGAGGCGGTGGCGCGCTCTCACCAGGCTATACGCTAAGCCCGCAGACCGCCTCGAAACCCAGTGCTGGATGCTAGCACATCTGGCTTTGATCTTTATCTGATTATTTTTGTCGGAATTTGCAAGATCAAAATAACACTTCCAGAGTAACCCCGAAGTTGATCGGCTTGGAACGGAGTTACTTCAGGCGTTTTGAGAATACCAATTTCCTGAAATCTCCCTTTTTAGGCTCATATATGCTGATACACGGCGCGAACAAACAGATCAGCAAGCCGCTTGTCGGCTGGACAAGCGGCTCTGGTTTTTTGAGAATTCACCTTGTTGTGGTGAACCCAAGGTGCGTCAGGTTCAGACCGTAACACCCTGCTCTGGTGCGCTAAGCGAGATGACGGCGACCACCGCAGCCCCGTTCAGCCAGTAGAAAATTGCATCCAGGCCCGAAAACCCAAACAGGCTGGGCGCAGCCAGGAAAACGACACCGACCAGAAGATCGACCGCCAAGTGAAAGTTGTAGGGAAGAACGCGCCAGATCCCCAAATGGTGATCCGTCAACACCGTCAGCCACAACGCCATCGGGTTGGATTGCCCCAGTCCAAGCAAAAAGGGCAGCCCCATCAGCGCAAAGGCAACAGGGTAGTCCAGATAGGCGTGAATATTGCGGGTGACAAAGCTGAGAGACATGAGAGTTCCTTTCCTGATATGGGATGACCTCAAACTAGGAAAGAAACTCCGAACGTTTAATTCCGGATCGTTCGTGAAACGTTGCAGATCGTCCAGAGTTTCAATTCGATCAGTGCATTGATCGATAGGCGGCTGGCGATACGCCAACCTGCTTTTTGAACACCCGCGAAAAGGCGGCTTCCGAGGCATAGCCGACCTCGGCCGCGGCATCGGCCACGTTCCAGCGGGCCTCAGTCAATCCGTGACACGCAATCTGCATCCGCCAATCGGTCAGATACTGCATGGGCGTTGTCCCCATCTTGTCTGCGAATAGCTGTGCGAACGCAGTGCGAGACATTCCGGCCTCACGTGCCAGAGACTCGACGCTCCACTCTTGCGCGGGCGAATGGTGAAGCGCAGTCAATGCACGCGAAATGCGGGAATCGGCGAACCCGGCAAGCGCGGTTTCGCTGGGGCTTTGATGTTCAAGATGGGCCCGAATGGCCTGCGCAAACAGGACCTCGGACAGTTTCAACGCTATGAGGTCACCACCGATCCGCGCGCCGTTGATCTCGGACCCGATCATACGCAGGGTGGCTTCGATCCAGGCCCCGGCTTCCTCGCCATAGTTTTCGATCAGGATGTATGGGGGAAGCCGGTCAATCAGCATATGCCCGGTTCCCTGTCGTCCCGGAGGTCCGGTGAAAGAGAAGTGACCGCAGATCAATTGCGTATCGCGGCTTTTGTCTTCGCCGCCATAAATCAGAACCCCGTCGCCCTTGTACCCGGCCTCTTCCAATACGTGTTCAAGCGGCAGGGCATCCAGCGGTTGAACCTCATTGCACAGTAGAGCATGGGCGGATCCGTGCGGGATCACGATCAGGTCGCCTTGCTTCAATCGCAGGGTTTGCCCTGTGTTAGAGACGAATACTTTCAGCTCTCCGCGCTGTACAAAGTGAAATCTGGCTACATTTTGATAGGTTGGCACCTGTATACCGAAGGGCGGTGAAAACGAGGTTCGAAAGTAGAATGTGCCCTTCAAGGACAGGCGGGTGAGAACATCGCTAAGCAGATCCAACATTGGATTAAGATAGACGCGGCCGCGCGTTCGTCCAGCTGTGTGAACGATCTGCAAGGATTCTTGAACGTACGGCAATGAAAAAGCCCCCACGAAAACGCAAGGGCTTCAATCACAGCTGCAAGATCCGATCAAGCGCGCACGAGCGCCTCATAATCTGCCGCGATCTCGCGGGTCAGGTCTCCGACCTCAAACGTATAATCGCCGATCTGGCCCACCGGGGTCACCTCAGCTGCGGTGCCGGTCAGCCAGCACTGTTCGAAATCCGCCATTTCCTCGGGCTTGATGCGGCGCTCGTGGACGGTGATACCTTTGTCTTTCAGCATCTGAATGACGGTCTGGCGCGTGATCCCGTTCAGGAAGCAATCGGCCAGGGGCGTATGAACTTCACCATCTTTCACGAAGAACACATTCGCACCGGTCGCCTCGGCCACGTAACCGCGCCAATCCATGAACAGCGCGTCCGAGCAGCCCTTGGCCTCGGCCTTATGTTTCGAGATGGTGCAGATCATATAGAGACCCGCCGCCTTGGCGTGCACCGGGATGGTTTCCGGGCTGGGGCGTTTCCATTCCGCGATATCCAGCTTGGCGCCCTGCATCTTGGCGTCACCATAATAGGCGCCCCAAGGCCACACGGCGACGGCCATCCGGACCGGGTTCTTGGCTGATGCCACACCCATGTCTTCCCCCGAACCACGCCAGACCAGCGCACGGACGTAGGCGTCCTGCAGACCGCTGGCTTTCAGCGCTTCGTCCTTGGCGGCCTCGATGTCATCCACCGAATAGGGCATAGGCATGTCCAGCGCTTCGGCCGAGGCAATCAAACGTTCAGAATGTTCGCGACTTTTGAAAATCTTGCCGTTATAAGCACGTTCACCTTCGAACACCGAAGACGCATAGTGCATCGCGTGGGACAGGATATGCACATTGGCTTCGCGCCAAGGCACCAGTTTGCCATCCAACCAGATGACGCCATCACGATCATCATACCCCGCCATGCGAAACCTCCTGACATGGGATCAATTTCCGATTATTGCGTAAATTAAGTCCACATCGGACATAAAGTTGCGCAAAAACTGCGATTCGATACCCGTCCACTCTTGGAATGTCAATAACGCTGACATAAACTCGGGTCGAGTAACGAATGAGGCATACTATGTCGGATACCCGCCCCGCCCCAGCCTTTGGTGGCGAGAGCCTGTTGTTTTTGACCGACGAACAGTTGCGGCAGGGGATCGAGGCGATGTTTTTCGCCTATCGCGGCTTTACCGCAGATCCTGATCGCATACTGACCGAAATGGCCTATGGACGGGCGCACCACCGGGCAATCCACTTCATCAACCGCGCACCGGGTACGACTGTCAACAACCTTCTGGCCATTCTGGGCGTAACAAAACAGTCTCTGAACAGGGTTTTGCGGACGTTGATCGACGACGGTCTGGTCGAAAGCCGGGTCGGATCAGTGGACAAACGCGAAAGACACCTATTTCTGACAGAGCAGGGCAAGGCGCTAGAGGCCAAACTGTCTGAGGCCCAGCGCGTTCGAATGCGTGCGGCGTACAAAAAGGCGGGACCCGAGGCTGTGTCGGGGTTTCGTAAAGTGCTTGAAGCAATGATGGATGCTGATATGCGTCATGCCTATACGAAACTGCGGGATACCACCTCATGAACGAAATGGATGCCCATCTGCTGATCGTCGACGATGACGAGCGCATTCGCGATCTGTTGAAGAAGTTTCTGATGCGGAACGGATTTCTGGTCACGGCTGCAAGGGATGCAGCACATGCACGGCGGGTGCTTTCGGGGTTGGATTTCGACATGATCGTGCTGGACGTGATGATGCCCGGCGAGGATGGGGTCAGCCTGACCAAGGCGCTGCGCGAAACCCATACCACTCCTATCCTGCTGTTGACCGCGCGCGGCGAAACCGAACATCGCATTGCCGGGCTTGAGGCCGGTGCAGATGACTACTTGGCCAAACCGTTCGAGCCAAAAGAGCTGTTGTTGCGGATCAATGCGATCCTGCGGCGGGTGCCGGAAACGCCTGCGCAGGACGCGACGGCGAAGATACTGCATCTTGGTCCGATCCGGTACGATATCGAGCGTGGCGAGATGTGGCAGGGCGAAGACCCGGTGCGCCTGACGGCGACCGAAAGCCAGTTGATGAAGATTTTTTCGGCCCAGCCCGGAGAGCCGATCAGCCGAACCAAACTGGTCGAAGATCTGGGCCGCGACAAGGGTCAGGCGCAGGAACGCGCGGTGGACGTTCAGATCACCCGTCTGCGCCGCAAGATCGAACAAGACCCCAAGCAGCCGCGTTACCTGCAGACCGTCCGCGGCGCCGGATATATGCTGGCACCAGATTGATTCAGCCGCGGCGCTTTCTTGCCTTGGGCGAGGATATTTTTGGCCAGATGAAGATGGGATCCCGATGACAACCGCCCTTTTGACCCACGCCGATTGCCTTGATCACGTGACACCGCAAGGTCACCCCGAGAGGGTGGCGCGGTTAGAGCACATTCTTCACGCATTAGAAGGCTTGGAACTGACACGTGTAACCGCCCCTTTGGCCGCGGATGATGACTTGCTGCGCGTGCATCCGGAAAGCCATATCCGTGAAATCCGTAACAACAGACCCTCCGATGGCTTCAAACAGATTGACGGCGACACCTTCATGTCTCCGGGGTCGGTGGACGCGGCTTACCGGGCTGCCGGTGCGGTTGTGCGGGCGGTGGATATGGTTTTGGGTGGCGAAGCCTCGAATGCGTTTTGCGCCATCCGCCCGCCCGGTCACCATGCCGAAACCGAAACGGCAATGGGGTTTTGCCTGTTTGGAAACGCCGCGCTGGCGGCCAAGCACGCATTGGATCATCATGGATTGAAACGCGTAGCCGTCGTCGATTTCGACGTTCACCACGGAAACGGCACGCAGGATCTGCTGTGGGACGAAAGACGTGCACTGGTGATCACCAGCCAGCAAATGCCGCTGTGGCCCGGATCGGGGCGCCCGGATGAAACCGGCGCTTATGAGACCGTTTTGAACATCCCGTTGGCACCCGGCACTGGTGGGGCCGAGATGCAGACAGCTTACGAAACGCAAGCCTTCCCGAGACTGCGCGCATTCAAGCCGGAACTGATCATCATCTCGGCAGGTTTTGATGCGCATCAAGACGATCCGCTGGCCAACTTGAACTGGTCTACAGGCGATTTTGCCTGGGTCACGGCTGAGCTGTGCAAGATCGCCGATGAGCTGTGTGAAGGTCGTATCGTCTCGACTTTGGAGGGCGGTTATGATCTGAACGCCCTTGCCGAGGCCACTCGTGCCCATGTGGAAGAACTGATGAAGGCAGCCCGATGACCGATACTCCTGTTGATCAGATGACATTCGAACAAGCGATGAAAGAGCTTGAGGCCGTTGTCGGCCAGTTGGAGCGTGGTGACGTGGCGCTGGATCAGTCCATTGCGCTGTATGAGCGCGGTGCCGCGTTGAAGAAACGCTGCGAAGACGAATTGAAGCGGGCTGAAGAAAAGGTCGCAGCCATTACTTTGGATGCCAATGGGCAGCCAACCGGGACGACGCCTGTCGAAGGTCAGTAAATGTTCAAGGAAATTCTGGCGCAGGATGCCGCGCGGATTCAGGCTCAGTTCGATCTGGTTCTGAGCGCGCTGGACGAATTGGATGTTACCCGGGCGATGGCCTACACCACGCAGGGCGGCAAGCGGTTACGTGGTTTTTTGGTACTGGAAAGCGCGCGGATGCATGGCATCGACTCAACACAGGCAATCTGGCCTGCGGCAGGCATCGAAGCCCTGCACGCCTATTCTCTGGTCCATGATGACCTTCCCTGCATGGACGATGACGATCTGCGACGTGGACGTCCGACCGTGCACGTAAAGTGGGACGAAGGCACCGCCGTTCTGGCCGGTGATGCCCTGCAGACATTGGCCTTTGAGCTGTGCACCCGGCCCGAGGTCGGAAATGCAGAGGTTCGTGCTGAATTGGCTCTAACCCTGGCCAAAGCAAGCGGTGCGCAGGGAATGGTGCTGGGGCAAGCGCTGGATATGGCGGCTGAAACAGCAGCCGCGCCACTGACACTGGAGCAGATCACCACGCTTCAGGCTGGGAAAACCGGTGCGCTGATTGAATGGTCCGCCTGCGCTGGTGCGCGGTTGGCCCAGGCAGATCCCGAACCCTTGCGCCAATATGCCCA
Organism: Ruegeria atlantica; assembly: GCF_001458195.1. Taxonomy (GTDB): domain Bacteria; phylum Pseudomonadota; class Alphaproteobacteria; order Rhodobacterales; family Rhodobacteraceae; genus Ruegeria; species Ruegeria atlantica. Next base: position 106,006 of record NZ_CYPU01000071.1, on the reverse strand, counting down.
GGCGCTTGGCCTTGCTTTTCAGATCGCTGATGACATTCTGGATATTGAAGGTGATGCCGAGAAGGCCGGTAAACGATTGCAAAAGGACGCCGAGGCGGGCAAAGCCACGTTTGTTTCGCTTTTGGGTCTGAACGCCGCGAAATCCCGCGCCGTAGAACTGGTCGATCAGGCCTGCGCGGCGTTGGATGGATACGGTGCCAAGGCTGAAACCTTGAAGGACGCGGCACGCTTCGTTATTGCCCGGGACAGCTAAGCCAGGAACGCCACATGTCTGACCGCCCGAATACGCCCCTACTGGACCTTGTGAACCGCCCTGCGGATCTCAAGCAGTTTTCGGACGCACAGTTGCATCAGTTGGCGCAGGAATTGCGGACCGAGACAATATCGGCGGTGTCCGTCACCGGTGGGCATCTGGGCGCGGGTCTGGGCGTGGTCGAATTGACGACCGCCCTGCACGCCGTGTTCGACACGCCGCGCGACAAGATCATCTGGGACGTTGGTCATCAGTGCTATCCGCACAAAATCCTGACCGAACGGCGCGACCGTATCCGTACCCTTCGCATGAAGGACGGGCTGAGCGGCTTCACCAAGCGCAGCGAAAGCCCCTATGACCCGTTTGGCGCAGCACACAGCTCAACCTCGATCAGTGCCGCGCTGGGGTTTGCCGTGGCGCGCGATCTGGGCGGTGTGACGCCCGAGGGATTGGGTGACGCGATTGCCGTGATCGGTGACGGCTCAATGTCTGCAGGCATGGCCTTTGAGGCGATGAACAACGCGGGCCACCTGAAGAAACGCCTGATCGTCATTCTCAATGACAATGAAATGAGCATAGCCCCGCCCGTTGGTGCGCTGTCCAATTACCTGTCGCGAATTTACGCAGAAGAACCGTTCCATGATCTGAAAGCCGCAGCCAAAGGCGCGGTTTCACTGCTCCCGGAACCCTTCCGCGAGGGGGCAAAACGCGCCAAGGAGATGCTCAAGGGCATGGCCGTGGGTGGAACTTTGTTTGAGGAGCTGGGCTTTTCTTATCTTGGTCCGATTGACGGGCACGATATGGATCAACTTCTGCCTGTCCTGCGCACGGTCAAGGCCCGCGCCACGGGCCCGATCCTCATTCATGTGCTGACAAAGAAGGGCAAGGGGTATGCCCCGGCCGAGCAGGCCCGCGACAAAGGCCATGCAACAGCGAAGTTCGACGTCGTCACGGGCGAGCAGAAGAAAGCACCTTCAAACGCACCGTCTTACACATCGGTCTTTGGCAAGACCCTGGTTGAAGAGGCCGCGCGCGATGACAAGATCGTTGCGGTCACCGCTGCGATGCCCGACGGCACCGGGCTGAACTTGTTTGCGGAACGCTACCCCTCGCGCTGTTTCGATGTGGCGATTGCCGAACAGCACGGCGTGACCTTCGCCGCCGCTCTTGCCGCCGGCGGGATGAAGCCCTTCTGTGCAATTTATTCGACGTTTTTGCAGCGCGGGTACGATCAAGTCGTGCATGACGTGGCCATCCAGCGCCTGCCGGTTCGTTTTGCGATCGACCGTGCAGGGTTGGTGGGCGCAGATGGCGCGACTCATGCGGGGTCGTTCGATATAGCCTATTTGTCAAACCTGCCCGGCATCGTGGTCATGGCCGCAGCGGATGAGGCCGAGTTGGTGCATATGGTGGCCACCGCCGTCGCGCATAATGATGGCCCGATTGCCTTCCGCTACCCTCGCGGCGAAGGTGTCGGCGTCGACTTACCCGAACGTGGTGAAGTTCTGGAAATCGGCAAAGGCCGGATCATCCAGGAAGGCGCGCGCGTCGCGCTGCTGTCATTCGGAACCCGACTGGCTGAAGTGCAAAAAGCAGCCGAGGCTCTGGCCGCACGGGGGATCACACCGACGATCGCCGACGCCAGGTTCGCCAAGCCGCTGGACCGCGATTTGATATTGGATCTGGCCGCCAACCACGAAGCGTTGATCACCATCGAAGAGGGTGCCATTGGCGGCTTTGGCAGTCATGTTGCCCAGCTTTTGGCGGATGAAGGCGTTTTTGACCAAAGCTTCAAATACCGGTCCATGGTTTTGCCCGACACCTTTATCGACCAAGCCAACCCTGCGGACATGTATACGGTTGCGGGCCTGAATGCCGAGCAGATCGAGGCCAAAGTGTTGTCCATCCTGGGCGTTGTATCCATCGGCGAAAAACGCGCCTGAGGCAGGATACGCAACGCCCGAAAAGCTTCGTTGCTTATAAAGCTGCAAGCGCCATGCTTGGAAATCCGCAGACTTCCTCTGGTTCAGGGTGGGTCTTTGAAGGCACAGGACACGTTTACGTCCGGGCGTGACATTCCGGCGAGGCCGCTTTTCTGTTAGGAAATATAAAAGTGAAAACTCCACCCTTGAGCAGGCGGGCGGATGAGAAGCATCATGGCAGCTTTGGCGGCGCTCTTTCTGATGTGCGTGGCGGCAACTTCAAAAGAGATACAGGTCGGCAATGATCCAGGGGGGCGGGTAGTGGATCGCATGGTCCATATAGAAATCGCCAACCGTACGGACGCGCAGTTTCAAATCATTGGAGACTACTGCCACTCTAGCTGCACCATGCTGCTGGGCGCGGGCGATGTCTGCATTTCGCCCCAGACGATCTTCGGGTTTCACGGTCCCCATCGTTCGAACCGGAAAAAGATGACGGAAGATGAGTTCGCCATAAAAAGCGCGTCACTGTCGAGCTACTACCCAAATCCTGTCAGAAAATGGTTCATGTCCAAGGCGCGGTTCGCCGGCCCCAACGAGCTTATGTTTGTGACCGGTGAGTATCTGATAGGCCTCGGCGTGCAGGAGTGCGCCTAGGCACGCGATGCCCACCTCCTTGACGGGTATCGCAAACCCTGCGCCATCAGGAGCGACTATTCGGCATCTTCCATTTTGGTTGCGTTTAGGTGCGCAAAAAGCTCCGCTCCGACGCGGTCAAACAATTCGATCTGAGTCTCGAGGAAGTCGATATGGCCTTCTTCGTCCGACATCAGGCTTTCGAACAAACTCATCGAGACATAGTTTCCGGCCTCTTTGCAGACATCCCGCGCTTCTTTGTAAAGTGCGCGCGCGCCTTGTTCCGCTGCTCCGCCGCGTCACGCTCCACGATTTGGCCGCAGAGCAGCCGTTGGCAAACACGGGAGTGAACGGATGCTCTGGCATCAAGATTAACTAATAGTTTTGAACACGCATTTCAGCGTCACAGAACCGCCCGTGGCATCGCTGCGGGCGTTCTGCTTTTCGGACAACGCCATCAAGCCTGCGAGTTCGCCGACCAACTCGATCTGAAGGCTATCGCCTTCGGGAACCATGCGAATTTCCGAAATCAGGCTTCGGATATGCTCGGCTGCTGCTGTCCTGAGGTTTGGATCATTCAGCGACTCGGTTAGCTTGGCAACTTTCGCGCGATACACGTCGGAGAGGCCGGGGTACAGGCGGACGGGGACTTCAGCATCCATGGTCTCCAGTTCCATTTCGATTGACGCCTTTTCCTGCTCCAGTGTTGTGAGCTTGTCCTTCATGCTTTCGTTGAACATGCCTTCGCAGATTCGGACAGTCATCTGATTGATCTTCCGTTTCACGCCGGAGAGCTTGCGTTCCGCCTTGCTCCGATCCTTCTCGATATTTCCCGCGAGCCGGTTGTATTCCGCTTGATACTCTGTGACGAAAGTCGCGATCAGGGGTCTGTACTGGGCCTCGCGCCGCTCATCGTAGGTGCTGAGGTTGGAGAGCTTCTCCCAAGGGAACAATCCGATTGGCTTTTCATTGTTGGTATTGGTCTGGTTACCGCTTTCGTACCCCAGTTTATCTACAAGAAATGCTCGCCTGTTATTGGGGCTTCCCAAACTGCGGTCGCTGGAAGCATCGAATTGCCCACGATGTTTGCCGTGGGATATCTTGCTTTTGGCGAAGCCATCTCTTTACCTCAAGCTTTTGCATGTGCCTTAGTGCTGGGCGCAATCGCGATCACAAGAAGTACAAATACGCGAACCGTATCTACCGTGCTCGCAAAATCACCGAGGCGGTAGAATTGGGCTCAGAGCCGCCGGTTGTCCCGAATTTTGCGAGCGTCAGCTTCTGAAAACTGAATGGCGGCTTTCTGGGCCAAGGCAATGAAAACGTGAGATCAACTTGGATATTGCAATGTCTGTATTCGGGACTGGGCAGCAGTTCCAACCGCTGCAGCGCCCCAAGACCGCTTTGAGCCCAAAGTGACCGATGTTGCGTTCGGCACAAATGTCAGCACTGCGCAGAAAGCAGACTTTGCAAACCTCGACGAACAATCACAGCGCTTCTTTGCCGATATCTTTTGGAGAATCCGCTATGAGGAAGTGGCTGGACAGGCTATTGATCATAACTTGCTGTTCTGTCGTAATCTCGCGCCAGTTGTAGGTCGCTTTGATTGCAAAGTTAGGTGATGGTCACTGTCCCGAATTGGTTTTCGCGATACTGCAAAGCAGATCGACATGTTGATCCAACCAATCTTCGTCCAGTGTCTCGTGACGTATCAGTTTGCGGAAATAAGGTGCAGCGACAGCCAGTTCTATCAACTGTTCGACCGGTACATCAGCGGTGATCTCACCGCGAACTATTGCAGCTGAAAAGACGGCCTCAACACTTGCGAACCTGTCTTTCATAAATTCAGTGATCACCAACCGCGCTTCTGCATCGGTGGACGCAGCAGCGACAACTTGAGGCGCGATTTGGCCCCATGGTGTGTGATTCAAAGCTCCCATCAGTACTCCGAGTAACCAGCGCAGGTCAGATCGCAACGGGCCATCGGTTCTGGGTGGTATGTTCGGCGGTGTTGCGATGCGCCTGAACGCTGCATCACGCAGACTGCGCGCATCTGCCCAGTGCCTGTAAAGCGTACTGCGGGAAATGCCCGTTGCCTTTGAAACTGCGCCATGTGTTACGTGTAGCACGCCTTCATCCATCAGTATCTTTTGCGCCGCATCAAGTGCGGCCTGTCGTGTGGCGATCAGCCTGGGATCTTCTTTCAATCACCCCTCCTATAGAACAATTTGTTGCACGGTAGAACACTTTGTCCTAAAAGCATGGTCGACCAACACCTAAATCCCAATACTCAATTCCACAAACACGTCTTGTCAAAATGGGAGCGTATCAATGTTCAAAGTAGCAGCAACCCCGCTGGCGGTACTTTTATCGATGGGCGCGACACCCGCATTGTCCGAGAGTGGCACCTACGAGCTGGATCCTGGACACAGCCAGGTATTGTTCAGCTACAACCACATCGGATTCTCAGAAACATATGGAATGTTCTCAGGTTTTAGCGGTGAGATAGAGTTCAACGAAGATGATCCGTCTGCCTCTTCTGTCACAGTTTCTATGCCTGTAAAATCCATGATCACGGGCTGGGATGCCCGTTTGCAACACTTCATGTCCGATGACTTTTTTAGCGCGAGTGACGGTGACGTGGTCACATTCGCCTCAACCAGCATTGAAGTGACCGGGGACAATTCCGCGAATATTTCTGGCGACCTGACCATGAATGGCGTCACCAAACCTGTTGTTCTGGAAACAACGCTTAACAAGTCGGCGCCATACCCTTTTGGTGAAAAGGAGGGCACGCCGACCTTGGGGCTGGCAGCAACGGCGACTATCGTGCGGTCTGAATTCGGACTTGGGGCCTTTGCACCAGCAGTGAGCGACGAAATAGAGCTCTTGATCAATATCGAAGCGTTAAAAGCTGAATGATGTGTGCAGGGGCACCGATACGGCGCTGAGCACTCAATCTTTACTTTTGACGGGCTAACAACAAAATGAATGTGTTCCTGAGACAACTGGCGGTTGCTACGACAGCAGTGGCTTTGACGTGCCCGTTGGTACTCGCACAAGAGCGCTCGTTGCCGGAGCGCACCTCGCCCCGTCCTGAAACAACAAGCGGCGTACCGCATACTCAGATTGGTGTCGAAATTGATGCCGATTTGGCCCGGCTATTGCTGGAGCGTGTTGCGAAATTCCCAGGGGTCACACTTGGACCGACACGCATTTCGCTACCTGGCGCGATTGGCTTTCAGCTTGATTCCGACGTGTTGTTGTCTCAACCGAACTCTATCGTTGGTGGGTTTGAATTTGCGCATATGCATCCTGATGGCAGCTTGCACGCTTCGCTGCACCCCGCAATGGCGCGACAGGCAATTGAGGCTGATTGGGCCGTTGCACACCCTTGGGCCAAGCAACGTCGTGGGTGGAGCGGCTTTGTGATGATATATTCACCGACCACACCAGAAGAGTTGGATGTTGTCATCGATCTGGTCGAAAGTTCGTACACCTTCGTCACCGGCAACACCTTGGGTTAAACGCCCACCTGCTGACCTTGCCGTTGCTGACTAATACGCAGGTCAGTCAAAATTCAGTATTACCGGAATTTCAGGTGATCCATGTTCCACTGTTTTAGCCGGGCATGATCCAGAGATGTGGTGCACCCAAAATGGGTGCAACTAGGATATATATGGCGAAACATCCTCGAAACTTGTCAAAACCTCATACCCCCAGTAGGTATTTGGTATGTTTCGCTTGCTCCTGTCGATACTTCTTGTTGTTGCATTCTCCGGCGCATCCGCAGCGTCCGTGAAGCATGGCTTGAACCATGGATCGGATCCTTCCGGTCATCATGCTCAAATGGCGGGCGACGATCCATTGGCTGATGCCGAGAAAGCTGTCGCGGATTGTTGCGACAACACTAGCGGCATGGGGTCAACATCCTGTTTTGTTGATCTTATCGCCACGGCGGGGATTTCGCCGAATGCTCCATTGATGATCTCAGTGGGTGGTGTGACGTACGCTCGAGCCGATTTTTCAGGCCTCGCACTGGGTGTTCCCACCGGTCCTCCGAAAGCCTGAATGGCAACGGGCGCTCGCCCGCATTCCGTTCAAATTTCACATCAAAGGACCGACAGACATGATCACACGTCGTCACTTCACCACACTGTCTGCAACCGCTCTCATCGCAACTGCTCTTCCCGTCCGTGCAGGCACCCCAATGCACGTGCTCAGCTCACCAGGTTGCGGATGTTGTCACGCATGGGCCGACTTGGCTCGCGCGCGTGGCTACGCCGTCACTGTTGAGGAACTGACGGACCCCGAAGCACAGAAGTCAGCGCGGTATATCCCGCTGAACCTCGCATCCTGTCATACCATTGAAGCCGATGGCTATGTCTTTGAAGGCCATGTGCCGTTCGAAGCACTGGAAGCTGTGTCGAGGGATCGACCTGACATCACAGGGCTTTCTGTTCCCGGCATGCCAATGGGCTCCCCTGGTATGGGCGACGATCCGTCCGCCCGTTATGACGTCATCGCATTTGGGGGAGAGGCTGGGACCGGTATGGTGTACTACCGGGCGGGCACCGCGCAGCCGTTCGATACCTGATGGTAGGGCAAACAACAATATTGGTCACCGGTGGGCTTGCGCTCGCCGGTTTCGCCGGAGCGTTCGTTCTGGCCCAGCCCTCCAAAGCGGTTGGTGTACTGGCACCGGATGACGCCGAACTGGTCGCCACTGGCCAAGATATCTACGCGGACCAATGTGCTGCCTGCCACGGAGCGCGCCTGGAAGGACAGCCAAACTGGCGGATACGCGGCGAGGATGGTTTGCTACCAGCACCGCCGCATGACGCTAAAGGGCATACGTGGCATCACGATGATGAAACGCTCTTCACCCTGACCAAATTTGGCCTGGCCGGGCTGATGGAGAATGCGCCTGCAACTGGTATGCCGGTCTATGAAGGTGTGCTCAGCGATGACGAAATCATAGCGGTGCTGTCTTTTATCAAATCAACCTGGCCCGATGACCTTCGTGAGTTTCACGATGAACTGAATGCCCAATCCGAATAGAGGAAAACTCAGATGATCAAACAAACTCTTTTCGGTTTGGCCGTAGCAATGGGTCCTGTGCTTGCGGCTGCGCATTCAAAGTCAGAAGAAACGATGCCGGCTGACGGCGCGACTGTCACGGACGTGCCGGAGCTTACCATGCGGTTCGATGATCCGATGCGCATCATCTCGGTCACGCTGACCTCACCCGATGGCGACGTCAAAATTGAGCGCGAGACAGGTATGGACCCCACCACGGAATTCCGTGCTATGCCCTTGGAAGAGCTTGCACCCGGGAGCTACCGCTTCGACTGGCGAGGCATGGCGTCAGACGGTCACCCGATGCAGGGCAGCTTCTCTTTCACAGTCGTTCAGTGACAGGACTGGCTCCTATAGATGGTGTTGTCGTATTGGCCATTTTGGCGAAGGCACTTGGCTACGGTGCGGCGCTGCTGGCGATGGGTGGTGCCCTGTTCACGCTCCTCTTTGCCAAGCGCGCTGAAGAGTCTGTTCTACGGCTTGCGCAGCACCTCGCGGTCGGTGCAGCGATTGTCGGTCTTGCCGTGCTTGCTCTACGTTTCGGCATCAGAGCGGCGCGGATATCCGGAATGGGTTTTGAGGGCGCGACGGACCCAATGATGCTTGGTTTTGTTTGGGACAGTCCTCTTGGCACCGCCGCTATTTGGCGAGGAATAGGTGAACTCGCTATATTGGCAATCCTGCTCCCCCGCGTAGGGCACTGGATCGCTTTGGCGGGCAGCCTTGCCGTAGCGATGTCCTTCGCCCAGGTGGGACACTCGCTCGGAGAACCTAGGGCAGCTCTCGCAGTCTTACCGGTTCTGCATCTGCTGGCTGCCGCGTTTTGGGTCGGCGCTCTCCTGCCTTTGCGCAAAGCGGCGCTCACTCCAACTGGGGCCGATCTACTGCACCACTTTGGCAATGTCGCTGCTTACGGAGTTGCCGTTCTGATTTTAGTAGGCGCGGCACTCGCATGGCTGCTTTCGGGCTCAGTGGCCGCCTTGTTCGGAACGGCCTATGGATTGGTACTTTTGGTCAAGGTCGTGATCGTTTCCGCCCTGCTAGGCATTGCGTCGCTGAATAAGCTGAGACTTGTTCCGGCTCTCAGGGCTGAGAAGCGTGGCGCGACAATTGTTCTCCGACGGTCGATTTCAATAGAGATGTTGGCTGTTGTCCTGATCCTGCTTGCAACGGCGACCCTAACCAGTTTGACGACACCTCCCATCAATCTCTGACGGCCTATGGTCCGAAGCAGGAGCTGCAAATCCTTGTTACGGATGTCCGCTTAGGGCTGACTGCGGTCCTTTGGAATAAAAATGTGGATGGCTGCAAAGTCCACACAGCAGACGTTCGACCAAACTCTACGAGCGACCGCTTCGAGCCCAAATCGACGGATGCTGCGCAACGAATGTATGGCGGCTTGTGGCGAACAGCTGTCTTATTTGATACTGGGTCCGATCCGATTTTCCGTTTGCATATGAAAGCGCTGCGCAAATTCGTGGCAGCCGAAGCAAACTTCTGATCTCTGAAACCCAATACAATACTGCGGCGCTACTCTGGTAGACCGGCCTTTAGCATAGCATCCGCCCAGAACCTGCGCAGTTCGTCAGTCTTGTAGACCATATGGCCAGTATAGGTTTGCACTGAAAATTGAGGATCGATTGAAAGAACTGCGTCTACTGCTTTCGCAGCATTCTCGGTGTCATCAAGATCAGCGTGGATCGCTGCCAAACGGATTTGGCACAACAAGGTGCCAGGCAGACGGGTTTCCAAGTGCCGGTAACCCTACTGCGTGATCGCGGGGTTTTCCGAGGAACTCAGATCATTCCCACAAACTGGATTGAGGCTTCAACCAAACCCCACGCTCGCTCCCCCTGGTCAGGCCTCGCTTACGGATACGGATGGTTCTTATCGCCGTCCGGCTATGCACTAGCGAGAGGCTATGGCGGCCAAGTCATCGCGGCGCACTTTGAACGAAACCTCGCCGTCGTAATAACTTCAAATCCCTCGTTGCCTGCCCGATCAGTTGGCTATTTCGGTGACATCGTTCGACTCTTGGACGGCCCGATACTTGCAGTGGTCTAGGCTGAGCGTCTCGAACCGTCAGATGGCCGCTCAGAGCCTACAGCGGAAGAAAAAGCGAGTTTCATGTGTCATTGAGCAATGGTTTATTCGCGTCATCCCAAAAAGGAAAAAGGGCCGTGCTTGGGAAAGTCCGACAAATAGAGGCCCTTCAAAGATTGTTACACGCCCTCTAAGGGCAAAAAAGACGGCCCCAGAAATCACTCCTGGATCTATCTTCAAAGGACAAGTGTCTTACTTCGCTGAGCTCAAGGAGCCTATCCCCAGTATCTGAAACATGTCCAAAAAGCGTAAGCTCTACTTCTACGCCATCTTCGATGTATACAAAATGCTGCGTTCTATTGCTGGATCAAGCCCGCATCGTCAAAGGTGAAGCCCCTATCGAATCGTCCGTATTCGCACAGCGTATGGGCTCGGTTCTCGTGCGCGCCTTTGCCTCTTTGAGAGGGCATCCTAAAAAAACAGCCCTGCATTTTTGCATTTGGCTAGAGGCGGATCTTCGCCCGGGAACCGGGTCACCTTTGACTTGGGTGGTCAAAACCCGGCTTCCGTCTTAGGGTTGCCGCGAACTCAGTCAGAGGATCTCAATGTGGCAAGTTCAATAGTAGAAAAAGACCTGACAATTGAAGGCAACGTCAGGTCAGAAGGGGGGAGTGTTGACGTCAAAGGTCAAATCGTTGGGGATGTAAGTGCTGGCTCGATTACCGTTCAGTTGAGCGGATCCGTCGATGGTGCATTGTCGGCCAAGAAGATTACATTAGAGGGCAAGCACAATGGCAGTTTGAGTTGCGACGATCTGAAACTTGCCTCGAGCTCCCAGGTTCGGGCTGATGTCGTTGCCAGAACGATGGAAGCCGAAAGCGGTGCCAGTGTTGTGGGCAAGGTTGAAATCACCGGTGTACAATAGAACCGACCCGGGGGTCTTGTCAGACGAACTTTGCTTGAGCGGGGCAGGGCGGTTGCGTAGCTTTTGCCAATGACCAGACCTGTCTCTTTCAAATACTTCAAAACCAGTCCCGAGATTATCCGCTTGGCAGCGATGCTGTACATCGGTTTCCCGCTCTCGCTTAGGAATGTCGAAGATCTGCTGCACGAACGCGGGATCGACGTGAGCCACGAAACTATCCGATATTGGTGGAACAGGTTTGGCCCGATGTTTGCTGCTGAGATCCGTAGAAAGCGTGTTCAGCAGCTGCGCGCATTCTCTAAATGGAAGTGGCACGTGGACGAGGTTTTCGTGAAGGTGAATGGCAAGAGGCATTATCTGTGGCGGGCTGTTGATCACGAAGGCGAGGTGGTCTTGTCAGAAGAACTTGGGTTGAGACGGGCAGGGTACTCTCGTAGCCTTCGCGCATGATCAAACAATCGCCATTCAAGTACTTCAAGACCAGTCCAGATGACTTAGGTACGCATAGGGTAAGCAAAATGCGGGGAGTTGGGAAGAGCCTTGTAGAAACCACAACCCGCGAATACTCTAATTATTAAAGGGAATAAGCTGCTCAATCGAACTGCCCATAACGCTATCGAAAAAGAGGCAATAAGACTTTTAATCAGCGGGTCGCAGGTTCGAATCCTGCACGGCTCACCACTTTTTTCAAAAATTTGCGCCCTGAAGGTCAATTGATCTCCTGTGACAGTACAGCAACTCTATACGGGGCCAATACCGGAGCCATCGAATGTTGCAGGCTGCGTTCTGATTGAGTATCTTCCCAGCCTCGTCGACCGTGGATCGCTTGGCGAACTTCGCATATTCCCGGTCAGATCAGCTTTGGCGTAACTGGCGGAAAGATGCATGAGTGGGAACTCAGAAAGCTCGGCGGTTCGATCTACCCGCCGAACCAGAAAGACTGGCCTGTTTATGCACAGATTTTGGAATGCCGAAGTAGCGTGCTTTCAGCTGAAAACGGTATTAAATCAAACGCCCTTGAGTGGCTGATCACCTCCGCGCTTGCAACCGCGCATGAACGCTGACGTGATCCCTATTCACAAACCCAAAGGTCCCCCTTTCGTCATCCCCTTGCATTGACTATGTGTATCTGAACGCCAGCGGAGCGTCGCCGGCCCTTGATGTCTGCCTTGAACAATCGGGAGCGCGCCAATGTTTTTTCTCCGTCCGGCACTTGCTGCATTTTGTGTATGTGCATTGCCTGCAGTTGCGATAGCGCAGTCCGAGGTGGCCGCTTCGGAAGGTCTGCAAATTGAGCTGAATACGGTTCAGGATGTCGAAAACGCCTGCCGACTGACCTTTGTCGTGGAAAACCAAACTGGGACAGCCATTGACGAAGTCAGTTTTGAGACAGTCATCTTTGATGCCTCCGGTAGCGTTGTCAGACTTTCTCTATTCAACTTCCGCGACTTACCTACGGAACGACCACGTGTGCGCCAATTCGATTTGCCGGGCATGGCCTGCAGCTCGGTCGGAAAAGCCCTGATCAACGGTACCAACGCATGCAAGGTGGCCGGGGCGGACAGTTCGATATGTGAAGACGGGCTGAAACTGCAAAGCCGAACAAATGTGGAGTTGATTGGATGAGCCCCTTTGATGCATTGCGCGAAATCCTTGATCTGGGCGGGCCTGTTGTTGCGATCCTGATCGCGATGTCGGTGGTGACCGTTGCGGTCACGCTTTACAAGCTTTGGCAATTCGCTGCATCGGGCGTCGGGCGTCACCGGGTGTTGTCCGAGGCGCTGGCGGCCTGGGATGCAGGCGATCCGCAAACCGCCCACGCCCGTCTGGACAAAAGCCGCAGTTACCTTGCCCCCCTGGTACGGGTTGCGATGAATGCCTCAGATACGCCGGGTCTGGACCAACGGCTGGATGCCGAGGCCGGTCTGGCGCTTGCCGGGCTTGAACGCGGCTTCCGACTGTTGGACACCGTGGCGCAGCTTGCGCCGCTGCTGGGTCTGTTCGGTACGGTCCTGGGGATGATTGAGGCGTTTCGCAGCCTGCAATCCGCTGGGTCGTCTGTCGACCCATCCCTGCTTGCCGGAGGTATCTGGGTTGCCCTGCTGACAACGGCTGTGGGTCTGGCCGTGGCGATGCCGACCTCGATGCTGTTGTCCTGGTTCGAAAGCCGCACGGCGCGCGAACGGGTCTTTGCGGACAAGGCGCTGCGCACAATTCTGGTGCCGGGGCAGGCTGTTGCGCAGGCCGACGATACCCGGGCCGTGGCGACCGCCCCCGGACATGCGTAATACCGCACCCTTTGTCCGACGCCCCATGTCGATGACTCCACTCATCGACGTGATTTTCCTGCTGTTGCTGTTCTTCATGCTGACCTCTACCTTTTCCAAATATGGCGAAATCGAGCTGAGCAACGCAGTGGGCGGCAGTACGACTTCGGCGACACCGACCGAGCGGTTGTTCCTGCAGTTGGGGTCAGAGCGGCTGGTGCTGAACGGGCAAACGGTCTCTCTCAATGATCTGGAAACGCAATTGGAGGCCGGGCAGGTTCTGGTCAGTTTGGACCCGGATACAACGGCGCAGCGCGTCATCGACGTATTGGTCCGGCTGCGCGGGCGTGACGGGTTAAGCGTTCTGGTGCTGGAATGATCAAGTACAGGCGCCCCAAACGCAGACGCGACTCGACGATTGCTCTGATCAACGTCGTTTTCCTGATGCTAATCTTTTTCCTGCTCGCCGGCACGCTGGCCCCGCCGTTGGATCCGGATCTTGAGCTCGTGAACACCGCAGACCTTGAAGGGCGCGAGCCACCTGATGCGCTGATCCTGCACGCCGACGGCACGCTGAGCTATCGTGGAACGCCAACAGATCCCGAAACGCATATGCGTGGCCAAGGGCCCGAAGCCGTGCGCATCGTCCCCGACCGAAACGCACCGGGCCCGCGTCTGATCGAGGTAACCGGCGCGCTACGCCGTCTGGGCGCCTCATCCGTCTTTGTTGTGACCGAGAAGGCGCTGGAATGATCCGCCGGTCGGTTATGATTGCGGCGGTGGCTATTCTGGTGTCGCTGTTGTTGCACCTGATGGGGTTAAGCGTGACCGGGCAGCGGCTTGCAGAAGACGCGCCAGGTGGCCAAGCGCCTGAATCAATTGAGCTAAGCACGACATTCGAAGATCTTGCCGAGGTTGTCGCCGAACCGATTGAACCTGAACCGGCGGAGGCACCAGAGCCGCCGGTTGAAACACTGCCTGAGGAACCGGAAATCCCGGTCAGTGAGGCGCTTGTGGCGTCGGAAAACCCGCAGGAGGTTTACGCGCCCGATATCGGCGAAGCAGAAGTGGTTCAGCCGACTGCCACGGAACCGGTTGAGCCTGATGTGGCAGAGACCGAAAACACATCCGAAGGCGATGCCGCCGCCAGCGAAGATGTCAACGAAACCCCACCGGTCGAAGCGGAAACAGCGACCGATGTGCCCGAAGGAATCCCCGAGGCAGTCGCGGTCGAGCCAGAGGTCGCGACCGAGGTCCAGCCCGTGTCGCCCCAACCGCAAGAGCTGGCGGCGCTGCCGGTCACCCCGTCGCCCGAGGCCGCGATCCCTGTTGTACCGTTGGAGTCCGAGGCGATTGAGCCGGATGATCCGGTTGATCCAACCGACCAGGATGCAAATGAAGACGTGACAGAACTGGCCGTGACGTCTTCGATCCGGCCGCAGCGCCCTGAACGCCAACCGACGCCGGAACGGCGGGGCGTGCTGAATGGTGCGCGGGACTTCAGCGAGTTGCAGTTCCCGTCAGAGGTGGTTGAATCGCCCCTTTACGCCTACAGGCGCGAAGGTCTGGATGCCTTCAGGTCTGGCAGTAGTGGCAGCCGTTCGGGCGGGCGTGGCCCCGGCAATTCGGACACTACCAATTATGCGGGTGAGGTCTTGGTCCACCTGAACCGCGCACCCCCGGTATTTGTTGCTGCCCGGGGATTCGCCAAGGTGTTTTTCGAAATCAATCCCGATGGCACGCTGGCCTGGGTCGATGTCATCGACAGTTCAGGGTCGTCCGATGTTGACCGGGCCGCAAGGGCGCAAGTGCAGGCGGCCTCGCCCTTTCCGCTGCCGCCAGGTGGGGTCAGCCGCAAGCTGTCTTTCTTCTACACCAGCAATTGATTGGTGGGTTTCATCATCCGATTTACCCATCACAGAACCTGTTTTGAGCGGGATTTTGCCCGAATCTGCCTATTTTCGGAAGGTGGGGTCAGCCCCCGGGAAGTCTCAATTGCAAACATGTACGTTTTTTGGCATTTAAAGGGGCATCGTCGCATTTCTTTGATCAACTTTTTGTAACGAAACACTGCTGATCGCGAAACATACGTAAATACTCAGGAAATTGGGTTTCGTGCGGTATTCTGCATTTGCAAAGATGCAACAAATACCAACCTTGCCCAGAATGAAATGCAGCGAAACCATTGCGCACGCTCGGAATTTGTCCGAGTAGGCCAGCAGTCGCCCTAGCGGCTGCACTCCTCTCAAAACTTGTGGGTTTACCATGAAAAATCTTCTCATTGCATCGACGGCTCTGATTGCAACTGCAAGCGTTGCAGCGGCCGACGTTAAATTCAGCGGCTACGGTCGTTTTGGTATTGGCTACCAAGAAGATCGCACCGGCACTGTTAACAACTTTACCACGGATGCAAACGGCGACATCGTCGCTGATGGCACCGCGAACGTCGACACCGACAACACCATCTTGGTCTCGCGTTTCCGCTTGAACATCGACGGCACCGCAGAAACCGATGGCGGCGTTGAGTTCCAGGCACGTGTGCGTCTGCAGGCTGATGACGATTCCGGCAACGGCGAACAGAACAGCGCGGGCCTGAACGGCGCACGCTTCTCGGTCATCTACGGTGGTCTGCGTGTTGACGCCGGCAACGTTGCAGGTTCCTTTGACAACTTGGCAAACTACTTCGGTAACGAACCGGGCCTGGAAGAGTTTCTGGGTCAGTATTCGGGCGTTGACTACAGCTTCCTAGAGTACACCTCGACCGGTTCGGGCGCGAATGCCGTGTTCTTCCAGTACGCAATTGGCGATTTCGCATTTGGCGCGTCATATGACCAGGCAACTGTTGCTCTGGACGGTGTTCCGCAAGACGCAGACCGTTGGGACATCAGCGCAACCTACACCTTCAACAACATCACTGCCGCTCTGGCTTATGGTCAGACCAAAGCGAACGTGAACAGCAGCAGCGAAAAGCAGTCGCTGACCGTTCTGACCCTGGGCGCAGAATTCGGTGACTTCTCGGGTACCTTGTTTGTTGCGGACGATGACGTTGTTGATGACGCCGAGAACGGCACCGCATACGGTCTGTCGCTAGCATACGACCTCGGCGCTGCAACCACCCTGCAGTTTGCTTACGGTGACGGTTCCGCTGACAACGATACCCGCAATATCGGTATTGGCGCCATCTACGACCTGGGCGGCGGTGCATCGCTGCGTGGTGGTATCGGCGAAATCAAAACGGGTGACGAGGACGGGCGCATCCGCGCTGACTTCGGTGCGCAGTTCAACTTCTAAGTTGAGCTAAACCACAAAGTTTAAGGGCAGGTCTTCGGACCTGCCCTTTTCTTTTGCTGCTAGCTTATTTCTTCTCAAAAAACAGAATGACCTCGCCCAGCCGGACGCCATAACGCGAGACATAGGCTCGGTTCAGCAGACGGTCATCGTCCAGCAGCCACATCCAGTCGTCAAAGTCGACCCGTATGGTGCCTTCTTTGATCGGCAGGTCGATCTTGTATGTCCAGTTGAACGTATCGCCGCGTTCGACACCGCTGGCGGTGCCCAGAACGCCGGGGGCCGTGCCGGTCCAGGTGTCCTCACCCGTCTTGGTCAGCGTCCAGATACGCTGTTCGGTGGCACCATCATCATAGAGGAAATCCTCGACCAGGGTCAGGGTTTCACCATCCCACGTTCCGTCGATATCCACCGTAAATCGGCGCGGTACGTTGCCCAGAACATCCTGAAACTGACCATAGGCGACGGTTTTACCTTCAAAAAATTCTTCAAGGTTCAACTGCCGGTCTGACAGAAAGGTCTTGGGAATGCGCGGTTTGGCCGAACAGGCAGTCAGAACAGCCAGCCCGGCGATCGCCAGGCCCGCAACAAGGACCCGACGCGAGATCATTGCAGCGGCCTTTGTTCTGCGTCCGCATCATAGCCGTTTGAACTGGGGACATGTGCGGATTTAACCTCGGGCGCGGGGCGCATCGTGGCAATCAGCTCTGCGACCTTGATGCCGAACTTGCGCATCTCGGACCGATTCATGATTACACCGTTTTCGGTCAGGTACATCCAGTCGGTGACGTCCAAAGTGTGCCCACCGGCATCCTCGGGAAGAATAATGCGGTAGGTAAGTTTGACAGTTGATCCTGAAATTGTTCCATGACCTTCACCGACGATGTCATCCGCCGTGGCGATGAACGTATTGCCGGTGCCCAGCGTCAGATACCATTTACGTGTCATCTGTTTGCCGTTGGAATAGGTGAAATGCTCGGACAACGTGCCGGTGTTGCCATCCCAGTTCCCAACCATACGGGCGACAAAGCTGTTCGACATCTTGCCGTTCGGACCATAGATCAGCCCTTCGGACAGGATCTCTCCGTTCAGAACCTCTTTCATTTTGAATGCAGGCCCAGTGCCGGTGTAGTCGGCCGGTGTTTGTGACCGGAAGCTCAGGAACCGGTTCTTGGCAATAAACAAAGCGAGAGTGGCGAACAGTAAAACAACAAGCGTTTTCATTTGGCTGAGACCTCCGTGGGCAACGTCAGGACCATGCCAAACGCGCCAAGTTTCAGGATGCAGGGTAGTACCGCATAAGCCAGATTGAGTGTTTCCAGGGCTTGGGCGGAATTCGATTGGCCAGGTGAAAAGCCGCTGCGTTCCAGCAGGGGCAATGTAAAGAAAGCGGCAAGCGCGAGGCCCAGCTTGCCCGCAAAGGACCAGATGCCGAACGCGGCTGAGGCGTTCAGGCCGGCGCGGGTCAAAACGACCGAGAACATGGCGGGCAGGACCACCATATCGGCCCCAAGTGCCGCACCCGAGGCAAGGCAGATCAGAGCAAAGCCCAAAAGCTCACCCGCCGGCAACATCGCAGCACCTATGAAGCTGGCAATAGACAGCGGCATAGCAATGATTAGGGTCTGTTTTGGACCAATGCGATTGCTGAGCTTGGCCCAAAGCGGCACACTGGCGCCGGCGCTGAGGAAAAACAGGATCAACAAGGGACCCGCCTTGGCCGGCAATTGCAGCCTGTCTTCGACGAAGAACAGAAACAGGGTTGAAGTGATGGCTACCGGCAAACTGTTTACCAACGCCAGCGCCAATAGTCGCAATGCCCCAGCCTGACCCAGCCCTGCGAAAGACAGGCCCTCGCCAGTAATCGGCGTGCGCCGCCACATTGGAAATGTCAGCGCGATGGTTACGATCGACAGGACGCCCAGAAACAGCCCAAAGGCGGGGTATCCCTGTGCGTTCGCCCCTAAAGCGACGAACAGTGCAGGCGCGCTCGCGGCAATGACAACCCCCGCCAATTGTCCACCTTCACGGAAGGCTGCCAGTGTCATTAACTCTTTTGCGTCTGGTGTTTTGGCCAGGGTTGCGCTGCGCCCGTAAAGCAGGATGGTCCCGAGGCTGTAGGCCGAGAACAGCAGTATCAGGATCAGGATCAGCGATGTCACGCTTGCGCCCTGTGGCAAGGCAAAGAGCAGCGGAAAGCCAACCGCCAGCCCAACGGCGGCCATGGCTGCGAACAGCAACTGACCCTTCGGCCATCGGTCAATCGCCCAGCCTATCAGCGGGTCTTGCACAAGATCCACAAGCCGGATCAACAGCAGCACCGTTCCAATCACCCCAAGGCTAATCCCAAGGTTAACCGCAGCAAAACGCGGCAGGTGGATGTAGAGGGGAATACCCGCCGCTGCGAGCATCAGCGCATAGAGGCTGACCCGGGGATACAGCATCACTGTCCCCTCAATTGCCGCGTAAAGCTTGCGGATCTGGTATTGTCTCCCAGAAAGATCGACATGAATGTCTTTGTGACGCCTGGCCCGGACAGGGTGCAGGTTTTGCGCCCGTTCCGC
Organism: Ruegeria atlantica; assembly: GCF_001458195.1. Taxonomy (GTDB): domain Bacteria; phylum Pseudomonadota; class Alphaproteobacteria; order Rhodobacterales; family Rhodobacteraceae; genus Ruegeria; species Ruegeria atlantica. The sequence goes on along the minus strand of NZ_CYPU01000071.1, from coordinate 87,029 downwards.
CAGAAACCAACCTTGTTCGACCCTTCCGAGATGGCCATATAGCTGTCGCCTTTGCTGACAGCCTGAAAGCACTGCTCAAGCTGGACTTGGGTCAGTCCGCTGTTTCCTTGCCGTGTCATCTCGTCCAGCGTGGATTCGACCAGAGCCTTCTGCTTGAGGTTTTTGCGGTAGGTCAGCTGCAATCCGAAATCATCGCTCCAACTGAACGGGGCACCGCCTGGCGTGAACAGCTTTGCGTCATAGATCGGTAGGCCAAGGTATCGGAACGTGGCGGACCCGCGCAGTTCGGCGTTCGGCAATTCGTTCGACACAGGTGACGCCGCCAGCCCGACCGGGGCCAGCAAGGTCAGCGACAGTAGAGCGACGCACCAGACCGAGCTATTCGGCCGCGACAGGAATGACCGGGTCATTTTCAGCAATGCCATTGGCAGCTCCGATGGTTCGCGAGGTGCCGTTCAACTGCGCGACAACATGCATCGCGCTGGCAATCCCGTCTTCGTGAAAACCATGCCGGTTATATGCACCGGCAAACCACGTTTTGTTCTGTCCCTGCATGCCGCGAATTTGCCCCTGGGCCTTCAGTGCGGCTTGATCAAAAACCGGATGGGCGAATTCGACTTCGTCATAGATTTTGTCTGCGGGAATATCCGCCGCAACATTGAGCGTTACAAACATCGGATCATTGTCCGGAATGTTCTGCAACCGGTTCATCCAGTAGGTAACGCCGACATTTCCGGCCTGCGAACGATAGGTCCAGCTGGACCAGCAGGCCCGTCTTTTGGGCATCTGACCGGGATCGCAATGCAAGACGGCCTTGTTGGGCTGGTATTTGATCGCGCTAAGGGCAGCAATTTCTTCGGGTGTGGCGTTCTCGCCCAGAATGGCCAGCGACTGGTCGGAATGGGTGGCAAGGATGATCTCATCATAAAGGTCAGCCTGGCCTTCGCTATGTACAGTCACGCCCAACTCATCCCTCTGAACATGCTGCACGGGGGAGGCGACGCGGATTTCGCAACCGCGGGCGCGCAATGCAGCCTCGATCCGGCGGACATATTCAATGCTGCCACCTTTGACCGTCCACCACTGATGCTGCTTTGACCGATCACCGGCCAGCAAGGCATGGTTTTGGAAGAACTGCACCAGCGAACGTGCGGGAAAGCGGTCAATGAATTCGACGGGGGTAGACCAGATCGCCCCGCACATGGGCATCAGATAGTTGTGGCGGAACCAGTGGCCCAAACGTAGTTCGTCGATCAGTTCGCCAATCGTAGTGTCATTGTTCTTGGCAGCTTCCGGGGCTTCTTTGCCAAAGCGCAGGATGTCCGAAATCATCTTGTAATAGGCCGGACGCATCAGGTTGCGTTTTTGCGCTGTCAGGGTGCGCAGATTGTTCAATCCGTATTCGAGGCGACCATTGTCGATCGTGGCGCCAAAGCTCATCTCGCTTTTGATCACGGGAACGTTCAATTCATCGAACAGTTTAGTCAGGTTGGTGTAGGTGGAATAGTTGAACACGATAAAACCGGTGTCGACCGGTTGATCACCGTTTTTACCAGCCATGACCGTTCGGGCATGGCCGCCCAGTCTTGGCTCGGCCTCATAGACCGTTACATCATTGTCGTCGGATAGATAGTAAGCTGCGGATAGGCCTGATATTCCTGCACCTACAATTGCGATTTTCTTGCGTGCGCCCCTTGGTTCGTCGAACATGTGATCCCCTTAGTTCGGCAATTTAAAAGGATTACGCATCAGATGCGTGTACGGATCAATCACGTTGGACTTTTTTTGAACGTGCGTTACGTCATGATGTCTTGCTCGGTTTTTTGAGCGTTAACGTGATCCAGCTTTGTTGCCGATCCGTACAATCCTTAAATTGTCTGAAACAACACGAAACCAATGTCCGGGCCATATGTACCCGACAGTCCGGATGGCCCAAGCATGAGCAGTTTTGACGGAAGAACTTATTGGATCGTGGGCGCCAGTGAGGGGCTAGGCCGATCTTTGGCCCAGGCGCTAAGCCGACAGGGGGCAAAACTGATCCTCTCGGCGCGCAATGCGGCGCGCTTGGCCGAGATTTGCAAAACCCTTCCGAACGCGCGGGCGGTGCCGTTTGATGTGACCGATCTGGCGGCTGTGCGCCGGGCCGTTGCAGATGTCGGCGTGGTGGATGGGCTGGTCTACAATGCCGGTGCCTACGAGCCTATGAAATCGGCCGATTGGGATACTGAAGCTGTTCTGTCCATGACAGACGTGAATTACCTTGGCGCGCTGCGTGTGTTGGGTGAGACGGTGCCAGGGTTTTTACGGGCCGGACAGGGCGACATTACCCTGATCGGGTCTTTGTCTGGCTATCGCGGGCTTCCGGCTGCTATCGGATACGCGGCCAGCAAGGCGGCGCTTGTATCATTGGCTGAAACGATGCGATTTGATCTGGCAGGCACGGGGGTAACTGTTCGGATCGTCAATCCAGGCTTCATTAAGACCCGCTTGACCAAAAAGAACACGTTCAAGATGCCGATGCTGATGACACCTGAGGACGCGGCGGACCGGGTGGTCAGGGCGATGTCGCGCCGCCGGTTCCGCACCGATTTCCCGGCACCGTTCTCTTGGGTGATCCGTTTGCTGGATTACCTGCCGGATTGGCTGATTTACCGCGGAAAATAGAGTCTAATCAGGCGTTCTAACCAAACTGCCCCTGACAGAACCAGCCTGCCGACATCGTGCCGCCATGGCCGTAAAACAGCCACAGTCGCTCACCCTGTTCGGTGACCACCACCCAGTAGTCACGCACGCCGCTGCGCCAGTTGGGGTCATCCAGCCACCATTCGGGTGCGATCCGTTCCGGACCGGTGGCCTGTGCCAACTGCCAGTCGCGCCCGCGCCAGCGAAAGGCGGCTGGAACATCCGGGGCTTCAGCGGCCATCACCGGTTCGGGCTGCCACATCTGCAACGGGCGCGGGCGCGACGGGGCAGGCCAGTCACGGGCGGGTTCCGACCACGCCGCCGCCAACGTCTGCGCGGTTTTTTCGGGGATATGTGAGGCCGCCGGGTGCTGCCGGGTGATCACGTCCAACCCGACCCGCGCGCCCAGTTTACCGATCAGATCATCTACGGCTGTATTGCCCTCCAGCCGCGCGCGGGCCACACGGCGGGCCTCGGCGTGACCGGCCACGGTGCGGGCATGGATGGGCTCGGTCTGGATCGCCTCAAGCCGCAGCATGTCGATGCCATAGCCTGCGTCTATTTTGTCGATTTTCATCTCTAACAGAGGGCGAATGCGGTGTTTGTCATAGGTTGGACGGGCCAGACCAACCTCGATGATCTCGGCCGCCTGATCGGCGCGATGCGCCTCGAGCCGCAGGGTGCGGACGCCACGCGCCTTCTCTTCCAGCTTCGTGCACAGCGTGGGCAACACCCGGTCGATGGCGGCCATCACATCCTCGATCAACCCGATCGGGTTGGGCAAGGTCATCCGCACCGCAAAGTGATGGGGCGGACGTGCGGGCGAGACCGGCTCGGGGGCGCTGCCCATCGCTTGGTCCAGTCTCATCACCAGCCCGCGCCCGAACCGTCGGGCGAGAGAAGCCCGGGGTTGACCCAAAAGATCGCCGATCCGGCGCAGGCCCAGCCGGTTCAGTTGTGCTACAACCTGATCTTCCAGCCGCAGCGCCGCAATCGGCAGAGGGCTGAGCGCGCCATAAGATTGTCCTGGTGCTGCGATCCGCGCGCCACCGCCCTGAGCCATCACTTGCGGCGCGGCCCCGCCCTTGGTCCAGTGCCGCCGTTTCCCTGCGCGTGCGCGGGTGGCGCGTGCCTCTTGGCTGATGGCGTCGCCGTTGCGGTCAGATGTGGCCTCTTGCCCCGCATAACGCGCCAGGGCCCAGGCTGCGCCCAACGTGTCGGCGATACCCATCTGAACGCTCAGCCCCATATCGGCGCAATCGGTTTCAATGACGCTCAGCAGCGCCTCCTCCCCGCCGAACAGATGCGTGCAGCCCGACAGGTCGACGATCAGACCATCGGGGATCTCTTCAGCCACCCATGGGCTGAACTTGCCGGCCCAGCGGCGCAGCGCGGTCAGAAACGCGGCCTCGGCGGGGGCGTTGCGGTGTCGTGTGATCAGGGCCGCGCACATGGCATGGGCATCACGCACGGGCTGGGCCACACGCAGACCTGCGGCCTGCGCTTCTGCGTTCAATGAGGTGATCACCTGCATGTTCGACTGTTCCGCAACCACCGCCAAAGGGCCAACATGCAGCCCCCGCGCGGCACGGATCAGCCGTTCAGCCCCCAGACGGGGGAACCACAGTGAGAGTATTCGGCGTTTTGGCATTGGCAGATATCAAAATGTTCCTATTTTGTTCTTACCGTAGAATCATGCCTCGAGTCCACGCTTACCCGCAGGTCAGGCGTTGAATGATTCCGGCTCCGTTCACGAAAACATTCAGCCGGTCGATGCGATAATCCTGTGTGGCAATGTCATCAGGACCCAGAACACGCGACCGTTCGGGCAACTGGGCTTGGATGGTCGAAACCGGTTTGCCGATGGAATCGGCAAAATCGCCGCCCAGGCAAAAGGCCAGATCAACCGGCGCGTCCGTTGAGGCGGGTGTTTCCACAGGTGCAGTCGTTTCAGCACAGCCTGCCAGCAGGACCAGCGCGGGAATAAATCGGTGCATTGGCGTTTCTCCTTCTGACAATGTCGTTACTGCAATATCAAACATTTAGCCAACCTGCCACCAAAGCGCAGTTGAAAACACCCTGCAATTAACGCAGGGTCGGGGCAAATAAGACAGGGAGACAACGATCATGCGCACCCGTGCCGCCGTCGCCATTCAGGCGGGCAAACCTTTGGAAGTGATGGATGTGAACCTCGAAGGCCCCAAGGCGGGGGAGGTTCTTGTCGAGATCAAAGCAACCGGCCTTTGCCACACCGACGAATTCACCCGGTCGGGTGCTGACCCCGAAGGCCTGTTCCCGGCCATTCTGGGTCACGAGGGCGCGGGTGTGGTTGTCGACGTCGGTCCGGGCGTCACCAGCTTGAAACCGGGCGATCACGTGATCCCGCTCTACACCCCTGAATGTCGTGAGTGCGAATACTGTCTGCACCCCAAGACCAACCTGTGTCAGGCGATCCGCGAAACCCAAGGCCGGGGCCTGATGCCCGACGGAACCTCGCGGTTTACGACTTTGGATGGTGACCCGATCCTGCACTACATGGGCTGCTCGACCTTTGCCAACCACACGGTTCTGCCCGAGATCGCGCTGGCCAAAGTGCGTGAGGACGCGCCTTTCGACAAGATTTGCTACATCGGCTGCGGTGTGACCACCGGTATCGGTGCCGTCATCAACACTGCCAAAGTTGAGATCGGCAGCCGGGCTATCGTGTTTGGTCTGGGTGGCATCGGCCTGAACGTCATTCAGGGCCTGCGTCTGGCCGGAGCAGATCAGATCGTCGGCGTCGACCTGAACCCGTCAAAGGTCGAGATGGCGACCAGGTTCGGCATGACCGACTTCGTCAACCCATCCGAGGTTGAAGGCGATCTGGTGCCTTATCTGGTCAACCTGACCAAAGGCGGCGCGGATTACACATTTGACGCCACCGGCAATGTCGGCGTGATGCGCACGGCTTTGGAAGCGGCGCACAAAGGCTGGGGTGAATCGATCATCATCGGCGTGGCACCTGCGGGGGCCGAAATCTCGACCCGCCCATTCCAGCTGGTCACCGGCCGCTCGTGGCGCGGCACCGCCTTTGGCGGCGCGCGGGGACGAACCGATGTGCCCAAGATCGTCGACTGGTACATGGACGGCAAGATCGAGATCGACCCGATGATCACCCACACCATGGGTCTGGATGATATCAATCACGGCTTTGACCTGATGCATAAAGGCGAAAGCATTCGGTCGGTCGTCGTTTACTAAGGCTCTAATACAAGACAATCCGCGTAATGCGGTTGAAAGCGGCGCGCGGAATAGTGCGCCGTTTTTATAGTTTGACGTTTACTCCCCGGGCCGTGACGCCCCGGTATCCGACCGAGGTGACCGCACCCGCAGAACGGGCGTGTTGGCTGAGGTCGTGTTGGTTCTGCTTTCGCGCCACACCACGTAGACGCCGGATGCGATAATGACGCTTGCACCGACTGCTACCCAGACGTCTGGGCGTTCACCAAAGAAAGCCATGCCGAATATCGTGGCCCAGATGATCTGGCTATACTGGCTTGGGGCAATAACCCCGGCGGGTGCCGCGCGATAGGCTAGAATGATCAGATGCTGGGCGATGACAGAAAACACGCCCACCAGCGCCATCATCGCTAGATGCAGCAGGGACGGGGGTTGGTACACGGCTGGTTGGGCCAGGCTCATTACCGCGATGGCCAGCAGCATGGGGTACAGGATCAGCACGGCCGAACGTTCCTCATTCCCGATCTTGCGCACCAACACGGATGCAAAGGCGCTGCAAAAGGCGGCTGTCAGGGCGGCCAGATGGCCCAGCGTGATATCCGTTGCGCCCGGACGCAGGACAATCAGAACGCCGATCAAGCCCACGCCCACGGCGGCCCAGCGCTGGGCGCGGACCACCTCGCCGAGAATGGGTATCGACAGGACCGTTACGATCAGCGGGAAGGAGAACAGCAGCGAATAGACCTCGGCCAGCGGCAATACGGAAAAGGAGTAAAACGCGCAGGACATCGCAGTGACCATCAGGGCAGATCGCAGCAAAACTAGCCATGGGTGATGGGGCAGGAAGTTCCCGGTTGTCCGGTCGGTCAGAATCGTGACAGCCATCGGCACAAAGGAAAACAGCGTGGCAAAAAAGATGATCTGCATCACCGAGTAGACGCCGCCAAGCGCCTTGATCAGCGCGTCATGGCTGGCAAAGACCGCAAAGCCCAAAAACGCATAGCCAAGTCCCCGAAGGGTGGAGTTCTGAGTGCTCATCGTTGTGGCCTCGGGTGATGTTTCGGTGTTGTGACTGTGCCATCACACCGCGTATGTTGCGGGTGGCTTGCCTTTGAGTAAACCCATTTTGGCTGCGCGCATAGTCCTTAATTTACCGCTAACATTGCATGGCCGCTATGACGCGGGATCACCGCAGGATCGGGGGTGCGTCTTTGGGTTGACGCGCGGATTGAACACCGGCCTTCATTCCCACACCAATGCGGCGCGCCAGCGCGACCCACGGTACCGCGGTTTCAGGGGGCAGCGTCTGCGTCGCGACCTCTTCAAACAGATCCAGCCAATGGGCGAAGAACTCGGGCTTTACGTCGGGACGTTCGATATGAACCTGCTGCGGATTGCCGTCATAGCTGCGCTCGAACAAAATCGCGTTGCGCCAGAAGGCGGCGATCTTTTCCTCATGGGCGGGCCAGTCGTGGACATGTTTGTTGAAGACCGGTCCCATTACTGTGTCCTCGCGCACGCGGGCATAAAAGGCGCGGACCTGCGAGTTGATCTGATCTGGCGTCGCGGGAAAGCGTGGGGGCAGGGTGGGTCTGGTCATTGGGGTGGTCCGATTTCGACTCTGTTCAGGGGCAATACCCCGTTCTGCGGTCATGCGACAGGCGTGGTTTTGTCGCGCGGGTCCGGTGTCAGAATATGCCGCAGCAGGGCCACCGGATGCGCCCGTAGGCTGAGGCGGGTGGCGACGTAGTCCTCGACCACCTGCTCGCCCAAGGTCATTTTCGGCAGGTAGGCCTCGGGTTCATCCAGCTCCTCCCCTTCCAGATCTTGCGAGAACAGCGGCAGGGGTTTGGCTGTGGCGATCGCTTTGGCCTGCCACAATGCCTCGCGCCGTGTCAGGTCGCAGGCGGCGAAGGCATCCGCCTCGGCCAGCCGTTCGATCACCGATGGTCCCAAACCGGCACGGCGCCAAACATCGTCGACCTGATGGTAGCCATTGCCGCGCGCGGCTGTCAGCCAGCTGGCATCTTCCTCGCTGAGGCCCTTGATCTGGCGGAAGCCCAGCCGCAGCGCCAGCCCGCCCTGACCGTCAGGTTCCATCACATTGTCCCAAAAGCTGGCATTGATGCAGACCGGGCGCACTTGAACCTCATGCTCGCGCGCATCGCGGACGATCTGGGCGGGGGCATAGAACCCCATTGGCTGCGAATTCAGCAGGGCGCAGGCAAATATCCCCGGATGATGGCATTTGATCCAGGCCGAGGCATAGACCAGCAGCGCAAAGCTGGCCGCGTGGCTTTCTGGGAAACCGTAAGAGCCGAAGCCTTCGATCTGGGAAAAACAGCGTTCGGCGAAGTTCTGCTCATACCCGTTGCGTTTCATCCCGCGCAGGAATAGCGCGCGGAATTCGCTGACATTGCCGTGCTTCTTGAAGGTTGCCAGAGACCGGCGTAGCCGGTCGGCCTGTTCCGGGGTAAAGCCTGCGCCGACAATGGCGATCTGCATGGCCTGTTCCTGAAACAGCGGCACGCCCAGCGTTTTGCCCAGCACCTCGCCCAACTCGTCCGAGGGGAAGCTGACCTCCTCCTCTCCGTTCCGGCGGCGGATATAAGGGTGGACCATGTCACCCTGAATGGGGCCGGGGCGGATGATGGCGACCTCGATCACCAGATCATAGAAATTACGCGGCCGCATCCGGGGAAGGAAGTTCATCTGTGCCCGCGATTCCACCTGAAACACGCCAATCGAGTCCGCCTTGCACAGCATGTCGTAGACGACAGGGTCCTCGGGCGGCAGGGTGGCGAGTGTATAGCTGGTCTGATGGTGCTGACCGATCAGGTCAAAGGCCTTGCGAATGCAGGTCAGCATCCCGAGGCTGAGGACATCGACCTTGAGGATGCCCAGCGTGTCGATATCGTCCTTGTCCCAGCAGATGACCGTGCGGTCCTCCATCGTGGCGTTCTCGATAGGAACAAGCTCGTCCAGACGCCCCTCGGTGATGATGAAGCCGCCGACATGCTGAGACAGGTGACGGGGGAAACCGTCGATCTCATATACCAGCATTAGAGTCTGTTTTAGACGGCGATCTTCGGGGTCGAGGCCAATCTCGCGCATCCGTTCCGCCTCAAGCCCCGCAGCGGAGAAGAAGCCCCAAAGCTGAGATGAGAGCGCTGAGATCGTATCTTCGGTTAGTCCCATCGCGCGGCCAACCTCGCGGATGGCGCGTTTGCCGCGATAATGCACGACCGTGGCACAGAGGCCGGCGCGATGGCGGCCATAGCGGTCATAGATGTGCTGGATCACCTCTTCGCGGCGCTCATGTTCGAAATCGACGTCGATATCGGGCGGCTCATCCCGTGCCTCGGAGACAAAGCGTTCGAAGACCATCGTGCCCATCTCGGGGCTGACTTCGGTGATGCCGAGGCAGAAGCAGACCACCGAATTGGCCGCCGAGCCGCGTCCCTGGCAGAGGATGTCGCGCGAGCGGGCGAAATGAACGATATCGCGGACTGTCAGAAAGTAGGGTTCGTATTTCAGCTTGCCGATCAGGGCGAGCTCATGCGCCAGCATCTTTTTCGCCTTCTCGGATGCGCCTGCCGGATAGCGCCATTGCAACCCTTCATGCGCCAGACGATGCAGGCGTTGGGTCGGGGTTTCCTGCTCGCTGCCCTCGCTGGGGTACTCATAACGCAGCTCGTCCAGCGAGAATGTGAGCTGTTCGCTGAGTTCATGCGCGCGGGCGACGGCCCCCTCATAACCTTTGAAAATGCGCAGCATTTCGGACTCGGATCGCAGACGTTGTTCGCCATTTGCAAGTGCGTCTCGGCCCAGCTCATCGACCTTGCGGCGCAGGCGGATAGCGGTCAGCACATCCCCCAGCTTGCGGCGGCCCCCGTGATGCATCATCGGCGTGGCACTGGCGAGGGTGGGGATATCGAGTTGTTTTGATTCAGTCTCTAATATAGAGAAAAACGCGCTATCTGCGCCATCATACCGGGGGTGCATCAACAGATGCATCCGCCCGACAAAGCGGCGCGTCAGCTGTTGCGCTTGTGTCCGCCAGCCGTCCGCGCCGCCCGGAGACCGGGCCGTTTGTGGCCACAGCAGCAAGTGGAGGCCGTCGGAAAACTCCAGCAGGTCGGACAAGTGCAGGATGCAGTCGCCTTTTTCGGCGCGCAGGCGGCCTTTGGACAGGATACGGCATAGGTTGGCCCAGCCCTGCCGGTTCAGGGGCAGGGCGGTAACCGTGGGTGCGTCGGTAAAGATCAGTCGTGCCGCCGGTATCAGGCGGGGCACCGCGTGGATCGGGTACGAGGACGGTTTGGGGATGTGATCGGGGCAAGGCGGGCCTATGGAGGTGTTCTGCGCCTCCCACTCCAGCCGTTCGCGCACCTTGCGGGTAATCTCGCGCGCCTGCGTATGGGCGCGGACGATCCCGGCGACCGAGTTGTCATCAGCGATGGCGATGGCGGGCAGGCCCAGGGTGACGGCACGCTCCATATACTCCTCGGGGTGGGACGCCCCGGTGAGGAAGGTGAAATTCGACGTGATCGACAGCTCGGCATACATGACGATTCCATATTATATTCACGTTTTGTTCTTTTTCGAGTCCTTTGCGCAGGAAACGGGTCGATTGGGTTTGGTCCGATGGGCAATGTCGGGAAAAAGGAGACCTGAAATGTTCAAAATCACCGCATTGCCCACCGACGACGTACGCGCCCTTCAGGCAGGACACCCGGATGCTTATGGCGCAACGCCAGAACGGGCCGTTTCCACGGGTGCCGGTAACCCGTGTCGCCATTGTTTGCAAAATATTCCCGAGGGCGAAGAAATGCTGGTCTTGGCCCACAGGCCCTTTTTAGAGACACATCCATATGCGGAAACCGGGCCAATCTTTCTGTGTGCTGCACCCTGTGAGCGATACGAGGGGCAAGACCTGCCCGAGATTCTGACCTCGTCGCCCGACTACCTTATTAAGGGCTATGGCACAGATGACCGCATCGTCTATGGCACCGGGGCGATCACGCCCACGGATCAGATCGGTGCAAAAGTCAGAGATATCTTTGCCCGGCCAGATGTGGCCTATATCCATGTACGATCCGCGCGAAACAACTGCTATCAGGCCCGAATCGACCGAGACTAAAGCTTAACCCTATGCATCCCACGGCGCGGCTGATCCGGATCAACCGCCGGGGTGTCCTCGGAGCGGCTGGACGTCAAGGCGAGGAACACATCCTCTAGATCAGCCTCTTCAGTGCGGACGTCGCGAATGCGGATATTGGCTGCGCGGACAGCTTCAAGAACCTGCTCGGCGTTGGTTTGGGCGCTGCGATATTGCAGAACAAGGTTACCATCGTCGCGCAAGGCGGCTTCGACCCCTTCGGTTGCGGGCAGATCGACAACTGGGTTGTCGGGCACGATCACCATGGTTCGGCTGTCCATTCGGCCCAGCAGGTTGGCGGTGCTATCCTGAGCGATTTTTTCACCGTGGTTGATGATGGCAATCTCGTCACACATTTCCTGGGCTTCTTCCAGGTAATGCGTGGTCAGGATGATGGTCATACCCTGTTCGTTCAGCTTGCGCACATTAGCCCACAGCATTTGGCGCAGTTCGATATCCACGCCTGCCGTCGGTTCATCCAGCACCAGGATCTTGGGGTGATGCACCAGCGCCTTTGCCAGCAGCAACCGCCGCCGCATGCCACCCGACAGGGTGCGGGCATAGGCTTCGGCCTTGTCGCTGAGGCCGACCAGTTCAAGGATCTCATCGCTACGGCGCTCGGACTTGGGTACGCCGTACAAACCGGCCTGCACCTCCAACGCGCCGCGGGGGGTAAAAAACGGGTCAAGGTTCAGCTCTTGCGGCATCACGCCAATCGCGGCGCGGGACTGGCGTGGGTTGCGGTCCTGATCGTACCCCCAGATCGACACTGAACCGGCCGATTTCACCACCAGACCAGCCAGAATGTTGATCAAGGTCGATTTACCGGCCCCGTTCGGGCCCAGCAGGCCAAACACCGACCCCCGTGGAATTCTCAGGTCAATGCCCTTCAGTGCCTGTTTCTCGGGCTGGCCCTTGCCGCCACGATAGGTCTTGCGCAGTCCATCGATCCTGATTGCCGCATCGGTCATGAGACCCTTGCCCCCGGTTTGCTCATCGCTCATAAACGCACCTAATGCATGCCCGCGAGGCCGACAACCAATGAAGGATCGCCAGCCGTGACACTTGATGCACCGGAAACCAAGATCGTCGAAACCGCACGTGTTGCCTGTGACGGCGGCGAAGGCGCATTGGGCCATCCGCGCGTTTGGTTGCAGATTCCCGAAGATACCGGCTGGGTCGAATGCCCATATTGCGATTGCAAATACGTACTGTCGGAGCACGACGCGCAATAAATTCGGAGGCCGGATGCTTTTTGCAGTGCAGCTTTTGCGGGTGTCCGATCAGGACCCGATTGCCAGCGGCGGACATCGAGACGTGTATGCCTGTCCGGGGCAATCCCACTTATTGGTAAAGGTGACGCGCCCGCGCAAACGGCCCAACCGATCCTTTGCAAAACGGTTGATCCGGCGGCTTCTGCCCGATTCTGTTTTTCGCAATGCGCTGAAGGAAATCGAGGGTGAGATGAAGGCGGCGCTGAAAAGCGGGACCGACATCGAGCAACTGCCTTTGGCGCGATGTTTTGGCATAGCGCAAACCGACATTGGCCCGGCGATCATTGTGGAACGAATTGAATCCGGTGACGGACAGCTCGCGCGTCCCCTTGCGAAGCTGTGCGAGGATGGAGCGCTGAGCAATGATGTTCTGAATGAACTGAACAGCTTTGCCAAAAAACTGTTTCAGCTTCAGATTGTTGCCCGCGATATTCACGAGACCAACATTGTCTACGGGCTGCGCAACGAAACCCGAATGTTTCTGCTGATCGACGGGTATGGAGAACGTAATCTTGTTCCCTTGCGCACATTGAGCCGCAGGTTGAACGACCGGTCGCTGCACAAGCAGATGAAGGGCATTGCCGAGCGTGTGGGGCTGATCTGGGACAGAACCGGGCAGGAATTCCGGGTCGCGTGATTGACGGCCTGCGTTAACGTTCCGGCACAGTTTTCCGGCCTCTTGTGTGGATTGACTACCTTCTTTACTGGCCACCCACGCGGGCCTGTGGCAGAACCGTTTCCAACCAGAACGGAGCGCGCGCATGAGCAATTTCGGAAAAGGGTGTCACCTGCATCTGATTGACGGATCGGCCTTTATTTTTAGGGCCTATCACGCGCTGCCGCCACTGACGCGAAAGTCGGACGGGCTGCCGATTGGCGCAGTTTCTGGCTTTTGCAACATGTTGCAGAAATATGTTGAAGGGAACGCTGGCCCGGACGCACCGACCCATGTGGCGGTGATCTTCGACAAGGGCTCGCACACGTTCCGCAACGATATGTATGACCTCTACAAGGCCAACCGCGAAGCGATGCCCGAGGACCTGCGCCCGCAGATGCCCCTGACACGCGAAGCAACGAAAGCTTTCAACATCGCTTGCAAAGAGTTGGAAGGGTACGAGGCCGACGACATCATCGCGACCCTTGCTGTGCAGGCGCGTGAGGCGGGCGGGCGTGTGACAATCGTAAGCTCGGACAAGGACCTGATGCAGCTGGTTGGCGGCGGTGTCGAAATGCTGGATGCGATGAAGAACAAACGCATCGACCGCGATGGCGTGATTGAGAAATTCGGCGTTGGCCCTGAACGCGTGGTTGATGTGCAGGCACTGGCGGGCGACAGCGTCGATAACGTGCCCGGGGCTCCAGGCATTGGGGTCAAAACGGCCGCCCTGCTGATCAACGAATATGGTGATCTGGAAACGTTGCTGGACCGGGCCGAAGAAATTAAGCAGCCAAAGCGCCGCCAGACCCTGATCGAAAAGCGCGACCAGATCGAACTGTCGAAGAAACTGGTGCAACTGGACGAGAACACACCGCTGGATTTCACGCTGGACGATCTTGAGGTGAAAGACCCCGAACCTGAAACCTTGCTGGGTTTTCTGGCAGATATGGAGTTTCGCACGCTCACCAAGCGGATCGCGGAAAAGTTGGGTGCCGAAGCACCAGCGATTGCCGATGCGCCTGCGCCAGCTGCTGAGGTGGTCGAAGCTGAAGTTATCCCCTTTGATGCGTCAAAGTATGAATGCGTAAGGGATGCGAGTGCGCTGCAAAAATGGATCGACCAGGCGTATGAGCGCGGCTGGATCGCCGTGGATACGGAGACCACCGGCCTGAATGAAATGATCGCTGATCTTGTTGGCATCTCCCTGTCGGTTGAGCCGGGCGAGGCGTGTTACATCCCGCTGATCCACCGCGAAAGCGCCAGCGACGATCTGTTCGGTTCAGACGCGCTGGCCGAGGGCCAAATGCCCGTCAATGAGGCCCTGAATCTGCTCAAACCTATGTTCGAAGACCCGTCGATCCTGAAGATTGGGCAGAACATGAAATACGACGCCAAGATTTTCGTCCGCTATGGCGTGAACGTGGCACCAATCGATGACACGATGCTGATGTCCTACGCGATGCATGGGGGTGAGCATGGGCATGGTATGGATACCTTGTCCGAACGCTATCTGAATCACACTCCGATCCCGATCAAACCGCTGCTGGGTTCGGGTAAATCGGCGATCACTTTCGACAAGGTGCCGATTGATGAGGCGACCGCCTATGCGGCCGAAGATGCCGATATAACTCTGCGCCTATGGAAGCTGTTCAAACCGCAACTGCATCAGGTGCAGGTGACAACGGTATATGAGACGCTCGAACGCCCGCTGGTGCCGGTTCTGGCCGAGATGGAAATGCACGGCATCAAGGTCGATCGCGATGTGCTGAGCCGGATGTCCAACGCATTTGCCCAGAAAATGGCCGGATTAGAGGCTGAAATCCACGAATTGGCGGGTGAGAATTTCAACGTCGGCTCCCCGGCTCAACTGGGCGAGATCCTGTTCGACAAGATGGGTCTGGAAGGCGGCAAAAAGGGTAAGACCGGGAAATATTCGACCGGCGCTGATATCCTGGAAGATCTGGCAACCGAGCATGAATTGCCACGTCGTGTATTGGACTGGCGGCAGTTGTCCAAGCTGAAATCGACCTACACGGACGCGCTGCAGACCCATATCAACCCCGATACGGGTAGGGTGCATACGTCTTATTCGATCACTGGGGCGAACACGGGCCGTCTGGCCTCGACCGATCCGAACCTGCAAAACATCCCAGTGCGCACCGAGGAAGGTCGCCGAATTCGCGAGGCGTTCATTGCCGAGCCGGGCAACGTACTGGTCAGCCTTGACTACAGCCAAATCGAGCTGCGCATTCTGGCGCATATCGCTGATATTTCGGCTCTGAAACAGGCATTTTCCGATGGGCTGGACATTCACGCCATGACCGCGTCCGAGATGTTCGATGTGCCACTGGACGAGATGACGCCGGATATCCGCCGTCAGGCCAAGGCGATCAACTTTGGTGTAATCTACGGCATTTCAGGCTTTGGCCTGGCGCGCAACCTGCGCATCCCGCGGGCCGAGGCACAGGGGTTCATCGACCGCTATTTTGAACGCTTTCCGGGTATTCGTCGCTACATGGACGACACCGTCGCCTTCGCCAAAGAACATTGCTATGTGCAGACCTTGTTCGGGCGCAAAATTCATACGCCCGAGATCAATGCCAAGGGGCCGCATGCGGGGTTCTCGCGCCGGGCGGCGATCAATGCACCGATTCAGGGAACGGCGGCGGATGTAATCCGGCGCGCGATGGTGCGGATGCCAGATGCGATCAATGGTCTGCCCGCCAAGATGCTGCTGCAGGTGCATGACGAATTGCTGTTCGAAGTTGCCGAGGATGCGGTGGACCCTTTGATCGATGTCGCGCGCGACGTGATGGAAGGCGCATCTGATCCGGCGGTGAAGCTGGACGTAAAGCTGAGCGTGGATGCCGGGCAGGGTGCGAACTGGGCCGAGGCGCATTAGGGCGCTGCTCATCAGGCCCGACGGGCCCTCTTTGCAGCGGGTCAGTCCTGCGGTCTGACCCACCCCTCGACCATACGTTTTACTGTTGGTCCAAGGGTCAGGATGACGGCGAAGGCGATGGGCCAGCAAAAAGCCCAGGAACCCATCCAGTCACCAAATGTGGACGGTCCGAAACCGACAGCTTTGACCGTGGCGATGCCAGTGACGATACAGGACATGAGGCCGGACATGATCAGTCCGAATACAGCGTGGGCCAAGCGGGCAGGGATCATTTCGGGCATCCTTAAGGTCGCGATGCCCCGGTTTTAGATATTTTCCCCCTGATTGCCAGACGGAATAGGGAAACTGGCGTCACATCCAGCCCAATGAGTGCACGGTTCTGGATGTTGACGGTGTGTATTCGGCGCTAACCCAACCGGAATATCCCGACGCCGTCATAGCGTTAAAAAGCTGAGCGAAATCCGTCGGACCGCGTCCCGGTTCAGAGCGGTCCGGGGCTGCTCCGACCTGGGCATGTACGACCCGTGGATGAAACTGTTCCCAAACCTGCAGCGCATCTCCGTGGATCATATGCGCGTGAAAGCTGTCATATTGCAGGCCGACATTCGGGCGATCCACACGATCCAGGATGTCAGCAGCCAGGTTGTAATCGTTGAGGAAGTAATCGGGCTGGGACACTGGATTGAGCGGTTCAATCGTGAATTGTCGGTGCGGCGCAAGGTCGGCCGTCCATTGTAGGCTGCGAACCATGCATTCAAACGCGTCCGGTCCCGAGGAATAGCCTGACATGATGTGGATCAGCCCCGGGCGCAGCACCTGAGCATAGCGCAAAACGCGGCGGATATCCGACTGGAACCGGCCTTCACCACCGGGAACAGCGGCATAACCGGGATCACCGCCGGTGTAATTGGGTGGGGGTGCATTGATCAGCACCAGATCCAAACCGTTGGCCAGCAACGCGCGGTGTGTCTCCTTGGCGGCCAGTTCGTAGGGAAACAGAATCTCGACCGCCTTGAACCCGGCCTCTGCGGCGGCCTGAAACCGGTCCAGGTAGGGAAGCTCGGCAAAGAGCAGAGAGATATTGGCTGCGAATTTTGGCATCGGAGGCCTTTGGTTAGCTGGTGCGCTGACCTTATCCGCGAGGCGATTTTAACAAAAGAGACTGAAAACGACAGTTTGTCGAAATTCGACCAGATCCGGCTGACTGAATCAGCGAGGGTCCGGGCAACGCGGCGAATCATTTCAGAACGCCGTACCAACAAAAGGTTCGAACATAATGGCGATGAGCCCAGACCCCGCGCGCGGGAACGCCCTTTCTGCGCCTGCCGGCCAAAACTCGGTCCTGTCCGGCAACGGCTTGGCAGTGGCGTCCATGCTGACGTGGGCGGCTGGGTTTCCGGCGGCCGAGGTGCTGTTGCAGACATGGCCGCCAGTTGCGCTGTTGGTTGCGCGCATGGCCATGGCTGTTGCGTTTCTACTCCCGATTTGGGTCATGATAGATGGCCCGGAACGGGTTCTACGTGCCCGTTGGGGACATGCGTTTGTCGTCGGCGGGTTTGGTATCGGTCTGGGGATGTTTCTGCTGATCGTGGCGCAAAAACTGACTGACCCGGTCACAACGGCCATCATTGCCTCATGCGCGCCATTGATTGCGACATTGCTGGAACTTGCTTCTGGTACTCGGCGACTCAAGTGGAATTTTGCTGTTGGGGTTCTAATCTCGGTAGTGGGCGGATTGATCGCCACCAGCGCGGTAGCCCCGGCACAGTTGGGTTTGGGCGCGGCCTGTGCCGTTGCAGCGACAGCCCTGTTTTGCTGGGGTAGCCAGGCAACCTCGCGAGATTTCCCCGAATTAAGCCAGACCGGGCGCGCAGCGGTCACATTTGTTGGCGGGTTCTTCATGGCAACCATCCTGATAGCCGGAGCACATCATCTGGGCATGGATATCGTGCCGTCCATTTCTATCGACACGCGTCAAATTGGGATGCTGGCGATCTATTCGCTGATTTCCATGGCGCTCAGCCAGATCCTGTTTGTTGCATCGATTGGCAAACTGGGCGTCGCGCTTACGTCCTTTCACATCAATGTCGCCCCCTTCTACGTGATGCTGATCATGCTGGTGCTGGGCGAAGAGTGGAACTGGACCCGAGCGCTGGGCGCAGGGGTCGTGGCAATGGCTGTTGTTCTGGCACAGGATCGTCGGGTCGCAAAACCGGCCTAGTCGGTCAGGCTGTCCGACCGGATAAGCGGGAAAAACTGCCCACTGGACCAGACGCCAAACCAGCCATCTTTGTGCGTTGCGATGTCCACAAGACGATAAAAGCTTTTGCGATCTATGCGCGCCTCAAGATTTGCGCGAACCAATACGTAAGGTGACGGCTCGTCTGTTTCGGGATCGATGACAATTCGGATCGGGTGATCAGGACCAGCTATCGCGGTATCACCAACACGGGTCGTAAATGTCAGTACTTGGGCCTGACCCTCGCCTGTCGCGTCAAAATCCACGGCCACAAAGGGCGCATCCTCGACAGTGATTCCCACCTTTTCCACCGGGGTCACAAGGTAGTATTTCCCGTCTTCTTTCTTAAGAATTGAGGAAAAAAGCTTCACAAGCTCGAACCGGTTGATCGGCGACCCTAAATAAGTCCAACACCCATCTTTTGCGATATGGATGTCCAGATCGCCGCAAAACGGAGGATTCCACAGGTGAACAGGGGGTAAACCCCTGGTTTTGGCCGCTTTGACCGAGGCCGCCAGCCCGTCCGGAGAGGGGGTCACAGGTTTTTGTCCGCTCATTGCTTTTGCCATTTCCTTTTCGCGCGATACACTTCAACCATAATAGTCCACGGAAGGGAAAGTCATGACCGAACCTGCCGACCTCGTGTCCGAGATCGAAGCGCTGGAAATCAAACTGCAAGAGGCCAAGGCCTCGATCACCCGTCGCTTTATCGGACAGGAAAGGGTCGTGGACCTGACGCTGACCGCCCTGTTGTGCGGTGGGCACGCCCTGCTGATCGGCCTGCCTGGGCTTGGCAAGACGCGGCTGGTTGAAACGCTGTCGACCGTGATGGGTCTGCACGGTAACCGCATCCAGTTCACGCCTGATCTGATGCCCGCCGATATTCTGGGGTCCGAGGTTCTGGACACAGCCGAGGATGGCAGCCGCCACTTTCGCTTTATTTCCGGTCCGATCTTCTGTCAGCTGCTGATGGCGGACGAAATCAACCGCGCCAGCCCCCGGACTCAGTCAGCGCTTTTGCAGGCGATGCAGGAACGCACTGTGACTGTGGCTGGCGAAGACCGCGATCTGGGTGAACCATTCCATGTATTGGCGACGCAAAACCCGATCGAGCAAGAGGGTACTTATCCACTGCCCGAGGCGCAGCTGGACCGTTTCTTGGTTCGAATTGACGTGGATTATCCCGATCGCCAGACCGAGCGCGATATTCTTCTGGCCACGACTGGCGTGGAAGAGGACGAAGCGCACGAGATTTTCAGCAAGGAAGAGCTGTTGGCCGCTCAGACCCTGTTGCGCCGTATGCCGGTCGGGGACTCTGTTGTGGAACTGATCCTCGATCTTGTCCGCGCCTTCCGCCCCGAAGAGGCGGGTGTTTCCGAACGGGTGGCTGAAACCGTCGCCTGGGGCCCCGGTCCCCGTGCGGCGCAGGCACTCATGATGACGGTGCGCGCCCGGGCGATGCTGCAGGGGCGTTTGGCCCCAAATTCCGAGGATGTGCTGGACATGGCGCGTCCGGTGCTCAGCCACCGGATGGCGTTGAACTTTGCGGCGCGGGCGCGCGGTGACAGTTTGGCTGACCTGATCGACTCGACTGCCGCTGGTCTTGTCCGCACCGAGGCTGCGGCGTGAATGCGGCGCTGACCCTTCGAGAAAGATCTGAGGCCGAAGCGTCCCGGCTGCCGCCGTTGTTGGCACGGGCTGAGCAATTGGCCGGAACCGTTCTGCTGGGCGACCACGGCCGCCGCCGCGCGGGGCTTGGTGATGACTTCTGGCAATACCGCCCCGCTCAGATCGGCGACAGCCGCCGGATGATCGACCATCGGCGCTCTGCCAGAGGGGATCAACAATTTGTGCGCGAACGCGAGTGGCAGATTGCGCAATCGGTTATGCTGTGGGTTGATCAGGGCGCGTCGATGCGGTTTGCGTCTGACAAGAACCTGTCCGCCAAGGCCGACCGCGCTCGTCTGCTGGGTTTGGCAACCGCGATCCTGCTGGTGCGCGGTGGTGAGCGCGTCGGCCTGACTGGCACGACCCTGCCGCCACGGCGCGGCAACGCGCAGGTCATCCGACTGGCAGAAGCGTGGTCCGAGGATGCTGAGTCCGACTATGCGCCACCCGAACACCGCGCCATGATCCCGCATGCCCGCGCCGTTTTCATTTCCGATTTCCTTGGTCCGCTGGATGAGGTTGAACTGGCCCTCACCAAAGCCGCAGACCGTGGGGTGCGAGGCTTGGTTCTGCAGGTTCTTGATCCCGGAGAAGAGACCTTTCCCTACCGGGGCCGCACAATCTTTGAAAGCGTCGGCGGATCTGTCCGACACGAAACCCTAAAGGCCGGAGATCTGCGTGAGCGGTATCTGGAACGGCTTGCCAAGCGTAAGGACGCACTGACCCGGCTGTGCCGCGCGACAGGGTGGCAACTGGGGCTGCATCACACCGATGACAGTGCGCAAGCGGCTCTGTTGTGGCTCTATCGTGCGCTGGATGGGGGTACGGGATGACGGTTCTGGCGGGCATTGGCTTTACCGCACCGTGGGTGTTGATGGGTCTCTTTACCCTGCCGATCCTGTGGCTGATCTTGCGTGCCGTGCCACCCGCGCCGATCCGTCGGTTGTTCCCGGCGGTGACGCTGCTGCTGGGGTTGAGGGATGACGAAAGCGTTTCTGACCGCACCCCATGGTGGCTGCTGTTGCTGCGCATGCTGGCGGCGGCGGCGATTATCATTGGATTGGCCGGACCGGTCCTGAACCCTTCGCGCGATCAGGCAGGCTCCGGTCCGTTGCTGCTGGTGCTGGATGCCAGTTGGGCCGGGGCGACCCGCTGGTCAACGACGCTGGATCAGATCAATGTGCAGCTGATCGAGGCCGGGCGCGCGGGTCGCACCGTGGCTATCCTGCGCCTGACCGAACCTGAAGCCCCCGTTTTCCAAGCCGCCGAAGCATGGCGTGGCCGTTTACCCGGGCTGACCCCGACACCGTGGCAACCGACCTGGGCGCAAGTCGATATGGCGCTGGCTGCCATGGATCAGGTGGACGGAGGGTTTGACACCCATTGGTTCAGCGACCGCCTGACCTACGAGGGGCACGAGGCGATCTTGGCTGCCCTGCGCGCGCGCGGTGATGTGACCGTTTATCAGGCCCCGTCGCCTGCGGTCGCCATTCTGCCTGCCACTTATCAGGACGGGGTCATTCAATTATCCACGCAACGGGCTGAACCCGGCCCTGTCGATCGCATTACGATACTGGCTCAGGGGCGTGACCCTGCCGGTGCAATGCGTGTCCTGCAATCGGCCGAGATGGAGTTTGCCAGCGGTGAGACACAGGCGCAGGTGGAACTGTCGCTGCCTTCCGAACTGCGCGCGCGCATCACCCGGTTCGAGATTCAGGGTGAGCGTTCGGCAGGGGCCGTCACGCTGACCGATGACAGCTTGCGGCGACGCGAAGTCGCCCTGATTGCCGGATCGCTGAACCGCGAAGGGTTAGAGCTGTTGTCGCCGTTGCATTACCTGACGCAAGTTCTGACCCCTACGGCGGACTTCGTCGATGGCGGATTGCTGGAAGTCCTGCCCGCCAATCCAGATGTGATCGTGCTGGCCGATGTGGCGAAACTGGCCGGGTCCGAACAAGCGGCGCTGGTCGAATGGGTGGAACAGGGCGGTTTGCTGCTGCGCTTTGCCGGTCCGCGGATGGCGGCCAGCGATCTTGGCCGGGATGCCGAGGACACCCTTTTGCCGGTGCGCCTGCGCAGCGGCGGACGCTCGGTCGGTGGCGCGATGAGCTGGGGCGAAGCCAAAGGGCTGGCACCTTTCCCGGAGAACTCGCCCTTCTACGGACTTCAGGTGCCGGAAGATGTCAAAGTGACCACGCAAGTCATGGCGCAACCAGACCCTAATTTGGCGGACCGGGTGATTGCCTCACTTTCGGATGGTACGCCGTTGGTGACCCGCAAAGCGTTGGGTTTGGGGCAGGTGGTACTGTTCCATGTCACGGCGGATGCGGAATGGTCCAGCCTTCCCTTGTCTGGGCTTTTTGTTGAAATGCTGGACCGGCTGGCGGTTTCGTCAGCGGCGAAATCACGGCAGGAGTCACAGTTGCAAGGCACCACGTGGGAACCGATCCAAGTTATGGATGGCTTTGGTGTTCTGTTTGATGCCGGAAATCTACCGGGCGTCGATGGTGTTGAACTTGTGACCGGTCAGATCGGTCCCGATCTGCGACCCGGCCTTTACGAAAGCGGCAAACAGAAATTGGCACGCAATGTTCTGACCGATGAAACGGTTCTCAGCCCAGCGGTCTGGCCGTCGGATGTTCCGATCAAGGGCCAGGAGGTCAGCACCGAAACACCCATTGGGGGCATCCTGCTGAGCCTTGCATTGTTGTTACTGACGATCGACGTCATCGCCTCGCTGGCGTTGTCCGGTCGCCTGGGTCTTGCCAGGGCGGCGGCTGTCGCACTGGGGGCGATTTTGCTGGTGCCCGAAGTACAGGCGCAAACGCCCGAAGGTACAGATTTCGCGTTGAGCGCCACACAGGAACTGGTTCTGGCGCATGTTCTGACGAGTGATCAACAGGTTGACGATATTGCGGCTGCAGGAATGCGGGGATTGGCTCAGACGTTGTTTTTCCGAACGTCGGTAGAACCTGCTGAACCCATTGGCGTGGATCTGGAACGGGACGAGTTGGCGTTTTTCCCGTTGCTTTATTGGCCGATCTCACCTGACCAGCCGCAACCGTCGGCTGAGGCTTATACCAAGCTCAACGCTTACCTGCGTTCGGGCGGAATGATTCTGTTCGACACGCGAGACGCGGATGTAGCCCGCTTCGGGGCCGCCAGCCCGAATGGGCGCAAGCTGCAACAGATCGCGGCTCCGCTGAATATCCCTTCGTTAGAGCCTGTACCGCATGACCATGTCCTGACCCGTGCCTTCTACCTGCTGCAGGATTTTCCGGGTCGCTACGCGGGCACCGAAGTGTGGGTCGAGGCCGCACCCTTGGATGCCGAACAGATCGAAGGCATGCCGTTCCGCAACCTCAATGATAACGTGACGCCAGTGGTGATCGGCGGCAATGACTGGGGTGCGGCCTGGGCCATTGATCGCAACGGTCAGGCACTACTGCCGGTTGGCCGCGGGTATGCAGGTGAGCGGCAGCGTGAGCTTGCAAACCGCTTTGGTGTCAATCTGGTGATGCATGTGCTGACCGGGAACTACAAATCAGATCAGGTGCACGTGCCTGCCTTGCTGGACAGGTTGGGACAATGACAGGAACCGTCATCTTCGATCCGCTGATCCCTTGGCCCATTCTCGCCATCGTAGTGGCGATTGCTGTCGCTGGGGTTGTTCTGGCCCTGTGGCGCGGTCTGTCTGGCTGGGCTTTGCGCGGTTTGGCGGCGCTGGTTGTGATCGCTGCGCTGTCAGGTCCGGTCTATCAGGTCGAGGATCGCGCGCCGCTGACCGATATCGTTCTGATGATAGAGGATGAAAGCGCCAGCCAGACCCTTTCGGACCGGGCGGATCAGACCGCGCAGGCCACAAAGGAATTGGCGGCCGAGATTGAATCCCGTGACAATACGGAACTGCGCCGCATTCGCGTAGGCGACGGAGACGGGGACGAAGGCACCCAAGTCATGGCAGCGCTGAACGAAGCGCTGGCCGAAGAGCCTCGAGCCCGGATCGCGGGCATTCTGGTGGTGTCGGACGGCATCGTGCATGATGCCGATCAGGCCCCCGACCTGCCCGCGCCCATGCACCTTTTGCAGACAGGACGCAAAACGGATTGGGATCGCCGTCTGATCGTCCGCAATGCACCTGCCTTTGCCATTATTGATGAACCCGTCACTTTGACCCTAAGGGTCGACGATAGCGGAGCAGCGCCCACTGGGGCCTCGACCGCGCCACTAGAAATTTCGGTCGACGGGGCCGAAGCCGAACAATTCACGATTCCCATTGGTGTTGATGTTGAGCTGCCGATCACACTGCCCCATGGCGGGCGCAACGTGATTCAGTTCACCGTACCAGAGGCCGAGGGCGAACTGACCGATCGCAACAACACCGCGCTGATCCAGATGAACGGGGTCCGTGACCGGCTGCGCGTGTTGCTGGTGTCCGGAGAGCCGCATCCGGGCGGGCGGACATGGCGCAACCTGCTGAAATCTGACAGTTCCGTGGATCTGGTACATTTCACCATCCTGCGCCCCCCTGAAAAGCAGGACGGGGTGCCGGTGGATGAATTGTCACTGATCGCCTTCCCGACGCGCGAGCTGTTTCTGGAAAAGATTAACGATTTCGACCTGATCATCTTTGACCGCTATAAGCGGCGCGGCATCCTACCGGCGATCTATCTGGACAACGTCACCAACTATATAAACGAAGGCGGTGCCGTTCTTGTTGCTGCCGGACCGGATTTCGCCAGCGCCGACAGTATCTTCCGCTCGCCTTTGGCACCGATCCTGCCCGCGCAACCCACTGCGCGGGTGATCGAGGAACGCTATGTGCCGATGGTCACCGACCTGGGGCATCGCCATCCGGTCACGACGGACCTTGGCGACTCGGATAACTGGGGTGCTTGGCTGCGCCAGATCGACGTCAATCACCGTACGGGTGAGGTGTTGATGACGGGCGTGGATGACCGGCCCCTGTTGGTGCTCAACCGTGTTGGCGAAGGGCGCGTGGCGCTGCTGGCCTCGGACCATGCCTGGTTATGGAGCCGCGGATTCGAAGGCGGCGGACCGCAGCTGGAATTGCTGCGCCGGTTGGCGCATTGGATGATGAAAGAGCCCGAGCTCGAGGAAGAGGCCTTATGGGCCGAGGCCAATGGTCAGGTGATGCGCATCATCCGTCAAACGCTGGGGGATGAGGTCGGGCCGGTAACCGTAACCCGCCCGAACGGCGAAACGGTCGAAATTACCTTGGATGAGGTCTCGCCGGGGCGGTTCGAAGCACAGTATTTCGGACCGGAAATTGGCCTCTACCGCCTGCAGGAAGGGGAACAATCCACCGTCATCGGGCTTGGCCCTGCTGCCCCCAAGGAATTCGAACGCACGATCGCAACGGCCGAGGTACTGGAACCTGTGACAACAGAATTGCGCGGCGGTACGGTACGTTTGGAGGACGGTTTGCCGTCGATCCGCAACGTACGTGCCGGGCGTCCCGCATCAGGGCGCGGATGGATCGGTCTGACCCCGCGCGACGCCTATGAAACACGTGACGTGACGCAGGCCGGGCTATTGCCACCTTGGCTTGTATTGCTGCTGGCGGGCGGGTTCCTTCTGGCGGGCTGGCTGCGCGAGGGGCGGTGATAGGTCAGTCAAACACCACGCTGACCGTGGGATTGCCGGGCAAGCCGTCGTAAGACACAGACGCCCCGCCTTTACCCTTTGCAGGCGGGAATAACGGCCCGAATGATCCGACGGAAATCAAGTCCCTCGGTTGAAATTCAATCCCTTTGAACATCAGCCAAAGGGCGGCATTGGCCGGATGCCCCAGTACCGCTGTGCCCGGTGCCTGCGCCAGAATCTCGTCATCTGCGGCGCGGAGGGTGACGGTCATATCAGCCAAGGCCTGCACCATAGCTGCCGGATCGGACACAGGGATTTCTGCCCCCAAAACACCCAGCTTCGTAGCAACGCCAATTGCTGTCAGCGTGACCGGGGTGATCGGTTCACCCTCGGCAAAGGTCAGGTCAGGTAGTTCGATAAACGGGCGGATGGCTGAGATGCCTTGCAGCACCTCCTCTGGAGACGTGGTCTGATTGATATCCGCTGTGCCGACAACCAGCACCAGATCGGCCTCAAATACCGGTCGCGCACCCCAGTCTGATGGAACGGTCGCGCCGTCATCCAGCATCATGTTGCGGAACAATACGCCCTGAACCGGTTCGGATGCGCCAAATCTTTCTTGTGCCGGTGCGCTCGTCAAACCGGCCTTGTAGCCGATGACCGGCCCTAAATGTGGCTCTAATGCAGACACTATACGCGCTTGCGTACACAGTGCATCTTTCATTGTGCCATCAGGCGAAAGGGCAGATGTGGGCGTAGCTGAGAGGTAATCCGCGACGAACCGATTGATCTGGCCATCCGTTGCGCAGCCCGCGGCCACAGGATGGGCAAACACGCCACAGGCCAACAACGCGCCGAAGAAACACCGCATAACAAACCTCCGTTTCGGCAAGAGTGGCACAAGGTTCGATCATTGGGCAACGGCTTAAACAGTTCTTCACTCTCTGCCCGGATGCTGGACGCAGATTGTCCCGGAAACACCAAAGATGAGTCTTGCAGGAAAACTGTCACAGGAACGGCGCGCACGTCTGGCGGCCGAGCGGTTGTTGGAAATGAAACAGGCAGAGCTGTCGGCTGCAAACCGCAAACTGGGCCTGCATGCGATGGCATTGACCAAGCGGATCGGTGAAACCCAGGCCGAGGTTGAAACGGTCCGGGGTGAAAATGAAAAGGTCAAATCCGATCTGACGGTCGCCAACGCCAAGATCGAGGTGGCCGAGCGCCGCCTGTGGCATTCAATCCAAACTATTCAGGATGGATTCGCGTTCTTTGACGAGGAAAGTCGCCTGATTGGGGCAAACGCGGCTTACTTAAGCGTCTTTGACGGGCTGGAAGAGGTTGCGCCGGGTGTAACCTATCCGAGGATTCTTGAGATTCTGACCACTGAGGGGCTGATTGATCTTGGGTCCGAGCCGACGCCTGGCTGGCGCGATAGAATGCTGCAGAGATGGGCGATGCCTCACCCCCAGCCCGAGGTAATCCGGCTGTGGAACGGCCATTACATCAAGCTGATCGACCAGCGCGGTCATGGTGGCGATGTGGTGAGCCTGGCCCTGAACATCACCGCATCCGTGCGCCATGAGGCCGAATTGACCGCTGCTCGTGAACGGGCCGAGGCAGCAAACCGCGCCAAATCGGCCTTTCTGGCCAACATGAGCCATGAAATCCGAACCCCGATGAACGGCATCGTGGGCATGACCGAATTGCTGACCGAAACACCTTTGGATGAAGAACAACGGCTGTATTTGAACACCATCCGCAACTCGGGCGAGGCGCTTTTGGTGATTATCAACGATGTCCTGGACTATTCCAAGATCGAGGCGGACAAGCTGACCCTGCACCCGGAACAGTTCGACTTTGAACGCTGCATTCTTGAAGTCGCGATGCTGCTGCAACCCAGCGTGCGCGATAAAGGTCTGACGCTATTGGTGGATTACGATCTGTTCCTGCCCACAATGTTTGTTGGCGATCCAGGGCGGGTCCGGCAGGTTTTGACCAATCTCGTCGGCAATGCGGTCAAGTTTACGTCCGAGGGCCATGTCCTGATCCGCGTTACCGGCGTGCCGAACCCGGATGCCCAATCCTGCGATGTGCATGTTGCGATCGAGGACACTGGCATCGGCATCGATGAAGACAAGATCGGGCACATTTTTGGCGAATTCAATCAAGTCGAAGACGAGCGAAACCGGGCCTTTGAAGGAACCGGTCTGGGATTGGCAATAACGAAACGGCTGATCACATTGATGGGCGGTGCTATCTGGGTGGATAGCGAGCCGGGGCAGGGCTCCTGCTTTGGCTTTCGTGCCTCACTGCCGACCGCTGAAGGCCCGCAACCTGCCCCGCCCGATCTTGACGGGCGCCTGCGCCATGTGATGATCGTCGATGATTTGGCCGCCAACTGCGCGATCCTGTCCAAACAGCTGGGTCGGCTGGGGGTGCAGGTCACCGTTTGCACCTCAGGCCGAGAGGCGCTGACGGCGCTGGACGACAGTGTGGACCTTCTGCTGTGCGATCATGACCTGCCCGACATGGACGGGCTTGAGCTGGCTGTCATGCTGAAAGACAGGGGGTGGGGCGCTCTGCCGATTGTCGTGATGTCGGCCAATCCCGGTGTCATTCACGCCCACCCCGCGCGCCACCTGATCGAAGGCGTTCTACAAAAGCCGATCCCCAGGGCTGAGCTGTACGCGCGCCTGAAAGCGCTTGGCCACCCACAGGGCGTTGAGTCGCTTTCGGAGACCGCACCGATCAATCAGGCACCTAACCAACCCGCATGTGAAGGAACGCAGCGTATCATGCGTGTTCTGGCGGCCGAAGATAACCGGACCAATCAACTGATCCTTAAGAAGATGGTCAAAAATCTGAACATCGACCTGCGCTTTGCCGGCAACGGGATCGAAGCGGTGCAGGCGTATCAGGAGTTTGACCCAGACCTTATCTTTATGGATATCTCGATGCCTAAAATGGACGGCAAACAGGCCACAGCCGAAATCCGGCGCCGTGAGATTGAGACTGACCGTCATGTTCCTATTGTCGCCCTTACGGCTCATGCGATGGCTGGTGACGATCAGGGAATCTTATCTGCCGGGCTGGATCACTACCTGACCAAACCGCTGCAAAAGCAGACGATTCACCAGATGGTTCTGACCCATAGGCCGGATGATTGTTGCCCGGTTGTTGCAGAGTAAATCTGGGCTGACTAGATTGCACCCATGTCTGAAGATCGTGGATTTCAGCCCCGCGCACTGGGTGAGATTGCCATCCGCTGCGCGGATATGGCCGCCATGGTCGCGTTTTATGAGAACGTGATCGGGTTAAAGCGTCTTAGCGGTGACCACAACAGCGCGATCACCTTCTTCCAGATTGCGCCCGGATATGGTGGCCACACGCAGGTCCTAGCCCTGTTTCACCACACCGCCGCCCCGCGACCAGGGTTGCACCCGACCGGGTCGCAAAAACCGGTGACGGGTGGAGCGTCGTCTCTGCATCACATCGCATTGTCGCTGCCATTCGACGAACAAGAGGCAGTGATGCAGTGGTATGACCACGTTGGCCAGCCCTACCGGATCGAGCAGTTCGGATGGATCGGCTGGCGCGGTATCTTCACCGAAGACCCCGAAGGCAATACGGTTGAACTCGTCGCCTATGACCCGTCGATGTTGGATCAAGCCTGATAGGGCCGCACAAAGACGGGTTTGTTTTCTTCTGACAAATCGGGGCGGTATACATAGCCACCTGAGTCAAAGTCCAGCAGTCCTTTGGGGTCGTCCAGCCTGTGCTGAATGACATACCTTGCCATCGCACCGCGCGCTTTTTTGGCAAAAAAGCTCACGATCTTAGGCGTGCCTGCTTTGTCTTCCATGAAAACAGGGGTGATAACGCGCAGCTTCAGTGCTTTAAGGTCTACTGCGCCGAAATATTCCTGGCTGGCGCAGTTGACCAGAACGTCCGATCCAACCTCAGCACCTTGCGCGTTGAGCGCTTTGCTCAGTTGATCGCGCCAGTATTCATACAGGTTCTTTCCGCGGCGGGTTTTTAGCTTGCTGCCCATCTCAAGCCGATAGGCCTGAATGGAATCCAGCGGGCGCAGCACACCGTAAAGACCGGACAGAATGCGAAGATGATCCTGCGCCCAGGCCATCTCCTCGGCATCCAGCGACGCAGCTTCAAGCCCTTGATAGGTGTCGCCCGCAAAGGCCAGCGCGGCGGGGCGTGTCACATCCGCCTCGGGCGCATCTGAAAAGGCGCGATACCTGTCGCGGTTCAGGCGCGCGAGATCATCGCTTAGGTCCATCAGCTTTTTCAGGTCGCCCAGTGTCAGATTGCGGGCGGTTTTTGACAGGCGGATGGCATCGTCCTGAAAGTCTGGCTGCGTGACTTCGACATCCCGTTCCGCCCAGTCCAGCCGCTTGGCCGGGGAAATAACTACCAGCATATCCACTCTCTTTCCTTGCCTGTACTGGGCCGTATCTAGTCCGTCTGTCGCAGCACGTCCAGAAAGGCGGCTCCAAACCTTTCGTGACGGCGGTCACCCAGAACATGTTCCATTGCGCGCGGGTCATCTGACCGCAATTGTGCAACCTTGGCGAGTTGCGAGGCCGAGCAAGTTAGCGGCTTGTCGATCCCCTGCGGACCGCGTGATAGCTGCGACTGCACTTCAAGCAACTGGTCATAGATATCGCCCTGATCCCGGCCAGCCAATTTGCGGCGCGCGGGATGAACGGCTTCAACCTCACCGGCGACGACTTCAAGAAACGTGTCACCATAACGTTCCAGCTTTTTCGCGCCGACCCCGCCAATTCGGGCCATATCGTCCAGAGACAGGGGGCGTTTCTCAGCCATTTCGATTAGCGTGCGGTCAGGGAAGATGACATAGGCCGGTACCCGCGCGGCTTCGGCCAAAGCGCGCCGTTTGGCTTTCAGGGCCGATAGCAGCGGCGCGTCTTCCTCGGACACCATCATTTTGACCGCCGGGCGGCGTCCGGCCTTGCGCAATGTGTCCTTGCGCAGGTTGATCCGGGCCTCACCCTTCAGGATGGGCTTGGCAGCCTCGGTCATTTGCAGTGCGCCGTGGCGTTCGGGGTCTGGGCGGACCAGATCATGCCCCATCATCTGTCGGAAGATGGCCTGCCATTGCGGGCGCGACCACTCTTTGCCGATCCCATAGGTCGACAGTTGGTCATGACGTCGCGCGCGGATCTTGTCGGTTTCATTGCCCAGCAGGATGTCGATCAGGTGGCCGGCGCCGAACCATTCCTCGGTGCGCAGGATTGCAGACAAGGCCATGCGGACGGGCGTGGTCCCATCGAACACTTCGGGCGGGGTGTCACACAGATCGCACTTGCCGCAAGGTTCTGCCTGTTCACCGAAGTAGCCCAACAGAGTCTGACGGCGGCATAACAATGCTTCGGCCAGACCCAATAGAGAATTCAGGCGTGCATGGTCGGCCATGCGACGTTCTGGCGGGGCCAACCCTTCGTCGATTTGCGAGCGGCGCAGGCGGATATCGTCGGGGCCAAACAGGGTCAGAGTTTCGGCAGGGCCACCGTCACGGCCCGCACGACCGATTTCCTGATAATAGGCCTCGATGGATTTAGGCAGGTCCGCATGGGCGACCCATCGAATGTCGGGTTTGTCGATGCCCATGCCAAAAGCCACGGTGGCAACCACGATCAACCCGTCTTCGCGGGCGAAGCGGGTTTCGACGATACGGCGATCCTTGGCCTCCATTCCGCCATGATAGTGGCAGGCAGAGTGACCTTCCGCGCGTAAGGCTTGCGCGAGCACTTCGGTTTTGTTGCGCGTGCCGCAATAGACGATGCCAGATTGCCCTTTTCGGGCACTGGCAAAGTCGAGGATCTGTTTGCGGGGGCCATCCTTGGCCCCAAAGGCAAGGTGGATATTGGGCCGGTCGAACCCGCGCAGAAACTTGTTGGGGGGCGTGCCGTCGAACAGTTTTTCGACGATCTCGTCCTGCGTTTCGGCATCTGCGGTGGCGGTGAAGGCGGCGAGGGGGACGCCCAGCGCGCGCCGCAGCTCACCGATCCGCAGGTAGTCGGGACGGAAATCATGGCCCCACTGGCTGACGCAATGGGCTTCATCCACGGCAATCAGACTGACGTTGATCCGGCTCAGCATCCCCAGCGCCGACCCTGCAGCCAGACGTTCGGGGGCCATGTAAAGCAGCTTGAGCCGCCCGGCCTCCAGCGCTTCCCACACGGCATCTGTTTCTTCGGGCGTGTTGCCCGAGGTCAGAGCACCTGCTTCAACGCCGGCCTCTTGCAGCCCGCGAACCTGATCGCGCATCAGGGCGATCAGCGGGGAAATCACCACCGTCACGCCATCCCGCATCAACGCAGGCAGTTGGAAACACAGGGATTTACCGCCACCCGTCGGCATGATCGCCAGCACGTTTTCACCTGCGGTCACGGCATCGACGATCTCTTCCTGCCCGGGGCGGAAGTCGTCGAATCCAAAGACATCTCGCAGCATCGGTGCGGCGTCGAACATGTGCGGGGTTGCCCTGTTTTAAGGTTTATCTGCTCTTAAGACAGGACAATCACATACTAAGATTCGGTGAACAAGAGGGATCAGCCTCAGCTCAGGGCCAGAAAGAGTTCCGGCAGGACGTAGCTTCGCAGTGAAATGATGATGATCAACACGACCAGAGGCGTCAGATCGATGCCGCCAAGATCGGGCAGCACTTTGCGAATAGGGCGATAAATCGGCTCCAGAATCCGATTCAACCCGTACCAAATCTGGGCAACGAATTGCTGGTGAAGGTTCAGAACCTGAAAGTTGATCAGCCAGCTCATTATGACCTGAATCAAGACGAACCAATAGGCGATGCTCAATACCAAGTCGATCGGGCCGAAAACTGCCATCATATTCGTATACTCCAAGTCACGTTTCGCGAGAGGTAGTGGCTAGCGCGGCAAAGAGCAAGTGTGCGCTAACAGAACCCTTGCGAAATAGGCCAAAGACCCGTCTTATGAAAACAACGATAAACAGGGGCAGTTATGGCAGAAATTTCCAAGCGCAAGCGCATTTGGGGTTGGTGGTTTTTCGACTGGGCCAGTCAACCGTATCACACCTTGCTGGTTACATTTGTCTTTGGTCCCTACTTTGCCGGAGTTGCGGCAGAGTATTATCTGACGTCCGGTCTGGATGCTGATGCGGCCGATGCGCGGGCGCAGACGGTGTGGGCGAATTGCATGACCATCATTGGGTTGATCATCGCCTTTGGCGCACCGTTGATGGG
The DNA here is from genome assembly GCF_001458195.1 of Ruegeria atlantica. Taxonomy (GTDB): domain Bacteria; phylum Pseudomonadota; class Alphaproteobacteria; order Rhodobacterales; family Rhodobacteraceae; genus Ruegeria; species Ruegeria atlantica. The sequence continues at coordinate 54,358 of NZ_CYPU01000071.1, read as the reverse complement.
GGCCATGGCGGATGTTTCGGGTCGCCGAATGCCATGGATTTTCGCGTTTTCGGTGATGTATGCGGTGGGGTCCGCCGCGCTTTGGTACACGATGCCCGACGGGTCGAATATGTGGCTGATGTTGTCGGCCTTTGGTCTGGGCTTTGTTGGCGCGGAATACGCTCTGATCTTCATCAATTCGCAGCTGCCCGATTTGGGGGACGAAAATGAGGTTGGTGAGATTTCGGGGTCAGGATTTGCCTTTGGCTATTTTGGTGGGCTGATCTCACTTGCGATCATGCTGGCGCTGTTCGTCGAGCAGGCCAACGGCAAGACCCTGATTGGGATGGATCCGCTGTTTGGGCTGGATGCCTCAATGCAGCAGGGCACACGTTTCGTGGGGCCATTCACGGCGGTTTGGTTCGTTCTGTTCATGATCCCCTACTTCCTTTGGGTCCGGGATGATGCACCGACCGACAAAAAAGGCAATGTGGGCGACGCCCTGCGCCTTCTGGTCAAATCGATTTCCAGTCTGCGTCACCGGGTCAGCCTGGTCACCTACCTTGGATCATCCATGTTCTACCGCGATGCGTTGAACGGGCTTTACACCTTTGGCGGTGTTTATGCGCGACTGGTGCTGGAATGGGACCTGATCAAGATCGGTGTCTTTGGTATCGTCAGCGTTCTGGCTGCGGCTGCGTTTTCGTGGGTCGGCGGTAAGCTGGACAAGAAATACGGCCCTAAACCAGTGATTTTGGTGGCTATCTGGGTGCTGATCTTTGTTTGCATTACCATCGTGTCGATGGACCGCACACAGATCTTTGGCATGTCTTTACCCGAAGGATCCGGCCTGCCTGATCTGGTGTTCTTTGGCTGCGGGGTTCTGATCGGCGGCATGGGCGGTATTCTGCAATCCGCCAGCCGTTCGATGATGGTGCGTCACACCGACCCCAAGGCCCCGGTCGAAAGCTTTGGGCTTTATGGTTTGTCGGGGCGTGCCACAGCCTTTGCCGCCCCCTTGCTGATCGGAATAGCCACAACTGTAACCGGCAGTGCAAGACTGGGGGTGTCACCCATCGTTCTGTTGTTTATTCTGGGGCTAATACTGATGCGCTGGGTGAAACCGGAAGGGGATCAGAGCAGATGATTTTATTACGTTTTTTGACGATACTGGCCGCGATATTTCTGACGAACACTGCTACGGCGCAGCCTCTGGCAAAGCAGTTGTTCGGGGCGCAGAAAGCAAGTTCGCAGCAAAAATCCGCAGCCTTCGGCAGTTATTCGCGTGGGTGCGCTGCAGGGTCGGTGCAATTGCCCGAAACGGGACCGACATGGCAGGCGATGCGGCTGTCGCGCAATCGAAATTGGGGGCACCCTGAGGCGATTGATTATGTGCAGGACCTCAGCAGGTTTGCGGCAAAGCAGCCCGGGTGGAACGGGCTATATGTCGGCGATATCAGCCAGCCGCGCGGTGGGCCGATGACATCCGGGCACCGCAGCCATCAGCTGGGTCTGGACATCGATATCTGGATGTTGCCCGGCGACAACATGCGCTTAAGCCGCAAAGCACGTGAGAATATCTCGTCGATTTCTCTGCGCCGATCGAATGGCGCGTTTGTCAACGGTAACTGGACAAAACAACACCATGCTGTGCTGCGTGCGGCGGCCAAGGACAAACGCGTTGCGCGTATTTTTGTCTTTCCCGGTGCTAAGGCGGAAATGTGCAAAAACGAGAAGGGCAATCGTGCCTATTTGCGCAAGATTAGGCCCTGGTGGGGACATCATTATCATTTCCATGTACGCCTGAAATGCCCGCGCGGTTCGAATGGTTGCGTTAATCAGGATCCTCCGCCAAAAGGGGATGGCTGCGCCGAGGCGCAGCAATGGGTGAACAATATCCTCAACCCGCCGCCACCCGACCCCAACGCCCCGGCGCCAAAAAAACGGCGTGAATTCCGAATGGCCGATTTACCAAAACAATGCGCAAAAGTTCTGCAATCCAACTGACCATCGCGGTATTTCTGGCCGGAGTGGCTTGGGCAGTGGATCACAAGACGCCCGACCATCTTGGCAGTTTTACATGGCGTCACACGGCCGAGTGGTTTGGCGGGATTTCTGCCATCCACATCTCGGATGATGGCCGCCATTTGATTGGAATGACCGATCGTTCGACACTGATTACTGCACGGGTCGAGCGTAATGATGACGAAATTTCTGACATTCAGATCACTGAAAATTGGCCTCTCATTTCCAGCAGAGGACGCCCTCTGACAGGTGGGGCCGGGGATTCTGAAGGCATTGCTGTTGCCCCCGATGGCGGCTTGTACGTCTCGTTCGAAAACACGCACCGGGTGGCCTATTACCCAGCGCCAGGGACCAAAGCTCAGGTTTTGCCGCGGCCCAAGGCGTTTGATGGCTTTGAGCTCAACGGCTCGCTCGAGGCGTTGGCCATTGATCAACGCGGTCACCTTTTCACAATGCCCGAGGAAAACCGAACAGCGACGGGTGATATCCCTGTCTATCGGTGGGACGGTCAGGCGTGGTCGACGCCTTTCGTTTTGCCGCAACGGTGGGACTTTCTGCCAGTTGCAGCAGATTTCGGACCGGATGGCAGGCTTTACGTTTTGGAACGGGATGTCGGTTGGATCGGGTTCCGTTCGCGTTTGCGGCGATGGGAGTTGGACGGTGACACCCCAAGCGCCGAAGAGGTTCTGTTCCAAACTGGGACCGGTGCACATGACAACCTCGAGGGTTTGTCTGTCTGGCGCGACGACGAGGGCCGTTTGCGGGCCACTATGGTGTCAGATGATAATTTTCTGGCGCTTCAGCGTACTGAACTGGTCGAGTATGCTCTGCCCGATTGACACGTCCAAAGCAAAGGTCTAGAAGCGCGGCTTGCCTTGGGACGGTCCCTTGGCCAAGTCGCCGCTACCTTGTCAAAACGGGCATCTGAAAATGCAACGCGCTTATATACCCGGCATTATTGCCATGGCTGCCATTGTTGTGGCCTCGAATTTTCTGGTTCAGTTCCTGATCTTTGACGGACTGCTTACTTGGGGTGCTTTCACCTATCCGCTGGCCTTTCTGGTCACCGACATCATGAACCGCGTCTATGGCGTGGCGACCGCCCGCAAAGTCGTGTTTGCCGGGTTTATCACCGGTATCATCTGCTCGCTGATCGGCAGCCAGATCATGCTGCAAGGTGACGGTTTCACTTATGCCGCTGTGCCGCTGCGAATCGCCGTTGCGTCCGGGACCGCTTTCCTGCTCGCGCAGCTTACGGACGTCACCGTGTTCAACTCATTGCGTGGCGGCCGTTGGTGGCGCGCGCCGCTGGTCTCGACCCTGATCGGATCGGCGTTGGACACCACTTTGTTCTTCACCATCGCATTCTCGGCTTCGATTACTCTCTTTGGTGCCGACGCCGACGCCGCAATCAGCTGGGCGTGGGAGCCTGTACCATTCATGCTGACCGGTCCGATGGCGCCCCTGTGGGTAACGCTGGCCTTTGCGGATTGGCTGGTGAAATTGTCGCTGGCGATGATCGCGCTGATCCCGTTCAAGGTGATCGTCGCGCGGTTGACCGCTCAGCCCGCGTAAAAAAAACGTTTTGAGTTTCGTGCAACTCGTGGCACGATTCCAGTAACCGAAACAGTTTGAAAGGAGGTGATCCAATGTCGAGAAAGGGATTGGAGAGAGGTGTTGGAACAACCGGGGGGATCGCCTGTTAAGGCAGCCCTTGGCGGAGCGCTCGCTCCGGCTGGTCGATTGATCTAACCGACCCAACCTCCTTAGCTTTCGAAGGGCCGTCCCATGCGGGGCGGCCCTTTTTGTTTTCGGATCAGGCCTGTAAGGTCAGCCTCATGTTGCGCATCACCGACGATATCACCCTGCAAGACTGGGAAATGACCGAGAGCTTTGTTCGCTCATCCGGTCCCGGCGGGCAGAACGTGAACAAGGTGTCCACCGCCGTCGAATTGCGGTTCGAGGCGGCGCGCTCACCTTCTTTGCCTGATCCCGTCAAATCGCGGCTCAAGCGTCTGGCGGGGCGACGCTGGACCAAAGAGGGCGCGATCATCATTCAATGCGACGAAACCCGCAGCCAGGCGCGCAACCGCGAAATCGCGCGCAACCGGCTGGCCGAGTTGATCACCCGCGCTATGGTTAAACCCAGGCGCCGTATCGCCACCAAACCCACCTATGGTTCGGTCAAGCGACGTCTGGCTTCCAAAAAGGCACGCTCAGACGTCAAAGCTTTGCGCGGTAAAATACCCGAAGATTGATCTGGTAACTTTGTGGCGCATCGCTACTCTGATTTTGCGCAGCTGCAAAAGGACAAGATCATGAGGTTAGAGGGAAAAACCGCAATCGTGACCGGTAGCGCATCAGGCTTTGGTGCCGGGATCGCGCGGAAATTCCTGTCCGAAGGTGCCCGCGTCATGATCGCGGATATCAACGGTGATGCGGCCGAAGTTCAGGCCAATCAATTGGGCCCGAACGCCTTTGCACATCAGGTCGATCTGGCCAACGGCGCATCGGTTGAGGCGATGGCAGACGCAGCCTTTGATCGACTGGGGCATCTCGATATCCTAGTCAACAACGCCGGCGTCACCCACCTTCCCACCCCGCTGGAGGATGTGAGCGAAGAGGATTTCGACCGCGTTTTCAACGTGAACATGAAATCTGTCTATCTGACCGCCCGTGCATTGGTTCCGCATATGAAATCGCGTGGTACCGGCGCTATCCTGAACGTGGCCTCGACGGCTGGCCTGTCGCCGCGTCCGAATCTCAACTGGTACAACGCCTCCAAGGGGTGGATGATCACCGCGACCAAGACCATGGCGGTCGAACTGGCCCCATCGGGTGTTCGGGTAAACGCCATCTGCCCGGTTGCAGGGGAAACGCCCCTGCTCAAGTCCTTCATGGGCGAGGATACGCCCGAAATTCGCGCCAAATTCCTGTCGACCATCCCGCTGGGTCGTTTCTCGACACCCGAGGATATGGCCAACGCCGCCTGTTTCTTATGTTCCGACGAGGCGAGCATGATCACCGGCACAGCATTGGAGGTCGACGGTGGCCGCTGCATCTGATCCGCTCTTTAATTGGCAAAAAATATCTCGACCGGAGGCAGTGCGCTTGCGTGCTCTTCTGTTCCAACATCTGAAGACGCAATGACCTCCGGACCCCGAAACCTGATCACCGATGTTCCCGGTCTTTTGGTTGGAAACGCTCAGGATGACGCGCTCAAATCTGGCGCAACCGTTCTGACGGCACCCAATCCCTTTACGGCCTCCGTTCACGTGATGGGCGGTGCGCCGGGCACGCGGGAAACCGACTTGCTGGCACCTGACAAATCTGTGTCGCGCGTGGATGCCATCGCTCTGTCCGGTGGTTCGGCCTTTGGCCTGGACGCCTGTTCCGGGGTAGCTGACGCGCTTAGGGCGCAACACCGCGGGTTTGAGGTTGGCAATGTCGTCGTCCCCATCGTTCCGGGTGCAATCCTGTTTGACCTGCTTAACGGTGGCGACAAAGCCTGGGCCGAGAACCCCTATCGCGCGCTGGGGCGTCACGCATTCGAGGGCGCGTCCGATCAGTTCGATCTGGGTACTGCTGGCGCAGGGACTGGTGCCTTGGCTGCCATGCAAAAGGGTGGGCTCGGATCCGCCTCGTTTGTGATGGAAAACGGGGTCACGGTTGGCGCATTGGTTGCTGCCAATCCGCTCGGCAGTGTCACCACGCCGGGTGACCGCCATTTCTGGGCCGCTCCGTTTGAAATCGGCGACGAATTCGGAGGATTAGGGCCTGATTCCAACACGGGTCTTGGTCGTGTCTTGACCAGTCGCAAGGCCAAAGCAATGCGACCCGCCCAGCCGGACAAGGCCAACACCACCATCGCAATTGTTGCCACTGACGCGGCGCTGTCCAAGCCACAATGCCATAGGTTGGCGGTGGCTGCCCATGACGGGATCGCGCGGGCGATTGTTCCCGCGCACACACCAGGCGATGGCGATCTGGTGTTCGGCGTCAGCACAGGCAATCACGACCTTCCAGAGGCTGAACTGGGGCTTCTTGGTCATGTGGCTTCGATCTGTCTGTCGCGGGCCATCGCGCGGGCCGTATTTCTTGCCTCGCCAGCGGCGGGGGATCTTTTACCCTGTTGGTCCGGCTTACATGACTTAAGTTAAGGACGGCCTATATGCCGCAGTGGCACAGTGCCCTCGCGCGGCAATCTGCGCGTTGACTCTTTTTTGCGCCGACTGTCCATTCGGTGCAGCCAATTCGTATCGGAGAAAAAGCTATGAATCGCATTATCGCGACCGCAATCGTCGGCCTTCTGGCCCTTCCCGCATATGCCGAAGGTGACGCCGAAGCCGGAAAGAAGACTTTTAACAAGTGCAAATCCTGTCACCAGATTGCCGATCCTGAGGGTGAAGTCATCGTAAAGGGCGGTAAAACCGGTCCGAACCTGTATGGGATTGCAGGCCGGACCGCAGGAACCGTTGAAGAGTTCAAATATGGTGACAGCATCGTTGCCGCTGGTGAAAACGGTCTGGTCTGGGACGAAACGACATTCGTTGAATATGCAAAGGACCCCAAGGCGTTTCTGAAAGATTATCTGGGTGAAACCTCGGCTAAATCCAAGATGACCTTCAAACTGAAGAAGGGTGCCGAGGATGTTTACGCCTATATCGTAAGCGTGTCTGGCGAATAAAGCCGTAGACCAAACACTGTTTGAGGTTACAAAAGGCCGCAGCCCCTGCGGCCTTTCGTGCGCTTGATAACCGCGTTGAACAGCGCCAATTTGAAAGCGCGCGGTTTTTCATGCATTGCACGCATAAATTCGCAGAGCCAAGCCGACCCGGTGGCAGCCAATTTCGAATTTCCGGCCCTTCGGGTGGATCGGCAGCAGGAGACGACAGATGGGAATCATGATCCCGGCCTGGGTTGATGGCGAGTTGACCCCAGTGGACAAGCTTGAGGCGCATGAAAAAGGCCTGCGGCACAAGGCGGTGTCTGTCTTTGTCGTGCGCGGGACCGAAATTTTGATGCAGCGTCGGGCTTTGGGCAAATATCATACCCCTGGCCTTTGGGCGAATACCTGCTGCACGCACCCGGACTGGGGTGAGACACCGTCTGTCTGCGCCGTACGCCGGCTGCGCGAGGAACTGGGAATTACCGGGCTTTACCCGGAATACCGTCACCGGCTGGAGTATCACGCCGATGTTGGCAACAACATGATCGAGCACGAAGTAGTCGACATCTTTCTGGCCCATGTGCGCGGCCCGCTGAAGATTGAGCCCAACCCGGAAGAGGTCATGGAAATTCGCTGGGTCGATTACCACGATCTTCTGGCCGAAGTGCAGCGTTACCCCGAGCGATTTACACCGTGGCTCAAGATCTATTTGCACAATCACGCCGATACGATTTTCGGACCTGATCTGATTATCTCGGCCACCTCCTGACGGCTACGCCTTGCAAGGGCCGCCCAAGCCGCATAGATCAACGCGTCATGGCTAAGCAAAAGACAGACCCGAATTACAAAGTCATCGCCGAAAACCGGCGCGCGCGCTTCGATTACGCAATCGAGGACGATCTTGAGTGCGGCATCATGCTGGAAGGTTCCGAGGTCAAATCCCTGCGCGTAGGTGGGACGAACATCGCCGAAAGCTATGCCTCAGTCGATGATGGCGAGCTGTGGCTGGTCAACAGCTATATCGCCCCTTACGAGCAGGCTAAATCATTCAAGCACGAGGAACGCCGCCGGCGCAAACTGCTGGTGTCACGTAAGGAATTGTCGAACCTGTGGAACGCGACCCAGCGCAAAGGCATGACACTGGTGCCGCTGGTTCTGTATTTTAACCACAAGGGCAATGCCAAGATCAAAATCGGTATCGCCAAGGGTAAGAAAAACCACGACAAGCGCGAAACCCAGGCCAAGCGTGACTGGTCACGACAAAAGCAGCGGTTGATGAAGGATCATAGCTGACCCTTCATACCTCTCAGAACGCCATCGCAGCTGATACCGCACGTTTCCAGCGGTCATAGGCGGCATCACGCTCTTTGGCAGAGAGTTCCGGTTCGAACCGGCGATCCAGCGCCCAGGTTTCCGCAAATCCCTGTTGATCCGGATAAACGCCTGCGCGCATACCGGCCAGCCAGGCCGCGCCCAATGCGGTGGTTTCCTGCATTACCGGCCGGTCAACCTCGGCACCCAGGTAGTCCGACAATCCCTGCATCGCCCAGTTCGACGCGCTGGCGCCACCGTCGACACGCAGGATAACGTCGGTATCTGCACCCCAGTCGCCCTGCATGGCGTGCCACAGATCGCGCGTCTGGTACGCGATGCTCTCCAGCGTGGCCTTGGCAAATTCGGCACGGCCTGAATTCCGGGTCAGGCCGAACACGGCACCACGGCAATCGGGTTTCCAGTAGGGCGCGCCGAGGCCGGTAAAGGCGGGCACCAGCACGACATGCTGTTTCGGATCTGCCTTTTGGGCCAGCTCACCGCTTTCTGGCGCGGATTCGATGATCTGCAATGCATCGCGCAGCCATTGCACGGCAGCCCCGGCCACAAAGATTGACCCTTCCAGCGCATAGGTCCGTTTGCCGTCCAATTGATAGGCGATGGTGGTCAACAGGCGGTTCTTCGACTCGACCGGCTTATCCCCTGTGTTCAGCAGCGCAAAACAACCGGTGCCATAGGTGGATTTCATCATGCCGGGTTGGAAGCAGGCCTGACCGATGGTGGCGGCCTGTTGATCACCGGCAACACCAAGAATCGGGATATTTCCCCCAAATAGAGTCGTATTTCCAAAACCCGAGGCGCAATCATGTACCTCGGGCAGCATGTTCATCGGCACGTCCAGCAGATTACAGATCTCGGCGCTCCATTCACCCTTGTGGATGTCGAACAGAAGCGTGCGCGCCGCGTTTGTGGCGTCTGTCGCGTGGCTGCGCCCTTCGGTCAGGCGCCAGATCAGAAAGCTGTCGATGGTGCCGAACATCAGCTCTCCGGTCTCGGCCCGTTCCCGCGCACCAGACACGGTGTCCAGCAACCATTTAACCTTGGTGCCCGAAAAATAGGGGTCCAGCAGCAGCCCGGTCTGGGCGGTCACGTCATCCTCGCACCCGGCTTGTTTGTAACGCGCGCAGATCTCGGCCGTGCGGCGGTCCTGCCAGACGATTGCGTTGTGGATTGGCGCGCCAGTAGCGCGGTCCCATACAACAGTTGTTTCGCGCTGGTTGGTGATGCCGATGCCCGCGATCTGATCAGAGGTTGCCCCGACACTGTCCATAACTTCGCGGCAAACCCGCAGGACGCTGTCCCAGATTTCCTCGGCATCATGCTCGACCCAGCCTTCCTGCGGGAAGTGCTGGGTGAATTCGTGCTGCGCGGTGCCTGCGCGCTGCATATCCGCATCAAATAGAATGGCCCGCGATGATGTGGTGCCCTGATCAATGGCAAGAATAAAGGTCACGCCTGCGCCCCTCCCGTTTCGTTTTGCGGGACTTTAGCGCAAACACTGACCAACGTGCCAGAGCGTTCAGACAGGAATGTTGTCGATCAGTCTCACGCCATCCGCCCAGGCCGCAGCAAACAGGCGGGCAGGGCGGTTTGCGTGGGTTATTGGGTCCAGAGTTTCGGCACACCGCAGTTGTATATATTCCACCTGCGTGAAGCCCGCGGCCAGCAAATCGATCTCGGCCTGTGCAGCCAAAGGATCAAACGGCGCGCCGTCTTTCAGGGCGGCCGCCAATTCCCGCATGATCCGGTTTTTGTGGGCGGCAATATCCAGCCCCTCGGACGACAGTCTCAGATTGCGCGATGACATGGCCAAACCCGAAGGCTCGCGCACCGTTGGGCATCCAACAACCTCGGTCGGAATGTCCAGATCGCGGGCCATTCGGGTCACGATCATCAGTTGCTGATAGTCTTTTTCCCCGAAATAGGCTCTGTCCGCCTGCGTTTGCAGGAACAGTTTGGCCACGACCGTGGCAACGCCGTCGAAATGGCCCGGGCGGAACTCACCCTCCATCACATCGGTCAGGCCCGCGACGGAAATGGTGGTGGCAAACCCCTGCGGGTAAATCTCCTCAGGCTCCGGAACATAGATCGCATCAACGCCGTAGGGGGCCAGTTTCTGCGCATCCTCGTTCTCGGTGCGCGGGTACTTTGCCAGATCCTCGGGGTTGTTGAACTGTTTGGGGTTCACAAAGATCGTGACGATCACCCGGTCACAACCTGTCTTTGCGGCCTCGACCAGCGACAAATGCCCCTGATGCAGCGCGCCCATGGTCGGAACCACGCCGATCTCTTCACCCTTCCGCGCCCATTCCGAAGTCAAGGCACGCAGAGCGGCCAGACGGCGAAAGATTGGGGCGGTCATGTCTTTGGTCCTTTGGTCGGGGCCTGGTCGGAAAAGACGTGTTCGTCCGCCGGGAAGGTTCGTGCGCGCACCTCGGCCGCGTATTCGGCAATGGCGGCTTCGGCCAATGGGCCAAGCTCAGCATAGCGTTTGACGAATTTCGGTTTGAAGGCGGTGAAAAAGCCAACCATGTCGTCGACAACCAGAACCTGACCGTCGCACCCAGCCGAGGCGCCGATTCCGATGGTAGGGATCGCGATTTCACCGGTAATCTGATCGGCCAATTTCTGCGGTACTTTTTCAAGAACGACCGAGAACGCGCCCGCCTCGGCCACAACGCGTGCATCGGCCAGTACAGCCTCGGCCTGTTCGTCGCGACCCTGAACCTTATATCCGCCGAGTGTGTTGATCGATTGCGGCGTCAGGCCGATATGCGCCATCACCGGAATCCCGCGCTTGACCAGAAAGCGGATGGTCTCGGCCATCTCGACGCCGCCTTCCAACTTAACTGCGCCCGCGCTGGTTTCGGACATCAGCCGGGCGGCGTTCCGGAATGCCTCGGCAGGCGAATGCTCGTAACTGGCGAAGGGCATGTCGATGACCATCATCGCACTTTCCAGACCGCGCGACACGGCCTGACCATGCATCACCATCATCTCCATCGTCACGCCCAGCGTCGATTCCAGCCCGTGCAGCACCATGCCGACGCTGTCGCCCACCAAGACAAAATCACAATGATCATCCATCAACCGCGCCATTGGCGTGGTGTAGGCTGTCAGGCTGACCAGCGGCTCGCCGCCTTTGCGGGCGCGAATATCCTGCGCATTCGGGGCTTTTTTACGGGCGGTGGCGCTCATTGTCGCTCCTCCGGTTGTCATGTTGCAGCGCGGCATAACAGATGGGAGCGGGCTATAGAAACCCCGGTTGCGCGAACATTTCCTTGAATGACCCAAGGTTTAAAGGGAAGTTGGGTGCAGTACGGCCCAAAATATCGCAGGTTTCCATTTTCAGTGGGGAGTAATTTACATGACAAAGCAGACATTTCGGTCCTTTGCTTCGGTGCTGGCGGTTAGCGCCAGCCTGTTTGGTACACAGGTTTTCGCTAAATCCGACATTACCATAGCGTTGCAACTAGAGCCGCCGCATCTGGACCCGACCAGTGCAGCAGCACAGGCTATCGATTCGGTGGTTTACACCAATATCTTCGAAGGCCTGACCCGGTTTATGGGTGACGGATCGGTGGTTCCTGGTCTGGCTGAAAGTTGGGAAATCTCGGAAGATGGCAAGGTCTATACCTTCAAACTGCACGATGGGGTTACCTTCCACGACGGCACCACGATGGATGCTGAGGACGTCAAGTTCAGCCTGGACCGCGCCCGATCCGAGGATAGCGCAAATGCGCAAAAGGCCCTGTTTGCCGGGATTGAAAACATCGAGGTGGTCGACCCGCTGACCGTCAAGGTGACCCTGTCTGAGCCAAACGGGAACTTCCTGTTCAACCTGGCCTGGGGTGATGCGGTTATTGTTGCGCCCGAAAGCATCGAGGGCATCAAAACCAACCCCGTCGGAACCGGCGCTTTTACCTTTGGTGAATGGATGCAGGGCGACAGTATCACGCTGAACCGCAACCCGGACTATTGGGGCGATCAGCCTTCATTAGAGACTGCTACATTCAAGTTCATCTCGGACCCGACGGCGGCTTTTGCGGCCATGATGGCCGAGGATATCGACGTGTTCGACAATTTCCCTGCGCCGGAAAACCTGCCGCAATTTGAGGCTGATCCGCGCTTTCAGGTGCTTGTCGGTTCGACTGAAGGGGAAACCATCCTGTCTACCAATAACAAGATGCCACCCTTCGATGATATCCAAGTGCGTCAGGCATTGGCCCACGCGATTGACCGTCAGGCGATCATCGACGGAGCAATGTTTGGCTACGGTACGCCCATCGGCACCCATTTCGCGCCGCACAATCCGGCTTATGTCGATCTGACTGGGAACTCGGCCTACGACCCCCAAAAGGCTGCTAAGATGTTGGCTGATGCTGGGTATGCCGACGGGTTTGAGACGACGCTGCATTTGCCGCCCCCATCATATGCCCGGCGCGGGGGCGAAATCGTCGCCGCTCAGTTGGCCGAGGTCGGGATCACGGCCAATATCGTCAACGTCGAATGGGCCCAGTGGCTGGAATCGGTGTTCAAAGGAAAGGACTTTGGTCTAACCATCGTCAGTCATACCGAGCCTATGGATATCGGGATCTATGCGCGCCCTGACTATTACTTCCAGTATGACAGCACCGATTTCCAGGCGCTGATGGACACGCTGAATTCAACGACAGACCCCGAAGAACGCACCCGTCTGCTGGGTGAGGCGCAGCGCCTGATCGCAGACGACTACGTCAACGGGTATCTGTTCCAGCTGGCCAAGCTGGGCGTGGCCAAAGCCGGAGTTCGGGGCCTGTGGGAAAACGCGCCCACGGCCGCAATCGATCTGACGCAGATCAGCTGGTCCGAGTGACTCAAGGCAGGGGCCGCTGGTTCACGGCCCTTGCATTTAATGTTGTCGAGTGAGCCAAGGATGATTTTGTTTCGTGTCCTGTTTCTGGTTTTTGTGACCGTTGCCCTGGCGGCAACGACTGTGGAACCGGTTGTGGCGCAGAACATTCTGGACAGTCGGTTGGATACACCTATCGGGACGCCAGAGAACCCGCTGGATGTTGGCATCGGTATTCGAATCGATCAGATCACCAGCGTTGACCAGAAGGCCGAAAACTACGGTGCCGTGGTTGTGCTGCGTGTTGAGTGGGCCGACCCTGCGTTGGCTTTTGACCGGCAAGAGCTGGGGCGCGATTTCCGGGTTTTCAACCCCCCGGCGCTGGCCGATCATGCCGCTGAGATCGGGACGGTGGTACCAGCATTCGTCATTCACAACCAACAATCCAACAAGTGGATTCACGAAGCCGCCGCCTCTCTGCGATATGACGGGCGGGTGTTGTATGTCGAGAAATCCTCGCTGACATTACAGGCCCCACATTTCGATTTTCGGAAATACCCTTTCGACACACAGGAGTTTCATTTCGAGGTCGTTTCGATCTTTCCATCCCAATATGTGTCCTATCATCCGATGAACGAGTTCTCGGGCCTTGGTGACCTGCTGGGCGAAGAAGAGTGGATTCTGGACAATGCGCGGCTTGAAACCTCTCAGGTCACGGGCCTTTCCGGTCAGGACAGCGATCAGGTTGCGCTGATCTTCGAAGGCCACCGGCATCTGACCTACTATGTCATTCGGGTGTTTCTGCCGATGCTGGTGCTGATCTCGGTTGGCTGGGCACTGTTCTTTCTTGATGAATACCGCAAAAGGATCGAAATTGCCGGAGGAAACTTGCTGGTATTCGTAGCTTTCAACTGGGCGATTTCTGCTGATCTGCCAAAGCTTGGATACCTGACATTTCTGGATTTCGTTCTGCAATGCATGTTCCTGATGACCGGCGCATTGATTGTGTTCAATGTCGCCTTGCGCAGGCTCAAAGTCTCGGGTCGCGAATCCGGGGCGCGCAAGCTGGATAACTACGCCATCAAGTGGATTTACCCGCTGGGTTACGCCGCAATCGTTGGCTATGCGGTTTTTGCGTATCTTCTGGTTCCATAGGTGCTGGACCCGCAGAGCACGCACCCCTAACGTGGCCTCGATGCTTCGCTATGCCCTCAAACGCCTGATATCGCTGGTGATCAGCCTCGCCGTCGCCTCGGTGGTCATATTTGCCGTGATTGAGGTGGCGCCCGGCGATCCTGCGTCATTCATGCTGGGCGTCAATGCTCAAGAAGATACGCTTGCCGCTCTGCGGGCCGAGTTGGGTTTGGATGTCTCCAAGGTGCAGCGGTATTTCAATTGGGTTGGCGGGATGATGGTGGGGGATTTCGGAACCTCTTACACCTATCGCACGCCAGTATCGCAGATGATCGCGGATCGGCTGTGGGTCTCGCTGCCTCTGGCTCTGTATGCGCTTACCCTGTCTACCGCGATTGCGTTTCCTGTAGGCATCTACGCCGCCGCGCGCCGGGGCAAACCGGGCGATCTGACGGTAATGGGGGCAACACAGCTGGGCATTGCGGTTCCGAATTTCTGGTTCGCCATGATGCTGGTTCTGGTCTTCGCCATCAATCTGCGCTGGTTCAATGCCGGAGGGTTCGCAGGCTGGGATAAGGGACTTTGGACGGGATTACACTCCTTGACCCTTCCGGCCATCGCGCTGGCCCTGCCGCAGGCGGCCATTCTGGCGCGGGTGATGCGATCGTCTTTGTTGGATATTCTGGGTGAGGATTTCATGCGTACCGCACGTGCCAAGGGGTTGTCGCGGCGTCAGGCCCTGTGGCGGCACGGGGTGCGCAACGCGCTGATCCCGGTCCTGACCATCATCGGGTTACAGTTTTCCTTCCTTTTGGCAGGATCGATCATCATCGAACAGGTGTTCTACCTGCCGGGTCTTGGACGATTGGTGTTTCAGGCAATCTCGGCCCGCGATCTGATTGTGGTGGAATCCGTGGTAATGCTGCTGGTCTTTGCGGTCATCACCGTGAACTTTCTGGTCGATCTGGCCTATGCAGCAGTTGATCCAAGGTTAAGGAGCCGGACATGAGCCGGAGCCTGATCCTTGGGGCTTGTCTGTCCTCGCTGGTGCTGTTGGCGGCGGCGATGTCATTTGTCTGGACGCCCTATGACTACGCCGCACTGAACATCCCCGACAAACTGCAGCCACCCAACGCGCTGCATTGGTTTGGTACGGATCATTTCGGACGCGACATGTTCTCGATGATCATGGTCGGTGCCCGTACCTCGATTGCCGTGGCTTTGGTGGCGGTGGGGATTGGCATGGCGCTGGGCGTGCCTTTGGGCCTGACAGCGGCTGCGCGCAAAGGGTCGGCGCTGGACGAGCTGATCATGCGCGGCAACGATCTGGTTTTTGCCTTCCCGTCTCTGGTCATCGCCATCCTGATCACTGCTGTGTTTGGTGCTGGTGCGATAAATGCGATCATCGCCATTGGCATTTTCAACATCCCGGTTTTTGCACGCATCACTCGCGGCGCAGCGCTATCTCTATGGGAGCGGGAGTTCATCCTGGCCGCGCGCGTTTCGGGCAAAGATGCGGCACGGATATCGGCTGAGCATATCCTGCCTAACGTCGCCAACCTTCTGATCGTTCAGGGCACCATCCAGTTCTCGTTGGGAATTCTGGCCGAGGCAGGCCTTTCCTATGTCGGTCTGGGCGCGCAACCGCCCACGCCAAGTTGGGGCCGGATGCTGGCTGATGCGCAGACAATGGTCAGCTTTGCCCCGCATTTGGCTCTGATTCCGGGTCTGGCGATCATTGTCACGGTGCTTGGGTTGAACCTATTGGGTGATGGGTTGCGCGATTGGCTGGACCCCCGGATCAGGGTGGCGCGCACATGAGTTTACTTGAGATCGAAAACCTGTCGCTGTCCATTCACGGCACGGACATCCTGAAACAGGTCAATCTGTCCATCGCGCCCGGTCAGATCGTGGCCGTGACCGGGGAAAGCGGATCGGGCAAATCGATGACCGCGCTCGCGGTGATGCAGCTTTTGCCGGACGGAGCAAAGACAACCGGAGCCATCCGGGTGAACGGCTCAGATATGCTAGACCGCGATGAAAACGATTTGTGTGCCTTGCGCGGTGCCGCGATCGGTATGGTGTTCCAAGAACCTATGACCGCACTGAACCCGGTCAAAACCATTGGCGATCAGGTGATGGAGACTATCCTGATCCACAAGGCCATGCCGCCCAGACAGGCGCGAGACCGGGCGGAGGAAGTTCTGACCCGTGTAGGCCTGCCGCCGGATCGCTTCCCGCTGTCCCGCTTTCCGCACGAACTGTCCGGCGGGCAGCGTCAGCGTGTCGTGATTGCGATGGCGATCGCGTTGCGTCCCAAGCTGTTGATCGCGGATGAGCCGACCACAGCGCTAGATGTGACAACGCAGGCGCAAATCCTCAAGCTTCTAAAAGGGCTGGTGTCGGAATACGACATGGGGCTGTTGATGATCACCCATGATCTTGCGGTGGTCGCGGATATGGCCGACCAAATTGTTGTTATGCGCCAGGGCGAAGTGGTCGAATCTGGGGCCACTGCCCATCTGCTACACCACATGCAGCATCCATATACCAGTATGCTGTTCAAGGCTTCGGGGCATCAGGTATCCCTGCCCGAACCCGCGAAATCCCGCCCTTTGCTTGAAGCGACAAATGTCATTCGCGACTATCGTCTGCCCCGCAAGGGGCTGTTCGATTCACCGGAGCATCACAGGGTGGTGGACCATGTCAGCTTTACGCTCAATAGCGGAGAACGTCTGGGTCTAGTTGGGGAGTCAGGTTGTGGAAAATCGACCCTAACAAAGGCCATTTTGGGTCTGGAAGAAGTTCAGGGTGGTGACATTCGTCTGGATGGCCAGCCTGTCTTTTCGGGTCACAAACCCAACCTCGCCGTGCGTCGCAAGATGCAGGTGGTCTTTCAGGACCCCTATGGTAGCTTCAATCCACGTCACCGCGTGGCCCGGCTGATCACTGAACCGTTCCATCTGCTCGATGCTCCTGTAATGGGGTCCGAGAGGCAGGACCGGATCGCTGAAATGTTGACAGCGGTGGGTCTCAGCCCGGATGACGCTGGTAAGTATATCCATGAATTCTCGGGCGGTCAGAGACAGCGCATCGCCATCGCCCGTGCCTTGATCATCCGGCCCGAACTGATCTTGTTTGACGAGGCTGTTTCGGCCCTTGATGTGTCGGTCCGGGCCCAGATTCTCGACCTGTTGGCCGAACTATGTGAGGCCTATGATCTGACTTATCTATTCATCAGCCATGATCTGAGCGTCGTGCGCACCATCACTGACCGCGTTATGGTGATGCGGGCCGGAAAGATCGTCGAAGAAGGCGATACCGAAAGTGTCTTCTCTGACCCACAACACCAATACACAAAAGACCTGATTAATGCCGCGCCAGTGCTGCCAGACATTGGTCGTGATGTGGCGTGAACCGCATATTAGAGCCGAATATAGGAGTATCTCATGTCCAGCCCCCTTTGGTTTGATCCAAGCCTGTGTCTGATCGGCGGCAATTGGGTGCCGCCAACCTCCGAACAAACATTGCCTTTGATCAATCCTTCTGACGGCTCAGAGATCTGCCAGATCGCAAGGGGCGGCGCGCATGATGTTGTTGCTGCGGTCAAGGCCGCTCAGACTGCGATTGATGGGGATTGGGGACGAAAGACTGCGCTGGAGCGGGGCCGTATCCTTACGCGTATGGGAAGGATGGTTTTGGAGCGTGTCGAGGGCCTGGCCACGCTAGAGGCCATGGATGTCGGCAAGCCCCTGACGCAGGCACGCGCAGATGCGGTTGCGTTGGCACGGTATTGCGAATTCTATGGTGGGGCCGCGGACAAGGTCATGGGCGAGACCATCCCGTATCTGGATGGCTACACCGTCTATACTTTACGGGAACCGCACGGCGTGACGGGGCATATCGTGCCGTGGAACTATCCGATGCAGATCATCGGGCGGTCGGTTGGTGCTGCACTGGCGATGGGCAATGCCTGCGTTCTGAAACCTGCGGAGGAAGCTTGCCTGACCGCGCTGGCCTTTGCGCATCTGGCGCAAGAGGCCGGTTTACCCGCCGGTGCCCTGAACGTCGTACCCGGGTTGGGGGCCGAAGCGGGGGCTGCCCTGTCGGGCCATTCAGGCTTGCACCATGTCTCGTTCACCGGGTCAGTCGCTACTGGGGCGCTGGTGCAGCAGGCAGCGGGGCAAAATGTGGTTCCTGTGACGCTGGAGCTTGGGGGGAAGTCACCTCAACTGGTGTTTGACGATGCCGATCTGGATGCCGCTCTGCCGTTTCTGGTCAATGCGGGGGTTCAGAATGCCGGACAAACCTGCTCGGCCTCGTCACGCATTTTGGTGCAGCGCGGGGTTTATGATCAGGTCAAGCATCGTATTGCAGCAGCCTATGCAGATTTGACCGTCGGCCCTGCGCGGGACGATCTGCGCGTTGGCCCGCTGATATCAGCCCGTCAAAAGGACATCGTTTCGGACTTTCTGGCCAGAGGCGCAGACCTGACCGTCGCAGGGCAAGGACAGATCGTAGACGGTGCGCCGTCCGAAGGAGCCTATGTTGTGCCGACCCTTTTTGCGGACGTTCCGCCGGATCACTGTCTGGCCAAGGATGAGATCTTCGGTCCCGTGCAGGTGCTGATCCCATTCGATTCCGAAGAAGACGCGGTGAAGATTGCCAACGGCACCGATTACGGGTTGGTCGCCAGCATCTGGACCCGCGACGGCGCACGGCAGATGCGGCTGGCAAAGCAACTGCGCTCGGGCCAGGTGTTCATCAACAACTACGGCGCGGGTGGTGGCGTAGAGCTACCATTTGGCGGTGTCGGAAAATCCGGACACGGCCGCGAGAAAGGGTTCGAGGCCCTATATGGCTTTTCACAGTTGAAAACGGTCGCGGCGTACCATGGTTAGAGCCTAAACAATCACCTCGATCGCCTCTTGCGCGCCTACGCCGAACACTCGTTTGTAGCGTTCGATCTGATCCTTCGGTCCCATCGCCTTTTCCGGGTTGTCCGACAGTTTCACGGTCGGCTGGCCATTGGCGGACACAGCCTTGCAGACCAGCGAGAACGGCGCCAACGCGTCGTTTGGCACGAGCCCGCGAAAATCGTTGGTTAGCAAGGTGCCCCACCCGAACGAGACTTTGGTTCTGTGGGCGAATTGAGTGTGCAGTTCCCGAATTTTATCCACATCCAGACCATCCGAGAAGATCACGCGCTTTTCCAGGGGGTCTTCTCCACGGGATTGCCACCACTTGATCGCGGTTTCCGCGCCTGTTGCGGGATCACCGCTGTCGATGCGAATGCCGGTCCATCCGGCCAGCCAATCGGGTGCGCGATCCAAAAAGCCCTGCGTGCCATAGGTGTCGGGCAGAATGATGCGCAGATTGCCGTCATGTTCGTCGTGCCAGTCGCTCAGCACGTCATAAGGCGCTTGCGCCAGTTCAGCATCGTCTTTGGCAAGGGCGCTGTAGACCATCGGTAGTTCGTGCGCGTTGGTGCCGATGGCCTCAACTTCGCGCCGCATGGCGATTAGACAGTTCGACGTACCGGTAAAACTCGATCCCAGACCCTCGATCATGGCCTGCACACACCAGTCTTGCCAAAGAAAGCTGTGTCGACGCCGGGTTCCAAAATCCGCGATCCCAAGCCCGTCAATATCCCGCAGTTGTTCGATCTTCTTCCAAACGCGGGTCATGGCCTGGGCATATAGCACCTGCAGCTCAAACCGCCGCATGTTGTTCAGCACAGCGCGCGAGCGCAGCTCCATCAGAACCGCAAGCGCCGGGATTTCCCACAGCATAACCTCGTGCCACTTACCTTCAAATGTCAGCTCGTACTGATCGCCCTTCCGTTCCAGGTGATAGGGCGGCAGGCGCATGTTTTCGAACCATTCCATAAAATCCGAACGGAACATCTGGCGCTTGCCATAGAACGTATTGCCCCGCAGCCACGTGCTTTCGCCCCGGCTCAGGCCAAGCGATCGGATATGATCCAATTGCTCGCGCAGCTCGCCTTCATCGATAAGTTTGGCCAATGGAATGTGATTCGACCGGTTGATCAGGGAAAAAGCCACATCCGTTTGGGGCTTATTTCGAAACACTGACTGGCACATCAGCAGTTTGTAGAAGTCCGTGTCGATTAAAGACCGTACAATCGGGTCAATCTTCCATTTATGATTGTACACACGCGTCGCAATATCGACCATGGGGAACTCCTGCGATTTCCGTTGTTAGATCAATCGGTGCGTGGAATGGCAAGAGTCGCTAGAATGATGACAATGACAAGGTCAGGTCACATTGCGAGCATATTGTGTGATCTTTTCACAGTTTAGTGAAAAGAGAGGGATGGTTGAACGAGGTTAGTTTGGTGAATGGTTCTCGAGTACGATTTTGACATCGTTGTTAACGAAGAATTGGAAGATGACGCCGGTTCTGAGCGATTGGACATGTCCGTCGCGCGTGCCCGATTCCGTAAAGTGAAAACGGCCGACGCGCTCAGGGCGGCGTCACCTAAGATTCGCAAGATTTTCCAAAATGCTGGGTTCGATCTGGATTCAACCAAAAGTGGTATGTCGCACGGGTATTTCGCCGAGGGAGATGTGGCCGAACGCGAACGGATTTTGCGCGCGTTGTTCACTAATATTCGGGCAGCTGGGATCAGGGGCGAATATTGCGGCGAGTTCGATTTTCATCAATTCCTGTATGATGTAAAGACCGCGAAGCCGCGCGTCGGTCAACGCCGACAAGTTGCCGATTGGACGCCGAATCCACGCTATAAATCACCCGCGACACCGGAGCGGCGCTCGATCCACGGACGGATTGGTTTTGCCCTGGGTCTGGCGGTGATTTTGTTTGCCGTTCTCAGATATCTCGCTGCTGCCGGGGCAACACCTTAGGCGAGCGTAACACCAGCCGCTCGCATGGCCGTTTCTGCGGCCGCCAGCGACCCATCGAGGTCAATCGCCCGACATGCGTCCATTCGGACCGTGACGTCAAAACCCAGCCGGGCTGCGTCAACGGCTGAAAAATGAACACAGAAATCTGTGGCCAGCCCAACCAGGGTCAGTTTGGTGATGCCTCGTGATTTCAAGTAACCTTCCAAGCCGGTCGGAGTCTTTTGGTCGTTCTCGAAAAATGCGGAATAGCTATCAATGCTACGCCGAAAGCCTTTGCGAATGACAAGGTCAGCATGGGTATTCAGATCCGGATGGAATTCCGCACCGTCGGTGCCCTGCACACAGTGATCCGGCCACAAGACCTGCGGCCCATAATGCATTTCGGTCATGTCCAAGGGGGCTTTGCCGTCGTGCTCGCTGGCAAAGGACGAATGTCCCGCCGGGTGCCAATCCTGCGTCAGGATCACGGCGTCGAACTCGGCCATCATAGTGTTGATGGGGTCCACGATCTCGTGACCTCCGGGCACCGCCAGCGCACCACCGGGGCAGAAATCGTTCTGAACGTCGATTACAATTAGGGCATGGGCCATCGGGAATCTCCTCGCATTGTCCTATCGGTAGGGGGCAGGGCGGGGGGCGTCAATCCAGTCCCTTGCGACTCTGGCCCAGCGGGTTTAGACCGCGCGCATGTATACGATCGCTGCTCTCTATCACTTCACTCGTTTTTCGGATCACTTAGCCCTGCGCGACCCGCTGCTGGACCTGTGCCGCGCGCAGTCAGTCAAGGGCACCTTGTTGCTGGCCGCCGAGGGGATCAACGGAACCATCGCCGGCCCGCGTAGTGGGATCGATACGGTGTTGGCCCACATTAAGGCTCTGCCCGGGTGTGCGGATCTTGAGTGGAAAGAGGCCACATCCGATCACCCGCCCTTTGGCAAAATGAAGGTGCGTCTGAAAAAAGAGATCGTGACTATGGGCCAGCCGGACGTCGATCCGCTTGCCCGTGTCGGCAATTATGTCGAGCCCGAGGACTGGAACGATCTGATCCGGTCTGACGATGTGGTCGTGATCGACACACGCAATGACTACGAGGTGGCAATTGGTACGTTTGAGGGCGCGGTAGACCCTGAAACAGGCAGTTTCCGTGATTTCCCGGCCTGGTGGGAAGGAAACAAAGACCGCTTTCATAACAAGCGGGTCGCCATGTTCTGCACCGGCGGTATCCGTTGTGAGAAATCCACCAATTACCTGCTGGGGCAGGGGGTCGAGGATGTGTATCACCTGAAAGGCGGCATCCTGCGGTATCTCGAAGAGATGCCCGCTGAGGACAGCAGCTGGCAGGGTGAGTGCTTTGTCTTCGACAATCGCGTCTCGGTTGGGCATGGGCTGGTCGAAGGGCCGCACAACCTGTGCCACGGCTGTCGCCGCCCGATCCTGCCAGAGGATATGAAGCGCCTGGAATACGAGCACGGCGTGTCCTGCCATCGGTGCATCAATGAGACTTCGGATGCGGACAAGACGCGTTTCAGGGAACGTCAGAAACAGATCCTGCTGTCACGTCAGCGCGGGCAGGAACACCTAGGCATTGAATGATGGGTGAATGATTAAGGTTGCGGGTACAGGCCGGAACCCTGATGATCGTGGAAAAACCTAGGCCATCGGAAGTTTTATGCACCGCGAACCTACAACACTGGAAGAGTGGAAATCGACGCTTATCGCAGCGGTTGGACTGGTTATTGCCAGTTTTTTCGCGTGGTATGGTCTGTCGCGCCTGAGTGAGGCGGCCGCAGGCGAAACCATTGGTACTATTGTGTCGGTCTGCCTGGTGGTTTGGGTCACATCGCAATCCTGGTACTACATGACACAGGTGAAACTGCCGCATCGACGCTTGTTTCTGATGGGTGTGTCCTTCATTCAGGTCGTGCCGTTCTTGTTCGCGGCGGCGTATGGCGCGTTCGGCTACGCCGACAATTGCGTGGTCGGTGCAGATGCTCCAGCCGATTTTCTGTATTTTTCCTACGTCACCTTCACCACTGTGGGATATGGCGACATGATCCCAACAGGTTTATGTCGCGGGCTGGCCGTCGCTGAGGCTGTTACCGGCTACATCCTCTTGGGTATGTTTGTTGCTGCTACGGTTGCGCTATATACCCGCCACCATAAACATTAGACGGCCATCATTTGTTCTGATCAATCCAGCGGGACATCATCTGTTTGTCGTGGAAACACTCTGACGGGATAGGCCTGCGCTTGCTACGGGAAATGCGTTCGGCAAAGGCAACCTGCTTGCCGGATGGATAGTCCGCAAAGGGCGATGGATCGGCTGGCTTGTGCGCCGAAATCCAGGCAGACATCGACTTGCGATCCCGTTGTGCCTCGACCGGGATTTCCAAGGCCGACTGCTGGGCAATTGCACGAGCGTATCGCATTTGCCGGTCTGTGACGGGCAACAGGTGATAGTCGTTCGATGGGCCATCCATGGCCGGGTTGCGGGCGTGGTAAGACATCGGATTGTTCCTCTGACTATGTAGAACATAAATGGAACATTAAGCATTTTATTCAAGAGGGGACCGATTCACATCAGCGGGAGTCCGCCGTGAATTGCTTTTATTGACTGGTCAGTCAATAAAATATAGACGCGGAAGAAAGGACTTCTGAGAAGGAAATCGGCATGAAGTTTCAGCCCAAAGCGAGCCATTTCATCAACGGCGTATACGTCGAAGATACCAACGGCGCCCCTATCGACGTGATCTACCCAGCCACCGGTGAAACCATCGCCCGGCTGCACTCTGCCACGCCGGATATTGTAGATCAGGCTCTAACAAGTGCCAAAAACGCTCAGGCAGAGTGGGCGGCAATGTCCGGGACCGAGCGTGGTCGCATCCTGAGACGGGCATCAGATATCATGCGAGACCGCAACCACGAGCTTTCGGTCCTTGAAACTCATGATACAGGTAAACCCTTGCAGGAAACGCTTGTTGCAGATGCGACATCGGGGGCGGATGCGCTGGAATATTTTGGTGGGTTGGCCGCGTCATTGACGGGCGAGCACATTCCGCTTGGTGGTGGTGACTTTGTTTACACTATTCGCGAGGCGCTGGGTGTTTGTATTGGTATCGGCGCATGGAATTACCCAACTCAGATCGCCTGCTGGAAAGGGGCCCCTGCACTGGCCTGCGGCAATACGATGGTCTTCAAGCCCTCGGAAACCACGCCTTTGTCGGCGCTGAAAGTGGCCGAGATCCTGATCGAGGCTGGCGCGCCCAAAGGTATTTACAACGTGGTTCAGGGTTATGGCGACGTGGGTGCATCGCTTGTGACTGACCCGCGCGTGGCCAAAGTGTCGCTTACCGGCTCTGTGCCGACCGGTCGCAAGGTCTATGCCGCGGCCGCTGATGGCATGAAACACGTGACGATGGAACTGGGCGGCAAGTCCCCGATGATCGTGTTCGACGACGCCGATATAGAAAACGCTGTTTCGGGTGCGATCCTGGGCAACTTCTATTCCTCGGGTCAGGTCTGTTCGAACGGCACCCGTGTCTTTGTGCAGAAAGGCGTCAAAGAGGCGTTCCTGAACCGTCTCTCGGAACGTCTGGCCACCGCTAAAATTGGCGATCCGCTGGATGAGGATGTCAACTTTGGCCCGATGGTCAGTGAAAACCAGATGAACATCGCGTTGAGCTATGTTGAAAAGGGCAAAGCCGAAGGTGCACGTCTGGTATTTGGTGGTGAGCGGATCGACGGTGACGGCTTCTACATGCAGCCCACTGTGTTTGCGGATGTGACGGACGATATGGCCATTGCGCGCGAAGAAATCTTTGGCCCTGTCATGTCCGTACTGGATTTCGATACCGAAGAAGAGGTGATGGCCCGCGCCAACGACACCGAGTTTGGTCTGGCCGCGGGTGTCTTCACCAACGACCTGACCCGCGCGCACCGCATTGTGGCCGGGTTCGAGGCGGGCACATGCTATATCAACACCTATAATCTGGCTCCGGTCGAGGCCCCGTTTGGCGGGTCCAAGATGTCGGGCGTTGGGCGCGAAAACTCGAAGCTGGCGATCAACCACTTCAGCGAAATGAAGACGGTCTACGTTTCGATGAACGACGTCGAAGCGCCTTACTAATCAAAACCGGCCATTCAAGCTCTGTTCCCGACATTTCGCGTCGGGAACAGAGCATAAGCCACATACGACATGTGGCTGACTTCCTACAAAGGGTGCCGTTTTCGGCTCCGTCGGTGGGAGATCAAGTTCGTGAAAACGCATGCACAGGCCGTAGTCATCGGCGGAGGATTGGCAGGCTGTTCGATCCTGTACCATTTGGCCAAACTCGGTTGGCGGGACGTTGTCCTGCTTGAGCGGGATGAACTGACCAGCGGATCAACCTGGCACGCAGCGGCCAATATCCACGGGCTACACGACAACAACAACATCACCCGCATTCAGCATTACACTATGAACCTGTATAAAGAGCTGGAACAGGAGACAGGCCAAAGCTGCGGTGTCTTCCAACCCGGATCGCTGTATCTGGCCCAGACTGAAAACCGCGAACACCAGTTGCGTTTGCAAGAGGCCAAGGCTCGGTTCTATGGCCTGAATTTCTACGAGGTAAGCCGGGAGCAGGCGAAGGAACTGCACCCGCTGGCGCAGTTCGACGATATCCGCTGCATTATGTTTGAACCCGATGGTGGCAACGTGGATCCATCCGGTGTGCCGCACGCCTATGCCGCAGGTGCGCGGGCAATGGGTGCAACGATTGAGCGGTTTTGCCCCGTGTTAGGCACTGATCAGCAGCCAGATGGGTCATGGATCGTGCGTACCGAAAAGGGCGACATCCATACGCAATGGGTTGTGAATGCCGCAGGTCTTTGGGGCCGCGAAGTAGCGGCATTGGCGGGTTTGACTCTGCCGTTGCAACCGACCGAACACCAGTATTTCGTGACTGATTCCATTGATGAGGTAGCAAATCTCGGCCGCCGTTTACCGTCGATCGCCGATCGGGACGGCGAGTACTATTTCCGACAAGAAGGCAACGGGCTGCTGATCGGGGCCTATGAAAAGGATATGAAGTTCTGGGCCGAAGAGGGCACGCCGCTGGACTTCGCCCATGATCTGTTCCCAGACGATCTGGACCGGATCATGGAGAACGTGATCCGCGCAACTGAGCGCGTGCCCGCCGCGGCGACGGCTGGTGTGAAACGGGTAATCAACGGCCCAATGATCTGGTCCCCGGACAGTTCCGCCCTGTGGGGCCCGGTTCCCGAGTTGAAGAACTATTTCCTCTGCGGTGGTCTGATCCCGGGCTTTTCGCAGTCGGGTGGATTGGGTCTGCTGGCGGCGCAGTGGATGATCGAGGGTGAGCCTCAATACGACATGTTCGCATGGGATCTGGCCCGATTTGGCGACTGGGCGGACAAGAAATTCACCAAGGCGCGGGTCGAGGACCAGTATACTCACCGGTTCGCCATCCATTTCCCGAACGAGGAACGCAGCGCTGGCCGCCCGGCCTGCGTGCGCCCGGCGTATGAGATGCAAAAGGACATGGGCTGCGTCTTTGGTCTGAACTGCGGCTGGGAACACCCGCTTTGGTTTGCCGATCAGCCCGGCACCACCGAGACAAACGGGTTCACGCGCCAGAACTGGTGGGAACCGGTTGGGCAAGAGGTCAAGATGCTGCGCGAAAACGTTGGCGTAATCGACATTTCGAACTTTGCCAACTACGTCATTAAGGGCCCGGGTGCCAATGAGTGGCTGGACAAGCTGGTTGCCAACCGGGTGCCGACCGTGGTCGGGCGGTCCTGCCTGACGCCGCTGATCTCGGTGCGCGGGGGGGTGGCCGGCGACTTTACCATCACCAAGGTGGCCGAGGACGAATACATGATGATCGGCTCGGGTATGGCCGAGCGCTATCATCAGCGGTTCTTCAACATGATCGACCTGCCCGAAGGCACCACGTTCGAGGTGGCGACGGGCCGGATTGCGGGCTTCAACGTCGCAGGGCCCAAATCGCGTGACCTGCTGCAGCGGCTGACCAATGCGGATTTGACGAACGAGGCGTTCCGATTCATGCGCTCGGCCACGATCGAGGTTGCGGGCGTGACCTGCCTGGCGATCCGTGTCAGCTTTACCGGTGATTTGGGGTGGGAGTTGCACTGCGCGGAAGAAGATCAGATCAGGCTCTATTCCGCGCTTATTAAGACTGCGAACGAGTGCAACGGTGGTCCAGTGGGCGGCCGCGCGTTGGGATCACTGCGGATCGAGAAGGGCTATGGCTCGTGGGGCCGCGAGTATTCTCAGGAATACTGGCCGCAGGAAGTCGGGCTGGCAGGTCTGATCAAGCTGGACAAGGACTTCCTGCACAAAGACGCCTATGTGCAGATCAAGGACAACGCTGCGCGCGAGGTTCTGTCGATTTTTGAGGTCGAGGTGACGAATGCTGACGCGTCCGGTGGCGAACCTATCTTTACACCAGATGGCGAACCGGTCGGACGTGTGACCTCAGGGGCCTATGGCTATTCAGTCGGCAAGTCCCTGGCCATCGGCTATGCAAATCCGGCAGTCGTAAAGCCGGGGGAAATGGTGGAAATCTTTATCCTCGGCAAACCGCATAAAGCCAGAGTCCTGACCGAACCGCCCTTTGATCCATCGGGTCTCCGGCTGCGCGATGTCCAACCCAAGGTGATTGAGGTAGCCAAATGACCGGCACGCTTGATCGGGTCACGGATTTTGCCCTGAACCTTTCACTGCAGGAGATGCCCGAAAGCGCGAAAGAGGCCGCCGCCCTGATGATGCTCGACACAATGGGCATCCTGATCGCCTCCGGCCCGATGGAGGCCGGCGTGATCGCGCGCGATACTGCCTCGCTGCTCTATGCCAGTAATGATGCGGCATTCAGCGTTCCGATGATGTTTGATGGCCGCCTCGTCAGCATGGCGGGCGCTGCCTACGCAGCAGCCACACAAACCGACAATTTGGACGGGCATGACGGCTACAACCCGACTAAGGGGCATATCGGTGTCGTCGTCCTGCCTGCGTTAGTTTCACTTGGTGCGTATTGCTCTGATTTGTCCGGCCCCGAAGCCCTGGCTGCCGTCGTCACAGGATATGAAATCGCGGGACGTGCGGGGCTGTCGCTGCACGCATCGGTCAGCGATTATCACACGTCCGGCGCGTGGAACGCACTGGGTGTGGTGGCCATGGCCGCGCGCATGCGCAGGCATACGCCCGACCAGTTTCGACAAGCATTGGGAATCGCGGAATACCACGGACCTCGAAGTCAGATGATGCGCGAGATTGCAAATCCGACGATGCTGCATGACGGATCGGGTTGGGGCGCGATGGTTGGCATATCATCTGCGATTCTGGCCGAACGTGGTTTCACGGGCGCCCCGGCCATCACAATCGAAGATGCTGATGTTGCGTCGTTCTGGGATGATTTGGGTCAGTTCTGGCAGGTCGAACACCAATACGTAAAACCTTATCCGATATGTCGCTGGGCCCATGCGGCAATTGATGGCGTTCGGGCTGTGATGATGGAGAATGACCTAGCCCACGACCAGATCCGATCCATCCATATCAACAGTTTTCAAGAAGCGGCCTGCCTGTATGGCGGGATGCCTAATACCACGTCTCAGGCCCAGTATTCTCTGCCTTTTGCTGTGGCGGTTCAGGCGATCCATGGTCGGATCGGAGTCGAACATATCTCGGGTGCGGGTCTGTCTGATCCGGCAGTGGCAGAGTTGGTGTCGCGTATTCACGTTCTGGAAAATGCGCGCCACAGTGCACGCTTCCCGCAGGGGCGGTGGGCCGATGTCACCTTGAAATCGACCGATGGGCGTGTGTTCGAATCCGGCGACACTCACGCGCGCGGCGGGCCGGAGGCCCCGCTCAGCAGGGGAGATGTGATCGCCAAGTACACCGAGTTTGCCGCGCCGGTCGTCGGTTTAGACCGTGCGGACGCGATCCGCGCGGCCATATTGGGTTGGGTCGAACCTACATCCAGATTGTCGGACCTGATGCCGTTGATCTTTGATCCGTAAATGCGGCCGGTGCGGGTTGCGGGCCGACGCTCAGTGGGCACCTAGTGAAAGTCAAACCGTGAATGCAGGTGGCGCCGACCTAATCCGCTATTGGTCCACTTTCGCGAGCAAATACAGAATGTGTTGGCATGTTTTTGCGCTGTCATCCAACAAGCCCTTCGCGTCAGCTAAGGGTTTGAACGGCAAGGACACTGCGGCTGGCGGCACCATATTCATACCCATCGACATCAGCCCCGCCGCCAGCCACAGTGTCCTTGCCGTTTAAACTGGCGTTTTTTGTCATCGCCGACCGGTGGTCCCTGATCGCCAGCGCGCTTGTGCGCAGCTATACTACCTAGTTTTTACTGCCGGGCGATTTGCAGACAGGCGCGCAGGCCGCAATCGCCGGCCTCAAAGCGCATTTCTCCGCCATGTTGTTCCGCTACGGTAGCGGCGATTGTCAGGCCCAAACCGTAGCCGTCAGAAGATCCGGTGTTGGACCCACGACGAAATGGGGCCATCAGGTTTTCGATGTCCTCCACGGACAGATCGGTACCCTTATCTTCGACCGTGATCGTCGCGGTGGTCGCATCGGTCGCCAACTGCACTTCGGCGTGTCGACCATATTTCAACGCGTTGTCGATCAAATTGGTCAGCGCACGCCTAAGCGATATGGGTCGCGCCATGACCAGAACGCGGCGTGTTTCGGTCAGCTGCCCGTGTCCGCGCCGGGACATGAAAACCGATGTAACCCCGTCGACCGCGACGGGATCAGTCTTTTTTAGTGTCACGGGCAGGTCCATATCCTGATAATCGGCGACCAGAGCCTCGACCAAAGAGGTCAGTGAAATCTGGCGCGGTTCCTCAACATCCAGTTCGGATCGCGTATAGGTCAGGACACTTTCGATCATGCCCGTCATCTGATCCACATCCGCCTCGAGCTTTTCGCGTAGTTCATCGTCGGGGATCAGAGCGGCACGCAGGCGCACGCGGGTCGCAGGGGTACCCAGATCGTGGCTGACACCGGACAAGACCGTCGCCCGCTTTTCAAGCTGCGCGCGTTCGGCCTCAAGATGGGCGTTCACCGCCGAGACGATATCGCGCAGTTCATCCGGGCCATCCGCCTCGTAGCTTTCCGGCCCACCAAGACGCTGCCGTTCGCGCAACGCGCGGGCAAACCGGGTGAAGGTATCTGAGACGTTACTGACTGCGGATAAGATGACCGCCATTGCGACGATCCCCATAAGAATTGCGGGCAGACGTAAATCCGTTGGGGCCGCCTGACAGCCCCAGATCGGGGTCCCGTCGACCTGATGCCAGGCCTCGCGTCCGAACTTCGCAATCAGAATTGGTTCGCTGCAATATGTCGCCAGCAACCGGGTCAGGTTTCCCATCTTTTCAGGCCCGGTTTGATCACTGCCTGACACAATGTCCGACACCGGATAAACCAACCGGTCGGACAGGATCGCCACGGTTAATTCACGCCCGCTGAGCGGTGAGGAACTGTCGGTCAGGATCGAAAGGTTGGTGACGAAGCGGCGGTTTGAAAACCCGGGCAACCGCTGAAATTCACCATTTTCGGCAAGGGCCGTATCCTGGGGCGGCAAGGGCGTAATCGACAACCCCTCGGAGGGGGCCATGCCTGTTCGCAACTCTTCGTAGACGGTGAACCCCGCCACAAAAGATTGAAGCAGGTAGTCGTTCCAGGCGCGCGCCGAAGCGAACCATAACCCTGCAGACAGCAAACCGGCGGCAAAGGCCGAAAGGGTCCAAAGCCATCCCAGATTGCGCAGGCGCAGTGTCATTCTTCGACCGAAATGTCGGCGGCAAAGATATACCCGACCCCGCGTTCCGTGCGCAGCATTTGCGGATCTTTCGGGTTGGTCTCGATCTTGGATCGCAGGCGACCGACCAGCATGTCGATGGCGCGGCCCTGCGCTTCGGACTTGTCGCTGTCCCCCGTGACATCCAGCGCCGTGACGATTTCATCGCGCGTCAGCGGAATATGTGGATTGGCCAGCAAGACCTTGAGCAGGGCGGTTTCCCGCTGTGACAACGCGACCAAATAGCCTTCTGGCGAATGCAAATCATCACGCTTTCCGTCAAAGACCCAGCCGTCAAAACGGAAGGTGCGGGTTCTGCGGCGATACGCCAGCGAAGACGACCGCCGAGCGCGCTGCATCACTGCCCTGACACGGGCCAGCATCAATTGGGGGTTGAATGGTTTGGCAATGTAGTCGTCTGCCCCAACTTCGTACCCTGCCATGCGCTGATGGTCGGCGGACAGGGCAGAGACCAGAATGATCGGGACGTCCTGTTCGCGCCGTAACCGGGCGCAGATATCAATCCCGTTCTCGTCCCCCAGCATGACGTCCAACAAAATCAGATCGATCCGGCCATTGGACAGGTGCGCCCGGATTTCCCGCTCGGAACTGGCGGGAAGGGCGATGAAGCTGTTTTGCCGCAATAGCTGCGTCATCATCGACCGCATCTCAGGGTCGTCATCCACCACCAGAAGCCGCGGAATGCTCACTCTGTCTTTCCTCCCGATCTTTTCCCTCTGTCGTTGTCCATTGTAACGAATGGAAACAGATTCAATGTCAACGTAACACGCTGTAACAGAAGTGGTGAAAATTTGGTCTGTTTCCGTGCTTTACAGTGCATTCCAAGTTGTCAGACGGTGATCTGACCTCAGTAATAGCGCCATCGCTGCTTTGGCAGTCACTGAGTTCTCAGGGAGGAGACAAAAAATGAAGCGTTTTGCATTTGCCACCGTTTCGACTTTGGCCGTTGTGGCCGGATCGTCCGTTGTGGCCGAGCCGCAGGCGGAAGTACTGCACTGGTGGACCTCGGGTGGCGAGGCCAAGTCGGTTGCCGTTCTGCAGGAAGAATTCGCCTCGAATGGCGGTACCTGGACCGACATGCCCGTCGCGGGTGGCGGTGGTGATGCGGCAATGACCGCGCTGCGTGCCCGGGTTCTCTCCGGTAATGCGCCGACCGCCGTTCAGCTGAAAGGCCCTGCCATTCAGGAATGGTACGAAGAAGGCGTTCTGGCGGATATCTCGAACGTTGCCGAGGCCGAAGGCTGGGCGGATGTCCTGCCTGCGTCGATCGCGGGCCATATGATGTGCGAAGGCACTTGGTGCGCTGCACCCGTGAACGTGCACCGCATCGACTGGATCTGGGCGAATGCTGATGTTCTGGCGGCAAACGACATCGAAATGCCCACCACATGGGATGAGTTCAACGCAGCAGCCGAAAAACTGCAGGCCGCTGGTGTGATCCCGCTGGCCCACGGTGGTCAGGCCTGGCAGGACGCTACCGTGTTTGAGGCGGTTGTCATGGGTATTGGTGGACCAGAATTCTACCAGAAAGCCCTGGTCGATCTCGACCCCGAGGCGTTGACGTCGGACACAATGGTACAGGTCTTTGACCAGATGCGTACCATGCGTGGATATGTTGACGAGAACTTCTCGGGTCGCGACTGGAACCTGGCCACCGCCATGGTGATGAATGGCGAGGCCGCATTCCAGATCATGGGTGACTGGGCCAAAGGTGAATTCCTGGCCGCTGGCAAGAAGCCCGGCGAAGATTTCCTGTGTGCCTCGACCCCCGGTGACGGTTATCTGTACAACGTCGACAGCTTTGCCATGTTCGAAGTCGAAGGTGACGATAACCGCGCCGGTCAGGAACTGCTGGCCAAACTGATCGTCGCACCGAACTTCCAGGAAGTGTTCAACCTGAACAAGGGTTCGATCCCTGCACGGACCGACGTAGCGCTGGATGCCTTTGATATCTGTGCGAAAATCTCGGCAGAAGACATGGGTACGACCTCGGCAGGTGGTTCCCTGCTGCCGTCTTACGCCCATGGCATGGCGCTGCGCGGGTCGCAGTCCGGTGCGATCACCGACGTTGTGACCGCGCACTTCAACTCGGATATGTCCTCGGCTGACGCGGTTCAGCAACTGGCGGACGCGGTGGCCAACAGCTACTGATCCAAAACGCTCTGCCCCCTATACCGCGGGGCAGAGCACTTTTCCCCGGAGGAAAAAATGTCCGAATGGCTGGAAAACCACCTGCCCAAGGTGGTGCTGGCACCGTCGTTCATCGCCGTATTGATTTTTGTCTACGGATTTATCGGATGGACCGCATGGGTGTCGCTGACCCGATCGAAACTACTGCCGAAATACGAGATCCATGGCTTCATTCAGTATGAACGCCTGTTCGATTCCCCTCGCTGGGATACGGCAATCAACAACCTGTATATCTTTGGCGCGCTGTTCATCGTGATCGCGATGGTGCTGGGGCTGTTGCTGGCCATCCTGCTGGATCAGAAGATCCGCGTCGAAGGGGTTATTCGCACCATCTACCTGTACCCGATGGCACTGTCGATGATCGTGACCGGCACCGCATGGAAGTGGATCCTGAACCCAGGTCTGGGCATTGAATCCATGGTGCAGGGCTGGGGCTTTCCAAATTTCGAATTCGATTGGCTGGTGAACCCCGATTACGCCATCTACACGATCGTAATTGCCGCGATCTGGCAGAGCTCGGGCTTTGTTATGGCGCTGTTTCTGGCCGGGCTTCGTTCGGTGGATGGTGAAATCATCAAAGCCGCACAGGTCGATGGTATCCCCACATGGCGCATCTATACGGCGATCATCATACCGTCGATGGCACCGATCTTCTTGTCTGCCTTCATCGTGCTGGCCCACCTTGCGATCAAAAGCTTTGACCTTGTCATCGCGCTGACAGGCGGCGGTCCGGGTTACGCGACTGATCTGCCAGCCACATACATGTATGCCATGGCGTTTTCGCGGGGCGATATTGGTCAGGCGGCCTCGTCTGCAATGATCATGATGCTGGTCGTCTTTGCCATCGTGGTTCCATATCTTTATTCAGAGCTGAGGGCGAAAAATGACTGATCTGTCGATGCCCCAAACCCAAACCCGCTCGCAGAGCGCCACAGGCAAGATTGCCCTTCGTTGGCTGCTTTACGTCCTGCTGGGCCTGTTCGCGCTGTACTACCTGATGCCGCTGTTCGTGATGTTAACCACATCGTTGAAAAGCCTTGAGGAAATTCGCACTGGGTCCCTGATCTCACTGCCGCGCGAAGTCAGCTTCGATGCCTGGAAAACCGCGTGGTCCGGCGCTTGTACCGGTATCCAGTGTGAAGGTCTGCGGCCTTACTTCTGGAACTCTGTCCTGATCGCGGTGCCTGCGGTGTTTTTGTCCACCCTGATTGGTGCGCTGAACGGCTATGTCGTGGCGCAGTGGCGGTTCAAAGGCGCGAACATCATCTTCTCGCTGATGCTGTTTGGCTGCTTTATTCCGTTTCAGGTTGTTCTGCTGCCAATGGCGCGGCTGCTGGGCATGATGGGGATCGCCGGAACCATTCCGGGCCTGATCTTTGTCCACGTGATCTATGGCCTTGGCTTCACTACGCTGTTCTTCCGCAACTACTATGTCACCATTCCGGCCGAGCTGACCAAAGCCGCTCGGGTCGATGGGGC
This sequence comes from Ruegeria atlantica, assembly GCF_001458195.1. Lineage (GTDB taxonomy): Bacteria > Pseudomonadota > Alphaproteobacteria > Rhodobacterales > Rhodobacteraceae > Ruegeria > Ruegeria atlantica. The sequence goes on along the minus strand of NZ_CYPU01000071.1, from coordinate 19,969 downwards.
AGGCTTTCTGCGGATTTTCTGGTCGATCTTCCTGCCGCTGTCGCTGCCCATCATCGTGGTGACAGTGATCTGGCAGTTCACGCAGATCTGGAATGACTTCCTGTTCGGCGTGTCGTTCAGCCAGGCGGGCACGCAGCCCGTGACTGTGGCGCTCAACAACATCGTAAACTCCACCACCGGCGTCAAAGAGTACAACGTCGACATGGCCGCCGCGATCATCGCGGGGCTGCCGACGCTGCTCGTCTATGTCGTTGCCGGTAAGTATTTCATCCGCGGCCTGACCGCTGGCTCTGTGAAGGGATAACCCATGGCTCCCATCCTTGATATCAACAAACTCTACAAGAATTACGGCGCAACCGAAATTCTGAAGGACATCAACATCTCGATCGAACCGGGTGATTTCCTGGTGCTGGTCGGCCCCTCGGGCTGCGGTAAATCCACGCTGCTGAACTGCATTGCGGGATTGGAGGAAATCACCGACGGGACACTGGCGATTGGCGGCAAAGACATGACCCATGTCAGCCCCAAGGACCGCGACATCGCGATGGTGTTCCAATCCTACGCGCTGTATCCGACGATGAGCGTGGCCAAGAACATCACTTTCGGCATGAAGGTGCGCGGGGTTGATCAGGCTACGCAGGAGGCCAAGCTGAACGATGTGGCCTCGCTGTTGCAAATCGAGCCACTGCTGAACCGTCGTCCCAGCCAGCTATCCGGTGGTCAGCGTCAGCGTGTGGCGATGGGCCGGGCGCTGGTGCGCGATCCCAAGCTGTTCCTGTTTGATGAACCGCTGTCGAACCTCGATGCCAAGCTTCGGGTTGAGATGCGGACCGAGATCAAGAAGCTGCACCAGACATTGGACGCTTCCATCGTCTACGTGACCCACGATCAGATTGAGGCGATGACGCTGGCCACCAAGATCGTGGTCTTGAAGGGCGGTATCGTGCAGCAGATCGGCAGCCCGGCCGAGATTTATAACAACCCGGCCAATCTGTTTGTCGCTGATTTCATGGGCTCGCCGGCGATGAATCTGATCCCTGCGCAGGTCACCAAAAACGGGTCGGGTACACAAATCGTCATCTCGCGCGATGCCGGCGAAACGCTGGTTCTGAACGATGCGCGCGATCTGGCGTTGCCCGAGGATGTAATACTGGGCCTGCGCCCTGAGGATATCGCCGAGGCCGGGTTCCGTGCGGGTGATGGCGTGCAGGAAGCGGCGTGCATGGTCGATATGGTCGAACCTGCAGGGGCCGACACCTATGTCGTATCAGAACTGGGCGGCAAGCAGGTGACCGCAAGGTTACATGCCGAAACCAGCGCGCAGGCGGGCAAGATGCTGAACTTGGCCTTCGATATGAGCAAAGTATCGTACTTCGCCAAAGAAACCGGCGAGCGCCTGAATTAAAAGAAAAAAACGCCGCGCGATTGAGTTCGCGCGGCGTTTCTTTGCGTTTGAACTGGGTCAGCTGACCTTGTTCTAGCTCAAGTCCTTGATCAGGCGGTTCAGGTCGCCGCCACGGGCGTCCAGCATCGCGCCAACCTCGGTTCGTTCGGTCAGCAGCATATTCACCCCTTCGATGAACATGTTGAAGAACTTGTCGCGGCCTGATTTGTCCGAAACTAGGAATGTCACCTCGAACGGGGACGAGCCCTGCAGCTTAACCGAAGTGCGTACCTCGTAACCGGCCTTGATTTTCCGGGCCTTCCGGACGGTGACTTGCCCACCAATGAATTCGCGGAAACGTCGACCATATTTGTTCGAGATATAGCCCTGAAACGCTTTGGTGAACTGCTTCAACTGCGACGGGCTGGCCGAACGGGCGTCCGCACCCAGCACATAACGTGCCATGATCGGCACATCGGCATATTGCACAAAGACCTTTTCGAAATCGCGGATCATCGCCTTTTCGGATTTGCCCGAGGCGATAATGCGGTTGATGTCATCCACGACACTGACGACCAGAGCCTTGGCGCTGGCTTCAGTCTGGGCAAAGGCGGAAAAAGGCAGGGCGGTCAGTGCCAGACCGGCAAGGCCAGTGGCGACAAAACCGCGTCGGTTCATATGGTTACTCGGCATAGGGGTCCTCATATGGTTACTCGGCATAGGGGTCCTCGTATGGGTCTAAGTAGGGATCTCTGACAGGGTCGGTCCCATTGTCTGCATAAGGGTCGTCGTAAAGACCCAGATAGGTTTCTTCGTCGTCTCTCGCCAGTTCGAAGCGGCGATTTTGTAGGTAAATGGTCCGCGCCTGCGCATAACTGTCAGCGCTTTCATACAGGATCGAGTCGACCGTGTCCGAAAAACGCCCCCGATCGCCCATCCGGCGCACGACCTCGGCATAGACACCGATATTGTCGACCGGACGGACCGGAGAGAAGTTGATCGGGTTCGAGAACAGGTTGACGATAACGCCAATCGAGTCCCGCTGCGTTGACGGACCATAGAGCGGCAGCTCGACATAAGCGCCCTCGCCAAAACCCCAGACGTGCAGCGTTTCACCGAAATCGGTATCCACAGGCGGAAGGTTCAACTCGTCGGCGGGGGCTGACAACCCCAGGCCACCAACGGTCGTGTTGATCACAAATTGCAGCAGTGCATTGCCCGACTGCTTGAGGTTGCCTTGCAGCAGGTAGTCCACGGCTTGGCCCGGCATCGTCAGGTTTTCGGCAAAATGGTTGAAACTGGTCACCATCGGGTCGGGCACGATCTTTACGTACCCTTTCGAGGCGGGACGAAACAGAAATCGGTCGACGCCAAGGTTGAACTTGTGGATGCCCCGGTTGTTGCGTTCATACGGATCAAATGCTTCACCCTGCTGAACACCCTCCGGAGGGCGTGTGGTGCAGGCGCTGAGAACTGCCAATACGGACACAACGATCAGGGGTTTTAGGTTGATTCTGCTCAACACGATCTTTGCCACTCCAAAACGTTCGGACAGTCCGCGCCCGAACACTTAATCAATACTCTTTTTGGCCGTTGTGCCCGGCCTACCCAAAGTCACATAGGCGTTTCGCCACCAATATGAAACAGATAGCGTTTAACCTGCCGAATAGGTCAACGTAAAGTGACACAGGTTCAAGAGTTCAGAATAAGAAAAGTTACGCCCACAACCGGTGCAGGTCACATCGCCGTTTTCGCACTTTTCGATCCTTGCCTTCCCGGTTAGCTTCGCCCCGACTCAAATTTGGGAGGAGACCTCATGAGCATCGCGGCGAAACTGGAAAGCTTGGGTGTCAACCTACCGGACGCGCCTGCGCCGGCGGCCAACTACGTGCCCTTCGTGCGCGTGGGCAATATCGTCTATGTCTCGGGGCAGATCTCGAAGGCGGATGATCTGATCACTGGCAAGCTGGGCGACAACATGGAAGTCGAAGCAGGCGCTGCTGCGGCCAAGGTATGTGCGATCAACCTTCTGGCCCAGGTCAAAGCGGCCTGCGGTGGCGATATCGAAAAGTTGGTGCGCGTCATCAAGCTGACCGGGTTTGTGAACTCGACGGCAGATTTTACCGCGCAGCCGCAAGTCATCAACGGTGCGTCAGACTTTCTGGTCGAAGCGCTGGGTGATGCAGGTCGCCATTCGCGTTCGGCCGTCAGTGCGGCGGCACTGCCCTTGGGCGTCGCGGTTGAGATCGAAGGTATCTTCGAAGTGCAATGACGCCCGCGCTGCCTGACGTATTCCTTCAAGTCCCGCTGGCGCATCGCGCGCTGCACGATAAACAGGACAACCGCCCGGAAAACAGCCGGGCGGCCATTCGCGCCGCCGTGGACGCCGGGTATGGGATTGAGATTGATCTGCAACGGACCTCGGACAACCGAGCCATGGTGTTTCATGACTATGACATGACCCGCCTGACCGGGCAGTCCGGTCCGATACAGCAGATCACGTCGGTTCAGGCGTCGGGCACCACGCTATTGCACGCGGACGATGGTATCCCGACGCTGGATGAGGTGCTGCAAATCGTGTCAGGTAAAGTACCGCTGCTGATCGAATTCAAAGATCAGGACGGCGCGATGGGCACATCAGTGGGCTCGCTGGAACAAGACGCCGTGCGTGCATTGTCAGGTTACGATGGGCCGGTGGCGTTGATGTCGTTCAACCCAAACTCGGTCGCTGAACTGGCGCGGCTGGCACCGCATCTGCCGCGTGGCATCGTGACAGGATCGTACCAGCCCAAGGTCGAGCTTTTACCTCGGAGTGTTTGTGACCACCTGCGCGACATTCCGGATTTCGATCGTGTCGGGGCCAGTTTCATCAGCCATAAGGTCGAAGACCTTGACCGCCCCCGCGTGGCCGAACTGAAGGCACGCGGTGTACCGATCCTGTGCTGGACCGTGCGGTCGCCTGAACAAGAGGCAGAGGCCCGCGAAGTTGCGGACAATGTGACGTTCGAAGGGTATCTGGCTGCACAACCGGGTTGAACCAGCCCTGCAACGTCACAGATAAAGATCAGAGGCGGAGGGCAAATGGATCAGGCACAGATCGAGGTTCGGGTGCTGGGCTCGCTGTCGCAGATATCTGCGGCGGAATGGGACAGCTGCGCCTGTCCCGAGGTTGCCGATGACGGCCGTCCGCTTGATCCGTTCACCACCCACCGGTTTCTGCTTGCGCTTGAACACAGCGGCTCGGTCGGGCGCGGAACTGGCTGGCAACCGCAATACCTGACGGCCTATCTGGACGGGATGCTGATTGCGGCGGCGCCGATGTATGCCAAATCCCACAGTCAAGGCGAATACATCTTCGACCACAACTGGGCGCATGCCTATGAAGGTGCCGGGGGTCGTTATTATCCCAAGCTGCAGATCGCCGTCCCGTTCACACCCGCAACAGGTCGGCGTTTTCTGGTGCGCCCCGGCTATGACTCGGTTGGCATGTCTGCGCTGGTGCAGGGGGCGGTGCAATTGGCTGCGGATAATCAGGTGTCTTCGGTCCACGCAACCTTCTGCACCGAAGCGGAGGCGTTGGCGGGCGAACAGATGGGCCTTATGCTGCGTCAGTCGCAGCAGTTTCACTGGCTGAATGACGAATATCAAGATTTCGACGGATTTCTTGCGGCGTTGTCATCGCGCAAGCGCAAGAATATCCGCAAAGAACGCGCGCAGGCCATCGATTTTGGCGGCGAAATCCGCACTCTGACAGGGGATGACCTGCGCCCCGAACATTGGGATGCCTTCTGGCAGTTTTATCAGGACACCGGGTCCCGTAAATGGGGCGTGCCTTATCTTACCCGCCAATTCTTTGATATCGCACATGAAACTATGGCGGACGACATGGCCTTGGTGCTGGCTGAACGGGACGGATACCCCATCGCCGGGGCTTTGAATTTCATCGGTCGCGAAACGCTTTTTGGGCGGTATTGGGGTTGCACTGAACATCACGCCTGCCTGCATTTCGAACTGTGCTATTATAGGGCGATCGATTTTGCCATTGCGGAAGGTCTGGCGCGGGTAGAAGCAGGCGCGCAGGGTGAACATAAGCTGGCGCGCGGTTATTTGCCCACGCGCACGCATAGCTTGCATTGGGTCAATGACCCGGGCTTTGCCGATGCGATCAAGAAATATCTGGACGCCGAGGCCCACGCAGTGGGAGAAGAGATCGAGATTCTGACAGATTACGGTCCGTTCAGAAATCGAATCCGGAGGAACAGCAATGACGGAACTATTGTCGACTGAAACTCGCGGCCCTCTTCTTGATCCGCTGTTCGACAACGGCTGGACCATGGTCACCGACCGGGACGCAATTACCAAGACCTTCATATTCGAGGATTTTGTTCATGCCTTTGGCTGGATGACCCAGGTGGCGATCTTTGCCGAGAAATGGAACCACCATCCCGAATGGTCAAACGTGTACCGCACGGTCGAGGTCGTCCTATCCACCCATGATGTGGGCGGTTTGTCAGCGCTGGATGCCAAGTTGGCGCGTAAAATGGACAGCCTCGTTTAACGGTCTCCTCTGGATCCCATGCCGCCGGCCAGAGAAGCTATTTCACCCAGACGACGGAAATCGGCGGGTGTGACCGTGCCGTTGCTGACGTCGATGTCTCGTGGAATACCGGTTGTCCGATTCCCAACCGAACGAACGCTGCGCGCCGCCGGATTGATGTCCAAACAACGCGTATCATAGCACGTCAGGCCCGAAGTACTTATCTGGATCTGGGGCTGTCCGTTCGGTCCGGTCACCACGGGGGCCTGCGGCGCATCACAGGCGGCAAGAAACCCCAGAATGCCGAGGGCTATCCACTTTTTCATACCACACTCCTATCGTTCAGCCCGGTCGTGCGATCAATCCAACTGGCCGTTTCCGTCCTGATCGGCGGCCAGGAAATCATCGCCCATCTGCTGGTCATACTCTGATCGTGAAATAAAGCTGTCGTTGTTGCGGTCAACGTTTTGAAACCGCTTTATGTCCAGAAACGGCTTGGCTTCTTCCAGACCCAGCGTTCCGTTCTTGTCTTCGTCCATGGCCTGAAAAGCATAATCCGAAAAGGCGTTGAACTCGTCCTTGGACAGGAAGCCATCGTTGTTGGAATCAATGGCGTTCAGTTCCTTTTCGTGCAGTTCAGCCACTGTTTCCGCCAAGGTTGGACTGGCCACCAGAATGATCGTTGTCGTTAGAATAGCTGTTTTCATCATCATTCTCTCCTCAGCACGCGTAACGCTGGCCCGAGACACCGCCCGTGACGGCCCCTGCCGCGGTCAGGATGTCCTTGCCGGTACCACCACCGAATTGATTGCCAATCGCCCCGCCGATCAGTGCGCCGCCTAGTGTTCCGCCGAGGCAGGCGATCTCATGCTGTCGTGCTTGCTGCTGTTGAGGTGTCGGGGCCGGGCCACACGCTGCCAGCGCGCCTGCAACACCCAGAATGACTGTGATGACTTTGAGCTTCATCAAAAAACTCCCTGAATGAATGGGGCAAGTATCGACCCATCAGGAAGTTGCATCAAGTGAAATAGGGTTAACGTGGCCCCGGCTGTACCGGGGCCCGAGTGACCTAGATGGCCTCAAGCAGACCTTCACCCGCGGAAATCTCGCAGGCACCGGGGTTTTCCTCGAGGTTCAGCGCAACGACTTTGCCATCTTCGACCAACATCGCATAGCGCTTTGAGCGCGCAAGCAGGCCGACGGGCGGGGCGTCGAAATCCATACCAATGGCCTTGGTGAATTCGGATGCGGCGTCGGCCAGCATGGTCAGGCCTGCGCCTGTCGCGCCAGTGGCTTCGCCCCATGCGCTCATTACAAAGGGGTCGTTGACCGAGACGCAGATGATTTCGTCCACGCCCTTGGCGTCGAACTGTTCCTTGGTGCGCATAAAGCTGGGCACATGGGCCGAGTGGCAGGTCGGCGTGAATGCGCCGGGCACAGCAAAGATCACAACTTTGCGACCTTTGGTCTTGTCTGAAATCCGAACCTCTTCGGGCCCTTCTGCGCCCATTTGAGTCAACGTTGCGTCGGGAAGCGTATCACCGGTTGATATCATCTTGTTCCTCCTGTCGATTGGATTTGCAGAGTCGGCCTCAGCCGCAATATAGGTGAGCCAGAGAATGAAACCACGGGAATTTGACAGGGCAGGACGAAGATGAGCCATATTGTTGTGATCGGAGCCGGGCAGGCGGGATCATCTCTTGTTGCAAGACTGCGCAAGGACGGGTTTGAAGGCGATATCACGCTGATCGGTGCCGAGCAGCATCTGCCCTATCAGCGCCCCCCACTGTCCAAAGCTTATCTGCTGGGTGAGATGGAGCTTGAACGCCTGTTCCTACGCCCCGAAAGTTTCTACGCCGAAAACAACATCACCCTGCGTCTGGGTCAGCGCGTGACCGCGATCGACCCCAAGGCCAAGACCGTGACCCTGGGTGACGAGGTGATTTCATATGACGAACTGGCCCTGACCACTGGTTCCGACCCGCGTTACCTGCCTGCTGCCATTGGCGGTGATCTCGAAGGCGTCCATGTTGTGCGCGACCTGACCCATATCGACGAGATGGAGCCCCGCGTTAAAGAGGGCGCCCGCGCCCTGATCGTTGGTGGTGGCTATATCGGGCTTGAGGCGGCTGCCGTCTGTGCCAAGCGCGGGGTCAAGGTTACTCTGGTCGAGATGGCGGAACGGATTTTGCAACGCGTCGCGGCACCGGAAACCAGCGATTACTTCCGTGCTCTGCATTCCGAATTCGGTGCCGACATTCGTGAAGGCGTCGGGCTGGATCGTCTGGTCGGCGAAGGCGGCAAGGTCACCGGAGCCATTCTGACTGATGGCACCAAGCTTGAGGTTGATTTCGTCGTGGTTGGTGTGGGCATCGCACCCTCGACCCAATTGGCCGAGATGACCGGGTTGGAATTGGACAACGGCATCAAAACGGATGCCCATGGCCGCACCTCTGATCCGGCTATCTGGGCGGCGGGCGATTGCGCTTCGTTCCCACATGATGGTGGCCGTATCCGGCTGGAAAGTGTACCGAATGCCATTGATCAGGCCGAGATCGTTGCTCAGAACATGCTGGGTGCCGCCAAAGACTATGTGGCGACGCCGTGGTTCTGGTCGGACCAGTATGACGTCAAACTACAGATCGCAGGTCTGAACACCGGCTATGACAGCGTGGTGACCCGCAAGGGCGACGGGCAGACGGTGTCCTTCTGGTATTACAAAGGCGACCAGCTGATCGCGGTCGACGCCATGAATGACCCACGTGCCTATATGGTGGGCAAACGCCTGATTGATGCAGGCAAAACGGCCGACCCGGCCGTCGTGGCCGACCCAGACGCGGACCTGAAACCGCTGCTCAAAGCGTGAGGATCATTGCCGGAGAGTTCCGGGGCCGCGCGCTGGCTTCGGTCGGCAAAGGCGATGCCGGGGCGCATCTGCGTCCCACCACTGACCGCGTGCGTGAAAGCCTGTTTAATGTGCTGAGCCATCAGATCGACTTTGAAGGGCTGCGTGTTCTGGACCTTTTTGCCGGCACCGGAGCACTGGGGCTTGAGGCGCTGTCGCGCGGCGCGGCGCATGTGACGTTCGTGGATGACGGTCGTGTGGCGCAGGGACTGATCCGTAAGAACATTGATCTAACCCAAAGCAAGGATCGTACCGATCTGATCCGTCGCGACGCGACTCGGTTGGGTGACAATCCGGGCACGCCTTGTGATCTGGTTTTTCTTGATCCGCCTTACGGCAAAAGCCTGGGACAAAAGGCGCTTGCGACGCTCACTCAAGGGGGGTGGCTGGCAAAAGACGCCTTGATCGTCTGGGAAGAAAACGCCCCCATGGAGGCGCCAGAAGGGTTTGACCTGCACAATACGCGTAAATACGGCGACACGCATATTTCGCTGATGTGGCGGGCAGAGGTCTGACATGCACGATCTGGTCATTTTCGATTGCGATGGTGTGCTGGTCGATAGTGAGGTTCTGTCCAACCAGGTTTTGATCGACAGCTTTGCGAGATATGGGCTGAACCTGTCTTTGGCGGAGTGCATGGCGCTTTTCGTCGGCGGTACGATGACCGGTGTCCGCGAAAAGGCCCGGGCGCTGGGCGCGGACCTGCCGGAAAATTGGATCGAACAAATCTATTCGGAAATCTATGAGGTTTTGCGTGCCGGTACACCTTTGGTTGCGGGTGTTCCCGAGTTATTGGGTCAGTTGGATTCATTGGGTATTCCGTATTGCGTCGCCTCGAATGGCCGCCCGGAAAAGATGCAGATCACCCTGGGCCAGAACGGGTTGTGGGACAGGTTCCGGGATGTGATGTTTTCGGCGCATGTTCTGGGGGTGGGTAAACCCGATCCTGCTTTGTTCATTGCAGCAGCGCAGCATTTCGGTGCCAAGTCCCCGGTCGTCATCGAAGACAGCGAAAGCGGAGTGACCGCTGCCAAGTGCGCCGATATGCGGTGCCTTGGGTATGCGGCCCATCACGACGGTGCGCGGTTGGCTGCACTAGGTGCTGAGGTCTTTGACGACATGGCGCAAGTGCCAAAGCTTTTGGGTCTATAGCCCATTTATGCTAGGTTTGGCGGATGGACCGCACCGCCACCTCTCTGTTCTGGACCCACTCACAGGCCGCTGAAACTCACACCGGACCCGCGCCCAAGCCTTTGCGCGCGCCCGTGCTCATCCACGACGCGATTACGCCGTGGGGCACGGATACATTGCTGCTGAAACTGCTGCGCGAGCAGGCCGCCGATCAGGACGGATAGGTCGGATGGAATTTATTGCCCGGTGACAGGGTAAAGATATCGACACCATCAGCCGTCACACCCACCGAGTGTTCGAACTGCGCAGACAGCGACTTGTCGCGGGTCACCGCAGTCCAGTCATCGGCTAGTGTTTTCGTCTCAGGGCGGCCAAGGTTCACCATCGGTTCGATGGTAAAGAACATGCCCTCCTCCAGAACCGCGCCGGTGCCCGGACGGCCATAGTGCAGCACGTTTGGCGGCGCGTGGAATACCCTACCCAGACCGTGGCCACAGAAATCGCGCACGACGCTCATCCGATGCGCCTCGACATAGGCCTGAATGGCGTGGCCGATATCACCGAAGGTGTTGCCCGGCTTGACCGCCTCGATGCCTTTGAACAGGGCATCATGTGTCACTTGGACCAGACGCTCAGCCTTGCGGGGCAGTTTGCCCGCAACATACATGCGCGAAGTATCGCCGAACCAGCCGTCTACGATGACCGTAACGTCGATGTTCAGAATGTCGCCATCCTTCAGCTTCTTGTCACCGGGAATGCCATGGCAGACCACGTGATTCACGCTGATACAGCTGGCATGCTGATAGCCCTTGTAGCCAATTGTTGCCGATGTCGCGCCTGCATCCTCGACCATCTGCGTGATCATGCCGTCAAGCGCCCCAGTGGTCTGGCCCGGAAAGACATGTTCTGCAATATCGTCGAGTATCCGCGCGGCCAAGGCCCCTGCGGCGTGCATGCCAGCAAAGTCACCCTGTTCGTAAATGCGGATGCCGTCTTTTGTCAGGCGGCCACGATGTTCTTTCATCGACGCTAAGCTCCAAATGTTGCGCGCAGCCTGCCTTTTACGCTGCTTGTGCAGAAAGTTCCAGAGGGTGCGCGTTTGCGGGTGTTAAATGGCGCGGAATGCCCCCGGATCAAGGCTGCAAAGCCTGTCAAATTCGCTCAAAATCAAATTTTCAGATAGAATGTTGTTTTTTCCCAGTGAGATCGTTTTGGAGGGTCGAAATGTCCAGCAATTCTGCCAGTTTTATCGGTGAAATTCCACACCATTACGATCAGGGTCTGGGACCAAACATTTTCGTAGACTATGCCGACAGGTTAACCGGGCTGTGTGGCGGCCTTGAAACGGGTCGCGTTCTGGAGCTTGCCGCAGGAACGGGAATTGTCAGCCGTAAGCTGCGCGACGCGTTAAACCCGTCTGTTTTACTGACGGTTACGGACCTTAGTCCGCCCATGTTGGAGATTGCAAAAGCAAAGTTCTCCGGCAGTGAGAATGTCGAGTTTGTCCAAGCGAACGCAATGGAACTGCCCTTCGAAGACAACAGTTTTGACCTGATCGTTTGCCAATTTGGCGCGATGTTCTTTCCAGACAAAACTGCGTCATATCGCGAAGCTGCCCGTGTTCTGAAGCCAGGTGGCCGGTACGTTTTCAACGTCTGGAGCGATATGTCCGAAAACCCGTTTTCCGAGATAGCTCACAAAGCGGCGATGACGTTCTTTCCCGAAAACCCACCGGGATTCTACAAGGTCCCGTTCCACTATGGCGACCCCGACATCGTACACGCGGACCTTGCGGCCGCAGGTTGGGGAACCGTTACGCACGAAACCATCAGGCTGAACAAACCAATCGCCGACCTTGAGAAATTTGCGACAGCTCTGGTGTATGGAAATCCGTTGATTGACGAAATCAGAGCGCGCGGAGGCGTCGATCCGGATGCGGTTGTGGCCGAAATGCTGTCGGCGCTGCGGTCCAGATTTGTGGCCAGTGATATGGTGATGCCCCTGTCAGCAACCCAGTTCGAATGCCGAAACAAGGCGTGAACCGGACCTGACGGTGGGCGGGTGACATTATCCGGGCAGGTTAAAGTCCCCGAACCGTGTGGTATCCACCCAAACACCGTCGGGCGAAATTTGCGTACCATAAACCAATCGCTCGACACCCTTCGCCTGTGCTGTCTCAAATGCTGCCGCATAGGCCGCGTCTATATCCGCCGCCAAACCAAACCGATCGCAATCGGTGCGTTGCACCAGATACAACATGATCGCGCGATGTCCTTGTGTCACCATGGCCGTCAGCTCTCCTAGATGTTTGGTACCGCGTGCGGTGACGCTGTCGGGGAACTCTGCCAGACTTGGTTCACGGGACAGGGTCACGCTTTTGACCTCGACATAGGCGTCGGGCAGGCCAGGTTGCGTCAGCAGAAAATCAATACGGCTGTTTTCGCCGTACTTCACCTCGGGACGGACGGTTTCATAGGCTGCAAGCTCAGGTATTTCGCCGGTCTCAAGGGACGCGCGCAGGGCTTTGTTGGGCACCGAGGTATCAACGCCGGTAAAATGCCCATTCTCATGATCGACCAGGCGCCAGCCGTATTTTAGCTTCTTCTTCGGGTCGTCGTTGGGCTCCAGCCAGATCTTCTCGCCGGTTTCCGCCAGGCCCATCATTGACCCCGGATTGGCGCAATGGGCGGTTACTTCACGCCCGTCCTCCAACTGGCAATCGGCCAGGAAGCGTTTGTAGCGGCGGATCAGGCGGGCGGGGATCAATGGGGTGGCAAACTTCATGCCACCCGGCTTAACGTGCGCCCGCCCGTATGGGAAGTGTCAGACGAGGCCCGCCATTACGCCACCATCAACATCCCAGACTGCCCCAGTGACCCAACCCGCATCATCGGACAGAAGGTGGGTGACGGTATGCGCCACATCCTCGGGCCGACCGACGCGGCCGATCGGGTGGAAAGCGTCGAAAGCATCGGTCAAGGTCGCCTCGATCTGGTCCGGTGCGATGAAGGCACCATAGATGGGGGTCACCACCACCGCCGGAGAAACGGCGTTCACTCGGATCTTATGTTCCGCCAGTTCCATTGCCAGATGCTGCGTCAGGGAATGAAGCCCGGCTTTGGCCATCGAATAGGCCGAGGACGGTGTGGCGCGAACTGCCTGTTTTGCCCACATAGAGCCTATGTTAACGATATTTCCGCCTCCGTTGGCTATCATGTTTTCGACCACGGCCTGCGTGATGAAAAAGGTCGCACGGTTCAGGTCCAGATAGCTGTCGTAATCCTCGGCCGTGTTTTCCATGAACGGTTTTGGCGCGAATGTCCCGGCTGCATTCACCAATCCCTGAATGTGACGCGTGTCCGATTTGATCTGGTTGATCAGTCTTTCGACGTCTGCCGTGTCACGCAGGTTCGCGCGGTATATGTCCGCGTTGTCGCCAAGTTCCGCTTTCGCCGCGTCCAGTTTGCCAGTGGATGACCCGACAAGGGTCACGTGCCCGCCGCTTGCTATGATTTGGCGCGCTGTGGCCAGACCCATTCCGCTGGATCCGCCGACGATAAGTGTTGTTGTCTGTGTCATGATCAGATTCCCTATCTACTGATAGGTAGATATATTGAATTTGAAATCTGAAGTACAACCCCCTATCTAGTGGTAGGTAATTTTTAGATTGATGAGCAGATGCCCAAAACGGAAAAACCCCTGTCAGAAACTGCCAGCCGTATTTTGGATGTGGCCGAGCGTATGGCGCGACAAGGCGGGTATTATGCCTTCAGTTTTCGCGACATCGCGTCTGAAATCGGCATCAAATCGGCCAGCATTCACTACCATTTTCCCACCAAGGAAGCTTTGGGCGAGGCGCTGGTTACCCGTTACACTGATCGGTTCCTGGGGGCGTTGGGGCGGTTGGACGAAGCCACGCCTTTGGAATCTCTTGAACAATATGTGGCGGCATATCGACAAGCATTGATCGAACAGGACCTGATGTGCCTGTGCGGTATGTTCGGTGCTGAAATCGCAAGGTTGCCGGACCCGGTCGCCAGAAGAACGCGTGAGTTTTTCGAACGCAATCTCGTATGGCTGGAAACTGTCTTCAGGGCCGCCGGTGCCACAAACCCCGAAGCGCGCGCCGGTGAAACGATCGCCCATTTAGAAGGAGCGATGATCCTAGCTCGGTCGATGAACGATATGGACCTGTTCCAACGCGTCACTGCCGATTTGCCTGCCCAAGCGTTGCGAGAATGACAAACGGGCCTTGCGAGGTTCAGCAGGAACGATATCTTGCGGCCTGTGCCATTTCAGGAAAGGACAGGTCATGCCGAACCCAACCGCAGCAATGCTTGTGATCGGGGATGAAATCCTGTCGGGACGCACCCGGGATGCGAACATGCATTACCTTGCGCAGGAACTGACCAAGCAGGGCATCGATCTTAAAGAGGTTCGTATGGTCAGCGATGACGCCACTGCCATCGAACAGGCCGTGCGCGCCCTGTCGGACTGCTTTGATCATGTGTTCACCAGCGGCGGAATAGGCCCGACCCATGACGATATCACAGCCGACTGCATTGCCCGCGCCTTTGGTGCATCGATTGACGCGCGCGCCGACGCCCGAGCGCTGTTGGAGCGGCACTATGAGAACTCCGGGTTGGAACTGAACGCAGCGCGCCTGCGTATGGCGCGTATTCCGGATGGGGCGACATTGATCGATAATCCCGTTTCGACCGCACCAGGGTTCACGCTTGGGAATGTGCATGTGATGGCGGGTATCCCCACAATCTTTCAGGCCATGGTCGCCAGCGTTCTGCCAAAGCTGACCGGTGGCGATCCCCTGTTGTCGCAAACGCTGCGGATCAACCGGGGTGAAGGTGAAATCGCCTCGATCCTGTCCGCACTGGCCGAAGATTTCCCGGATCTCGCCATCGGCAGCTATCCGTTTCAGGTGAACGGCGTATTCGGCTCTAACGTTGTGATTCGGGGTACCAACGGATCACAAATTGATGCGGCGACGACCCGGTTGGCGAAAGAGCTGGAGCTTTGAGCGTTGACTGGGCTGACATCGTCGACGGCACCTGGCCAGCGGCTGGGTATAGTACTTTAGGCCCGTTTCGCCTGCGGCAAGGATTGGGTGGCGGTTCGCGAGTTTCCTCTGCCAATGCGCTGGCTCCGGCGACTGATGCGGAAATAAATGACGCCGAACAGGCAATGCGCGTGATGGGTCAGCGGCCCATGTTCTGCCTGCGACCGGGAGACGAACGGCTGGATCAGCAGCTTGCGGATCGTGGCTATGACATTCTTGATCCCGTCAACATCTACCAATGCCCGGTCGAGCACCTGACAGATACTCCGATCCCTCGGGTCACCGCCTTTACCATCTGGAGTCCGCTGGCGATCATGAACGAGATCTGGGCGCAAGGCGGGATCGGTCCGGAACGGCGGGCCATCATGGACCGGGCCGAGGGGTCGAAAACGGGAATACTCCTGCGTCATTCCGATCACCCGGCGGGGACCGGTTTCGTCGCTATTCACGACGACGTAGCCATGGTCCATGCGCTGGAAATCCTGCCAGCCCACCGGCGTCAGGGCTTGGGAAAATGGGCTATGCGCGCGGCTGCAATCTGGGCGCAGAAGAACGGCGCAAAAACGCTGAGCGTGATCTGCACCAAGGCCAATGACGGGGCAAATGGTCTTTACCATGCGCTCGGGATGGAGATCACCGGAGAATACCATTACCGTCAGCTTGTCCAAGGAGAGTGACCACCGTGACCGACCAAACCCTGCCCACCGCGCTGGACCTGCCGATGGTGGATCCTCTGCCGCCTGAGACGCAGAAGTACTTTGATATCTGTGTCGAAAAACTGGGCTTTGTGCCTAATGTTTTAAAGGCTTATGCGTTCGACATCGACAAGCTGAACGCGTTTACGGCGAATTATAACGACCTGATGTTGGGTGACAGCGGGTTGTCAAAACTGGAACGCGAAATGATTGCGGTGGTCGTGTCCGCGATCAACAAGTGCTTTTACTGTCTGGTGGCCCATGGTGCAGCTGTTCGGCAATTGTCGGGCAATCCGCAATTGGGCGAGATGCTGGTTATGAACTACCGCGTGGCCCCTCTGGTCGATCGTCAACGCGCCATGCTGGATTTTGCTGCCAAGATGACAACCGCCAGTACCGAGATCGAAGAACCTGATCGCCAACATCTGCGCGATGTTGGTTTCAGCGATCGGGACATTTGGGACATTGCCAATGTGACCGGCTTTTTCAACATGTCGAACCGAGTGGCCAGCGCAACTGCGATGGCCCCGAACGACGAATACCACGCGCAGGCCCGATGATCCGAACTGCTGCCCTTTTTCTGATGATGATGGCCAGTCAGGGTCTTGCACAGAACCTGACGTTGCCCTCTGGCGCACGGCTGGTCAGCGAACGGACCAGCGAATTGGACAGTTATGAGCTGCCAATCGGCCCTTTCGTTGACGGTGCAGTGCCCGCAAGAGAGGTTGAAGGAAAGGTCGAACGGTTTACCTGGCGATTGCAATCGGGCTCTAGCACCACGCTGCAATTGCTGGCCCCACTGCGGGATCAGATCGCCGCACAAGGCTACGAGATCCTGCTTGAGTGTCAGGCCAAAACGTGTGGCGGGTTCGATTTTCGTTTTGGCACCGAAGTCGTGCCAACACCCGACATGTATGTGGCCATTCAGGACTATCGCTTTTTGTCCGCCATTAGGGGTGGCAACGTGGTCAGCCTGTTGGTCAGCCGCAATCCGCCTGACGGGTATGTGCAGATGATCCGCGTCACACCGGTGGGCGCAGAGGCTCCGCCGCCGCTTGTGATCGACGAGCCGGTCACGTCGCCCAGCGACCTGTTGGCCAGTTTGGAACAAAACGGCCACGCAATATTGGAAGATCTTCATTTTCGCACCGGAGAGATGACGTTGGGCGAGGGGCCTTTTGCGTCGCTGAAATTGGTTGCGGAGTTTCTGAACAAAAACCCAAATACCCGGTTGGCACTTGTAGGCCACACCGATGACACTGGTGCGCTGGATGCCAATATTTCGGTCAGTACCGGCCGGGCACAGGCCGTGCGCGCCCGGTTGATCCAGGCACATGGGATCGCGGCAGACCGGGTCGAGGCGCGTGGGATCGGCTATCTGGCCCCGCTCACCTCGAATGCCACGCCGGAAGGCCGCGACCTGAATCGCCGGGTCGAGGCGGTCTTGCTAGTTAACTGAAGCCTAAAAGCAGCGCTCATTTTGAAGTGAATGAGACTACACTCCTCCCATAGTGGACCAAACCAACGCCTTTTAGTTTTTTGATTCTCGGAGGAAGTAGTGGTGTGCCGCCTACACCTGCATCGGCCTATTCTCGAGCTTGATCTGCAAATAGCCCGCGCCGTTTGCCATGGGCAGGTTTACCAGCCTGAGTTTGCGCACCCGTTGGCCAGAGAATAGCACGGGCCAAGTTGACTGAGGTCACTCAGCTTGAAATGAAGAACTGTCTTTTTGCCTTGTTACTAGTCGCGATGAATGAACAGATCGCGATCTAATTGACCCTTATGTAGGTGCGCTCTTAACGCTGCATTTCCGACGTTGATTTCATTGAAGAGAATCTTGGAAGCGTGCCAATAACTTTGCGCGGTATTTGCGCATAACTTTGCACGATTTGCCCATAAGTTTGCGTGCCACAGAGAACCCATCGAACAAACCAGCTCCTATGGCTTATCCGCAATTCTCAAATGCAACTTATTCCCAATCGCCAGCAGACGAGCGCCACGTCTTAGCGTCCGCGTCCCAAACACTGGCGGTGACGCAAGGCGTTGGGTTTATTCCGTCGCAATTGGATCCATGAATATCTGCAACAACAACGCGTTGACGCCCAAAATCAACAACCGTCCAGCCCTGGTTGAGCAAGGATTGAACCTCTTCTTCAATCAAGAAGTGCGACATGCATCCGCCAGTTCCGCAGTAAAGAGATGCGGCGCTCGAACACGCAAAACCAGACTCATTCAGAACCCAGTCGCGTTGTAGATCTCCGTCGAGATCGACCCTTTCAACCGCGCCCCAGGCTATGTCAAACTGACCGTCGTTGAACGACGTGCAGGCTCGTGCCGCCAGATCAACCTTCGCCTGCAAACCGGGCGGAAGTTGCGATACATCTGCCGCGACAGCTGGTGAGGTCCAAACAAGGCCCGAAGCAAGCATAACCCCGGCGACCAAACATTTCATCTGACGCGCTATTTGGGAAGCTGGTTGGAAGGAGGTATCAATTGCACTGATCATACCTGTAGTCCCCATATTCCAGCCAGTTTGCCGAGCGTTCGCTAAAAATCAGAAACTCGGACCTGTCCTCCCCAAGCAGGGCGACGACAAATCCGGCGGGCGGTACAGAGTTTCCAAAGTAACTGTAGGCCGTCATGGCTCTGATCGACTCGCCGTTGACCGTTACTCGCGCGTCCCACTCCCCCTCTGGATTGTCCAAAATTACGGGTTCGATCACGCGCTCTATCGCTCCGCCACCACAATAAACGATGCCTTCGGGCGCTTCGTAGGAGGCCCCCTGGTTATTATCTGACTCGCAGGCGGAACGAAGGGACCGAATTGCCGCGCTGGAACCCTTCAAGTCAAAGATTCCGTAGCTGACATCTTGATCAATCATCGACAGATTAACCGATGCATTGGCCGCAAGCTGGTCCAGTACGAAACCATAGTCTTGCTGACTATTGAAACTGACCTCGACAGGATAATTGTCGACGATCTGCAAAGCCGCGTTTTCTGCGCCAACCTGAAATGCTCCAACTTCGGTGGTGCCGTTCTTCAAAAATCGAATGGAAAGCCCCTGCTTCTCCACAATGTCCTGGCTGTCCTCATATCCAGCCGGAGCAAAGCGGATACGGTCACACTGAAGCTCCAGCGTCATGTTTCCGGTCTGAATAAATGCATTGGGATTAGGCCCGGAGTTGACCGACCACTCCGCCGATGCTGTGGTCGCCATTCCCATCATCAACGCTCCAATGGAAATCGTTTTGAACCTCATTTTTTCTCTCCATGGTGTTACGTTTCGCGCAGTCATTCAGCAGAGATTCCGGCCCGTTACCTGTGCAACCAGATCAGGAAACAGGTTCGCCGTATTCGTTTGCGCCTTCTTGGGAAGGTCGCGTCAGCCACCAGATCATCAGGACAGACAGAACCAATTGAAGAATTGAGACAACAACAATACCAGTCATGCCCAGGACTGCCGCGGGTCCTCGCAATGCATCGGGGTTTTCCGTACCTTGCTCCAATACCGAAAAGAATGCCACGCCACCCCGCATAACAAAAAGCGTTGTAATGCTGAGCGCCATCGGCAGCAGCAAGTACCAGCCAGGTCGTCCTGTATCATGTAGCCTCCGCCAACCGGCGGCCAGCATAGGTATGAGAACAGCCAATTGGAAAACAAAGGACAGAACCTGAGATCCTTGCCCTGTTTCAGGGTCGGTCCCTAATAGGATCGTATCCAATACAGCCAAAGCAGCACTCACAAGTACCACAAACAAGAAGAACCACCAGTATTCTGAACGTATAGCCCGTCCGGAGAACTGGAAGTATTTCGATAAACAGGTTTTAACTGCTTCCACAAACCCCATTTTCAACCCTTTCTAAGTTTCTGTGCGGCCTCAGAACGCCTCGCTACCTAAAGGAACAGACTTGCCCTTCTGGGTTTTCCCACCTTCCTTTTGTGTTTGAACGCCAAAAAACTATCCTATGAAAAGGTAGCGAAGTTTGCGCGCGGAAAAAATATTGATTTATTAATAATTAGATTCAAACATGCGAATTCGACACAACTTTCATTTTACCTCCGTTGTTGTCGTTGCTGCTCGCTTTGCCGAGCCCTTCCGGCCGCTGGAGTGAGTGCTGGCAGCCGGAAGGCACTTTACACGGATCAGTCGTTGGGAGGGCGCGATGCTTAGACTTAACGTACTCGCCCTCTTTCCAGAGTTCGCTCTAGCTTTTGCCTGTGACTTCATTCGGTCATCCCAC
>NZ_CYPU01000070.1 GCF_001458195.1 Ruegeria atlantica | reverse complement strand
GATACCGACATCAGCCAGACGGCGCTCAGGTTAATCGCGCTACAACCCTTCGCAACCGACTACTGGGCCAAGTTGGATTTGAAAGTCCCATATGATTGGGAAGAAGATGCATGGTCTGGCTCTGCAGAAGTCCAGATCGGATACAACATCAACGAAGGCATCGCAGTCTACGGCGAAGCGCTTCTGGGAATTGGTGGCAACCGATCTTTTGACGAAGGATTTGGTGTAGGCCTTCGCTTCCGATACTGAACCTTTATCCTTTTCCGACTTGGTCTCAGTAAACGTTGTTTGTTTATGACCGCTCAGGGCTCAGGGCTCAGGGCTCAGGGCTCAGGGCTCAGGGCTCAGGGCTCAGTTCGGACGTTCGCCCGAATGTCGCGTGCGACCGCAATGCGGACAAACCCGCCGGTCGCGAGGTTCAGCCAGTCGACCGCTTCCTGCGTATTGCCGCCGTTGGATCGCCTGAGTGATTTCGCCGGTGCAGCCTTGGCAATCAAACGCGTCCGACCGAATACCGGACATTGAGGCAAGTCGATTGGAAAGGCAGTTAGGCGTCCGGATCGCTGACGTAGCGAACGCGTAGTTGTCCAAGATCGCACATTGTAGAAGTCTTAGTAAGCCCGTGTCGTGACCGTTGCCGACGCCTGAAGTTGAAACTTGATCCTCCCGAATAATGACCTAGGCTTCCCTGGTTAGTTTAGCGAAGGAGAAGCCAATGCGAGTCACCATAGGCGTGTTTGGCGCACTGATCGCCGCGTCGGCGGTCACGGCACAGGATAGTCCAATCATTCACGATGGAGAGTTCAACTTCCTGAGTGCCCAGTTTGGCGAGGAATGGGCCGCACAGGACGTTCGGATCGATTCACGTCTGACAGAGCTTCGCGACGCCAATAACGGGAAACCTCCGAATATCCTCTATGTACTGATCGATGACGTCAGCTTCGGTTTGATGGGCAACCGGGCGATGAACTATGTCGCCGGTTTCGACACCCCGAACATCAATGATTTCGCGTCCGAAGGCCTTGCCTTGATGCGCATGTATACGGAACCCTCGTGCACACCGACGCGCACCGCGTTCCTAACAGGAAGCCACCCGGTCCGGGCTGGACAGGAAGAAGTAAAGGTCGCCTTGGTGGGCGAGGGCCTGGCCGGTGAAGCCGTCACAATTGCCGAAGTGCTCAAGCAATCAGGTTACAACACGGCTCACGTCGGCAAGTGGCACCAGGGGGATATCGAGGAGTCCTTTCCCCACAATCAAGGCTTCGATGTCGCGTTTTTTCCTGTGCACCAGCAGGTTCAATTGAGCCTGATGACACCGGAGGCCGCGGCCGCAGGCAATCTGAACGGCTGGCATCCATCGACCCAGTCGAGTGAGTTTGCAATCGACCAGCGGTTCAAACCCTATGGCTTGGTTACCGGGCTCGAAGCAAAGGCGGGAGAGCAAGCCCGCGAGGTGGGCCTCGAGGCCGGCGAGGAATGGACGCAAGAGCATTACGAGCGCATGAACGCGACATACCAGAGGCAGGTGCTGGAACAATTGGAACGCCTCGCAGGCGAAGAGGAGCCGTTCTTCCTTCAGTACTGGCCGCTCTATCCACTCAATTTCACCTCTAGCGATCAACAAAGGTCCCGCAATGGCGGCTTTATGGCCGACAAGATGGAGCAGTTGGATGATTGGTTCGGCGATCTCATGGCCAAGGTCGACGAGCTTGGCGTGGCCGAGAACACGCTTGTGGTGTTCATGGCCGACAACGGCATCTTCAAGCAGTACTCACCAAATTCCGGTATGATCGAGTTGATCTATCGGGGTGGCAAGGCAGAGCATCTCGAAGGCGGGGTACGCGTGGACGCGTTCGTGCGATGGCCGCAAGCAATCGAAGGTGGAAGCTACGCGGGAGACATTATCCACGTCTCCGACCTCTACACCACGTTGGCCCGCGTCGCTGGTGGTATGGAGTTCATTCCACGTGACCGGGTGATCGATGGTGTGGACCAAACCGCATTGTTGCTGGAAGGCGAAGGGAACTCGCGCCGGGACTATGTTTATATCTACGAAGGCCCGGTCTTGCGCTCGATCGTAAAGCAGGAGTTCAAGATGCACATGCCCGCACCGGGTGTGCCGGGGGCTGCAGCGCCGGTCTTTAACATCCTGCGCGATCCTCGAGAGACAACCCCCGACATCGGTGGATCGCTCTGGTCCGGGGCGTCATTTCAGGACATGGCAAAGCGCCATGCCAAGATGATAGCGAAGTACCCGCACCGCCCGATTGGCAAGGATGAACCCTACGGCGGCATCGAAAACCTCCGCCCTGAGAGCGAGCTAGCCCGTAAGACGTTTGCGAGTTGGCAGGACGAGTAACCACGGCCAACGGCGGGTGAGCACTATTCGGCTAGTACGTTAACACCCTGTGTTTCAGCCGAGGTTTGCCAACGTGGTGAACCTCGGCTCAGAGCACGAAAGGACCTGTCGGGGTAACTAGGGTGAACGACAGGGCAACCTGCTTGGGTGACCTTTTAGTGGTCACTACAATTGTCGGGTTTGCGTCAATTCCGTCGGTTGCTGGGAGCGGAGGCGGCAATTCATTACCTGGCAGCAGCCCGACGCTTGGACCAGCGAAGGGCCATCATGAAACGCTGGGAATGCCTGCTATTTGGAGAGTAAATCCGGCGTCCTTGATATATCAAGAACGCCACTTTTCGCTCCCGGTTTCCAGTGTTAGTTCCGACCGGATTCCAAATATTCGTCTACCGTTTCGGCTTGCCACCATGGGCTTGCCGTACTGTAGGCTTCATGGGTTCCAGCAAGGTTGGGATTGTTTCGAACCTTTACGAGATAGTCTTCATAGTTGTTTGGGACGGCCCAATGAGACGCATAAAACACCATCTCAAGATATTCGTAGGCACTCGGGTCGCCTTCCCGTCCGAATTCGTCTTGAAACCAATCAAGTACGTCTGCGCAAAAAATGATTTGGTTTGCCCTGACTTGAACTGGGATTGGCGCAAGTTCCTCGTCGCGTTCAATCGTGTCTTTCAATTCGATTGCCATGCCTTCAATGACTTCATCCTGCATCCAGTTGCTGCAGGTATCTCCGAGTTCAATAAAACTCGCCATTCGTTCAAAGTTTCTTGCCTCGCTTTCCCTTGTCCATTGCGCAAGGGGGATTAGCGCTGCAATCGTTGCGCCGAAAACAAATGTTTTCTCAACGGCCTTAAAAGTAACAAGTAGCATTTCTCTGCCCCAAACGGCTGTTCAAATCCAGAGAAGGATTGCACACCGTGTCTGCCGCACCAATGACGTTGACACCCATCAGAACAAAATTAGACTATAGGCCATTCGCAAATGGCCTAGCACGATCCCATATGACTAGCACGATCCCATATGACCTGCGTTGCAAGCTGGAAGGGCTGCGCGAGTACCGCAGCGACCAGACGGTGGCGGATGAATGGGGGGTAATGGGATGCTATCCAAACACCTGATGGAGCGGGGCGGACATATCTGCATTCATGCGTCTGATATTGAGCCGCAACGGGCAAACGCACCCAACGGCTTGGTAACTCAAAAGTTCCTGATGCTTGTGACGACTGTGGTGTCGATTGGATCACAGATTTCCAGCTTTATTCAGAATTGGACTTCAACCTTTCTGCAAGCAGATTTCACCGCACAGGAAGCGGTCCCTGATACCAACCTAGCAATACCCAGACCGTACTGTTCTCGCCCTAGCTGCCGGCGTTTCCAAGCGGCGGTACCGGCCTCCTGAATACCGGCGGCAGTTAAGCGCATGTCCGGCAGCGATAGAGGCCGCGCCTATGTCTTCGCCATTCACATAGCAAACGCCCTCCCAACGATCATACGTACGCTCTCCACTCAGCCTACAAGTGACGGTCTTGCCGCGCAGGTGACCTGTCATCCATTGCTTCGCAGCCATTCCAGCATTTGTACTTAGTTCCGGCCCATCGATGCCGTTCAGCCTGACCGGAACGCCCTGAACGACTAAGGTGTCTACGTCTCGGACATTGGCGATACCTTCCAATGTGCGCCGGTCGGTTTGGTCCGGACCAAAGCTAGTCAGAAAGACCGCGAAACCGATTAGAGCGGCCATCCAGATTACAACCGACCGTCCCAGTGTCAGTGAACGCGGCAACGTAAGGCGCGATCTGCGACGAAGTGGAACGACGTTGCCATTGTAACGGTGGCCAGAAAAGTAATCTCGCGCGGAGCCAACCAGCGAAAAAGCCAGGATGATTCCGATGACCGCTGCAAGAATAAGCACTGGGTTCTCATAGTATGACAAAAAGCAGTTTTCAGCTGTCTTGGTTGACTACTAAAAGACATTACCGGGTAGATGTCATGGTTGTACTAAGTTCATTGGCGTCATTTACCTTCAAGAGCGGACAAACGGTTAGCTATTTCCGCCAAACGGCGTTCAACCTCGTCCGCCCGCATGTAGGCTGTCGCATTCTTATCTGCCAGAAGCGCCTCTAAAGCCTCAGAAAACATCGGATCGTCATGCAGCCGAACATTCACGCGCCGCATTAAATCGCGGTTTTCCTCATCTATGCGCAGGGAAACCGTTGGTCTGGGCATTTTACCTCATTCAATTTTTGTGCCGTTACGTAACACATAATGTGTTTCGTTGAGTGTTGCAATCCGTATTGCGGGCTATATGTGAGCATCGCAATACGAAAAGTAACACGAAGGGTAGGACAGTGAAGCGCATTGTTTCAGTCATCACCCTTATCGCCGTGAGTGCCTGCACGGATTTGACGCCAAAGGAAGAGGCCGTGCTGGGAGCGGTCGCAGAGGGTTTGGAAGGATTTGCCGAGGGTTACAACTCCGCCAAATCCCGCACCATGTACTGCAACACCTATCACTACGGCTACACCAGCCGCACGACCTGCTACTGACCATCAACGACGCACAGTACACAACCGCAAACGCAGTCGCAAAAAAATTTGGTGCAGTCAACACGCCGACCGATGACGGAGACATCGAACGCCTTATGACAATCGCGACCCGCCTCAAAGCAAAGGGTGAACGCACCGGCCCGTTATCGACATTGTGGGCCGCTCGCTCGGACCCGTCGCGAACGCGGCCACGGCGACCATCACTTATGAACCCGGCAGCGGCGTGCTGACCGTAGCGAAAGGATAAGACTATAACCCGCATTGTAACAGCCGCAGCGTTGGTGCTTGTGGCCGGATACGCCATCTCGGTCCGGTCCGCAGACCTATCCTGCGTCGCTGAAATCATCCCGCAAGAGAGTGTCACAGACACAACCAACAAACTTGAGATTGCCCGCTTTAAATACGCATCGCCTAAACACGCCATGTTGGAACAGGCGCGCAATGCCGAGCACATAGGTGAATTGGATATGCTTGCGCATGTCGCATTCAAATACTGCTGGTGAGAAAGGACAAGACTATGATTTTTACCCCTATTGCAAACGTTCTCGCCGGTATTGGTGTCGTTTTTGGCGGCATCGCGTTCGGCATTGCCATTTGGCTCACCTTTTGGGGCATCGATGAGGAATCGCGTATTATCGGCATCCAACTGCTAGCCCCTATGGGTACGGTCTTTGGTGTGTCGCTGGTGGTCGGTGTTCTGGTAGGCATTGCCAAGGGTGTGCATCGCTCTCCGCGCAGCGGGGAGTAACAAACCATGCCCAAAGTTATCAATCACGACATGCAAACCGGCTATGACGTCCGGTTCATTTGGCGGTTTGAAGTGCCATTGGTTCAGCAAACGTTGGGTCAGGGAAATGTCATGCGCGAGCACAAAGTTGACGAGGTTACCAAGCTGCCCGAGTCTGGCACGACACGGTCTGTCGGCACTGCTGCCGGGTGGGGAACAGCAGGCGCAGTGATGGCCGGTCCGCTTGGCGCTCTGGTCGGCGCGGCTTATGGTGCGCGATCGCGCGGAACGACGCTCTATGCGATCGAGACCAAAGACGGACACAATGTTATCGTTGAAACGGCTAAGTCAAAAGAGATTGCCAAGCTGGATGGTCTGGCGTGTCATACGTGACAGAAACGAAAGGTAACTAAGCCATGGACGCACCTATCATCCAACTTGTCTTTATGTTCGTCTTGCTGATTGTCGTGATCTGGCTCTACATCCTGCCGATCACGATGGCGGGACGCCGCAACCGATCCGGCCTAATCTGGTTTCTGATCGGTCTTGTTGGATCACCCTTATTGGCAATTCTGTTGTTGCTTGCATTGGGTGACGCGCCAGAGCAACCGGCGGCCTAACTCACACCGCTGAGCGAGTGTTTGATCCACCTGGCTAACCCCCCCCCGTATCCTTGTTACCAACCCAGTCCGGGCAGTCCCATGACCAGACTAAACCCCGCGTTGCTCGTCATCCCAGAATAGGGCGACGCGGGGAACTTTGATCCAAACAGCGACCCCTGCCGTAACACCAATACCCCAAACTGCTACCCGCGTTGTTCGAAGGGTCCCCCCCGTTCAGCGCGGGTTTTTTGGGGGATGAGGGGTAATGAGTTTTCCGTCAAGAGTGGCCCACCGGACCGCGTAGTTCGGGTTCGGTGGGCAACGGGTGTTCAGGTGGCTCGACGTTGTGCTTATTGAATCAAATGAAGAGCCGCGGCACAATTATTTAGGGCTGAAGGGTTGCTTGCGAAACTCGCGTTCAGCGCCTATCGTCATATTCCTATTCTGCAATAATATTATGGGAAAGATTCTATGAAATCGCTGACCAAGACTTATATTGTGGCTGCTGTTCTTGCATGCGGAGCAACAACCGGACATGCCAAAGACAAGAACATTCTGCCGAAAGACAATGCGGAATTCGTAAACTATGGCGAGGAATCTGGCTGGAACATTTTTGTGGACAAGAGCCAAAATACTTGCCTGATTGAAAGGGTGGATGAGAATACCAACGTTGTGCAAATGGGTCTGACGCCAGACAAGGATTTCGGCTACATGGGTGTTTTCACCAAGGCGGACATCGAGTTTAAGGATGACAAGGTAGAGCTGCTCATGGACAACAAATTGTACTATGGCGATACAACAGCAGCGCCGCCCAATTTGGCAGACGGGTACAAAGGCGGTTATCTCCTTGCTAACAATCCTGACTTCGTCACAGACGTGATGGAACGCGAAACGATGATTGTGATGCCGGAGTCCAACTTTGCCTTCGAAATTAGTCTTGCTGGCACAAAAAAGGCGATAGAAGCGGCGCGTGCATGCAACGCTTCTCTGACAAACTGATTATTTGAATTTTCTAGAGGCTGCTCAAGTTTTGGGTGGCCTTTTTTATTGTCCGCTAGTGATGACAAATAATTTGCGTCCCGACCTGCAGTATTTCAGACTGCCTCACCACTATCCTCGTCAGCAGCCTAACTGTGACCGACCGGTCCTTTTAATTCTGGTTCGGTGGGCAATGCATGATCTGGTGGTTCTACCCCATGCTTTTCCAGCCATTCCAGCACTTCACCCCATTGGGTTTGGATGCTTGGTGCGCCGCGATACTCACGTAACTGTTCTAGCCGACATTTCAGATCATACGGAATCGTTCGGGGCCATTTGCGCATGAATTTGTTCTACTATTGTTCTCATCCCTGTCAACGGAAGTTTGACAGTGGGTGGGTGAGTCGTCGGTCAAACTAGCCCATATTGCCCATATTGCGGACGATACCGCACCCCGAACGCACCCCCGAGGGGCGCACCCCGCACAGGGCAAGTCGAGACGGCTCGTAACCAAATGATTTGTATTGGGATTTGGTGGATCCTAGGGCCACCTAACTAGTGTCTCCACTCGTCTACTGACGTCCATTTTATACTATAAAATAAAGGTAATGGCCCATTGTGCGGTGAGGTTTGTCTATACTTGTCTACTCAAGTCTATTGACTGCCCCCGATTTTCGGGGGCAAAACGGGGGCGCGAATAGGGGCCGCACCCAATGCCCCGGATTAGTAGAAAGAAAAGAAATGCAAACTATCGAACACGCTGGCAATTCCGCTCACACAAACGAAACCAATGTCGGGGAACCGCTGTTGGCGCAGGCAATGGCCCTTCTGCCGACGCTGCCCGACACAAGCTATTTTGGCATGCCAGAAAGCTGGCGTGACCTTGCGGACTTGCTCTGCACGCTGGTCAACGATCTTGGTTTTGACAACGAAAAAGCGGCGGCGGCAGCGGGCGTATCAACAGGCGTTGTTGCAAGTTGCCGCTCGGCAATTTCAAGCTAAAGGAGAAACCACATGGCGCGGGGGATGCACCGTCTATTAGCGAAGCAAGTTGAAAACGCCGCGCCCGGCACCGCCCTAAATGATGGGGGCGGTTTGTCTTTGCGCTGCACAGCCAGCGGGACAAAACGTTGGGTGTTTCGGTTCAGTTCAAAAGTTCCGCTTGTTGATGTGAAGGGTACAAAGAAAACGGACAATCGGTATGAAATGGGTCTTGGTTCATACCCCGGAACGACGTTGGCGCAGGCTCGAAAGAAAGCAACAGACGCACGAGAACTTGTCGCGCAAGGTTTGAACCCTATCAAAGAGGCACGCACTGCGTTAGCCGTAGCGCGCGCAGAAGCGGATGCCGCTGCCAACGCTACTACGTTCGGCAAATACGCCGACATGTTTGTTGAATGGAAAATCAAGGCGGATCGGTTCACCAATCCCAAGCACATTTATCAATGGCGTCATACATTCGACCACTATGCCGCCGAACTTCGAAAGATGCAGTTGGAGGATGTAACTCGGGAGGATGTACTGGCCGTCCTTCGCCCGATTTGGGACGAAAAGCACGTGACCGCCGCGCGCGTCCGCGCCCGTTTGGAAAACATGTTTGACCACGCGATACAAAATAACGCGTACCGCCGCGACAATCCGGCTCGATGGGAGTTGTTCAACGCCACGCTTTCAAAGCCAAGAAAACTCACAAACGGCCATCGACCGGCAATGCCTCGGGCCGAAGTTCCAGCATTCGTTGCCGCGCTCAAAGAGCGTGAGGGGGCAGGCGCTTTAGCGCTGGAATTTCTTATTCTCACGGCGACGCGATCCAGTGAAACACGCGAGGCGCGGTGGCAAGAATTCGATTTCGTTAAGAAGCTATGGACTATACCCGCTTCACGCATGAAAACCCGGCAGGACAAAGCGCGGCGTGACCATTTGGTTCCGTTGACCGAACGAATGCTGGCTGTCCTCGAAGCAGCGCGCGCTCTGCATATCGAAAGCATCGAAAGCGATGGGTTTGTTTTTCTCGGCGCTAAGAAAGGATTGCCTTTGAGCGACATGACCCTTCGCGCAGTCATGCGCCGTATGGGTGTGGACCAGTACGTTCCGCACGGGTTTCGGAGTGCGTTCAGAGATTGGGCAGAAAACGACACAGAATTCCCTCGGGAACTCGCCGAAGAAGCGCTTGCGCACCAGTTGGGCGAAGTAGAGCGGGCGTACCGTCGCGAACAAGCGGTGGAGCGCCGCCGCGTACTCATGAATGTTTGGTGTGGCTTTCTCGACGGAATTCCAGCGGGTGGCGTAGACGACAAGGTGGTTAGATTACGCGAAACATCGAACGGATAAATCTACTTTGCGACGAATAAAGCGCCCCTTCTGACACGCCCGTCAGAAGGGGCTTTTTTGACTAAGTGTGAGTCAATTTTTCTTACTTGCGTAAACTCTTGCTTTTAGAAGAAAACTCAAATCGTTCTGACGAATTAGTCAAATGGAACAGTGTGTTAGGTCAATAATTCCATTGACCGCGACTGACGGCGATTGAATGCTATGCTCACGAAAACAAGATTTTTTCGGAGGCTAACCTTGAATAATCTCGCAGAGACTGACCGTTTTTTGACCTGCACATCCGTATCGGAAATTACCGGCTTTGGCCGGGCGGCTATCTACAAGAAAGTTGCGAGTGGTGACTTTCCTCGACCGATCAAAATTGGGCGCGCATCACGTTGGAGCCAACGTGAAGTGGGGCAGTGGGTAGAAGATCGAAAAGCTGTTCGTAAAGCAGCTTAAGCAACTCAAAAAAGAAAAACCCCGACCGCGACGGCACGCAGAACGGGGCAAAAGGCAAACTATCTATGAGCACAGAACCTACCAAACCTGCCAGTGGCGGGCAACATAACCTTGCAGCCCAACGACAAACAGCCAACGGCTGGCAGGTTATCACCGATTTTCTTACCTCGATCTATGGCCCCGACAAAGAGAACCAAGTTTGGTTGGCGGGCTTCCCTGACATTGAAACGCGCGCCAGTTGGTTCGGTATGCAAGGCGTTGACGCACTACAACGCCGCTTGCCTGACGTGGACAACGCCGACCTGTATTTCTGTACGGGTCTGCTGCGCGAGGGGGCGAACAACCGGACCCTGGGCGAAGTCGTTTCGCAACCCCTGCTTTACGCGGACGACATCGGAACGAAAGTGGACCCGGCTATGTGGGACGCCATGTTTGCGATGGGCTTCCCCGAGCCGACGTTCCGCATTGAAACATCCCCAAATAACGAGACGTGGGGCTGGGTGTTGACAGGGGACGCAGCGTCGCCCGAACGCTGGCAAGAACTGGCTCTGGTCCGCGCCTACATGATCGAACGCGGACTGACCGACGCCCTGCACGACGCCACGCGCTACCTGCGTCTGCCGTGGGGGCACAACTCAAAGCCCAAATACAAGGGCAGCAAGAACCGGGCACCCGCCGTCGGCTATACCGAGTGGCACCCCGAGAGGTCGGCCAGCATTGACCAGATCGGTCGCGTGTTGATCGGCGGCGAAAACTGGCGCGACGCTGCCGTGCCTTTGTCGGCGCAGACCTCGAAAGACTTGGCAGCAACCGGCGCAGGTGCGCGACCGCGCACCGCGTCTATGGACGATGCGATTGTGCGGATGGCTGAGATTGTCGACCTCGAACCCCGCTCACGGACAGAGGGCGTTGTTGACGCCATGTGTCCGAACTGGCAGGCGCACGGCGACCGGGCCGAGACGGGGTTCTCGTTCATCGGATCTGATGGGGCCTGTTTTTGCAACCACGCGTCTTGCGACAACATGCGGACCCCGGATTTTCTGGCGATGATCCGCACACAGTACGAGAACCATGTGTCGGCGCTGAACGCGTCGGGCAAGAACACCGAAAGCCTTCCGCCTTCCGCGTCCGCATTCTTGGCCGGGATCGCATTCGAGTCTGCGCAGCCTTATCCTGCGGACGTGGACGCAATGGCAGCCAAGCGGCAAGAAACAAACGGTGCCGCTCACGAACGCGCAGCAGCGTCCGTTCTAGCCGACGGGGCTTATCTGTTTCAGGACCGCAAAGGTACTGTCTGGTTGTCCGGCAATGGCAACCTGTATGACGTCTCGGGCAAGGATCGCGGTATTCTGCGGTTGGCAGCCAAGAAAGGGCATAACCTGACGGGGACGGCTGCCGGGAACCTCTTTGAACATCTGCTGAACCGTGTGGACGTAGACGCGCCGCGAGAGGACGTTTTCTTTCGTCAGGCTCAAACATCCGACGGTGCGGGCAATGCCGTCTTGTATGTGAACTGTATGGAAGCTGGGCGCGCGGTTAAGATTGACGCATCTGGTTGGAAGCTGGTGCCGCTGTCTGCCGTGCCGCTGCACATGACAACTCGCAAAGGTGCATTGCCGCTGCCCGAACCTGAAACCGGCGTACCCTCAGCACAACTCTTTCCCTTGTTGGCGCGGCACTTGCCGCTGGCCTCTTTCAACGCGGGTGCAGGCGCGAGTGACCCCGGCGTGCAGCAACGGTCCGTGCTTCTTTGCATCCTTGCGTCTGCCCTCTATCGACCTGGAACCGTTCCGCATTTGATGATCGCCGGGCAGCAAGGCTCAGGCAAAACAACGATGGCACGGCGTCTGACGGACCTCACGGACCCGGATGCGGCGGCTGTGACGTCCACGCTGCCTCGTGAGCCGGAGAAAATGTTCCCAATCGTGGCTAGCCGTTTGAACATGGTCGTAGACAACGCCAGCGGCATCACCAAGGCCACATCCGACGTCCTGTGTGCAATCGCATCTGGCACGGCCCATGCCGCGCGCAAGCTGTACAGCGATGGCGACCGTTCAATTCTGCAAGCGCACGCGTCGGTGACGTTTACGAGCGTTCTCTCCGACATCGTGCGTCTGCCGGACCTTGGGCAGCGGACGTTGCGCATCGAACCGCCAAGCATCAGCCGAGCCAATCGCCGGAGCGAAAGCGCGCTGGGCACGGCTTGGGTGGCTGACTACCCTAAAATTCTTGGCGCACTGTACGCCGCGATGGCCGGGGGATTGAAGCAATGGGCTGCTGTCCAAACGGATTGTGACCAAGGGCGTTTGGAACCGCCGCGCTTGTCGGATGCTGCAATCACCGCAGAAGCCATTGGGCGCGGCCTAGGTTGGCCGTTGGGCCTGTGTATGGCGGCGCTGTGTGAAGGTGAACAGAGCGAGGCTGGACGCATCCTTGAGGGCAACCCCGTCGCTTGGCGCATTCGCGCGCTGTTGCAATCGTCGCCGGGCGGTGTGTGGCAGGGCACATACTCTGAGTTGGAAACCGCCATTGCGAACGTGCCGGCATTCGGTGCGCCGCAGTGGGATGTGAATCGTATGCCGTTCAAAGGGCAGTACGATCGTTTGTGGCCCGGACTTGCCGACGCTTGGGGTATTGACCGGGAATTGGCCCGGACAAAGAACAACCGCCAAATCCGCCTGATAATGAAAACAAGCACCACCCACGGCATGACAACTGCCTTGGCCGCGTGACGGCAGGGTGACGGCAACCGCGCAAGCCTGCTGTCACCCATAACTAATTGTTTAAGAATGACAAAATGAAATGGTGACAGCGGTGACAGCCAAATGCACGAAACTTCTACAATAATAGCCCTCTCTTTGTCTGGCCGTGGCGCATTGCGCTTTCCTCCCCCTTTTTCTTTTTATTTAGAAAAGAAGGGAGAACAGCTGTCACCGCTGTCACCCGAGGAATTTAGTGATTTAAAATAGACCGTTAAGGGTGACAGCCGAAACAATTCAAGCTGTCACCAGCCGTCACGTGCTGTCACCAGCGGCCCAATTTTGAAGAACGTAAACACATGATCTGACTGTTAGCCTGACTGTTTAGACATACTGACAGTCAGACCACATTGCAGCGATAAACACGCGGGCAACGCTGTCCCGTAGGACGACCGCAAACAGGCAACGTCCGGCCTACCCTGAAAGAACAAAACAAATGAAAAAGAGGCCTGACAATGACCAAAAGCCTTGCACCCCCTACCGCCCCTGCAACCGCAATTGACGCGGCATTCCCTAACGGCCCCGTGGCAAACACTTTTCCAGGGCAAAACCCCATTGCCGATACGGCATACTTGTTCGATACGCGCCGCTTGGCGCTGCTTGCGACCTTCCCCGACCCTGCGGCTCGCTCTGGTCTGGGCGCTGCCGTAGCCTTCCGTCATAAGGATAAGGACTTCGTCACTCGCGGCGGAATGCGCCCCGGCTGGCGGCTCGACTATGTGATCCTACCGCGAGAATTCAGCGATCATGCTTTGCAGCAGCGCCTTGAGGCGGCAAAACCGCCCCTGCTGGTCGAAGAAGAACAATTCGCCGTTGACCTACTCCGGGCATACGCTGAGCGTTGTTTCGATCTGGTGCCCGACCTCTGGCGCAAGTGGGATGAAATTCATGAGGGCCGGGGGTACAAAAAGGTCCTCCTTTATCCTCCCGCGCAGTGGAAGCCTGAACCCAGCCGGAAAAAACACGCGATCCACTACGCCATTGCGCCCAACAGCCTTTGTGCCCAATGGCTGGAACGGCACGGAACAGCGAACATTCCTTCCAAACTTGAGCGCGAAATCAAACTTCTTGATTGGTTCAAGAAGTAAGCGGGCAAGCTGGCGGCGCGCATAGCGCCGCTGGCACCCCATTACGTCCGCGCGGCTGCAACCAATGTCAGCCAGCGTTTGCACGCCTCTGCGTCCGTAGGCCGGGCCAGATAGTCCCGAAGGGTCCGCAGCACCGCTAACTGTTTTTTTTCCTCTGCGACGCCCGCCATGATCGGTTCCAGAACGGCCGCATTCTCACGATACACCCGCGACAACTCTGCCTGTTCATTCTCACTGGCAGGTTGCGTCCGGGGGCGTCCGCGACGTCCGCAGCCTTTCCCGCGCTGGACTCGGGGCGCTTTGGGGTTGTCGGGCAGGGTTCGTTTAGACGCGCTTCCCCGTTCCAACGTATCGACACGCCACGTCCGGGGCCTCATATTCGGCTTTGCGTTACGTCCGCAGCCATTCACTGGACGTGGCCCAGCGTCCGCGACCCGCCGAGGCAAGTCCTGCGTAAGAGCCTTTTGCCAAGCAACGCAATTCTTCCGGTCGATTTGCCTCCGCCGGTACCGCCACCGAAGCCAATCCGCGACGGCAGGGGGCAAGGTCTCTACATCCAACCCGCCCAGCGCGTCACGAAACGCACATTCATGCTCGCCCAAGTCGATTGTGCTGCCCGATAACCAGGGGTTTTTCTTCCACTGATCCCCAAGCCGGTTGGCCGCACGGCGGGCTTCGGCCCGGTTCCATTCTTCAGCGGACACGCTGCCCGTTTCAAACCGGCGTTTCTGGCGCTGGCGGAAAGCGCGGGCAGCATGAGGCCCGCAATGGCTAAGGCACCGGCCTTGTTTGCTTTCCTTGATTGGGGGATTTGGACACGCCTCACCTGCTCTTAGCCGCGCGCCACAAGCCCGCACGTTTGGTTCACCCAAGCGGTAGGATGCGCCCCGTTCGTGGAATAGGTTTTCGTGTTCTGGCGACGTGAAGTTCACTGTTTATGACGATTGGTACTTTGGAGCTCATGGGATGTGTTATTTTATAACGAAACGGACGCCATGACACTACAAAACTTGTAATAATTGGCGTCGCAATTGATCCAAACGAACTCTTGAAGATGGAGGACACATCGGTGCCTGCCTTGTTCCGGACAGCGGTCATTTGCGTCGGGTGCAGCGAATGACCGCTTCGAGCCCATTCTACCCATTGGTGAAACTTGCAGCATTCGCCGCAATGGGCGGGAAACAGACGTTGAGTATCCGATCTGGGTGAGCAGCCTTCCCATTTACGCTTTCCAGTGTTTTAGTCAGCTTCGAGCAATTCTGGAGCAGTCTATGACAACAAAAAGCGCCGCCCTTTCTTTGTTTTTTATGTCGTCGGCAATCGCAATACCTACTACCTCAATGGCGAACCAGTGCGAGAACTCCAGTTTTTCACCTATGCCTGACGTTACTCTTATCGTCGTCGCCCATGAAGTAACGCCGAAGCCGCATTGCCAAGTCGTTGGGGTCATCGGGACCGAGACAGAGTTCGAGTTGCTTTTGCCCGATGACTGGAACGGAAAATTCATCATGGGTGGCAGCGGTGGGTTCGCCGGTAACTTCGACAACGCGGCAAACGACTACTTTAACGTCGTTGCGGACGGGTGGGCGACAGTCTCGACCGATACAGGACACAAGGGCAGCAACATTGTCGCATCCTGGGCCCTGAACAACCTTGAACGTCAGGTCTCTTTTGGGTTTCAGGCCGTTCACCGGACTGCCGTCACCTCAAAGGCGATTATTGCTGACTACTATGGGTCTGAGAGCCAGCGCAATCTCTTCTTTGGGTGTTCCCGTGGCGGCGGTCAGGCTTTGATGGCAGCACAGCGGTCACCTGCCGTGTTCGACGGCATTTACGCGGGGGCCCCGGCTTATTCCTGGACGAAGGAAATGGCTGGCCGATGGACACACGACGCTCAGGTTATGTATCCAGATCCGAACCAGATCACGACGCCGGTGATCGATGCCGAGGCACTTGCCGTCCTTGGGCGTGCGATCATGGATCAGTGTGACGCCCTGGACGGGCTCGAAGACGGAATTCTGAATGATCCGAGGCAGTGCGACTTTGATATTGGGTCGCT
Organism: Ruegeria atlantica; assembly: GCF_001458195.1. Classification (GTDB taxonomy): domain Bacteria; phylum Pseudomonadota; class Alphaproteobacteria; order Rhodobacterales; family Rhodobacteraceae; genus Ruegeria; species Ruegeria atlantica. Next base: position 116,907 of record NZ_CYPU01000070.1, on the reverse strand, counting down.
GACCTGCGGCGAAAGTGAAACCAATCAATGCCTCAGCCCGGAACAGGTCGCAGCAGCAAAAGCCATTCACGGTGAAGCTGAATTTGGTGGTGTCTCCTGGCCTGGAACGCCGATGGGCGTGGAATTGCCCGGAAATCCGCTTGGTTGGTTAGTCTGGATTTCCGGAGGCTATGTCGAAGGTGGCGAGATCGATTTTCACCCGGGCTCTGAACAAAGCGCGTTTGAAGAACCCCCGATCCCGAATGCCACTTGGGGTTTTGCAACCCAGATGATGAAGTACTTCTTCTACAACGATCCTGAATGGACCTATGAGGGCTATGACTTCTCTGACTACGCCCACCACGCCGAACGTCTTAGCCCGACGCTTGACGCAGACGATCCGGACCTTTCCGAGTTCAGGGCCGGTGGCGGGAAGCTCATAATCGACAACGGATGGATGGACGGGTCATTAACCGCCTACGGAACCATTGACTACTACGACAGTGTGCTGAAATTCGATCCATCTGCCCGCGATGACGTGCGGCTGTTTGTCCGCCCCGGCGTCACCCATTGCCGTGGTGGACCGGGGCCGGATGGCACGAATTACATCGCGGCACTGGAAGACTGGTTGGATTCAGGCGTGGCGCCGGACCAGCTTGACGCCCCTTACGTGGATCCGTTGACGCGAGAGCCAAACGGAAAAGGTGGACGTATAATCTGTGCGCATCCTGCGGTGGTGACTTACGATGGTTCCGGTGATCCCAACGAACCCAAGAGCTTCAGTTGTCAGGTCCCGGGATGAAAAAGAACCCCGACTGGCTTAACATGCGCTGTCATAGTATCGGTGCTTCTCTGACCTGCGTTCCGGAAAAATGCCGTTGACGGATAAGTTTACGGACAGGTTGCTGACCCTGCGATCGCTCTTTATGGCGATGGCGTCGGTGCAGCTTGTTACCGCCGCGTCGGGGACTCTCGTGGCGCTATACTTCGCCGAAACCGGCGCGTCACAGGAAGTTGCAGCACTCGCTCCTGCAGCTTACTCTCTCGGGTTCCTTATCGGGTGTTTTTACATCGCGGGATGGATCACCAAGGTCGGCCACATCCGCTCCTTCGCTGCAGGCGCGGCAATCTGCATCGGCTCGACCCTGACCTTCGCGCTCAGCGAGCCCGTTCCGGTTCTACTGTTCGTCAGGTTCGCGACCGGTGTTGCTACGGCCGGATTGTTCGCACTGGGCGACGCGTGGATCAGCGTCTCCGCCGAGAAGGCCAGTCGCGGGCGGCTTCTGGCGGTTTATGCGACGGTGCTCGGCGTAATGTCCGTCGGAAGCCAGCTCATGATCCAAGTTTTGCCCGAAGACCTGAACGAAGCCTTCATCGTGGTTTCGCTGCTCTATTGCGTTGCAATTGTCGTGCTGACCGCCGCGCGATCTGACCCTCCTGCCGTCCAGTCCAACGCCAATGTGCGGATCCGCGGGTTGTTCAAGGACTCACCCACTGCCTGGGTCGGAGCCTTCACGGTCGGAATGGTCGCAACGACATTGCTGAACGTTACGCCCTACAGAGCCGCCACCTTCGGGATCAGTACCAAGGAGATCGCCCTCCTCATCGGAGCACTGTATCTCGGACGGATTCTCTTCATGTACCCGCTCGGGTGGGCATCCGACCGCCACGACCGGCGGGTGATCATTCTGATCAACGGAGTGATCGCCTCAGCCCTGCTGTTGAATTTCTCGATTGCGGGCAGCGGCGACGGATCGGCCTATCACGCCGTCTCCGGAACAATCTGGAAATCGGTATTCCTCGGCCTCATGGTGATCCTGGGTGGAGCCTTGCTGACTATGTATTCCTTGCTCGTCGCGCATGCGATGGATCGCACGCCGCCCGTCTATGTCGCCGCAGCCTCCGTGACGATGCTGTTTGTTGCGACCGCCGGAGGTATTGCAGGCCCGCTAGTTGCAAGCCTTGTTTCGGTGGTCTTCGAAGATTCTGCGTTGCACTGGACGCTTTTCCTCATGATGGTCGGCTTCACGGTGTTCGTAAGTGTACGGTTCGCAAATCACGACGCCTCTTCGCCAGCCGAAAAGACCAGTCACGTCGTGGCGGGAACGACCAGTACCGAGGTCGCGCCGGACAACAAGAGGTAGGGAAGATAACCGTGCTGGTTTGCGAACTACCGCTTGCTTCACGAAGCGGACCTGAGACAACTGAATTTGAACGGCGGAAACGTCCGCTTTGCGGACACTGATCGGAATAGACCGGGTGTACGATCGGACTTCAAAGCGGTCGTTAGTGCTCAGTGCACCAAATAGCCAAGCAGCTGATGTACTCTTGGCGAGACGCATCGGTAGCCGCACGGATGACATCGTCTCGTTTGACCTAGCAGTCAAAAAGTGCAGGAACCCCGCGCTTTGTATGCGTGGGGTATAAACAAAACCGCGCAGCGCTCGGGTGAGGCCGGGGGGTGGGGTGCGACATTCCGACTCGGGTGGCGTTGGGTTGGTGCCGACAAAAGCCCGGTGAAGCGACGTAATTTCGGGGGCAATTCGGGGGCTGTGGAGGCGTCGCCCGAATTTATTCAATAAAATCAATGGATTTTGGTGGAGCCTAGGGGAGTCGAACCCCTGACCTCTTGCATGCCATGCAAGCGCTCTCCCAACTGAGCTAAGGCCCCTTCCAGGTACCGCTGTAGCGGTGGACGGACGTTTATGAGACGACGGCAATGAGCGCAAGTCCAAAAATGGATTATGCGGAAAAGATTCTGCCTCGCATCCGGGTGTAGTCAGAGGCGGCGCAAGGGCCGCCCCGGACCGGTTTTAGCTTTCTTCTTCCGCTGGCATATCGGTGATTTCATCCAGCGAAACGTCGTCACTGCTGTCGTCATCATCATCCAGCAGATCATCGTCCAGTTCGACGTCGACACTGTCGTCATCGTCCAGAACCAGACCTTCTTCTGACGCATTTTCGCGTGCTTTTGCCGACGCGGCATCTTCCGCATCTGCGGCGATCATCCGGCTCTTGCCAGTTTCAAGCTCCACGATCTCGCCGGTGTAGGGGCTGACGATCGGGTTCTTGTTCAGGTCGTAAAACCGCTTACCGGTGGTCGGGCAAACGCGTTTTACACCCCATTCTTCCTTGGGCATTTCAGATCCCCTTGATATCAGGTGAGTCGTAGTAATGATTCAGGTCACGTGCCACATGCAGCGGGCACTGTCAAAGCCTTTGAGCAGGAGAAACAGGCACATGGGGGACCACGCATTGCCCGGAAAACCGCCGGTGCCGCTAACGCTGCGCAAATCGGCCGGGGTGCGGCGTATCAGCTTGCGAATTTCTCAATTGGATGGGCGGGTTACGCTGACCTACCCGAAAGGTGTCGCAGAAGCCGAGGCGCTGAATTTCGCCAAGGTCAAGGAAAACTGGATCCGTGAGCATCTTGAAGACAGACCCAACCCATTGGCCGTGGGATTCGGGCAATCAATCCCCATTGAAGGCAAAGATAGGCGAATCGTACCGGCAGAGGGCCGACGCGTTCTGTTGCGGGACACAGAGATTGCAATCCCCAAAGGGGCCGAAGCCCGGCGATTGGCAAGGTTCCTAAAGGAACTGGCGCGGGATCGCTTGACCGAGGCCTGTGACGATTATGCGGCAATGCTGGGTCGACCTTATTCCAGCCTGACCTTGCGCGATACGCGGTCTCGTTGGGGGTCGTGCAATTCGGCTGGTGGTCTGATGTTTTCGTGGCGTCTGATCCTCGCGCCATCGGACATCCTGCATTATGTCGCCGCGCATGAGGTCGCACATCTGGCCGAAATGAACCATTCCACCGCGTTCTGGGCGCAGGTCGAGCGCCTGTTTGGTGACTGCAAAGCCCAAAGGCGCTGGCTGCGCGACAACGGGGCGCAGCTTCACCAGTATAGATTTGATAGCGCGACGAGTTGACCGCGCGGCAATTTGTGATCACATGGGGATATGTTAAGCGCTCGCCCAACCGACACCCAACCCGCAGCTCATGATCTGGTCTATCGAGCCCTGCGCTCACGTATTATGCACGGCGACATAGCGCCCGGGCAGGCGTTGACCCTGCGCGGCATCGGCAAGGAATTTGATGTCTCAATGACGCCTGCGCGCGAAGCGGTGCGGCGACTGGTGGCCGAAGGGGCGCTGTTCCTGTCTTCTTCGGGTCGGGTGTCCACGCCCGAGCTGACCAATGACCGTATCGAAGAGCTGGCAGCCCTGCGTGCACTGCTAGAAGTCGAACTGGCCAGTCGCGCATTGCCCCGTGCACATATGGCCCTGATCGACCGATTGCAGAGCATCAACATGACCGTCGCGGAAATGGTCACCAAACGGGATGCCGTCGGTTACATCCGGTCGAACCTGGAATTCCATCGCACGCTGTATCTGCGTGCTCAGGCTCCGGCGATGCTGGCCATTGTGGAAACGGTATGGCTTCAGCTAGGGCCAACAATGCGGGCGCTCTATGGGCGGTTGCGGCGGACAGAACCGCCGCATTATCACAAGCTGATCATCGCTGCGTTGAAGGCGGGGGATGAGCCCGGATTGAGGCTGGCTGTACGGTCGGATGTGACGCAGGGGCTGCGGATGCTTGTCAGTTAAGCGGCTTGTCGCCGAAGTGATCGGGTTGCCGTTTCCAAGCATCGCAGAACTAGCTTGCGCACCTGGTCTGCGATACTCTGACCCAAATCACAACAAGAGCAGATTTCAGACATGATCAATCGACGCCTATTTTCAGTTGGACTTGGGTCAACGTTTTTGGCCGCCTGTTCCGGTGGCACGCCAACCAGCGCCCCGGCAACGCGGATGCGGGCCGTCCCCAACGCAGGCTATGACGCCTGGGTTGCCGGCTTTAAGTCCCGCGCGGCCTCGCAAGGTATTTCTCAAACCACCATCAACCGGGCCTTTCAGGGGGCGGGGTACCTGCCGGGCGTGATCGAACGAGATCGCAATCAGGTCGAATTCAAACGCTCGCTTGAGGATTATCTAGCGATTGCAGCTTCTGATGAAAGGATCGCAACCGGCAAGCAGATGCTGGTGCGCCATGCAGGAACCCTGTCAGAGATCGAGGCAAAGTACGGCGTCGATAAAGAGGTTATCGTTGCCGTCTGGGGCCTGGAAAGCCGTTATGGATCTCGCCGGGGGGACGTGCCGGTGGTGTCGGCAGTGTCGACCCTGGCTTATGACGGCCGTCGCGGCGCGTTTTTTGAAAAACAGCTGATCGCTGCCCTGAAGATCATTCAAGAGGGCGATACAACGCCCGCGAACATGACCGGCAGCTGGGCCGGGGCGATGGGGCATACGCAGTTCATCCCGACGTCTTACTTGGCTTATGCGGTGGATTTCACCGGTGATGGCCGTCGGGACATCTGGTCCGAGGATCCCACGGACTCTTTGGCCTCGACCGCCGCCTATCTGGCGCGGGCTGGCTGGGTGCGCGGACAGCCATGGGGTGGCGAAGCTGGCACTGTTTCGGGAACACCTGTCGCGGTGTTACAGCCGCAAACGCCGGGGCCGCGCATTGCGGTGTTCCGCAATTTCCAGGTGATCAAGCGCTATAATAACTCGGACAGCTACGCGATCGGCGTTGGACATTTGTCTGACCGGATCGCTGGTGGTGCGCCATTTCAGGCCTCGTTCGGGCCCGATGCGACCGGGTTGACGCTTGAGGATCGCAAAGAGCTGCAGCGCCGCCTGACATCCGCAGGGTACGACACGCAGGGCGCGGATGGGGTTATCGGCAACAACACGAAATCTGCCATCAGCGCGTATCAACGCGCCAGTGGCTTGGCCGTAACCGGGGAACCTTCGGCGGCTTTGTTGCGCCAGCTCGGTGGCTGACGCTTTAGGCCGCCAACCCCTTCGAGCCGATATCCAGGAATTTTTGACGGCGGTCCTTGATAAGGGCTGCCGCATCCTTGCCATCCAGCTCTTTCAGCATAGCAGCAATAGCGCCGCGTACAAAGTCGACCGTTGCGGCGCGGTCGCGATGCGCGCCGCCCTTGGGTTCGGTGATGATGTGATCGCAGACGCCCAGCTTTTTCAGGTCTTGTGCGGTCAGGCGCAGGGCTTCGGCGGCCTCACGCATTTTCTCCGAGTCTTTCCACAAGATCGACGCGCAGCCTTCGGGCGAGATCACCGAATAGACCGAATGTTCCAGCATCGCTACACGGTTTGCTGTGGCAAACGCCACCGCACCGCCTGAACCACCTTCGCCAATGATCACGGACACCAGCGGAACGCCGATCTTCAAGCACATTTCGGTCGACCGCGCGATGGCCTCGGACTGGCCGCGCTCTTCGGCACCTTTACCCGGATATGCACCGGCCGTGTCGATCAGGGTGATGACGGGCAAACCAAAACGTCCGGCCATTTCCATCAGGCGCACAGCCTTGCGATACCCCTCGGGGCGGGCCATGCCAAAATTCCGTTCAATCCGCGATTTGGTATCCGAGCCTTTTTCGTGTCCGATCACCATGACAGGCTGATCATCGAAACGCGCCAGACCGCCGATCACAGCCAGATCGTCAGCAAAGTTGCGATCACCAGCCAGTGGCGTGAATTCAGTAAACAGCTCGGCTACGTAATCCTGGCAATGGGGGCGTTCGGGGTGACGCGCGACCTGACATTTCCGCCATGGGGTCAGATCGCCATAAAGCTCATCCAGCAACTTGGCGGCCTTGGCATCCAGCGCGGCGGCTTCTTCGGCCACGTCCATCTCTTCGTTGGCGCGGGCCAGCGCGCGCAATTCCTCGGCCTTGCCTTCGATCTCGGCCAGGGGTTTTTCGAAATCCAGATACTGGGTCATGACGCCTCTCAACGCGGAAGTTCATTGCTATATGAACTTGCTGTCAGAGGAATGCAACACAAGGTAAAGCGGGGCGTGGTTCGGGGCCACGCCGGTTTAGGTCATTGGACGGGTACATAGCTGGACGGCAGGCCGTCATCGTCTGCGTTCACCATGTAGTACTGGTTTTCGCCGCCGTCCCAGACCAGAAATGCGTCCGCGCCTTCCGGTTTAGTCTGTTCACCCCATGGCGCTTGGATAGTCAGGGCTTCACCTCTTGCATAACCCAGATCAGACATGCGCAGCATTTCCACTGGGGTCGTTTTGAGCGCTCCGACTATGCCTGGAGTTTGGTCTTCGAACATCGCCTTGACCGCAGGGGCCATATCCAGCCGCTCGATCAAGCGTGTGTTTTTGGCTTCGACATCGTCCAACGAAACAAGCTCGTAGGCGGCATCATAAGTGCTCTTGCCGATGATGTAGAAGTCCGGGCCATCCTTGCGGAACTGCAGCGCAATGATCGAGCCGACGTTCTCGGTCAGGTAAGCCTGATCGTAACTGGTGCCATCAACCGAACCGAGGTTTTCGCGGATCGCGTCGGGGATGGCGTCGAAGTCATCGCTGGTCAGCTGCCAACCCAGAATTGGGCGATCCTTGATATAGGCTTCGGGCGCCGGGTTATGCTGGCTGACACGTTCAGAAATCATGGTTTGTGTCTGGACGTCATCGGCCTGCGCAATAGCCGGCATTGTCGCAAGGATGGCGGCAAACAGGACTTGGCGGAGCGGGCGAGATGGATTGTTCATATCGGTCCTCATTTACCATGTTGAAAGTCTTTTGGTCTCGTGAGTTACACGCCCAATGTAACATTCCTACGTGTGTAATCCGATGTGAATTTTGTAAGATCTGTTGCTGCGTGATATGCATCCGCAGGTAGGCAAATAGAAAGGATGCCGATGACGACCCGCTATGAAGACCGCGTTCTGAGTGTTTTGGCCCACAGTCATGGGAATCAGTCCGAAGACTTGCCGCTGAAATTGCTCAGTTCGGGTATAGAACCGGGTAGAGCGAGCCGACGAGCAAAGCCGCCATTGTCCAGTTGAACACCACCAACCGGCGCGGGTTCGTCAGGATGCGCGCCATTTGCTGGCCCAGAACGGTCCATGTGCTGACTGAGGGCAGGTTGACTGCTCCGAAAACAAGGGCCACCACAATGATCGCCAAAAGGGTCTGATCAGGTGTGTAGGCGGTTGTGGCTGTCAGGGCCATGGCCCAGGCCTTGGGGTTGACCCACTGAAAGGCTGCTGCCTGCAGGAATGTCATCGGCGTGCCTGTCGTGTTTTGCCCCTTCGCCGGGGCGGCATGTGCTATTTTCCAAGCAAGGAACAGAAGATATGCAACAGAGGCGAATTTCAGCGCCGTGTAGCTGATCGGATATCTGTCGAATAGCTGCACCAGGCCGGTGCCGACCAATAGCACCATGAAGGTAAACCCAAGCCCGATCCCCAGCATGTGCGGGATGCTCTTGCGAAATCCGAAATTAGCCCCAGACGCCATCAGCATCAAGTTGTTGGGTCCAGGTGTAATGGACGAGACAAAAGCAAAGGCGATCAGGGCCAGAAGTATATCGTAGGTCATAAGTTGGATAATTGCTGCAAACCGAACAAATGAAATTGCGTTTTAATGCGCGATCTCGTTAATATCACAATCAATGGCGAAAATTGACCACATAAATCAGCAAATATTGCGAGAACTTTCGCAAGACGGCCGCATCAGTAATCTGGATCTGGCAGACCGGGTGGGGCTGTCTCCTTCCGCCTGCCTGCGCCGCGTGCAGGAGTTGGAGCGTTCGGGTGTAATCTCGGGCTACCGCGCAGTTCTGAATCCATCCGAGATTGGCGTCGGATTCGTTGCCTATATCGGCGTTGGGCTGGGTGAACATACCAAGGCTGCACAGGAAGGGTTCGAACGCGCCCTACAACGTGTGCCGGAAGTGGTCGAATGCCACAATATCACGGGGACCATCGAATACCTGTTGCGCGTGGAATGCGGGGACTTACCTTCGTACAAGACATTCCACACCGAAGTTTTGGGAACACTGCCGCATGTGACGTCGATCACGTCTTATGTGGTGATGGATTCACCCAAAGATATGCGCGCCTGACGTTGGAATTGTGATCTTCAACCGGCTTGCCGGGTGAATTTTCACAGCCTAGTGTCTTCTCAAGGACCTGATCGAAGGGGAACAACCCCAACGGGCCACACACAGGGAGAATATAATGAAATTTGTTCGCATTGGAGCGCTGATAGCAGCTGCAGCGTTTATTTCCAGTTCAGCAGTGGCCGCGCCGCTCAAATTACAGCCCGCCAGTCCGCAACCCAGTCCAAAAGCGGGGTTGAATGTAAAATATGTGGGAACTGGTACTCAGCGCAAAATCCGCAATCTCACTCATGCCAAGCAGTTATTGCCTAAGGCCCAGCCGGGGCAGCCGCTGATCGGTTTGGATTATAGGGATACAAACGAGGGCGAGGATGTTTTGACATTCGACCACCACTACAATGTCGCTGCAGAAATCACCGGTTACATGCGCTTTGACTCACCGGGCGTTTACGAGTTGGAGACATGGTCAAACGATGGGATCGATGCCTGGGTTGGCGGGCAGCAGATCGGCAAAGTCAATAGTATTCAGGGGTGTGAGGCCAATCAACGAACCGAAGTAGAGGTGCCGAAGGCGGGTTGGTATCCGCTGAAGATAATCTATTTTCAGAAGCTCGGTACATCTTGCCTGATGATGAAATCAGGAAAGAAAGGTGAGCGTTTTACATGGACGCCTAACGACGTCTTTGGCCGTTAGGCCCAAATAAGGCGCCCCTAAGGGCGCCTTATTCAATTAGATCAGTTCGCGGCAATCAATTCGGCCTGCGCCACGATCACCTCGGCCTGTTTGATCGAGGCGATGTCGACCAGACGGCCTTTGTAAACGGTTGCGCCTTCGCCATTGGCTTTGGCCTGCTCCATCGCAGCCAGGATTTCGCGTGCCTCGGACACGGCTTCATCCGACGGGGTGAAGACCTGGTTGGCCAACGCGATCTGCTTGGGGTGAATGGCCCATTTTCCGACCATACCCAGGGTAGCCGAACGTTTTGCCTGGGCGATGTAGCCTTCGTCGTCTGAGAAGTCGCCAAAGGGTCCGTCCACGGGCAGAACGCCATGTGTGCGGCACGCAGCAACAATGGCCGCCTGCGCCCAATGCCACGGGTCGGACCAGTGTTTTTCGCCTTCGCGCAGCATGTAATAGTTTTCTTGCGTGCCGCCGATACCGGTGGTCTGCATCCCCATCGAGGCTGCAAAATCAGCTGCACCCAGGCTCATCGCTTGCATGCGCGGAGACGAGGCCGCGATCTCTTCGACATGGGCAACGCCGGCTGCGGATTCGATGATGACCTCAAAGCTGACGGGCTTTGTACGGCCCTTGGCACGCTCGATGGCGGTGACCAGCGCGTCTACGGCATAGACATCTGCCGCGCAGCCGACCTTGGGGATCATGATCTGATCCAGCCGGTCGCCAGCTTGTTCCAGCAGGTCCACCACATCGCGGTACCAATAGGGTGTGTCCAGTCCGTTGATGCGCACGGACATGTATTTGTTGCCCCAATCGACGGTGTTCAGCGCTTCGATCACATTTGCGCGCGCGGCGTCCTTGTCCGACGGCGCGACCGAGTCCTCAAGGTCGAGGTTGATTACGTCTGCGGCAGACGCGGCCATTTTCGGGAACAGCTTGGTGTTTGATCCCGGTCCGAACAACTGGCAACGGTTGGGGCGCGCGGGGGCGGCGGGTTGGATGCGAAAGCTCATCTGGACCTCGTGCGAGAAAGGAAATTACGATTTTCTTGCCTCATGGGGTATTAAATTGCGCAAGCCATAGCAAGCATCTTTGTGCAGGTGCGGCAATGCAATCGCAGCAATTGCTGCAATACAGGGTCAAAACAGTGATTAAAGTTTAATCGCTTTGAAAACTTGCAAGATCAGTGCGCCATTTAGGGAGGGGGCGCAAAAATTTCCCACGTGACGGGGCGTTGTCAGACGAAAACGCGAAACACTCGTGGAAATCGTCCCCTAGATTGCGCCAGAATCAAAGGAGTAAACCGCAATGATCGAGACACCGTACCTGCTGTTTTTGGGCGATGCGCCCGACCAATTGGCGGCCAAAGTTGCAATCGGCATCAAGGACTGGCGTCCTGAGAATGCCGTTGGCCAGTACCGTATGGAAGGTTGCAAGGCTGATCTGGGCCTGACCGACATGTCCCTGACCGAGGCGAAAGAAGCCGGCGCCAAGACGCTGGTTATCGGCGTTGCCAACCGTGGTGGCGTGATCAGCCAAGAATGGAAAAAGGTTCTGGTCATGGCGTTGGAGGAAGGCTTTGACCTGGCCTCGGGTCTGCACAACCTGCTATGCGACGAACCCGATTTGGTAGCTGTTGCTGAAGCCACCGGCCGCAAGCTGCACGATGTTCGCGTACCTTCGGTGGAATACCCGATTGCAAACGGCATCAAGCGCAAGGGCAAGCGCTGTCTGGCTGTTGGCACCGATTGTTCTGTCGGCAAGATGTACACGGCGATGGCGATGGATGCCGAGATGCGCGAGCGCGGCATGAAGTCGACCTTCCGCGCAACCGGTCAGACAGGCATTCTGATCACCGGGGACGGTGTGCCGCTGGATGCGGTCATTGCCGATTTCATGGCCGGTTCGGTCGAATGGCTGACGCCTGACAACGATGACGATCACTGGGATCTGATCGAAGGGCAGGGGTCGCTGTTCCACGTGTCTTATTCCGGTGTGACCATGGCGCTGATTCACGGTGGCCAACCCGATGCGCTGATCCTGAGCCATGAGCCGACCCGCGACCATATGCGTGGGTTGCCGACCTATCAGTTGCCGACATTGGAAGCGCTGCGCGACACGGCGCTGGGTCTGGCCAAGGTCGCTAATCCGGATTGTCAGGTCGTCGGTATTTCGGTCAACACCCAGCATATGTCCGAAGAGGACGCCACCGCATATCTGGCCAAGGTTGAGGCCGATATGGGCCTGCCCGCGACTGACCCGTTCCGCTTTGGTTCGGGCAAGCTGGTGGATGCGCTGGCCGCACTGTGATCTAAGCGGCGCGTCGGAGGCGGGCTTGTCCGCCTTCGGCGAAAGTATTTTGAAAAAGATGAAGGAGCTGGCGCGTGCAGGTAGAAGTCTCTCGTGACGTGTTTCGGCTGGCGCAGGTCTTTACGATCTCGCGCGGGTCTCGGACCGAGGCCAAGGTGCTGACGGTTCGGATTTCTGACGGTACCCATCAGGGGTGGGGCGAATGCGTGCCCTATGCCAGGTATGATGAAACGCTGGATTCGGTCGAGGCCGAGATCGCAGCTTTGCCTGCCGAGTTTACCCGCGACAGCCTGATGGACCTTTTACCTGCCGGGGCGGCACGGAATGCGGTTGATTGCGCCCTTTGGGACCTTGAGGCCAAGCGCGCAAGAAAGCGGGCCTGGGATCTGGCCGGGCTGCCGGTTCCGGGGCCAGAAATCACAGCGTATACGCTGTCGCTGGACACCCCGGAAAAGATGCAGGCGCAGGCCGCAGCCAATGCGCATCGGCCCTTGCTGAAGATCAAATTGGGCACACCGGATGACATGCCCCGGCTGGAGGCTGTGCGCGCAGGTGCACCAGATGCCACGATCATCGTGGATGCCAACGAAGGCTGGTCAGCTGCGGTTTACGCCGACCTTGCCCCGCATCTGGTGCGTTTGGGTGTAGCCCTGGTCGAGCAGCCTTTGCCCGCCGGGGAAGATGATGCCCTGATTGGAATGGAGCGCCCCGTGCCGGTGTGTGCTGATGAGTCCTGTCATGATCGCACAAGCCTTCCGGGCCTCAAGGGCAAGTACGATGTGGTCAACATCAAACTGGATAAAACGGGCGGCCTGACCGAGGCGCTGGCCCTACGCCAGCAGGCGCTGGCTGAAGGCTATCGCGTGATGGTCGGCTGCATGGTTGGCAGCTCTCTGGCTATGGCACCTGCGACACTGTTGGCACAGGGTGTGATGGTGACAGACCTTGACGGCCCGCTTCTGCTGGCCGAAGACCGCGACAACCCGCTGATTTTTGATGATGCCGGAGTGCACCCGCCCAAGGCGGACCTCTGGGGCTGAGGAGACAAGACATGACCCGCACCGTTTTTGTAAATGGCGAATACCTGCCCGAGACCGAGGCCAAGGTGTCCATCTTTGACCGTGGTTTTCTGTTTGCAGACGCCGTCTATGAGGTCACCAGCGTTCTGGATGGCAAGCTGATCGATTTCGAAGGTCATGCCGTGCGTCTGAAGCGGTCACTGGATGAGTTGGAGATGGCTGAGCCCTGCACCAAGGATGAGCTGCTGGAAATTCATCGCAAGCTGGTGGAACTGAACGGCATCGAAGAAGGGCTTATCTACCTGCAGGTCAGCCGTGGATCGGATGGCGACCGCGATTTTGTGTTTCCGTCGGCGGATACCAAGCCCAGCCTCGTGCTGTTCACTCAGAACAAGCCCGGCCTGGCCCACAGTCCCGCAGCCAAGAAGGGTGCCAAGATCATCTCGATCGAGGATATCCGCTGGGGCCGCCGCGACATCAAGACCGTTCAGCTGCTGTACCCGTCCATGGGTAAGATGATGGCCAAGAAGGCTGGCTGTGACGATGCGTGGTTGATTGAGGACGGTTATGTGACCGAAGGCACCAGCAACAACGCCTACTACGTCAAAGATGGTAAAATCGTCACGCGTCCGCTGTCGAATGACATTCTGCACGGCATCACCCGCAAGGCCGTCCTGCGCATGGCCGCCGAAGCGCAGATGGAAGTGGAAGAACGCCTGTTCACTATCGACGAAGCCAAAGAAGCCGACGAAGCTTTCACCACCTCGGCCAGCGCTTTTGTGATGCCGGTGGTTGAAATCGACGGAGTGACATTGGGTGATGGAACACCCGGCCCAATCGCCAAGCGTTTGCGGGAAATCTATTTGGACGAAAGCCGCAAGGTCGCAATCTAAAGAAAAGGCCCGCCAGGTTGGCGGGCCTCTTTCGTTTTGGGCGTCAGCCCTTGTTCGTTACATTCTCTTTGAACGCGACTTTGAAGGCGGCCTGTTTTTCCGCGCTGGCGTCGGTCTGGTATTTGGCTTTCCACTCATCCATGGTCATGCCGTAGAAAATTTGACGGGCTTCGTCCTTGCCCATCTGAATACCTTTTTCGTTGGCTGCTTCCTGATACCACCGCGACAGGCAGTTGCGGCAGAACCCGGCCAGATTCATCATGTCGATGTTTTGCACATCAGTGCGGTCCTCCATCAGATGCTGTTGCAAGCGACGGAATGCGGCGGCCTGAAGTTCGGTTTCGGTTTGCTTGTCCATGGTCTGGCTCCGGATGACAGAAATACGTGCTGTATGTGACCTAGCGGCCCGGGGGCGATGATTCAACAATCAGCGTATCAGGCCAGTTTCAAAGCCAGCCATGGGGTGATGCAGAAGATCAGCGTCAGGATCTTATAATTTGCCAGGTACCGGAAGTAAGCCCGTTTCACTGCGGGGCGCTCCATCTGGAACATTTTGCCGTGAATGCCAGCGATCCAGTCCTGCAACAGCAAGATCATCAATGTGGTGAACAGCAGAACCGCGATGTTGAGCACGGCCATCCAGCCAAAGACGGACGTCAGAAATTCCTGAGTCATAGTGGCCTCCTTTACCCCTATAATATGGGGTCTGGGGTTGGCTCTCACAATTAAGTGAGGGCTTTTGTCACAAGCCGCTTTGGTCCAGCGCGTCCTGCAGGATAGGGGCTAGCCGCTCGGCCCATTCTCGCTGTCCTGCGTGTTCGGCAATCAGATCATTGCGCAGTTCGATCAGTGCGTTGGGGCGACCAAAACTGGTACAGTGTTTGTCAATGGCATCACCGGGCAGCACGCCGGTATAGGGTTCATTAACGCCGACGCAAAGGTCACCTTCGGCCTCAAGGCGGTTGATCAACGGGCCCGAGAACCGTTCGTCCGGAGTATGCAAAACCCCGACATGCCAGGGGCGGGGATCACGACCCCTTAGTTGCCGCGTGAACGAGTGCATCGACACGATCACTGCATGCGGCAACGCGGCCATCTGCGCCAGCGCGTCATGATACGGGCGATAGCACATGTTCAAACGCCGCTCTCGTTCTGCCGCATCGGCGTGCCGGTTGCCTGGAATGATCGACCCGTCATAGAGCTTCATCAACAAGGTCGGATCATCTTCGCCGCGGTTCGGATCAATCACGAGGCGGGAAAAATTGGCTGCGATCACGGACGCATTCAAAAGCTCACCCAGATGCTTTGACACCTCGTAGGCACCTACATCATAAGCGATGTGGCGTTCCATATCTTCACGAGGCAGGCCAAGGTCGCCACCGTGGATGTCGGGCGGAACCAAGTTGGATGCGTGGTCGCATGTGATCAGCCAACGCGAGGGCCGATCCGCGCCATGGATAAAAAACGGGGAATACGTCATAAGCCTGTCATCTAGTTTGTCGCAGGTTTAGGGCAGTTGCTTTGAAAAGGGAATTGCGCAATAAGCAGGCGGAGCAATGTTTGCGGTAACATTTGCGCAGAATCAAGAGAAGACGGTAGGAGAGCCAGACCAATGCGACGCCTGAGAAATGTGAAAATCGTGGCGACGCTGGGACCGGCGTCAAATGACTATGACATGATCCGCGCGCTGTACGAGGCAGGCGCAGACGTCTTCCGCCTGAATATGAGCCACGGCAGCCATGATGAGATCCGCGAACGCCACCGGATCATCCGACAGATCGAAAAAGACCTGGACAGGCCAATCGCAATTTTGGCCGACCTTCAAGGACCCAAGTTGCGTGTCGGGGTCTTCACCAACGACGCAGAAGAACTTGAAGAAGGCGCGGCCTTCCGTCTGGATCTGGACCCTGCGCCCGGAGATATCAACCGCGTTTGCCTGCCGCATCCCGAGATTTTTGCCGCGTTGGAGCAGGGTGCGCGGCTTCTGGTCAACGACGGCAAAATCCGTCTGACCGTGCAGGACTGTGGCCAGGATTTTGCCAATTGCACCGTTGAGGTCGGCGGTACAATCTCGAACCGCAAAGGTGTGAATGTTCCTGACGTGGTGCTGCCACTGGCAGCTCTGTCGGCCAAGGATCGCGACGACTTGGAATTCGTCTGCCAACTGGGTGTGGATTGGCTGGCATTGAGCTTTGTGCAGCGTGCCAAGGATGTGTTTGAAGCGCGCGCGCTGGCCGATGGTCGCGCCTCGATCCTGTCCAAGATCGAAAAGCCTGCAGCGGTCGAGGCATTCGACGACATTCTGGATGCCTCTGACGGGATCATGGTCGCGCGCGGCGATCTGGGTGTCGAGCTTCCGGTGTCGGCGGTGCCCCCGATCCAGAAGCGATTGGTGCGCAAATGCCGTGGGGCGGCTAAGCCTGTGATCGTGGCCACTCAGATGCTGGAAAGCATGATCGAAAGCCCGATGCCAACCCGGGCCGAAGTTTCGGACGTGGCGACAGCAATCTACGAAGGCACGGATGCGATCATGCTCAGCGCGGAATCCGCTGCGGGTACGTACCCAATCGAGGCCGTGCAAACCATGAACAAGGTTGCGATCGAGGTCGAAGCGGACCCGACCTACACGCAGATTATCGCAGCGTCCCGGACGGCAAAGGGGACCACTATTGCCGATGGTATCGTTGCCGCCGCGCGTGAGATTGCAGAAAAAACAGATATCAAGGCGATTTGCTGTTTTACCCAAAGCGGCACCACCGCGCTTCTGACTGCCCGCGAACGTCCAGGCGTTCCGATCATCGCGATGACGCCTGCCACGGGAACCGCGCGGCGTCTGTGTCTGAGCTGGGGCTGTCATTGCGTGATGACGCCCGAGCTTGAGCGGTTCAAAGGCGCTGTCGTCAACGCGGCCCGTGCGGCCCGTGCCGGTGGGTTCGCATCCGAAGCCGATCAGATCGTGGTGACTGCCGGAGTGCCTTTCAACGTCCCGGGAACGACCAATATTTTGCGTATCGCGCCTTGCGATGAACGGCTGATCTACAACACTGATCCCGGGTGACAGTTGCGATGCAGGGCATTGAAAAGCTGGTATCAAACCGATACGCCTAAATTTTAGGCGGAAAAAGTATATAAATTTCAATAACATGTCGAAATAACGGATGTGTCTGGAAGATAACTCTCTGTTTTTGAGGGTTTTTCCGGGATACTCGGGCGCATGGGCGGTCCACTTAATAAGTTCCAGGTTCCGGCTGCCCTGCCGGGGGCACGGGTCCCGGCATAACCAAAATTATTGGAGGAACGTTATGACAACGAAAATTGTCATTGGACTGGACGGGACAGAAACCGGAGAACACGCCATCGCCTTTGCCAAAGATCTGGCTGGCCGAATTGGTACGTGTGAATTGCTGGTTGTTTATGTCATCGAATGGTCCCCATTTACTTTTCAGACCCCTGAAGAGAACGCATTGCGGCACAAGCGGCGTGAAGAAGAAATCGAACTTGCGACGAACCGAATTGTTACCCCGGCTGTCGAAGCCCTGACCGCAGATGGTTACACAGTTCAGGGCATCGTGCGTCATGGCGACGTGGCTGAAACTCTGAACGCAATCACCGTCGAGAATGGCGGTTCGCAGATCATCGTCGGGCGCGCCTCGGCCGATGGGTTCAAGAAACGCTTGTTTGGCAGCTCGACCCAAAATCTGGTCATGCACGCCGATGTGCCAGTCACTGTTGTGAACTGACGGGAGGGATGAGAATGACTATGTTGAAACATCTCTGGTTGGCTGTAATCGCCGCCTTGATCGCCGCTCCTGCAATGGCGCAAGACGCGCCTGGACTAGACGACAAGATCAATCAGGCATTTGCCGATTTCACCGGGCCATTTGTCAGCTTTATCTTTGCGCCGTTCCCGGGAACCAGTTTCCCGTGGATCGTGGGTTGGTTGGTCGTCGCGGCGACTGTCTTTACGCTGTACTTTGCCTTTGTGCAGCTCAGGTTCTTTGGCCACGCGATCAGCCTTGTCAAAGGCGACTACTCCGATCCCAATGACGCGGGTGAGGTCAGCCACTTTCAGGCTCTGGCCACGGCGCTGTCGGGGACGGTTGGCCTAGGCAACATCGCCGGTGTGGCGGTTGCTGTCGGCATTGGCGGACCGGGTGCCACCTTCTGGATGATTGTCGCGGGCCTTCTGGGCATGGCGTCGAAATTCACCGAATGTACGTTGGGCGTGAAATACCGCAACGAATACGAGGATGGAACCGTTTCCGGTGGCCCGATGTATTATATGTCCAAGGGCTTTGACGAGCTTGGCTTGCCTGGAGGCAAGATTCTGGCCGTCCTGTTCTCGATCTTCTGTATTCTGGGCGCGCTGGGCGGGGGCAATATGTTCCAGGCCAATCAGGCGCATCAACAGATCGCGGGTATCACGGGCGACTATCCCGGATGGATCACAGGGGTTGTCTTTGCAATCATCGTGTTCCTTGTCATTGTGGGTGGACTGAAATCCATCGCACGGGTGACCGAAAAGGTCGTTCCATTCATGGGCATCCTGTATGTGGCTGCTGCGTTGGTGATCATCATCATGAATGCTGATCAAATCGGCTGGGCGTTCGGCCAGATTTTCGCAGGTGCCTTCACCGGCCTCGGCGTTGCTGGTGGTATGGTCGGGGCGCTGATCCAAGGCTTCCGTCGTGCTGCGTTCTCGAACGAAGCGGGCGTGGGTTCTGCAGCGATTGCACACTCGGCGGTGCGGACCAAAGAGCCGATCACCGAGGGATTCGTCTCGTTGCTTGAGCCGTTCATCGATACGGTCGTGATCTGTACGATGACTGCGCTGGTCATCATCATCACCCAGCAGCTGATCGTCGATCCGGAAACCGGCAACTACATGCTGAACGAAGCGGGTAATGCCATTGCGACTGTTGATGGCAACTCGGGCGTCAGCCTGACCTCGGCGGCCTTTGGTAGTGCCTTCAGCTGGTTCCCATATGTACTGGCGATTGCGGTGGTCTTGTTTGCCTTCTCAACCATGATCAGCTGGTCCTACTATGGCCTCAAGGCCTGGACTTATCTGTTCGGGGAAGGCCACGCCAAGGAGCTGGTGTTCAAGGTCATCTTCTGCATCTTCGTTGTTATCGGCGCGGCGGCCAATCTTGGCCCTGTCATCGACTTCTCGGATGCGGCGATCTTTGCGATGGCGGTCGTGAACGTGTTTGCGCTCTACTTCCTGATGAAGGTGGTGCGTGAAGAACTGGCCAGCTATGCGAGTCGACTAAAGACCGGCGAAATCCGCAAATTCGAACACTAAATCAAACCACCGGGGCGGCCTTTGTCGCCCCGGTGCCTGATCAGCCTGTAAAAAGCGCAGATTCTGGTCCAAACCCCCTTGCCAGTATAGTCGAACTTGCGTAAACGGCGCTTCTGATCGCGTGACCGGCCGAGATGGCATGCCGAGTCGCGTCTGAAACCGAACCCCGAAAGGAGACGGAAATGCCTAAGATGAAGACAAAGTCGAGCGCCAAAAAGCGCTTTAAGGTGACTGCGACCGGTAAGGTCCTTGCTGGCCAGGCCGGCAAACGTCACGGCATGATCAAGCGGACCAAAAAGTTCATCCGCGACGCCCGTGGCAACACCACCCTGTCCGCCCCCGACGCCAAGATCGTCAAGGGCTACATGCCCTACGACCGCTAAGAGGAGATTAAGAGATGTCCCGCGTTAAAGGTGGAACCGTAACTCACGCCCGTCACAAGAAGGTTATCAAGGCCGCCAAAGGTTACTATGGCCGCCGCAAGAGCACCTTCAAGGTTGCCCGTCAGGCCGTCGACAAGGCGAACCAGTATGCAACCCGCGACCGTAAAAACCGCAAGCGCAACTTCCGCGCGCTGTGGATCCAGCGTATCAACGCTGCTGTCCGTTCGCATGACGAAGCACTGACATATTCCCGCTTCATCAACGGCCTGACCTTGGCTGGTATCGAAGTGGATCGTAAAGTTTTGGCCGACTTGGCCGTGCACGAACCGGAAGCGTTCGGCACGATCGTCGCCCAAGCTCAGGCTGCTCTGGCTGCCTGATCCTCTCTTAGCAGAGACAGTGAATGAAAGGCCGTCCCATTTGGGGCGGCCTTTTTCATTGATAGCCGAAAGTGGACTCAGCAACACTTCGAGAATTAAAAGCGCACAATGGCCATGGTGATACTCCGACGGATCACTCCTGCACTGGCGGTACCGCCCGCTGATAAAGATGCCATGTGGTGTGGCCAAGGATCGGCAACGTAAAGATCAGGCCCAGAAACGCCGGAACCAGCGACAACAGCACGGTAACTGAGATGATCGCGGCCCAAGTGAGCATGACACCCGGGCTTTCCGCGACGACGCGCAAAGAAGTCAGCATGGCCGAAACAAAATTGGTTTCCCGGTCGAGCAGCATGGGCATGGCAACGACAGTCACCGAGAATAGTACGGCCGACAAAAATGCGCCGACGCAGGTGCCAATGGCAAGGAAGGTCCAGCCCTGAGGTGTGAAGAATACGATATTCAAGAACCCTTCAAAATCCGAAAAGGATGCGTTCTGCAGGGTGATCGCTAGCCAAAGCCGAATCTGGTAAATCCACACCCAGAAAATGAACAGGGTGACAAAGGCCATCCATCCCATTTCGCGTTTGCGTTGATTGGCCATCACGGTCAGGATTTCTGACCAGCCGAACCTCTCTCCGTTCTGCAACCGACGGGACATTTCATAAAGCCCAGCGGCAGCGAAAGGTGCGACCAGAGGAAAACCAACAATGGCGGGAATGATCATCCAAATCTTGCCGAGCCAGACCAAGCTCCAAACCATCAGGATTCCGAAAACCGCATAGAACAGGCCGAAGAATCCGCTCATAAAAGGGCGTGCCAGAAAGTCGGAAAACCCTGCCTTCAGCGATGCGGTGATATCACTTGTCGTTACCCTATTGATTTGGGGCATAGCCGCTTGTTGCGGCGTCAGGTTGTCCGGTGGTGTGGACCCTGTAGCTTTGGATGCCATGACACACTCCTCTCAAAGAATGGTGTCGCGCTGGGTGGTCTGCCAACTTGCTAAGTGGTGAAGCAGATATCCTTCCTGATTCAAGTCTGCATCAGTGGAGGCATAACGGCAAGAGATAGGATGGCGGCCAAACTTTGGCTGGCGTGTTTCGCTAATTTTTAGCGGAGCCATAAGCCTATTTGCTTGGGTCTTTCTTTACCAACTGCGCTGCAAACGCCACGCCGGTTCCCGGACCGGCATAGGTGACCATGATCACGTCATCCAGGTAGACTCCGTTGAAAATCCCCGCCGAGACGTCTTCGCCCGAAATCCCGGCCTCGGCCAGAACAAAGCGAGTGGGATCGTCCAGGCTGAAGGTGCCCATTGCTTCTTCGACGATCCACTCGGTGTCACCGATGCGCCGCCAGCGATTGGTGGCGGTGATTAGGTTGCCGTCCAGCTTGGTGACTTCCAGCTCCATCTCGGTTTTCAGCAGGCCTTTCCCGTGGTTTGGGTTCGATTTGGCGAAAGCGACCAGATAGGTGCCGTGCCAAGTGCCGACGATCTGGGGAAAGCCGCTGCCTTCATCAGCGCCGGAAGGGGTGGCGACCGCAAGGATGGCCACGGCGGCGAGGCTTCGGATGAGCTTGAGTACCATTGGACACGTCTCCTGCAAGGGGTGTGATAGCCACAAGGTACTTGAGTTGGCGCTTTTGACAAACCCGCGTGTGTAAACACAAAAAAACCGGCGCGGTGGGCGCGCCGGTTTAAGTTCATCTGCCGTTATTGCGTGAGTGGTGGCAGATGTTTTCAGTTACGTTCAGCCGAATACACGACCCAGTGCGCCGTCGACCGCATCAGTGATCTGGTCGATGTCGTCTGCGGTTGCAATCAACGCAGGCGAGAAGCACAGCGTGTTGTTGCGGCTGGGGATCGAACGGTTGGTGGCCCCGATGATGACGCCCTGCGCCATACAGTCGGCAACAACCGCCTGAACCTTTTTCTCGTCCATGGGCTCTTTGGTGGCCCGGTCGGAAACCAGTTCGGCACCCAGGAACAGACCCTTGCCGCGCACGTCGCCGATAACTTCGTGCTTATCCATCAGCGCCTGCAGGTTGCCCAACATCCGGTCGCCCATATCAATGCAATTCTGCAGCAGGTTCTCGTCTTCGATAATGCGCATGTTTTCGATTGCCGCAGCTGGACCGGCGGTGCAGCCACCAAAAGTCGAGATGTCGCGGAAATAGCTCATCGGGTCCGACATGTCGTCTTTGAACATGTCAAAGACTTCCTCGGTGGTGACCATCACGGCAATCGCCGCATAGCCCGAGGCAACGCCTTTGGCCATGGTCACGAAGTCCGGCTTGATCCCGTACTGCTGATAACCGAACCAGGTGCCGGTACGGCCCACGCCGCAGACAACTTCGTCAATATGCAGCAGGATGTCGTACTTTTTGCAGATTTCCTGCACGCGTTCCCAGTAACCTTCGGGCGCTTCGATGACGCCACCACCGGCGGTCACAGGCTCAAGGCACAGCGCACCAACGGTTTCGGGGCCTTCGCGCAGGATCACCTCTTCGATGGCGTCTGCCGCGGCTTTGCCGAATGCTTCGCCGGACAGCTCTTCCAAGCCCAGCTCGTGCTTGCGGTATTCCATGCAATGCGGAACGCGGACAAAGTCTGGTGCGAACGGACCGTACTGCGCCGTACGCTCGTCCTGGCCGCCTGCAGACATGGTTGCCAGGGTCGAGCCGTGATAGTCGCGGTCACGGTACAGGATCTTGGTTTTTTTGCCGCCGTAGCGCTTGTGCGCGATCTGGCGAACCATCTTGAACGCCTTCTCGTTCGCTTCGGAACCGGAGTTGGTGTAATAAACGCGGCTCATGCCCGGCATTTTGCTGATCAGCTTTTCAGCAAAGATCGAACCGGGGATAGACCCTGCGGTATTGGCGAAATAGCACAGCTTCATCAGCTGGTCGTGAACCGCCTTACAGATCGATTCGCGGCCATAGCCGACGTTAACGGTCCAGACGCCACCGGACACGGCATCCAGATGCTCTTTGCCGTTCTGGTCCCAGACACGCATGCCTTTGCCTTCGACAATGATCTTCGGATCGTTGCTTTCCAATGGCTTATGCTGCAGCAGGTGGTGCCAGATATGGGCGCGGTCGGCTTCGACCACGCGCGAGAGATCGTTTTCGTTGAACGTGCCGTCCATGACATGTCCTTTCAGAATGGCTGGGGCGCGGGCGGCGAAAAGGGCCGTCCCGGCTTTGTGTTTTCGATGGCTCAGATCACCGCGAAAGCTCTGTCGGAGATAGGGCCAGATTGCACCATCCCGTAATTCCAGTCCATGGCCACGCCGTATTTTTACGGGTTTGTCAGAGGAACGACTTTGTGCTCAATTCGCCGGAACCGCAGAGGGAGGGTCAGCAAATGACACAAGCCAGCATCTATGAGCGTCATTTGGACAAATGTCGGGCAAACTATACACCGTTGTCACCGCTGAGTTTTATCGAGCGGACAGCGCACATTTACCCGGACTATCCTTCCGTGGTTTACGGCGCGCGTCGCTATACATGGGCTGAAACCTATGCCCGCTGCCGCCGGCTGGCAGGCGCATTGTCCGCCCGCGGAATCAGCACGGGCGACACGGTTTCAGTCATCGCGGCCAACATTCCGGAAATGTATGAGGCGCATTTTGGCGTGCCGATGGCAGGTGCTGTTCTGAATGCCATCAACACTCGATTGGACGCACCGATCATTGCCTTCATTCTGAATCACGCGGAATCCAAAGTCCTTCTGGTCGATCCCGAGTTTTCAGGCGTGGTCAAAGAGGCGCTGAAACAGGTGGATCATGATGTACTGATCGTCGATATCGAGGACCCGAGCTTTGGCGGTGGTGAGAAGCTGGGTGGCCTGACCTATGACGCCTTGCTGGCCGAGGGCGACCCTGAATTCAACTGGTCCTTACCCAAAGAAGAGTGGGACGCGATCACGTTGAACTATACCTCGGGGACAACAGGCAATCCCAAGGGCGTCGTGTATCACCACCGGGGCGCTGCGCTGAACGCGCAGTCGGACCTGCTGGACTGGAACATGCCAAAGCATTCGGTCTATTTGTGGACCCTGCCGATGTTCCACTGCAACGGCTGGTGTTTCCCCTGGGCGATGGCCGCGAATGCAGGCGTTTCGGTCTGTCTGCGGGCCGTGCGGGACGAACCGATTTACGCGGCGTTTCGGGATGAGAAGGTGACCCACTTCTGTGGCGCGCCGATCGTGCTGAACATGCTGGCCAACGCGCCCGATCACCTCAAGGACTTCGATCACGAGATCAAGGTAATGACCGCTGGTGCACCACCGCCTGCCGCAGTTATCGAAAGCATGGAAAATATGGGTGTCGAGGTTACCCATGTCTATGGATTGACTGAGACTTATGGTCCGTCGGTTGTCTGCGCCTGGAAAGACGAGTGGAACGACAAGGGGGCCGAAGACCGCGCCGCGCTGAAGATCCGTCAGGGTGTGCGCTATACGGCTCTGTCGGGGCTGATGGTTGCCGACCCGGACACGCTGGAACCTGTGCCCTCTGATGGCGAGACGATGGGTGAGATTTTCATGCAGGGCAACGTCGTCATGAAAGGGTACCTCAAGAACGCCGAAGCCACAGATAAGGCGTTCCGGGGTGGATGGTTTGCCTCGGGTGATCTGGGGGTGATGCATCCGGACGGCTACATCGCGCTTAAGGACCGGTCCAAGGACATTATCATTTCAGGTGGCGAGAATATCTCATCCGTCGAGGTTGAGGATATCCTTTACAAACACCCAGCCGTTATGGAGGCAGCCGTGGTCGCCCGCCCGGACGACAAGTGGGGTGAAACACCCTGTGCGTTCGTTGAACTAAAGCCAAACGCACAGGCGAGCGACGCGGATATCATCGGCTTCTGTCGGGAAAACATGGCCCATTTCAAGGCCCCCAAAACGGTGGTGTTTGGACCTTTACCCAAGACCTCGACCGGCAAGATCCAAAAGTTCAAATTGCGGGATCAGGCAAAGGCGCTGACTTAAGCGCCCACCTTGTCAAAGATCGACAGATCAAGATCCAGCATTTCACCCATCCAGATGGCCCGGTCCCGATGATCCGCCAGATGGTCGCCGGTTTCGGGGTGGGTGAAGATGGTCAGGCCCTGTCGGTTCAGCATTAGCCACGGCATGACTTGATCGAACGCGTCCGGGCCAAAGCCCAGCTGGCAGCTCCATCGCGGGTGGGGGCCTACATTTTTGGCATGCATGCGCCCCATTTGAACAGGAAACAGGCCGGCGACCTCTTCACAGACCTGCCGGGCAATGGCTTGCGTATTTGCGTCGTAATAGACATGGGCGTGATAGCCGGTGATCTCTGACATTGGGACCTCTTGCATACGTTTCGAACAAGGTACTGCGCTGCAAATGGTATCGCCACTTGCGCCGTCACACAGGCTCTGTGCGCCAGGTCAAGAGGGTGCGTGGATATCTGGGTGGGCTGCGGCAAAGGCGGGATGTTCGGCACAAGCGATCTCGGCGCTTAGACTGCGCGGCAAGTCCGATAAATCCACGTCCCAACGGCGCGCATTATACATTTGCGGGACCAGGCAAACGTCGGCCAGTCCGGGCTTGGCCCCGGTGCAATAGGGCGCTTGTTCGAAGCCCTCGAGAAGCGCCTCAAAAGCCAGTAGGCCGGGGCGAATGAAATGGCGCATCCAGGTGCCGGGCATCCCGTCAGCACCATCACTCAGCGCGGCCGCATACTGCGCGACGGACAAATTGCAGACCGGATGCACATCGACCGCGATGGATTGCGCCAAAGCCAGCGCATGTGCCCGGGCCGCCGGTTCCGGAGGCAACAGTCCAAGGCCGCGAGTTTGGTCAAGATAGTCGATAATGGCCAGAGATTGTGTCAACCGCAGCCCGTCAATCTCGAGCACGGGGACCAGCCCCTGTGGGTTACGCGCCAAGTGGTTGTCGGACCTTTGTTCGCCCGCAGCCAGATCAATTGACACGCCGCGATAGCTGATCCCAGCCAGGTTCAGCGCGATGCGCACCCTGTAACTGGCCGAAGACCGCCAAAAGTCATACAGCACCACGCCGCTCATCATCGATCTCCTCAGTTCGTCAGGTGTCCTTCAGCGTGGCGGCTTTCAGGGCGCTAGACAATACATTTGCGTTCCCAATGTGATTGGCCAGGACCAGAACCAGACGTGCGTTCAGGGCGTCACTGTCGGCTTTGTCCAGCCCATCATGCGCCGCAACCAGATCGGCATAGAAACCGTCGGCATTTTCCAGATTGGGGGAAAGGATCAGATCGGTCATGTCGCTTATTCCTTGCCGGTTGCCCGGCGGATCGCCTGCCGGAATGCGTTTTCTTCGAACGTGTCGCGGCGCGCGGCGACGTGCTGGTCAGGTCGGATCAGATAAACCGCACCCGGGGCTTCGCCCAGATACCTGCGCTTCAACTCCAAAGTCAGGTCATCCTTGACCGAGAGAGCCAGTCGCGTGGCCGTAACGTCGCCTTCTTTTAGACTGTCAGGAGCGTCCGCATCTATAGTCAACAAAGTGAATTTCCCGGCCAACTTGGGCAGCAGAAATTCCTCGCCCAAAGGCGCGTCCGGGCAGGCGGAACCGGGGCGCGTGATCTCTGGCCCGGTCAGAGCATCCGCAGAACTCAGCGATGATCCGGAATATGCGCATGGTGTGCTCAACCGGCCGGAATTGACCAGCGGGCGCGCAAACGCGTAGTGCTCGCTGAGGTCCAAAACCGCATCCCGCAAAAGACGCGACATATCGGATTTGGGCGTGATAAATTCCGTCGATAGGGTGGACATGCGAATGTTCTCATCAGCGGCTTCGACCCGTTCGCGGTTATAGCTTTCCAGCAAAAGCTCGGGGGCTTCGCCGTCTATAACCATCTTTAGTTTCCAGCACAGGTTGTCTGTGTCCTGCAGACCAGAGTTGGCCCCGCGCGCGCCAAAGGGGCTGACCTGATGAGCGCTGTCGCCAGCAAACAAAACGCGACCATGACGGAACCGCTCCATCCGACGGCATTGGAACGTGTAGATCGAGACCCATTCAAGTTCGAAATTGATCTCTTCGCCCAGCATCGCTTTTAGGCGAGGGATCACGTTTTCAGGTTGTTTTTCCTGCTCGGGGTCGATGTCCCTGCCCAGTTGCAGGTCGATCCGCCACACGTTGTCGGGTTGCTTGTGCAGCAGGGCAGACTGTCCGCGATTGAACGGCGGGTCGAACCAGAACCAGCGTTCGGTCGGGAAATCCGCCTGCATCACCACGTCAGCGATCAGAAAGTTGTCTTCGAATACGCGGCCTTCGAAGTCCAGGCCGAGCATGCGGCGGGTGGGCGAGTTCGCACCGTCACAGGCAATCAGCCATTCCGCCTCAACGTTATAGGGGCCTTCGGGAGTTTCGACTTCAAGCTTGACGTGATCGTTGTGGGTACCGACGGCTTCGACCTTGTTCTGGCCGCGAATTTCAATCGGCGCGCCCTCGGCCTGCAATTCCCGCACCCGTTCAACAAGCGCTTTTTCAAAATAGTATTGTTGCAGATTGATAAAGGCGGGGTGCGCATAGCCTGCGTCGGGTTGCAGGTGAAACTCATAGACCTGGCGGTTGTCAAAAAAGACTTTGCCGGCATCCCACAGCACGCCTTTATCGACCAACTTACCCCCGGCGCCCAGACGGTCGGCGATTTCCAGAGAGCGCTGTGAAAAGCAGATCGCGCGGCTGCCAAAACTAACCTTGTCATTGTCGTCCAGCACGACGACAGGAACCCCTTTCTGGGCCAGGTCAATGGCTGCGGCCAACCCAACCGGGCCGGCACCAATCACGATAACCTTGTGTCGTACCGAGCTTGCCGTGTCCTGATCCGGGCTGCGTTGATAGGCATAGAGTGGAACTTCGAAAATCTTGTTCATGGGCTCTCCCCCGATACTCAGGCGCCGTGGGCGCACTAGATCCCGCCCTCTGGCACATGTGCGCCAGAAGGCCTTGCCCTATGATTCCACCTATTTCCCCTGTGCAAAACGATCTGGATCAAATTTGCCCGTCTTCTTCAGCCTTGCAGGGCCTCCCACATCTCAATATCTCGCTGGGCGGTCCAGATACGGGGCGTGTCGATACCGCGTCCTTCGTCATAGGCGCGGGCGACATTGAAGGGCAGGCAATGTTCGTAGATCGCATAATCGGCGAATTTCGGATCGCACTCTGTGCGCACTGCATCCCATGCCTCTTTCAGAGATCCACCGCGTGCCGCCACTTTCGCAGCAGGGCGATAGGTGCTTTCGACAAAGTCACGGGTGTTTTCGATGGCTGCATTGACCATGTCCTTGCCGACCAGAGCGTCTCCGCGACCCGGTGCGATGGCATCAACGTCGAACCACTTGATTTCATCCAGCGTATCACCCCAATCGCTGAAATGCCCGTCGCCGCAATAGCAGGCCGAGTGGTATTCGACGATGTCACCGGTGAACATGATATTCTGATCGGGTACGTGAATGACGATATCACCTGCGGTGTGTGCGCGGCCCAAATGCATAAGATCGACCCGGCGATTGCCCAGGTAAACCGTCATCGTGTCGCTGAATGTGGTGGTGGGCCAGGTCAGGCCGGGGATGCTTTCATGACCTTCGAACAGGCGGGGGAAACGCTGAAACTCACTATCCCAGTCCTCTTGCCCGCGTTCAACGACCATGGCGCGCGCCATGTCGGACATGAGGATCTGTTGCGCACCAAAGGCGCTGGCCCCCAATACGCGGACTGCGTGGTAGTGGGTCAGCGCAACATGCGTGATCGGTTTGTCGGTCACGGATCGCACACATTCGATCACCTTGTTGGCCAGACGCGGTGTCGCCTGCGCCTCGACAATCATGACGCTGTCATCGCCAATGATGACGCCGGAATTTGGATCGCCTTCGGCGGTGAAGGCATAAAGGCCCTCGCCGACCTCGGTGAAAGAGATCTTCTTTTCCGACATGTCCCCTTGGGACGCGAATGCCTTGGACATGATGAGTTCCTTATCGGGCGTATGGGTTTTCAACGGCGGGCAGCAGGGTCCCGACACAGTCGCCAAACCCGATGGTGTAACCTTTACCCTTGGCGGCACCTGTCAGGGTCAGTGTGTCACCGTCCTCGATAAATGTGCGGGTTTCACCGGTATCCAGCGTCAGCGGTTCCTTTCCACCCCAGCTGAGTTCCAGCAGCGAGCCCCGCTCTGGTTTTGTTGGACCGGAAATCGTGCCAGACCCAAGCAGATCGCCCGTGTTCATTGGGCAGCCTGAGGTCGAATGATGTGCCAGTTGTTGGGCGGCCGAGTAGTACATTTCGTTGTAATTTGTTCGGGCAATGACTGTGGCGTCCTTGCCGTCGGGCTCCATCGTGACCTCCATATCAATGTCATACAGCATCGGACCGCAGTCTTTGATGTGATCCAATAACTCGAATTCACGCGCAGGCGTGTCGCAGCGAAAGGGTTCCAGCGCCGCCTTTGTCACAATCCACGGGCTGATCGAAGTGGCTGTGGCTTTGGCTTGAAACGGCCCCAAGGGTTGATATTCCCAGGCCTGAATATCGCGTGCGGACCAATCGTTCAGCAGAACGTAGCCAAAGATGTTGTCGTCGGCCTCCTGAACCGAGATGGGTCCGTCCGAGGGTGTACCGACAATCGCGCCCATCTCAAGCTCGATGTCAAAACGACGGCTAGGTAGAAAAGCGGGCATGTCATGATCGGGCGACTTGAGCTGACCCCAAGGCCGACGGATATCGGTGCCCGACACTACAACGGAAGAAGCCCGGCCGTTATACCCGATGGGGATATGCAACCAGTTCGGCGGCAGGGCATTTTCCGGTCCGCGGAACATGGTGCCAACGTTTTGCGCGTGGTGACGTCCGGCATAGAAATCGGTGTATTCGCTGACGGCGAAAGGCATGTGCATTTCGGCGTCGATCTGGGCAATAAGCAACGGTTCAACCTGCGCCTGTTCCTCGGCGCCTTCGGCCAATAATGCGGTCAGGCGGTTGCGCAATGCAGCCCAGACGGCAGGACCTTCCTCCATCAGCGGGTTCCAGAAAGGCAGATCGAAGAGCGGCTCGTCTGCCAGTTCGATCAGGCCCCCTGCCTCAGCTGCGGTGACGTCTAGAATCATGTCGCCAATCGCCACGCCGCACCGCGGATCACCTCCTTCGGTCGAGAAAACGCCGTATGGCAGGTTGTTCAGAGGAAACGGGTGATCGGCCTCATTGGCCGAGGCCACCCAGGATTTCATTAATGGCATGTATTCAAACCTCTTTTGGGTGTCACTTTTTGCCCGGCGTGCCGTCGAACTTTTTCTCAAGCGACGTCCAGCAGTCGATGTAATCATCCTGCAACGGGGCTTCGTTGGCTGCAAATGGTGTCAGATGCTGCGGGAAACGGGTTTCGAACATGAAGGACATCGTGTTGTCCAGCTTGTCTGGCCCGAGGTTCGCGTTTGATGCTTTTTCAAACGCTTCCCGATCCGGGCCATGCGGCAGCATCATGTTGTGCAGACTCATGCCGCCCGGAACAAACCCCTGCGGTTTGGCATCGTACTGGCCGTAAATGTTGCCCATCAACTCGGACATGATGTTCTTGTGATACCAGGGCGGGCGGAACGTATCCTCGGCCACCATCCAGCGTTCGCGGAACAGGACAAAATCGATGTTAGCCGTGCCCGGTTGCCCTGAGGGCGCGGTGAGGACAGTAAAGATCGACGGATCGGGATGGTCGAATAGAATTGCACCGACCGGACAGTAGGTGCGCAGGTCATATTTGTAGGGCGCGTAGTTCCCGTGCCACGCCACCACGTCCAGCGGGCTTTGGCCGATCTTTGTGGTATGGAACTGCCCGCACCATTTGACCGTCACGGTCGAAGGCACCTCGCGGTCTTCAAACGCCGCCACCGGAGCCTTGAAATCGCGTGGGTTGGCCATGCAATTGGCCCCAATTGGACCGCGGCCGGGCAATTCGAACTTCTGGCCGTAGTTCTCGCAGACAAATCCGCGCGCCGGACCTTCCAGCACCTCGACACGGTACACGAGGCCACGGGGGAGAATGGCGATTTCCTTGGGTTCCAGATCAATGATTCCGAGTTCGGTCGCGAACCGCAGGCGACCTTCCTGTGGCACCACCAACATCTCGGAATCGGCCGAGAAGAAATAGTCATCCTCCATAGAGTCGGTGACCAGATAGATGTGGCTGGCCATGCCCACCTGCGTGTTCACATCCCCCGCCGTTGTCATGGTGCGCATACCGGTGAGCCATGTCAGCCCCTCATCGGAATGAGGCACTGCGTCCCAGCGGTATTGGCCAAGGCTGATCACGTCCGGGTCAACGCAGGGCGCGGATTTCCAATGTGGCAGTTCGATTTTTTCATAACGGTGCGAATGCTTGACCGACGGGCGAATGCGATAGCACCACGTGCGCTCGGGCGGATTTGCTGTAAAGGCCGTGCCGCTAAGCTGTTCACCATAAAGGCCGTAATTGCAACGCTGCGGGCTGTTCATGCCCTGCGGCAGCGCGCCGGGAAGGGCCTCGGTTTCAAAGTCGTTTCCAAAGCCGGGCATATAACCCGCGTGCGTGCCAACGGACGTGCCGGCTTGCGTCATTTTGTGCGGATCCGTCGGATGGTTCATCCTGTGTTCCTCCAATTGCTGCTTGTCGAGTAATAGTTGATTTTGTAACTAACAAGCATGACTCAGGACAAATCTGCCAAAAAAGATGACTTTGATCTGCAGGAATTCCTGCCGTATCTGCTGAACCGTGCAGCCGAAGAAAGTTCGCTGGAGTTTCAGCAGGTCTATAAGGACCGTTACGGAATGCTCCGCACCGAATGGCGCGTCTTGTTTCATCTGGGAAATTACGGCGAGATGACTGCGAAAGAAATCGGTGAGCGCGCCAAAATCCACAAAACCAAGGTCAGTCGTGCAGTTTCGAAATTGGAACAGCGCCGATACTTGGCCCGTAATCGCGACACATCCGACCGCCGGGTTGAACAATTGACGCTGACATCCGCAGGTCAGACGGTTTACAGGGATTTGCGCCTGGTGGCCGAGGCCTATGATACAAAGCTGGCCAGCCTGTTTTCCCGGGACGAAGCAGAACTGTTGCGCAAAATGCTTCGGCGTCTGGCGCATATGAATTGACCACTGGTAATTTACTGCCTCAATTCCCAGATGAAGCCCAGAACAAAAATGGGACAAAACATGACGACCTTGGATGCCGATACGGCAAAATCAAGCGATCTGATCAACTGGCTGGTGGCGCGCGGGCTTGAGGGTGTCGAAAAAGAAGAACTGCTGGAGGAGTACTGCAATCGCCTGGTGGAACTGGGCGTTCCACTAATGCGATTTCACGCGGCCCAATCGACCCTGCACCCGATTTATGGCGGAACCGGCTATAGCTGGTATTACGGCAAGGGCGGGGAATATCAAAAGTTCGAATACTCTGAACAACCCAGCGATCAATGGCGTGCTAGCCCTCTGTTTGCTGTTCTGAACGAAGGCGAAAGCGTTGTGCACGAACGGTTGGTGGATCAGAACGAGCCCAGCCGATTTCCCTTGCTGAATGAACTGCGCGAACATGGCGCCACTGAATATTACGCGACGGGTGTGTCCTTTGACATTCCGACTCATAATCAGCCGAAGGACGCCAAAAAGGCGGTGAACGGTGTATTGTTGTCCTGGACGTCAAACGCGCCCGAGGGGTTCAAGGACAGCGATCTGGCGTTGATCAATACAGCCCTGCCGCATCTCGGATTGGCTTTGAAATCGGCAAACAACCAGCGGATATCAAAGGACCTGATGCGCGTCTATCTGGGTCGCGATGCCGGTCGGCGCGTTTTGTCCGGCGAGATCAGGCGCGGGTCGCTTCAGCAGATCGATGCAGTGATCTGGAACTTTGACCTTGAGGGGTTCACCAGCCTGTCCGAAGAGCTGCCGGGTGATGCGCTTATTGAGATGCTAAACGAGTATCTGGCCGCTGCGATAGACGTGGTCCACAAATGCGATGGAAGCATCCTCAAGTTCATGGGCGACGGGCTAATGGCCATGTTTGATGTGGGCGAGATCGATGCGGACGCGCGTGCGGCACTGGCGGCCGTCGCCGAATTGGAGACGTCGATGGCGAAACTGAACGCGCAACGTTCTGCCGATGGCCTGCCTGTGTCGAACTATACGCTGGCGCTGCATGCAGGTGAGATTCTGTACGGCAATATTGGTTCTGAGAACCGCCTGGACTTCACCGTCATCGGCCCGACCGTCAACCAGACCGCGCGGATTGCCGGAATGCACCGGTCGCTGGGGCAACGGATCCTGATCTCGGACGATGTGGCAAAGGCTGCACGACCTGCCGCGTCAGAGCTGGTCTCTGTCGGTCGCTATATGCTGCGTGGAGTGCCGGAACCGAAAGAACTGTTTACGGTTTACAAGGCGAATGACGCACGGGATTGAGTTTGCGTTTCGTGGCCGAAATTAACTGCGGCTTGGGACTATCCACTTGTGAACAGGCCCAAGCAATGGTTTCTGGCTCAGACGTGATCGTCCTTAACCAACGCGCCGCGCCCGTGGCCGGCCATACCGCCAGAGACTTCTTCTGTCGCCTCATCAGCGAGTGTCTCTGGCAGGATCAGGTTAAGCACAATAGCGATAAACGCTGCTGGAAGGATGCCTGACGCGCCCAGGACCCGCAGGGTGTCGGGCAGGTGCTGTAGCGCATTTGCCGATCCGGGTGCCACGTTCATGACTTCGAGTTGAAGCCCCAGACCAATCGACAGCGAAACCGCAAAGATCACCATGTTGCGACGGTTCCATACAACATCCGACAACATGGATACGCCTGCGGCGACAACCATGCCGAACATGACTATGACGCCGCCACCCAGCACTTCGATCGGAACCGTTCGGATCAACCCGCCGACCTTGGGCACCAGACCGCACACAATCAGGAAAATGGCACCAATGGTGACCACGTGGCGGCTCATGACGCCGGTCATAGCGATCAGACCGACATTCTGGCTGAACGAGGTGTTCGGGAAGCCGCCAAAGACACCAGCAATGGCAGAGCCGAAACCGTCAGCATATGTGGCGCCCTGTATCTCTTTGTCGGTGGCCTCACGACCTGCGCCACCTTTGGTGATCCCCGAGACATCGCCGACCGTTTCGACAGCGGACACAAAGGCCATGAGGCAGAAACCGATTACTGCGGCGAACGAGAACTCGAAGCCGTATTTGAAAGGCTGCGGCAGTGCGAAAGCCGCAGAGCGTTCCCACGAGCCTGAGATCACTTCGACAGGCAGCTTCCCAACCAGCAGGCAATAAACATAGCCCACCAAAATACCGACCAGGACAGCCGATACGGAAAGCATGCCACGCGCGAAAAACTTCAGCCCCAAGGTGACAAACACAACGATCAGCGCGGGTGTCCAGCTGGACAGCGAGCCATAGCTTTCCGCGCCAGAGGCCTTGGCTGGGACACCTCCGGCTGCGTATTCGATGCCGACCTTTAC
Organism: Ruegeria atlantica; assembly: GCF_001458195.1. Taxonomy (GTDB): domain Bacteria; phylum Pseudomonadota; class Alphaproteobacteria; order Rhodobacterales; family Rhodobacteraceae; genus Ruegeria; species Ruegeria atlantica. The sequence goes on along the minus strand of NZ_CYPU01000070.1, from coordinate 82,500 downwards.
CAGCGCAAGACCGATCATCGTTACGACCAATCCGGTCACCAGCGGCGGCAGTGCAAAGCGTATCCTGCCGATTACCGTGCCCAATAGGGCATGAAACAAGCCACCGATAATCACACCCCCAAACAGGGCGGCAAGACCGTCCACGCCTTTTCCGGCAACCAGAGGGATCATGATCGGAATAAAGGCGAAGGATGTACCCTGTACGATCGGAAGCGCCGCGCCAACCGGGCCAAGTGTTACCGTTTGCAACAGCGTGGCAACGCCAGCAAAAAGCATCGACATCTGGATCAGATACAGCAACTCGGGAAAGTCTGGGCTGTTTGAGCCAAAACCAAAACCCGCCGCGCCGGCAACGATAATCGCCGGAGTAACGTTCGACACGAACATTGCAAGCACGTGCTGTACCCCCAGCGGTACGGCCCGATAAATGGCTGGAAAGTAGTTTGGATCCCGAAGTTGCTCCGGCGTCCCAATGGATGAATCGGTCATGGCTGTCCTCCCGTAAACGCGCGACTTGGCGTCCTGTCCCTTGATAACCCGGTGTGGAATTCACATCCTGATCCATTCAAAGTTGTCTATTATTGGATCAGGTGGATAGTGGTGATTATCAAAAATACCAAAAAGGTGCTTTGGGTAGTTGTATTTTTGGTAAAGAAACCAATGGCGGGTCAGAGTCAGCCTTAACGCGACGCTGAAGCTTCAGGCTACCAGTATTGTCAAAACTCATTGCCCAAAAGGGCAGGGGCGTACCCGATCTACGATTTTGGCGAGGTATGGCAGCGCTGGGGTTGGAGCGCCCGAACGGAGTCGTTAAAAGTCGATCTCAACGCCCGGCAGGTTCAGTTCTTTCATCATGTCGCGCAGCTCTTGCCGTGCAGCGATGTTTGAAATGTTCAGCTGTTTGACCCCAATATCCTTGAGGTCCAGCAAGGTCAGGCCGCGTGGGAAAAGCTCGCGGAAGATAACCCGCTCGGAGAAACCCGAAGCGACGCGGAAGCCGATGCGCTGGGACAACATCTCAATCGCGCGCTGCATCTTTTCCTTGTTGACCATGCGCTGGGTGCCGACGCGGTTGCGGACAACCACCCAGTCGATGGGCTTTAGTCCCGCCTGCGCGCGCAGTTGGCGCGCGTTCCACACCATTTCTGAATAGACTGACGGGCCCAGGATTTTTTCACCCTTCGAGTCGATCCGTGCCAGCAGGTCAAAGTCGATAAAGCTGTCATTCAGCGGCGTGATCAGTGTATCGGCCAGCGAATGTGCCACCTGACTTAGGCGGGTGTGCGATCCGGGACAATCGATCAGGATGAAATCGCTGTCGCTTTCCAGTTCGGACACCGCGGCGGACAAGCGGTGATCATAGATATTCTCGCCGGGCTTCAGTTTGGACGCATCAATCTCGGGCAGGTCATGATGGCGGGGGGCGGGCAGGGTCAGGTCCGCGTTTTTCAGAAAATTGCCGCGGTTCTCGAAGTACCGACCAAGGCTGCGCTGTCGAAGATCAAGGTCCAGTGTGCTGACCTTGTGACCCAATCGCGCCAGTGCGGTCGCTACATGCATCGACACGGTCGATTTGCCTGCGCCGCCCTTCTCGTTCCCCACTACGATAATATGTGCCATGCTTGTATTCCCACGTCCCGCCGTGCTTAACCACACGTTGTTACCGACCACTATATGTTGTGGAGGCCGGGAAGGGAAGAACCCCAAGCGCCCGCGCAGAGCAATATCAGGCTCTAATTTGGAAAACTCAACCGGCTGGGTCGGTTAGGACCCGCGCTTGCCAAAGCGAATAGGCTGTTTCACAGTTCAAATCAGGGTTTTGCAATAGGGGAACCGGTTGGACCATCTGTTTTTGAACGTTTTGAACGTGGTTCTGCCGGTGCTGATCTGCGCCGGAATCGGCTATGCCCTTGCCGCGATCAAGGCACCGTTCGACAATAAAGTTATCGGTGGGATCGTTTCGCGCGTTGGGTACCCGACGCTGATCATCTCGCACCTGTCCACAACCAAGATCGCGTTAGGCACCTTTCTGGACGTCATGACTGCCGCAGCGCTGGCCATTGCGGGGTTCGGAGTGTTGGGATTCCTGGCACTTAAAACCATGCGTCTGCCGGTTCGGGCCTTTTTGACGCCGCTTATGCATGGGAACGTGGGCAATATCGGGTTGCCTATCGCCTTGCTTGCGTTGGGTGATGCGGGAATGGCCTATACAATGGGATTTGTCGTGGTGGTGCTGATCAGCATTTTCACCGTCGGCATGTGGATCCCGGCGGGGGAGTTTTCACCCAGAAAGCTCGTCACGTCCCCGATCATTTATGCAGTGATCCTATCCCTGATCCTTATGGCGAGCGGATCAAGCTTGCCTCAACCGCTGGCAAAATCCTTCGACATTCTTGGGGGGCTCTCGATCCCACTGATGCTGCTGACATTGGGCCATACGCTGGCAACGTTGCGGATCAAAAGCCTGGGCCGGGCGGTGCTGTTGACCGCTCTGCATCTGGTCATGGCGATTGCAATAGCCAGCGCTTTGGTATGGGTTTTTGGTTTCACCGGGGCTGAGCGCGGCGCGGTGATCCTGTGTTGCCTGATGCCGTCCTCGGTTGCGACTTACCTGTTCATTGACCAGCACATGCCGGAATACGGGCCGGATGTTGCTGGTTTCATTCTTGTGTCGACGCTGGCCACGATCATCGTCCTGCCGGTGGCTCTGTCTTCCTGGATCTAAAGTCGACCCTATGCGCAGCGACAAAAATCGCTAAACTGCTGATTAATTGCTTTTAAGAACAATGAGTTTTGGGGTGGAATTATGACCGACAAGACGCCTTCTGACCCATCGCACGAGGGGGGTGCCCGCGTTGTGCTGGCGATGACGGCTATTTGTATGATGGTTGTTGGGTTTAACACAACGGCTGTTGCGACCATCCTGCCCAACCTCAAGGCCGAGTTCGATTTGACGCCATCCGGTCTGCAATGGGTGATGGCAACCTATACCGTGGCCAGCGCCACGCTGGTCACAATCGTCAGCCGGTTGGGCGATATCACAGGCAAGATGGGCGTGTTCTTTGCAGGTATGATTGTCTTTGGCATTGGGTCCGCCTCGGTCCTGTTTGCGCAGGATGGCGCGATGCTTCTGTTTGGGCGCGGCGCGCAGGGCGCGGGGGCTGCGGCCCTGTTTGGCACGTCTCTGTCACTGCTGACCGCCGCAACACCCGAAGAGCAGCGCGCAGGTGTTACCGGCGCATGGGGCGCAATTGTCGGTCTTGCCATTGGCGTCGGCCCGATCGTCGGCGGTGCCTTTGCCCACTATGTCAGCTGGCGCGCGGTGTTTGCGACCGATCTGGTGTTGCTGGTGTTCGCCTTCCTGATTGGGCTGCATGTCAGCCGACGCGGGTACGTGCCGGACACGCGTCAGGCCGGGGCCAAGTTTGATTATCCGGGCGCTTTTGCGTTGCTGTTGTTCCTTGGCCCGCTGTCCTTCGCACTCAGCAATGGGGAAAGCAGCGGGTGGGCAACGCCGATGACATTGATGCCACTGGGTGTTGCGGCGGTTGCGGCAATCATCCTTGTTATCGTGTCCCGCCGCAGCGACGATCCGTTGATCGAACTGCGATACTTCAAGCATCCGCGTTATTTTATGGCCGCCGTTGGCATGTTCTTCACCGGCTTCACGCTGTTCTGTTTCTTTGTGTACTTCAACACGTTCGTTCAATCTCCGGATGCTTTCGGATATTCGCCCATCGGCGCAGGTTTGGCGATCATGCCGCTTAGCCTTAGCATGTTCGTGATCTCGGTCACCGCACCCCGGTTTCTGGCGCCCTACAGCTTTCAATGGCCTATCGTGATCGGCTTGGGGGCGATGGCCTGTGGGTTCATGCTGTTGATGACAACTTCGAACTCCACCCTATATGCCGAGATCTGGTGGAAGCTGATGATCGTGGGCATTGGATTAGGTATCTGTTTTTCACTGTTACCCCGGCTCGGTCTGCGCGTGTTGCCAGAAGAGCATGTGGGGCAGGGATCCGGGGTGATTAACGCCTGCCTATATTTTGGCGCGACACTGGGCGCCGTGGTCGGAGGTTTGGCCGAAGCAATAACGACCCGCAGAGGTATTTCCGAGGTCATGAATGCTTTGCCGGCCGGATCCGCCCAGCGAGAAGATCTGGCCCATGCCCTAACCCATGGGACGCCGAGCCAAATCCAACAACTAATCGCTAAAATGGATCCTGAAACTAGCAGCGCTTTGGCCAAAGCCCTTAGGGACTTGCAGGACAACGCCTTCGACAGCGCGATGCTTGTTGCGGCGGTGGCGGCTCTAGTCGGGATGGCTTTGGCGTTGATGTTGCTTCGGGGCCCGGTCCCGCCCGTACACAGCGCAGCCGAGTTGACGCGTGCGAAGAGTTGAGTTCGCTACCACTAATCGGAATTCTTCTACTGGAAATCCGGCTGTGATAGTAGGCCTCCATGGTTGAGTTTGCGCTACTCTCTCAAAAAACCCTGGGCCCTTTGGCGGCTTTGTCTGTGCGCGAAAATCAGGCAGGGTTTGTCGCGACAAATCTAATGACGATGGCGCAGTCGATTTTCGAACCGGGGTCAGAAATCTATGGCATTTGGGATGGCGGCGATGCGGTGGGATTGCTTGCCATTGTCGACATGGCACATCCCGATGCAGAATTGGATGACGAGGATGACCCGGATGGCGTCTATATCTGGCGGCTGATGGTCGATGAATCTCGTCAGGGCCGGGGCTATGGAATGGCCGCATTGGATTTTGCAAAATCCGTGGCTTTGAAAAAGGGTCGCTCTAACCTGGTGATCAGCGTCGTCGACGAACCCGGCAGTGCGCTGCCGCTTTATCAATCGTTCGGGTTTGCGCCGACTGGCCGGCTTGTCGATGGTGAGGTCGAATTGATCATGCGGCTGGCTTAGCCACTTATTTCTGGCAACGTTCTACCCACAAAAAAGGCCGCCCCGGTGGGCGGCCTTTCGCATCTCAAACGGGTCTGGCTTAGAAGCCCAGACCTTCGTATTTCTTCTTGAACTTCGACACACGGCCGCCGGCGTCCAACAGGCGCGACGAACCACCGGTCCATGCAGGGTGCACAGAGGGGTCGATTTCCAGAGCCAGCTGATCGCCTTCGGCGCCCCAGGTGGATTTCATCTGAACTACGGTGCCATCGGTCATTTTGACGTCGATGACGTGATAATCGGGATGGATGTCTTTTTTCATCTTTCCGTTCCTTACGCTTCGGCGCCAGCCTTGGGCTTGTAGTTGGTGACTTCTGCGATACGCGCGGATTTACCACGGCGCGAGCGCAGATAGTACAGTTTGGCGCGACGGACGCGGCCACGGCGGACAACGGTGATGCTGTCGATGTTGGTCGAATACAGCGGGAACACACGCTCCACACCTTCGCCAAACGAAATTTTGCGAACGGTGAACGCACCGGCGATGGTGTTGCCGCCTTTGCGGGCGATGCAGACGCCTTCGTAGTTCTGTACACGGGTGCGCGACCCTTCGGTCACTTTAAAGCCGACACGGATGGTGTCTCCGGCTTTGAAATCGGGGATGTCTTTCCCCAGGGCGGCAATCTGTTCCGCCTCAAGCTGTGCGATCAGGTCCATCGCATTTCTCCTATCTGCTCGTGGTTGGTCCACGAAGTTGAGCACGGCCTGAGAGCTCTTGGTCTTCACCGGGTCCTGCGTACAGCCCGCCAGAGGTCAGATCGAATATTCCTTTGGTCCGGTCCGCCCTGCCGCGCCGTGGCCGAAGAAAGCCGGGCGTCACGCCATGATGCAAACCAAAACACCGGAGTCGCATGTCGCGGCACCGGATTGCGCTGCTTTACGGACTTTATGGGCAGGGATCAAGCCTGAATCGCAAGAATGGTCAGGGCCAAATGGTAAGATTTCGCCACCGGCCAACAACACCGTTGCCTTGTCAGGCAGATCAGGCATTCTAGAGGGAATTATAAGAGCAGAAATTTAGAACAGGAACATACCATGCGCACAGCATTGATGCTGGCTGTTTTGGCCTTCGCGACCCTGTCCTGCGGTCGCAGCAGCCCTCCGCCCCAACAGGTCGAAGCTAAGGCATTCCTGAGCACCACGTCGCCCTCGGTCATTTTTCCAAGCTTTGGGGATGCCAAGCCGCATGAGTGGGAAGGCCGGCATCCGGGGCACTATCCGGTTCACGGGCTCGATGTTTCGCGATGGCAGGGTCCGATTGACTGGCGCAGGGCCAAGTCCTCCGGTGTCAGTTTCGTATTCATCAAGGCGACCGAGGGGGGCGACGTGGCCGATCCTTTGTTTGATGATCACCGGCGCGGCGCGCAAGCCGCGGGTGTTCCATGGGGGGCGTATCACTATTACTATTTTTGCCGACCGGCGCATGAGCAGGCAAAATGGTTCATCGAGAACGTGCCCCGAGGTGCCGACCTGCCGCATGTGCTGGATATGGAATGGACGCCACATTCCAAGACCTGCACCATCAGACCCGATGGCGCCACCGTCCGGTCCGAGGCGAAGCGGTTCCTTGATATCCTGGAACGCCACTATGGCCGCCGCCCGATCGTCTATACGACCGTGGATTTCTACGGTGACACCGATATCGCCCGCCTGCCCAAGACGGAATTCTGGCTGCGGTCGGTCGCCGGGCACCCGCGCAACGTTTACCCCAAGGCCGCGTGGCGGTTTTGGCAGTATACGGGCACGGGTTTGGTTCCTGGCGTTCAGGGGAAAGTGGACATCAACACATTCAACGGCCCGCCTGAGATATGGGCCAGATGGAAGGCGGGGGGCGCTTAGCCGATTGGTGCCCCATAAGTTTCAATGGTTCCTCCGGCCACAAGGTGATCCAGACGGCGTACCCGTTCTTCGCCAGATGTGTGATGCAGCCAGAACCGCTCTCCATCAGTCAGTTCGCGTCGCTCGAAGCCAAGTTCGGTCATGCAGCGGTGCACCTGGTCAATTTCACCCTGTGAGCGAAGCTTATCGTCGAAGGGCGCCGTGACGATGGGGCCCAGGATCACGCCCCACAATAGGATATTCGTGGCGTATCCACCAATCACCGCGCTGTTGCCCCCAATATCTTCCTCGGCGGCGCATGATTGCACGGCGACCTTTGCGGAGTGCAGGTTATGGCCCGCCTGAGTGGGCACTGCCATCTCAAGAGGTTTGGTTGTGCAAGCTGAAAGGGCAAGCACAGCTAAGCATATGATTTTTTTCATTTAGCAGCCTGTTATGCGTTGAATTGAAATCGCATTTTTCAATATCTTAAAGATGAGTATTTTTTCATAACATCAGCTTCAAGTGGTGTTCGCTAAATACAGGAACGTGCTGCAAACAAGCCACACTCGGGGTATCAATCCTGTGTGTCGTCCCCGGATTCCTCATAGCGTTCCCACAGATCAGGGCGTCGCTTGCGGGTGATCTCTACAGACATCTGGTGCCGCCATTCGGCAATGCGCCCGTGATGACCAGACATCAGAATGTCGGGGATCGGGCGGCCTTTCCAATCTGCGGGTCGGGTGTATTGCGGGTGCTCTAAAAGACCCGAGGAAAAGCTTTCGTCTTCGGCTGAGGCCTGGTTGCCCAATACGCCGGGAATCAACCGCACAGTTGAGTCAATCAGCGCCTGGGCCGCAATCTCACCTCCGGTCATCACGAAATCCCCAAGGCTGACTTCCTGAACGCCGTAATGTTCCAACACGCGTTCATCGACGCCTTCGAACCGACCGCAGAGCAAGGTCATGCCGTCGCAGCGTGCGAGGTTTTGCATCATACGTTGATCCATGCGGCGACCGCGCGGGCTGAGGTAGATCAATGGCCAGTTGCCCTGCACGCCAGCCATTGTGTGTTCGATTGCCTCACCCAGCACGTCTGCGCGCAACACCATACCCGCCCCGCCGCCAGCCGGCGTGTCATCGACATTGCGATGCTTGCCAACGCCGAACTGGCGCAGATCCACGGTCTCTAATTGCCACAACCCTTCTTGCAAGGCTTTGCCCGTCAAGCTTTCGCCGAGAACGCCGGGAAAGGCGGAAGGGAACAGGGTGATGATTTTTGCCTTCCAGACCCCGTGCAGATCAGGTGTCGGAGTCATCAATTCACGCGGCTTCAGCGTGGGTCGGATTGCCTTGCGCCCATGAGATTTGCTTGGCTTGTCTGTCATATTGTGCCGACCATCGCGTTCTTTGCCCGCTCTACTACCAGCGCTTTTTGCCGGGTCAACTCCGCTTCGTCCAGATGGGATCGGTTCAGCGTCAGCAATTCCGCCAACACGCTTTCCGGTAGCCTGCTGTTAGATTTTGTGGGCGGCACCAAAAGCTGCGCTTTTTCCCTAGGCAAGTTCAGGAATTCGGCAAAAGGCGTACCGGGACCAAAGCGTCGCAAATGCGTCTCTTCCAGGCACTCTTCGGTCACAGTGACCGACGGCAGTTTTTTGCGAATGTCCGAGACGGTTTCCTCGAGCGGGGGCAGGTGATCCATGTTCGCGCGGAAGATGTCGAATTCCTGGACCTCGCGGGTTCTCTGAAGATCGTGTGCCCAAAGGCTGCGCAACCACGCCCCGCGCTGTCGCAGGGACAGGTAGATCGTGATATCGACCTCCTGATCCTCGAACCGATCGCGGATGGCATCCACCAGACAAGCGGCCAGATCCGGTGCGGCGGCATATCCCTGTTCGATATTGCGGCTGGGACGCAGGCCGCTGAAATTCTCTTCGCTGACGATCAGGCCGCGTTTCGTGCCGAAGTTTCGCGTGGCCAGATACTCTCGGGTCTGCGAGCTGAATTCGGACAGCGTTCCCACGGTTCCATAGATGGAATGGCGGGTCGCGGCACCTGACAGCCCCAATTTGCGCGTCTTGTAAGGCAGCAACAGCGCAAAATGTGGCCAGATCAATTCGCGGTTTTCATACAGAAACGATTGTGCTGCAGTGGTTCCGGTCTTGTGTAGCCCCAGATGCAGCAGAACGCGTCGCATCAGATCAGCCCCTCGGGCGGGTCTGCGATGATGCGGCCTTTGTCCAGATCCACAGTTGGAACAACCTCAAGCGTGAAGGGCAGAAAAACGGTGCCTTTCAACCCCGGCCCGTGCAGTTCCAGCAGATCTGCGGCGCCGTGGTTTTGTACCGACTTCACACGACCCAGCAGCGTTCCGCCGGTGTCGTAGACCTCAAGCTCGATCAGGTCGGTGTGATAGAATTCGTCATCAGGCAAGGACGGCAGCTGATCACGCCGCGCGAACAGGCGGAGGCCGTTGATGGCGTCTGCCTGTTCTTTGGTCTCGATCCCACCCAAACGCGCCGCAAAGCCGTTTTTGATTGGGCGGGTCAGCACCAGCGGATAGCGTTCCTTGCCGTCTTCGTCAGTTAAGGGCGAATAGGTCTCGATATCCTCAGGGATGGCGCAAAAACTTTTTAGCCGCACTTCGCCGCGCACGCCGTAAGACCCCGCAACGCTGCCCACGCAGATCAGATCAGTCATTTGGCTCTTCCGTCGTTACACATAATCCGTCCTGCCAGTCTCCAAGCGGGGCACATGCCTCGCGTTGGTTATTGCGCTCAAAGAACACGCCCACAATAAAAGCGATCAGTAACAGGATGGGAAGCCGTATCAGTCCGAACATCTGGCATTACCGCGTTTCGATATGCAACCGGGCGCTGCGCTGTTCCCAGCCGGCACGCTCAAGTTCGGGTCTTTCAGACATTTCTTCCGGCCAGCCCACACAATAGTAGCCGACCAGAGACCAATCGTCAGGCACAGCCAGATCGCGTTTCATCTGTTCTGGATCAAGGATTGAGACCCAGCCCAGACCCAATCCCTCGGCCCGCAAGGCGAGCCAGAACAAGGTGATCGCGGCGACGACAGAATAGCGGCGCATCTCGGGCATCGTGCCCGCGCCCAGCCCCAGACCTTTGTTGGTCGTCTCATCAGAGAACACAGCCAGCTGAACAGGCGCTTCCTGCATGCCGGACAGCTTTAGGCGGCTGTATTTCAGCGCCTTGTCGCCCGAATAGCCTGCAAGGGCCTTTTCATTGGCGTGTTGGAAATTTTGCAGCGCTGCGGCACGCGCCGCTTCGCTTTCGACGCGAATGACGCGCCAGGGTTCGCTAAGCCCCACGGAAGGGGCCAGACGAAATGTGTCGAGGCAGCGCGTAAGCACCGCCTCGTCCACGGGATCGGTGCGAAACCGGCGCACATCGCGCCGGAGCCGCATCAACAGTTCAAACTGCGTGCGAAAATCGTCGGTGAAATCCTGATCCTGCACGCGCTGACCTGCTTACTCTTCTGCCGCTGCTTCTTCAGCCGGAGCAGCAGCTGCCTCGGCGGCTTCAGCAACCTTTGCAGCTTTCTCTTCTGCGCGTTCCTGAGCTTTCTTGCCCGGGGTACCCTTGTTGGGGTTGTTGCGCTCGGCCTTGTTAAGGGTGCCGGCAGCTTCCAGCATGCGTGCAATACGGTCGGTGGGTTGTGCGCCCTGATCCAGCCAGTACTGAATGCGCTCCATGTTCATTTTTACGCGCTCTTCGCTGTCTTTCGGCAGCAGCGGGTTGTATGTGCCCAGCTTTTCGATGAAGCGGCCATCGCGGGGCATACGGCTGTCAGCCGCTACGATGCGATAGAAAGGACGCTTTTTTGAGCCGCCGCGGGCGAGACGAATTTTCATTGCCATGGTGGTATCTCCTTTGAATGGCGTATCCGGTGATTCACCGGTTTAGTTCTGGTGTTTCTTGTGGTGTCGGATGACTTCCTGAATGATGAAGTTCAGGAAAGCCTTGGCGAAATCTGGGTCCAGATGGGCCTTGTCCGCCAGGTCTTCTAACCGTGCGATCTGCGCGGACTCGCGCGATGGATCGGACGGGGGAAGGTCGTGTTCGGCCTTGAGCTTGCCAACGGCCTGGGTGTGCTTGAACCGCTCGCCCAGAGTGTAGACGAGGATCGCGTCCAGCCGGTCGATGCTTTCGCGATGCTCTTTCAGCAACGTCGCAGCCCGAGTCACAGGGTTGTTCATTGGCCGGTCCTTTCGGTGGTCAAAGCGGTGTCAGAGAATTCGAGCTTCGGGTGCCGCCAAACCTGACAGCGTTGACCCACAACCTCGCCCTCGCGTTCATAGGTGGCGCCAAGACGTTTGGCCAATGCGCGCGAGCGGTTGTTTTCATGGGCGATGTACGAAATCGGGCTATTGACCCCCTGGTGTTGGGCGGCATAGGCGCGCGCAGCCATCGCGGCCTCGAACGCAATTCCTTTGCCTTCGAAACCACCGAAAATGACCCAACCCAATTCGGGCTCATCCCAGCCCGGCGCGTTGATGATGCCGGTCCAGCCTGCAAAGGCGCCGCTGGCCTTTTCGACGATGTGCCAACCACCGTAACCCATAATGGCCCAATGCCCGAACCGGCCCAAAAGGGACCGCCATGCTTCCAGTGGCGTTTTTGGGCCGCCGACCATGCGGCTGCGGTCCGACGCGAAGAAGGTTGTCATCGCGGGCAGGTCACCTTCTTGTGGTGCCCGCAGGATCAGTTTTTTTGTTTCAACGGTGGGGATGGTGTACGACGTCATGCGTAGGCCTCGATCCCGCCATTCACCAGATCGGCCGGGGCAGGGTGCCGCCAGACTTGCATCGTACCAAAAGCCGGATGTTCGAAAGTGTAATCGAACTGGGCACCCAGACGTTCGGCCACGGCCTTGCTGCCCAGATTCTCCGGGTTGATCAGCGAAATTGCCGTTTCCCAACCCAGCACATCATAGGCATGCGCGCGCGCGGCCAGCGCGGCCTCGGTCGCGTAACCTTTACCAGTTGCGTTATTCATCAACGTCCAGCCGATTTCAGGTTCGGGCCAGCTGTGCGGGCACCACAGGCCGACGTGGCCGACATAGGAGCCTGTGTCCTTTTCCTCGACGCCCCAGAACCCGTAGCCGCGCATGGCCCAATGACCCAGCAGCATGGCAATGGCGCGCCATGTTTCATCAGGGCGCAGGGGGCCGCCGACGAATTTCGATGCATCGCTGGCAAAGAATTCGGCCTCGGCTTCCAAGTCCGCTTCGCTAGGGGCCCGCATGATCAGGCGTTCGGTTTCCAACCTGGGGATCGACGGTGTCATGCCTGCACCTCGCCATAGCGCCAGACATGCTGATCTGCGTCAAAGGCGCTCTCGGCCGCTGCGTCCCGGGATGCGCCAAGGCGTTGCGCCAACGAATTCGAACGCGTGTTCGACCGCGAGACATAACTGACGAACTGGCCCGATCCGAGCAGGTCGAAACCGAAGTCGCGTACGGCCGCGCAGGCCTCAGTCGCGTAGCCTTGCTTGCGGTGTTCGGCGCTGAACATATAGCCAAGCTCGGGTTCGCGGTCATCCCATTCCAGTCCTAGCAAAACGAAACCAGCGATCTGATCGTCGTTCTTCAGGGTCACCGTGAACAGGCCATGCCCATGTAGAAGCCAGCCGGAGGTATAGTAGGAAAACTCGGTCCAAGCCTCCTGTTCAGAACTGCCAAAGCTCTCGCCGCAAACTGTGGTCCAAACAGGCAAGTCATCCAGAGTGGGTGCACGCAGAACCAGCCGCCGGGTCTGAATGACCGGCAGGGCCGCGCGATACTGCGCTGCTGCCATCGCCGCCTTTCCGGACGGGGGCTGGGTGCAGCGTGCTGGTGTCACTTTTTCTTACCGAAACCGCTCAGACCCGGGGGCAGGGCCATGCCGCCACCCATTCCAGGCATACCGGGCATCTTGCCGCCCATCGCTTTAGCCGCCTGTTCCAGCGCCTTGGGGTCCATGCCTGCGGCCATGTCTTCGGGGCTGGGGCCACCTTTACCGAACATGCCTTTCATGGCCTGTTTCAGCATCTTGCCTTTGCCCATTTTGCCCATCTTCTTCATCATGTCCGACATCTGCCGGTGCATTTTGAGCAACTTGTTGAGGTCACTAACCTGCATCCCAGAACCGGCTGCGATCCGTTTTTTGCGGCTGGCTTGCAGCAGTTGAGGGTTGGCACGCTCGCGTTTGGTCATGGACTGGATCAGGGCGATCTGGCGCTTGAGCACCTTGTCGTCCATGCCCGCCTCTTCGACCTGCTTGGCCATTTTGCCCATGCCGGGCATCATGCCCATCATGCCCTGCATGCCGCCCATCTGGACCATCTGTTCCAGCTGCATCTTCAGGTCGTTCATGTTGAACTGACCTTTGACCATGCGCTTCATCATGCGCTCGGTCTGTTCCATCTCCATCGTTTCCTGGGCTTTTTCGACCAGGGCAACGATGTCGCCCATGCCCAGAATACGACCGGCGATCCGGTTCGGCTCAAAGGTTTCGAGCGCGTCCATCTTCTCGCCCAAACCGACAAAGCGGATCGGCTTGCCGGTGACCGCGCGCATAGACAGCGCCGCACCACCGCGCCCGTCACCGTCCATTCGGGTCAGGACGACGCCGGAAATGCCGACCTTGGCCTCGAATTCCTCGGCCACTTCAACGGCGACCTGACCGGTCAGGCCGTCGACCACCAGCAGGGTCTCGCGCGGATCAACAACGTTACGAACCTGCTCGACCTCGTTCATCAGCACTTCGTCAATGTGCAGACGGCCAGCAGTATCCAACATATAGACGTCATAGCCACCCAGCGTCGCCTGTTGCTTGGCACGTTTGGCGATGTCGATGGGTTTTTGGCCGGGAACGATCGGCAGGGTATCGACGCCGACCTGCGTACCTAGAACGGCCAGCTGATCCATCGCCGCCGGGCGATAGACGTCGAGCGAGGCCATAAGGACCTTCTTGCCCTCTTTCTCTTTCAGGCGTTTGGCCAGCTTACCGGTCGTGGTCGTTTTACCTGAGCCCTGCAGGCCGACCATCAGGATCGGAGCAGGCGGGTTATCGATTTTCAGCGCACCTGGATCTTCTTCACCGCGCAGTGTGTCAACCATCGCGTCGTGCACGATCTTGACGACCTGCTGTCCGGGGGTGATCGACTTGGTCACCGCCTGACCGGTGGCCTGATCCTGCACTTTCTTGACGAATTCACGTGCAACCGGCAGCGAGACGTCAGCCTCAAGTAAGGCCACGCGCACTTCGCGCAGGGCGGTTTTTACGTCCTCTTCGGACAGGGCACCCTGTTTGGTCAGCCGGTCAAAGACGCCAGAGAGGCGTTCGGATAGATTTTCAAACATGCCTTCGGCCTCCTTAGCCGGTTATCTGATGGCAGTTCCTAGGTAGGAAGCGCCGGTTAAATGCACAATTGCCCCCACGGGCGTGACACGCTGGTGGGGGGCGATCCCTGAACGACTCAAGGGACCGGAAGATCAGACGCTTCCGGATGTTTGACTGCGATTTAGGCCGATTGGCTGTCCGAGTCAACCTCTCGCGCGGGTAGCCAGTTGTTGACCGCATCAACCATCCGCTGTGCGCCGCGCCCGCTGACATAGGCTTCGACGATCGGGTGACGACCAGCACTCATGCCTTTTTTAAGGACTAGAACGGGGCGATGCATCTTGGACGTGGTCCTGTCGCGGGTCGAGGTGGTGGTTTCCACCTCGGCATGGGACAGGTTCGACAACTCATGTTCTTCTGCGTCATATCCAAAGATCGATTGGCGACGGATCAAGATACTATTGCTGTTGCGGTCCAATATGACCTGTACGCGGCGCACAAAGACGCAGAATGCGCCAAAGCCCAACCCGCCACCGAACAGCGCAAAGAAGATGCCGAACAATATGCCCTCGCCACCCTCGCTGACCATGAATAAACCAGCCCCAACAAAACAGAGGATAAAGAGCACCAGCGTGATGCCGATGAACCATGGCGTGTTAGTCAGGATCAGTCGGTCCGGGGTGTTGCGCGTCACTTTCATGGCGGCACGCTAACACTCAATTTTGGCACTGTCGTGGCTTGAATTCATCCTCGTGTTGCGCGATGAGCGCATCCAACAGGAGGTTCCCATGGACGCGTCATCCGCTTTTCAAGACACGTTGCCGATCAGTTCAGACGCGCTGTTGCAGCGGTTGGATGACTGGGGGCTGAGCTATCGTCTGCTCACGCATATCCCCCTGCGCACGGTTGAGGATGCCAAAGGCGTTGAAGAGCAATTCCTGGTACCGGGCGAAAACTCCCTGCGCCTCAAGAACCTGTACCTGCGCGACAAGAAAAAGCGGAACTATCTGGTGACGCTCGAACAAAGCCGCGAGATGGACCTCAAGGCGCTGGGCACAGAGCTGGGGATCGGTAATCTGTCCTTTGGATCAGCGGAGCGGTTGTTCCAGAACCTCGGTATCCGCCCCGGCGCGGTCAGTCCGCTGGCCATGATCAATGGTGTGCAAAACGATGTGCGGTTCTTCATGGACGCCACCGCGCAAAAGGCGGACGTCATCTATATGCATCCTCTGGTAAATGACCGGACCGTCGCCATGACACGCGATGAACTGATTGCATTCTTCGATCAGGTCGGATGCGCAGTCACCTGGCTGCCGTGATCAATCGCTCAGCGCCTCTTCGAGGGCTGCGGCGACATGGGCGGCGGACGGGTTGACGAACAGGTGGCCGTCGGCCTCAAAAACAGGGTCATCCACGTGGTCGGGAAAGGCCAGCGGCAGTTCGGTGCACGCCAGCAAGATCGCAGTTCCAGGCTTTGCGTGCTTGTCGCAGAAAGTTAGTAAACGAGCGCGCGCTGTGGCTGATGCGCCGCCGTAGAAGTCACTGTCGATCATCGCCTGCATCTCGGCAATTTCCGTTTCGGGCAGGCGATCATTTGCAGTGATCCCTTCGGAGGCCAATCGGTCTGAATAATTGCTGGCCTGCATGGTCACTGTCGTTCCCAGAACCAGGGCTGTGGACGCCCTGGCAGATGCTGTGGCCTCAGCGGTTGCATCGAAAATGCTGAGAATGGGCATGGTGATACCTTGCCGGATCGCATGCAGTCGCGCGTGCGGAGTGTTCGAGGCGATGATGCCAAAGTCGCAGCCTGCGTTTTCAAGCGTCAGCAATGCCTCGCGAAACACCGCGTCGAACCCGGACCAACTGGTCTCATCCCCGGCGGTTCCCCGCAGGGCGCGGGTTTTGGCCTGCGTAACGGATTCGATTGTCATAGGCGGGATCGGCAGAGGCGAGCCGTGGCCGCGATTGGCAAAGTGCCTGCTGGCCCCTTCTGCGATCGCTCGGTAATAATCCACGGTCGAGGCCCAGCCCACACCGCCCAGAATGCCGATTTTCTTCATGATGAACGCCCAGTCTGCAAATCTCGCTTAAGGCAGACTGGACGTTTCACAAGACAAAGGCCAGAGGTGGGTCAGGCGGCGAGTTGAGTTACCGCTTTTTGGGCGTTCGCCAACGCGGCGTCCGCATCCAGCGCCATCTTGTCAGCCGCAATCACGTCGACGTCGTGGATACCGATGAATCCTAGAACGTGCTTGGCATAGTTGGTGGCAAAGTCGATCTCGGACCCTACCTCGGTGCCGCCGGACGCGATTGCCAGCACGGCGCGCTTACCTTCCAGCAGGCCTTTGGGGCCGGTTTCCGAATAGGCAAAGGTCAGACCCACGCGGGCGACAAGGTCAATCCAGGCCTTGAAGGCCGCAGGCACCGAGAAATTGTAGATCGGCAGCCCGATAACAATGGTGTCGGCGTTTTGCAGCTCGCTTACCAACTCGTCGGACAGGGCCAGCAGATCGCGTTGAACCTCGTCACGCTGATCGGCGGGGGTGAAGTTGGCGTTGATCCAGTCTTCGGTAAGCAGAGGCAGGGGGCTGGCAAGATCGCGGCGGATGATGCGCCCGGCGCCAAGATGCCCGATAATCTGGCCGGAAAGGTCGCGAGTGGCGGATCCGGTGCGGCGGGCCGAGGCGTCGATATGCAGGATGGTCTTGGTCATGTCAGGGTTTCCTTTTTGGCGGGGTAACTGTTTCCGGTTCCAATATGAGTGTTGCGTCAGCGAACGAAGCGCGGATATACCAACAGGTATTGTTGGAATTTGCACAGTGGGCTTGAGCATGGATAATTGGGACGAAGTCAAAACCGCCTATCAGGTCGCTCGGATGGGCACTGTCAGCGGCGCGGCCGAAATCTTGGGCGTGCACCATGCCACCGTGATCCGCCATATCGACGCGATCGAGGCGCGGCTGGGCGTCAAACTGTTTCAGCGCCACGCGCGTGGCTATACCCCAACCGATGCCGGAGAGGACCTTCTGCGCGTGGCTCAGGCCACCGAAGATCAGTTCAATCAGTTGGTGGGCAGAATGAAAGGGCGTGGCGATGATGTGTCGGGCGAATTGGTTGTGACGTCTCTGGCCTCGCTGGCGCCCTTGGTCGTTCCTGCCCTGTCCGAGTTCCAATCAATGCATCCGGGCCTGATCGTGCGTTACCTCACCGGGGACCGCCTGTTCCGCCTGGAATACGGCGAGGCGCATGTGGCCATCCGTGCGGGTGCCGCCCCGGACCAACCCGACAATGTTGTGCAGCCGTTTATCGAACAGGAGGTCGGCTTGTTTGCCAGCAAGTCATATATCGAGCGCCGAGGCAAACCAGCGAGCATTGACGAATTTGCAGACCACTTGTTTGTCGGCACGGACGATGAAAACAGCCGCGCTCCGTTTTCCAAATGGTTGCGTGCCACTGTCCCGGCCGAGGCCATCGCATTCCGCTGTACCAACAATTTCTGCTTGCGCGAGGCGGTTCTAGCCGGGGCCGGGATTGGTTTCATGGCACGATGGGAGGCATCGCGCGATCCGGAACTGGTCGAAGTTATTGAGCCATTGCCCGAATGGTTCGGCAAACTTTGGCTGGTGACCCATGTCGATCTGCACCGCACGACCAAAGTGCAGGCCTTCCTATCGTTCCTTAAGAAAGAGTCCAAAGGTTGGCTCTCGTGACACCGCAGGGGCGTGGTCATTTGGCAATGATCACATTCACTCTGCTGGTGGCGGGTAGTTTCTCGTTGGGATCGATTGTGGCCAACCAGATTGCGCCGTTGGCGATTACAGCCGGACGGTTTCTGATTGCGGCCGTCATCATCGGCATTGCCGCGTTAGCCACCACCGGTTTGCCGCGCAGCGCTGCGCAAGCGCCGTGGCGATACGCCGTTTTGGGCGGGCTGTTTGCCACTTACTTTGTTCTTATGTTTTACGGCCTAAAAACCGCCGACCCGGTCAGCACATCTGCGGTATTCACCCTGACGCCGGTCATGTCTGCGGTCGCCGGATGGGTTCTGCTGCGCCAGATCACCACTCCGCGTATGGCTTTTGCCCTGACGGTGGGGGCTACCGGGGCTTTGTGGGTTATCTTTCGCGCCGATTGGCAGTCCTTTCGTGCATTCGAGATCGGTGGCGGAGAGATCATCTTTTTCTGGGGCTGCATGGCGCATGCAATCTACACGCCGATGGTGCGCAAACTGAACCGGGGTGAGCCCGCGGTAGTCTTTACATTTGGAACACTGGTTGCTGGCTGCGTGATCCTGACGATTGTCGGCTGGTCAGACATCCGTGCAACCGATTGGGCGAACCTGCCGCTGATCGTCTGGGTCAGTCTGCTGTATCTTTCTATCTTCGCAACGGCCTCCAGTTTCGTTCTGGTCCAGTTTGCAGCGCTACGCCTGCCGTCGGCCAAGGTTATGGCCTACACTTATCTGATCCCCAGCTGGGTGATCCTGTGGGAAATCGCGCTTGGGCGGCCTGCGCCAACTGTCATGGTGCTGGTTGGTGTCGTTTTAACCGCGATCGCGCTGGTTCTGCTGCTCAAAAGCGAAGAGCAACCTGCGAAAGACACTGCACCGATCTCGGAATGACCCTTGCCATTTGGCCGTAATCTAACAACCCTCGGGTCTGATGAACCATCCTGGAGGGAATGATGAAGCAAGCTATTCTATTTGTCGTCGGTGCGATGTTATCCGCCTGTACGCAAGGAGGGGGGCAGGGGTCGTCGGAGACCGACCTTCAAGGCAGTTGTGAGGCACTCGTGTCGGCTGAGACTGGTGTTCAGGCCGCTGACGTCAACGCGGTTTCGACCGAGTCCGTGCCGACTGGAACAATCACAACAATTGAGGTCACTGGCGCTCAGGCACCGTGGTTGTGTCTTGCGGATGCAACGGGTGTGATCATCGGCGTCGAGTATAGTCAGGAAGGCTAGCTGGGAACCGGCCAAACCGAATGAAATGGTCGGAGTCATCTACATGAGACAGATCAAAGTACTCTATTCCTGAGCCCGCTAACATCGGCGGCAGGAGGAAGATGCCATGTTTAGTCACATTATGATCCCGGTCGATATTCATCTGCCACCGGAAATTCGTAAAGCTCTGGATGTCGCTGCGCAAATGGCGAGATGGCAAAACGCCCGGATCACAATCGTCAGCGTGACCGGAACCCAGCCGGGCGACGTCACGCATTCAGACGCGAAGATCAGCACCGAGCTGCAAGCCATTGTGGATCAACTTACTGAGCAGAGTGGCTCCGAGGTTTCAGCGCGCAACATCCACTCGGTAGATGTAGCTGCAGAGGTCGACGGTGATTTGACCCGCGCCGCTGAAGAGATTGGGGCCGACCTAATCGTCGTTGGGACGCACGCACCGCGCATCACGGACCACATCTTTTCCAGCCATGCCGGATATCTGGCCAAGCATGCCAAAGTATCGGTGTTTGTCGTCAGATAGGTCTAGGGATCGTCTGTTGCTGGTAGTTCGACTTCCAGAAATCGTTCAAACGCATCCAGATTGACCGGTTCGAACTGACCGAACCCCTGCATCCAGACGGATGCCGCGCGCAGCGCATCCGGTTCCAGCTTACACCACTTCACCCGCCCGCGCTTTTCCTGGCTGATCAACCCGGCCTTGGTCAGGATGATCAGATGTTTCGAGATCGCGGCCAGCGACATCTCGAACGGGTCGGCGACGTCGGTGACGGCCATGTCATCCTCAAGCAGCATCGCAAGGATGGCGCGGCGGGTCGGGTCGGCGAGGGCCGCGAAAACGGTATCGAGGTCATTGGACATGCTATCGCTCAATCACAGCGCCCGGTTTTGGTCAACCATTTGGTTGAATATACGAATTGAGGGGTTTTTACGCGCGCCGATGGATCGGGACATCTTAATGGCGCTTCAACTTCATGAATAAATTGCATAAAATCAATTACTTAACCTGCGGCAAGTCGGACATTTAACACCGTTGACTCTGTGCCTTGCGCCCCTTAGCACCCTACCCAAGACTGTGCGAGGGAATTGCCCGTGACCGATGATGACCAAAAGCAGCGTATGGCGCAGCTGGAGGCCAAGATCACAGCGGCGAAAAAGGCCAAAGCGCCAAAGCCTCGTGCGGATGCTGACGTGTCCGGGGGCGAGCTTGCCTGGAGGATGGTCATCGAAATGGTTTCCGGTCTTGGGATCGGATTTGGCATCGGATACGGGCTGGACAGCCTGCTCGGGACAATCCCGATCTTCCTGGTGCTGTTCACATTGCTGGGCCTTGTCGCGGGCGTGAAGGTTATGCTCCGCAGCGCGAAAGAGGTTCAGGAGAAACAAGCGGCTGCTGAGGCGGCCGATAAGGACGAGAGGGACTGAACGTGGCAACTGAGACCACCGCAGCAGAAGGCAGCAGCCTGGTTTTCCATCCGATGGATCAGTTCATCGTTAAACCGCTTTTCGGTGACGGTGCGATTGCGTGGTACACGCCGACCAACGTGACTCTGTGGTTGTTTCTGGCTATTGCGGCGATCTTTGCCCTGCTGGTTCTCAGTACCTCGAAACGCGCCATTGTTCCGACCCGGATGCAGTCTGTTGCTGAGTTGGCCTATGGCTTCATCTACAAGATGCTGGAAGACATTTGCGGCAAGGAAGGCGTGAAGTACTTCCCCTATGTCATGACCCTGTTCATGTTCATCGTCTGCGCGAACTTCCTGGGCATGTTGCCCATGTCTTTCACCACCACATCGCATTTCGCCGTGACCATCCCGCTGGCGCTGGCTGTGTTCCTGACCGTAACCGTTCTGGGTTTCGTCAAGAACGGCGCAAGCTTCCTGGGTCTGTTCTGGGTGTCCAGCGCACCGCTGGCACTGCGCCCTGTCCTGGCGATCATCGAGCTGATCTCGTACTTCGTGCGTCCGGTCAGCCACTCCATTCGTCTTGCCGGTAACGTCATGGCAGGCCACGCGGTTATCAAGGTTTTCGCAGGCTTTGCCGCGATTGCCGTGATCTCACCGGTGTCCGTTCTGGCGATCACCGCAATGTACGGCCTCGAGGTCCTCGTGTCCTTTATTCAGGCCTACGTCTTCACCATTCTGACCTGTGTTTACCTGAAAGATGCGCTGCATCCTTCGCACTAAGGTCCGATACCCAAACATCGAAACTTCCAATTCGTAAGGAGAAACATCATGGAAGGCGATCTCGCACACATCGGCGCAGGCCTGGCAGCAATCGGTTCCGGCGCAGCCGCAATCGGGGTGGGCAACGTAGCAGGCAACTTCCTGGCCGGCGCCCTGCGCAACCCTTCGGCGGCTGCTTCGCAGACCGCAACCCTGTTCATCGGTATCGCATTCGCAGAAGCCCTGGGGATCTTCGCATTCCTGGTCTCGCTGCTGCTGATGTTCGCCGTCTAATCTGCGGAACCTGATCCTTACGCGCAGGTGGGCCCAAGCCATAGCGGCCCACCTGTTGTAAAGACAACGTTCCGACGGAGGACATCATGGCGACTGAACCCCTTGCCAAAGAAGTAGCTGGCACCTGCGTCGACGCCTACGGCTCGGCCATCGGTATGCCGCAGCTCTGCTTCGATTGGTTTCCCAACCAGATTTTCTGGCTGGTCATCACGCTGGTCGTCATCTTTCTGGTCCTGTCTCGCGTGGCCTTGCCCCGCATCGCGGCAATCCTGGCGGAACGTCAGGGGACCATTACAAATGACCTGGCTGCGGCCGAAGATCTGAAGGCCAAAGCGGTCGAGGCTGAAGAGGCCTATAACAAGGCGCTGGCCGATGCCCGTTCTGAGGCACAGCGTATCGCAGCGGAAGCCCGCGCTGAAATTCAGTCTGGTCTGGATGACGCGATTGCCAAGGCAGACTTGGAAATCGCTGCAAAGGCGGCTGAATCGGAAAAGGCAATTGCCGATATTCGTGCCGGCGCGCTGGAAAGCATTCAAGTGGTTGCCAAGGATACGGCAGCTGAACTGGTTACAGCACTGGGCGGCGAGGCAGATGCCAAAGCCATCGACAGTGCAATTGACGCGCAGACGAAAGGATAAGTGACATGCGGAATACTCTTGCCCTTATCCTGACCGTCGGCGCCGCCAGCCCCGCGCTGGCTGCAAGCGGCCCGTTCTTCTCGCTTGGCAACACCGACTTTGTGGTCACTCTGGGCTTCATCGTTTTCATCGCGGTCCTGTTCTATTTCAAGGTTCCGGGCATGATTGGTGGCGCGCTGGACAATCGCGCCGACGGCATCAAGTCCGAACTGGACGAAGCCCGCGCCCTGCATGATGAGGCACGCAGCCTGTTGGCCTCGTACGAGCGCAAGCAGCGTGAAGTGCAGACCCAAGCGGATGCCATCGTGGCTGCAGCCAAGGAAGACGCTATTCTGGCGGCAGAACAGGCAAAGGTCGATTTGGAGAAATCCATCGCCCGCCGTCTGGCAGCAGCTAAGGACCAGATCGCTTCGGCTGAGGCGTCAGCTGTCAAGGAAGTCCGCGATCAGGCTATCACCGTTGCGGTATCGGCTGCCAACGCGGTTCTGGCCAAGCAAATGACCGCGGCACAGGCGAACAAGCTGATCGACGCGGCCATCGCGGATGTTGGTGACAAGCTGCATTGATAGCTTCCAACGCCGTTTCGACAAAGAGTGACCCGAAGGCTGAACGCTTTCGGGTTTCTTTTCTTAGGGAACTGCTCTTGGCGATGTTTTTGGCGTGAAATACCCTGCGCGAAACCTGACGGAGAGTTGCTATGATTGACACAGCACCTGCGATTGCCGATCCAGCACCGGTCTGTCTGTTCGCTTTCAACCGACCCGATCACACTGAGCGGACTTTGCGGGCGCTTGCTGCGTCGCCTTTGGCTGCGCGCACCGATGTAATTGCTTATCTAGATGGGCCGCGTTCGGCAGATGATGTTATCCCGGTTGCGGAAACCCGCAAAGTGATTGAAGCGCAGACAGGCTTTGCCACCCTTACATTGCGCGCACGTGATGCTAACGCCGGGTTGGCCCAGTCGATTCAGGAAGGCGTTACCGCGACGATGCAAACTTATGGCAGGGCGATTGTTGTAGAAGATGACATTGTGACCTCGTCCGCGTTTCTCACCTACATGAACCGCGCGCTGGATCGATACCAAGATGACCCGCGGGTCTGGCATATCGCAGGATTCAACGAAGACCTTCCTCCCTTGTTGGATCGGCGTGGTGCGGTTTTCTGGCGCTTCATGAGCTGTTGGGGATGGGCCAGCTGGGCCGACCGCTGGCAGCATTTCGAACGCGACCCGAAAAAACTGGTTCAGCAGTTTTCCGATGATGACATTCATCGGTTCAACCTGAGCGGGGCCGAGGATTTATGGGGTCAGGTACAAGGCAATTTGCGCGGTGACATTCGGACCTGGGCGATTTTCTGGTACGCAACGATTTTCGGGCAGGATGGCCTTTGTCTGTCGCCTTGCAGGTCTTTTGCCGAGAATATCGGCCTGGACGGGTCTGGTACCCATTGCGGACCAGTGGACGAGGTTAAGCCAAAAGATCTCTGCCATGACTTTGACCTGCCACTTCCCGACGATGTCACCGAAGACAAGGTCGCGCTCGAGGCGCTGCGGGCGCATTTCAGCTATAGACCGGATCGTTTGACCCGTTTAAGACGCAAGATCAGAAGGCTGGGGGCTAAACTTCTTGGTTAATTGGCGTCATTTGAAAATGGGGATGTCAGTTGGCGACGACAATCCAAAGGCTCTGACGTTTGTACGTCGGACATCCTCACGAAATTTGTTCCAATGCGCGTAAACCATATTAGCCATAGCTATTCTGGCGGAGGTGCCGCCATCGCTGCCCACAGGCTGCATCTTGCCTTGCTGTCCAAAGGGACGAATTCGCACATGACCGTCGTCGATGGCCCGGACGAGGATCGGATCACAAAATTCGCGCCGCGGAAAACACTAAAGCGGCTTTGCCAGCGTGAGTACGCACGTCATCTGCGAAAGAAATATGCAAGAACTCAGGTCAACGGGTTGGCGTCTCTTGGTCTGGCAAGCTCGGGTCTGGCCGCGTATCTGAACAGCCAACCGTCGCAAATTTTGAATTTGCATTGGGTGAATTCCGACATGATTTCGATTGCCGAGATCGGGGCGGTGAAACATCCCGTGGTCTGGACGTTTCATGACATGTGGCCGTTCTCCGGGGCCGAACATGTGAGCGAGCTGGACAGATGGCGTGATGGTTACGTGTCATCCGAATTCAGTGGGTTTGACCTGAACCGCTGGGTCTGGAAAAGAAAAGCCGCGCATTGGAAAAAACCTTTTCAGATCGTTTGCCCCAGCAATTGGCTGGCTGACTGTGTTCGGCAAAGTGCGTTGATGCGCGATTGGCCTGTCACCGTGATCCCCAACGCAATCGATACCGATTTCTGGGCACCTGTCGAAAAAGCCCAGGCGCGCGCTGATCTGTCGCTGCCTCAGGACGCTCCGCTGGTATTGTTTGGTGCCGTCCAAGCGACTCAGGATCCCAACAAAGGCTTTGCCCACCTTGTCGAAGCTATGCGACGGGTGCATTCCGCCGTTCCTGATGTTCAGGCAGTTGTATTTGGTAGCGACAAGATCGATGCCGAATTTCCTTATCCGATCCATTTCATGGGGCGGATTAGCGATAACCGGGTGCTGAAGCGCATTTATTCGGCTGCAGATGTCTTTGTGTTGCCATCCCGGCGCGAAGTGCTGGGATATACAGGTGTCGAGGCCATGTGCTGTGGCGTTCCGGTCGCAGGTTTCAAAACCAGTGGGCTGTCGGATCTGGTTCCAAATCAAAGCCTGGGGTATTTGGCGCGCCCATTCGAGGCAGAAGACCTCGCACGAGGTGTTATCTCGATCCTCCAGAATCGCCACAATGAAACCGGGTTGGCCATGTCAGGTACTGCCCGGCAACATGCCGTGGACAGCTTTGCAGAGGCTGTGGTCGCTGGCCAATATCAGGCGCTCTATGAAGAGATCGCTGATAGCACTGAGTATGGATTTGGCGCAATATCAGAGCGTTGACGCCCGCCTAATCTTCGGCCTCGTGCATCAATTTTTGTTTGGCGATGTCTTCGTTGCGTTCGGCCTTCTTCCCGTCCCAAAGACATTGTTCGACATAGGTTAAGTGCATGTCGACAGCGGCACGGGCAGCGGCCGGGTCGCGTGCCTGAAGCGCGGTGTTGATGGCGCGGTGCTGGTCCAGGATGGCCTCGCGCGTAGTTTGCTGCTGGAACATCATCTGGCGGTTATAGAACACGCCTTGCCGCAACAGATCGAACATTGACCGCATCATATGTAACATGACCACATTATGGCTGGCCTCGATGATAGCCATGTGGAATTGCGCGTCCAGCTGCGCCTCATCTTCGGTCGCATTGCTGGTATGGGCGGCTTCCATCTTTGCAAAAATCGTCTGTACCACCTTCAGGTCGCTGTCCGACCCTAACCGGGCCGCGCGTTCGGCCGCCAACCCTTCCATGTCGCGCCGGAACGAGAGGTAATCGAACACCGCCTCGTCATGGCTGCCGAACAGCCGGATCAGCGCCGGGGAGAAGGCTGAGCCCAGAACCTCGGCCACATAGATCCCGGATCCTGCTTTTGCTGTCAGCAACCCTTGGCTTTGCAGGTCCGCGATCGCGTCGCGCAGGGACGGCCGGGATACGCCCAGCCGCTCGGCCAATTCGCGTTCGGCGGGCAGACGTTCGCCGGGGCGCAGTATGCCGCGCAGTATCAGCAGTTCAATCTGGCGAACTACCGCGATTGAAAGCTTTTCGGTCTGAACTTTTTGAAATGGCATGCGGGCGTCATTCCGGAAATTGGTCAAATGATATGACCACGGATGGCGGCGAGGTTCAAGAATGCGGGGTCACGTGGTCTAAAATATTAGGTCAGTATTGTTGACTTTTTGATGTTCCTCTCTACGCTGGCCGTGACTGAGAGCGGAGGAGACTCATGTCTACGCACGAATTGTTCGCCACGCGGGCATCCCGGATGAAAGCGTCTGAGATACGCGAATTGTTAAAGCTGTTGGATCAGTCGGGGATCATCTCTTTTGCAGGCGGCATCCCCGATCCCGCGTTGTTTCCAGCCGAAGGGTTCGCGGCCGCCTTTCAAGCTGCGTTGGGGCCTGACCAGCAGGCTCAGGCGCTACAATATTCCGTCAGCGAAGGTTACGTCCCGCTGCGGGAATGGCTCGTCGACCACATGCGTTCAATCGGAGTGGAATGCGGGCTTGAGAACATCCTGATCACATCAGGCTCGCAGCAGGCACTGGATTATCTGGGTAAACTCTATCTGTCGCCGGGTGATACTGCGCTGGTCGGATGGCCGACCTACCTGGGCGCATTGGCCGCATTCAATGCCTATGAACCACGTTTTGACCGACTCAGCATCAATGGCAACCGGGGCGCGGCAGAATACGCGGCGTCAGCGGGCGAAGGCGCGGTCAAATTTGCCTATCTCTCGCCTGATTTCGCCAACCCGACAGGCGAAACCGTGGATCTGCGGGGGCGAGAAGCGCTGCTGGATCTGGCAGATGAGTTGAACTGTGCGGTGATCGAGGATGGCGCCTATCAGGCCCTGCGTTATGACGGGGATGCCATCCCCTCGGTTCTGGCACTGGAATTGGCGCGCAAAGGGTCGATTGAGGATTGCCGCACGATCTATTGTGGAAGCTTTTCGAAAACCTTGTCTCCGGGGTTGCGGGTTGGTTGGGTCGTGGCGGCAAAGCCAGTGATTTCTCAATTGGTGTTGATGAAACAGGCTGCCGATCTGCATTCGGCAACCATCAACCAGATGGCCATTGACCAGGTGGCACGGGCTTGTTTCAACACGCATATCCCGATGCTGCGTCGTGTCTACGGTGCTCGCCGCGACGCCATGTTGCAGGCGTTGGAGGACCATATGCCCGATGGCGTGCAGTGGACCAAGCCGGAAGGTGGCATGTTCGTGTGGTTGACATTGCCGGTCGGTACAAACGGGGCCGAACTGTTGGCCCGGGCGCTGGACACGGTCAAAGTCGCCTTTGTCCCGGGTGGAGCCTTTTTCCCGGACGGCAGCGGAACCAACACAATCCGGTTGAGTTTCTCGAACTCGGATGAGGATACAATCCGCGTAGGTATTCGGCGATTGGGCGAGGTTCTGCGCGCCTGCCCGGCGGAAAGGTTTTGTTAACCTTGATGGCGCATTGCTGGGGTATGATCCGGTATCTGTCCCTTCTAGTGCTGGCCGCTTGCTCGGCCGGCACGCCCCACTTTCGCGATGTGCCTGCGACCCGTGTGGCGGTGAACGGCAGTGTATTTGATGTGCGGGTCCGCGATCAACTGGCCGAGGCCGTACGCATCAACTCTCAATATGCTCCGCGCCTTGGCCCCATTCGCGACCGGGCAGCACTGGCTATGGCACAGGTGTCGGGTTGCCCGTTGTTGCATGTTCTGGGCGACGCTGCGGTCACCGTGGGCATTCTAGGTTGTGACCGGGAATTGGGGGAAAAGCTGATTTTCGGCAGCCTTCTTCGCCGTCCCTATGAATGCACCGACTATGGCTACTATGAAGACTATGGCTATCAGGTTTTTGAGTGCGCTCCTTACTGAGATACGCGCTTTTTTGCGTATTTTGGCAAGATATTGTGGATAACTTGGCGTGAAATCCCATATCCTGCGTTACTCCGTTGACTCACCCCCAATGGGTTGCGCAGACTTCCAGATATAGGAATCATGGGACGAGCGGCCTTTGCGGTTCAGCAAACTTAAACTCACCGGCTTCAAAAGCTTTGTTGACCCGACCGATCTGATTATCGCGGATGGGTTGACCGGTGTGGTGGGCCCGAATGGTTGCGGCAAGTCCAATCTTCTGGAAGCGTTACGTTGGGTAATGGGTGAAAACCGCCCCAAATCCATGCGCGGTGGCGCGATGGAGGATGTGATCTTTGCTGGGGCCGCAACGCGTCCGGCCCGCAACTTTGCCGAAGTTGTCCTGACGATGGATAACTCGGAACGTTTGGCGCCTTCGGGGTTCAATGACAGCGATCAGTTGGAAATTGTGCGCCGCATCACCCGCGATGTCGGCAGCGCTTACAAGACCAACGGCAAAGATGTTCGGGCGCGCGATGTCCAGATGCTATTTGCCGATGCCTCTACCGGCGCGCATTCACCTGCACTGGTGGGGCAGAACCGCATTGCCGAGCTGATCAACGCCAAGCCCCGCGCGCGTCGCCGCATTCTGGAAGAGGCGGCCGGTATCTCGGGCCTTTATCAGCGCCGCCATGAGGCGGAGCTTAAGCTGAAGGGCACCGAATCCAACCTGACCCGTGTGGATGACGTTCTCGAACAGCTTGGCACCCAATTGGCGCAGCTTGCGCGGCAGGCGCGTCAGGCGGCGCGGTACCGTGAGATTGGGGAGCAACTACGGCAGGCTGAAGGCATGCTGCTCTATCGCCGCTGGAAAGAGGCTGACATGGCCCGCCAACAGGCCGAAGACGTCTTGCGCGAGCGGATCACCGAAGCCTCGCGCGCGGAGGCCGAAGCCCGCGCCGCCAGCGCCAAGCGGTCTGAAATCGAGGAAACTCTGCCGCCTCTGCGCGAGGAAGAGGCAATCGCCGCCGCCGTCTTGCAACGACAGCAGGTACAGCGCGACCAACTGGCTGATCAGGAAACCCGTGCGCGTCAGACGATCGAGACGCTGACCAACCGAATTCAGCAATTGGCCAACGATATCGAACGCGAAACCGGCCTGAACCGGGACGCGGGCCAGATGATTGAGCGCCTGGAATGGGAAGCGCGCGAACTGGCCAAAGCGGCAGATGGGCATGACGACAAAGTGGCTGAGGCCGCCGAGATCGCGCGCGAAGCCGCATCCGTGCTGCAAGATCGAGAAGATCACCTGTCGCAGGAAACCGAAGATGTGGCGCGTCTTGTGGCGCGTCACCAGTCGGCTCAGCGTTTGGTCGAAGACAGCCGCAAGACGCTGACCCGGTCCGAAGGCGAAGAAGAGAAAGCCCGTGCTGCGGTAGACGGCGCCCGCAATGCTTTGACCCGCGCCAGTGAAGCGTTTGAGGAAGCGCAAGTGGGTGAGGAAGAAGCGCGCGAGGCCGCTGAGGCCGCCGACGAAGCGCTGGCCGCAGCGGACGAGCTGCGCAATGAAACGCAAGCGAGAGAAGCCGAAGCACGCGCTCAGCGGTCTGAGGCCGAGGGTGAACTGGGCGCGATCCGCGCCGAGACATCCGCCTTGGCCAAGCTGGTCGAACGGGATACCGCCGAAGGCGGGCAGGTCTTGGATCTGCTGCGGGTCGAGCCCGGCTATGAAAAGGCGCTGGGGGCGGCACTGGCTGACGACCTGCGTACACCGTTGGTCGATGCCGATGGACCATCCGGCTGGGTGCAGGTGTCAGGCTACGATGCAGATCAGCCCCTGCCCGATGGGGCAGAACCATTGGCGTTGCATGTCTCGGGCCCAGACCGCCTGAGCCGCCGGATTGCTCAGATCGGATTGGTTGATGCGGATCAGGGCGCGCGGCTGCAAGCCTCATTAAAGCCGGGGCAGCGTCTGGTGTCACGTTCGGGTGACTTGTGGCGTTGGGACGGGTTCCGGGCATGGGCCGAAGATGCGCCAAGCGCTGCAGCCTTGCGGTTGGAGCAGCTCAACAAGCTTGAAGCTCTGAAACAGGAGCTTACCCGCGCCGAAGCGCAGGCTGATGGTGCCTGCGCGGCACATGAGGCGCTGTCGCAGCAACTGGCGGATGTCACCGAGGCAGACCGCCGCGCACGTGAAGCCCGCCGCGCTGCTGATCAGCGGATGGCGGAATCCGCGCGCGGGCTGAGCCGGGCCGAGGCTGACCGCAATCTGGCGCAGGGCAGACTGGAAACGCTTACCCTTGCCGTTGACAGACACAAGGATGATGCCATGTCTGCCCGCGCGCAACTGCGCGAGGCCGAAGGCGCTCTGGCCGGCCTGGGTGACGTCGACAGCGCGCGCGTGCAGGTCGAGGATATCAAACAGACGGTTGAGGCCGCGCGGATCACCATGCTGACCCATCGCTCATCCCATGATGAGCTGCGCCGTGAAGGCGAGGCACGAACCCGGCGGGCCCAGGAAGTGACGAAGGACCTCAGTGGCTGGCGGCACCGGCTGGATTCAGCAGAAAAACGTATCGCGGAATTGGTCGAACGCAAGGAAAGCTCTGAGGAAGAACTGTCTGAGGCGATGGCCGCCCCGGGTGAGATCGCCGAAGCCCGCGAAGAACTGAACGAGTTGATCGAGACAGCCGAGGCCCGGCGTGCCGAGGCCGCCGACAAGCTTGCCGAGGCTGAGACGCAGCAGCGCGAAGTCGTGCTGGCCGAGCGAGAAGCTGAACGTTTGGCGTCTGAAGCCCGCGAATCCCGTGCAGCGGCTGAGGCGCGCTGTGACGCAGCCAAAGAAAGCGTCGTGGCAGCTGCTGAGCGGATCGCTGAAGATCAGCAGTTGACGCCGAACCAGTTGCTGAACCAACTGGATGTGAACCCCGACCAGATGCCTGCAGCCGACGCGCTGGAGGCCGAAGTAAACCGCCACAAGCGCCAGCGAGACGCGATGGGTGCGGTGAACCTGCGGGCCGAAGAAGACGCCAAGGAAGTTCAGGAAGAGTTCGATACGCTGAACACCGAAAAGGCTGATCTGGAAGAAGCGATCAAGGCCCTGCGCAGTGGGATTGCCAGCCTTAACCGGGAAGGCCGTGAGCGTCTTTTGACCGCGTTTGAGCAGGTGAATTCGAACTTTGCCATGCTGTTCAAGCACCTGTTTGGTGGCGGTGAGGCCAATCTGGTCATGGTCGAAAGCGACGATCCGCTGGATGCCGGGCTGGAAATCATGTGCCAGCCACCGGGCAAGAAGCTATCCACTCTCAGCCTGCTTTCGGGCGGCGAGCAGACCTTGACGGCGACCGCGCTGATCTTTGGCGTCTTCCTCGCCAACCCCGCGCCGATCTGTGTGCTGGATGAGGTCGACGCGCCACTGGATGACGCCAACGTTACCCGTTTCTGCGACCTGCTGGACGAAATGTGCCGCCAGACGGACACTCGTTTCCTGATCATCACCCACCACGCGGTGACCATGGCGCGGATGGACCGGCTGTTTGGCGTGACCATGCAGGAACAGGGCGTCAGCCAGTTGGTTTCGGTCGATCTGAAAAAGGCCGAACAGATGGTCGCCTGATCGTTCACTGCAACGTTATGCCTCAATCGCTGCGTGGCGGGTTAAGGTGGCAGCATGACCCGATATCTGATCTTTGCCTTGTTGGCTGCCAGCCCGGTTGTGGCGGTGGAATGGCCAACAAAACCCGGAGATGTCCCGCTTTCATCTGCCGAGCTGGACGCCCTCGCGGGGCGAACGCTGACCTTCTATGACGACGGACAGTCCAAGTTTTCGGCTGGTGGGGCTTATTCCTTTACCTACGCCAGCGGGGATTCCGCGTTTGGGACATATTCCATTGCCGACGACGGCAGTGTCTGCATCGCGTATCGTAACGGGTTCAGCCGCTGCGATCTCTATGTACGCAGCGGTAAGCGCCTAGTTTTGATTGACGAGAAAGGCGACCGATACCCGGTCCGGCCTGAATGAGTTTGGTAGCCGCTTCGACGATCAGGCATCGGATCCAAGTAGGGCATTAGTTGATTTGAGATTCGCGTTTTGCGTTGTCATTTGATCGAAACAATACCGAATGCCCGAGAAGAATGGTGGGTTTTCTTATCTGAGCCGGTGGTATGATCTGAAAAATTCATACTCAATGGGGCTAACAGATGTGCCGATTTCTGGCTTGGGCAGGCGCAAAGCGTTATCTAGATGAATTGGTTCTGAACCAAGAGCAATCGCTTGTAATTCAGAGCCGAAATGCTCTGATCGGTAAGACGCCGATCAATGCAGACGGATTTGGCCTTGCCTGGTATTCCGAACGTGAGACGCCTTGTTTTTACAAGGACACTAACCCCGCCTGGTCGGATGCCAACCTGAAACAGCTTACGCATCACACCCGGTCGCATCTCTTTCTGGCCCATGTGCGGGCATCAACGGGTACCGCAACCTCGCGGAACAACTGCCACCCGTTTGGTGTTGGAAAATGGAGTTTTATGCATAATGGGCAGGCCGGAGGGCATGACCGTATCCGGCAGGAGCTGGACGGGATGATCCCACCTGACCTCTACAGCCACCGGCTTGGCGCAACCGAAAGCGAAGCGATTTTCCTGATTGCCCATGGCGAAGGTCTGGATGTCGATCCGATCGGCGCCATGGAGCGGGCAGTCCAACGTGTCGAAGACCTGTCACGACGCCGGGGTACGATGCCATATCTTCGCTTTGCCGCTTGTTGGTCGGACGGCGATCGCCTTTTTGCCGCCCGATATGCCTCGGACCGCTTTGCCCCAAGCCTCCACTACAAGGCGTGTGAGGATGGGTTCATTGTTTCGTCCGAACCCTTGGACGCGAATAGCGGCGAATGGACTGAAATCCCTGCCAATACGGCGATTGAAACGCGGGGAAAGGCGTTGACTTCACACACGTTTGAACGAAAAGCGCCGCATCACCACGCCGAGGTTGCATAACTCTGTGGTGTTGCGTCCGGATGCGTCCCGTCTGTGCGGGACGCATCGGGGCTCATAACTGGTTGAGCAAATCAGCTGTTGGCCACGCATCCGCGGGCAACCCCAGCCGTGCCTGTTCGGCCTGAACGGCAGCCCGAGTACCCGCGCCCAGAATGCCGTCGATCTTGCCCACATTATACCCACGCGCTTGAAGCTTGGTCTGCAATTGCTTCATCTGCGCGCCCGACAGGCCTTGTGGCGGGGAACCTGCGTCATAGATTTGGCCGCCCTCCAACCGCGTACCGAAATAGGCGGCGGTCAGGACATAAACAAAGCTCTGGTTCCATTCGAAATAGACGTCAAAGTTTGGGTAGGCCAAAAATGCAGGGCCGTTGCGACCCTGCGGCAGGATCAGCGATGCGGGCAGGTTGGCCAATGATCCGCTGCGCGCCTGAACGCCCATCGCCTGCCACTCTGATACGGACCGCGACTTGCCGCGGCCGGACAGGGACCAGTCCATCTGGGCGGGAACAGTCACCTCCTGCAGCCATGGTTCACCCGGACGCCAGCCCAGATGCGACAGCATCTTGCCGCCCGACATCAGCGCATCCGGGGCCGAGGTTTTTAATGAGACCTTGCCGTTGCCATCCCCGTCCACGCCATTTTCCAGAATGTCGCGGGGCAACATCTGCACCATACCGATCTCACCTGCCCAGGCACCGGTTGTACGGTTGGGGTCAAAATCCCCTTGGCTGTAGAGCTCGATGGCTGCAAAAACCTGTGGTCGGAACAACTCAGGTCGGCGGCAGTCATGCGCCAGAGTGACCAGAGCGTTGCGGGTGTTGAAGTCACCTTGTACCGCGCCATAGTCGGTCTCGAACGCCCAGAATGCCAGCAGTACACCGCGCGACACGCCATATTCCCGCTCAATCCGGTCAAACACTGCAGCGTATTTGCGAGACATGGATTTGCCGCGATCTATCCGGTTCTGCGAGATCAGGCGGCGGGAAAAATCGATGAACGGTATTTGGAACACGCCTTGCGCCCGATCCGCCTTTAGAACCGCGCTGTCCTGCTGAACACCTTTGAAAAAGCTGTTCACGGTGGATTTATCGAACCCTTGCTGAACGGCCTCGGCCTTCAGACCCTTCACAAAGGAATTGAACCCGCCGCCACATTGGGCCAGGGCGGGAGAGGCGAGCAGGGTGGCGGCAATGATGCCCGAGAGTAAACGCATTTTAGGGTCCGTCAGAAAATAAAGCTGACCCCAACCCACACCGACACGAGCCCCAGCGCAAGCCCCCAAACCCGCCATAGCATGTCACATGCGCGGAAAATCTCCGGCGCGCCGATGTTACGTGGCGCATCACCGTTGACCCAGGCCAGATCGCGGACCTGTCCGTCATAGCTGCGCGGCCCGGCAAGGGCGACGTTTAAGGCGCGCGCCATCGCGGCCTCGGGCCAACCGGCGTTGGGTGAGATATGGCGACGTGCATCCGCGACCATTTCTGGCCAGCGCGCCCATTGACCGGACAGCGCCACGATCATCACGCAGGTCAGACGGGCGGGAATGAGGTTCAACAAATCGTCCAGACGCGCCGCGGCCCAGCCGAAGTCGCGGTACTTTTCTGACCGGTAGCCGATCATGCTATCGGCGGTGTTGACCGCCTTGTAGATCAGCAACCCCGGCAGGCCCGCGACCAGAAACCAGAAGGCGGGCGCAATTACGCCGTCGCTGAGATTTTCGGCAGCGCTCTCAATCGCAGATTGCGCGACCTGCGCCTCGGTCATGTCCCGCGTATCGCGCGAAACGATCATGGCGACTTTGGCGCGGCCCTCGGTTAAGGAGGTGCGCAGCCCGTCACCGACATCGCGGACATGGGTCACCAGTGACTTCTGTGCCAGCAGAATTGCGGCAAGGACGATTTCGATCACCGGCCCAAACAAGGTCAGCGTGCGGCCCAGAATCACTGCGCCAAAGATCAGCAGCAGCACGATGGCCACGCCTTTCAAGCGCCTATTCGTTCTGCGGTTCAGGCGCAGGTCCAACCAGCCGATGACAGTGCCGATTATCACTGCCGGATGACGAATGCGCGACCAGATCCAATCTGGCTCTCCAAGCGCCGCGTCCAGACACATGGCGCAAACCAGCAGAAAAGCTGTGCTCACAACGCGGCCTCAAGCTGACGCCATCCGTCTGCAGGCGGCAAGCCAAGGCGCAGATAAGTGTTTGAGTAGGGGAATATGCGGCTCCAGATATGGGAGCGGGCCAGCTTGGCCTGCCAAGCGGCGGCATCGTCGACGTCATAAAGGCGGAACAACGTGGTGCCGCCGACCAGTTTTGCCCCCTTGCCGGTCATGATCCGGTCTAGCTGTTCTGTCGCTGCCGCCAACTGCTGACGGGTTGCTTTGGCCCAGTCCGTGTCCCGCAGCGCCCGTTCCCCGATCCGAAGGGCAGGGCCAGAGACAGACCACGGCCCGGTCAAATCGTTCAGCTTTGTGATCAGGTCAGGGTGGCCAATTGCAAATCCCAGCCGTAGCCCGGCCAAGCCCCAGAACTTGCCGAAACTTTTCAACACGATCACACCGGGCCGCTCGGCCAAATGAATTAGGGATGCGTCAGGGCAAACGTCACAAAAACTCTCATCAATCACGGTCAGGGGAGCATCGGCGTCCTCTACGGTCCAGATACGTCCATCCGGATTATTCGGGTGCACAAGGACGCGGGCCTCGGCTGGACCGTTCGATTGAACTGTCCAACCCTGCGCGGAGAAAGCTGCCGCGTGTTCGTTGTAGGTAGGTGCTGTGATCTGAACCCGACCCGTCTCCGCAAGGGCAGGCATGCGGGCGATTACTGCTGATGCGCCGGGCGCGGGCAGAATCGCGGCACCTTCGGGAACAGACCAGAACTGGCGTGCTGCGGCAGACAGCCGTTCGAACGCGCCATGATCCGGCAGCGCGGCCCAATCCGACGGGTTCAGTCCCGACACCGGATACGGGTGTGGGTTGATGCCGGTGGACAGGTCCAGCCAATTGTCGCGTGCCCCGCCGAACCGGGCGATAGCACCGTCCAGCCCGCCGCCATGGTCGCGCGCGGCACGGGGGTTCAAATCTGAGTTTGGGCCTGCCATCGGTGTTCTCGTCAGAATTGGGCGTTTGTTGTGCTTCAAGCGGATTTTTGCCGCTTGCACAAGCAAATCCGCGTGATCGGCCCGGTTGACCGGCACCGTTAACACTTTGTTAAGGAATAAGCGTGATCACAAACCACGGGGGTCGGCACCGCACACTCTACCAAGTGCCGAGGTTGTTGCAAATGAATGTACTGATTGTTGAGAGTAACCCCGACCTTGGTCGGGTCTGGAAAAGATATCTGGAGCGGCAAGGCGCCCAAGTGACGCTTGTTGCCGGACAAGAGGCTGCGATCCTTGCGTTGTATGGCACGGATTTCGATATCATCGTGTTGGATCTGGTGCTGGAAAATGGCAGCGCATTGGCAGTGGCTGATTTCGCCAGCTATCGCCGCCCCGAGGCGCGGGTGATCTTTGTTACCAACACGACCTTTTTTTCAGACGGATCGATCTTTGCCCACAGTCCAAACGCGTGCGCTTATGTGCAAAGCGGCACGCCGCCAGAAGATCTGGCGGCGATGGTCGAGCATTACGCGGCGGGCCGCTGACCGCGCCCGTGCGGTTCCATGTAGTCCAAAACCGGGTTGGTCGGGATGATCCGATGCGGGTTGATGCTTTCGTGGCTATAGTGATAGTGGCGCACGATGTGATGCATGTTCACCGTCGAAGCGACGCCCGGCCATTGATACAACTCGCGCGTATAAGCCCAAAGATTCGGGTAATCGATCAGCCGCCGCCGGTTGCATTTGAAATGCAGATGATAGACGGGATCGAACCGGATCAGCGTCGTGAACAACCGCCAGTCAGCCTCGGTCAGGCGATCACCCATCAGATAACGTTTTGAAGCCAAACGATCCTCTAACCAGTCCAGCGTTTCAAACAGCGGGTCCACGGCGGCGTCATAAGCTTGTTGGCTGGTGGCAAAGCCGGATTTGTAGACGCCGTTGTTGACGTTGGAATAGATGCGCGCATTCACCTCTTCGATCTCATCGCGCATCGCTTCGGGCCAATAATCGTCGGCGTTGCCGGTAATCCCGTCAAAGGCCGAGTTGAACATGCGGATGATTTCCGAGCTTTCGTTCGAAACGATCGTCTGCTGTTTCTTGTCCCACAGGATCGGCACTGTGACACGACCCGAATATGTCGGGTCGGCCTTGGTGTAAATCTGGTGAGCAAAGCCCAGACCGTACAGTGTGTCCCCGGTTGCGCCGTAGTCATCAGTCTCGAAGGTCCAGCCTTTGTCCAGCATGTCGGGATGTACCACCGAGACTGAGACGTGCTTGTTCAAACCTTTCAGTTCCCTGAAGATCAGAGTGCGGTGCGCCCATGGACAGGCCAGGCTGACATAGAGGTGGTAGCGGTCGGTTTCAGCGTTGAAGCCACCCTTGCCCGATGGTCCGGCGCTGCCATCTGCCGTCAGCCAATTGCGAAACTGCGCGGCGCTGCGTTTGAACGCGCCGCCCGTGGA
This sequence comes from Ruegeria atlantica, assembly GCF_001458195.1. Classification (GTDB taxonomy): domain Bacteria; phylum Pseudomonadota; class Alphaproteobacteria; order Rhodobacterales; family Rhodobacteraceae; genus Ruegeria; species Ruegeria atlantica. The sequence goes on along the minus strand of NZ_CYPU01000070.1, from coordinate 45,206 downwards.
TTTGGTGTCATACCAAGTGTCGTGCCATTTACCGTCGACCAACAGGCCCATTGCTCATGCCCTCCGAAAAGCGTCTGCGCCAAACATAGGCGGGTACATGGGGCGTTCCTATGCGAGGGCGCGCGCATCCTTCCTGCGCATACGCACAGGAAGGATTGGGATTTCTGTGCAACAAATTGAAATCCCGGCGCTGACTGTGATCAGGTTCACTGGATTTTTACAATTTGCGCCTCACAATAGAATACACTGCCGGGGGAGATATTTTTATGAGTACTTATGTTTCAAAGGAAATTACTGCCGAATTGGATGCGGCGCGAATCGCAGGATTGAAAAAGATCAGCCGCCTTCGTGTCGAAATTGGCGACAATACCTACAAGATTCTTCGATTGTGGAAAGGCGGATTTACAGTTGAAGCCGAAACCACGCCTCAACTGCGCGGGCTTGTGGATATCTATGATGGTGTCAGTCACTTGTACCAATGCCTAATCATCGCGGATGAGGATGAAGCAGGCGAAATGCGGTACGAGTTCAAGCGCAGCACGGCCGCAGCCGACAAGGCTCCGCTGGATTTCTACCGCGCGCCGGACGCGCCGATTGCGTTACTTGGGCACAAGGATTGAGGACAGGGCCAACGACATCGCCGTTGGCTGCCTCGTTTACTGCAAATCAGCAAATGCATGCTTTAGCCGGGCGCATGCCTCTTCGACCCGTGCACGCTGAGTGGCCAAGTTAAACCGTTCGAAGGTCTCACCACCTGCGCCGAAACCGGGGCCTGAGGACGTTGCGATTTTGGCATCTTCGCGCAGGCGGCGGACAAACTCTTCATGGGTCATGCCGGTTCCTGAGAATTCTATCCAAGCCAGATAAGTAGCCTGCAATGGCATGGACCACAGACCAGGGATCTCGGCGATTGCTGCGTCAAAGACCTGGCAGTTGCCCGCCAGATGCGCGACCTGTTCGTCAACCCATGCCGCACCCTCGGGCGAATAGGCGGCAGTTATCATCGTCACGCCCAACGCGCTGGGGTCATAGTCCAGCGTCTGAATGCGGTGCCGCATGGCCGCGCGCAGTTTGGGGTCCGGAATGATCATGTTACCGGTGCGTTGACCGGCGATGTTAAATGTCTTGGACGCCGCAGTCAGGGTCACGGTCCACGGCCGCGCATCCGGCGCAGCCAAATCCATCGGCACGAACGTATTGCCAGGATAAACCAGATCGTGGTGGATCTCATCCGAGACCAAAATCAACCCATTACGTTCGGCGAATGCGGCCACGGCACGCAATTCATCCGGTGTCCACACCCGGCCCGAGGGGTTTTGCGGCGAGCACCACAGCAACAGCTTTTCCGACCCGTCCAGGCGCGACTGAGCGTCGTCCAGATCCAGGCCATAGGTTTCGCCTTGGCGAACTAGCGGGCACTCGACAACGCGACGTCCCGATTTGTTCACCTTGTGGGCAAACTCATGGTAGACGGGGCTGAAGATTACGACGCCGTCGCCGGGTTCGCTCCAGACATCCAAAGACAGGGCGATCGCATTGCCTAACCCCTGTGAAGTCAGCACCCAATCGGTGTCGATGTCCCAGCTATGGCGGTTCTTCATCCACCACTGAATCGATGCCAGATATTCCGGGTGAATCCACGAATACCCAAAGACCCCATGGTCTGCCGCTTTTCGAACCGCATCAATCACGCAAGGCGCTGTTGGGTAATCGGAGTCTGCCGTCCACATGGCCAACCCGTCCTGCGGGGGCACACCGTAGATTTGATCCATCTTATCCCATTTTGAACTGTTGGTTCCCCGGCGGTCGATCAGGTCGTTGAAAGTCATGTCTGCTCCATCTGTCCGGACGAAAGCTAGCTACAATTCCAGCGGGTGCAAGGGGGGCGTTGCGGTGCAGTGCGGGATGGCCTAAATCAACCCCATGAAACGTAATATCCTGATCCATCCCGACCCCCGCCTGAAAAAGGTCTGCGCGCCCGTGGCAGATATCAGCGACGAGCTGCGCAAGCTGGCCGACGACATGCTGGAGACGATGTATGACGCGCCTGGCGTTGGTCTGGCCGCGCCTCAGATCGGCGTGCTGGATCGGTTGATCGTGTTGGACTGCATTAAGGAAGAGGGCGAAGCCCCGCGTCCGCTGATCATGTTCAACCCCGAGGTCATCGCCTCGTCCGATGAGACCAATGTCTACGAGGAAGGCTGCCTGTCGATCCCCGAGCAATTCGCCGAAGTCACGCGCCCCAAAGTGGTTGATGTCACGTGGATCGACCAGGATGGCAACTTGCAACAGGAAACATTCGACGGCCTGTGGGCGACCTGTGTTCAGCATGAGATCGACCATTTGAACGGCAAGCTGTTCATCGACTATCTCAAGCCGCTGAAACGGCAGATGATCACGCGAAAGATGCAGAAACTAAAGCGCGAGCAAGCCCGCGCATGACCGCTCGCACCTGCCTGCCATGGCCCGATAAACGCCTGCGCACCAAGGCGGAGGACGTCGCCGAGATTACCGATGAAATCCGTGCCATCTGGGACGACATGATCGACACGATGGAAGCGATGCCCGGTGTTGGCCTTGCCGCGCCGCAGATCGGCGTCATGTTGCGGCTGGCTGTGGTGGACGGCTCGACCAAACGGGGTAAGGCTGTGCGTCTGGCCAACCCTGAAATCCTGCACAGCTCAATCGAATTGCGCGAACATGATGAGGCGAGCCCGAACCTGCCTGGTGTTTCGGCCAAGGTGAAGCGCCCACGCGCGGTGACGGTCAAGTTTCTGAATGAGCAGGGGATGGTGGATCGCCGCGACTTTGTCGGGATCGAGGCCACAAGCGTACAGCACCAGATCGACCATCTGAACGGGAAGATGTATTTCGACCGGCTCAGCAAGGTCAAACGGGACATGCTGCTGCGCAAAGCCAAAAAGCTGGGGTAGAGATGCGCATTGTATTCATGGGTACGCCCGACTTTTCGGTTCCGGTTCTGGATGCGCTGGTCGAAGCTGGGCATGATATCGTCGCCGTGTATTGCCAGCCCCCGCGCCCGGCTGGTCGGGGCAAAAAGGACAGACCGACACCGGTTCACGCACGGGCCGAAGCGTTAGGCCTGACTGTCCGCCATCCGGTGTCTCTGAAATCGTCAGATGAACAGGATGCCTTTGCTGCACTGAACGCAGATGTGGCTGTGGTGGTCGCTTATGGCCTGATCCTACCGCAGCACATTCTGGACGCGCCTGCCCAGGGATGTCTGAATATCCATGCCAGCCTGTTGCCGCGCTGGCGCGGGGCGGCCCCGATCCATCGCGCCATCATGTCCGGCGATGCGCAAACCGGTATCTGCATCATGCAGATGGAGGCCGGGTTGGACACAGGCCCGGTTCTTATGCGCGAAGCAACTGATATCGGGATCGAGGAAACCACCGACCAGTTGCATGACCGGCTGTCGATAATGGGCTCCAAACTGATCGTTGAGGCTTTGCATGACCTGCCGGATCTGACGCCCGAGCCGCAGCCCGAGGTCGGTGTGACCTATGCCGCTAAGATCGACAAATCAGAGGCACGGATTGACTGGTCCCGGCCCGCAGCCGAGGTCGATCGGCAGATCCGCGGTCTGTCCCCGTTCCCGGGTGCCTGGACCGAGATTGACGGAGACCGCGTGAAACTACTGGCGTCGCGTCTGGCCGAGGGGCAGGGCGTACCCGGCGAAGCTCTGGACGATGCCTTGACAATAGCTTGCGGCGAGGGTGCCGTTGATCTGTTGCGCCTGCAACGGGCGGGCAAAGGCGCACAGTATAAGGAAACCTTTCTGCGGGGCTGGCCTGTGGCCAAGGGAAGCCGGATTTAGAAGGAATAACAGACTTGTACATGACTTTGATGGGGACGGTGTTGATCGCAGCCGTCGTTGGAAGCCTCGCGGAAAAAACCGGGTTTACCCGAAACGGCTATCTGCAATCTATCATCATTTGTATCGGCGGTGCCTTTCTGTTTTTCTTTGCTCAGATCATGTTTGGCAGGATGTTCGGGTTTAACCTTGCTTTTGGGTCCCCGGGATTGAACGCTATTGTGTCATCCGTCGGCGCGCTGATCATCGTGCCGACCCATTGGAGGAAGTGACATGCCTGTCATCGCCCTGATTGTTATCGGAGCCGCCGCAGGGTTCCTGGCCACCCGTTTAATGCGGATCGAGGCCAACATCCCCACAACCATGTTGATTGGCATCGTTGGTGCACTGGTTGGCGGATTTCTGTTGCGGGCCTTGATCACCGTGGCAGGATGGTTGTCCGGTTTTGTGGGTGCCGTTCTGGGGGCTCTGCTGGTGATCTGGATCTGGCAGACCTATCTACGACGTTGAGCGTGGCTACCGCTCGTCGCAAATCACTGTTGATCCCAACGATTTGGAATTGCGCGTCGCCATATTGAAGCGATTGGCTTCCTCTGCTGACATCCAGTGCATTTCGTCCTCGGACGCTGCATCAAGCGTGAACCAATAAAAGGCCGGGTCGACACCAATATCATTGAAATAGTCGAGATAGCGATCGTGCTCGGGGTGGTTTTCGGGCAGGTTGGCAGCCACATATCCGCCGCCGCCCCAGCTATGAACCCCGACACATGCGCCAGGTTCCAGAGTGCGACGATTGCCTGCCAGGAACAGATCGGTGCCACCAGAGGCGACCAAGCCGTTTGAGGGCACCACAGTATCGAACCCTTCGTCCCGAACAACGCGGCTGAAAACGACATTTGCATCATCATCGACCGAGCCTTCGATGTTCTGCAGTACAAGTGTCTTGATCTCGGGATTGGCCGCAGTGATTTCTTCAAAAGCGCTGAGTGTCGTGTGATCAATAGCCCCCGAAGCAACGATTTCGTCGCCCTGTACAACGAAGCTGACCGCGTCGTATCGCTCTGCACACGCACCCAGAAGAGGCAGTGAGGCGACAAAAATGAGGAAAGTGAATTTCATTTCAGTTCTCACTTCTGTGCCACAGGAAATGCAGATCGAACATTTTGCACCCATTTATTGCCGCGGCGGGCGCGCCTTGTAAACCGGAAGCCGCCAGCCAAACACCAATGATCCCGCCCGCAATGCCCAGCAGATCAACGCACATGCGGCCAGTGTGGCCAGCTCGTCGAAACCAAGTCGGGTCGCAATCACAGCGGCAAAAGCCCCGGCAAACGCGCAAGAGACGTAGAGCTCACCCTGTTTCAGAACCAGTGGCACTTCGTTGCAGACCACGTCCCGCATTAAGCCGCCAAGGCAGCCCGTTGTGACGCCCATCAGCACAACGATGACACCGGATTGGTTCAGCGACAAGGCTGCGCCAGCACCTGCTGCCGCGGCAATCGACAGAGCGAAACTGTCCAGCCAGACCAGCAAGTTGTATCGGCTTTCCACCAAATGGGCGGTGAAAAACACCACCACAGCTGCCGCTGTGGCGATCAGGATATAGTCCGGTTGACCGACCCAGAACACCGGGTGCCGGTCCAACAGCAGGTCGCGGACGGTTCCGCCGCCCACAGCAGTCAGGCAGGCCATAAAGGCAAAACCCACCAAATCCAGCTGTGCCCGGCTAGCCACCAATGCACCCGTCAGGGCAAAAACCAGAACTGAGGCATAGTCGAGCAGTGCCAGACCGCTCATGTTTGCGCCTTTTTGGGTTTGAACGGGGCCATGCCCGCGCGGGCCAGCTCGTCGGCTTTTTCGTTTTCGGGATGGCCTGCATGGCCCTTGACCCATTCCCAGGTCACGTCATGGCGCGCCTGCGCCTCGTCCAGTCGCTGCCACAGATCGACATTCTTGACCGGCTTCTTGTTCGAGGTTTTCCAGCCGTTGCGCTTCCAGCCGAAAATCCAGCCGGTGACGCCATTCTTCACATAGGCGCTGTCGGTTACCACGGTGATCCTCGAGGCCCGCTCCAGCGTTTCCAGCGCGCTGATCGCTGCCAGCAATTCCATGCGATTGTTGGTGGTTTCAGCCTCGCCGCCGTTCAACTCGCGCTCTTTCATGACTTTTTCGCCGTCCATCGCGCGCATCAGCACGCCCCAGCCCCCCGGGCCAGGATTGCCCGAACAGGCACCATCGGTATAGGCAAACAACTCAGGCATGGGCGATCACCAGAATAAAGCCGTCATAAGACCCGGCCAGACCCTTGCCCACTCCGGTTGTAATCCGGTCAATTGTGAACCCTGCCTCGGCTAGCGCCTCTTCGATCTCGGTCTGTGAGAAATAGGTGTAATAGCGATCAATGTCGTCGCGGTGTTCACCGGTTCCCAGTTTCAGGCCAAGGAAAAAGATACCCTCGGGCTTCAATGCCCGGTGGATGGCCGCCAAATGGCGCGGGAAATCCTTGCGAGGGGCATGCAGCAGCGAAAAACTGGCATAGATGCCGTCAAACGTGGCCGTTTCGGTCACATCGTCAAATGTACTGACATGCGCATCTACGCCATTTTCGCGGGCGTGTTCCACAAAGGCCGGCGTCGCATCCAATGCCCGAACCCGCAGCGCCTCACGCAGGAAAAACATGCTATCCGCCCCAGGGCCCGAGCCGAGGTCCAGCACATAGCCACCCGGCGCAACCGCTTCGGCAAAGGCCATACGCGCTTCGATCTGTTCGGGCGGCAATGGGACGCTCAGATACTCGGCAACACGCGTAGTGTAGGCATCAATTGTCTTGCGATCGGTCACAGGTACACTCCTACGGCAAGGCATATCAGGACGATGGCTGTCAGCAGAACGCGCAGCCTCAGCCACCATGTTGGGGTCAGCCGCCAATATGCAAATATCGCATCCAACACCAGCAAACCGGCGAAGCCGTACATCAGGTTGATGCCCGCCTCGACAGGTCCACCGCCGGTCATGAAAAACGCCCAAAGCGCCGGGAGGACTGACAGCACATAGCATGTCGCTGCCTTACTGCCCGAGGTCTTGGTGGCGAACCCCCACAGAACACCGGACATAAAACTTAAGATCACCGAGCCGTAGAACAGTTGAATATAAGGCCCGACGAACCGCGACCCAAGCTCTTGCCTGCCCCAATCCTGCAAATCGCCGTTCAAGGAGGTCAGCGCGCCCCAAATGAACGGGATCAGCCCCGCCAGCGCCAGAACCAACGGCGCTCTGGGGACGCCTCTCATGCGGTTTGCCTCAGGACGCGAGGCACTTTGAATTCGACATTTTCGACGGCAGTTTCGACCAGTTCAACCGTTACGTCATAGTGGTTGTTGAAAGCGTCAATCACCTCATTCACCAGCACCTCGGGTGCTGACGCGCCTGCGGTAATGGCGATGGTTGAGATGCCTTCCAGCGCCCGCCAGTCGATATCGTGGGCGCGCTGCACCAATTGCGCATAGTTGCATCCGGCGCGCGCAGCAACCTCGACCAGCCGACGCGAGTTCGACGAGTTCGGTGCGCCTACAACCAGCAAAGCATCCGATTTCGGAGCCACGGCCTTAACAGCCTCTTGCCGGTTCGTGGTGGCGTAGCAAATGTCCTCTTTATGCGGGCCAACGATGGCCGGGAACCGGGCTTCGAGGGCCGCGATAATGTCCTTGGTGTCATCCACTGAAAGCGTAGTCTGGGTGACAAATGCCAGCTTTTCCGGATTGCGCACCTGAACCGAGGCCACGTCATCAACGGTTTCAACCAGCAGCACTTCGCCGTCAGGCAATTGGCCCATGGTGCCGATGGTTTCCGGATGGCCCTTGTGCCCGATCATGATCATCTGCAATCCGGCTTCAGCATGGCGCTGCGCCTCGACATGAACCTTGGAGACAAGCGGGCAGGTGGCATCGACGTAGATCATTTCCCGCTGGGCCGCCGACGCGGGAACGGATTTCGGTACGCCATGCGCTGAAAAGATAACGGGTCGGTCGTTAGGACACTCGTCCAGCTCTTCGACAAAAACCGCACCCTTTTCGCGCAGACCATCTACGACGAATTTGTTGTGCACAATCTCATGCCGCACATAGACCGGGGCACCCCATTTCTGCAGCGCCATTTCAACGATCTTGATCGCCCGGTCGACACCGGCGCAGAACCCGCGTGGTGCGGCAAGGTAAAGGGTAAGGGGCGGCTTGGTCATGTCTTGGTCTCCATAGGCCACAGGTAAGTCTTTTCCCGGCTATGGTCCAGACAGGACATTGTCATTGATCTGACATGAATCACTGCTAGCCAGCAGGTGTTTCAGTACCTGCTTTTAGTTAAAGAAGCGCGGCCAGGTTGGTACAGCCTGACCGCGCTAATTTCTTCCCCCGGGGTTGGTGAGTGGCCGGGTCTTACTGTCCACCCGCAGCAACGCTGCGTGGCTCCATGGGCATTTCACGCGGAGGTCGCCCGATCACGTCGCGCAGGTCTTCAAGTTCGATGAAGTTGTCAGCCTGGCGGCGCAGCTCGTCCGAGATCATCGGCGGCTGGCTCCGGATGGTCGAAACCACCGAAACGCGCACGCCCTGACGTTGCAAGCTGGCAATCAGCGGGCGGAAATCCCCATCGCCCGAGAACAACACGATATGATCGACACGTGGTGCCAGTTCCATGGCGTCGACCGTCAGTTCGATATCCATGTTACCTTTGACTTTCCGACGCCCCATGCTGTCGGTGTATTCCTTCGCCGGTTTTGTCACCATGGTGAAGCCGTTGTAATGCAGCCAGTCAACCAAGGGGCGGATCGGGGAATACTCATCGTTTTCCAATAGCGCCGTATAGTAAAAAGCCCGAAGCATCTTGCCGCGGCGCATAAACTCCTGGCGCAGCAATTTGTAGTCGATGTCAAACCCCAGTGCTTTTGCGGCCGCATAAAGATTCGAGCCGTCGATGAACAGCGCTAGCCGTTCGTCTTTATAGAACATAAATAGGTCCTTCCGGTACAATACAGGACGCCGTGGTGTTACGTGAGTGGGAATTTGGAAATATGCGGCGCGCTGATCTTCTATAATTAGGCCATTTCGGTCGTATCGCAAGCATGCAATTCGCCGAATATAGTGAATGGAACGTACAAATCTATGTCAAAAGCGGTTATCGCGCTGGGCGCAAATCTCAAATTGAGAGGTATTGACCCCAAGGTGACACTTCAAAGCGCACTTGACGCGATGTTGCGTCAAGGGGTGGTGATTCGTGCCGTCAGCCGTTTTTTTGAGACCCCGTGCTTCCCGGCAGGTGCCGGGCCCGACTATACTAACGCGGCTGCAGCGATCGAAACGGACAGGACACCAGCCGATTTGTTGCACCTGCTTCACCAGATTGAGCATCAGTTTGGCCGCGAAAGGGTGCAGCGATGGGGTATGCGAACGCTGGATCTGGATCTGGTGTGCTATGATGAATTGGTTCTGCCGGATCGCACCGTATATGATAGCTGGCTGACCCTGCCAGCACAGGAACAGACGCAAAAGGCGCCGGATCGGCTGATTCTTCCGCATCCGCGCCTGCAAGATCGTGCTTTTGTACTTGTTCCGATGGCGGACGTAGCTCCGGATTGGCGACATCCTGTGCTGGGCCGGACGGTAACCGAAATGCTGGCAGACCTGCCTGCGGCGGATATTGCGGCGGTCACGGCTGTGTGAACGGTGCAATTGCAGCATTTCTTGCTTGTCAAGGCGGGGATTCGCCCTTAGATAAACCTCTTCCTGACATGGATTCAGTAACGGAGAGCGCCCATGGCCCGCGTGACGGTTGAAGATTGCGTAGACAAGGTTCCTAACCGGTTTGAACTGGTGATGCTTGCCGCCCATCGTGCGCGCGAGATTTCTGCCGGCGGCCCTATCACCGTCGACCGTGACAATGACAAGAATCCCGTCGTGTCGCTGCGCGAGATTGCGGACGAAACCCAAAGCGCGGATGAACTGCGCGAGCGCCTGATCGAGGCTAACCAGACCCAGATTGAGGTCGACGAGCCGGAAGAAGATCAGATGGCTCTGTTGATGGGGGCGGAATCGGACAAACCTGCCGATGACGATATGTCGGAAGAGAAGCTGCTGCGCGCTCTGATGGAGGCTCAAGGCCAGGGGTAATCCCCAAAGATAAAGGTGCGGACCGGATGATTTCTGCAGACGACCTGATTGCGCTGGTCCGCAACTACAACCCCAAGACTAATGCTGACCGCATCGCCCGAGCATATGAGTTCGGAAAGCAGATGCATGACGGTCAGTTCCGCCATTCAGGCGAACCCTATTTCACGCATCCTGTTGCCGTGGCCGCCATCCTGACCGAACAGCGTCTGGATGATGCGACGATCATTACGGCGTTGCTGCATGACACGATCGAAGACACCAAGGCCAATTACGGCAAAGTGTCCGAACTGTTCGGGGAAGAGGTTGCCAAGCTGGTCGATGGCGTCACCAAGCTGACCAATCTGCAGCTGTCCAGCCGCGAGACCAAACAGGCCGAGAATTTCCGCAAGCTGTTCATGGCCATGTCCAAAGACTTGCGGGTTATTCTGGTTAAGCTGGCCGACCGTTTGCACAACATGCGTACAATCAAGGCAATGCGCCCGGAAAAGCAGGTGCAGAAGGCACGCGAGACGATGGATATTTATGCGCCGCTCGCGGGTCGCATGGGTATGCAGTGGATGCGCGAAGAGCTTGAGGATCTTGCTTTCCGCGTTCTGAATTCCGAAGGTCGCCAGTCGATCATTCGCCGCTTTATCACCTTGCAACGTGAAACCGGCGACGTGATTCATCGGATCACCGGCGACATGCGGCACGAGCTGGAAAAGGCGGGCATCGAAGCCGAAGTGTTTGGTCGCGCCAAAAAGCCATATTCGATCTGGCGCAAGATGCAGGAAAAGGATCAGGGCTTTTCGCGCCTGTCCGACATTTACGGTTTTCGCATCATTACCCGGTCCGAGGAAGATTGTTACCGGACGCTGGGTGCCATTCACCAGCGCTGGCGCGCGGTGCCGGGTCGGTTCAAGGATTATATCAGCCAGCCGAAATCGAACGGATATCGCTCGATCCATACAACAGTTTCCGGCCGCGACGGGAAACGGGTCGAGGTTCAGATCCGCACCCGTCAGATGCATGATGTGGCAGAAACCGGCGTTGCGGCGCATTGGTCGTACCGCGACGGTGTCCGCTCGGAAAACCCTTTTGCCGTTGATCCGGCCAAGTGGATTGCGAACCTTACTGAACAGTTCGACAGTGAGGAAGATCACGAAGATTTCCTCGAAGCGGTCAAACTGGAAATGTACTCGGACCAGGTGTTTTGCTTCACGCCCAAGGGTGATGTTGTCAAGCTGCCGCGTGGGGCTACGCCGATTGATTTCGCCTATGCGATCCATACGCGCATTGGACATGCCTGTGTTGGCGCCAAGGTGGACGGCATCCGTGTGCCACTGTGGACGCGGATCAAGAATGGTCAGTCGGTGGATGTAATTACCGCTGACGGCCAGACGCCTCAGGTAACGTGGCTTGAGATTGCAGTGACCGGCAAGGCCCGGACCGCCATTCGGCGTGCGCTGCGCGAGGTCGACCGCGAGCGGTTCATCAAGCTGGGCAAGGAACTTGCGCGTTCCGGTTTCGAACATGTCGGTCGAAAGGCTACCGACAAGGCGCTGGATACCGCTGCGAAACACCTGCGCCTGAAGGATCGTCACGAATTGCTGGCGCGTCTCGGCAGCGCCGAGCTGACGGCGCATGATGTGGTCAGCGCCGTTTACCCTGAACTTACCCAGGATGACGGTGATGCCATTTCTCCGCGCCGCGCGGTGATCGGCCTTGAACCCGGCCAGAAATTCGACCGCGCGCCCTGTTGTCAGCCTTTGCCTGGCGAACGCATCGTCGGCATTACCTATCGCGGCAAGGGCGTTGTGGTGCACGCAATCGATTGCGACCGCCTGTCCGAGTTCGAAAGCGAACCAGATCGCTGGGTTGATCTGCACTGGCATTCTGGCACGCACCCGGCCGTTCATGGTGCGACTCTGGACGTCACGATTGGCAATGATGCCGGGGTGCTGGGCCGCATTTGTACGTTGATAGGCGAGAAAAAGGCAAATATTTCGAACCTGGAGTTTGTCGACCGCAAACCGGATTTTTACCGCCTTCTGGTCAGTGTCGAATTGCGTGACCTGGAACAGTTGCATTCGCTGATGCTTATGCTTGAGGCCGAAAGCGACGTCGCCGCGGTCGAACGCTATAGGGACAGGACCAAAACCGCAGTAGCGGCTGGCTGAGAAGGGGTGATCAGGAGTGGTATTTAAGCGCCGAGACCGACGCTCGCCTGTCCAGATCGCGTCTGAATTCGTCTATCCCCGTGGTGGATGGACGCGGGCCTTTCACTATGTAAAGCATCGTGTTCGTAGGCTGCCGGATTCCCCCGAGCGCATTGCGCGTGGAATCGGGGCAGGCGTCTTTGCCTCATTCACTCCGTTCTACGGATTGCATTTTCTGGTCGCTGCTGTGGTGGCGCGGCTGCTGAACGGCAATATTCTGGCGGCTCTGAGTGGAACATTCTTTGGCAACCCACTCACCTATGTGCCAATCGGCGTGGTTTGCCTGCAGACCGGGCATTTCCTGCTGGGAACCAAGTTCCACAAAGGCGACACGCATGGTCTGATGGGCAAGTTCACAGATGCAATGGGAGACCTGAAGAACAACTTTATTGCCATGTTCACCGACCGTGTCGCGGACTGGCATGGGCTCAGCATCTTCTATAACGAGGTGTTCTTTCCCTACATGATTGGCGGCGTTCTTCCGGGCATTCTGGCGGGTGTAATCTGCTCCTATCTCAGTTTGCCGCTGATCCGCACCTATCAGCAGCGCCGTCGCGACAAGATCAAGGCAAAGTTTGACGAAATCAAACGCTTGGCCGAAACTAAGCCTGCCGTTCCATTGATGAATGCCCTAGGTTCAGACCAGGGCCTTAAGAAGGATTCGAGCGATGTCTGACAACCACTTGCGTCTTGGCGTAAATATCGACCACGTGGCCACGGTTCGCAACGCGCGGGGCGGGGCCTATCCTGATCCGCTGCGTGCCGCCAAGCTGGCGGAAGAGGCCGGGGCTGACGGCATTACCGCGCATCTGCGCGAAGACCGTCGCCATATCTCGGACGCTGATATCGATGGCCTGATGGAGGTCCTGTCGGTGCCGTTAAACTTTGAGATGGCCGCGACGCCCGAGATGCAGAAAATTGCCTTGCGGCATAAGCCGCATGCGGTTTGCATCGTCCCTGAAAAGCGCGAGGAACGCACCACCGAAGGCGGGCTGGAAGTCGCGCGCGAGGAAAACAAGTTGGCTCATTTTATCGCTCCGCTGCGCGATGCCGGGTGTCGTGTGTCGATCTTTATCGCTGCTGATCAGCGCCAGATCGAGGCGGCGCATCGTATCGGCGCCGAAGTGATCGAGCTGCACACCGGTGCATATTGCGATGCCATGGCCGATGACCACGACGACAAAGCCAACAGTGAGTTGGAAGCCCTGCGCGAAATGTCCGTTTTTGCACATTCACTGGGCCTTGAGGTGCACGCGGGCCACGGCCTGACCTATGACACCGTACAACCGATCGCGGCATTCCCCGAAGTCCGCGAGCTGAACATCGGGCACTTCCTTATTGGCGAGGCGATCTTTCGCGGCCTCACGCCTGCCATGGCCGAGATGCGGCGTCTAATGGATGAGGCGCGCGAATGATCACCCCCGGTTTTGTTGCCATCTGGTTTGCCTGGCTTATGGCCGGTGGCTCTCCGGGGCCTGCAACAATGGGGATTGCCGGAACCGCAATGAACGAAGGTCGCCGCGCTGGCCTGGTGTTTGCTTTGGGCATTTGTGCTGGTTCTGCCGCGTGGGGCATCGCCGCCGCGCTGGGTTTATCGGCGATCATGCTGGCCAATGTCTGGGTGTTCGAGGTCATCCGCTATGTGGGGGTGGCCTATTTGGGCTGGTTGGCGATCAAGGCGCTGCGCCGGGCGATGACGCCTGATGAGGTTGCTATAGGCAACCCTGTCACCGGCTCTTTTCGCACAATCTTTGCCAAGGGCGCCGCCATTCACCTGACCAACCCTAAGGCGATCCTGAGTTGGGGGTCGATCTATGCCATCGTCGCTCCGAATGATGCCAGCCTTTCGATGTTGTTGGGCTATTTCGCCATGCTATACGCAGGATCGTTGCTGATCTTCACCGGCTATGCCTTTCTCTTCTCTTCGGAACGCATGGTGCGAGCCTACCGCCGCGCCCGCCGCTGGTTCGATTTTGCGTTTGCTGGGTTCTTTGGAGTGGCGAGTTACAAGATTTTGACGGTGCGGTTGTCGTAAGGGCTACGTAAATACAACACTTCAAATCGATTATTGGAGGCAATTTTGAAGATGGAAAACGTGTGGAGATACACGCTTTGGCTGGTAATCATCAGATTTCTGCTGCCCATCTCTATTGTGCTGCTGCTTGCGCTGACTGGAATTGATTTCTCAAATGTGGGTATTCCGGTTCTGTCCGCCATTCTGGCAGCCGCTGTCACAGGCCGAGTCGTTGCCGCTTCCGCCGGAAGTATGCCGGGTTGGAGCGAATTATTGACGTTTGCGTTTCTGGCGACAGCCATTTTCTATTTAGTGAATTATGCCGCTTACTATTTATTGGCGAAGTCCGGCTTAGGACCAATAAAAATGTACCGGTTCTATGATTGGCACCGCAGCGGCCATATAGTGGAATTGATGGTGTTTCTGACGACAGTGGCATTTATTTCAAACATTGCGATATTTCCACTCGCCATAAAGGCCGAATTGAGAGCGATGGCCAGACGTAATCGAAAAGTCCAAGAGCAATGATCCTCGGCATCGGCACAGACCTCGCGAATATCGACCGCATTCAGGGCACATTGGACCGGTTCGGAGACCGGTTTCGCAACCGTGTATTCACTGAGATCGAACAGAGCAAAGCCGAACGACGCGCTGATGTCGCCGGAACCTATGCCAAACGCTGGGCTGCAAAAGAGGCATGCTCTAAGGCGCTGGGCACTGGTCTGGCCATGGGCATTGCCTGGAAGGATATGTCGGTGACCAATCTGCGCACCGGTCAGCCTGTGATGCATGTCACCGGGTGGGCGGCAGATCGACTGAAAGAGATGACGCCCGAAGGGTATGAGGCCATCATCCACGTCACCCTGACCGACGATCACCCTTGGGCGCAGGCATTCGTGGTGATCGAGGCGCGCCCGCTTCACGATGCGCCTGCGCAGCCTTGACTTGCCCCCAACCGACCCGCATGTAGCACCCCAACGAATAAACGACCGGAGAGCAGTATGGCCGAGGAAGCCAAAACAGGTAACGCCGTGTGGGAGACGATCAAAACCATCGTCTATGCCCTGCTGATCGCGGGCGTGTTCCGCACGATCCTGTTCCAGCCATTCTGGATTCCGTCGGGTTCGATGAAGCCCACCTTGTTGATCGGCGATTTCCTGTTCGTCAACAAAATGTCTTACGGTTATTCCTACGCGTCTTGCCCCAGCCTGATCATCCCAAGCGTCGGCCTGAATGTTGACGCCGAAGATCTCTGCGGCTGGATGCAGAGCGATGAAAACACTCGTATCTGGGGCGGCGACCCCGAACGCGGTGACGTCATTGTTTTCCGCCACCCCGTCAGTGGTCGTGATTATATCAAACGTCTGATTGGTCTGCCCGGGGACCGCATTCAGGTGCGGGACGGTCAGATCATCCTGAACGGCACACCGGTACAACAACAGCCAGATGGTGTGTTCACCGAAGTTGCCGAACCACAAGGCTCGCAAGGTTTGCGCCCACGCTGCGAAAACGGTCCTGTCGGCTTTGGCGGTGTCTGCGAAAAATCGCGTATGATCGAAACACTGCCAAACGGTGTGTCTTACGAAGTGCTGAACATCGGCAACCAGGCGGCTGACAATACCGGTATCTACACGGTTCCCGAAGGGCATTACTTCTTCATGGGGGACAACCGCGACAACTCCAGCGACAGCCGCGTGCCGCAATCCGCAGGTGGCGTAGGCTATGTGCCTTACGAAGACCTGATCGGGCGGGCTGATCGCATCCTGTTCTCATCCGCTGGCCGGTCAATGCTGTTCTTCTGGACATGGCGCGGGGATCGCTTCTTCAAGGCGGTCAATTGAAGCTTTCGACCGAGATAAAGGCGTTCCAGCAGCGTCTGGGGTACGAATTCTCGAACCCTGAACTGCTGGTGCGCGCACTGACCCATGGATCGGTCTCGTCCTCGACACGACCCGACAATCAGCGATTGGAGTTTCTGGGCGATCGGGTTCTGGGTCTTGTCATGGCAACCGCCCTGCTGGAGGCCGACAAAAAAGCATCCGAAGGGCAGTTGGCCCCTCGGTTCAACGCGTTGGTCCGCAAAGAGGCCTGTGCCGATGTGGCCCGGCAAATCGATCTTGGCGTGGTGCTGAAACTGGGCCGGTCCGAGATGCTGTCAGGCGGGCGCCGCAAACAGGCCCTGCTGGGTGACGCGATGGAGGCTGTGATCGCCGCAATCTATCGCGATGCCGGTTTCGAGGCCGCGCGCGACGTCATCCTGCGACTGTGGGGGGATCGCGTCCACAACGTTGAAGCGGATGCGCGCGACGCCAAAACCTCGCTACAGGAGTGGGCGCAGGCGCGCGGGCAAAAGCCGCCCGCTTACGTCGAGGTCAAGCGCAGCGGCCCCGACCATGCCCCAGTGTTTACCATTGCCGCACGATTGCAGGACGGCGCCGAGGCTCAGGCGACGGCGGGGTCGAAACGTCAGGCAGAACAAGCTGCCGCGAAAGCGCTGCTGGATCAGTTGAAATAACAAAGCTTCGCAATCCGTTTATGTCACAATTCTCAATCTAACTTGAGGCCTATGGCGGACCTCGGGCCGCAGTCGTATCTGAAGGTCATCCGCTTTGGCGCTTACTTTTGAGCAATGGGTCAAAGCGAAACGGATACAATGAGTTGAGGCATTCAAATGCAAAGCGCAAAACTGACCACCGTGAATATCGGCTTTCTGTTTATCGCCGGTTTTATCGCCACGATCGCCTTCGATTTCTGGGGGCAGGTTGTCAGCCCCGGCATCGGCTGGGCCAATCTGTCGCCCGAAGGGCTGGCCCAAAGCCTGCTGGCCAGTCTCGGCCTGCCCAGCAATGCCTTCCTTGGCTTCTTCGTGCATTTCTATCTTGTAGGTCTGATTGCGTACCCGCTGGGGTGGTTTCTGATCTTCAAGCCGATATGGGTTAAGGTCTTTGGCCCCGTTCATATGTTCGCGGCCTCGGCCATCTATGGGTTTGGCCTTTGGGTTTTTGCCCTGGGTGGGATCACAACTTTGTCCGGATTGCCGACTTTCCTAAACTTCTCGGCGATCACCTGGGTCGCGTTGATTGGGCATGTTTTTTACGGGATCGTCATGGTTGCCGTCTTGCGCTTGATTGAGCGCCAGAGCGCATGAAATGCCTGGGGAGCGTCTAGCTCGCCCCTCAGACCACCCGGATAAATCCAGTCAGCCCGGTCTTTTGGTGCTCGATGACATGACAGTGGAACGCCCAGTCGCCCGGGTTATCAGCGACCAGCGCGATCTCGGCAACCTCGTCTTTTAGCAACAGCATCGTGTCGTTCATCAGAGGCGGCAGTTGGCGCAGGTTCGACCGTATCGGCACAAAAGCCAATCCGTGCAGGTGGATCGGGTGCAAGTTAGGAGATTCATTTCGCAGCCGAAGGACATAGCTTTTGCCCATTTCCAGCGTTGCCAAAGGCCCAACACCCTGCGCCGCGTCGCCGGGCCATGGTTTGCGATTGATGGACCAGAAGTTATACCCCAGCGAGCCGCAGAACCCGTTGTTGGGTTCACCACCTTCGGGGGTCCAGCCAAATACAAACTCGTGCAGCTCGGCATTGGTCAGAACGGGTTTCGCGACCGGGTTGACGGGCAGAGGGCGCAACTCTTGCAGGTCTCGTGACGCTGATGATTCGATTGCGCGCAGCTGTGCCATAGGTCTGTGCGGCTGACCGGGCAATTTTGCCATCAGCGCAACGCTGCGCCCCTCGTCGCCGGGCATTGCAACCGCAAAATCCACCCGCTGACCGGGCCCGACAAGAAGCGGCTCATCAGCGCTGGGCATCGGGATGTTAATCTCAAGCGGATGGCCATCCCACGCGATAATCCGTGCATCGCCGCCCTCAAGATGCAGTTTGTAGATACGCGTTGTGTCCGTATTTACGACTCGCAGTCGCACCAGACTGCCTGCGGCATGATCGTAGACAGGACTCTGCACCCAGTTAGCGGTGTGGACGTTGCCAAAGGTTCCGGCCCGTGCCGCGCCGCGCTGGGTATAGGCGGGCAGAAACGAACCATCTTCATCCAACCGAAAATCGCGCAGGTTGATCACCTGTTCGCTGTCAAATCCGGGGTCTTCGGGTTCTGTAATCACCATGACGCCCGTCAAACCGTGGGCCATCTGCTCCATCGTCATGCAATGTGGATGATACCAGTAGGTGCCTGCATCGGGCGGAGTGAAGTCATAGTGAAAGGCCTCACCTTCACCCAATGGCATTTGGGTCAGGTAAGGGACGCCGTCCATGTTGTTCGCGATCCGCATCTCGTGCCAGTGCATTGCCGTGTATTCCGACAGCGTATTGCGCACCGGCAGCCGCATCACTTCCCCTTGCTTGCCATACAATACCGGCGGCGGTGCGTTAGGGGACAGGCTGACCATTCCGGTCGTCACCGTATCCCGCAGGGCAAAGCTTGCTGGTTGAATGGTCAACTCCGGCGTCCCCTGCGCCAACCCGAAACCGCCCAGACCCAGCGCGCCGGCAGCGGCCCCGCTGCCCAAAGGAAACTCGCGACGTTTCATGTCTTGCCTCATTTTTCGATGGTTGCCTGGCTGGATTTGGCGCGGCTTGGAATAGGCGTGCCACCGATTTTGCATGACCGCAATGCGACAAATCCCTCTGGCCCGCGCGGCCTTTCTGCTATAGGGGTGCGCACTTGCAACCAGGAACGCCAGACACATGCCCAAACGCGCCGGATTTATCGCCCTGATCGGAGAGCCCAACGCAGGCAAATCCACCCTGCTGAACCGCATGGTCGGGGCCAAGGTTTCGATCGTGACGCATAAGGTTCAGACGACCCGTACCCGCATTCGCGGTGTGGCAATGGAAGGCGATGCGCAGCTGGTCTTTGTAGACACACCCGGCCTGTTCAAACCGCGTCGTCGTTTGGATCGCGCCATGGTTGCCGCGGCCTGGGGCGGAGCGGCGGATGCAGATGTCGTCGTTCTGATGATCGAGGCACATCGCGGCATCACCGAAGGGGTCGAGCGTATCCTCGAAGGCCTGGAAGAGATCGGTCAGGGCCGAAAGGTTGCGCTGGCGATCAACAAGATCGACAAAGTCCAGTCTGAGGTGCTGCTGGCCCTGACAAGTGACCTGAACGCACGCTACCCGTTTTCCGAAACCTTTATGATTTCCGCCGAAAAGGGCTATGGCGTTGAGGATCTGCGCAAATGGCTGGCTGCGGAATTGCCCGAAAGCCCGTGGCTGTATCCCGAGGATCAGATCGCCGATCTGCCCCTGCGCATGATCGCGGCTGAGATGACGCGCGAGAAACTGACCCTGCGCCTGCATCAGGAGTTGCCCTATCAGCTGACGGTCGAGACCGAAAACTGGGAAGAGCGCAAAGACGGCTCTGCCAAGATCGACCAGATCATCTATGTCATGCGCGACGGTCACAAAGGCATCGTGCTGGGCAAAAAGGGCGAGACGATCAAGGCGGTCAGCCAAGCCGCGCGGGCCGAGTTGGAAGAGTTCCTGGACCGCAAGATACATCTGTTCCTGCAAGTCAAAGTGCGCCCGAACTGGCTCGAGGAATCCGAGCGTTACTCGGAAATGGGTCTGGATTTCAAAGACGGAAACGCATGACCCGCCTGACGGCTGATTTTTGGGTCCACGCCTATTTGGCAAGGCTACGGTTTCAGGAAATCCCGGCTTTTGTCGTGGCACATGGCGACGACACAGCGGGCGCGGTGTTGGTCAAACTAAACACCTTGGATGGGCAAGCGGTGGCGTTCCAACGCAGTTTTGATCTGATGAGCGGTGAACGCAAATGGGTCGAGCTTTCCTCTGGCGCCGAAGCAGAGGTTGACGATGCCATCTCCCGGCAACGCAGTTTTGACCCCGATCTTTGGGTGATCGAGGTCGAGGACCGGCAGGGTCGGCATCTGCTGGGCGATGAGGGATTGGACTAGCCAGCCGTTCAACGGGTCTTGGTCGCTCGGACCAAAACGTCTATTTTACCCGCACTCTGTCGGCGAGGATCGCCGCACCGTTTGAATAGATAATAGCTGTATGTATGGCCGAAACACTTGCTGAAAAGCTTGAAAAATCAGAACTTGGTCATTGGATGCATCGGTTTGAAGGCTTCATGGTCTTCATTGGCATTGTCGGCCCTTTTGCCACGCTGCCGCAGTTGATCAAGTTGTACTTCACGCATTCACAACACGCGACCGGCCAGTCTCTGCTGTCTTGGTCGCTCTTTGCTGTGCTGTCATTCTTATGGTTCGCCTACGGGCTGGTGGTCGGCAAGCTGCCTATTTACGTGGGCAACGGTATCTCGATGGTGCTGAATGTCCTGATGGTTGTGGGCATCCTGATCCACGTCGGTTTAACGTTTTGACCAGCCGCCACGATCCGGTGCCAAGGCGTCACCAGCCGCTGCTTTTAAGCGTGATATCGTGCCCGGTGGTGGTCAATGTTTCACCGGCGAATTGCTTTACTTTGGGTGCGAAGGCCTGAAAATAGGGTTGCGATTGCACATGAGCCAATGTCTCGGCGCTGTCCCAGCGGCCCCAGTGAACCCGGGACTTTCCGTCATCAGCGACCGCAACCTGATAGGTGAATTTTCCAGCCGCCTCAGGGTCGGCGTTGATTGCCTCGATAAATGTGCGGATGGTGGCCTGCCATTCGGCTTCGTTGCCATCGAAGGAATATGTAATGGTTATGCCTCGCATCGTGACCTCCTGTTTAACTATTTTGTTAAATAAAGGGTGGCAACCCCGCGTTGTCAAGGAAACGAGATTGGTAACTTATTGACCATAGATGAGAGTTACAGCGCAATCTCAGGTCTTTTCTGGCGGCCATTGTTTAGGTGGTGAGCAAAAACCAGTGCGCAGGGTCTGTCTTCGACTTCGCTGTCACACTCTACAAATCAGTTCCCTTCAATCATTTGATCGTGTCCGACAGAATGCTATCTGAGAATGTATCCTTGCCCCTATCGAGTTGAAAAAAGATGAAAACCTTCACTTTGGCCTGCTGTTCAACGATCCTTGCCTTGGGCATGGTGACTTCGCCCACCTTTGCGCAGCAGAGGTTGGGATGGGTCTATCAAATCGATGGGTTGACCGCTTATCAAAGCAACGCGGACCTGAGTGAAGGCGGGGAGTTCTCGGCCAGCCGGGCGTTTTTGCGAACAACCGCTTTGTATAATCTGAATGGTGGAACCTCGGTTGGGCTGTCAGCAAGCATCGGCAGGTTCGATTACAACTTTAGTCAGGCGGATAACCAACCGTGGGAGGACATCCGCGACATCAGAATCTCTGTTCCAGTTCGATTTCGTGCCGGCAATACTGCAAGCGTTTTCGTGTCACCGCAGGTCCGCTGGGACTACCAGAGCGGCGCTGATGCGGCGGACGGCAGAACTTATGGTGTCTTCGCTGGTATTGCCTGGAAGTTAAGCGAGAGCCTGACCATCGGCCCTGCGTTTGGAGCGTTTTCGCAGTTCGAAGACGATGATATCGATTTTTTTCCGGCGCTTCTGGTGGATTGGGATATCAATGACCGTTGGAACCTGAATACCGGCTCGGGGATTGGCGCAACGCAGGGGCCGGGGTTGACACTCAGCTATGCGCTGAATGACACGATGACCCTCGGCCTTTCTGCTCGCTCTGAGCGCATTCGGTTCCGGCTTGATGAGGAAGGGCTGGCCCCAAACGGGATAGGCGAGGACAAAAGTATTCCAGTGGTGGTTTCCTTTGGCTACAATCCCAATCCCGGCATTTCGCTTAACGTTTTCGCAGGCGCAGAATTGGATGGGCGTCTTACACTGGATGATGCGAACGGCACGGAACTCAGCCGCCAAAACTATGAAACCGCGCCGTTGGTCGGGGTGGCTTTCAGGGCCCGGTTCTAATCCCAAAGACCAGTTGGATGCCTGCCCCCTTGCGGATGTTTCCGCCTTGCGATCTGTTGCAAACCGGGGGCGGGCCTGAGACGAAAGGAGCCTGATTTGGACTGGCGCGATCACGGCATCCTTCTGACGTCTCGTCGGCATGGCGAAACGGCGGCGATTATCGAGGTCTTCACCGAAGGCCACGGTCGTCATGCAGGCGTCGTGCGCGGAGGGACCAGTCGCAAGATCGCCCCGATCCTGCAACCCGGTGCGCAGCTTGATGTTTTGTGGCGGGCGCGGTTGGAAGAACATCTTGGCGCTTTTCAGGTTGAACCTTTGCGTTCACGCGCAGCAGCGGCATTTTCGGGTCGGATGGCGTTGGCAGGATTGAACGCGTCCGTTGCGCTGTTGTCCTTTTGCCTGCCCGAGCGTGAACCGCATCCAGCGATCTACAAACAGACCGAACAGTTGTTGGATCTGCTGGGGCAGGACGAAATCTGGCCGCTAGCTTACCTGCGCTGGGAATTGGCGTTGCTTGAAGAACTGGGCTTTGGCCTGGACCTGTCGGCCTGTGCTGTGACAGGGGCGGCGGATTGGTTGGTCTATGTCTCCCCCAAGACTGGTCGAGCCGTTAGCGCCGATGGGGCTGGCGAATGGGCGGATAAGCTGTTGCCCCTGCCACCCTGTTTGCGCGGTGAGGGGCAAGCGCCGGACGCTGAGATTGCCGCAGGGTTGAAAACCACCGGTTACTTTCTGGAACACCATCTAGCCCCGTCCCTGGGGCATAACCCCTTGCCGGATGCGCGGGCAAGATTTGTGGATCAGTTCACTCGGCGGCTTTGAACACCATTTCGTGCCCGTCATCATTGCGCAGTATCAACAGGTCGCCGGATACTTCGGACTGCGTCATCGCAATCAGCGCAGCGAAATAGAAGCCTTCGGCCTCAAGCCCGGCACAGGCCGCACGTGTTGCGGTCAGGTCCATAATCTCAAACCAGGGGTAGGGCGCGTTCAGGGTGCCGCTATAACTGTTGCAAGGGGCGTTACCCGCGATCTTGCCCTCTTCGGGGAACCGCAAAATGGCGCTGGCCTCGAAAGGCTGCCCGTCGATTTCCTGCAGCACCCAAGTCTGGTCCGCGGCGCCGTAGGCGGCAACAGATTCGTCCCTGTCGCATTGAAACAGGCCAATCAAAGGCAGTGTCAGGATCAGACGCATCATTCGGGTGTCTTACTTTCTTACTGGTGCCGAGGGAACCGGCGAAGCCAGATTAGTAGGGGATCTCACCGTTGATAAGTTCTTCGCGAACGTCCAGGCGCGGCCGCCAATTGTATCTGGTGTCGTCAGTTACCTGATCCCAAAACAGTGCACCGCTGTTGCGCCATGGATCAAGGATGATGCCATCTTTCATCGTGTCTCCTTTGGCGCTGATAGCGGCAGAATGGTGGATGATCCGAAAGGCGGTTGGGGGCGACGTAGCCCAGTGCACGTCCAAAGTTCGGAAGTTTTCCTGCTGCAGGCGGCGGGTCATGGCCTGCGCCCAGTCGTTGCACAATCCCTTTTCCCGGAACCCGTTGATGACCTTGGCGTTATGGATAATCGCCGGGTCTGTGACGTTCCAATCCCGCTTCAGTTGCTGCGAATAGGTGTAGGCGATGGTGGCGGCCTTTTGTGCCTCGGCGGGATCGACTTGGGGTCCAAGGTTTTCGATCGCCAGTGCCAGCTCGTCCACCTCGGTGTAGCCCGCCACAGGCTGGGTTGTGGCGCATCCGCCCAGTATCAGGGCTGCAACGGTCGCCCAAAGCGCAAAAAATAGTCGGGTCATTCTGTCATCACCATCCTTGGGCCCGGTTTGGGTCGCAGCGTGCCCTAAAGGGGTTTCAACAAAAAGCAAAGGGGGAAGTTTTTTCGATTGAGGATCAGAAAGGTCTCTATCCTGTCACAGAACAGACGGCGTGAATTTCAAACTGGAGTTCGGAACAAAGAAAATGACCCGGCACAAGACCGGGTCTAGTTGGGGAAACGGGATGCCTAATTCCGGTTAGCCCAGCAAACGCCGTGCAATAACCTGTGCCTGAATTTCGGCAGCCCCTTCAAAAATGTTTAGAATGCGCGCGTCACACAGAACGCGGCTGATCTTGTACTCCAGCGCAAAACCGTTGCCGCCATGGATTTGCAGACCGTTATCAGCCGCAGCCCAGGCCACACGAGCGCCAAGCAGCTTGGCCATGCCGGCCTCAAGGTCGCAGCGATGCCCATGGTCCTTTTCCCAAGCCGAGAAGTAGGTCAGCTGACGTGCAATCATGATCTCGACCGCCATCATGGCCAGTTTGCCGGACACGCGGGGGAAGTTGATCAGCGACTTGCCGAACTGTTTGCGGTCCTGCGCGTATTGCATCGCGATATCCAGCGCGCTTTGGGCCACGCCAATGGCGCGGGCAGCGGTTTGAATGCGCGCGCTTTCGAAGGTTTCCATCAGCTGTTTAAAGCCTTTGCCTTCTTCACCGCCCAAAAGGTTCTCGCCCTTGACCTTGAAGCCGTCAAAGCCCAGCTCGTATTCCTTCATTCCGCGATAACCCAGAACTTCGATCTCACCGCCGGTCATGCCGGGCGTGGGGAAGGGGTTCTCGTCTGAGCCCGGGGTCTTTTCCGCAAGGAACATGGACAGACCGCGGTGATCGGTGGTGTCCGGGTTGGTCCGGGCCAGCAGCGTCATCACATGGGTACGTGCCGCGTGGGTGATCCAGGTTTTGTTGCCGGTGATCGCATAGTCACCGTCCGCGTTCTTGACCGCACGTGCACGCAGGCTGCCCAGATCCGAGCCAGTGTTTGGTTCGGTGAAAACGGCTGTCGGCAGAATTTCGGCGCTGGCCAGTTTAGGCAACCAGTTGGCTTTTTGTTCATCGGTGCCGCCCGCGATGATCAGCTCGGCCGCGATCTCGGAGCGTGTACCAAGAGAGCCCACGCCGATATAACCGCGCGACAATTCCTCGGACACGACGCACATCGAGGCTTTGGACAAGCCGAAGCCGCCAAATTCTTCGGGGATGGTCAGGCCAAAGACACCCATTTCCGCCAGTTCCTCGATGACTTCCATCGGGATCAGTTCGTCTTTGAGGTGCCAGTCATGAGCGTGGGGCTCGACCTTTTCGACCGCATAGCGGCGGAACTGGTCACGGATCATCTCAAGCTCTTCGTCCAGACCCGAGGCACCGAAGATGGTGGCACCTGCCTGATCTTCCATCAGCTTGACCAGACGGCTGCGGGCGGTCTGAGAATTGGCCTGCGCCATCAACGTTTGAATTTCGGGGATCTGAAAACCGGACAGCGCGTCCCAGCCAAGACCCATGTCCTGCAGGCGCACGACTTCGCCCTGGTTCATCGGAATGCCGCCCGCAACCTGGTGTAGGTATTCGCCAAAGGCGATTTGGTGCAGCAACTGTTCGATTTCACCGAACTTACCTTCGGCCTCCAGCGCCTCGGCCCAGCGTTGCATCTGTTTCAGGGACTGAGAATATGTGGCCAGCCATGACAAGCCATGGGCGGCAGTTTGATTGGCTTCGATCAAGGCACCGGATACACGGCCATCAGCGGAAACCATACCGCGCACCGACTCACGCGCACGCTCAAACACTGTTTCAACGGCGGGTGCGGCCGCACGGGTCAGCGTCAGAAGATCGGGCAAAATCGCAGGTGTCGTCATCTGGGTCATATCCTGTCCGTCATGGGCCATGAATCGTGTCCTTTTCTCGTGTCGTCTGGTCATATCATGCTGCACGTGCAGCGCAACAAAAATACGTATTACGTTGCAAAAAAGTTCTAATATTTCTCGAGTGTTTTTGCAGTGCAGCGCCCGTCAGGAATGATATCAGGGGGCCATGACATTGTTTTCTTTACTACCTCCACAGGATCTTCTGCTGGCTCTGAGCGTTGCGTTTCTGGCTGGGTGGGTCAAAGGTATCGTCGGTTTTGCCATGCCGATGGTTATGGTTTCAGGGTTGAGTGTCTTTCTACCGCCCGAGCTGGCCATCGCGGGACTGATCCTTCCGACACTGGTAACTAATGCCTTTCAGGCTTTGGGACAGGGTGTTTCCGCGGCCGTGTCGTCGGTCAGGGAGTTTCGCATCTTTCTAATCGTGGGCTTGGTGTTCCTTCTGGTCGGAGCCAAGCTGGTCACTTTGGTGCCGACATCGACCTTCCTGTTGATGATTGGCGTTCCGGTCACGTTCTTTGCCTTGATCCAGGTCCTGGGTGTGAAGTTGTTGCTGAAAGAACCATCGGCCAGAATAGAAGTTTTGATCGGGGCCGTCGCAGGGTTTGTCGGTGGTATGTCCGGTATTTGGGGACCGCCAACAGTGGCGTACCTGACGGCCCTGAACACGCCGAAAGCCGTGCAAATGCGGGTGCAGGGGGTCATCTATGGGCTGGGTGCAATTGCCCTGATGGTCGCCCATATGGGATCAGGTATCCTGCGGGCCGACACCGCGCCGTTTTCGGCTGCCCTGATCGTTCCGGCGGTGATCGGGATGTGGGTGGGCATGCAGTTGCAATCGAGAATCGATCAGGAGCTGTTTCGCAAAGTGACTTTGGTTGTGCTGTTGGCCGCAGGATTGAACCTGCTGCGCCGCGGTCTGATGGGTTAAGTTCTGCGGTCCATAAACCGAAACGTGAAGTAAAGCCCCAGCATCAGGAAAAATAGCCCCGAGATATCGCCGATCAGAAAGGCGATGTACTCTACCCCTGCGCTGCCAAAGCTCATGTTTGTCATGGCGGATGCCAGGAACGACGTGATCACGCCGACACCCATGACGCACAGCCAGCAGGGTTTGCGATCAGGTCTGGGAAACAAGTCCCAACCTGCCCATTTGAGCAGGTAGAACACGGTAGGAACCGTTGTGACCGCGATGACAATTGCCAACAAGCGGCTGGGTAAGAAGACATCCGCCCCCCCCAGAAATGCGAAAACTGCAAAGACACCCGGCAACAATGCGAAAATCGCGCGCCACCCCAGTAGCCACGCTGCCAGGACCCTTACCCCGTGAGGCAGGAACAGCAGGCTGGCCCGGCTTGGGTATTCAGGAAAGAACACGTTTTGCAGCGGCATCAAGACCTCGAAAGTGAGGAATGATGCAACTATGTAAGCCAGTGAGGCGAAGAAAGTGTCAGAGGCCCATCTGCGCACGATTATTAGCCATCAACACGCAGGTTAGCGGTGTCACCTGGGCGCATGCACGATATACCGCCCCCGGTTGGCATTGCCGCTTTGGGACAGATAGCCCTTTTGGACCAGCGATTTCAACGCGCGGAAAAATGTCGGACGCGAGACGCTCTGAACAAGGGTGTGCTCGATCAAACCGAACGTGCGGACTTCTTGATCGGCTTTCGACAGTTCCTCGGCCGCATAATAAATGTCACGCTCAACCGGAGAGAGTTGCTCCAGTCCAAGGGTCCGTTCCATACTCTGCATCAATTTGCGAAGTTCGGTCAGTTTCGAGATTTCCGTCATTTGCCTACCTGTTGTTTTCCTTGCCGCCTTTCGCGTTGGAGCGAAAGTTAGAAACTCGCTGAAACAGAATTTTTCCAGCACGTCTCATATTGACACCCATCCCCGATGGATTACACTAGATATTTGATTAGGTTGCTCAAATCGCGAATGTGAGTGCGCGCTCATAAGTGTCCCCAAGGTCTTTTTCTTCACGCCCGGTGCGCAAGCGCCGGGCTTTTTCGTCATAATGACACAGTGAAGTACTGCAATCTGCTGCAGCGAGCAACGAATTTGTATATGCATTGCGCATTATACAACCACAGGAAGATTACAGAGAGGTTACTCGCCTGGGCAAAAGAAAAGGGGGCGAAAACCGCCCCCTTTGATTTCAACCGATTGCTACGGCTTTGATGTCATCATCGATAAAGGGCAGGTACTGCTCAAAGTTCTCTGCAAACATCTGCACCAGTTTTTCCGCTTGCTTGTCGAATACGGCCTGGTCATCCCAGGTGCGTCGCGGATCCAGCAGAACTTCGGCCACGCCGGGAACGGATACCGGGACGTCAAAGCCGAAATTGGCGTCTTTGCGGAACTCGGCGTCGCGCAGCGATCCTTCCAAGGCAGCTGTCAGCAACGCGCGGGTTGCGCGGATCGGCATTCGGCTGCCAACACCATAGGCACCACCGGTCCAGCCGGTGTTCACCAGCCAGCAAGTCGCACCATGCTGGGCGATCTTGTCGCGCAACAGGTTGCCATACTCTTCCGGGCGACGCGGCATGAAGGGCGCGCCAAAGCAGGTTGAGAAGGTGGGCTGAGGTTCGGTGACGCCACGCTCTGTCCCCGCCACTTTCGACGTGAAGCCCGAAAGGAAGTGGTACATCGCCTGCGCCGGGGTCAGCCGTGCGATCGGAGGCAGAACACCAAATGCATCACAGGTCAGCATGATGATGTTCTTGGGGTGCCCACCCAGCGCGCTGCTCGAGGCGTTCGAGATATACTCCAGCGGATAGGCGCAGCGCATGTTCGCGGTCAGCGAGTCATCCTCGAAATCCAGTTCCTTGGTTTCGGGGTCGAAGACCATGTTCTCGATCACAGTGCCGAATTTGCTGGTGGTCGCGTAGATCTCCGGCTCGGCTTCGGCGTTCAGATTGATGGTCTTGGCATAGCAACCGCCTTCGAAGTTGAAGGTGCCGCGATCCGACCAGCCATGCTCGTCATCGCCGATCAACGTGCGGGCAGGGTCTGCCGACAGGGTGGTTTTGCCGGTGCCGGACAGGCCAAAGAACACCGCGGTGTCGACCGGGTTGCCAACAGCGTGGTTGGCTGAGCAATGCATCGGCATCACGCCTTTTTCAGGCAGCATGTAGTTCAGCAGGGTGAAGACCGATTTCTTGTTCTCGCCCGCGTATTCCGTACCGCCGATCAGGATCAGCTTGCGGTCGAAGTTCAGCGCAATCACGGTCTCACTGTGGCAGCCATGCTTGGCCGGGTCGGCCTGGAAGCTTGGGCAGTTGATGACGGTGAAATCTGCAACGAACTCTTCCAGATCTTCGCGATCCGGGCGGCGCAGCAAGTGGCGGATGAACAAGTTGTGCCATGCCAGTTCGGTGACCATGCGCACATTGATTGAATAGGCGGGATCGGCGCCGCCGACGAGATCCTGCACGAAATAATCACGGCCCTTCATATGCTCGATCATATCGACATATAGCGCGTCAAAACCCTCGGGGGTCATCGCGGCGTTGTTTTCCCACCAGATGTTATCGGCAACGCTGTCGGTTTTGACGACGTGTTTGTCCTTGGGCGAACGACCGGTGAATTTGCCTGTGGTGACCAGGAAAGCTCCGCCATTGCCAAGAGTGCCTTCGCCGCGCTTCAGCGCCTCTTCGATCAGCGCCGGTTCCATGAAGTTGTAATAGACATTGCCCAGACCCTCGATGCCCTGATCTTCGAGGCGGAATTGCGGGTTAACCCGTCCAGATGTCATGCGTTTCTTCTCCTGTGGCGGCGCGCCGGCAATTGGGCCGGGGGCGCTCTTGGGGCAGTATACCGGGAAAACCGGCGGATGCGCGGGTCTTAACATGGTCGTTTGGGGCATGAACAGGACGGTTTGGCGCAGTTAGCGCAACCAAGTCAAAGTTTAGCGCCACCACTAATTTCTCGCCAGAAAACAAGGCGCTTTTACGCTCTCATTAACGGCTTTTTTGCCGCATCTGTGTGATAACAATCGCACGATTCGCAGATACGGATTGATTCGCGGTCATAAAAACGACAAAGATGCCCTACTAATAAGCGAATTATTGCGTGAGTGAGCAGGAATAGGGGTTAACCCGATGTCGAAGATTGCATTGGTGGACGACGACAGAAATATTCTGACGTCCGTATCCATGACGCTCGAAGCCGAAGGGTTCGAGGTTGAGACTTATAATGATGGGCAGGCAGCGCTGGACGCTTTCAACAAGAAACTGCCCGATATGGCTGTTCTGGACATAAAGATGCCGCGGATGGACGGGATGGACCTGTTGCAGCGTCTTCGGCAGAAAACCCAGATGCCGGTGATTTTCCTTACATCCAAGGATGACGAAATTGACGAGGTTCTCGGCCTGCGCATGGGCGCGGACGATTACGTCAAGAAACCTTTTTCTCAGCGTCTATTGGTTGAACGCATCCGCGCACTGCTGCGCCGGCAAGAGGCGACAACTGGCGATGTGACGACCGCCAACACAGGTGACGCCAAGGTTATGGAGCGCGGCGATCTGCGGATGGATCCTTTGCGCCATGCGGTTAGCTGGAAGGGCTCGGACGTATCTTTGACCGTGACCGAATTCCTTTTGTTGCAAGCGTTGGCTCAGCGTCCGGGCTTTGTCAAAAGCCGCGATCAGCTGATGGATGTGGCTTATGACGATCAGGTCTATGTTGACGATCGTACGATCGACAGTCACATCAAGCGACTGCGCAAGAAAATGCGCGCCGCAGATTCCGAGTTTTCGGCGATCGAAACACTGTACGGAATTGGGTACAGATACAACGAAGAATAGGCGTGGCCAAATACTAGGGGTAACCGGGGCTCGTGCGCGATACAGAACAAACCAGCGAATTGCGGGACGGTGATGTCGTTCTGGGGGATGATTGGGTCATCCCGCAGGATCCCAAGTCAGCCGAACTTCGGCACGCGCGCCGCCGCCGCGGCCTGTTTGCAATGCGCGGCTCGCCGCTTGCGCGTAAGATCATCACGCTCAACCTGATCGCCTTGGTAACGCTGGTCACCGGGTTGCTGTATTTGGACGATTCCCGCGATGAACAGGTTCAGCAGACCGCGCGCAACCTGATCGGGGATGCGCAGCTGGTCAGCAACGTGTTCGAAGCACAGCTGCGCCGGACAGCGTCCGGCCTGTCGCAGGATGCCGGCGCACTGGACGTAAAGGACACGCTGGAGGGCCTTACCCTGCCCCAAGGGGGCGAAGTCTTTGTCTATGACGCGCGCGGAACACTGATTGGATGGGCGCGTGGCGCAGCGTCCGAGCAGGCACTGTTGGCGTCCGAGTCCGAGGTTCAGACCGGCAGTACTTTGATCAGCGACGCATTGAACGCCGTGTGGACGGGTTTGTCGCGCGTGTTCACCGCCACAGAACCCAGCGAAGCGCCGACGCTGGCGCAAAGGGTTCAGACCATAGTGCCCGGCGCGCTGCAGGGGCAGATGCAGGTGCAGGCCGTCAAGGATTACTTTGGCGAAACGGTCATCGTTGCAGCCGTCCCTATCCTGCAGGATAGCGTCGCCGTAGGGGCCGTTGCCATGGCCGGTCCATCCGGAGAGATTGACGCCCTCGCCCGTCGCGAGCAGGAGCGCATACTTCAGATGTTTATTGTCGCGCTTCTTGTGTCGATCGGACTTAGCCTTGTTCTAGCCTCAACCATCGCAAACCCGTTGGCGGATCTTGCGGCGGCCGCCGAACTGGGCAAGGACCGGGGCGCCGGAGTAAATCCTGGCCGTATCCGCATCCCCGACCTGACCGCGCGTCCGGATGAAATTGGTCTTCTAAGCCGCGCACTGCGGGGCATGGTGTCCGCGCTCTACAACCGAATTGACGCGAACGAACAGTTCGCCGCTGATGTCGCGCATGAGATCAAGAACCCTCTGGCCAGCCTTCAATCAGCTGTTGGAACGTTACGAATGGTCAAACGCGATGACCAACGTGAAAAATTGATGGGTGTTATCGAACATGACGTTCGCCGTCTGGACCGTCTGGTCAGCGATATCTCGAACGCGTCCCGTCTGGATGCCGAACTGGTCAAGGAAGAAGAAGAGCCCTTTGATCTGGTGAAGCTGGTTGGCAATATAAGCCAGCATCTGGGTGAAGATGCACGGGCCAAAGGGATCGACTATATAACCGATCTGCCGTCCAATCCAATCATAATCAATGGACTGGAGGCGCGACTGGCGCAGGTCTTTGTCAACCTGATCACCAATGCTACTTCGTTCTGTGACGAAAGCGATGCGATTCGTGTCTGGGTCCGGCGGCGCGAAAACAGGGTGCTGGTCGTTGTCGAAGACACCGGCCCCGGTATTCCGGAGCAGGCCCTGACCAAGGTCTTCAAAAGGTTCTATTCCGAGCGTCCCGCCGAGCACTTCGGAAACAACTCGGGCCTGGGGCTGGCAATCTCCAAACAGATTGTCGAAGCACATGGTGGTGTGATCTGGGCCGAAAACATCCGGCCTACCGATGCCAATATCACCTCGGACCCACTAGGCGCGCGCTTTGTAGTTGGCTTGCCCGTGTAAATCATGAGCGCCCCGTCAATCTATGATCTGGAAAAACAGGACAGTGCCATACTCCACGCCAGCTGCGTGGCTGTTGGCGGGCGCGGTCTGCTGATTGTTGGCGCGTCAGGAGCGGGAAAATCTGAGCTGGTCTTGCAGATGATGGCACTGGGTGCCGAACTTGTCGGTGATGACCGCGTGGCTTTACGTAATAACGGCGGTGAAGTGACTGCTGATGCGGCCCAAAATATCCGAGGCGTTATTGAGGCCCGCGGTATCGGATTGTTGCGCGCGCCACCTGTAGGACCAGTGGGCTTGCGCTATGTGGTGGATATGGACCAGCGGGAAGAAGTACGTTTGCCAGATCCGATCTCGATCCGCGCCCTTGGGCAAACTGTGCCCCTGCTTCGCGGGCGCGGCGTCCCCAACTTGGCTTCGGCATTGATGCAACTGATGAAAATGGGGCGCGTGAACCCGGAATGGCCCAGCAAATGAAACAACAGCGGCGGATCGTTCTGATCACCGGCCCTTCGGGTGCTGGGCGGACAACGGCGATCCGTGTGCTTGAAGACTTGGGGTTCGAAGCCATCGACAATTTGCCGATGGGCCTTTTGATGCGTTTGTTGGACGGTCCGGAAAACGATCGGCCAATGGCGTTGGGCATCGATGCCCGAAATCGCGATTTCTCGACCATCGGGTTCATTGATCTTGTTATGCGGCTGCGGCGGACCGAGCAGGTCGAGTTGACGGTTCTCTATTTGGATTGCCGAAACGAAGTGCTGCTGCGGCGGTTTTCGGAAACCCGAAGGCGCCATCCGGTCGCGGCCGATGCAGGCCCTGAAGCCGGTGTACTGCAGGAAAAAGAGCTGTTGGCCCCGATCAGAGAAATTGCGGACATTCTGATCGACACCAGCCAGATTAACGTTCACCAGCTACGCAAGGAGGTCGAGCATTGGTTCGCTCCGGAAGGCGGTCGACATCTGGCGGTATCCATCGAATCTTTTTCGTACAAACGCGGCTTGCCGCACGGATTGGACATGGTTTTTGATTGCAGGTTTCTGGCGAATCCCTTCTGGCGCCCGGAATTGCGAGCCGAAGATGGTCGAAACCAGGACGTGGCGCGCTATGTACGGTCTGACGCGAATTACGCGCCGTTTTTTGACCGTGTTGTCGATCTGCTGAAATTGTTGCTTCCGGCCTACCGCGCCGAAGGCAAAGCGCATCTCTCGGTGGCCTTCGGGTGTACCGGAGGGCAACACAGATCGGTCGCAACTGCAGAAGCGGTCGCAAACGCCCTTGCACAGGAAGGGCAGCAAGTGGCAATTAGGCACCGCGAAATGGAACGTCGATCGTTGAATGAGAGGCTGGATTGATCGGGATCGTACTCGTAGCACATGGCGGGCTGGCTCAGGAATATCTGGCCGCAATGCAGCATGTTGTCGGAAATCAACCGGGCCTGGCCGCAATCTCGATTGAGGCTGACCACGACCGGGAAGCCAAGCAGTCAGAAATCTGCACCGCCGCTGACGGCGTCGATGTCGGCGACGGTGTGGTTGTTGTCACGGATCTATTCGGCGGCAGCCCGTCGAATCTAAGTCTGAAGGCCTGTACGCCGCAGGATCGGCGTATTCTTTACGGTGCAAATCTGCCTATGTTGATTAAATTGGCCAAAAGTCGCCACCTGCCGATCGGGGATGCGGTCCGGCGGGCGATGGAGGCTGGACGCAAATATATAAATGCCCAAAACGTGACGTTAGATTAAGACCGGATTGATTAAGAATGACCAACCGAAGCTTGAAAATAATCAATGAAAAAGGCCTGCACGCCCGCGCCTCGGCTAAGTTGGTCGAAGTAGTTGAGGGGTTTGACGCGCAGGCAGAGGTGTCCAAAGACGGACTTTCTGCATCAGGGGACAGCATCATGGGTCTTTTGATGTTGGCAGCGTCTCGCGGAACGACTATTGACGTCGAGACGTCCGGACCGGATGCTGAGGCGTTGGCGGATGCATTGGAAACCCTTGTGAACGGAAAGTTCGGGGAAGGGTTCTAATCCTGCCAGTCGCGATACGAAGAACGGGAAAACCAGGAATTGGCGCAAACGACGCACGAGACCAAGACAGGCCCGGTGGTGGACGGGACGGAAGATCAGGGCGAAATCTATGATCGTAGAACCCTGACCTATGCGAATTCCTTCGATGATGCTTGGACGTCTACAGCTATCCGCGCCATCGAATGGTGTACGGGTAAGCTAACCATTCTGCGGATGGTCAATAAGTTCGAAAAAAAGAACGAATACTATCGTGGTCAAAGGTTCTGGGGCGGTGCGCTTGAGGTCATGGGAATCAACCTGACCACGCCGCAGGACCAATATGCAAATATCCCGAAAAAAGGGCCTGTGATCGTCGTGGCCAATCACCCGCATGGCATGGTCGACGGCATGATACTGGCCGAATTGATCGGGCAGGTTCGCAATGATTACCGCATCCTGACCCGCTCGGTCCTGACCGGACTGGATGAGGCCGCGACTTCGTTCATGATCCCGGTTCCTTTTCCACACGACCCCGAAGCGCAAGCCAAAATGCTTGAGATGCGTGGCAAGGCGATGGAACACCTGAAGGAAGGTGGCGTGGTTGCGCTGTTCCCGTCGGGTGTGGTGATGTCCTCGGACGACTGGTTCGGTCCTGCGCAAGAGCAGGAATGGAATGTGTTTACCGCCAAGATGATCCGCCGATCCGGCGCGCAGGTGGTTCCGATTTTCTTTCCGGGCAGCAATTCACGCGCCTATCAGATTGCCAACAAGCTGTCGCCGATCCTACGACAGGGGCTGCTGCTGCATGAGATCGTTCGCTCTTGCAACAAGCCGCAATCTCCGGTGATTGGCGAGCCGATTTCGGACGAGGATATGAAGCTGCTGGAAAGTG
Source organism: Ruegeria atlantica (assembly GCF_001458195.1). Taxonomy (GTDB): domain Bacteria; phylum Pseudomonadota; class Alphaproteobacteria; order Rhodobacterales; family Rhodobacteraceae; genus Ruegeria; species Ruegeria atlantica. The sequence goes on along the minus strand of NZ_CYPU01000070.1, from coordinate 9,969 downwards.
ATCCGCGCGGTTTCATGGCGTGGCTCAGAAAACGCACAATGGCGCTTGGTAAATCACGCGATTCCTGATCCGCTCTTCATTTGGCTCATAATATCCCGGGCGAGGGGCCTGGGCCCCTTTAGCGCGTTGGGACCGGTGTTTCACCTCTGTAATCATAAAACCCGCGTTCGGTCTTACGGCCAAGCCAGCCTGCTTCGACGTATTTTGTCAGCAGTGGGCAGGGCCGATACTTGGTGTCTGCCAACCCGTCGTGCAACACGTTCATAATCGCCAGACATGTGTCCAACCCAATGAAATCAGCCAGTTCCAGCGGGCCCATTGGATGGTTTGCGCCTAGCCGCATCGATTGATCAATCGACTGTACGCTGCCGACCCCTTCGTAGAGAGTATATACGGCCTCATTGATCATCGGCATCAGGATGCGATTCACGATGAAGGCCGGGAAGTCTTCCGCACTAGCTGCGGTTTTGCCAAGCCGGTCCACAACCGCTTTACATGATTTGAACGTCTCTTCATCCGTGGCAATCCCCCGGATCAGCTCGACCAGCTGCATCACGGGCACCGGGTTCATAAAGTGGAACCCCATGAAGCGTTCCGGCCGATCCGTTCGGCTGGCCAGGCGGGTAATCGAGATTGAGGACGTGTTGGATGTCAGAATCGTATGGGGCAGAAGATGCGGCTGCAGGTCTTCGAAAATCGCCTGTTTGATTGCTTCCCGCTCGGTCGCGGCTTCGATCACCAGATCGGTCTGACCCAACTGGGGCAGCTCCAACGTCGTGTTGATCCGGCTCAGCGTGGCTTGCATCATTTCGTCCGAGATTTTGCCTTTTGATGCTTGTCGGGCCAGATTGCCTTCAATCGTCGCCACGGCGCTGTCCAGCGCGTCCTGCGAGACATCGTTCAGCAGAACGTCATACTCTGCCAGCGCCAGAACATGAGCAATGCCATTGCCCATCTGACCTGCGCCAATCACTCCGACCGATTTTACATCCATGTTCAGGTGCCTTTATGTCTCGGGATACGGCGACAGTATCGACAGATCGGGGCGGGCGGCAAGGGGATCCGACCGTTCGATTTTGCTTCAAATGCGCACATTAGGATTTTCTCAAGACTTGCGGCTGCAAGATGGCAACCGGGTGAAAAATGGGTGAGTGATATGAGCTATCATCAAACAGGCTCGGGGGGACCCGGGCATGAGGTTTGCCAATATGAAGGATCGCGGTTTTGGTTTCGCGGTGCTCGGCGTGTTCTGGATCAACCTTACGCAGCTTGCGTTGGCGGGGATGAGACATTTGGGCGATTCGTCGACCGTCCATTCTCAGCTATTCTCGAGGACGGGCTCGAAAGACGCGTTCTGAACTTTGGATGTCTGTTCAGCGGCGTTGACGCGTTGTGCGATGACAGGGGGTTGTGCAATTTGCTAAGGGGCGCAGATATCTGCGTCATGCAGGCGCCAGGGCTTCTTGGGCAGTCCAACCAATTTTATCGCGTTCATTCCAGGCGTAACGATCGGTTTTTGGCGCCAACGAAGGATTTGATCAGCCTGTATCCCGAAATCGACTTCACAGAGGTTCATTTCGTGCGCCACCTGATGACCTGCCTGCAAAAGGTTCGCGACGCGCGCATCGAAGTTGTTCTGGACGAACTGCGCCGAAACTGGGTTCGGAAGATCGGTGATTTTTTGCAAGCCCTGGAAACCCCGGTGATCCTCTTGCGGCTGCAGGTCCTTCGAGGAGAGCAGGGCGCGCATCACATTGACTTCGCTGATGTCGGCGTAACGGATCAGATGATCCAGGTCGTTGGCAAATCCTGCACGGATATCGTCGACGTCAAAACCCATGTGTGCGGTCAGTCTGACGAGATTGTGGACATGTTGTTCGGCACACTGCAACAACCAATGGCAGAGCACATGATTGGCCCAGCTGCCCATCGGGCGATTGCGGCAGCTTTGATGGGGCCAATACGCAATCTGCATTAATAAAAAAGGCCCGCCAATTAGCGGGCCTTTCAAAATTTCGCGATGAAAAAGCTAAGCCAGCGGTTAGCCGAGTTTCTCGGTCAGTTCGGGTACGGCCTGGAACAGATCTGCAACCAGCCCAAAATCCGCAACCTGGAAAATCGGCGCTTCTTCGTCCTTGTTGATCGCAACGATGACTTTCGAGTCTTTCATACCAGCTAGGTGCTGAATCGCGCCTGAAATGCCGATCGCGACATAAAGGTCGGGTGCAACAACCTTACCGGTCTGACCGACCTGCCAGTCGTTCGGTGCATAGCCCGAGTCCACGGCGGCGCGCGATGCGCCGACAGCGGCACCCAGCTTGTCAGCCAGACTTTCGATCAGTTTGAAGTCCTCTTCCGAGCCGACACCACGGCCGCCCGAGACAACAACGCCAGCCGAGGTCAGTTCCGGACGGTCGCTCGCGGCAACCTTGTCCTCGACCCATGACGACAGACCTGGGTTGTCACCAACCGAGATGGTCTCAACCGCAGCCGAGCCGCCTTCGCCAGCCGCGTCAAAGGACGCGGTACGGAAGGTGACGACTTTTTTGGCATCGTGTGACTTCACGGTCTGGATCGCGTTGCCCGCATAGATCGGACGCTCAAAAGTCGAGCCGTCAACCACGCCAGATGCATCGGAGATCACCATCGCGTCCAGCAGGGCTGCAACGCGCGGCATCACGTTCTTGGCGTCGGTGGTGGCAGGAGCAACGATGTGCTCATAACCATCAGCCAGACCGACGATCAGGGCCGCGGTCGATTCAGCTAGGCGGTGGCCCAGCGACGCGTCTTCGGCAACCAGTACCTTGGACACACCGTCGATCTTGGCGGCGGCCTCACCGGCAGCAGCGGCAGAACCGCCCGCGGCCAAAACGGTGATGTCACCCAGTGCCTTTGCGGCAGTGACAGCCTTGGCGGTGGCGTCCATCGCCAGTTCGCCATTGTTGACTTCTGCGAGAAGAAGAACAGCCATTACACAGCCCCCGCTTCTTTGAGTTTCTCAACCAGCTCATCAACCGAGCCGACGACGATACCAGCAGCACGTGCCGGCGGCTCTTCGGTTTTGACGACTTCCAAACGCGGGGTGACGTCGACGCCGTAATCGGCGGCGGTTTTCTCGTCCAGCGGCTTTTTCTTCGCCTTCATGATGTTCGGCAGAGACGCATAGCGCGGCTCGTTCAAGCGCAGGTCAACAGTGACGATGGTCGGCATCTTGACGCTGATGGTCTGCAGGCCGCCGTCTACTTCACGGGTGATCTTGGCGCTGTCGCCTTCGATGTCCAGTTCGGACGCGAAGGTGCCTTGCGACCAGCCCAGCAGGGCCGATAGCATCTGACCGGTAGCGTTCATGTCGTTGTCGATCGCTTGCTTACCAGCCAAAACGATGCCGGGTTGCTCTTCCTCGACCACTTTGGCCAGGATCTTGGCAACGGCCAGCGGTTCGATGTCTTGATGGACGTCATCGGCGGCAACAACCAGAATGGCGCGGTCAGCACCCATGGCCAGTGCGGTGCGCAGGGTTTCCTGCGATTGCTTGACGCCAATCGAAACCGCAACGATTTCGTCAGCCTTGCCTGCTTCTTTCAGGCGAATCGCTTCTTCCACAGCGATTTCGTCGAACGGGTTCATCGACATTTTGACATTGGCGAGATCAACACCGCTACCGTCCGCTTTCACGCGAACTTTCACATTATAGTCAATCACGCGTTTGACAGGCACGAGTACCTTCATTTTGCGCTTGCTCCTCACAAAAAACGGTAAGCCGCGAAGCGACTCCACCAATGCTCTCGGGGGACTGAATAGCGTCTCAGTTCACGCTGCAACAGGGCAAAATCGTCACGTCATGAACTTGAGACGTCGCGTTTCATGTATTTTGACGCAACGGCGCGATATTTTATTGCTTTGGTGGCCGGTGCCAGAGCTTTGGGCCACACCCGTTTGGCTGGGGTTTTGCTTTGCTGGTCGCTGCAGGATCCGCCGGATCCCGCGCCAACTTCAGCGGTTTGCGCCCGGAACCCACAAAACGTCCGCAGTGCCGTTTTCGTTGGCGCAGCGGGCGGCAACAAAAAACCAGTCACTCAGACGATTGAGGTATTTCACCGCGACTGCGTTCACGGGCTCCATGTTGGTCAATTCGACCGCAAGGCGTTCGGCACGGCGGGATACGGTTCTGCAGACATGCAGATTCGCTGCCAGACGCGACCCGCCGGGCAAGATGAAGCTGCGCAGCGGCTCTAGCGTTTCGTTCATCACGTCAATCTCGGCTTCCAACCGATCAATCTGAGATGCAACGATGCGTAGGGGCGGGTAGTCGGCCTCGGCGTCTTTTTCCATGTCGGGGCGACAGAAATCTGCGCCCAGATCGAACAAGTCGTTTTGAATGCGCGCTAGGGCGGCATCGACGTCGCCTTCCGCCTCGGTCCGAGCAACGCCAACAAAAGCGTTCAGTTCGTCAACGGTCCCATACGCGGCCACGCGACCAGAATACTTGGCGACCCGTTCGCCGTTGCCCAGCGCAGTTTTTCCATCATCGCCGGTGCGGGTGTAAATCTTGTTCAGAACGACCATTTATTGAGCTCCTTGTCCGCGCAGGTAGACGTAGAGCACGATCAGCACCACAGCAATGAACTGGAACAGGATGCGAAGGCGCATCATCTTGTTGCTTTTCATCGCAGCAGCTTTGCCGCTTTTGCCGAAATTGGAGATGCCGATCGCCAGCACGACGACGACCGCCGCCATGGCCAACAGCAAAATGACCATCAAAAGGTCCATAAGCACACCGTCCGCGTTTCTTGTTTCGTTTGGCTATCATCTAGCCTCATGTACATGAAAAGCGAACGGGTAATTTCGCCTCAGACGTCCGACAGAATGCGGTCGATGGTGCGGGTGGGCAAAAGGCGGCGCAGATATCCGGCGATATAGGTTGGCGTAGTGACATAGTAGCGCGCGCGCGGCCTTTTTGATTCAACCGCGTGGGCCAGCTTTTCTGTCACCGCTGATGCAGGCAGTTCGAAACGATCCGGGCCTGAGGATTCGTACAGTCTTTTCAACAGCGAAGCCTCGTATTTTTCGCGCAGAGCCGAGTTCTCCCAGTTGATGAAACGCTCGAAGAAGGGGATCGAATTCTCGCGGATTTTCGACGTGATTGGGCCGGGTTCGATCAGGATGGCCTTGATATTCGTTCCGGCAAGTTCCAGACGCAGCGTGTCGGTAAGACCTTCAATGGCATACTTTGTGGCGACATATGCGCCGCGCCATGGGAAGGCCACCAGGCCCAGAACCGACGAATTCTGAACGATTCGCCCGTGCCCCTGCTCGCGCATGACAGGAATCACCAGTCGGGTGAGTTCATGCCAGCCAAAGAAGTTGGCCTCGAATATCACGCGGAGCCCTTCGGTCGGCAGATCTTCAACTGCGCCCGGCAAGCCGTGCGCACCGTTGTTGAACAGCGCATCCAAGGTACCTCCGGTGGCCTCAAGCACTTCGGTCAGGCCTGATGCGATACTTGCGGCGTCGGTATAGTCGATGCGCGGGCTTTCAAAGCCTTGCGCGCGCAGCCGGTCGCAATCACGCTGCTGGCGACAGGATGCAAAGACACGCCAGCCGCGCGCACGCATACCGTGTGCCGCGTCCAGACCGATGCCGGACGAGCAGCCGGTGATAAGAATGGTTTTCTGCATGATCTTCCTGACCTTCAATTCAGGCCAAAGCTATTGCGAGGTGAGGGTCAGGACAATGACGGTGCAGCGTCAGTTTTGAATTTTTCGAACCAGTGAGGCGGAAATCCAACCGACCTGTTGCGCGGGCAACACGCGCAGGCGCAGCCAGCCGGTTCCGGAATCGCTCAGTACTTCGACCTTTTGTCCGATGGCAGCTTTGCCGACAATTGGGTATATGGTGCCAGGCCCATCGCGCATGTTCACCCGCGTTCCCGAGATTTCGCGGATGTCTTTTTCAGGTTCGGGAATCGCCGCGGCCTCTGATGTTTCCGGCAGGGGCGCATCATCGGTCTGACGCAATCCCGCTACGCCGTCTTCCAGCGAAGCAAGCGTGATGTTTGCGCTCTGATCATCGAACACCGAGATGCCGGACAGAGACTGAAGGCTGGCTGGTTCGGCCACGATTTGCACGATCTCTTCGGGTTCAGGTTGGGGTTGAGCACGCACGGTCGGAGCCCGTACGGCCACACTGGTCACAAGTTCTTCTGCCCGGGTGGGTGCTACCTCCGCAGGTTGGGGTACAGAAGCAACGCGCACGGGTTGATCGCTCCGCAAGCCGCGCGGTTCGAAATCTGGTCCGCCGCTCATAACGTAAAAACACCAGCCAAGTGCGGTGAAAGTCAAAATAATAAGGCGCGTCATGGCGCATCCCCCAAGTCAATCGTCAGGTACAAGAAATTGGCAGCAGTCTTTGGCAGCAGTCTAATGAAGACAGCCTACCATATTTCGCGGTCCGAGTCGAAAACCGGGGGAATTCCGGGACTTGTCTCCCCCTGTTGCAAAAAGCGCGACTTGTCCCCAGCAAAATCTAAGCTGATTGCTTTACCAGCGCGCGCTTGCGGCGTATCACATCATATATGAACGATACGATCGACGACCCCAATATGGAGGCCCCCGACAATGGGGGCGAGATAGCTGAACCGCTCCGCCGCGCGATTGGCGAACGCTATCTGACCTATGCGCTGTCCACCATCATGCACCGGGCATTGCCTGATGCGCGCGATGGGCTGAAGCCTGTGCACAGGCGAATCCTCTATGCGATGCGCGAGCTTCGACTCAGCGCGACGGGCGGGTTCCGTAAATCCGCGAAGATTTCCGGCGACGTGATGGGTAACTATCACCCGCATGGCGATGCCGCGATCTACGATGCGATGGCGCGTCTGGCGCAGGATTTCAACGTTCGCTACCCGCTGGTCGACGGGCAGGGTAACTTTGGCAATATCGACGGTGATAACCCGGCGGCCTCACGTTACACAGAGGCGCGGATGACCATCGTGGCCGAAGCGTTGCTTGAGGGGCTGAACGAAGACGCCGTCGATTTCCGCGACAACTATGATGGCACGCTGTCCGAGCCGGTCGTACTGCCGGCGCAGTTTCCGAACCTGCTGGCCAATGGGTCCAGCGGAATCGCGGTGGGCATGGCAACGAACATCCCGCCGCACAATATTGCCGAGCTGTGTGATGCCTGTCTGCATCTGATCAAGGTGCCGGATGCCCGCGATGATACGTTGCTGAACTATGTGCCGGGTCCGGATTTCCCGACCGGTGGCATTGTCGTCGAGCCCCCAGAGAATATTGCGCAGGCTTATCGCACCGGGCGCGGATCGTTCCGCCTGCGGTGCAAATATGAGGTTGAAGATCTGGGCCGCGGCCAGTGGCAGATCATTGTCACCGAGATCCCTTATCAAGTTCAAAAATCCAAGCTGATCGAAAAGATCGCGGAACTGATCCAGACCAAGAAAATCCCGATCCTTGCCGATGTTCGCGATGAATCAGCCGATGACATCCGCCTGATCCTCGAACCGCGCTCCAAGAACGTGGACCCTGAGGTTTTGATGGGCATGCTCTACCGCAGCTCGGACCTTGAGGTTCGATTCAGCCTGAACATGAACGTGCTGATCGACGGAGTGACGCCCAAGGTTTGTTCGATGAAGGAAGTGCTGCGCGCCTTCCTTGATCACCGGCAAGAGGTACTGCTGCGCCGTTCGCGTCACCGTATGGCCAAAATCGATCACCGTCTGGAAGTACTGGAAGGCTTTATCGTCGCTTTCCTGAACCTGGATCGTGTGATCGACATCATCCGCTACGACGACGACCCCAAAGCCGCGTTGATGCGCGAGGATTGGGGCATCGACCATATCCGCGCCACCAGCGAGGCGGACTATGTGTCGCCCAAGCCGGGCGAGGGTGAATTGTCCGAGCTTCAGGTCGATGCGATCCTCAACATGCGCCTGCGCAGCTTGCGCCGTCTGGAAGAGATGGAACTGGTCCGCGAACGTGACGCATTGATGTTGGAACGCGCCAATCTCGAGGACCTGCTGGCCGACCCGGCCCTGCAATGGGCCAAAATCGCCGAGCAGTTGAAAGAGACCAAGAAGACCTTTGGCAAAGACTATGAAGGTGGCGCACGCCGAACCCAATTTGCCGAAGCCGGGCAGGTTGAAGAAGTGCCGCTTGAGGCAATGATCGACAAAGAACCGATTACGGTTGTCTGCTCTCAGATGGGCTGGATACGTGCCATGACCGGTCACATCGACCTGAAGCGCGAGTTAAAGTTCAAGGACGGCGACGGCCCGCGTTTCATATTCCACGCTGAGACGACTGACCGCTTGTTGGTGTTTGCCTCGAACGGACGATTCTACACGCTCAGCGCCGCCAATCTGCCGGGTGGGCGCGGTATGGGCGAACCGCTGCGCCTGATGGTCGACCTGCCGAATGAGGCACAGATCATCGACATCCTGATCCACAAGCCAGGGCGCAAGCTGTTGGTGGCGTCAGACGCGGGTAACGGTTTCATGGTGCCCGAAGATGACGTGCTGGCCCAGACCCGCAACGGTAAGCAGGTGCTGAACGTCAAAGCTGATGAGACGGCGATGATCTGTAAGCCCGTTTCGGGCGATCACGTCGCGGTCGTGTCGCAGAACGGCAAGTTCTTGGTGTTCCCAGTGGAAGAGCTGCCCGAAATGGGGCGCGGTAAGGGCGTACGCCTGCAAAAATACAATATGGCGCGCGGCCGACAGGGCACACTGGAACTGGATGGTGGCCTGTCCGACATCACGACCTTCAACTGGGAAGAAGGGTTGAGGTGGTCCATGGGCGGTGACAAAACGCGTCACGAGGCGGACATGTCACAGTGGCTGGCCAAACGGGCCAGTGTTGGGAAAAAAGCGCCTTATGGTTTCCCGCGCGACTATAAGTTTTCGTGAGTAAGCGCGCTGGCAAGTGGATTTCTGCCGATACGGCTTGGCACAAGCCGTGTGGTTGCGCTAGATCAAAGAAAAACAGGCATATCGAGACGAGAAAATGTTGCGAGCTTTGACCCTGATTACCGGACTGGCCCTGATGGGTGCGTGCACGCAGACACAGGTTTACGAAGAGCCTGAGTCGCTGGGCGAATTCAAATTGCGCGTCAATTATGCTTTTGCAGAAAAGGCTCGGAAGGGGCCGGTGTCGCGGGAAGCGACGCCTAAAGAGTGGGAAGACGCTATTCAGAACGCCGTCAATATTCGGCTTGGCAGGTATGAGGGTGCCCAGGAATACGACATAGGAATCAGTCTTGAGGGGTTTATGCTGGCCCCTCCGGGTGTGCCGGTGATCTACAACCCCAAAAGCACGGCAATCGTTCTGGTGAATGTTTACGACGTGCGCAAAAAAGAGTTTCTGGCTAAAGGCAAACAGTTTCAGGTTCTTGAAGACACGACCGGTGAAAGCGCACTTACAGGATCCGGGCATACCCGCACCAGAGAAGAGCAAATGGACGGTTTGGCGCTCAAGGTAGCCGATCGTGTCGAGGAATGGCTGGCCGAGGAACACAAGGACAACGGCTGGTTCGACAAGCGCCCCGACCTGATCCAGCCGTTGGAATCCGTCGAGGTCACCCAAAATCCGGCGTCTTAACCAGCTTTTAACGCAGGATGTGCTTGATTTTCCCCTTTGAACCAAATATCTCGCGCGCGCAGATGTAACCACGGGACCACGGGTCCCCCCAATCGCAAAAGGGCGCCTGAGGAATGGCAAAGGAAAAGTTTGAGCGTAATAAGCCGCACGTCAACATCGGCACGATTGGCCACGTTGACCACGGCAAGACCACGCTGACCGCAGCAATCACCAAGTATTTCGGTGACTTCAAAGCGTATGATCAGATTGACGGCGCGCCTGAAGAAAAAGCACGTGGCATCACCATCTCGACCGCCCACGTGGAATACGAGACCGACACGCGTCACTATGCGCACGTCGACTGCCCCGGCCACGC
>NZ_CYPU01000069.1 GCF_001458195.1 Ruegeria atlantica | reverse complement strand
CACATGGCGAACAAGCGACCGAAGCCGGAAGAGATTGTCTAGAAGTTACGGCAGGTTGAGATATTGATGGGGCAAGGCATGTCCCGTCTGGATGCAATCCGGCAGATTGGTGTTGTTGAACAGACCTATTATCGCTGGAAGAAAAAGTACGGCGGAATGGGCGCGGATTAATTGAAGGAACTCAAGCGCCTTCAAAAAGAGAATGAGCGTCTTCGTAGGGCCGTCTCGGATCTTACAAGCCCGATATTTGGGACATTTACACAGGTCGGGCAAAACCGAGGAGCCAACGGCTTCGTTCTCGGGTTGGGGCTAGGATATCAAATATCCGAGCAAGCCATACTAACAGCAGGATACGGCTATTCGGTACGTTCAAATGGTCAAGAACATGGTTTGGGGGCAAATCTTAGTGTTCGATTCTGATTTCGTGACACAGTTGTTTCTTTTTTGACATCATAAACGTTGACCACAGTTGTTGCGGCAATCATCGATGAGCCCTGCGGACGGCAGCTTTGTCCGCAAAGCGGTCGTTCAGGAAGAAACTGCGAATGACCGCTTCGAGCCCAATCTGTCTTATGCTGCGGAACAGCCGAATGTCCGCTTTTCTCCCAGGCGACCATCACGGAACGCGCCATCGCAATGACCTTAAGCCAGCGTGGAATAAACCTCGGCAACTCGCTGAAAGGTCCAAAAGCAAGCGATAGCCGCACATCCACCGGCTAAGCCCACTCGTAGGGACATCCACAAACTGGAGTTCACGCGCCGACACATTATCAATGCAGGCCAGAGTGCAAGAATAATGGCAACTTGGCCGAGCTCGACGCCAAGATTGAAAGCAAGCAGGCCTGATCAGCCCCACTTGTGTGGTCCAAGTTGATTGTTAGTGCATGACCGGCCTTTGGTCCATTTGAACGATGGTTTCCGGGGCCGGCGGTTTGTATCCCAGAGCACTGTGCGGGCGTTTTGTGTTGTAGTGTTTCCTCCATTCTTCGATCAAAATCTGCGCTTCTCTTAGATTGTAGAAGACTTCTCCATTCAGGAACTCATCTCTGAACCGCGCATTGAAACTTTCACAGTAACCGTTCT
>NZ_CYPU01000068.1 GCF_001458195.1 Ruegeria atlantica | reverse complement strand
TCCAGGCTTATCCCCACCTTGTTCTCCCCCCCCTTGCGCAGGTGGACCCCGCGGGCCTCGGCGGCCTCCATCACGACATTCTGCAGGTGGCCGACCTCGACGGTGTTCGTGTCGAAGAACACCTCTGGCTCGACGGCAAAGCCCGCCTCTTCCAGACCGGCGGCCAGACGCGAGGTCTTGCGGTGCACCGATTGCGCGATGGCCTTGATGCCGTCGGGGCCGTGATACACGGCATACATCGAGGCAATGACGGCCAGCAGCGCCTGCGCGGTGCAGACGTTCGAGTTGGCTTTCTCGCGGCGAATGTGTTGCTCGCGGGTCTGCAGCGCCAGGCGGTAAGCCTTGTTGCCGCGCGCGTCGATCGACACGCCGATGATCCGGCCGGGCATCGACCGCTTCAGCTTGTCACTGGTCGCCATATAGGCTGCGTGCGGGCCACCATAGCCCATCGGCACGCCAAAGCGCTGGGTCGAGCCGATGGCAATATCCGCGCCCATCTCACCCGGTGACTTCAGTAGCGCCAGCGACAGGATGTCGGCAGCAACAATGGCAATGGCTTTATGTTCGTGCAGCGCGGCGATCTCGTTCGTGAAGTCGCGCACATGGCCGTGGGTGCCGGGATACTGGAAGATCGCGCCAAAGACCGATCCCGCATCCAGCGTGTCCGGGTCGGCCACCTGCACGTCGATGCCCAGAGGCTCGGCGCGGGTTTTGATGACCGCGATGGTCTGCGGGTGGCAGTTCTTGTCCACGAAGAAGGCCGCGTTGTTGGCCTTTGACCGCCCGCCGCGTTTGGCCATCGCCATCGCTTCGGCTGCGGCTGTGGCTTCGTCCAGGAGCGAGGCGTTGGCCACGTCCAGCCCGGTCAGATCGCTGACCATGGTCTGGAAGTTCAACAGTGCCTCAAGCCGGCCCTGGCTGATCTCGGGCTGATAGGGCGTGTAGGCGGTATACCAGGCCGGGTTTTCCAGGATGTTGCGCAGGATCGGCGCCGGCGTGGTGGTGCCGTAATAGCCCTGGCCGATCAGCGAGGTCAGAACCTTATTCTTGCTCGCTACCTCTTTCATGTAGAACAGCGCATCGCGTTCGGTCATCGCCGGACCCCAGTCCAGCGGCTCTTTCTGCCGGATCGCAGGCGGGACGGTGGCGTCGATCAGCTGGTCCAGCGTCTTGAAGCCAATCACCTTGAGCATGTCGCGCATTTCCGTCGGGCTGGGCCCGATATGGCGGCGGTTGGCGAAGTCATAGGCTTCGTAATCAGTCAGTTTGAAGGCCATAGGTCATGCTCCTCAGGGAATGTCTCGCCCGGCCGCTCTGGCAGGAGCCTCCGGCGGGGATATTTTTAGCCAGATGAAGGGGCGGATCCGCGAAAGGACCCGCCGTTTGGGTTTACCCGATCAGGGCCTTGTAGCCGTCCAGATCCATCAGATCTTCCAGCTGCGCGGCATCCGCGATCTTGATCTTGTAGATCCAGGCCTCACCCTCGGGGTCTTCGTTCAGCGCGCCGGGGTTGTCGGCCAGCGCTTCGTTCACTTCCGTGATCTCGCCATCGACCGGGGCATACAGCTCGGAGGCGGCCTTGACGGATTCGATCACGCCGATCTCACCGCCTTTTTCAAACTCATCGCCTGCTTCCTGCTGCTCCACAAACACCACGTCGCCCAGCTGTTCAGCCGCGTGCTTGGTGATGCCCAGAGTGGCCGTGTCGCCTTCGACGGTCAGCCATTCATGCTCTTCGGAATAATAGGTTGCCATGTTTGTCTCTCTCCTGACTTCAACGCTTGTAATTCTGTTTGACGAAGGGCAGCGCCACGATCTGCGCCGGCTGCGGCTTGCCCCGGATGATCAGGTTCACCGTTTCGCCCGGCTCACCGTGGCCCTTGGAAACATAGCCCATCGCCACCGGTCCGCCGACCGTGGGGCCAAATACGCCCGAGGTGATCTGACCGATCGTATTGCCCTCGGCGCACTGGATTTCCACGCCCTGACGCGCTGGAGCGCGGCCATCGGGCTTGATGCCAACCAGCTTTTTAGCAGGGCCTTCGGCCAGTTCCTTCTGCACGCGGTCTGCGCCCGGAAAGCCGCCTTCTTCCTTGCGGCGCTTCTGGATCGCCCAGCCGAGGCTGGCCTCAATCGGCGAGGTGCTCTGGTCGATGTCATTGCCATAGAGGCACAGACCCGCCTCCAGCCGCAGGCTGTCGCGCGCGCCCAGACCGGCCGCTTCGCAATCCTCATGCGCCAGGAAGGCTTTCGACACTTCGATCGCCTTGTCCTCGGGGATCGAGATCTCGTACCCGTCCTCGCCGGTATACCCCAGACGCGAGATGCGGCAGTCTACGCCGTTGATCGGGGCCTCAGTGGTTTCCATGAACTTCAGGTCGCGGGCGGCAGGGCAAAGATCACCCACAACGTTTTCCGCCGCCGGGCCCTGCACCGCCACCAGCGCGCGGTCGAAGATCTCGATCACTTCGACGCCGTCTAGATTGTCCCGCATATGCGGAATGTCCTGATGGCGCAGCGCCGCATTCACCACCACGAAATAGTAATCGCCCGCATTCGACACGATCAAATCGTCCATGATCCCGCCATCCGCGTTGGTAAAGAAACCGTACCGCGCCTTGCCCGGCTTCAGGGTCGCGTAGGCCTGCGGGCACAAAGCTTCCAGCTTCTCACCCAAATTCTCACCGCGCAGGATCACCTGGCCCATGTGAGACACATCAAACAACGCCGCCTTCTCACGACACTGCTTATGCTCCCCCATAATCCCCAAAGGATACTGAACAGGCATCTCCCACCCAGCAAAATCAACCAACTTACCTCCCAACTCAACGTGCAAAGAATGCAATGGGGTGCGTTTTAATTCGGTCATATCTGTAGCCTTTCGATCAACGAGACTGGTCACGAACGACCATGACGGTGCAATGTGCGTTGCGCACGACACGGGCCAGGTTTGGGCCAATCTCATAATTCGGGAAATCGCCTTTGGTTGACGCCATGACGATCAGATCAAAGCCGTCCTTATAGGCCAGCTTCAGGATTTCGCGGTAGACGCTGCCTTCTTCGACATGCACTTGCACGTCAGAGGCGTTGCCGTGATCCAGTATGGCCTGAACCGCATTGCGCACATGGTCTTTGGCACCAGCGCCGTAGTTGGCAGGCAGGTTCGGCAATAGGATGATCTCGGGGATGACGGCAACCGCATGCAGTTCGGCACCGTAGAACTTCGCCTGTTCCAGTGCGACCGGCAGGGCCAGTTTCCACGAGCGGTCGTCGGTGTGGTCAATAGGCAGCAGGATTTTCGTGGCCATCACGTCTCTCCTCGAGATATGGAATTCTATTTCAAAGGCGGGGGGCCGGAATGGCCCCCCCGTATTCTTCAGGGCCGGATTATTCGGCAGGCGTGCCGCCCGGCTCTTCGGACTTGCCGCCCGAGGCAAAGAACTCTTTCGTCAGTTTGAAGACGATCGGGCTCAGCAGGGCCAGGGCGATCAGGTTCGGAATGGCCATCATGGCGTTCAGCGTATCCGCCAGCAGCCAGACAAAGCCCAGATCCCCGGTTGCGCCGAAGTAGATCGCGACAATCCACAGAACGCGGTACGGCATCAGGGATTTAACACCCAGAAGGAACTCGACGCATTTTTCGCCGTAGAACGACCAACCGAGGATGGTTGTGAAGGCGAAGATCGACAGAGCGATTGCGATCAGAGCACCGCCACCCGGCAGCGACGTGGCGAATGCCAGCGAGGTCAAGGCCGCACCGGATTCACCGGAGGTCCATGCACCTGTGGAGATGATCGCCAGACCGGTGATCGAGCACACGATGATTGTGTCGATGAACGTACCCAGCATCGCGATCAGGCCCTGGTTGACCGGACCTTTGGTTTCGGCTGCCGCGTGAGCAATCGGAGCCGAACCCAGACCGGCTTCGTTCGAGAACACACCACGTGCCACACCAAAACGGATGGCGGCCCAAACGGCTGCACCTGCAAAGCCACCTTCGGCGGCGGACGGCGTGAAGGCGTAGGTGAAGACCAGTGACAGCGCGTTGCCGATCTCGCCGATATTGATGATCAGAACCAAAAGGCCTGCAACAATGTATGCAATTGCCATGGCCGGAACCAGTTTACCAGCAACCGCACCGATGCGGGTGATGCCGCCCAGAATAACGGCTGCGGTCAGGACCATCAGAACAACGCCGGTGACCGAAGTGTTCACGCCGAAGTTCGATTCCAGAACCTGCGCCACGCCGTTGGCCTGCACGCCGTTTCCGATGCCAAAGGCTGCAACTGCGCCGAACAGGGCAAATGCAACGCCCAGCCAGGCCCATTTCGCGCCGAGGCCGTTTTTGATGTAGTACATCGGGCCGCCGACAAAATTGCCCAGCTCGTCTTTTTCACGGTATTTAACCGCGAGAACGGCTTCGGCATATTTGGTGGCCATGCCCACCAGGGCGGTCATCCACATCCAGAACAAAGCGCCCGGACCGCCCAGGAAGACAGCAGTGGCCACACCGGCGATGTTGCCGGTACCAATGGTTGCCGACAGCGACGTCATCAGCGCGTTGAACGGGCTGATCTGACCATCACCTTGGCCTTCGCGGCCAGCAAACAGCAGCTTGAAGCCGGTGCCGATTTTCAGGATTGGCATGAATTTCAGCCCGACCTGCAGGAAGAAGCCGACGCCAAGGATGAGGACCAGCATCAGCGGCCCCCATACGACGCCATTGATGGCTCCTACGATTGAATTTAACGCTTCCATGGTTTCCCTCCCATTTGCGTTTGGTTTATGCCCCGTTGGCGATGGCCCGCTGGCGGGCCTGATTGAGGGCGGCAAAATCTTCGTCGGCGTGGAACGAGGAACGTGTCAGCGGCGTCGCCGACACATGCAAAAAGCCCTTGGACCTTGCGATCTGTTCCAGTTGGGCGAACTCCTCCGGTGACCAGAACCGGTCAATTGGATGGTGTTTTGGGGTCGGCTGCAGGTATTGACCCACGGTCAGAAAATCGACCTGAGCCGCGCGCAGATCGTCCATGACCTGACGCACGTCATTCAGGCTCTCGCCCAGGCCAACCATCAAGCCGGATTTCGTGAAGATTTCTGGGTTTGCGCGCTTAGCATCATCCAGAAGTCGCAGTGAAGTATAGTAGCGGGCGCCGGGGCGAACGGTCGGGTACAGGTGCGGAACGGTTTCCAGATTGTGGTTGAACACGTCCGGGGCAGCATCGAACACCAAATCCGCCGCATCGCCTTTGCCCAGAAAATCGGGGGTCAGCACCTCGACCGTGGTGCCGGGGTTCTGATGACGCACGGCACGGATGGTTTGGGCGATATGCTCGGCCCCGCCGTCTGCCAGATCATCGCGGTCGACCGAGGTGATCACAACGTGGCGCAAGCCTAGTTTCTTAACCGCTGCAGCAACACGGCCCGGCTCGAACAGGTCCAGTGCATCGGGGCGTCCTGTTGAGACGTTGCAGAAGGAACAGCCGCGGGTGCAGACCTCGCCCATGATCATCATGGTGGCGTGGCGCTTGGACCAGCATTCGCCAATGTTGGGGCATGCAGCCTCTTCACAAACCGTCGTCAGATTGTGGTCGCGCATCAGGCGACGGGTCTCGTAATACTCGGGCCCGTCGACCTTTTTCTTGCGAATCCACTTGGGCTTTCGCGGGATGACGCTGTCAGCCTTTTTGGCTTTTTCCGGATGGCGGGTGCGAAGCTGGATGGTCATCTGGCTGTTCCCTCTCAGGCGTGGATTACGCGGCCCATGGCGTCCAGGCAGGCTTCCTTGACGGCCTCGCCCATTGCCGGGTGCGCATGACATGTTGAGGCGACCTCGCCGACGGTCGCACCCTTGGTCATGGCCAGAACCAGCTCGGCGATTAAGTCACCGCCATGTGCGCCGCAGATATGCGCGCCCAGGATTTTGCCATTTGGGTCGGCCAGTACTTTGACGGCTCCGTCTGTCTCGCCAGTCGAACGCGCGCGTGAGTTGGCCATGAAGGCAAACTTGCCAACCGAATATTCGGTGCCAGCCTCTTTCAGTGCTTCCTCGGTCAAACCGACCGAGGCGACCTCGGGGTCAGTATACACAACGCCCGGAACGGTGTTGTAATCTACATGACCGGCTTCACCTGCCAGCATCTCGACACAGGCGACGCCGTCTTCTTCGGCCTTGTGGGCAAGCATCGGGCCGGGGACACAGTCGCCGATTGCATAGATGCCGGGAACCGAGGTGCGGAACGACGTGTCCACCTGAATGAAGCCGCGCGGGTCGAGGGCTATCCCCAGATCTTCCAACCCAAGCCCGCGCGATACGGGGCGGCGTCCGACGGCGATCAGAACCTTGTCGGCTTCGATCACCTCTTCCTTGTCTTTGCCGACCCGGTCCAGTGTCAGAGTCAATCCAACGTTGGTTTTGTCGATGGTTTTCAGTGCGCGTCCCAGCTGAAGCTTCAGGCCACGCTTTGACAGGGCGCGCTGTGCGAGTTTTGCTATCTCGCCGTCGATTCCGGGTAGAATACGGTCAAGGTATTCAACAACCGTGACCTTCGCGCCCAACCGGGACCAGACCTGCCCAAGTTCCAGACCGATCACGCCAGCACCGACGACAACCAGATGTTCGGGTACAGTGTCCAGCGCGATTGCTCCGGTCGAGCTCAGTATGTTCTGCTCGTCAATCTCGATCCCGTTCAGCGGGGTTGGCTCGGAACCGGTCGCGATCAGGATGTTTTTGGCTTCATAAACATCGTCGCCAACTTTTACCTGTCCGTCAGAGGGGATACTGGCCCAGCCCTCGATCAGATCGACGCCGTTTTTCTTGAACAGAAACGCAATGCCCTTGGTCAGATCGCCGACGATCTTGTCCTTGCGCCCCATCATCGAACTCAGATCGATGCTGGCCCCCTCGACAGCAATGCCATGGGAGGAGAGATGTGCAAGCTCGGCATATTTGGCCGAGGAGGTCAGCAACGCTTTGGAGGGTATGCACCCCACATTCAGACAGGTTCCGCCAAGCGAACCGCGGCCTTCAACGCAAGCCACTTTCAGTCCCAACTGTGCGGCGCGGATCGCTGCAACATATCCGCCGGGTCCGCCCCCGATGACGATTAGGTCGTAGATACTCATTGAACGGTCTTTCAGTAGATCGGGTGGCTGGCGCAGAGCGCGCGGACTTTTTCGCGGGTTTCGGCTTCGATCCTCGCGTCGCCCTCGGGGGACTGAGCTAAAGCCTCGAGCACGTCGCCGATCAGGTGACCGATCTGTTTGAACTCTTCCGGTCCAAACCCGCGACTGCAGCCTGCTGCGGTGCCCAGCCGGATACCGCTGGTCACGGTAGGTTTTTGCGGATCGCCCGGCACGCTATTCTTGTTGCAGGTGAACCCGGCACGCTCCAGCGCGGCTTCTGCGTCTTTGCCGGTCACGCCCAGCGGGCGCAGATCGACCAGCATCAGGTGGTTTTCCGTGCCGCCCGAAACGATGTCACATCCACGCGCCATCATGACGTTTGCCAGCGCCGATGCGCTATCCACAACGCGTTGCATGTAGTCCTTGAATTCGGGCTTTAGCGCCTCGCCAAACGCGACAGCCTTACCGGCAATCACATGCATCAGGGGGCCGCCCTGAAGGCCGGGGAATACGGCCGAATTCATCTTTTTCGCCAGCGCCTCGTCATTCGTCAGAATGATCCCGCCGCGCGGACCGCGCAGGGTTTTGTGCGTGGTCGAGGTAACCACATGCGCGTGGCCGATAGGCGAGGGGTGCAGCCCGGTTGCGACCAGACCGGCGATATGTGCCATATCCGCCAGCAGCCAAGCGCCGACCTCATCCGCAATGGCGCGGAAGCGGGCGAAATCGATCTTTTGCGAATAGGCGGATGCGCCAGCGATGATCAGTTGCGGCTTTTCGGCTTTCGCCAGTTCTTCGACCTGATCATAGTCAATCAGACCGGCATCGGTCAGGCCGTACTGAACCGGGCGGAACCACTTGCCGGATTGTGCTGGTTTGGCACCGTGCGTCAGGTGGCCACCCGCATCCAGTGACATGCCCAGGATTGTGTCGCCGGGGCTGAGCAGGGCCAATTTAACAGCGCCGTTTGCCTGCGCGCCCGAATGGGGTTGAACGTTGGCGTATTCGCAGCCGAATAACTGTTTCAGACGATCGATGGCCTCGGATTCAACTTCGTCTACAAATTCGCAGCCGCCATAGTAGCGACGGCCAGGGTACCCTTCGGCGTATTTGTTGGTCAGGACCGACCCTTGCGCGTCGATCACAGCTTGCGAGACAATATTCTCGGACGCGATCAATTCGATCTGTTCAGCCTGACGTTTGCCTTCTCGCGCAATTGACGCAGCGACAACCGGATCTGCTTCGGTAAGCGACGTTTTGAACATGGTTTCCTCCTCAGGCACCGAATCCTCAGTACGAAATTTTGTTTCCTATAGTGGAATTCGTGCAGCTAAAGCAACATATATCTCACATTTGTGAAGTTGTGTGGTTTGAGGGAATTCTGTAACCTCCGGTAAAACAGGGAGATATTTATGGGCGACGAGACTCGCGGTGATGTTTCCTCACCGGAAGATCAGGACGAAGGTGAGGTTCTGGGGCGTTCCATCCGCGATGCACGACGTGCAAAAGGCTGGACTTTGGAGGAAGCCGGACGCGCGGCGGGAATCGGTCGGTCCACCCTGTCGAAGATCGAGAACAACCAGACGCGGCCAAGTTTCGACATCGTGCGCAGGCTGACACAGGCGCTGAATATGAGCACCCCTCAGCTGTTTCTGCAGTCCGGGCAATCGGGGATTTCGGGAAGGCGCGACTTTACCCCGAAAGGTGAAGGCGAGATAAAAAGCACACCGACCTATTTGCACGAATTGCTGTGTCCCGAGCTGACCAGCAAGCGGATGCTGCCCTATATCGCGACAATCAAAGCTCGCGACCTGTCAGAGTTCGAAAACTGGATCCGGCATACGGGTGAAGAGTTCATGTATGTCATCAGCGGCGAGCTGATCTTTGTATCAGAGCATTATCGCCCGCTGCCAATGAAGGCTGGTGACTCGCTTTATTATGACAGCGGGATGGGGCACGGGTGCATTTCAACCAGTGAGGAAGATGCGAAGGTGCTGTGGGTGTCACTCGAGTAAGCGCGACGCACAAGGCATGAATAAAAGCGGCCCCAGCGGCCGCTTTTTTGTAGGATAAGGCGGTCACTGGGTCAGGTGTGGCCCAGTACCTTGCGGGCAACGCGGAAACACTCCAGTGCTTGCGGGACGCCACAGTAGATGCCAATCACGTGGATGATGGCTCGGATTTCCTCGGGCGAGACGCCGTTGTTGATCGCGCCTTTGCAGTGAATTTCCCATTCATGCATTTTTCCAAGCGCGCCTATCATGGACAGGTTCATCATCGATCGCGTTTTGGCATCGATCACGTCATCGCCCCAGCCAAACCCCCAGCACCACGCCGTCATCGCTTCTTGAAACGGGCGGGTAAAGTCATCGGCCGCCGCCAGGTTCTTTTCCACATATTCTGCACCAAGCGTGTTCTTGCGCTGCTCCAGGCCTTTCAGGAACAGGTCTTCGTCGAAAATATCAGCCATTTAAGGTCTCCGGTTCTTCATCGCTTTGCGCGGTGTTCGCAAATGCGATCATATTGTGGGTTCGTTTTGAACTGTACCCGTTCGATCCGATCCTGCAGGTCACTTTTGGGCGCGCACAGATTACTCCACCGCCTCGCGCATCCATTGTTGCAACCGGGCAATTGAGTGTTCCGACATCACCCCACAACTGGGGTCCAGCACGAGCGGACCGGGGCGATACCCGCGGGATTTCAGGCCGCGATGGACGCTTTCGACCAGATGGATGTCTTCTTCGACCGTGGTTTCGCGGTCCTGTACGGCCAGTTGTCGGATCACCGCGCTTTCGGATCCACCCTCGGTGTACCAGCCGCGCCAGACGGTGCAGTGATCGGCATCAATGGCGCGCCAGTGATAAGTGTTAAGCACATTGCCGGGATAGCATTGGAACGAGAACATCGGCCACAAGAACCATGACTGATAGTCGCCCGCATGTGGCACCGACAGGTCGATCGGGTAGGTCATCTTGTCGAGGCTTTGGCATTCGGTCGTATGACGCAGCACGTAACCGCCGCCTGCATCGGGCTGGATGTCGTAGGTCTCCGGCTTGACCACACCTTCGGCAAAGGTCGGGTGGTTGGTCGGGCAATGATAGCACTCCGAGTAATTCTCGATACTGACCTTCCAATTGCAGTTTTCCGGGATTTCGACCCATTCCAGCGGTTCCAGATCATCGATATGCTGAACGAACGCGCGGATTTCCTCGCGCACGCCGGGGTACCATTCATCCATCGGGGCGGCGTTGTCGTCGAGGTTAACGAAGATGAATCCGTTGAACACCTCGGTCCGAACCGAAGTCAGGCCGATGGCGCTGCGGTCAAAACCGGGGACGGATTTGATATTGGGTCCGGCGCGTAATTGGCCTGACAGCTCATAAGTCCACGCGTGATAGGGGCAGACCACGACGCGGGTGTTACCAGCACCGGTGACCATTTCATGCGCGCGATGCTGGCACACGTTATAGAACGTTCGAATTTCGCCGTCTCGGCCCCGAATGCAGAACAGGTTTTGCCCAGCGATTTCAAAAGCAAAGTAATCGCCCGATTCCCGAACCTGCGCCACATGCCCGGCGAATTGCCATGTGCGGGCCAGAAGCCCCTGCATCTCCTGCTCGAAAATCGCGGGGTCCGTGTAGTATCGGGCGTCCAGTGAATGCGTCAGAGGTGCGTTCATTCGGGTTCCTCCGTGTAGAGGCCAAGCTGGTGGCGACGTTGGTGAAATCGTTCCACCCGTTCAACGATCTCATCGCTGGAAACGGCGATCACAAAGGACAGCAGCGTTTCCAGCAAGGCGATTGTCGAAACCGAGGACGGAAAGAACTGTGGTGTGTCGGCGGCAACGACAAAACCGTGCTGTGCATTCAGGATCACTGGGCTGGCCGGGCTGTCGGAAATGCCAACGACGGTCATTCCCTGTTGCCGCGCCAGTTTGATCGCGTCGATGACTTCAGTGCGGTAGGGGTGGCAGGTGATCGCGATCAGTACGTCTTGCTCATCCGCCCAAGCCAGATCGTCGACTGGGGTCGAGCCGGGGCGCGGGATGGCGTGAAACTGCTTCATGCCGGTTGAGGCCAGATAGGTGAAGTTTCGCGCGTTAGAATTGTTGACGCCAACGCCCAGTGTGAAAATCTGGCGACAATTCCAGATATCCTCGGCCGCGGCCTTCAGCTTTGCAGCGTCGATCCCGGCAAAGGTTTCTTCGATATTGCGGATCGCGGCGCCGATCATATCGGCATAGAGGCCGCCCAGTTCCCCTGACTTGCCGATGTCCTGCAACCAGCGGGCGCGGTCCGGAAATGACACACGTCCCTGCCGGATCGCATCCCGGAACGGGGCACGGAAATCTTCGTAGCCTTCGAACCCCACCTGCTGGGCCATCCGCACGAAGGTGTTCGGTTTTACTCTGGCGGCCTCGGCAATCTCGCGCACAGTAGAAACCCCAACGTCAGTCGGGTTTTCCAGCACGTAGCGCGCGGCCTTCTGCGCCTCGGGCGTCAGGGCGTCCCATTCTTCGGACAAGCGTTCCAGAACGATTGATGATACATTTGTGTCATTCATGATTGACGATGGTACATTTGTGGAATTAGCCTGTCGAGCAGAAACGCGACTCGGGAAGAGGAAAAATCATGTCCGAGAAGAATCTGCCGTCCCATGCCCGCGTGGTGATTGTCGGTGGCGGCGTCATGGGGGTCGGTCTGGCCTATCATCTGGCGCACGAAGGCTGGGGCGACGACACCGTCCTGCTTGAAAAGGCTGAGCTGACCAGTGGCAGCACTTGGCACGCCGCTGGGCAGATCACGCATTCGACGTCCAGTTTTGGGTTGGGCAAATGCGTCGACTACAACATCGGTTTGTATTCCGGCCTGCTGGAGGCTGAGACCGGCCAGCCGGTGACATGGCATGGGTGCGGATCGTTCCGTCTGGCCTATACTGAGGACGAGATGGACTGGTTGCGTCACACCCTGTCTGTGGGCCGGTCGCTGGGGTTCAACATTGAACTGGTCGGCCCTGAAAAGGTGGCCGAGCTGCACCCGTTCTACAATCTCGAAGGCGTTCTGGGTGCACTGCACACGCCGGATGATGGACATGTGGACCCGACCAACGTCACCATGGCGATGGCAACCGGGGCGCGTCAGAAGGGCGTGCGCATCTTCCGCAATTGCCGCGCCACCAACATCACGCAGGCCGAAAACGGTGAATGGGTAGTCGAGACCGAGCAGGGCACCATCACATGCGAGCATGTGGTGAACGCTGGCGGTACCTATGCCCGTCAGATGGGCGAATGGTCGGGGCTGCAACTGCCCATGACTTCGATGACACACCACTATTTTGTGACCGAGCCGGTGCCCGAGTTCCAGAATCTGGACAAGGAGCTGCCGGTGATTCGCGATGACCGAAAGGTCTCGGGCTATATCCGGATGGAGCAGCAGCGCGGCCTGATCGGGATATACGAGAAAGAGAACCCGAACTCGGTCTGGCATGATCATTGCCCCTGGGAATACGAGAACTGGCTGTTCGATGCGGATTACGACCGGGTGATGCCGTGGCTTGAAGAAAGCCTGAACCGCATGCCGATCTTTGCCGAGCTGGGTATTCAGCGCGATGTGCATGGGGCAATCTCACACCCGCCAGACGGCAACCCTCTGATCGGGCCTGCGCCGGGTGTGCGGAACTACTGGTGCTGTTGCGGGACGCAGATCGGCATCGGCTGGGGGCCGGGTCTGACCCGCGAGTTGGCACGCTGGATGGTGCATGGGGCCGCCGATATTTCGATGCGCGAATACGATCCGCGCCGGTTCGGCAGCTATGCGACCAAGGACTGGCAGGTGATCAAGGCCGAAGAGGATTATTGCCTGCGCCATGAAATTCCATTCCCACATTTCAACCGTCTGGAAGGACGTCCGATAAAACCGTCGCCGCTGTATGAACTGCTGAAATCCAAGGGCGCAGTGCATGAGGAAGTGTACGGATTCGAGCGCCCCCGTTGGTTTGCGCGGGATAGAGTGGAACAGTGCGATCACTATTCCTTCCGCCGGACCCCTGCCGACGACATGGTCGCGGTTGAGGTCAAAGCGGTGCGCGAAAGCGTTGGCATCATGGATGTCACGGCCTTCACCAAGGTCGAGGTTTCGGGACCGGACGCCTATGCCCTGCTGGACCGCTTGACCGCCAACCGGATGCCGCAAAAGGTCGGCTCGATCACGCTGACCCATATGCTGAATCGCCGTGGCCGGATCGAGCTGGAGACCACGATCGTTCGCATGGCCGAAGACCGCTTCTATCTGGTCTGCGCCGCCTTCTTCGAACAGCGTCTGCTGGACTATCTCGCGCAACAACGCGCAAAGGAGAATGTTCAGGTCACAGCCTTGTCTTCCGACTGGTCGGCCCTGTCGCTGAACGGTCCGAGGGCGCGGGACGTGTTGGGGCAGTGCACCGATGCTGATCTGACCAACGCTGGTTTCCGCTGGCTGTCAGCACAGGCAATAACCGTTGCAGGTCACAAGGTCTGGGCCTTTCGTATGTCCTATGCCGGTGAGTTGGGCTGGGAGCTGCACATGCCCAATGCCGCCTGCCTCGATGTCTACAATGCGCTTTGGGCAGCGGGCGAGCCCCACGGCATCACCGACTATGGCAGCTTCGCCATGAACGTGATGCGGATGGAGAAGGGCTTCAAAGGCGCGAGCGAACTGACCAACGAAGTCACGCTGGCCGAGGCTGATGTGCTGCGCTTTGCGCGCACGGACAAAGAGTATCTGGGCAAAGACAAAACCCTGAACTCGGATCTGCCATGGGTCTGCGCGTACTTGGAGATCAAGCCGGATGGTGAAATAGACGGCCACGGTGGAGAAGCGGTGATACTGGATGGACGTGTCGTGGGCTCAACCGCCTCGGTCGCCTATGGGCACACGGTCGGCAAGATCCTGGCCTTTGCGTACATCAAGCCCGAGGCTACCGACCCCGGCACCGAATTGGAGGTCGTCATCCACGGCCAGCCCCGCGCGGCCCGTGTTCTGGGCGAACCTGCTTATGATCCGCAAAGCCTGCTGCCCCGCACCGACGCTATTCTGGAGACTGCATAATGAGCTTGCCTGACACAATGAAGGCCATGGTCACGATGGGCCATGGCGGCTTAGAGCAAATGGTGCTGCATAAGGACTGGCCGCGCCCGGAACCCGCGTCCGGAGAGGTGTTGATCAAGGTCGCAGCCTGCGGGCTAAACAATACCGACGTCAATACGCGATCCGGCTGGTACTCAAAAACCGTGACCGATGCGACGACAGGCGACGCGTTCGAGGAAGTCAGTGACGAGGATCCGACATGGGGCGGCGCGCCCATCACTTTTCCCCGCATCCAAGGGGCTGACATTTGCGGGGAAATTGTCGCCGTGGGTGGCGGTGTCGATCCCGGGCTGATCGGTCAACGCGTTATCACCGATGGCTGGCTGCGCGACCCGTCTGATCCGGGCAATAAGGACAAAACGGGTTATTTCGGCTCGGAACGGGACGGTGGTTTTGCTGAATACGCCACGACCCTGGCGGTTAACGCGGTGCCGATCCGATCCGACCTGTCGGATGCCGAACTGGCCACGTTCTCGTGTTCCTATTCGACCGCCGAGGGCATGCTGACCCGCGCAAATGTAACTGACACTGACACGGTTCTGGTGCCCGGAGCCTCGGGCGGGGTTGGCGGTGCCTTGGTGCAACTGGCCAAACGCCGGGGTGCACGGGTGATCGCGATGGCGTCGGACGCAAAACACGCAGACGTTGCCGAACTGGGTGCCGACAAAATCTTGTCTCGTGCCCCGGAAAATCTGCGCGCGGCGCTTGGCGATGAAAAGGTCACCGTTGTGGCCGATGTAGTTGGTGGTCCCTACTGGCCAAACCTGATCGACGTTCTGGAGCGTGGCGGGCGGTACACCTGCTCGGGTGCGATTGCCGGGCCCATGGTCGAATTCGATCTGCGCACGTTCTACCTTCGTGATCTGACCTTCACCGGCTCTACTGTGATTGACCCCCAGGTGATGCGTAACATCGTTCAGTATATCGAGGCCGGTGAGATCAAGCCCGCCCTGGCTGCGACCTATCCCCTGGAAGAGTTGCGCGAGGCACAGGCAGCTTTCATTGCCAAGCAGCACACCGGCAACATCGTGGTGATCCCATGACGATGGGCGACGTTCTCGAAGCTGCCCGACAGCTGCATCAATCAAATCCTGAGCTATCAGAATTCGGAGCCTGGCCTGATGACCTGACGCCAACGGATCAGGAGCCAAACCAAATCCCTGCCGTTGAACTGATTCAGCGGACCGGTTTCCGGACCGGGGATGCAACGCGATCCCTTTCAGACGCGATCAGGGCAACCGCACATCTGGCGCGGTGGCAACACACCTATACGGAAGAGGAGGTCGGAGCCGATTTCCTTAATCGCTATGGCTATTATGAGCTGTTTGGCCCAACTGGGCATTTCCACTCGACCCAAATGCGCGGCTACGTCGCTTACTGGGGGGCGGGTCTGAATTATGATTGGCACAGCCATCAGGCCGAAGAACTCTATCTGATCGTAGGCGGTGGGGCGATGTTCCGCGTCGAAGAAGACGAGACTTACGTCGGCTCCAATCAGACACGACATCACAGCAGCTGGCAAAGCCACGCCATGACAACAACCGACGAGCCAATTCTGGCTTTCGTTCTTTGGCGAGGACAAGGATTGAACGACTTGCCACAAATGGATGCGGCATGAAAACCATTCCGATACCTATCTGGCCATCCCAATGCGGGCATGCCTGTGTTGCGAAATGGCCCAGTAGCCCGATTGAGGAGTTCCGTCTATGAGACCGCAAGCCGAAGCCACTCAGATGATTGATGACGCCCGCGTGCGTGTGACGCGATTTGACTTTGCACCGGGGGCCGAAACGGGATGGCATCGTCACGCAATGGATTACGTCATCACCGCCATAACGGATTGCCATATGCGGCTGGAACTGCCCGATGGTTCGGCCAATGAAGTGACGGTTGCTGCGGGAGTAACTTATCGCCGCGACGAGGGTGTCGAACACAACGTAATCAATGCCGGGGACGCGCCGATGACCTTTGTTGAAGTGGAACTGAAATGAAAATCACCCGTCTCTCGGTCTACCATGTCGACCTACCGCTCGAGCATCCCTACTGGTTGTCCGGTGGCCGGCTGAAGTTCGAAGTGCTGGATGCAACGTTGGTCAAAATCGAAACCGATACGGGTCTAATCGGCTGGGGCGAGGGTACGCCGTGGGGCCACACATATGTCCCAGCACACGGGCCGGGTATTCGCGCCGGGATTGAGACGATGGCGCCATTCATTCTTGGCATTGATCCGCGACGGGTGCTGGACGTCGAACGGGCGATGGATATCGCTCTGCCCGGCCATCTTTATGCCAAAAGCCCCATTGATATGGCTTGCTGGGATATTGCGGGTCAGGCCGCCGGCCTGCCAATTGCCGATCTGATGGGCGGCGGGTCTCGCACGCCGCGCCCGATTGCCTCGTCGGTCGGTGCGAAGACCGTCGAAGAAACGCGCGAAGTGATGGAGCGCTATCGCAACCGCGGCTACCTTGCGCATTCGGTCAAAATTGGCGGCGATGTAGAACGCGACATTGCCCGCGTCCGTGACGTGGAAAGCATCCGACGCCCCGGCGAGATCGTCCTTTATGACGTCAACCGTGGCTGGACCCGGCAGCAAGCCCTGCGGGTGATGAGCGCCTGTGAGGATCTGAACGTGATGTTTGAACAGCCCTGCGAGTCGCTGGACGATATCGCCGCGATTTCGGGCCGCCACGCCTCACCCGTTTCAGTGGATGAAAGTCTTGTAACCCTGCAAGACGCCGCCCGCATTGCCCGAGAAGGGTTGGCTGAGATGTTCGGAATAAAGCTGAACCGTGTCGGTGGCCTGACCAAGGCGGCACGGATGCGGGACATCGCGTTGGCGCATGGAATCGACATGTTCGTGATGGCCACCGGTGGTTCGGTTCTGGCCGATACTGAGGCGCTGCATCTGGCGGCCACCATTCCGGACGATAATTGTCACGCGGTCTGGGCGTGCCAGGATATGATCACCGTCGATGTCGCTGGTGGGCGAGGCCCCCGCAATATCGACGGCCACCTGCATTTGCCGGAAACGCCGGGACTTGGTGTGCACCCTGACGAAGATGCGTTGGGCGATCCCGTCGGGGTTTATCATTGAGGGTCATCAGGATAACGCTCTGGGCCGTCGATCTGACGAGTCATGAGACCTATCACATGGCTGAGGGTAAGACCTGCGCGACCGTGACCTCTCATATCCTGTGCCTTGAGACAGATACAGGCTTGAGCGGTTGGGGCGAGGTCTGCCCGATCCCGCATTACCTGCCAGCGTTTGCGGGCGGAGTGCCGGGCGCAGTGACAGAGATGGGCCGCGAGATTCTGGGCATGTCCCCCTTCGGGGTAGATGCGCCGATGCGAAAGCTGGACGGGTTCCTGCAGGGGCATCTCTATGCCAAGTCACTCGTCGACATCGCACTTTGGGATTTGTTCGGACAAGCGACGGGTCAACCAGTCTATGCGCTGCTGGGTGGGCGGACACGAAAGGACATGCCGCTGTACCACTCGATCACCTGTGTCGCGCCGGATGATATGGCGCGGATCGCCAAGACGGCTTACCAGACCGGCATTCGCCAGTTTCAGGTCAAGCTGGGGGTCGAAGGCGACTGGCAGGCCGACGCCGAGCGTTTGACCAAAGTGCGTGAGGCCGTGGGACCGGGTCCTCTGGTTTATGGCGACTGGAACTGCGGTGCGTCACGCCTGCAAGCTACGCGAACGGGCAGGGCGGTGGCCCACTTGGATGTGATGCTGGAACAGCCCTGCAAAACACTTGAGGACTGTGCGGCGGTTCGGCAGGCCACTGGTTTACCTATGAAGATAGACGAGAACGCCCATGATCTGGCGTCGCTGCAGCGTGCGCATGAGCTGGGTTGTTTGGATGCTGTCGCGCTCAAGCTTTCGAAGTTCGGCGGTTTGTCGGCCATGCGTCGGGCGCGTGATCTGACCGTGCATTTCGGGGCCGAAATCTGCGCCGAATGCACCTGGGGCTCGGATATAGTCACCGCCGCTTCGCTGCATTTTGCGGCCTCGACCCCGCACGGGTCACTGATGAACACGTGCGACCTGTCATCGTATGTGTCACCCCGCATTTGTCCCGACGCACCAAACCGTGAAAACGGCCGGATTGCGCCACCCGAAGGACCGGGGTTAGGTGTTGTGCCAGACCCAGAGGTTCTTGGTCCGCCAATATTGGAGATCGTTTGAGATGCTGAAAATCAACACCCAATCCGAATGGATCGCCCGCGCGAATGAGGTACTGCCCGCCGGTGGGTTTGGTAATTTCGATCCCGGTATCGTCATCGCACGCGGCGAGGGCAGCCGTGTCTGGGATGAGGATGGCAACGAATATGTGGACTACCTGATCGGTTCGGGCCCGATGTTGCTGGGCCATGGTCACCCCGAAGTCATAGAAGCCGTGCTGGAACAGCTGCCCAAGGGTATGACTTTCTTTGCCAACAACGCGCGGGGTATCGAACTGGCCGAAGCGATTGTTGACGCGGTGCCGTGTTGCAAACAGGTCCGCTTTGTCGCTGCGGGTGGTGAGGCGGATATGTACGCCATCCGCCTGGCCCGTGCCTTTACTGGCCGTAGCAAGATCCTGAAATTCGAAGGCGGCTATCACGGGATGAGCGCCGAGGCACAGATGAGTCTGGCCCCCAGCCGCCACGTCAACTTCCCACAGGCGGTCCCG
Source organism: Ruegeria atlantica (assembly GCF_001458195.1). Taxonomy (GTDB): domain Bacteria; phylum Pseudomonadota; class Alphaproteobacteria; order Rhodobacterales; family Rhodobacteraceae; genus Ruegeria; species Ruegeria atlantica. Next base: position 255,793 of record NZ_CYPU01000068.1, on the reverse strand, counting down.
GACAGCGCGGGCATTCCGGACAGCGTGGCCGAGCAGATGCTGATCGCGCCTTTCAATGATCTGGAAGCCGTTGCCAACCTGCTGGCCGAGCATGATGACGTTGCCGCGATCATGGTTGAGCCGTTGCAACGAATTGTCCCTCCGGCACCCGGATACCTTCAGGGATTGCGCGATCTCTGCGACAAACACAATGTCCTGTTGATTTTCGATGAAATCGTCACTGGATTCCGTTTGGCCTATGGCGGTGCACAGGAAAAATATGGCGTAACGCCCGATATCTGCACACTGGGCAAGATCATCGGCGGCGGTTTCGCCTTGGCCGCGCTGGGCGCAAGCGCCGAGATCATGCAGCATTTTGACAAAGCGAAAGTAGGCGAGGAAGGCTGGCTGATGCAATTGGGCACGCTGTCGGGCAACCCCGTCGCCTCGGCTGCCGGTTTGAAGACAATGGAGGTTTTGCGGCGCGACGGCATGTATAACCGTCTGCGTGAAATCGGTGCCGAGCTTCAGCAGATGCAGGTGGATGCACTGACCGGGGCCGGTATTCCGCATCAGATCTGCGGGGACGAAACGCTGTTCGACATCTATTTCACCGATGCGGACTGTCGCGACTACCGCAGCGCCAAACATGATGACCCCCGCCGTAACGCCATCTACAACGATTCGCTGCGCGCACATGGGATTTTCAAAGCCCCCGGCAAACTCTATCCGTCTCTGGCTGTGACCCAAGCAGATCTGGATCAGACGCGGATGGCCGTCGAGAAAGCGGTTCAGGCGATCAGCGCAGCCTGAGGTCCAAAAGGCCATAAAATTAAGCGGGCCGCTGTCATTTCTGACAGCGGCCCTAACTGGTTGGATTTCAGGGTCTGGTCTCGCCCCCTCGAATACCACTTAAAAGAGAACGGACTAAAAAAACTTTCGACTATTTCGAGACCGACCCGACTTCACAACCGGTATGAATACTTTATGCGCCATCAACGGCACTGTCTCAGTGAAGTAGTTCACTTTTCATAAACTTTTTTATTTTTTCCAATCAAAAAAGCCTGGGCCTGCCTGTTTCAGCAATGATTCTGCCATGGCGCGACCTATTTCCGGGCCGTCTGCGATCGACCCTGAGGTGTCCTCGGATATGGATTCGGATCCATCGGGGCGCAAAACCTCACCGCGCAGGCGTAGTTGATCACCTTTTATTTCTGCCAAACCCGCGATCGGCGTTTCGCAAGAGCCGTCCAAAGCTGCCAGTAATGCGCGTTCTGCTGCCAATCGCTGCGCGGTCTCAGCATGGTGGATGGCCTCGAGCATTTCGGCCGCACGGGAATCATCGCCACGGCGTTCGATGCCGATCGTGCCTTGGGCGATGGCGGGCAGCATATCTTCGGCGGCGATGGCGGTTGCGGGAACCTCCTCCATATTCAGGCGCCGGATGCCGGCCATGGCCAGAAACGTGCAATCGGCCACACCATCTGCCAACTTCTTAAGGCGCGTTTGAACATTGCCCCGAAACTCGACCACGTTCAGGTCCGGGCGACGGTTCAACAATTGTGCCCGCCGCCGCAGCGATGAGGTGCCCACAACTGCACCCTGCGCGAGGTCACGGATCGAGCTCAGGCTGGGTGAGATAAAGGCGTCGCGCACATCTTCGCGCGGCAGAAACGTGTCCAGGACCAGACCTTTTGGCTGTTCAACCGGCATGTCCTTGGTTGAATGCACCGCGATGTCGATATCTCCGCGCAGCATCGCCTCTTCGATTTCCTTGGTGAACAGGCCCTTGTTGCCAATCTCTTTCAGCGGGCGGTCCGCATCAATCATGGCGCGGTTGTCACCGGTGGTCTTGATCACCACAATCTCAAACGCGTCTTCGGGCAGATCAAAGGCTTTGCCAAGTCGCTCTCGGGTTTCATAAGCTTGCGTCAGCGCCAGCGGTGAGCCACGAGTGCCGATTTTGAGCGGTGATGCGGGGGTTGGCAGGGTCAGTGTCATGTGCACAGCTTTAGTCGCGTCACATTGCCCTGACAATGGGGGCAGACCTTGACAAATTGACGCCGAAGGCAGACCCGTTTGCCGCAAACCAGACGAGTGGGGACAAAGATGGCCGAGACAAAGAAACTGCTGCGGGCGCTGGCTGGCGAAGTACAGGACGTGCCACCGATCTGGATGATGCGGCAGGCGGGGCGTTATTTGCCGGAGTACCGCGCAACCCGGGCGCAGGCCGGGGACTTTTTGTCTTTGTGTTATAACCCCGAGTTGGCGGCCGAGGTGACGTTACAGCCGATCCGCCGCTATGGCTTTGACGCGGCTATCCTGTTTGCTGACATTCTGTTGGTGCCGCAAGCTCTGGGTGCGGATCTGTGGTTTGTCACAGGTGAGGGGCCGCGGTTGTCGACGATCACTCAGCAATCCGATTTCGATGCGCTGAAACCGGTATCGGATATCCATGAAACCCTGTCGCCGGTGTACGAAACTGTCCGAATCCTTTCGCGAGAATTGCCATCTGAGACCACCCTTATCGGGTTCGCAGGCGCGCCATGGACGGTTGCGACCTACATGATCGCCGGTCGCGGCACGCCAGATCAGGGACCGGCTCATGCGCTGCGCGAGGAAAACACCGCCCTGTTCGAAGCGCTACTGGAGCGGATCACGCTGGCCACCATCGAATATCTCTCGGCCCAAATCGAGGCCGGGGCCGAGGTGGTAAAGATTTTCGACAGCTGGGCCGGGTCGCTGAAGGGCGATGCCTTTCAAAAATATGCGGTCGAGCCTTGCCGTGTGATCACGCAGGCCATCAAGCAGCGCCATCCGGACATTCCGGTGATCGGTTTCCCGCGCGAGGCAGGTGATGGTTACATAGGTTTTGCCAGAACCACCGGTGTGGATTGCGTTGCGCTGGACAACTCCGTGTCGCCGGATTGGGCGGTCGACCATGTGCAGGTGGATGGCTGCGTTCAGGGCAATCTGGCCTCGTCACACATGGTGACCGGCGGACAGGCGCTGATGGATGAGACGCGTCAGATTGTTGAGGCGTTCTCGAAAGGACCGCATATCTTTAATCTGGGCCACGGGATCACACCCGATGCCGATCCCGATAATGTTCAGCTGATGATCGACACGGTGCGGTCGTGGCGGGACGCGTAGAGGGGCCAGCCCCTCTTGGATTTCGGCCAACTCACCCAGGGAAAATTTTAGCGAGGTGAAGGATCAAGAGACGCGTTGGTGGACAGCTGATCCAGAATATCCTGCCTGTGTTCGCCTCGGCGTGGGCTGGTTTTGGGCTGCCATGTCTCGGTCGAAAAGCGGGGCGCGGCCGCAGCCTGCAGCGTTCCGTCATGGTCGATCCAGGTACGGCGCGCGGCGTTCATGGGATGGGCTTGCGCCTCGACCGGGTCGAGTACGGGCGCGACGCAGGCGTCGGAACCTTGGAATATATCGGCCCAGTGGGCGCGGGGTTTGCTGGCGAATAAGTCGGTGAGCCGTTGCGTGAGTTTGGGCCAAAGTGCCGGAACATATTGGTTTTTGAATTCGGTATCGTTGGTGAGTCCCAGTTTTTGCAGGAATTCGGCGTAGAACTTGGGCTCAAGACACTGAACGGACATGAAGCCCCCGTCCAGGCACGCGTAAGTGCGGCTCCAATGCGGGCCATCCAGCAGGCTTTGACCGCGCGCTTCAGACAGGTTTCCGGTTTGGCGCATACTCATCAACAAGTTCATCATGTGGGCCGATCCGTCATAAATGGCGGCATCAACCACGGTACCCTGTCCGGTCCGCTGCGCATTGAGAAGCCCGGCAAGAATACCGGCAACTAAATACATGGCACCGCCGCCAATATCCCCGACCAGGGTCGCCGGGGTCTGCGGGGGCTGGCCCGCTGCTGATGCATACCACAATGCCCCGGACAATGAGATGTAGTTCAGATCGTGTCCGGCCGTTTCGGACAACGGGCTGTTCTGACCCCATCCGGTCATGCGACCATAGACCAGTTTGGGGTTCGACGCGTTGAACGTGTCGGGACCCAGTCCCAGTTTTTCCATCACGCCGGGGCGGAACCCTTCGATTAGCGCATCGGCCGAGGCGATCAGACGCCTTGCGATGCCCAGATCGGCGGCATCCTTCAGATTTAAGTCAATCGAGCGTTTGCCGCGATCCAGGATGGATTGCTCGGGCATACCCGGCACGGCGGGCTGGTCCTTGCGGTGGATCGTGATGACGTCCGCCCCCAGATCGGCCAGCAGCATGGCAGCGAATGGACCTGGCCCCAAACCTTCAATTTCAATGATCCGTATTCCGCTGAGCATGAGCCCTCTCCTTTCTGCGCAGGTTTTCGGGGATGCCCGGGGATTGCAAGCCCGGATTCTGCTGACTTGCCAGATGGTCACGCGATCCTTAGCGTTCCAAACGGGATGGAGAGCGAGGCTCGGATGCGGTTGTGGTTCCTTTTTGGTGGCGCCGTTGCGCTGGCGGTGTTGGTAGGCGTGTTTTCGCGCCTGCATCCCCCTGGCAGTATGATGTTGGCGGCGGGTCCAGTAGGCGGCGCTTATGAAACCGTTGCGCGGGACTACGCCGCAATTCTGGCGCGCGATGATATTCAACTGGAAATACTGGATACCGCTGGTTCGGTCGAAAATGCTGAACTGCTTAGTGCGGGCGATGTCGACGCTGCATTTCTACAAGGCGGTATCCGGGTTGATCCAAAAAAGGCTGAGGCCGTCGGGGCAGCGTTTTTTGAACCTATCATCTTTTTGGTCAACGAAGGCGCAACTATCCCCAAAAACCCCGCCTTGTGGACCGGTTTGAGGATCAACAGCGGCGCACCAGGCTCAGGTACGGCTGCGGCTTTTCGGGATTTCGAAAAGGCGGTCGGCTTGAATGAGGGGGACAATACACATTTCTCAATCCCCTATGCAAAAGCCGCGGCCGCTTTGTTGGACGGAGATTTGGATATCGCCGTCTATGTTGCGCCCATCGAAGCTCCCTATCTGAAGGCCGCATATGCAGAGCCGGGGCTTCGCGTGCTGGCGCTGGATCATGTTCAGGCGATCTCGCGGCGGTTGGAATACGCGACGGTGGTGACAGTTCCGGCGGGAGGAATGTCGTTGGACCCAGTTCTTCCGCCGCGACCGGTAGAGTTGATAGCGATCGAAGCCCGCCTGGTCGTGCGACCGGATTTGCACCCTGCGCTGATCAACCGTCTGACGATGGCGGCGATTGAATTGCACAGTGCCCGCGGAATTATCGCCGATCCGGGGGCATTCCCCAACCTCGAAGGTGCAGGGATGACGATCAACAATACGGCCCGGCAGCTAATTGTTGATGGTCCTTCGACATGGCATAATTGGCTGCCCTATTGGATCGCAGCACAGATTAACCGGGTTCTTTTGCTGTTGCTGCCGTTCTTTTTCATTGTGGTGCCTCTGATCCGGCTTGTGCCTATGGCCTATGCCTACGTGATGCGGTGGCGGGTTTGGCAGCACTACCCCGAAATCCGGGAAATTGAGGAGGAACTGGCCAACAATCCCGGTGTCAACGAGCTGCGCGAGATGCAGGCGCATCTGAACGCCCTAGATGAACGCCTCGCAACGTTGCGGCTGCCCGCGGCCTATCGGCAAGGACTGTACGATGCGCGGTTGCATGTCGAACTTGTACAAAAACGGGTGGCCGAATTGCAGCAGCATAGTCAGACCTGATCCAGCCGCGCGCCCACAAAAAAGCGCAGAACAATGTGCGGAATTGACCTGTTCTGTGACGGGCCGTCGGGGTAGTGTCCCCGCCAGAACAGGGAATGTGTATGACAACTATTCTGTCCATCAGGGATTTGCGTAAGTCCTATGCAGACGGATTCGAGGCGCTCAAAGGGGTGTCCTTGGATATCGAGCAGGGCGAAATTCTGGCGTTGCTGGGCCCAAATGGGGCTGGCAAGACAACGCTGATTTCCACCGTGTGTGGCATAACCACTCCGACTTCGGGCACCGTTACCGTAGGTGGGCATGACATCCAGACCGAATTTCGTGCCGCGCGCCGGATGATCGGGCTGGTGCCGCAGGAAATCGCGCTTGAGCCGTTTGAGAAAGTTTGGAACACGGTCCGGTTCTCTCGCGGCCTGTTCGGATATGGCAGCGACAATGCCCGGATCGAAGAGATCCTGCGCAAGCTGTCTCTGTGGGACAAGCGTAAAAACGCGATCAAGGAACTGTCCGGTGGCATGAAGCGCCGCGTGCTGATTGCCAAGGCCCTGGCGCATGAGCCGCGCGTTCTTTTCCTGGATGAGCCGACCGCCGGCGTAGATGTCGAACTGCGCAAGGACATGTGGGAGATCGTGGCCGAGCTGAAAAAGGCCGGGGTCACCATCATCCTGACGACACATTACATCGAAGAGGCCGAAGCCATTGCCGACAGGGTAGGTGTGATCGACAAGGGTGAGCTGCGGCTCGTCCAGGACAAGAACACCCTGATGGCCCAGATGGGCAAGAAACAGATCGAGGTTATGCTGGCCGATCCTATCCAGGCCATTCCCGACAGTCTGGCTGTGCATAACCTGACGTTGAACGGCAATGGCGATGCGCTGGTCTATACCTATGACACCCACGCGGACCGCACTGGGATCACCACATTGCTGAACGACGTGGCGCAGGCGGGGCTTGTTCTGCGCGACGTTCAGACCCGGCAGTCGAGCCTGGAAGAGATTTTCGTGAACCTGGTATCCGGAGAACCTGCATGAACTGGTCTGCCATCGCTGCAATCTACCGGTTCGAAATGGCCCGGTTCTTCCGCACTCTGGCACAGAGCTTTCTGTCGCCGGTCCTGTCGACCTCATTGTATTTTGTGGTCTTCGGCACTGCGATCGGCAGCCGCATCCAAGAGGTCGAGGGTGTATCTTATGGCGCGTTTATCGTGCCGGGGCTTATCATGTTGTCCGTTGTGATGCTGGCAATCTCGAACGCGTCTTTCGGGATCTACTTCCCGAAATTCCTTGGTACGATCTACGAACTGTTGTCGGCGCCAGTAAATTTCATAGAGATCGTAATAGGTTACGTCGGAGCCGCCGCTACTAAGTCGCTATTTGTCGGGTTGGTAATCCTTGTGACAGCCACATTCTTCGTGGACATACGCATCGAACATCCCTTTGCGATGGCAGCGTTCTTGATCCTGTCCTGCCTCAGTTTTTCGCTGTTGGGCTTTATCGTCGGGATATGGGCCAGCAACTTTGAGCAGATATCTTTGGTGCCCCAACTGGTTGTCACGCCACTGATCTTTCTGGGCGGCACGTTCTATTCGATCTCGATGCTGCCGCCGGTGTGGCAGACGATCACCCTGTTCAACCCGGTTGTTTACCTGATTTCCGGGTTCCGCTGGTCGTTTTACGGGTTGGCGGATGTGCCAATTGGTTTCAGCCTGCTGGCGATTCTGGTCTTCACGGGGACTTGTCTGGCTGTGATCGGCTGGATATTCAAAACCGGTTGGCGCATTCGCAGCTAGGGCGTTGCATTTTTGCCCGCCATGTGTGTGAATTTGGTTCACGTCACGTCTAAGGCCCGAAGGGTCCCTTGTTTAGGACCCAGCCGCACTCTACATCGGCACCCATGAAGCTCAGCCTGCCATTTGTCAAAAAGCAGCCCCTCGTGGCCGTGGTTCGCCTGTCCGGCGCCATCGGAATGGCGGGGCGTGGATCGTTGAACGACACCTCGCTGGCCCCCGTTCTGGAAAAGGCGTTTCGCAAGGGTAAACCTGCGGCCGTGGCGCTTGAGATCAACTCGCCCGGTGGATCGCCGGTACAAAGCTCTCTGATCGGGTCGCGAATCCGGCGGCTGTCGGAAGAGCTTGAGATCCCCGTTATCGCCTTCGTCGAAGACGTTGCAGCGTCTGGCGGCTACTGGCTGGCCGCTGCCGCCGACGAAATCTGGGCGGATGACAGCTCGGTCCTGGGGTCGATCGGCGTGATTTCGGCTGGGTTTGGCGCGCATGTCCTTCTGGCGCGGCAAGGCATCGAGCGGCGCATACATACGGCGGGTAAATCAAAATCAATGCTCGACCCGTTTTCGCCGGAGAAAGAAGAAGATGTCGCGCGGCTGCAAGCCTTGCTGGGTGATATCCACGCGAACTTCATTGACCATGTCAAAGCCCGTCGCGGTGACAAGCTGGATCAAAGTGCGGATCTGTTCACGGGCGAGGTCTGGCTTGCCAGACGTGCGCAGGAACTGGGCCTGATTGACGGCGTCGCGCACCTGAGGCCGAAATTGCAGGAGCGGTTCGGCGACAAGGTGAAGTTCCGCCGCTATGGCCTGCGCAAACCGTTCTGGTCGCGGTTCGGTTCCACACTTGCCCAAGACGCCATAACCGGAATTGAGGAGCGGGCGGCTTACGCGCGCTTTGGTTTGTGACGTGATTGTCAAGATTGTCACCCTTTTCCTGATTGTCATGGGTGTCCTGGCGATGTTCGGCAAACTGCGCTTTCCGGGGCAGAAGAAGTTGCAATCTGCAAGATGCTCGCGCTGTGGACGGTTCAGTATCGGTAAGGGGCCTTGCTCCTGCGAAAAAGGAGGCCGTACATGACGGCATGGCTGTTATCCGGCCTCGGCTTGCTGATCTTGCTTCTCGCAGGTGATGCTCTGGTCCGCGGCGCAGTGAACCTGAGCCTGCGCCTGGGTGTACCAGCCCTGATCGTCAGCCTGACCATTGTGGCCTTTGGCACCTCGGCCCCCGAGCTGTTAATCGCGATCAGTGCGATCAAGGAAAACGCGCCGGGGATCGCGCTGGGTAACGTGGTCGGGTCGAACACGGCAAACATCTTGCTGGTTCTGGGTTTGCCAGCCTTGCTTGCCACGCTGCACACCAGCGAATGCAACACCAGAAGAAACTATGTTTTCATGCTGCTGGCCACGGTGCTGTTCATCGGCCTGGCATTTTGCGGCGTGTTCAACATTGCCAGTGGTGCGATCTTGCTGGCTGCTTTGGGATTGGTCCTGCTTAACGCGTTCCGCGATGCGCGCGCGCATCGCAAAGCCTGCGGTGAAGCCTGCGCGGAAGAGGATGAGCTGGAAGGTCTGGAAGAGGCCGATCCGGACATGCCCTATTGGAAACTATCGATCTATCTGGCCCTGGGCCTGATAGGCCTGCCGATGGGTGCGCATCTATTGGTCGACAACGCCACGATCATTGCCCGCACATACGGCGTCAGCGAAACGATTATCGGACTGACGCTGATCGCAGTTGGGACATCCCTGCCGGAACTGGCAACGACTGTGATGGCGGCCTTACGTAGGCAAGCGGATGTCGCCTTGGGTAACGTGATCGGGTCGAACATGTTCAACCTTTTGGCCATCGTCGGTATCGCCACTTTGTTTGGACGTATCCCGGTGGACCCGGAATTCCTGCGTTTCGATCTGTGGGTCATGCTGGGCGCATCGCTTCTGTTGATCCCGTTCGTGTTCTTGAAACAAGATATCACACGCGGCTGGGGTCTGGTGTTGACGCTGCTGTATGCCGTCTACATCGTCTCGCTGTTGGCGTGACCTGAAGATAGGGGGAAATCCATGGCCCGAGCGTTGGTGACCGGTGCAGGTATTCGTCTTGGTCGGGCAATGGCCCTGTATCTGGCAAACCGGGGATATGACGTCGCAGTGCACTATGCGACGTCTGAACAACCTGCCGCCGAAACCGTAGCCGAGGTGCACGCGCTTGGGCGCAAGGCGGTCGCCTTGCACGCCGATCTGCTGGATGAGGCGCAGGTCCTGACCTTGCTGCCCCGTGCGGCAGAGGCGCTGGGCGGACCGATCACCTGTCTGGTGAACAACGCATCGATCTTTGAATACGACAACCTTCAATCCGCCACGCGGCAAAGCTGGGACCGGCATCTCGACAGCAACCTGCGTGCGCCATTCGTTCTGACGCAGGCCATGGCCGCGCAGGGGCTGAAGCCGGGCACGGACGAGGCGGGTGAGCCTGTTGCCACCGGGCTGATCGTGAACATGGTGGATATGCGGGTGCGCAAGCTCACGCCAGAGTTCATGACCTATACGATTGCCAAGATGGGTCTGTGGGCCTTGACGCGCACCTCGGCGCAGGCGCTTTCGCCAGCGATCCGGGTTAACGCGATCGGGCCTGGTCCAACGATGCAAGGTCATCGGCAAAGCCAAGAACACTTCAATGCGCAGCGCGCGAACACGGTGCTGGAGCGCGGGTCAAACCCATCCGATATCACCGCGGCTTTGGGTTATTTCCTGGATGCGCATGCGGTCACAGGCCAACTATTGTGCGTCGACGGAGGTCAGCATCTGGGGTGGAAAACACCGGATGTTCTGGGGCTTGAATAAGTAAAACTGCTGCAAGTTTTGCACCGCTCTCGGTTCTGTTACCTTCGCGTTACAAAAATGTCTTTTTTTTCATACACTTGCCTTGTGAATGAAATTAAATACAATGAAAACAATGAGTTAAATATTTGCTTATTTTTTGTGCAAATCAAGGATTCCTTAATGAATCAAGGGAAATTCGCCACGCTCAGAAACTTATCTTCACACTTATCCACAGAAACCGTGGATTTGTTTTCTCTTGATCTGGGGGCCACAAGATTGCAGCCATGGTCAGAGAATCATATCTCAGGCAAATGACAACAGACAGCGACTCGACCCCTGACACTCAATTGACCGGCTATGCCTGCATATTGCGGTATGTGAAGACGCTGGACAGCTCACCCGGTGTGTATCGGATGTTGGATGCGGACAGCCGGGTGCTGTACGTCGGCAAGGCGCGCAACCTCAAAGCGCGGGTGTCGAACTATGCGCGGCCGGGACATTCGGGGCGGATTGAGCGGATGATCGCGGCGACAGCCTCGATGATGTTCCTGACCACGCGGACCGAGACCGAGGCGCTGCTGCTTGAGCAGAACCTGATCAAGCAGCTCAAGCCCAAGTACAACGTGCTGCTGCGGGACGATAAGAGTTTTCCCAATATTCTGGTCGCCAAGGACCATTCCTTTCCGCAGATCAAAAAACACCGTGGCGCGAAGAAAGAGAAGGGGACCTATTTTGGCCCCTTCGCCAGTGCTGGCGCGGTCAATCGAACGTTGAACCAGCTGCAAAAGGCGTTTCTGTTGCGCAATTGCTCGGATTCCATGTTTGACGGCCGCACGCGGCCCTGTCTGCTTTATCAGATCAAGCGGTGCTCGGGGCCATGCGTTGGCCTGATCTCGGAAGATGAATACGGCGAAAGCGTCAAAGATGCCGAGCGGTTCCTGTCGGGGCGGTCGACCAAAGTGCAAGAAGAGCTGGCCGAACAGATGATGGCCGCGTCCGAGGCGATGGAGTTCGAACGCGCCGCCGGGCTACGGGATCGCATCCGGGCGCTGACGCAGGTGCAGACGTCCCAGGGTATCAATCCGCGCGGTGTGGCTGAGGCGGATGTGATCGGCCTGTATATGGACAGCGGGCAGGCTTGTGTTCAGGTGTTCTTTATCCGCGCCAATCAGAACTGGGGGAACAAAGATTTCTATCCTCGTGTCGGTGCGGATGTGTCCGCAGCAGAGGTGATGGAGGCGTTTCTTGGCCAGTTCTACGACAACAAGGAACCGCCCCGGCAACTGATCCTGTCGGACGCCGTCGAAAATGCCGATCTAATGCACGAGGCGCTGAGCGAGAAGGCAGGGCGCAAGGTCGAAATCCTAGTGCCTCAGCGCGGTGAGAAACAGGAACTGATTGCTGGGGCCTTGCGCAACGCGCGGGAATCCCTGGCCCGTCGGATGTCGGAAAGTGCCACGCAGGCCAAGCTGCTGCGTGGTGTGGCCGAAGCGTTTGATCTGGACAGCCCACCGAACCGGATTGAGGTTTACGATAACTCTCATATCCAGGGCACCAACGCCGTTGGTGGGATGATCGTGGCAGGCCCAGAAGGGTACATGAAAAACGCCTATCGAAAGTTCAACATTCGGGGTGATGACCTGACCCCCGGTGACGACTTTGGTATGATGAAAGAGGTTCTGACCCGCCGCTTTACTCGCCTGCAAAAAGAGGATCCGGATCGTGACAAGGGGTTGTGGCCCGACCTGTTACTGATCGACGGCGGCGCGGGGCAGGTGAGTGCTGTGCGCGAGATCATGGTGGAACATGGGGTCGAAGATATTCCTATGGTGGGTGTTGCAAAGGGCGTTGATCGCGATCACGGCAAGGAAGAGTTCCATCGTACCGGCCAGCGCCCCTTTGCCTTAAAACGCAATGACCCGGTGCTGTATTTTATTCAGCGTCTGCGCGACGAGGCGCACCGGTTTGCAATCGGTACTCACCGTGCCAAACGGGCCAAAGCGGTCGGCGCGACGCCGTTGGACGAAATCCCCGGAGTTGGTGCTGCGCGCAAACGGGCATTGCTGGCGCATTTCGGCAGTGCCAAGGCTGTTAGCCGGGCCAATCTGGCGGATTTGAAAGCGGTCGAGGGGATCTCAGCCGGGTTGGCGCAGAAAGTTTATGATTTCTTCCACGACAAGGGCTAGACCTTGCGCCCGCGCCACAGGATGTAGAGGCCGGAGGCCACGATCAGACCACTACCGATCCACATTGTCTGGTCCAGATCCTCGCCGAAAAAGATCACGCCCAAAGCAACACCGAACAGCAGGCGGGAATAGCGGAAGGGCGTGACGGCGGACACCTCTCCGGTTCGCATGGCCTTCATCAGGGATGTATATGCGATTGCGCCAAGGCCCACAGCTCCGGCGATATGCAGGCTTGTGATCAACGGCACAGGCGCGATGGGGGCCTGTTCCCAAAAGCTGTAGGCAAACCCGGCGACAAACACGCTGACAAAGCCATAGAACCCTAAAACTTCGGTTCCAAGGCTGGCGGGTGCGACCCGACTGGCCAGATCGCGACCAGCAAATCCCAACATCCCAAGCACGGCCAACAGAGACAAGATGGTGAAACTGTCTCCGGTTGGTTGGATGATGATCACAACGCCGATCAGGCCAACGAGAATGGCGCTCCACCGCCGCCAACCAACGGTCTCTCCGAATAGAAGCGCGGCACAGGCGACGACCACAAGCGGGGTGGCCTGCAGGATAACAGTAGCTGATGACAAGGGCGTCAATGTAATGGCCAGTACGTAGAACAGCCGCCCAAGAATTTCGAAAACCGCGCGGATCTTCATTGCAGGCGACAGCACATCCGGTTGCAGCAGCCGCGTGCCACGTGTCATTGCGACACAGGCAAAAATGACCGCGCCACCCAATCCGAACAGGACAAGAATTTGCCAGACGGGCAAGGCAACCGCCGCTGCTTTCAGCAGCGCGTCTTCCAGTGCGAAACATGCCATCGCTCCGATCATCCATGCGCTACCGATCAGGTTGGCGCGCGCGTCGGTCTCAATATTCGGGGTCATCAGTTCGTCTTTGCCATTGGGCTTGGTCGGCTGCACTCTGACGACAATCCGACCCGGGGCCAAGGCCAATAACCGGTGCCGCGCCGGACTGCGGCGCTTTGACCAAGCCTCTGTGATCGATACAGTTTTTTTCCACCCCGTCTTTCCTGTCCCCGGTCAGCGATGTAGGGTCTTCTTCATGAAGTGGAACCTGCCGAATATCCTGACCGTACTGCGCCTGTTGGCCGCGCCCGGTCTGGCCGTAATGTTTCTGTATTTCACCAGGCCCTATGCGGACTGGTTTGCGCTGATCCTGTTCTTGTCTGCCGCGATTACCGACTGGTTTGATGGGTACTTGGCGCGCGCGTGGAAACAGGAAACCAAGATCGGCGCCATGTTGGACCCGATTGCGGACAAGGCGATGGTGGTGATCGCGCTGATGATCCTTGTGGGTTACTCCGCTGAGCACTGGACGCCCTGGCTGGTGCTGCCTGCGACGGTCATCCTGTTCCGCGAAGTTTTTGTCTCGGGCCTGCGGGAATATCTGGGTGATACGGCCGGAACGCTGAAGGTCACAAAGCTGGCGAAATGGAAAACGACCGCGCAGATGGTGGCGATTGCCATTCTGTTTTCGCAGGGGGTTTTCGAGCACTATTTTGTGATGGCTACATTCGGCATGGATGCCGCAACGATGGATCAGGTTCTGACGGGTCAATTGGAAGACCTGAATCATATGCGCTGGCACCTTGAGGCGATGTTCTGGTCCGGTCGCATTGGGCTGTGGCTGTTGTGGATCGCGGCAGCGCTTACATTGATCACCGGCTATGACTACCTACGTAAAGCCATGCCCCACCTGAAGGAGAGCTAAGGGATGGACGTGCTGTATTTTGCTTGGGTGCGTGAACGGATCGGCCTGCCGAAAGAGCGGATCGAAACCGAGGCCGCAACCGTATCCGATCTGGTCGCCGAGCTGAGTGCGCGTGAAGACCGCTATGCTGCCGCATTTGCGGACCTGTCCGCACTGCGTGTGGCACTGGATCAGGAGCTGTCCGATTTTGACGCATCGCTTTCTGGCGTGCGCGAAGTGGCTTTTTTCCCGCCGATGACCGGCGGCTAAATCCATGCGCATCTCGGTTCAGGAAGAAGAATTTGATCTTGGGGCCGAAGCCAATACCTTCGCCGCCGGAGACGATGCCAACGGCGCCATCGTGACCTTTACCGGCGTGGTGCGCGATCTGGCATCCGGTGATCTGGATGTGATGGAGATCGAGCATTACCCCGGTATGACCGAACGGGCGCTCACCAAAATAGCCGAAGAGGCACAGCAGCGCTGGTCGTTGGGCGATGTTCTGGTGATTCACCGCCACGGGCGCCTTGCCCCCGGGGACCGGATCATGATGGTGGCTACTGCCGCGCGGCACCGCAAGGATGCGTTTGAGGCGGCAGAATACCTGATGGATTACCTAAAATCCCGCGCGCCATTCTGGAAAAAAGAAATCACCACATCCGGCGCGGAATGGGTCGCAGCCAAGGATGAGGATGAAGATGCGCTGACGCGGTGGTAGGTTCTGTGCCCGGCACCGGATTATCTGGTGCCGGGTCTATCATAGCGAGTTAGGTGCTTTGTTCGGTGTTACACTGCCGTGCCGCTTCGATGGCTTTTTTAGTACCATCCAGACTAACGGTGAATGCGAACTCTTTCTTCGGAAACACGGTCATTTCGTATTTGTTCATGACGTCATCCACAAACTGGGCGTTGTTCGCAAGGATGTATCCGCCTGTATATCCGTCGGCGAGATGCTTAGTCTTCTTGTGCGCCTCAGCTTCGTAGACGTTGCCGTCGAGTGACAGGAAGATCTTTTCCTTCTTACCCTTCAGGCCAATGTCGTTCTTCGTGAACACACCAAGATAGCCCATCTCGTGGTCCTTGGTCAGACCCATCTGAACGACGTTCTGGTTTTCGTCCATACGCTCGATCAGGCAGGACCCGCGGGAGTCATCCACAAAGATAGTCCAACCGGATTCTTCGCCCCAGTTGGTGAAGGTATCGTTCTCTGACGGTATGACGTCACTTGAAGCCCAAGCGGCTACAGCAGAGAAGATGCTTAGAGTCGCAGCGGTTGTTAATGATGATTTGAAATTCATAGTACACTCCAATTTTCTGGATAGTGAACAGTGATGTGCATGTGTAAAAAATGCACCAATTCCTAATATTGAATTTGTTTTAAGAATTGAAGGCGATTGCCTCGGATCGGCTGATTTGCGCCGAAGGTGCAGTCGGCCCCAACCGGGGTCAGCTATTAAGCCCGGGGCTGGGATCAATCCGCGTTGTTGATACGCCCGCGTAGTTCTTCCGCCTCTTGCCGGGCGGCGCGCAGGCCGTCCATGGCGGCGGCCAATTCGGCCTCGGTCTGGGTCAGCTGGTTGGTCAGTTCGGCCTCGCGCTGCTGCAGATAGGTGATGGCCTGGTCGCGGGTTTCTTCTGCCTCATGCAGCTCCTGGCTCATGCGGTCCAGATCGGCGACGTCGCTTTGCCGGACGCGCGACAGGCGATGGGCCAGCCAGTTGGCGAACCATCCCATGCTAAAGGCGGCAAACAATATGACGGCGGTCGCGATAATGAATTCGATTCTGTTCAATTTACTGGTCCCCTGCGCCCGAGTCGGTTTCCGCATCCGTTTCCGCGGCTTTGGCCTCTGGCTCTGCGTCTTGTGACGTCTCTGTTTCGTCTTCCATCGCTTCCAGCGCGGTTTGAGATTCGGCGGTGGATTCGGGCCGGATCAGGCGGAATTCGATGCGTCTGTTTTCTTCCCGCCCGATTTCGGTGTCATTGTCGGCGATTGGCTGGGTTTCACCATAGCCCAAGGCGGTAAAGCTGGCTGTGGGCACGCGCCGCGCGCGCAGTTCATTTAAGATGGATTGTGCACGCGACTGGCTGAGCTGCTGGTTCATCTCTTCGCGACCTTGGCTGTCAGTGTGGCCCTGAATCTCCAGCCGGATGGGTCCGCATTCCCGCAGGATGTCGGCGATCTGATTGACCGTATCGCGCGATTCGGCGGCGACCGTGGCAGAACCTGGTTCAAAGGCGATTTTGGAACCCGCCTGAACCTCGGCGATGCGCTCTTCGCAAACATCCGGGTCGGGCAGCTTGTCTGCGGGCTCGGGTGGCTTTTGATAGGTGATCGACAGGCTGAAATCTTGTGCCTCGCCCAGTTTTTCCGACAAAAGCCCCGAAACATAGGCCCGGGTTTTGGGATCGTGGCTGATGCCGTTCAGAACCACTTCGTCCGGTGTCACGGTTAGCGCGCCATTGTGCAGTTGCGACAATGCCTCAAGCCCGCTGAGAACGCGAATGGGCCAATCAGCGGGCAGGTCAGGGGCCACGCGGGTTGCGGTATGGACGTGTTCATAACCAAAGGCTGCACGGGCATAGCTGTCGACCATGTCGCGCTGGGTTTCATCCCCCAGGCGGCCGCGCATTTGCACCAGGCCTTCGGGACTTCGTGTTGCTGAGAATTCGGGCGGGCCGGATTGGTTTTCCGTTTCGGGTTCCGGCAGAACCGCGTGCAGGGCAAAGACCTCGGGCAGCGCGTTTTCCAGTTCACCGATCACCTGATCAAACAGCGCGGCACCAGTGCCTTCGGCCGCGACCAGAGTGATATCTGCATCTGACAAAGTCACCGTACCCTGGCCGATTTCTGACAGCGCCCGAATGCTTAACACGGCGGCGTCGGGCCAGCGAGGCGAGGGTTCACCCAGACCGATGGTGCAGGAATAAGGCCCGGTCAGACCAGCATCCTGGGCGGCTGCGACGATCCGGTCCCGCGCCTTTTCATCCTGGGCCGAACAGGCGTCGAATTGCCCGCCATTTTCGTCGATCAGATAGCGCAGGGTGAAGGGTGTAATGACCGGGCGCGGTGCGGAAATGGACAGGCCAATGCGCAGGCTGGGCGGTGCCGCGCGCGTCAGCTCTTGCTCCAGCCGTTCTTTTTCCTGCTGGCTGTCGGCAATTGCTGTCACCTTTACAAGCCCGGGGCTGGCCGAGATTTTGGCCCGCGGCAGTCGGGTCAGCGCCTCAACAGCAAAAGCGATCGCATCGTCCCAGCCTTTGGGCTTTGGATAGTCGGCGGTTTCCAGCAAATCAGATATCGGCCCGTCATTCAGCGTTCGCAATCTTTTCGTCAGTGCGTCGCGGTCTTCGCTCGCCGGGATCAGGCCAATAACCGAGATACCGCTGTCATTGCGGAGAATTTCGGCTGAAAAGCGTGGGGAGGCCAACTGCGTCGAAGGCGCGACTTCCATTTCATCAATCACGCGCGAGGTGTCGACCTCGGTCCCCGCCGCCGTCAAAGCGTTGAATCGTGTGGCCTCATCTGTGGCGGTGCCGGTCAGAACCACCCGCAGCCCGTCTGACTGTACCTCGGCCCAGTTATGGCCTTTTAGGTCCAGCGCACGCCGAACGGCGAATTCCGAGGCTTCTTCGACCTTTGTTACGGCAAAGCTTGCCGCCAGCAGAGACAGCCCGGCGGACGCAAGGAAGACAAAGGCAACGACGAAGAAATAAGGCAGACGCATGTGCGAACTATCGACTCCTCGGGTGAGTGTTCAGAACTCTTACAGAGGCCTCGGCCCGGGTGCAATCAGAGCAGCAAGGCGACGCAAAGGAATATCAGAGGAATAAGGCCGGTATCACGGTTGGCGCGGAACAATTGCAGCAGTTTGGCGTTGTCCTCGATATCAAGTCCCCGCAATTGCCATGCCATGTGCCACCCCATCGCCCAAGGCCCCCCAAGGGCCACTACCAGGGCAATGATTGACGCCTGGGTCGTCGCGGCGTCAATGATTGCCAGTCCCATAAGCGCCACTGTTGCCATCAGGAAATACTTCAACCACCGCGCAGTATCGGTGCCAAACAGCCGGGCGGTGGACTTGATCCCGATCAGCTCGTCATCTTCGGCGTCCTGATGGGCATAGATCGTGTCGTAAAACAGCGTCCACGCGATCCCGGCTAGGTACAGCGTGATTGCGGGTATACCCACGGTTCCCGTGTGGGCAGCCCAGGCCAGCAGGATGCCCCAGTTGAATGCCAGCCCCAGAAACACCTGTGGCCACCAGGTGAATCGCTTGGCAAAGGGGTAGATCGTCACCGGCAACAGCGACAGTACGCCCATCGCAATTGCGGCGTGGTTGAAGGTCAACAGAATCATCAGCGCCAGCAGGCATTGCAGTCCCATCCAGGTAACGGCCTGGCGCACACTGACCTGACCGGACGGGATTGGGCGGGACCGTGTGCGTTCGACCTGACCATCGAATTCGCGGTCGGTGATGTCGTTCCATGTACAGCCAGCACCGCGCATCAGAAATGCGCCGAACGCGCAGCCGATGGCGATCCACAGATCCTCCCACCGCGGG
Source organism: Ruegeria atlantica (assembly GCF_001458195.1). Lineage (GTDB taxonomy): Bacteria > Pseudomonadota > Alphaproteobacteria > Rhodobacterales > Rhodobacteraceae > Ruegeria > Ruegeria atlantica. The sequence continues at coordinate 237,055 of NZ_CYPU01000068.1, read as the reverse complement.
GTGCCGTCGCTGAGGATGGCCAGTGCCAATCCCCACCAGCAGGGAATCAACAGCAACCACGTGCCGATGGGCCGGTCAGCGCGGCTCAGGCGCAGGTAGGGGCGGGTGAACGCGGGCGCATATGTATCGACCCAGTTGCCGCTGACAGCGTCGGCAACCTGACCGTCTGGTGTTGGGGCATTGCCTTGCATATGTAAGGTCTCATGAGTGCAAAGATCAGACTGTATGTAGAGCACCCTCTGGGTCAGGGGCAATCGGTTCCTTTGACGCGCGAGCAGGCCCATTACCTGTTTGGCGTTATGCGCCTGTCCGTCGGTGGACATGTCGCGCTGTTCAATGGGCAGGACGGAGAGTGGCTGGCCGAGGTAATAGTGGCAGGCAAGCGGGGCGGCGTCTTGTCCTGCGTTGAGCAATCCAAACCGCTGCAACTGCCCCCAGACCTGTGGTTCCTGTTCGCGCCGATCAAAAAGGCGCGGACTGACTTTATCGTTGAAAAGGCAGCGGAAATGGGAGCGGCGCGGATCATGCCGGTGCAAACGGAATTCACCAATTCGGAACGCATTCGTCAGGACCGCTTGCAGGCGCACGCCGTTGAGGCGACCGAGCAATGCGGTGGAACATTTGTGCCCGAGGTGGCTGATCTGCAGCGATTGGATCGCGTGTTGGAAAGCTGGCCCGAAGGGCGGCAACTGATGTTCTGCGATGAGGCCGAGGTAGGCTCGGCCCTACGGTTGGCTGGCAATGAAACGGACCAATCCTGGGCTATTCTCATCGGCCCCGAAGGTGGCTTTTCCGAGCGTGAACGCGCGAGGCTGGCCGCGTTGCCATATTCACATGTGGTCAGCCTTGGCCCGCGCATCCTGCGCGCCGATACGGCTGCCGTAGCGGCGCTGACCATGTGGCAGCAGGCGCTGGGGGACTGGGTGTGAACTGGCAAGAAGCGCAAGGCGCAGACGTTCCAAAGATCGACAGGTTCCTGTTCGAACACATCCAGACGTCCATGTTCCCTCTGGCGAACCTGCGGGATTTCGGCTTGCGCGGCTCAGACCCGCGCGCCGTGAACTTGTGGAAATTGGGTGAAGGTCCGCGGGCGGTTTTTGGAATCACAAATGAAGGTATGGTTCTGCCGCAATGCCCAGAATGCTCGGACGAAGACCTGAGCCATGCGATTCGCCTGATCCGAGGGCGCAAGTTGTTCGGTCTGGCGGCTGAGGCCACTCAAGCTGGTCGGATCATGCAGCTTGCGGGATGGGAAGACCGGCCTGCAACCCTAAACAGTGACGAGCCGGGATTCTCGCTGGATCTGAATCAACTTGTCATGCCGGACGCCACCGGCGCGAAACTGGTGCCGCTGGATGAACTGGACCGATCCATAACAGTGGGATGGCGACAAGACTACCTGATCGAAGCAATGGGCTTTGACCCCGAACGCGCGCAACCTCAGGCACAAAAAGATATCGCTGCCTATATCGAACGCGATTCTCATCGGGCCTTGTTGATGGATAACCAGCCGGTAGGAATGACCGGGTTCAACTCGCGTTTGCCAGAGGTTGTCCAGATTGGGGGCGTGTACACGCCGCCCGATCTTCGGGGGCATGGATACGCCCGACTGGCAGTGGCGCTGCATCTACGCGAGGCGCACAGCAACGGCGCAACCCGCGCTGTTCTGTTTGCCGCTAGCGATGCTGCCGCGCGTGCCTATATAGCAATTGGGTTCCGGCCAGCAGGCCACTATTCCCTGATTCTGTTCAAAAACCCCGAGGACACGGCATGAGTTTCATCCGACCCGAAGCCAAACTGGCCCTGTGGCGCTGGCGCGAAGTGCTGGTGGCAGGGGTCGTCTTGTTGGTCGGCCTCAGCTGGATCGGCGGACCCGGTGGATTGCTGGGTTGGCTGGGCTGGGTTCTGATCGCAGTCTCGGTGGCGCTGGCCGTTATTGGCATTCAACGGGCCCGGTTCCGAACCGGTGCAGGTGGCCCTGGTCTGGTGACAATCGATGAAGGTCAGATCACTTACCTGGGGCCGCTGACAGGCGGCATCGTTGCGACACGTGAAATCGAGCGCCTTGCGCTGGACCCGACATCGTCCCCGGCGCATTGGATTTTGGATCAACAGGGTCAGCCGACGCTTCACATTCCTGTGAATGCAGAAGGCGCCGAAGCTCTGTTCGATGTGTTCTCGGCTCTTCCGGGCTTGAAAACTGAACAAATGCTGTCGGAACTGAACGGTGGCGCGACGCATCCTGTGGTTATTTGGGAACGCACGCCTCTGCGTCCGGCCCATTTGAGGCTGCATTGACACTGGCGCGGTTTAAGACCACGACTGACCAAACGACAGACACATCAGGATCGGAGCACGGTTCATGTCCATTCCCCAGTCCGGCGGCGGACCGATCGAACGCCATGAGCAACTGGCCGAATATCTGGAATCGGGCTGCAAGCCCAAACAGGATTGGCGCATCGGAACCGAACATGAGAAGTTCGGCTATTGCAAAGACACGCTGAAACCGCTGCCCTTTGAGGGCGAGCGCTCTATCCTTGCCGTGCTGCAGGGTTTGCGTGATCTGCACGGCTGGGCCCCGGTGGAAGAGGCCGGCAAGCTGATCGGGCTGGAAAAAGACGGCGCCAATGTTTCGCTGGAACCCGGTGGGCAGTTGGAATTGTCAGGCGCGCCGCTTGAGACCATTCATGAAACTTGTGACGAGGTGAACGCGCATCTGCGCGATGTGAAGGATATCGCGGACAAGATCGGTGTCGGCTTCATCGGCCTTGGGGCCGCCCCGATCTGGACCCACGAGGAAATGCCGCTGATGCCCAAGGGGCGTTACCGGCTGATGAATGACTACATGGAAAAGGTCGGCACCATGGGCCGGTCGATGATGCGCCGGACGTGTACGGTTCAGGTCAATATCGACTTTGGATCCGAGGCTGACATGGTGCAGAAACTGCGCGTCGCGCTGGCGTTGCAGCCGGTGGCAACCGCACTATTTGCCAATTCGCCGTTCTTTGAGGGTAAGCCAAACGGCCAAAAAAGCTGGCGCAGCTATATCTGGCGGCATCTGGATGATGCGCGCACCGGGATGCTGCCTTTTGTGTTCGAAGACGGGTTCGGGTTCGAGGCTTGGGTCGAATACGCCTTGGATGTGCCGATGTATTTCGTCTATCGCGACGGCAAGTATATCGACGCGCTGGGCCAGTCCTTCCGTGACTTTCTGCAAGGCAAACTGCCTGCATTGCCGGGCGAAACGCCGACTTTGTCAGACTGGGCTGATCACCTGACCACAGCCTTCCCCGAGGCGCGGATCAAGAAGTTCATGGAGATGCGCGGGGCCGATGGTGGCCCATGGCGGCGCCTGTGTGCCTTGCCCGCATTCTGGGTGGGTTTGACCTATGATCAGGGTGCGTTGGATGCGGCCTGGGATCTGGTCAAAGGCTGGGACGCCGAAACGCGCGAAGAGCTGCGGGTTGCCGCGGCCCGGGACGGTTTGCAGGCGCAGGTCGGCGATATCAACATGCACGATCTGGCTGGTGAGGTGGTTTCGATCGCCCAAGCCGGCCTGAAATCCCGCGCCTTTCCCGGTGCAGGTGGGTTGGTACCGGATGAGACGCATTTCCTGAATGCGCTCAAGGACAGTATCGAAACAGGCAAGGTTCCGGCGGATGAATTGCTGGATCACTATAACGGCGACTGGAACGGCGATCTGACCCGGATTTATCCCGATTTCAGTTACTGACTGTCTCTTAGGTCTGTTGCCTTTAGGAGAGTATTTGCCAATTAACGCGATGTGACCTTGCCATGTGGCAGGGTCCTGCGAGTATGATTGGCGGGATATTCCCGAGCGTGATGGCGTCATGGCCCGTATCAGCGAACTGCATTATTCCAATGCCTATGCCGCCCAAAGCGGTGTGTCCGAGTTCCTAGAGGTTGCGCTGAGATCCGATGAGGATCCGGCCAATTTCACTGTGTCCTTCTATCAGGCGAATGGTCAGGTTGGGATCGAAATTCCGCTGGATCACCCGTCGGTTCAGGTTTCGACAGACCCTGACAACAACGAACAAGTCTTTGTGATTTCAGCGGACTTCTTTCCGATCTTGCTGACCGATCCCAATGGCGGTGGCTCTACCAACTATGAAGCTTATGCGCTGACCAATACGTCGACGGGCGAGGTCATTGATTTCTACGATATCGGTGGCGGAACTACAGATATCGTCGCTCAAAACGGGTTGGCCGCCGGCGAAACTTCGGAAAATCTACCGGTTCTTGTCGGGCCGAACCAAACCACAACGACCCTGCAATTCAATCAGCCCAACCCGGACACACTGGTGCATGCGCCGCTCTCACCCGGCGATTCAGGCGCGCCGTGTTTCGCGGCTGGCACGTTGGTCGACACGCCAGACGGCCCGCGCAGGGTTGAAACTCTGGGGCCGGGTGATCTGGTATTAACGCAGGACGATGGTGCTTGCATCATTCGCTGGGCCGGTGGCTGCACTGTTTCAGGACGGGGTCGTTTTGCACCCGTTCGCATCCGTTCCGGCGCGTTGGGGGCCGAAAAGGACATTTACGTCTCGCCGCAACACCGTCTGCTGGTCGCAGGTTGGCAGGCGCAACTGTTGTTCGGAGAAGATGAGGTTCTTGTCGCGGCCAAATCAATGGTCAATGACACGACCATCACATCCGCGCCTTGCGACCTTGTCCACTATGTCCACCTGTTCTTTGACCGGCATCAACTGGTGTCGACCTCTGGTCTGATCTCGGAAAGCTTCTTTCCCGGGGCGCAGGGCCTGTCGAGTCTTGCTCGCGAAGCCGCAGACGAGCTGTTCGCCCTGTTCCCCGAGCTTTTGGATCAGCCACAAACTTATGGCCCGACCGTGCGCCCGGTCCGGTGCGGCCCACAAGTGGCAATGCTGCGGGCGATCTGATCCGCCCCTCTTGCTTTCGCAGACTGCTGTGATAGCAGAGCTTCAACAGCATTCAGGGAACCGTCATGGACGATCTTAAGGGAAAATATCTGGGTCAGATCGCCGATGCAGGCGACGAAAACGCACTCGAAGCGATCCGTGTCGCAGCTGTCGGCAAAAAGGGCGAGGTCGCGCTGAAGATGCGTGAGCTGGGCAAGATGACGCCCGAGGAACGCCAGGTTGCAGGCCCCGCGCTGAATGCCCTGAAGGATGAGATCAACTCGGCCCTGTCCGCCAAGAAAGCCGCTTTGGCCGATGCCGCCCTGGATGAGCGTCTGCGCACAGAATGGTTGGACGTCACCCTGCCGACCCGCGCGCGCCGTCAGGGGGCGATCCATCCTGTTAGCCAGGCGACCGAGGAGCTGACCGCGATCTTTGCCGAACTGGGCTTTTCGGTGGCCGAAGGACCGTGGATCGAAGACGACTGGTACAACTTTGACGCCCTGAACATCCCCGGCCACCACCCCGCGCGGGCCGAGATGGACACGTTCTACATGCACCGCGCCGAGGGTGACAATCGCCCGCCGCACGTGCTGCGCACCCATACCTCGCCGGTGCAGATACGCTCGATGGAGAAACAGGGCGCGCCGATCCGCATCATTTGTCCGGGCGGCGTGTACCGCGCCGATTATGACCAGACCCACACGCCGATGTTCCATCAGGTCGAGGGTCTGGCCATCGACAAGGACATCTCGATGGCGAACCTGAAATGGGTTCTGGAAGAGTTCGTGAAGGCGTTCTTCGAGGTCGATGATGTCGAACTGCGCTTCCGCGCCTCGCACTTCCCCTTCACCGAGCCATCGGCCGAGGTCGATATCCGCTGTTCCTGGGATAACGGTCAGCTGAAGATCGGCGAGGGCGACGACTGGATGGAGATTCTGGGGTCCGGCATGGTCCACCCCAAGGTGATCGCCGCAGGCGGGATTGATCCCGAGGTCTATCAGGGCTTTGCCTTTGGCATCGGTATCGACCGTCTGGCAATGCTGAAATACGGCATCCCGGATTTGCGGGCGTTCTTTGACAGTGACCTGCGCTGGTTGCGCCACTATGGGTTTGCGGCGCTGGATATGCCGAACCTGCATGGTGGTTTGTCGCGTTGAGCGAAGTTGAGGTGATCACGGCATGCGAAAACGTGTGCCGTGATTTTGGTCTATTCGGCGAAATCCTCAGTAGTCTTGAACCCTTTGTGCCTGTGCTAGCGGCATTGGTTGCGGCTTGTGGTGCATATTTGATTGCTGTGCGGGCTTACGCGCAGCAAAAAGAACTTGATAGAAATTCTCGCATCGTTGAAGAAAAACAAAGGGTTTATCAAGAATACCTAAAAACCATAGCGGATGAATTCGGTATCATTGGTGGAGAGGTGGATCAGGAAAAGCTCCGCAAACTTCGATTTGAAATAGTTCGACGCCGTATTGAAATCCTCTGTATTGGATCGGACGAGGTCGTTCGGTTGGTCAATCAAGTCTCAGATACTAGAAGTGGCTGGAAAACAACGGAAGATATTGAGAACTATTGGAATTGTATTGCTGAACTCGCGTTTATTATGCGGAAAGACTGTTTTCCCGATACGAAGGCCACAGTCGACGACTTTTTGGTAGCGCTTCCTTTTTCCTTTAAGGAGCAAGCTGGAGATATAGCGGAAACTCAATGAAGCTTGGCAAGTTCTCACGTGAAGCAATCGCTACTTTTCTGACAATTATTTTACGTGACAGCGGGCGAAGGCTCGCTAGGTTTCTGTGGATGATTTACCGACTGTTTTGCCTCTTTCTGCTGACTGCTACCCAAGCCGCCGCCGTGGACACTTGTCACGGCGATACCGCCTGTGACCTCGGCGACCGCTCATACCACGTGTTGGAGCCGGACGACTGGGACAGTGAAACACCCTTGCCAGTGCTGCTGCATTTCCACGGCTGGGCACGGCAGGGGACGGTGGTGGTGAACCATGAACGCATCGCCGGAGCCACAAAGCTGCGCGGTGTGTTGCTGGTGGCCCCGAACGGGTTGGGAAAAAGCTGGGATTTCTGGACCTCGGACACGCGCGATGTCCCCTTCGCTGATCGGGTGCTTGAGGATGTGGCCAAACGCTATCCGATTGATCCGGAACGCATCTATGTCTCGGGCTATTCCTTTGGCGGTGCGATGGCGTGGCGCTATGTGTGCCAGTCGGGCAATGACACGGCTGCTTTGATGGCGGTCGCGGGGTCGATCCGTCAGACCGAGCACTGCCCGCAAGCTCCGGCCGAGGTGCGCCATGTGCACGGGACCAGCGACACCGTGATGGATTTCCCTTTTGGGCCGGGCGGGGACACGACTTATCCAGTGGCGCTGTGGCGGCAGAAATATGGTTGCCACAACGCCACCCCGGGCGGGGATTGGAGCGTCGTGCCGATCCTGACGCTCAGCCGGATGGAATGGACCGATTGCGCGCAGGGGCAGGTGGTGCTGGACACACATTCCGGTGGACATTTCATTCCCCACGGCTGGATCGGACGGCAGTTGGATGAGCTGCTGGGGCGCGAGCCGACATATCCCTGATCATTTGACTTGCAAAGGTATTTCCAGCTTGGTTGCCCGGAATGATCCGAAAATGGAACTGCCCGATGCGAACCTTGCTGCTAAGCGCCCTGATCCTTGCAACCACACCTGTTCTGGCGCGCGATACGTATCCGCCGGTTGAGGTTCTGTTGCAGGCCGATAAGTCCGTGATTGGTGAACCGCTGGAATACCCCGAAGGCAAGGCGCAGATAACCATGGCCATCGTGACCATGCAGCCCGGCCAAAAAACCGGCTGGCACCGGCACGAGGCCCCATTGGCGGCTTACATGCTAGAGGGTGAAATCACCGTGATTTACGGAGATGCCGGGACCAAAACCTACAAAACCGGCGATGCGTTGGTCGAGGCATTCCGCTCCCCTCATGCCGGGGTGAACTCAGGCGAAGATATCGCTCGGATTCTGGCGGTGTTTGCCGGTGCAGAGGGCGTTTCCAACACGGTCGCGGAAGAGTAGGCACCCAAGCCCCCCGCACCCTCTTTCCCCTGTCCGCAATATCCGTTAAACGCGGTCTGACCCTAGATTTACTGGCGGATACCGACCGATGAAATTCACTCTTTCCTGGCTGAAAGACCACCTCGACACCGATGCGTCGGTGGATGAGATTGCAGAGACGCTGACCGATCTTGGACTGGAAGTCGAAGAGATCGTGAACCCTGCGGACCGTCTGGCAGGCTTTACGCTGGGCTATGTGAAACACGCGGAAAAGCACCCGGATGCGGATAAGCTGCGCGTTTGCACGGTCGCGACTGATGAAGGCGATCTGCAGATCATCTGCGGCGCGCCCAACGCACGCGAAGGTATCACGGTCGTGGTCTGTAAGCCGGGCATGTATATCCCCGGTCTGGATCTTACGATCAGCGTGGGCAAAATCCGCGGCGTCGAAAGCTTTGGCATGATGGCCTCGGAGCGGGAGCTGGAGCTGTCAGAAGAACATGACGGCATCATCGAGCTGCCCTCGGGCGAAGTCGGCGACAAATTCGTCGACTGGTTGGCCGAGAACGAGCCGGCAAAAGTTGATACGATGATCGAGATCGCGATCACGCCGAACCGCCCCGACGCGCTGGGCGTAGCCGGGATCGCTCGCGATTTGGCTGCACGTGGCGTCGGTACGCTGAAAGAACGCGGCTATACACCGGTGCCGGGTGAGTTCGAAAGCCCGATCAACGTAACGATCGACGAGGATACACGGGACGGTGCGCCGCATTTCACCGGCCGCCTGATCAAAGGGGTCAAGAATGGCCCCAGCCCGCAATGGCTGCAGGATCAGTTGAAGGCAATCGGCCTGCGTCCGATCTCGGCTTTGGTGGATATCACCAACTATATGACGTTCGACCAGAACCGCCCGCTGCACGTTTTCGATGCGGACAAGGTGCAGGGTAACCTGCGCGTTCACCGAGCCAAGGGCGGTGAAAAGCTGGTTGCGCTGGACGAGAAAGAATACACTCTGCAGCCCGGTATGATGGTGATTTCGGACGATAAGGGCCCGGAGTCGATTGCCGGGATCATGGGCGGTGAGGAAACTGGTTGTACCGAGGACACCGTGAATGTGTTCCTTGAAAGCGCGTTTTGGGATCATGTGCAGATCGCTTTGACCGGCCGTGCGCTTAAGATCAACTCGGACGCGCGCTATCGGTTCGAACGTGGCGTGGACCCTGAATACACGCTGGAAGGGTTAGAACATGCGACGCAGATGATCCTGGATATCTGCGGTGGCGAAGCCTCGAAAGTGGTCGAAGCTGGCAAGGCACCGGATCACTCGCGGGCCTACAAGCTGGACGCTGAACGCGTGCAGTCGCTGGTGGGCATGGACATTCCGGAAAGCGAGCAACGCCAGACCCTAACCCGCTTGGGCTTTCGTCTGGAAGGCGAGATGGCGCATGTCCCCAGCTGGCGTCCCGATATCATGGGTGAGGCCGATCTGGTGGAAGAGGTCGCGCGTATCGCATCCCTGACCAAACTGCAGGGCAAGCCGCTGCCGCGTGTGACGGATGGTATTCCCAAGGCGGTGATGACCCCGACGCAACGGCGTCAGTCGATGGCGCGTCGCACTTGTGCGGCGCTGGGGTACAATGAATGCGTCAGCTATACGTTCATCGATCAGGCTTCGGCTGCCTTGTTCGGTGGCGGGGATGAAGCGACGCAGTTGGAAAATCCGATCTCGTCCGAGATGAGCCATATGCGCCCCGATCTGCTGCCCGGTCTGCTGCAGGCCGCCGCCCGCAATCAGGCGCGAGGGTATGCAGATGTCGCGCTGTTCGAGGTTGGCCCGGTTTTCCATGACGGCGAACCTGGCGATCAGAAAACCCAGATTACCGGGCTGCTTGTCGGTCGCAACGGCCCCAAGGACGTGCACGGTGCCTCGCGCCCAGTTGACGTGTTCGATGCCAAAGCAGATGCCGAGGCCGTGCTGACGGCCATTGGTGCACCCGCCAAGGTGCAGGTCCTGCGCGACGGTGACGCCTGGTGGCATCCTGGTCGTCACGGCAAAATTTGTCTGGGTCCCAAAAAGGTGTTGGGCGTCTTTGGGGAACTGCATCCACGGGTGTTGCAGGCGATGGGCATCAAAGGCCCGGCGATGGCCTTCACCATCTGGCCAGAAGAGGTGCCTCTGCCGCGTAAATCCGGCGCTACCCGCGCCGCGCTTGAACTGCGTGATTTGCAGGCGGTCGAGCGGGACTTTGCATTCGTCGTCGACGAGAGTGTCGAGGCGCTGACATTGGTGAACGCCGCAGCCGGCGCCGACAAAGCTTTGGTTGAGGACGTCCGCGTCTTTGACGAATTCATTGGCGGCAGCCTGGGTGAAGGCAAGAAATCACTGGCCATTACCGTGCGCCTGCAGCCGACGGATGCGACGCTGAAGGAAAAAGACATCGAAGCGGTCGCCGAAAAGATCATCGCCAAGGTTACCAAGGCAACAGGCGGTACATTACGCGGTTGATGCCTGGCCGCCGCTGGCGGGAGTGTTTTTGAAAAGATGAAGGGGCGGTCGCGCCCTTTCTGTTTTTGCGGAGGACAAAAGATGCTGAACGTTTACCTATCTGGCGAAATCCACACCGACTGGCGGGAACAGATCATTGAGGGTGCTCAGGGTCTGGATATCACTTTCAACAGTCCAGTCACCGATCACGCGGCCAGCGACGATTGCGGTGTGGCCATTCTGGGGGCCGAGCCGAACAAGTATTGGCATGACCACAAGGGCGCGATGGTCAACGCGATCCGCACGCGCAAGGGTATTGCGGATGCCGATGTGGTAGTGGTCCGGTTCGGCGAGAAGTACAAACAGTGGAATGCAGCCTTCGATGCGGGTTATGCTGCGGCTTTGGGAAAGTCCTTGATCGTACTGCACGGCCCTGATCACCAGCACGCGCTGAAAGAAGTGGACGCTGCGGCGCTGGCCGTGGCCGAGCACCCGGGCCAAGTGGTTGATGTTCTGCGCTATGTTCTGACGGGCGCCCTGCCAAAATAACTCACGCTACGTTTTGCTTGCCGGATTTCAGGGCACTTTCTACCGTCTGATAGGGCAGTAGGGGAGAGCAGCCATGGAATTCGATTACGTCATCGTGGGCGGCGGGTCCGCTGGTTGTGTGATGGCCGCGCGGCTGAGCGAACAACCAGACTCAAGCGTTTGCCTGATCGAAGCGGGCGGGGCGGGTGAGGACCTGGTGATACGGGCTCCGGCCCTGGTGGCAGCCATGGTGTCGGGGCGACCCAAGCTGAATAATTGGGCCTTTCAAACGGTGCGCCAGCCCGGGTTGAATGGTCGGAAAGGGTTTCAGCCACGCGGCAAAGCGCTGGGGGGCTCATCGGCGATCAATGCCATGCTTTACGTGCGTGGTCATCCCAGCGACTATGATGAATGGGCGAATTTGGGGTGTGAAGGTTGGAATTGGAAGAATGTCCTGCCTTACTTCCGCAAGACCGAGGGCAATGCGCGCGGTGCGGATGATCTCCTTGGCGGTGATGGTCCCTTGCACGTGTCGGACCAGTCCGAGCCGCGTGCCATCTCTCGTGCGTTTGTCGAAGCCTGCGGCCAGCAACAAATTCGCGAGACAAAGGATTTCAACGGGCCGGAGCAGGAAGGCGCAGGCCTGTATCAGGTCACGCAGTTCCACGACGGGGCGCATAAGGGTGAACGTTGCTCGGCGGCTGCGGCCTATTTGCGGGGCGTCAAATCTCGGCCGAACCTGACAATCATGACAAGGGCAGAAGCCCAGAAGATCCTTTTTGACAAAAAGCGGGCAACCGGGGTTTTGCTGCGTCAGAAAGGCAAAGAAGTCGAAGTTCGCGCCCGCCGGGAAGTCATCCTTTCGGGGGGTGCATTTGGTTCGCCACAATTGCTGATGTTGTCCGGTATCGGGCCTGAAGACGAGTTGAAACAGCATGGTATTCCTGTTCTGCACGACTTGCCCGGCGTTGGTCAGAATCTGCAGGACCATCTGGACTATGTCCTCAGCTATCATTCGAAACGTAAGGATGTCATCGGGCTGACCCCGGGCGGGCTATGGAACCTGGCCAAGGCGGGGTTGGACTGGCGCCGCACCGGAGAGGGGCTGTTTGCGACTCCCTTTGCCGAAGGCGGCGCGTTCTTCAAATCCGATCCATCCGTTTCCAAGCCGGATCTTCAGCTGCACTTTGTTGTTGGAATCGTTGACGACCACATGCGCAAGATCCACTTGCCGCACGGGTATTCGTGCCATGTCTGTGTGTTGCGCCCGTTCAGCAGGGGCAGCGTTGGGCTAACCTCGGACCGGGCAGGAGAGCCGCCGCGTATTGATCCGGCTTACCTCAGCGATGACCGCGATCTGGATCTGTTGAAGCGCGGGGCTCGTATCATGGAATCAATTCTCGAATCCGAACCGCTGGAACCCTGGCGTAAAAAGCGGCTCTATGCCCATGACGGCAGTGATCGGGCCTTGGAGGCTGATATCCGCAGCCGTGCCGACACGATCTATCACCCGGTGGGCACCTGCAAGATGGGGATCGACGATATGGCCGTTGTCGATACCGAAGGTCGGGTTCATGGGGTCGATGGGCTGCGGGTGGTGGACGCTTCAGTCATGCCGACTTTGGTCGGTGGCAATACCAATGCGCCCACTATCATGATTGCCGAAAAGATCGCCGAAGCAATCAGTCCCGGGGCGGCGTAACCAGGCCTTTTTGCACCGCCGGTCGCTCTAGGAACCGGTCGAGATACGCCACCAGATTGGCGTGGTCTTCCCAACCAACAAGGTCGTGGGCATTGTAGAATTCGAGCCCGCGCAGCCACGGCGCGATTGCGATATCGGCAATCGAATAGTCTCCGGCAATCCAATCCTGGCCTTCAAGCTGTTGGTTCAGGACATTCAGCAATCGCTTGGCCTCGTTCACGTAGCGTTCGCGGGGGCGCGGGTCGTCGATCTCGCTGCCTGCGAATTTGTGAAAATAGCCCAGTTGCCCGAACATCGGACCGATGCCGCCCATCTGGAACATCACCCATTGGATCACGCGATATTTGTCGGCTTTGGTTTGACCCAGAAACTTGCCGCTTTTCTCGGCGAGATATATCAGGATCGCTCCGCTTTCGAACAGACCAATGGATTCTCCGTCCGGACCATTCGGGTCGATGATCGCCGGGATTTTGTTGTTGGGGTTCAATGACAGGAATTCGGGGCTTTTGACATCTGAGTCCGAAAGCGTAACCCGATGGGCTTCATAGGGCAGGCCGGTTTCTTCCAGCATGATCGACGCTTTGACGCCGTTCGGCGTGGGGAAAGAATAGAGCTGAATCCTGTCGGGAAACTGCGCAGGCCAGCGGGCTGTTATCGGGTGAGAGGCGGTGTCCAGCATGGGGGGCTCCTGTCATGGGTTGCCAGCAATAGTTAGGTACACCTGCCCAGTCTTGCCAGTATCCGGGCTGTGCATACAAGGTCAGGGACTGTGTGCGTGAGAACAACGGGGAAAACCTGCGTATCTCACACCTAGACCGACGCGCGCTTATGGATCACTATTCCACCAATCCCGCGCTGAGAGACGCGGGTTTGCCGTGAATCGAAAGGAGATGCGCGTGGATGATGTCGTAACACAGGTGGGTGCCTTTGCCCCGCTGATCATAAGCGCAGTCAAAGCGCTGGTAGTACTGATCCTCGGATGGAGCATTGCTGGCGCCATTGCCGGTGTAGTCCGGCGCAGGATCAATGCGACACCGCATATTGATCAGACGCTTGGGAATTTCGTCGCCAGTCTGGTGAAATGGGTCATATTGGCCATGGTACTGGTTGCAGTGCTGGGCATCTTTGGCATTCAGGCGACAAGCATCGTCGCCATTTTGGGTGCTGCTTCTCTGGCCATTGGTTTGGCCCTTCAAGGAACGCTGAGCGATCTTGCTGCGGGCGTTATGCTGGTTGTCTTCCGCCCTTACAAGCTGGGTCAGTATGTCGATATCGGCGGCACCGCAGGCACCGTTAAGGATCTGAACCTGTTCACGACCGAGCTGGTGACGCCGGACAACGTGCAGATCATCGTTCCCAACGGACAATCCTGGGGATCGATCATCACAAACTACTCGGCGCATGACACGCGGCGTGTCGATCTGGTGTTCGGCATTGATTACGGTGATAGCGCTGATGAGGCGATGAAGATCATTCTGGATGTCGCGAAGGCCGATGACCGAATTCACTCAGATCCAGAGCCGTGGGTGCGCGTGACCAACCTGGGCGACAGCTCGGTCGATCTGACCGCACGCCTGTGGTGCAATGCCGCCGATTATTGGGACCTGAAGTTTGAGATCACTAAGGCCGTGAAAGAGGCGTTTGACGCCAAGGGTGTGTCGATTCCGTACCCACATACCGTGGAAATTCGGAAAGAGGGCTAAACCCTCCCGCCCGTCGAGCGGGAATTGGAAATGCCCTCCTCCGGTTGGGCCCGGCGCCGCGCATTTAGCGCGGCGTTTTTTTATTGATGCAAAAGTCGTTCGATCAAAAGAAAAGCGGCGCGCCAAAGGCGCGCCGCCATGCCCAACGCTGCAAAGCAGCCGCTTCAGCGGCAACTTTCAGGGGCGGGAGTGCTTCAGGCGTTGACGATTGCCTCAGGCGAGACAACGTCCAGACCCAGCGCCGTACCAACAGCTTCGTAAGTCAGCTGACCGGCATGGACGTTCAGACCTGCCAGCAAATGCGGGTCGTCCTGACATGCTTTCTTCCAGCCTTTACCCGCCAGTGCCAGCAGGAACGGTATGGTCGCGTTACCCAATGCGATGGTCGAAGTCCGCGCAACCGCGCCCGGCATGTTGGCAACGCAGTAGTGCATGACGCCGTCCACTTCATAGATCGGGTCAGCATGGGTGGTCGCTTTGGAGGTTTCAAAGCAGCCGCCCTGGTCGATGGCAACGTCAACCAGAACCGCGCCGGGTTTCATGGTGGACAACTGCGCGCGCGAGATCAGCTTGGGTGCCGCAGCGCCAGGAATCAGAACCGCACCGATGACCATGTCGGCATCCTGGATCAGCTCGGCCGTTGCGCCGGCTGTGGAGTACTGGCTCTTGAAGGTGCCGCCAAAGACGTCGTCGAGGTAACGCAGGCGTGGCAGCGACCGGTCCAGTACGGTGACATCAGCGCCCATGCCGGCCGCGATCTTGGCTGCGTGGGTACCAACAACGCCGCCGCCGATCACAATGACTTTGGCCGGGCCAACACCGGGAACGCCGCCCATCAGAACGCCGCGGCCGCCATTGGCCTTTTGCAGGGTCCACGAACCGACCTGAGGTGCCAGACGACCGGCAACTTCGGACATCGGCGCCAGCAGCGGCAGGCCGCCGTTGCGGTCAGTTACGGTTTCATAGGCAATCGCGGTGCAGCCCGACGCCAGCAGGTCGTGGGTCTGGTCTGGATCAGGTGCCAGGTGCAGGTAGGTGAACAGCAGCTGGCCTTCACGCAGCATCTTGCGCTCGACCGCCTGGGGTTCTTTGACCTTTACGATCATGTCCGCGGTCGCAAAAACTTCTTCTGCGGTGTCGACGATGCGCGCACCTGCGGCAACATACGAGTCGTTGTCAAAGCCGGAACCCATGCCGGCATTGGTTTCAATGATGACCTCGTGGCCGCGCGCAACAGCTTCTTGCGCAGCGTTTGGGGTCATGCCAACACGGAATTCCTGGGGTTTGATTTCCTTGGGGCAACCGATTTTCATTTCTCGCTCCTCCATTCATAAACTGCCCAAATTATGTGCAATTCGGGATGCAATTTCTATGAAACTCTGCCCGTCATTCGGGTTTTCTTTGCGAGAATCTTCGGTATTATTGGAATTTCTTGCAAAGGACTTGCGCGTATGAGCCTCGATACGACCGATAGAAAGATTCTGGCCGCCCTGCAGAGAAACGGCAGGATGTCGAATGCCGAGTTGTCAGATCAGGTGAATCTGTCGCCGTCGGCGTGTCATCGGCGGGTCCAACGGCTTGAGGCCGAAGGGTACATCCGAAACTATGTTGCGCTGCTGGATGCACGCAAGATGAACGTCCCGACCACCGTGTTTGTTGAGATCACCTTGCAGGGCCAGGCCGAAGAGCTTTTGGATGCGTTCGAAAAAGCGGTGGCGCGCATTCCGGACGTTCTGGAGTGTCATCTTATGGCGGGGACGGCGGACTATATTCTGAAGGTCGTCGCCGAGAACACCGAGGATTTCGCCCGAATTCACCGTCAGTACCTGTCGCGTTTGCCCGGCGTAGCGCAAATGCAAAGCTCATTTGCCTTGCGCACTGTGTTTAAGACGACGGCCTTGCCGGTGTGACCGTCAGACTGGGGTCGGGTAGGTGAACAGGATCAGATGCATGGCATTGAAGCCGAAATGCATCATAACGGGCACCCACAACCGACCGGTCGCATAAAATCCCAAACCACAGGCCGCGCCAAGAATCGCGGCATAAGCGACCAGGGCCTGACCCCCTGCAAAATGCGCCAGACCAAACAGAAAGCTGGCCAGAGTCACACCAAGTGCTGCACCAAGTTTGGACGCAATAAGCGACTGCAGGTACCCGCGGAAAAAAGCCTCTTCCGTCAGGCAGGTCAGAAACAGGTTCGACAATGCAAAAATCAGCCACCAAGGCGGTAGGCTGAGTTCTGGCCGGATGGCCTGCGCGGCCAGCCCAAAGGCGAAGAGGGCGGGCAAGGTCGCGAGGCCCACCAGCAACGGTGTTCTCTGGACAGGTCTCGCTGAATCGGTCATTCCCGGCCAGGCCAGCAGGACCGCGAACAGCACCATTGGCTTGTCCAGATTCAAGTACATTGAAAACGCCGAGCTGTCCGGCCCGGCGTAGATCCGGTCAAGTACCAGCAGGTTTTGAAATCCGGGCACCAGATGCGCGCCCAATGCAAGACACCAACCGATCAACATGACGTGGCCAACCGCCGCGCCGGTGCCTGTGAGATGGTTCAGGGCCGCAGCACCCAGCAATCCAGCTGCAACAACTCCAACAGCCAAAGGCGTGACCAGCCCCATGGCGAGGGCGGCAAAACCAAACACCAACAGCAGCGTCAGGCCAAGTTGCCGCCGGCCCGAGGCCGCACTGACCATGCCGGCGATCAGTATGAACCAGGGCCATATCAATGGCAGAAGAGATACAAAATGCGCCACGGCTCTCTCATGTATTCAGGTGCGTATTGATGCCGTCGGACACCCCCAAATGGCAAGGCCGTGCAGGGGCAGCCTGTGCCTAACTGCTGGCGTTGCGTCAATTCAGACGCTTGTATCCAGGCGCAGGTCGGTTCAATTATAGGGATGACCGTACATCTGCCTGTTTTACGGCACCGCACCAACTTGATATTGAACCGGCGCGGAGCGTTCATCAATTATTTCTGATGACATCAGGCGGTCACACTCTCTGGGTATGGTCGGAACCCGTTGACTGATAAGGAGCAGATCTTGGCTTACCAACAAAATGACGCCCCAAAAGACTGGCTGGAAGCCGAGCTCGAAGACACGTTGGACGAAGATTTCGAAATCGAATTCAGTGAGCCGATGCTGTCGATGGAAGTTCGCAAGATCTACAAGGAACAGCATCCCGACATGTTGGACCGCAAGGTCTACTTCCAGAACCTGCTGCGATTGCAGGCCGAACTGATCAGAGTGCAGGATTGGGTTCAACATACCGGCGCCAAAGTGTGCATCCTGTTCGAAGGTCGCGACAGCGCCGGTAAAGGGGGGGTAATCAAGCGGATTACCCAGCGCCTGAACCCGCGTGTTGCGCGTGTGGTTGCGTTGCCTGCACCGAGTCGCAGGGAACAAAGCCAGTGGTATTTCCAACGCTACGTGCCGCACCTGCCCGCAGCTGGCGAAATCGTTCTGTTCGACCGGTCCTGGTATAACAGGGCCGGTGTCGAACGGGTCATGGGTTTTGCCAGCGAAGATCAGGTCGAACAGTTCTTTCAGGACGTTCCCGAATTCGAACGGATGCTGGTCCGGTCGGGGATCATCCTGCTGAAATATTGGTTCTCGATCACCGACGAAGAACAGCAGTTGAGATTCCTGATGCGCATTCACGATCCGATGAAGCAGTGGAAGCTGTCGCCGATGGATCTGGAATCGCGCATTCGGTGGGAATCCTACACCAAGGCCAAGGAGGACATGTTGTTCCGCACGAACATATCCGAAGCGCCCTGGTACATCGTCGAAGGCAATGACAAAAAGCGCGAGCGCCTGAATTGTATTGAACACCTGCTGACCAAGATCCCGTATTCGGATGTGCCGCAGGAAAAGGTCGATCTGCCAGATCGAAAGTACAACCCGGAATATGAGCGCCGGATTCTGCCGGACGATCTGTACGTTCCAAAGGTCTATTGAACTATAGAAGTAGAAATTGGTGCGAGGCAGGGTCGCCCCCGCCCCGCACCGTGGTATCCGTTAAGCGGCGTCCATCATGCAGTCGAAATCATAATAGTTGAACACAAAGACATCACCTGAGTTGTCGCCGGCCATGTCAGAACATGTCTCAACATCGTCCACAGGATTGTCATCGCCGGTCATCACCATATCGAAATCGTCGGTTTCGGGGTCCGCATCGGCATAGTCCGTGTCGTTCCAATCAAACTGGTCGAACTGCGCCTGAATCGATTGGGCGAATGCCCGGATCTCGGCAAGAAACTCCTGAACGTCAAAACATGCGACTTCTTCCGGTTCTTCGGTTCCAGGTGTTTCAGGCTCCGGCTCTTTGGTCTCGGTGACATCGGTGTCAGGCGTTTCTGGTGCCGGTTCCTTGGTGTCGGTATCCGGCGTTTCGGCTACGGGTTCCTCAGGCTCGGTAACCTCGGGTTCTGGCACTTCGGCAACCGGCTCTTCGGGCTGCGGGGTTTCTTCAACCGGTGGCGTCGGCGCCGACGGAGTGGCAGAGCCGTTGTCCAGCATGACCTCCCCCTGGGTGGCAGCAAAGTTCTGCGTCACCATCACAGCGTCAAAACCCTGCATGTCGCCGGTTTCAATGCCGATTCCGATATATTTGAAATCCGGGTTCAGAATATTGGCGCGGTGACCGGGGCTGTTCATAAGGTTCTGATGAAGCTGGGCGATGTCATCGCTGATGCCTGGCGCGCCGCGCTCGGATTGCCAGGCGATGTTTTCACCTGACCGCCAGTTGCCCGAGAAGTCGAACCCGGCCATTTCCATCCGCTGCGTGGCGCTGGAACCACCCGAGCCGGTGTGGCTGAACCTGTCAGTTTCCAGCATCCATTCACTGTGATCCTCGGACGAGTCGTTCAGCCGCGTTTCAAGCTGTAGGGGGTCCAGCCCGCGGGATGTGCGCTCTTGGTTAATCAGCGCCAGCATTTCTTGTTCGATACTACTTGCAGTCGACATTTTTGCCTCCGATTGGTTTTTTGTCGTGGTAGACGGCGCCAGTTACAAAGGCTCGATACGGCCTTCATAGGGATGGCGTGTTCAGAGGCGAGTTTTGGCGGGTCAGTGCTACCGCCACGGGATTCGCTGCGCTGCAAAATGCCGGGCAAAATGTTGCTGAGGGGGAAATGGCAGCTTGTCGCGCGTGGGCGGCCCGAGTCGGCATAAATCATCCGACCCTAAAAACGACAAACCCCCGGGCGATGCCTCGGGGGTCGTCAAATAGTGTCATCCAAAGCTGGACGAGCGAGGTTTTAGAGCAAACCTTCGCGCTGTGCTTTCTTACGTGCCAGTTTACGGGCACGGCGGATCGCTTCAGCTTTCTCGCGCGCTTTTTTCTCGGACGGTTTCTCGAAATGTTGCTTAAGCTTCATTTCGCGGAACACGCCTTCGCGCTGCAGCTTTTTCTTCAGGGCACGAAGCGCCTGATCGACGTTATTGTCGCGAACACTAACCTGCATGTGGTTGTCACCACCTTTCTAGATAGAGTTGCAAGGAAATTGCAGGAATTGGCCGTATAGCAAAGCCGTTCTATCTTGTCTAGTACTGGTCCCCAGAACCGGAGAACCGCCATGACCACCACATATGAAGACACCAAGCAGCAGTTGTTGGACGCGATTTTGATCCATGTGCCGTTTGACGGCTGGTCCGAAGCCAGCTTTCGTGCAGCTATCTTAGATTGCGATATAGATGACACGCTGGCGCGCGCGATTTGCCCCCGTGGCGCGGTTGATCTGGCACTGGCCTTTCACGCGCGCGGCGACGCGGCGATGGAGGATCGGCTGAAGTCGTCGGACCTGAGCGAGTTGAAGTTCCGCGAGCGAATCGCCGCTGCGGTTCGGTTCCGGCTTGAGGCGGTTCCGGACAAAGAGCTTGTTCGCCGGGGTATGACGTTGTTTTCGCTGCCCACCCACGCAGCCGATGGGGCAAAAGCCTTGTGGCAGACCTGCGATCTGATCTGGGACACGCTGGGCGATTCCTCGGAAGACGTGAACTGGTACACGAAACGGGCGACGTTGTCGGGCGTCTATTCCTCGACCCTGCTGTTCTGGCTGGGCGATGATTCCCCCGATCACCAGAAAACCTGGGAGTTTCTGGATCGGCGGATAGACAACGTCATGCAGTTCGAAAAGATCAAGGCGCAGGTGAATGACAACCCGTTGTTCAAACCGTTTCTGGCGGTGCCGAACTGGTTGGCTGGTCAGGTAAAAGCGCCGACAAAGATACGGGCTGATTTGCCGGGTATGTTGAACCCGCGCAAGTAAGCGTCTGGGCCTTCCAGAAATTGCCTGCTAGGCATTGGGCAAAGGAGATTTGCCCATGACCCAGATGATGCGCGCTGTCGAAATCACCAAACCCGGTGGTCCGGATGTTCTGCAACTGACGGAACGCCCGGTGCCGGAACCACAAGCCGGGCAGGTGATCCTGAAAGTGGCCTATGCGGGTGTGAACCGCCCGGATGCGCTGCAGCGTGCCGGGGCCTATGATCCGCCGCAAGGCGCCAGCGATTTGCCGGGGCTTGAAGCATCGGGTGAGGTTGTTGCCGTTGGTGCCGGGGTCGAGGGTCTGGCTATCGGCGATCAGGTCTGTGCCTTGCTGCCCGGTGGCGGATATGCGGAATATGTGGCCACACCCGCTGCGCACTGTCTGCCAGTTCCTTCGGGAATGGGGATGAAAGAGGCCGCGTGCCTGCCCGAAACCTTCTTTACTGTGTGGTCCAACGTTTTCACGCGCGGCGGTCTAAAGGCAGGTGAGCGTTTTCTGGTGCATGGCGGGTCCAGCGGCATTGGCACAACAGCGATCCAGCTGGCGAACGCGTTTGGTGCGCGGGTGTTTGCAACCGCCGGATCTGCTGAGAAATGCGAGGCCTGTGTGAACCTCGGGGCCGAGAGGGCGATCAATTACCGGGATGAGGACTTCGTGGGCGTCATGCGGGCTGAGGGTGGGGCGAACCTGATCCTCGACATGGTTGGTGGCGACTATATCCCGCGCAACGTCAAAGCTCTGGCCGAGGATGGGCGTCTGGTTCAGATCGCTTTCCTGCAAGGTCCGAAGGTCGAGTTGAACTTTGCGATGATGATGGTCAAACGCCTGACCCTGACTGGCAGTACTTTGCGCCCTCAAAGTGATCTGGCAAAGGCGAAGATTGCGCAGGATTTGCGCGAGGCTGTCTGGCCATTGCTGGAGGCTGGGAAGGTGGCCCCCGTCATGGACAGTGAGTTTGATCTGGCCGAGGCGGCAGCCGCCCATGCGCGGATGGAAAGCTCGGGCCACATCGGCAAGATTGTCCTCAAGGTCGCTGGTTAAAACTTTGGCGCGGGTAGATCCCGCGCTTTTTCCGATCAGACCACTGCGCGGCGGTAAAGATGCCAGGTTGCATGGCCCAGGACTGGCATGACAACGATCAGCCCCAGCAGCATCGGGATGGCTCCGATGATCAACAGGGCCGCTACGATGAACCCCCATGCCAAAATCACACCGGGGTTATGCCGCAACACCCGGACCGACGTCACGACCGCCACCGGCAGACCGACCGGACGGTCCAACAGCAATGGAAAGCTGACGACGCTCATGGCCAATGCGACCAGCGCGAATAGAAACCCGATCGCATTGCCGAAAATGATCATGGACCAGCCTGCGCCGGTGGTGAATACCTGAGTCACGAAAGCCCCGAGTGAGGTGGGCAGATCAGGCCCAAGCGTATGCACATAGATGCTCTGCGCGACCATCAGCCAAATCAGCAGCAGCATGACCAGATAGAACCCCAAGGCCAGAATTGCACCGAAGGACGGGGACCGGAAGACGCCCAAGGCGTCCAGCCAATGGACCTCGCCGCTTTGCTCGCGTTTGCGGCTGATTTCGTAAAGGCCCACGGCTGCTATCGGACCAACTAGTGCGAAACCCATGATAAGCGGTGCCAGAAGGGGAACCATGTTGCGATTAAGGCCGAACCCGAACATCAGCAGACCTGCGATCGGGTAAACCAGTATGATGAAAATCGCATCCGCCCGTGTTTCCAGAAAATCATTGTACCCGGCCTGCAAACAGGCCTTCAGGTCCTGCATCGTCAGTGTTTGCACCTGCGGTAGATGCCGGGTGTCCGCGCTGCCGATGTGGTGCACGCTTTCGGTAATATGATCGCCGGTCGCGCCGATGTTTCGGGCGGCCCAACTGATCGGATTTCCTATTGTTTTGGCCATCTTGATCCCCTCCCTTTGCCAGTGCGCAACGGGTTGAATCCGGCGGTGGTTGCCTTTGGCCGGACCAGCCGGCAACGCTCAGGCCCCAGTATAGCACAGTTTTTCCCGTTGTGGTTGCGCGGCAGCGAAAACCTACCAATTGCCCTGTTTCACAGGCGTGTTAGCTTGGCGTCAGGCAACAGGAGGTCAGCATGCAGCAAACGGCAAGAACCGTCGTCATTCATGAAAACGGCGGTCCCGCAGTTCTAAAGATCGAAGACCGGCCCTTGGGCGACCCCGGACCCGGCGAGGTTCGCATCCGCCACCGGGCCTGTGGGCTGAACTTCATTGATGTCTATCAGCGCACCGGGTTGTACCCGATGGATTTACCGCACGCGCTGGGCATGGAAGCGGCAGGTGTGATTGAGGCCGTTGGCGAAGGTGTTACCCATCTGAAATCGGGCCAACGCGCGGCTTATGCCGCAGCACCCGCCGGGGCCTATTGTGAAGCGCGCGTGATGCCAGCGGCGCAGGTGTGTCCGATGTCCGAAGGGATTTCTTTTGACGCGGCTGCGGCGATGATGCTCAAGGGGATGACGGTCGAGTATCTGTTTCACCGGACAACGCCTTTGAAACGGGGTGACACGGTTTTGTTTCACGCGGCCGCCGGTGGCGTTGGTCTGATCGCCTGCCAATGGGCCAAGTCCGAGGGCATCACCCTGATCGGAACAGCCGGAACAGACGAAAAATGCAGCCTCGCGCAGTTCAACGGGGCTGCGCATTGCATCAACTACCGGACAGAGAACTTTGCCGAACGAGTGGCCGAAATCACCGGGGGCAAAGGTGTGGATGTGGTCATGGATTCCATCGGCGCGGACACGTTCAATGGCTCGCTGGACTGCCTGAAACCCCTGGGAATGATGATCTCATTCGGCAATGCCTCAGGTCCGGTCCCGCTGATGGATATCGGTATTTTGGGCAAGAAAGGTTCCTTGAAAATCACCCGACCGACGTTGTTTACCCATATCGCCGACCCTTCCGTTTGTCAGGCAATGGCACGGCGGCTGTTCGGCAAGGTTGAGGGCGGCGAGGTCAAAATCCACATCGACCAGCGGTTCCCGTTGGATCAGGTGGCCGAGGCGCATCGGGTTCTTGAAGCGCGTCAGACTACAGGCAGCACGGTCCTGGAGCCGTAAGACCGACTGAGCCCGGCTCGTTGGTGTTTGATCTTGAAACGAAAAGCGGCGGCAGAATACTCTGCCGCCGCCTATTTGGGGAATGTCAGAAATTATTGCTGCAGTTCCGCCGGTGTTTTATCCGCGATGGTTTCCCAATTGGCGCTGGCTTGTTCGACAAAACCAGGGATGTCACCTTCCCAGCGCTGCTGGATGTCTTGCGACAGGTTCAGGTACAGCTTGTTGTCGACGATCTTCCAGTAGGTCGGGTCACCGTCAAACTTGAAGCCCATCGCAGCGCCGAATGCGCAGTAGCCGCCATATGCAGGCAGGTAGGCCTCGGGGTTTTCTTCGAACGCGGCTTTGTTTTCTTCATTGGCAAAGCGATACATTGCGTCGTTGTGCAGTGTGGTGATGCGGTAGTCACCTTTGGTCGGCTCGCCAGCGGTGAAGTAGGCAACGGGATCATAGCCCTGCATGGCCAGACCGGTCGAGCTTGCGTTCAGTTCAACACCAGCGGCCAGAGCCGAGCTTGCAATGGCAACAGACAGAGCGACGCCGCCGATAAGAGATTTGAACTTGTTCATTGTTTTCACCTTTCGTGAAGGGGCCGCCACGTGGCGCAGAAAATTGCGCCCAGACGACCCAAGAGTTTTTTGTCCGTGAGACCCGCAATTGGCCGTCACGGAACCCAAGTGGGCAGGCGGCTCATCACGTTCAAAGCAATCAATTGTGAATGTGCAGGGGCGAAGAGGCATTGTTCACAAATGCAGGGTAGGCCTTAGGTATCGGGCGCCAGATCCAAAACGAATTCGGTGACTTTTTCCGCGGGCATTTCGCAGGGGTGAAGAAGAGATCCGCGTTTGGTCAGATAAAGGTTCAGGCTGATGTAGTCGCGGCCGTCCAGTGCGCGTGCGACAAGTTTCTGCGACTTGCCGTCTGAAAATTCCGTTCGACTGACGATATACCGCCTGCCGTGGGCACGCCCGGTCGACGACCCCTTGGGGATGGCAAAAAAAGCGTTAAGGAAGGCGTTCGGGGCGCTCAAGACTGCCCGATTTTTGGTTCAGTGCCGGATTTGATGCGGGCAATATTCGCGCTGTGGCGCCAATAGACCAACAGGGTCAGGACGCCAGCCAGTAGCAGCGTTTGCGAACCTGTCAGCAGAAGGGTCCAGATAGTGGACGTTGCCGCCGCTGCAAGTGCCGCAAGGGATGAGATGCGCCAGACTGCAGCAGCAACCAACCAAGTCAAACAACAGGCTACACCGACGCGCCAATCCAACGCCAGCCAGATCCCCAGAAACGTGGCGACCCCTTTGCCGCCCTTAAATCCCAGCCAAACCGGAAAGCAATGGCCCAAAAGTGCTGCCAGCGCTGCAATCTGCGCGGCATCCTCGCCCGCCAGTGCGCGTGCTACTAGAACGGCAACCCCGCCTTTTGCGGCGTCGAAGATCAGGGTCAGGGCAGCGGCGGTCTTGTTGCCCGTCCGCAGAACATTGGTTGCGCCGATATTGCCCGATCCGATGTTGCGCAGGTTGCCCAGCCCCATCACCTTGGCCGTGACCATACCAAACGGGATCGATCCCATCAGGTATCCAAGTGCCGCCCACAGGATCAGCTGGGTCATTGTACTGTCGATGATCGGCATCAGGGTCTCCGGTAAACTTCTTGTCCTGCAACGAAAGTTGCGGTGACCTTACCCTGCATGCGCTGGCCGTCAAACGGTGTGTTCTGAGATTTGGATTTGAGCGAGAACCGGTCCAGCACAAAGGGCACATCCGGGTCAAACAGCACCAGATCCGCAGGCGCGCCTTCGGACAGACGGCCACTGCCCAGCCCCAGTCTTTTCGCCGGATTCAGCGCCATAGAGCGGAACAGTGTCGGCAGGTCCAGCTGCCCGACATGATACAGCCGCAGGGCGGCGGGCAGCAGGGTTTCCAACGCTACCGCGCCGGAGGCCGCCTCTTCAAACGGCAGGCGTTTGCTTTCCTCATCCTGAGGCGTGTGCATAGAACTGATCGTATCAATCAGACCGGTCCGCACCGCTTCGATTACCGCTTGCCGATCATCCTCAGATCGCAACGGCGGCTTGACTTTGAAGAAGGTCCGATAGTCGGCCACGTCCAGCTCGTTCAGCGTCAGGTGGTGGATCGACGTGCCTGCGGTGATATCCAGACCGTTCCGCTTGGCCCGCTCCAGCGCGGGCAGGGCGCGGGCGGTGGTGATCTGGTCGGCGTGATAGGTTGCCCCGGTCATCTCTAGCAGAGCGATGTCGCGGTCCAGTCCCATCCGCTCGGCCATTGGTGAGACGGCGGGCAGGCCGCGCAGCACGGCGAACTTACCACTGGTGGCTGCGGCACCATTGCTGAGGATGGGTTCTTGCGGGTGGGCGATGACCAGCGCGCCACAGGCCCGGGCATAGGTCAAGGCACGGGAAAAAACCTTGGTGTTGGCGATCACGTGATCGCAGTCGGTAAAGGCGACAGCACCGGCATCCTGCAGGAACCCGATCTCGGTCATTTCGCGGCCTTCGCGACCCTTGGTCAGCGCGGCCATTGGCAGCACGTTCACCGGTGCGTCGGCCTGCGCTCGCCGTGTGACGAACTCCAGACTTTCGGGCGTGTCGATAGCGGGGCTGGTGTCGGGGCGGGTGACGATAGTGGTTACGCCCCCGGCCGCAGCGGCCAGACCGGCGGATTTATAGCTTTCCTTGTGCCGCTCACCCGGTTCACAGACCTTGACGCCGATATCGACGATACCGGGGGCAAGACATTGCCCACCACAATCGACAACCTGAGCCTCCAGCGCCGGAGCAGCCCCTTCGCCGCGCGTAGCAATCCGACCGTCGGATACATGCAGCCAGCCAGGGCTGTCGGTGCCGGTTTCCGGGTCGATCAGGCGGGCATTAGTGAAAAGAGTATTGTTCATGCCATTGCCCTTTCGATGGCGGCTTTGGTCGCCGCTGGATCTGCCTGGTACTTGATCAGGTGTTTGTCGCCGCCCTTGGTGACGATCTGGACAAAGCTGCCCATGAGGTTGACCGCCTCTATCTGGTTCAGCGCCACATTGCGCGGGCCGGGGCCGGTTAGGGTGGTGTCCGTCATTTGCCATGTGGTGGTCAGTTCTTCTGAGGCCAGGTACCATGCGCGAAAGGCAACCGCAGCGAGACCCGCGGGCGCCCCGGTCCAGACGTAGGGGTTTCCGACCAGCCACAGCACGATCATCGCGACAGCCATGGCCCCGGCGGCCAGCCATGTATTCGTGCGGATATACGCGCCTTTGTCGGGGGTGAACGTCACAGGATCAGCCATAGGATGCCTCCGATGACCACCAGCACCACTACTGCCAGCATGACCGACCCAATACGGCCGGGTTTGTCGTCCTGTGGTGGCGTTTGCGGGGCCGAGAACGGTTTCGCGCTTTCGGTTTTAATTGCTCCACCGGTCCAGCTTGTCGCCTCTTCTGTGTAAAGGCCGATCAGTTGCACTTTGGGGTCCGGTTGCAAAGTGGCGGCACGTCCCTGAAACGCAGCACTGCGCACGACCATGACCCAGCCTTCAATGCTTTCCAGCGCAGCTCGGTCCAGCTGATCTTTAGGGATACCGCACCCTTCGTTGAGATAGCCAAAAAGACCCAGTTCCTCGAGGTCCGAGACAGGAAATACGTCGATCTGGGTCTGATCCAGACCCTCGACACCCAGAATCTGGTCTGCCGCACCGGGTTCGCGGAGGAACTTTGCCTCTTCCGGGCGCATGTCCAGCTGAAACAAGCGCAGGACGCCGTGTTCATGTGGGGCGACGTTCAGATCACTCATGCGGCCTCGCGCAAGTTGCGGGCCAACAGTTCCATTGCGGCCATGCGAACGGCGACGCCCATTTCGACCTGTTCCTGAATAACGGACCGGTTGATGTCGTCTGCCAAAGTGCCATCGATCTCGACCCCGCGGTTCATCGGGCCGGGGTGCATGACGATGGCGTCCGGTTTGGCCTGCGCCAGTTTGGCGGCGTCGAGGCCATAGCGGTGATAGTACTCCCGCTCTGACGGGATAAAGCCGCCGTCCATCCGCTCTTTCTGAAGGCGCAGCATCATGACGACGTCGACGTCCTTGAGGCCCTCGTTCATGTCGTCGTAAATTTCAGCACCAAACTCGGCAAACTGGCTTGGGAGCAGCGTCGGTGGTCCAATTAGACGAATACGGTTTTCCATTTTGCCCAGCAGGATCAGGTTTGACCGCGCCACGCGGGAATGGGCGACGTCGCCGCAGATCGCGATGTTCAGGCGGTGCAGGCGACCTTTGGCGCGGCGAATGGTCAGAGCGTCCAGCAGAGCCTGCGTCGGGTGTTCATGTTTGCCGTCACCGGCATTCAGCAGCGCGCAATTCACCTTCTGCGCCAGCAGGTCGACCGCGCCGGAATGCGGATGGCGCACCACCAACAAATCGGGGTGCATAGCATTCAGCGTCATCGCTGTGTCGATCAGCGTCTCGCCTTTTTTGATCGAACTGGCCTGCATCGCCATGTTCATCACATCCGCGCCCAGCCGCTTGCCTGCGATTTCGAAACTGGCCTGCGTGCGGGTTGAGTTCTCGAAGAACATGTTGATTTGGGTCAGCCCTGACAGCACGTCGGAATGCTTGGTCGACTGGCGGTTCATGTCGACATACTTCTCGGCCAGGTCGAGAATGGCAGTAATATCGGATTGCGACAGGTGCTCGATGCCAAGAAGGTGACGATGGGCGAAACGCATTGGCGGGCTCCTGTCTGACAATCGCGCCGCTTATAAGAAGCCGCGCTGCTCAAGGCAACCTAAGGTTCGGTTCCCTCGGGCAGTTTCTCGCATCCGCCTTCGGGCAGGCACTGTTCGCCCGGTTTGCACCACTTACCATATCCGCAGTCGACGGCCTTGACGGGAACACAGCCTTGGTTTTTGGAACACTTGAACCCCTGACGGCACTGCGATCCGGTTTTTTCGCAAAGATACCAGCCGGGGCGTGAACATCCGCCACCCGGCAGGCAAGACGATCCGGATCCGCAAATGCGACCGTCGTCGCATGTCAGTGAAGGCAGTTCCAGAATGTCAGGTGTATTGCGCTCGCATTCGCCACGGGCATTGCAGATGCTGCCGCCGGGGCAGTCCAGGCGCGACCTGCACTTATTTTGCCCCGCTGGTGCGCATCGGGTGCCGCCTGCCACGCAGCGCTCGAATGGGCCGCAGGTACGGCCGCCGCCGCAATAGGTGCCGCCCAATGGAATGCAGTGCCCGTCAAAGCTGCATCTTTGCCCGCCCGAGCAGCATGTGTTGCCACATTTGAATTGGCCCGCGCGGCACTGGCCATATCTGTCTTTGAACTGCGCAGAAGTAGGACTGCTGAGAATGATCAGCAGCAAACCAAGAAACAAGAATCGCAATACAGACAACATGAATATGGCAATCGTCGGCGCGATGGACTGACCAATCAAGGTCTATCTGCTTTCCCTCGTTCAAAAGGTGGTTAGATTGAGGGGTATGGAATCGGCTTTGGACTATCATACTGCCCGTGCTCTGCTGGAATGGCAGATCGAGCTGGGCGCAACGGATGCTATCGGTGATGCACCGGTGGATCGCTATGCGTTGCCGGATACTGCGCCCAAAGCCAAGAAACCCGCAAAGGCCCAGACCGCACCGGAAAAACCCAAGCAGGTTGATCCGGTTGTGGTTGCGAAATCTGCGGCACAGTCTGCAGGGTCACTGGATCAGTTGCAGGCGGCCATGGACGCGTTTGACCATTGCGAGTTGAAACGCGGTGCGCGGCAGTTGGTCTTTGCCGCCGGCACCCCGGGTGCGCGGGTGATGATTATCGGAGAGGCCCCGGGCCGCGATGAGGACCGCGAGGGCAAGCCTTTTGTCGGACGCGCCGGTCAGTTGTTGGACCGGATGCTGGACGCGATTGATCTGAATCGGACCGAAAACGTCTATATCACCAACGTCCTGCCGTGGCGCCCACCGCAGAACCGGGATCCAAAGCCCGAAGAGATTGGCATGTTGAAGCCGTTTCTCGAACGGCACGTGGCCTTGGCCAAACCCGAGGTTCTGGTGGTGATGGGCAATATCAGCTGTCAGGCTGTTCTGGGTAAACGGGGGATCACACGGCTTCGCGGTCAGTGGGATCAGGCGATGGACTTGCCGGTTATGCCGATGTTCCATCCTGCA
Source organism: Ruegeria atlantica (assembly GCF_001458195.1). GTDB lineage: Bacteria > Pseudomonadota > Alphaproteobacteria > Rhodobacterales > Rhodobacteraceae > Ruegeria > Ruegeria atlantica. The sequence goes on along the minus strand of NZ_CYPU01000068.1, from coordinate 207,141 downwards.
TATCTGCTGCGACAACCACAGATGAAGCGGCAGGCATGGGCTGATTTGCTGGAACTCAAAGCAAGGCTGGAGGGCAAGGCATGAAGATCCTCGCATTCTCGGACCTGCATATGGCGCGAAACCGTGCCGCAGACGTTGTTGCAGCAAGCGATGAGGCCGATCTGGTTATCGGAGCCGGAGATTATTGCAACATGCGGCAAGGGCTGGATGACGCGATGGCGATGCTCTCTGCTATCAATGCGCCGCTGGTTCTGGTTCCGGGCAATGCCGAAAGTGCAGGCGAACTGACCGACGCAGCGCCTGAAGGCGTGCATGTTTTGCACGGTACAGGCATGACCGTGGATGGGCTGCGTCTGTTTGGCCTTGGTTATGGCGTACCGGTGACGCCATTCGGTGCGTGGTCCTGTGATATGACGGATCCTGAAGCGGCTGAGTTGCTGAATCGTTGCGAAGGAGCTGACATCCTGGTCGCGCATTCTCCGCCCAAGGGTCACGGCGATCTTACATCGACGGGTGATGCGGTAGGTTCGGTGGCGGTCCGTGACGCAATCGAGCGGTTGCAGCCGCAAATTGCCCTTTGTGGCCATATCCACGACAGCTGGGGTTACCGAGGCGCAATCGGCGTGACGCAGATCGCCAATCTTGGCCCCACAGTAAATTGGTTCGAGGTCACCACGTGATTGATACAGTTACGCTGCTGGCGTTCATCCCGGCGGCAATTGCCCTGAATCTGACCCCCGGGGCGGACATGATGTTCTGCTTTGGGCAGGGGCTGCGGTCCGGGGCGCGGCCTGCAATCGCCGCCAGCGCAGGTATCTCCGTCGGATCGATGGTTCACGTTCTGGTGGCGGGTCTCGGTCTAGGAGCGGCTGTGGCGACGATGCCCTGGCTGTTCGATGTGATCCGCTGGATGGGCGTTGCTTATCTGCTGTATCTCGCCTGGGGGGCGTTTCGGAATGGGGCGGTCTCTGCGGATGCTCCCTCCGGTCCCACCCAATTGGCATTCCGGGACGGGCTGGTGGTGAACCTGACCAACCCTAAGGTAATTCTGTTTGTTCTGGCTTTTATCCCTCAGTTCTTGAACCCGGCGGCGGGATCGATCCTGCTGCAGTTCCTGATTTTCGGGTCCATCATTGCGTTGGGCGGATTTGTGGTGAACGGGCTTGTTGGAATATTTGCCGGTGGTGCGGGGCGGGTGCTGATCGCAAACCCGCGCGCCTCACGCATCATGGGCTGGGTGACCGGGGGAATCTTCACAGCCCTCGCCATCCGGCTTGCCATCTTGGAAAGGGCCTGAGGAAACATGTCGCGCATTGATGAGACCAAAGATTTCATTCCGGTCCGTATCGCCGTGCTTACCGTTTCGGACACGCGGTCGATGGATGAGGACAAATCCGGCCAGACACTTGTTGATCGCATCGAAAGGGCAGGGCACAGGGTTGCCGATCGCAGCATCATCCGCGATGAGCGCAGCGAGATCGCCGATCAGTTGCGCGTCTGGATTGCGGATCCTGAGATAGACGTGGTGATTTCGGCCGGTGGTACGGGCCTGACGGGCCGCGACGTAACGGTCGAAGCGCATCGCGATGTCTATGAGAAGGAAATCGAGGCTTTCGGCACGGTGTTCACAATCGTTTCAATGGAGAAGATTGGAACGTCGGCCGTGCAATCACGTGCGACCGGTGGGGTCGCAGGCGGCACATATCTATTTGCATTGCCCGGCAGCCCGGGCGCTTGCAAGGACGCCTGGGACGGCATTTTGGAAAAACAGTTCGACTACCGCCACCGTCCCTGCAATTTCGTCGAAATAATGCCCAGATTGGACGAACATTTGCGACGGAAGTAGACTGGTCGCACGTTAAACCGTTCATAACCGCTTTGTGGCTTGGCATTTTTTGCTGCCCAGCTACCTTTTGCTAATGGCAGCCTGATGCAACCGGGGTGAATTTTATATGCGATTTCTGAGGCAAAGCCTTGTTGGAGTCTTTTTGACGTCGTTGACGGTGGCCCTGTTGTTTGTGGCGGCACAGATGATTTCGGGTGCCGTGCAAGACGTTCTGACACGGGAAGAGTCCGCTCCGCAGGCCCGCGAGCGTGTCTTTGCCGTTTCTGTTCGGTCCGCGGAATTGGAAACCGTCACCCCAAATCTCGAAGCCTTTGGCGAGGTTCAAAGCCGTCGCAGGTTAGAACTGCGCGCCGCGCTGGGCGGGCGTGTTGTCGGGCTGGCCGAAGATTTTGAAGATGGCGGTGTGGTAACAACAGGCGAAGTTCTGGTTGAACTTGATCCCGCAGACGCCCAATCCGCACTGGATCGGGCAAAATCCGACTTGCTGGACGCGCAGTTTGAAGAGCGTGACGCGGAGCGGTCGCTGCTGCTGGCGCAGGATGAATTGAATTCGGCCGAGGCACAGGCAGAGCTGCGTGGGCGCGCCTTGCAGCGCCAGCAGGATTTGCAGACACGTGGCGTCGGGGCCGCAGCATCTGTGGAGGAGGCCGAACTGGCCAAGGCCGCCGCACAGCAGGCGGTGCTGGCGCGGCGGATTGCGCTGGCTCAGGCAGAATCCCGCGTCGATCAGGCGACCACCCTGTTGTCACGAGCCCGCATTGCGCTTGAGGCTGCTGAACGCGATCTGGATGATATGACAATCCGCGCCCGGTTCGGGGGCACCTTGACGGATGTAACACTGGTCGAAGGACGGCTGGTGTCCGCGAACGAAAAGCTGGCGGAACTTGTCGACCCCAATGCGTTGGAGGTGGCATTCCGCGTCTCAACCGCGCAATACGTCCGATTGTTGGACGCAGCCGGTGATCTGATCGACGCACCGGTGACAATCTCGCTTGAGGTCACGGGCACCGACCTGACCGCACAAGGCCGCATTAGCCGCGACAGCGGATCGGCGGGCGAAGGGCAGACCGGGCGTTTGATCTATGCCCGACTGGATGAGGCGTCGGGGTTCAAGCCGGGTGACTTTGTTACTGTCACCGTGCAGGAACAACCGTTGGACAACGTAGTGCGGTTGCCATCGTCGGCCTTGGATGCGGTCGGAACGGTGTTGGTTTTGGATGAAAATGACAGGCTCGAAGCGCTTCCGGTGCAACTGATCCGGCGTCAGGGCGATGAGGTTTTGCTGCGCGGCGATGGGCTGGTGGGGCGTGAGGTCGTGATCGGCCGGACACCTCTACTGGGATCGGGCGTACGTGTCCGGCCCCTGCGGACAGATGACAGCGCCGGGGCTGCACCGGATATGGTTGAGCTGTCCGAGGAACAGCGCGCTAAGTTGGTAGCTCAGGTCGAGGCCAGCACCCGCATGCCAAAGGACGTCAAAGAACGGGTTCTGGGCCAATTGAGTGAGGCCAAAGTACCGGCCTCATTAGTTCAGCGGCTTGAAAACCGGGCGGGGGGTTAAGCGCCATGATGCGCGAGATCCCCAGCGCGGCAGGCGGCATCCTCAGTTACTTCACGCGTCACAAAACGGTGGCAAACCTGCTGCTGCTGGTGATGCTGGTACTGGGTGCGGCGGCAATCCCGAATATGCGGGCGCAGTTCTTTCCCGATGTGGTTCTGGAACGTGTCGACGTGAGTGTGGACTGGGATGGGGCTGGTCCCGAAGATGTGGACAACGGAATCATTCAGGTGCTTGAGCCCGCCTTGCTGGCGGTCGAGGGTGTCGCCAGCACCGAAGCGACCTCGCGCGAGGGGCGCGCCAGCATTCGGCTGGAGTTCGAGCCGAATTGGGACATGTCCCGCGCAGTTGAGGAGGTCCGGACTGCCGTCGACAGTGTCACCAGTCTGCCCGACGATGCCGAAGAACCAACAATCCGGCGGGGTGCCTGGCGGGACCGGGTTACAGACGTGGTTGTCACCGGGCCTGTCGATCCTGATCAGCTGGCCAAGTTCACGGACGAGTTGATCAACCGTCTTTTCGCAGTCGGGGTTACCCGTACCACGATTCGGGGGCTTGCTGCGCCGCGCATCGTGGTCGAGATACCGACCGCCCAACTGATTGCCAACGACATCACCCTGTCCGAGGTCGCATCAGCTGTCGCGGCCGAGGTCAACGCAAACCCAGCAGGTGATGTGACCGGCGCGAATGCCCGTATTCGCACGGGTACGGAAAAGCGCACACCCGAAGAAATCGAAGGTATCGCCCTGCGCAATTTTGCGGACGGATCCAAGTTGCTGGTGGGCGATGTAGCGCAGATCCGTGTGGAGGGGGTCAATCGCAATCGCAGCTACTTCGTGGGCGAAAACCCGGCAATGTCGGTCCGCGTAGATCGCTCAAACCTGGGTGACGCGATTGAAATCCAGCACGCGGTCGAAGACGTTGTGACGGAAATGCAGGCCAGCGTTCCCGAAGGCGTGACGATCGAGCTGATCAGAACCCGCGCTCAGGCGATCACCGACCGTCTGGATATTCTGGTCGACAACGGCCTTGTTGGCTTGGGCCTTGTGGTCTGTCTTCTGTTTCTGTTCCTGAATGCGCGGATCGCCTTTTGGGTCGCAGCAGGTATTCCGGTTGCCATGTCTGCCGCGATTGCCTTCATGTATATCGGCGGGCTGTCCATCAACATGGTGTCCCTGTTCGGCCTGATTATCACGCTGGGCATTGTTGTGGATGACGCCATCGTCGTAGGTGAGCATGCCGATTTTCGCGCGCGCCGATTAGGTGAGGCCCCAATGGTGGCCGCTGAACGCGCGGCGCGGCGCATGGCGATGCCGGTCTTTGCGGCGACTCTGACGACAGTGATCGCCTTTTTTGGCCTGACCCTTGTCGGCGGCCGGTTCGGAGAGTTGATCCGCGACATCCCCTTTACCGTTATCGCGGTTTTGATTGCGTCGCTGATCGAATGCTTCCTGATCCTGCCGAACCATATGGCGCATGCCATCGCGCATTCCACGAAAGAGCACTGGTATGATCTGCCCAACCGCGTGGTCAATCGCGGGTTCCGCTGGGTACGGGATCATCTGTTCCGACCGCTGATCGCCTGGGTTGTCTGGGCACGCTATGTGGTGGTTGCCATGATGGTGGTGATCCTGGCCAGCCAAGTTGCCCTGTTCATTCGAGGTGATGTGAACTGGCGGTTCTTTAACGCGCCCGAGCGCGGCTCGGTCACGGGCAACTTCATAATGGTCGAAGGTGCCACCCGCGCCGAGACTGTGGCCATGATGCATGAGCTGCAGCGTGCGACCGAAGAGCTGGGCCAGATCTATGAAGAACGCCACGGTCGTAACCCGATCGACTACGTGCTGGCCGAGGTTGGCGGGTCCGCAGGATGGGGATTGGCCGCCGCTGATGGAAAAGACGCAGATTTGCTGGGTGGTATTTCCATCGAGTTGATCGACGCGGATCTGCGCCCCTATTCCAGCTTTGAGTTTGTGGGTGAGTTGCAGGATTTTGTACCGCGCCACCCGAAGGTTGAACTGCTTAGCTTCCGGGGATGGCGCTCTGGGCCGGGTGGCGATGCCATTGACGTTCAGTTCTATGGCGCGGATGTGAATACGCTCAAATCCGCATCAGAGGATTTGCAGACCGAGCTTTCAAAATATCCTGAAGTTTCGGCGCTGGAAGACAATCTTGCCTATGACAAGGAAGAGTACATTCTGGACCTGACAGCGCAGGGTCAGTCGCTGGGGTTCAGGATCGAAATGCTGGGACGCGTGTTGCGTGACCGGTTAAACGGGATCGAGGCGGCGACCTTCCCGGATGGCCCGCGCAGTGCCGAGATCAGGGTTGAACTGCCCGAAGGAGAGCTGACCGCCGATTTCCTGGAGCGCACTCTGATGCGAACACCCGATGGAGTGTATGTGCCGTTGGCCGATATCGTGTCGGTCGAGCGAAAGTCCGGCTTCTCGACCGTCCGGCGCGAAAATGGCCTGCGGGTGATATCGGTGAATGGCGACATCTCGGAAGATGACCCGACGCGCGCGGCTGAGATTGCACGTGCCATGGGCGAGGAAATCCTGCCGAAAATCGCCTCGGAACGACAGGTCGAATGGCGGATGGCCGGTCTGAGCGAACAGGAAGACGAGTTCCTGTCCGAGGCGCGCACCGGCTTGATTCTGTGCCTGACGGGTATCTATCTTGTACTGGCCTGGGTGTTTGCCAGCTGGACGCGGCCACTGGTGGTGATGGCGATTATCCCATTTGGGTTGGTCGGCGCGATCTGGGGGCACTACCTGTGGGAAGTTCCGCTAAGCATGTTCACGGTCGTCGGTCTGCTGGGGATGACGGGGATCATAATCAACGATTCGATTGTTTTGGTGACGACCATCGACGATTACCAGAAAGAGCGCGGGCTTGTGCCTTCGATAGTTGAAGGCACCGCAGACCGGTTGCGGCCTGTGATGCTGACGACGCTGACCACGGTTCTGGGGCTGACCCCGTTACTGTATGAAGGGTCGCAGCAGGCGCAGTTTCTTAAACCCACAGTCATTACTTTGGTCTATGGGCTGGGCTTTGGAATGTTGCTGGTCCTGCTGCTAGTCCCGGCGTTGCTTGCCATTCTGAACGATCTGTCTCGCCCAATGACCGCGATGCGTCGGGCGGCACGTGCCCCGGACCGTGTGGTGCAGGGGACGTTGGCGTGTTCGGGCCTCGCCCTGCTTTCATGGTTTACGGTCACGATGGTGTGGCCCGCAATTTACGGCGCGCCCATCGGGTTCTTGTCCGGGCTTTATGCGGGCGAGGATGGCATGGCTATTCTTCGGATGGGCTTGGGCGCATTCGTTACAGGTGCCGCGCTGATACTGTTCCTCAGCGTGGCAGTCTCTGGCTTGCTTTATACCCGGCTCAAAAGGCCCGCGACCTAAGTCCGGCGCAGGGCGGTTTCCAGCAGATCGATGACACGGTTGCTCATCTCTAGTTCGCCGCGGCGGATCTGATCCACAGGGAACCAACGCGCATCGAGCGCGTCGTCACCTGCAATGGGGTCGCCGGTTTGATACTGACAGGCCACGCCTACCAGCAGGTAGTGTGTCTGGACGTCGCCGTTTTCGTTCCAGCGCAGCAAATCAAGATTGTCTAAGTAGTGCTGAGGGTCTGCAATGACCGAGGTTTCTTCGCGCAGCTCTCTTTGCGCGGCTTGCAGAACAGTCTCGCCCCATTCCACATGGCCACCGGGAAAGCCCCACAGGCCAGCATCGGGTTGCTTGCTGCGTTGAACCAGCAGCACTTGGTCCTGATGCAGGACTACTGCCAAAGCGCCGATTTTTGGAGTTTGTGTCATGAAATCACCGGGCTTAGCTTGCGCTGCATCCCCGAATGTCGACTGCGTGATTTGCACCCAACACGGTGATCCGAATTTCCGACCGATCCAGCGCAAACGGTCCACCGGATGCATTAATCACCTCAGAGGTTGCGATCAGAGTGTTGCCGGTTCGCGTCGTCTCGGTCTGCGAAGCCCAGAGCGCCGGGTTCCCCGGCTCGATCACGGCCACCTCGCGACCGCCTGCCGAGGGCATGGTCACCCGGGCCTCGATCTTCATCCCGTCTGATGTGGGTGAGAGGTGACAGGTGGTTTGGGCCACTCTGGCCTCGTGTTCGGAAAAGGGCCTTTGTGCCAGTGCAGCGGCGATGGTGGGGTTGCGCCCGGCGTCTGCGTTCAGCGTGTGGTCGAAATCCAGCTGTTCCGGGATGCAAACATCCTTGCAGACGCCCAGATCCATCGTTCCCTGCAGGCGTACGGGCTTGGCCGGGTTTTTCGGCGTGATCTCGACTGGCAAAACCAGTTGGTTTTCGTAGCCGATTGATTGCAATCCGTTCTGGTCAAAAACACTGGGTGCGGGCCATGTAATCGACACATCCCCGACGTTGTTCGAACGGTTCCAGTCGAATTGCGGCGGAATGCCAGCATCCCCCGGCGCACGCCAATAGGTTTTCCAACCGTCCTGCAGCGTCACACGCACGGCGCTGAGGTACGTTCCTTTAGCGGTGCGTCCGCCATCCAGAATATCCAAAGCGGCAATGGGGCCGTTGACCTGCGCTGTTGCAGGTAAGGCCAGACCAAAGGTTATGGCGATTGCTGGTAATACATTTTTTACGCTCATGGTTCATAAATGCGCGGTTGCGGCACAGAATCCAAGTCACGTTCCGGTAACCGGGATGAAATCTGCGGAAATGTGCGCTGATCCCTTGCCAATCCGGGTGACCAAGGGTCATTGTTGAAGCATACCTGATAAGAGATGTCGGCCCATGGATCTTACCGGAAAACTGTTGATTGCGATGCCTGGCATGGGCGATCCGCGTTTTGATCATTCGGTGGTGTACCTGTGCAGCCATGGCGAAGATGGTGCTATGGGGTTGATTATTAACAAACCTTCGGATCTGCGGCTGAAAACTCTGTTGAGTCAGCTCAACATCCCCTGCCGGATTCCGGTTGTGGGTGAACGTTTGGTCCATTTCGGCGGTCCGGTCGAGATGTCGCGTGGTTTTGTCCTGCACAGCTCGGATTACGAGGCGAACCTGCATTCCATGCACATCACGGATGAGTTCAGCATGACGGCAACGCTGGACATCCTAGAGGATCTTGCCTCGGGGCGCGGGCCTTTGAACTCCACTTTGGTGCTGGGCTATTCGGGTTGGGGACCTGGTCAGCTTGAGGATGAGATCGCGATGAACGGCTGGCTCACGACCGAGGCGTCGTCCAAGCTGGTCTTCGATGTAGCCGATGATGAGAAATGGGGAGATGCGCTTGCGACTTTAGGCGTTGACCCCTTGATCCTGTCTGCCGAGTCCGGACGCGCCTGATCAGCCGTTACGCGGGGCGGCAGCGCGGCGCAGACGGTCGTTAATGGCCGCACCCAAATCATGTTCGGGAATTTGGGTCACCGCAATTGGTCTGCCGGTGTCATTCAGGGTGTGCAGTGCGGCGAACAGGTTGGCAGCGGCCTCGGCAAGATCACCTTTCGCTGACAGGTTCAGATCGCAGTCCACCGGGCCAAACCCCAGTAGAACTTCATCGCCTTGGGCGGTGCTGGCGTTCAGACGAACGGGCGCATCCGGAGCATAATGCGATTGCAGCTGGCCTGGCGCGTTCAGCGCATCACCCGGCTGGTGGTGGTGCAGCTGAGTATCCAGAACCACCTCGATCTGTTCCAGCGAAACGCCGCCGGGGCGCAAAAGGGCAGGCTCGCCCGCAAGGCCCACGATGGTGCTTTCCAAACCGACCCCGCAAGGCCCATCATCCAGCACCGCAGCGATGCGCCCATTCAGGCCGGACAGGACGTGCGCGGCTGTGGTCGGGCTGATTTGCCCGGACGGATTGGCAGATGGCGCGGCGACCGGGCCGTCGAATTCGGACAGTAGCGCACGGGCCGCAGGGTGGGCTGGCACTCGCACGGCGAGAGTGTCCAGCCCGGCTGTCACCAGCGATGAAATCCCGTGATCCGGTCGCAGTGGCAGAACCAGAGTCAGCGGTCCGGGCCAGAACGCGGCCACTAAGGCCTCGGCCTGATCGGACCATGTCACGAACCGCTGGGCGGCTTCAATCGAGGCCACATGCGCAATCAACGGGTTGAAGCTGGGTCGTCCCTTGGCGGCATAGATGCTTGCCACCGCTTCTCCGTTACGGGCATCCCCGCCCAAGCCGTAGACCGTCTCTGTCGGGAAAGCCACCAGAAGGCCTTGCCGCAGCAGGTCTGCCGCCTGCGCAATTCCGGCAGGATCGGCGTTTAATGTCAGAGTGCCGTTGGGGATCATTGGTGGTGACGCCGCGTTTTGATTGCGTATAGCATTTGGACCGATACCTATTCGGTGGAACCCAGATGCATAAAGGTGGGCGGTGGAAATTCCAAGCCCGTCGGCGTAAACGCAATCAGACAGCCTAGAGGGAAGACATGCCATATCGCGCCCCAATCTCTGATTATGAATTCTTGTTCCGCCACGCGGTTAATTTTGACAAGATCGCTGCTACCGAGAAATTCTCGGAAGCCAGCGACGATGTGGTCAGTGCCATTCTGACCGAAGCCGGAAAACTGTGCGAAGAGGTGATGGCCCCTCTGCAACGCCCCGGTGATCTTGAGCCCGCGCGCTTGGAAAACGGCGTGCTGCGTACCTCGACCGGGTATGCTGGTGGCTGGAAAGCCATAGCCGAAGGCGGCTGGGTCGGGATGAGTGGTGATCCGGATTATGGCGGCATGGGTCTGCCGATGACGCTGACCACCGCCGTGAATGAAATGATGTCTGCCGCCTGCCTGTCGCTGCAACTTGCGCCGCTGATGACACAGGGCCAGATCGAAGCGCTGGAACATCACGCCAGCGATGAGCTCAAGGCGCTGTATCTGCCTAAGATGATGGCAGGTGAATGGTCTGGTACCATGAACCTGACCGAACCACAGGCCGGGTCGGATGTGGGGGCGTTGACTTCGAAAGCCGAAGCCAACGGGGATGGCACCTTTTCTGTGACAGGGCAGAAAATCTTTATCTCATGGGGTGACAACGATTTTGCTGAGAATGTCTGCCATTTGGTACTGGCGCGCCTGCCCGATGGCGTTCCCGGAACCAAGGGCATTTCGCTGTTCCTGGTGCCCAAGCTGCTGCCGGATGAGAACGGCAATCCCGGTGTGGCCAATGATCTGAAGGTCGTATCGGTTGAGCACAAGATGGGCCTGCACGGCTCACCAACCTGCGTGATGCAGTTTGACGGTGCCAAAGGCTGGCTTGTAGGCAAGGAACATGGCGGCATGGCCGCGATGTTCACCATGATGAACAACGCGCGCCTAGGTGTTGGCGGTCAGGGTGTGGGTGCAGCCGAAGGTGCCTATCAGCACGCGCTGGCCTATGCGTTGGAGCGGAAACAGGGCAAAACCCCCTCGGGCACCATTATCGACCACGCGGATGTGCGTCGGATGTTGATGAGCATGCGTGCTGACACTTTTGCTGCGCGTGCGATTATGCTGGCCAACGCCGCGGCCATCGATATGGCCAACGCAACGGGCGACGTTGATTGGATGTCTCGTGCCGCTCTTTTGACGCCGATTGGCAAGGTTTTTGGCACCGAGACGGGAATGCGCGTATCTGAGACCGGTGTTCAGGTCCACGGCGGTATGGGCTTCATCGAAGAATCCGGTGCGGCTCAGTATTACCGCGACGTCCGCGTGACCGCGATCTACGAAGGCACCAACGGTATTCAGGCGATGGATTTGGTGGCGCGCAAGATGATGGATGGCGGCGAGGCGGCCTCGCGCCTACTGGACGAGATCGAAGATCATGCCGAACAGGCGCGGGCGACCATGCCCGAACTGGCTGGCCCGGTTTGGGAAGCGACCGAAAGCTTGCGCGAGACGACCGAGTGGATGGTGGCGCAGTCTGATTTGAACAACCGGTTTGCCGGGGCGTTGCCCTATCTGCATGCCTTTGCCCGCGTTTTGGGTGCACATTACCACCTGCAGTCGGCTCTGGCTGAACCGGGTGGCCCGCGCTTTAAACTGGCCCGGTATTACATCAACGCGCTGCTGCCTGAATATGCCGGACTGCTTGTTCAAGCACAGAACGGGTCGGATGATGTATTCGGGCTCAGCGCCGAGGAGTTTGTATCCTGATGGACGGAGATACCCCTTTGGCTATCAGATATCCCTGGTCTGAGCCTCCAGCCGAGGGCGAGGCGACCGAGGTTGCCGAAGGTGTTCTGTGGATGCGTTTGCCGCTGCCCATGGCGCTGGATCACGTTAACATTTACGCGCTGGACGATGGCGACGGCTGGACCGTGATCGACACAGGAATGTCGTCGAACAAAACACGGCGCATCTGGGAAAAGCTGATGGCAGGCCCGTTGGCGGGCAAGCCGATCACGCGGGTGGTTGTGACTCATCATCACCCCGATCACGTGGGCAATGCGGGTTGGTTCCAATCCGAACATGGCGTGGAACTGGTGGCGTCGCGAACGGCCTGGCTGTTTTCGCGGATGCTACAACTGGATGTTCAGGAAAGCTGGCCCCAGGAGACGCTGGACTATTACCGCAGTGCAGGAATGGCACCCGACGTGCTGGCCAAGCGGATGGCCGAGCGCCCCTTCAATTATTGCGACACTGTTTATCCGATGCCGCTGGGTTTCACCCGGATCAAGCAAGGCAGTGTGATCCGCATGGGTGGGCGCGACTGGGATGTTCATATGGGCAATGGTCATGCACCAGAACACGCCACGTTCTGGAGCCGAAACGACAATCTGGTGGTCACCGGCGATCAGATCCTCAGTTCGATCAGTCCCAACCTGGGTGTCTATGTCACCGAACCTCTGGCGGATCCGGTTGCTGAATGGCTTGAGGCCTGCGAACGGCTTCAGGGGCTGGCGCGACCCGATCATCTTGCGCTGGGCGGGCACAAGCTGCCATTCACCGGGCTGCCCATCCGGATGAGGCAACTGATCGACAACCACCACAGTGCATTGGATCGTTTGGAAAAGTATTTGGACCAGCCCAAGACCGCTGCCGAATGTTTCATGCCCTTGTTCAAACGGCAGATCAGCGGTGGCGAGTATGGGCTTGCGCTGGTCGAAGCGGTTGCACATCTGAATCATCTTTACCACATTGGAGCTGTCACCCGGACGCGCCGCGCGGACGGGGCGTGGGAGTTTCAGCGCAAAGGGTAAAGCTATGCAGGATCAGATCGAAACCTCGGCCGAGGCCGCCGAAGCCGCAGCTTTGCCGCGCTGCTACGAAGTGCATTCCGACCCCGAAGCAAAGTCAGGCGCAAAAGACCTGCCCGGTCCGTTGCAAAAACCGGTTGAAACAAAAAGCCCCGCGCAATGGGCGTATGAACGTCTGATCCTCTATATCCAGAATTTCGAGAAGACCCTGACAGGCGACCAAGAGGTTGCGATGGGATTCACCGGCGGGGACGCAGGCGTCATGCGGATCGAGGGGATGGGGTATTTTGATCCCGATATCATCACCTTTTATGGGTCCGATGCGACCGGCGCGCGCACTCAGCTTGTACAACATGTCAGCCAGTTGAACGTGATGCTGCGGGCCCTGCCCAAATCGGTCGAGGACAAACCCGCTAACCGGATCGGGTTCCGTCTGGCGGCGGATCTGGAAGAAAGCTGATCACCTGACTTGCAATTCACGTCTGCGCAGCCTTGAATGAGTTTACCATTCAAGGGGGCCTCGCGTGACCACTTTCTCTGCCGTTACAAGTGCCTACAAAGGTGCGTGGGCCCGTCGCCGTGTCTTTGTGCCGATCTATCTTGTTGTGCGCCTGCTTTTGGTTGCGCTGATTGCGCCCGGCGTGGCGATCACGGTGAATCTTGCCGTATCGCTATCCAACCAGACGGCGCTGACTGATCAGGCGATCGCTGCATTCATCCTGTCTCCTGCCGGGTTTATTGCGGCCGTTGTGGTGCTCAGCCTGTTTCTACTGGCCGAAGTGTTTGTCTTCTCGGTCATGGCCGGGTCGCTGCGGATGGCAGAGCCGGACCCATGGCGCGCCGGCAGTTCTTCGATCAGGCTGATCCTGTCGCGGCTTCCATCCCTGTTCGGATTTGCGGTGCGCTTTGTTGTGCGCGTTTTGCTGTTGGTTCTGCCCTTTGCGATCGTTTCTGCCGTGATCGCGTGGTGGACGCTGACTGAATATGACATCAACTATTATCTGACATTCCACCCGCCCTCATTCTGGGTGGCTGTGGTGCTGATCGTGGCGGTTGCGCTGTCTATGGCCTGGGTGTTGATCCGACGCCTGTCAGCCTGGGCTTTGTCGCTGCATTTGGTTTTGTTCGAGGGCGTTCACCCCGGACATGCGTTTGGCATCAGCGCCAGCCGGATGGAAGGTAAGCGCGGACGCCTCAAGATAGAATTGGCCATCTGGCTGGCTGTGCGCCTTGTCATCGCCGCCGTGATCGCCTGGGTGGCCGGGCTTTTGTTCGCGCTGGTGCCGCTGCAAGGCGCAGCCAATCTGAGATTGGCCCTGATTTACAGCTTGGCCGTCGCCGGTATCTGGTCGCTGGCCGGACTGGTATTGGCAGCCACAGCTCTGGGCGCATTGGCAGTGCTGCTCGATGGATTCTTTGATATCCAGACATCAGAACCACCGCGTCCTGAGCCGCGCAACCTGCGCAGAACAATGGTCACGGCTGTTGGGGCCGCCATCGTTGCTGTTCTTGTTGGGATATGGTTCGGGCAGAACCTTCTGGAAAGGGTGCAGGCACCGGACCGTGCAGAGGTTATCGGTCATCGCGGCGCTGCCGCGCTGAAGCCCGAAAACACGATGGCCTCGGTTCTCAAGGCGATTGAGGACGGGGCAGACTGGGTTGAGATCGACGTGCAGGAAACTGCGGATGACGTGGTCATCGTCGCCCATGACAGTGATTTCATGAAACTGGCCGGTGTTAACCTCAAAGTGTGGGATGCCACGATGGAGGATATCGATCAGATCGACATCGGTAGCTGGTTTGGCCCTGAATACGCAGATGAGCGGACGCCGACGCTGCGCGACGTGCTGGAGGCCGCGAAGGGCAAGGCCAAGGTCATTATCGAGCTGAAATACTACGGCCACGACGTAGACCTTGAGAATCGGGTTGTCACTCTGGTCGAAGAGCTGGGCATGCAGGACGACATTGCAACGATGTCCCTGAAATACCCGGCAGTGCAAAAGATGAAGACGATTCGCCCCGACTGGCGCGCCGGTGTTTTGGCCGCGACTGCTGTGGGTAATATCTCAGGTCTCGAAGGTGATTTTGTTGCGGTGAACGCCGCGATGGCGACGCCGGGTTTGGTCAATTCGGTCCATGCGGCGGGTAAGGATATCTATGTCTGGACAGTGAATGATCCGCTGCAAATGTCGGCGATGGCGTCAATGGGGGTGGATGGGCTGATCACGGACCGACCAGCGATGGCGAATGGAGTTCTGCGTGTGCGCGCCGAAATGGGGCCGGCAGAGCGGTTGTTGCTATGGCTGGCGACGACCTTTGGCATGTCCTTTGATACTGAGGCGATGCGCGATGAAAGCCCTTAAACTGGCAGCAATCCTTTTGTTGAGTGCCGCGCCAGCCTCCGCGCAAGACGTCATGCGCAGCTTTGAGCTACCAGCACATCGCGCCCTGATGGCGGAGCGCAGCAGCGCAGAGTTGACCCCGTTTGAAACGGATGGCTGTTCGGGTGGTCTTTCAGCCAGCTGGCGCTTTGTGGCGGATACGTTCCCCAGCTTTCGGGGACTGTATGAGGCGCACCCACCGTGGGAATACTGCTGTGTGACCCATGATCGCGCCTATCACCGTGCTGGCGGGGCTTTGCGGGCCGAAGACAGCTATGACGCGCGCCTGTCCGCAGACGACAGCCTGCGTGCCTGCGTCAAACAGCATGGGACAGACCATGCCGAGGAATATGCCGAACGCTATGAGATGACGGCCGAACAGATTCGCACCGCCCATTCCGTTACCGCCGAGGCGATGCACGCGGCGGTCCGATTTGGCGGCGGCCCCTGTTCGGGCCTGCCCTGGCGTTGGGGTTTTGGGTATCCGGGGTGCTCGGTGTTTCCTCCTTTGTCCCCTGCGCGCGAATGACGTGGTGACAGGCCCCGGATTTTCCATTATCCAACATTTCAAACACGCGAATTAGGATTCTGAGACTCATGGCTGAACACAAGCACGGCGAAATGGATATCACTGTTCAAACCAAAACCTTTGATGGGTTCGTCAAAGCCACCACATGGTGTGTGGTTGCCATCGCCCTCCTTTGCCTGTTCCTGGCGGTCTTCGCCGCATAATCCAAAACGGGGTTGACCTTGATCCGGATTTTGATTGCCTGCCTGCTGGCAGCAACTGTTGCTGGCTGCACGGGATCGCAGCGCCCGCAAGCCGACCGGGCCGAGGTCGTTGCCCGATCCTATCGTGATCCGGGGCCTTCGACCCTGACGCTGTATACGATGATCAGCACGCGCACCGGGTCTGGTGCCCATACTTCGTTGATGATCAGCGGCAGCGAGCGGGTGATCTTTGATCCTGCGGGGTCTTTCCGCGCAGATGTGGTTCCGATCAAGGACGACGTGCTGTACGGTATCACCCCGAATGCCGAGCGCGCCTATCGCAGTTCGCACGCGCGCGAGACACATTATGCGCGTATCCAGACGATTCAGGTAAGCCCGCAACAGGCCGAGATTGCCTTGCAGCTGGCCAAACAATCCGGTCCGGTCGCTGGCGCCTATTGTGCGAATTCCACCGCGTCGCTGCTGAAGCAGGTTCCGGGGTTCGAACAGATCGACGTGACCTTTTTTCCGGTCAAGCTGTCGGATCAGTTCGGTCAGATTCCGGGTGTTGTGACAACGGAGTATCGTGAGAACGACGATGCCGACCTGCAAAAAGGTCTGGCCGCCAACAATGCGGCACTGAACCAACTGGAAACGGTCTCAACCCAATAAGTACAGCAACACGTACAGGATTGCGGCGCCGCTGAAGATTGCTGCCAGCACATTCTTTGTGATCACTCCAACGCTTAGCGCAACCGCGGCGGCCGCCATCCGTGGAATGTCGGGCTGCCCTTCGGTTGCGGTTGGCCAAACAACCAGCGGTGCAATCAGGGCGGGCAGGATGGCGACAGCGGTATAGCGCAAGTGGCGCAACAGCCAGGGAGGCATCGGGCGATCCCCGACGAGGCCGATAAAGACAAACCGCAAACTGTAACTGCCAATGGCAAGTCCAATGATGATGGACCAGATCGTGACCGGATCAACAGGGGTCATTGTGTGGCCTTTCTGCGTTCGGCGAACAATTCGGCCTGAGCACCGGCCATCATGCCGGCACATCCGGCAATCAGCAGGCCCAGATTGTATGGGATGCCAGCGGTCATCAAAGAAACGAAAATGGCGACCAGCGCAGCCACCACATGGGGTAGGGTGCGCATCATTGGCCCGATCATTGCCAGAAATGTAATCGGCAAGGCAAAGTCCAGCGCCCAGCTTTCGGGAATGCGTGTGCCAAGAACCGCGCCCAGGTAGGTCGCCAATATCCATAGCGGCGTGATGGGTGTGACCGAGCCCACGAAATAAGCCATGCGCTGGGGCACTGTCATCCTGGGTTCTTTTTCAAACTGCACAATCGAACAGGCATAAGACTGATCGACAGTCAGGTAGGCGGCACAGGCCCGCTGCCACATCGGCGCAGCGCCCAGATAGGGCGTCAGTGACGCTGAATACATCGCCATCCGCAGGTTCACCGCCAGGGCAGAGACAAGAATAATGGCCGTCGGCGTCTGATCCTGCAGCAATTGCAGTGCGGCAAACTGCGCAGCACCCGCAAAGACGGTGGATGTGAACGCCATGGTTTGCACGATACTCAACCCGGCCTCGGTTGCGAACACGCCGAACAGGGTGCCAAACGGGATCGCCACAAAAATGAACGGGGTCCCGTCGCGAAAACCCTTCCAGAAGTATGACTTGGATGTGGTGTCTGCCATGGCTAAATCCTATGGTGATCCCCGCAGCAGTAGCGGTCTTGGGAAAGGGTTGCAATTGGCCACGGAACAGAACCAGTCAGGCTACATCATCGCCCCAGATCCCGGTGCGCCCCGCCTGACCCGCGCCGTTGAAGGCGTGGACCAGAATGGTGAGGTCAGCCAGATCTCGGTGGTCGAGGAACGCCCGCTGACGATTTTCTTGAATTCGCAAGAGATCGTGACGGCGATGACGATCGGTGACTACCCCGAGTATCTGGCGCTGGGGTTCCTGCGCAATCAGGGGATGCTGCTGGTCGATGACGACATCACGCGCGTCGATTACGATGAAGATCTGGAAACTGTAGTGGTACGCACTGCGCGCGAGACCTCGTACGAGGACAAACTGAAGAAAAAGACCCGCACCAGTGGCTGTGCGGTCGGCACGGTGTTCGGTGACATGATGGAAGGATTGGAGAACGTGCGCCTGCCGCAGGTCTCGGTCCGCACGTCGTGGCTCTATGATCTGGCGGCCAAGATCAACCGCACCCCGTCGCTGTATCTTGAGGCTGGGGCGATCCACGGCACTGTGCTGTGCCGCGAAAACCGCCCGCTGGTCTATATGGAAGACGTGGGCCGTCACAACGCTGTCGACAAGATCGCGGGTTGGATGCTGTCAGAACATGAGGGGGCTGAAGACAAAATCCTCTACACCACCGGACGCCTGACCTCGGAAATGGTGATCAAGACCGCGATGATGGGCATCCCGGTTCTGGCGTCGCGATCGGGCTTCACCGCATGGGGCGTAGAGATTGCGCGCGAAGTCGGACTGACACTGATCGGTCGGATGCGTGGGCAGCGCTTTGTATGTCTTTCAGGTGAGGACCGACTGATGCGTGATGTGGATCCGGCGACTGTGGCGGTCGAAGATAAGAAACACAAAAGGAAAAGTTCCCAGTCCTGAAATCCGTTGGGTAACCAGTCGTTCTGAGAAAAATCTGCAAGTTCCGGAAGATATACACTAAGGTGGAGCAACTCAGAGTGGAATTTTGGATGGTTGCCACGTAGGGAAGCTATGGAATTAATCAGTTTAATTGCACCGGTCTTCGCGGTGATCTTGACGGGGTACGTGTTTTCTTGGACGAATCTTCTGGGTGAAGACACGTCAGAAGCTCTGGTGCAGTTTGCGGTTTACGTCCTGATCCCCGCCATCATGTTTTACCTGATTGGTCAGGAGGAGTTTGAGAACCTTCTAAACTACGGTTTCTACGTGTCGTATGGCGGTACGATACTGGCTCTTTTTGCCGTCCTGTTCATCGGTTTGAAGGCGCTGACGAGTTTTCAGGTCGGATCAGCAACCGTTTTGGCCTTTGCTGGCGTTGCCTCGAACACAGCGTTGGTTGCGCTGCCCATCCTCCATGCGATTTTTGGATCAAAGGGGGCGCTGCCGGCCGTATTGGCAAATCTGGTGGTCGCCATTCTGCTGTTGATCATGACCACCATTCTAGAGACCTCGGCCGGGCACAAGGCAAGCGCCAAGACACCCATTTACAAGATCCTCCTTAATGTTTTGAAAAACCCGATAATCGCGGCAACGTTGTTGGGCGTTCTTTACTCTTTCACAGGTATTGGGTTTTCTGACGCCGTCTCGGATTATTTAGAGCTTATGAGCCAGGCGCTTGCAGCTGTTGCGCTGTTTGCGATCGGGTTCACCACAAGTGTTCGCACGATTGTTCAGACTGGACCGATGATCCTGTTCTTGACAGTAATAAAACTTCTCGTTGTTCCGGGGGTGGTGCTGCTTGCGGGGCATTTGATCGGCCTGGATCCGCTTTGGATCATTGCGGCGACGGTCTCTGCAGCAGCGCCCACGGCAAAGAGCATCTTTTTGCTGGCCAAACATTATGATCAGGAGCCGCAACTCGCCGCTCACATCGTGTCGGCGACCTCGTTCCTGGCGGTCGGGACTTTGATCCTGTGGCTGTTTGTCCTGCATCATCTGCATCCTACCGCGTTCCAATTGAATTGAGTTCGCTCTACAAAGTTGCGATCTATTGATCACTTGGACGCAAGCAACAAGGTGCAGCAATGAACACCCCTTTGGGCGTAATCCTCGCAGGCGGCCTCGCCACCCGTATGGGCGGCGGCGACAAGGGTCTGTTGCAGATCGGGGGCCAAAGCCTGCTGTCTCATGTCATTGACCGGTTTGGCCCGCAGGTCGGCGGTCTGGCGCTGAACGCCAATGGCGACCCCGAGCGGTTCGCCGATCTGAACCTGCCGGTTCTGCCCGATACCATTGAAGGTTTCGCCGGGCCGCTGGCCGGCGTTCTGGCTGGACTCGACTGGGCTGCTAAGCAAGGCGCCGACAGCATAGTCACAGCCGCTGCTGATACGCCGTTTTTTCCACGCGATCTTGTGGCGCGGCTGACCGACGCTGCCCAAGGGCAAACACATCCTCTGGTGCTGGCCACCACGCCGCGCACCGGGGATGAAGCGCTAAAGTCCGGCGGCGGCAAGCGGGTCAACAGGCATCCGACATTTGGGCTCTGGCCTGTCGCGCTGCGCGATGATCTGCGGGATGCCTTGAATGACGGGCTGCGCAAGGTTGTGCTGTGGACCGACAAACATGACGGTCGTGAAGCTTTGTTTCCTGCGGAACCTTTCGATCCCTTCTTCAACGTCAACACGCCCGACGATTTGGCGCGGGCGCAAAAACTGCTGGAGCAGGCATGAGGGTCTACGGCGTCACCGGCTGGAAAAACGCAGGCAAGACCGGCCTAGTGGAGCGGTTAGTGACCGAGATTACCGGGCGCGGCTTTTCAGTTTCGACGGTCAAACATGCCCATCACGCGGTCGATGTCGACCAGACCGGCACCGACAGCTTCCGCCATCGAGAAGCCGGTGCGTCCGAGGTGTTATTAGCATCCGGCAAGCGTATTGCCGTGATGCAAGAACTGCGCGGAGCACCTGAGCCGCCTTTGGCTGATCTTCTGGCTCGGCTGCTCCCGGTCGATCTCGTACTGATCGAAGGGTTCAAACGAGAAAGCCACCCCAAGGTCGAAGCGTTTCGTGCCGAGGCCGGCAATGCGTTGATGGCCCCGGAAAACAGTACGATCCGCGCTGTCGCCAGCGATACGCCCCTGCAGTTACAGGTTCCGGTGTTTGATCTGGACAACACCGCCGCAGTCGCGGATTTCATCTTGAAAGAGGTCGGATTATGACGCCGCCAAACATCACGCCTCCGCCCCTGCGAAATGATTGTTTTGCCTTGCCTGCCGGGGTCAACTGGACACCTGTGGACGACGCGCTGGCCTTGTTGCGATCTCGGTTGACGGTGGTGACTTCGGTCGAAACGGCTCTGATCGGGCAGGCTGTGGGGCGGATACTGGCAGAAGACGTTATTGCGAAACGTTCAAACCCGCCGCAACCAAACACGGCCGTGGATGGTTATGGGTTTTCCGGGGCTGCACCCGAGGGTCCCCAAGTGATGCCGCTGCAGGATGGGCGCGCTGCGGCTGGCATTCCGTTTGATGGCTCGGTGCCACATGGCAAGGCGCTGCGCGTGTTGACCGGCGCAGCGCTGCCTACTGGCGTGGATACGGTCATACTAGAAGAAGACGTGACCGTTCAGGATGGTCACATCGCCTTTCACGGCCCGCTGAAACAGGGCGCAAATACCCGCAAAGCTGGCGAAGACGTGGCCGAGGGCGATTTGGTTCTGCCTGCCGGGCGCAAGTTGACCCCCGCAGACATGGCCCTTTTGTCGGCTGCCGGGATATCCGAAGTCGCGGTACGCAAGACGCTGCGCGTTGCGGTGCTTTCAACCGGGGATGAGCTGGTCGAACCCGGAACGCCCGCCGGACCCGGCCAAATATTTGATGCCAACCGTCCGATGTTGTTGTCGATGATCGCGCGACTGGGCTATGAGCCGGTGGATATGGGGCGCGTGTCTGACGACCGGGAAGATCTGCGCAACAGGCTGGGCAAGGCGTCGGAACAGGCCGACGTCATTCTGACCAGCGGCGGCGCGTCCGCCGGGGATGAGGATCACGTCTCGGCCCTGCTGCGAGAGGCCGGTGCGATGCAGGAGTGGCGCATTGCGCTAAAGCCCGGCCGCCCCTTGGCGTTGGGTATGTGGAACGAAACGCCCGTATTTGGCCTGCCGGGTAAT
Organism: Ruegeria atlantica; assembly: GCF_001458195.1. Taxonomy (GTDB): domain Bacteria; phylum Pseudomonadota; class Alphaproteobacteria; order Rhodobacterales; family Rhodobacteraceae; genus Ruegeria; species Ruegeria atlantica. The sequence continues at coordinate 185,614 of NZ_CYPU01000068.1, read as the reverse complement.
CCCGTCGCTGCCAAAGTCTGTACGTTGATCTTTGCCCGCCCTGCGCTGGGTCTGATGGCGGGCGAGGGCTGGTCCCAGCCGCAGGGGTTCGACCTGCCAGCCAATTTCGAGAAGCGCAAAAAACCGGGGCGGCGCGAGTACTTGCGGGCCCGTGTCCGAGACGGTTGGGTCGAGGTTTTTGCCTCGGAAGGGTCGGGTCGTATCAGCGGCCTTAGCTGGGCCGAGGGGTTGGTCGAGATTCAGGATGGTGCATGCCACATCAGGCCGGGCGAACTGGTGCGGTTTATTCCCTATGGCAGCTTTGGGCTGTGATCAATCGAAGGTACCTGCGACACGCCCCAGCAGCATGAACGCACGGGCGGTTCGCGTGTCGCCCAAAGCGGTCAGGTCCGCGTCGCTGGCAACCGGTTCAAATTCAACGATCATGTGATCAAAACGGCGTAGGAAATGATGCACGGCGTCCCGGAATATCGGGTCCTGCTTCATCCGCGCTGCCGTCAGTGCCAGCGAAGACCGGTCCCTGATCCCGCCCAACGCGGCAACCGCGCGGCCGCGCGCACCCTGTGCGAATTGCCGCCAGATTTCGGGACGCGCCATATCCGGGCGCAGGTCATCCATATAGATGCCTTCCTGGCTCAGCAGTGTAAGCACGTCTTGCGAAGCCTGCACCAGTTGGGCGGTCTTGCGATCCCGTAGCGCCAGCCTAAGGGCGTCGAACCCTTCAGCATCATCCTGCGTTTCCGGGAAATTCAGCGCTCGAATGAAGGTATCGGTCGTCAATGGCGGCGCGATATCTTCGGCCGGGGTGCCAAGTTCCAAAGACGTCTGGTCGCCTGTGGCAACAGATGCTTCGCCGCGAACCGGTTCGGTCCGTTTCGACGAAAACGTCGCCAGCGCGGTTTCTGCTTTTTTGGCGGTCCCGGCGATTTCGTCCAGCTTTTTGCTGACACCGGGTTCTTGCAAGCTAGCGGCGCGCTGTTGCTGAATCACGTAAGCGTGACGGATTGCATCTATCGCTGTCTGCAGCCGGGCGCTTTCTTCGCGCATGACGCGACTGGCGCGCATCGCCATAGCGGCGACCCAAATCATCGCCACCGGCATGAAAACAGCCAGCAGGGTCACGACGAATCCGCCGCCATCGACCTTGTCGGGAAGCACCAGAAACACAATCGACACGATTAGCCAAACCACGCTAAGCGCGATGGCAACAATCTCGATCTCGGTTACCGAAGGATGCGAAGGCTTGTCATATATCCCCAAAGGGGTTGGCCGTTCGGGATCTTGTTCGGGATTGGGCTCTGACATGGTCAAGGCTCCGGTCAGGCATACTCGATACTTAGAACTTCATAGGACCGCACACCGCCGGGGGTGCGTACTTCGACACTGTCGCCTTCTTCCTTGCCGATCAATGCCCGCGCGATGGGGGATTTGATATTCAGCAGGCCGTTTTCGATGTTGGCTTCGTATTCGCCAACAATCTGCCAGGTCTTTTCCTCGTCAGTGTCTTCATCCACCAGGGTGACCTTTGCGCCAAATTTGATCGCGCCGTTCAGTTTGGCGGGGTCGATCACATCGGCAAGCGACAGAATGCCTTCCAGCTCTTTGATGCGACCTTCGATGAAGCCCTGCTTTTCGCGGGCCGAATGATACTCGGCATTCTCTTTCAGGTCGCCCAGCTCGCGCGCTGTTGCGATGGCTTCGATGATCGCCGGGCGCTCGACGGACTTGAGGTTTTTGAGCTCCGCCCCAAGCGCGGCATTACCCGCAGGCGTCATTGGAATTTTTTCCATGTTCTTGTCGTCCACGCATAAATTGGTTCGCCCCGCCGCATGAGACACGCGTCGGGGCGATTTGATGGGTCGTCAATTAACTGACCCAAATGAGGCGTGAATTGCAAGGGGGCTTGGTCGCACAACGCGCGGATTACGGCCTATGGTGTTCGGGAAAAGTTTGAATCGCCAATACCCTGCCACGCTCGTGGCTCTCGGGGCATTGGCGATGAAGAATCTATCGGGTGTTTCCCAGAACTCCTTAATCGTAGCTAATCACTTCGAATTCGATGTCATTGTCGTCATTGAAATAGAACCGCCGACCCGGTTCATAATCAGCATGGGACTTGGGCGTAAAACCGGCGTCGATCACCTTCTGCTCGGTCGTGTCGATGTCTTCGACCAGAACGCCCACGTGGTTCAGCCCTCCGACGATGTCATAGCTGCTTTCCCCGGACGGTTGTGGATCGCTGGGCGCGTAAAGCGCCAGATAGGTGTGCTTGGAGCCCACGTGAACCGTGTAACCGCCTGCAATTGCCGGGCCTTCCCAGCGTGTTTTCCAACCGAACACCTTGTGCATCCACGCGGCCGAGGCCTGCGGGTCGCGAACGGTGAAGTTGGTGTGTTCAAGTGTCGCCATCATGGGATCTCCTTCGTGTTTTGAGGCTTGTCCCGACTCACCATAATTCCTAAACCTAACTTTAGATCAAGGGATTTTTCAGGAGGATGTGATGGCGGCTTCGGAAGGGTTGGCAATTGGCGCATTGGCCCGACGCACAGGCTTGGCCGTTTCGGCGATCCGGTACTATGAGGCGCAAGGTCTGATATCGCCCTGGCGCAATGCGGGCGGGCAGCGGCGATATCAGCGCGCAGATATCAGGCGCCTGAGTTTTGTGATGATTGCGCAGCAGTTCGGCCTGACCTTGCCCGAGATCCGCGAGGTCCTGTCTGGCCTGCCTGGAAACCGCACGCCAACACCGCAGGATTGGCAGGACATCAGCAAGGGGCTAAGGGCCCATCTGGACCAGCGAATCGATACCCTGACGCGCTTGCGCGACAATTTGGATGGCTGCATTGGCTGCGGATGTCTAAGCCTGCCGAAATGCGCCCTCTACAACCCGGATGACCGCGCAAAATCCAATGGTAGCGGTCCCAGGTACCTGATGGGGGACTCACCAGAGGCATAACTGCCGCATTGCAGCAAAGTTACGCCGTGTTTTGATTGACCAAGGTGTTTGCGACCATGTAATCAGCCGTGAAACAAAATTGCGCAGAGCATGCTGTGAAAGCGCCAATTCGGAAAGTTAGCTAGGGAGCCCGCGATGGCCGAGATTGAACGCGAAGCGATGGAATACGACGTGGTGATCGTGGGCGCAGGCCCCGCGGGCCTGTCGGCGGCCATCCGTCTGAAACAGCTGGATGCCGACCTGAACGTCGTGGTTCTGGAAAAGGGCTCGGAAGTGGGCGCGCATATCCTGTCGGGCGCGGTTCTGGACCCTTGCGGGCTGGACGCACTGATCCCGGACTGGAAAGAAAAAGGCGCGCCGCTGAACGTGCCGGTGCATGAAGATAACTTCTACATGCTGGGCGAGGCGGGCAAGATTCGCATTCCCAACTTCCCAATGCCGCCGCTGATGAACAACCACGGCAACTACATTGTTTCGATGGGTAATGTTTGCCGCTGGATGGCTGAACAGGCGGAAGAGCTGGGCGTGGAAATCTTCCCCGGCATGGCGTGTTCGGAACTGGTGTATGGCGACAATGGCGAAGTCAAAGGCGTCGTCGCCGGTGTCTTCGGCCTAGAGCCTGATGGATCATACGGGCCGCAGACCGAGCCAGGTATGGAACTGCATGGCAAGTACGTCTTCCTGTCGGAAGGTGTGCGCGGTTCGCTGTCCAAGGAAGTCATCGCCAAGTATGACCTCGCTGCTGGCAAAGAGGTGCAGAAATACGGCGTGGGCATGAAAGAGATCTGGGAGATCGACCCGGCCAAGCACAAGGAAGGCTCGGTCACGCACACCATGGGTTGGCCGCTGGGCAGCAACGCGGGCGGCGGGTCATTCATCTACCACCTTGAAAACAATCAGGTCTATGTCGGTTTCGTGGTTCACCTGAACTACAAGAACCCGCATCTGTATCCGTACATGGAATTTCAGCGCTTCAAGCATCACCCGATGGTGGCCGAGCTGCTGAAAGGCGGCAAGCGCGTCGCTTACGGTGCCCGTGCGATCACCGAGGGTGGTTATCAGTCTATGCCCAAGCTGGTTGCGCCGGGCGTGGCTCTGTTGGGCTGTTCCGCAGGCATGGTCAACGTGCCGCGCATTAAGGGCAACCACAACGCGATGTTGTCGGGCAAAGCGGCGGCTGAAGCGGCGTTTGACGCCATCAAGGCCGAGCGTTCGGGTGATGAACTGACCGCCTATGAAACCGACGTGCGCGAAGGTGCAATCGGCGCAGACCTGAAGAAGGTGCGCAACGTCAAGCCGCTGTGGTCGAAATACGGCCTGACCGCCAGCCTGATGCTGGGCGGCATGGATATGTGGACTAACACGCTGGGCTTTTCGCTGCTGGGCACGCTGGGTCACGGCAAGAACGATGCTGAATCGACCGAAGAGGCCAGCAAGCACAAGCCCATCGATTATCCAAAGCCCGATGGCAAGCTGTCCTTTGACCGTCTGACCAACGTTTCCTTTGCGATGACCAACCATGAGGAAAGCCAGCCTTGCCACCTGAAGTTGGCCGATCCGGAAATCCCGGTCAAAGTAAACCTGCCCAAGTTCGACGAACCGGCGCAGCGCTATTGCCCGGCCGGTGTGTACGAGATGGTCGAGGATGAAGATGGTGCGCGATTCGTCATCAACTTCCAGAACTGCGTCCACTGCAAAACCTGCGACATCAAGGACCCCAGCCAGAACATCACATGGACCACGCCGCAGGGCGGGGATGGACCGAACTATCCCAACATGTAAGCGAAAACATGGGCAATGGCGGGGTCGTGAAGGCTCTGCCATTGCCTCTTTCCGGTCAAAGCCCTAGCTTGTTGTCCAGTCAACGATAGCAAGGCAGGATTTTGGTGGCTTCCCTCGTTCGTCGCGCGGCATTTGCCGCGCTGTTAACCTCGGCATTTGCATTCCCGGCGCTGTCGGACTCTGGCTCCGGGTCGTATCTGGCCGGGCGTCAGGCGATTTATCAAAGCGATTATATTTCTGCCGAGAAATACTATGCGCAGGCCCTGCGCGCCGACCCTGAAAATGGCAAACTTCTGGAAAACGTCGTCGTAGCGCGTCTTGCATTGGGTGAGATTGAGCGCGCGCTGCCGGTTGCGCAGTCAATTGGGGCGCTCGAACTGCCAAGTCAGGCGGCAAAGATGGTCATTATGGCCAACCTGATCGACGACGGAAAGCTCGATGAGCTGCTTGCACGTGATCCTGAAACCCAAGGCGTTGGGCCACTAGTAGATGGCTTGGTTCTGGGTTGGGTCTATGTGGCGCAAGGTGCCATGACCAAAGCGATGGAAAAGTTCGACGAAGTCGGCACCCAGGAGGGGCTTCTGGAATTCGCGCTTTACCACAAGGCGTTGGCGCTGGCGTCGATTGGTGACTTCGAAGGGGCCGAAGAGATTTTTGCGGCAAACAACGGGGCAGTGTCGCGGTTCTCGCGCCGGGCGGCCTTGGCCCGGACCGAAGTATTGTCGCAGCTGGACCGCAACGAAGACGCCCTGCAATATCTGAAAGACGTTTTCGCGGCGGGCAGCGACCCATCCATCGAAGGTTACGTGGCGCGTTTGAAGGCGGGTGAAACGTTGCCGTTTACACACATACCGTCGGCGCAGGACGGTATGGCTGAAGTGTTCTTTTCTGTTGGTGCCGCGCTCAGCAGCGAGGCGTCACAGGACTATGTACTTCTCTATGCCCGGATTGCCGCTTTCCTGCGCCCGGACCACGTGGACGCAATCCTACTAAGCGCCGAGTTGCTGGATGCACTGGAACAATATGACCTGGCCGTCGAAGCCTATCGCACGGTGCCGTCCACCAGTAGCGATTACCACGCGGCCGAGTTGGGCCGGGCCGAGGTTCTGAGCCGTTCGGGAAAAACGGACGCTGCGGCCGAAGTTTTGCAGAACCTCGCGGCGCAAAGCCCCAGCCTGCCCAGTGTGCATGTGGCCCTGGCTGATCTGCAACGGCGGCAAGAAAACTATGTCGATGCCGTTGGGACCTATGACACTGCTATCGACCTGACAGAGCAGGGTGTCAGCGGCAACTGGTTTTTGTATTACGCCCGCGGTATCTCGCATGAACGTCTCAAGCATTGGGAAGCGGCTGAGGCCGATTTCCGTCGCGCGCTGGAACTGAACCCTGATCAACCACAGGTTCTGAACTATTTGGGCTACTCGCTGGTCGAACGGCAGGAAAAGCTGGACGAAGCACTGAACATGATCGAACGCGCTGTCGCGGCGCGCCCTGATAGCGGCTATATTGTCGACAGTCTTGGCTGGGTTCTGTTCCGACTGGGCCGCTATGACGAAGCCGTCGCGCATATGGAGCGTGCGGTCGAACTGATGCCGGTTGATCCTGTGGTAAACGACCACCTTGGCGATGTCTATTGGGCAGTGGGCCGCGCGCGCGAAGCTGAATTTCAGTGGAAGCGTGCTCTGTCCTTTGTTGATCCAGACGACACGGATGGTGAGGCCGACCCCGAGCGCATTCGTCGCAAGATTGAGGTGGGCCTGGACGCGGTCTTGACCGAAGAAGGCGCCGATCCCCTGAAAGTCGCCAATGGCAATTGAGGGTTTTGCGCCCGCCAAGATCAACCTGACCCTGCATGTGACCGGCCGACGCGATGACGGATATCATCTGCTGGACTCTCTCGTCGTGTTTGCAGATGTCGGGGATAAGCTGGAATTCACGCTGGGGTCAGAGCTGTCGATGTCAGTGGCCGGTGAACACGCCAAGGGCGTTCCGGCGGATGACCGAAATCTAGTCTGGAAAGCCGCCGTCGCTGCTGGATGGACCGGGCATATCAACCTGAACAAAGCGCTGCCCCACGGTGGTGGCATTGGCGGCGGATCATCCGACGCCGCGGCGACATTGCGCATGATTGCAGATCAGGGCGTGGCTATCCCCAGCGAAATTGCCCTGACCCTTGGTGCGGATGTGCCGGTTTGCATGATGGCAAGGGCCACCCGGATGCGCGGCATCGGCGAGCGGTTGCAGCCGGTCTCAATGCCGCAATTGCCGGCGCTTTTGGTCAATCCTGGTGTTGAAGTCCCAACCGGTGCCGTATTCTCTGCCTTGCAGAGCCGCAACAACCCGCCAATGCCCGATGATATCCCGGTCTTTGAAACGCCCAAGGCATGCGCGGATTGGGTGCAGGAACAACGCAATGACTTAGAGCCGCCGACAAAGGGCATCGCACCCGAGGTTGCCCGGGTGCTGGATGATCTGTCGGATACGAAAGATGTTCTGCTGGCTCGGATGTCAGGTTCGGGTTCGACCTGTTTTGCGCTCTACCCAACCATGAAAGCCGCCCATTTCGCAGCTTACGAGATTGGCGCGGCGCACCCCGATTGGTGGTGCCGCGCCACGCAGCTTAATTGAGGCGCGAAACCACGTAGTCGGCCAGATCGCGCAGCAACGACCGGATCTCGTGATCCGGCAGCGCATCCAGCGCGGTCTTGGCTTTGGTGGCCCACCCAAATGCATCCGACCGTGTGGCGTCCAGCGTGCCGTATTTGTTCATCAGGCTCAGCGCATGGTCCAGATCGCCGTCTTCCTGACGGCCTCGACCAATTGTACGCTCCCAAAAGGCGTGCTCTTCCGGGGTGGCCTGTGCGATAGCCTTGATGACGGGCAAGGTCAGTTTGCGCTCGCGGAAGTCGTCGCCGATATTCTTTCCGGTCGCCTTGCTGTCACCCTGATAATCCAACAGGTCATCGGCAATTTGGAACGCAATTCCCAGCGCATCGCCGTATTCGTATAGCGCCTTAACCTGATCCTCAGCCGCGCCAGCAATCACGCCGCCCACTTCGGTCGCGGCGGAAAACAGCGCGGCGGTCTTGCCGCGCACGACCTGCAAATAGATTGCCTCGGTAGTGCCCAGATCGGTGGCAGCTGTCATCTGCAACACTTCGCCCTCGGCAATGGTGGCCGAGGCATTGGCCAGAATGTCCAGCACCCGCAGCGACCCGGTCTCAACCATCAGCTGGAAACTGCGGGAAAACAGGTAGTCGCCGACAAGAACGCTGGATTTATTGTCCCACAACAAGTTCGCCGTGGGGCAGCCACGCCGCTGTGCGCTTTCATCAACGACATCGTCGTGCAACAGGGTTGCGGTGTGGATGAATTCAACCGTCGCGGCCAGTCGCACGTGATGATCACCTGGATAGTCAAACATCCGCGCCGCCGCCAGCGTCAGCATTGGGCGCAGACGCTTGCCGCCTGCTTCAACCAGATGCGCAGTCACTTCCGGGATGCGCGGTGCGTGTTCCGAGGCCATGCGCGTGCGGATCAACTGGTTTACGGCATCCATTTCGCCGTCCAGAATCTCGGCCAGTCGCTCATGCGGTTTCGAGATCGTGTCGATGTTCATCACTCTCCTGATACAAGGCTCGACTTCCGCCTTGCCTTGCCCTTACATCCATCCCCATGAAAGAACTTTTGCGCAGCACCGATCCGACGATTCTGGCCTTTGCTTCTGCCCTTCTTGAGGGCGAGGATATAGACTGCTTTCAGATGGACGTAAATATGAGCATCCTCGAAGGAGGCATAGGAATCTTTCCGCGCCGCCTGATGGTGCGAGCCGACGACCTGACCCGCGCAGAACGAGTAATGCGTGACAACGAAATCCCGCTGGGCAGATGAACCTGTTTTCCGATAGTGAATTGACCAAAAATGACTTTCTGGGCGGGCGTGTGCGTTTGTGTCAGCCACGCGCAGGGTATCGTGCAGGTGTTGACCCGGTTCTGCTGGCAGCGGCGGTCCCGGCGACACGTGGTCACACTGTGCTGGAATTGGGCTGCGGCGCGGGTGCCGCGATCCTGTGCCTGCTGGCCCGTGTGCCGGGTCTGCAGGCCGTTGGGGTCGAGTTACAGGCAAGCTATGCAGAATTGGCACGCCGAAACGCCGCGGAAAATGACGCGCCGCTAGAGGTACTCGAGGCCGATATCAGTGCATTGCCAGCTACGCTCAAACAGCGGCAATTCGATCATGTACTCGCAAACCCGCCTTATTACCGTGCTGGTGCGCATAGCGCGGCCGATAACACGGGGCGTAGTATTGCGTTGGGCGAGCAAACGTCTTTGGAGACATGGATTGACTGCGCGGCCAAGCGCCTCGCGCCTCGTGGGTACTTGCATATGATCCAGAAAGCCAACCGTCTTCCCGACATATTGATGGCATGCGAAGGGCGGCTGGGATCGGTCGAAATCCTGCCGCTGGCTGCCAGAGCCGGTCGTAAGGCCGAACTGGTAATTTTACGGGCCAGAAAGGGTGGCCGCGCCGATTTTCAGCTGCATGCGCCGGTCGTTTTACACGACGGGGATCGGCACGAACGTGATGGGGAAAGTTATACGCCAATGGTCTCAGACGTATTGCGCGAAGGGGCCTCGCTGCCGGGGTTTTCTGATCAATAGGCATTAACCAGCCGAATTTGTCGGATTTATTACAGATTCTGTGCGTCTGCGGCGTGACAGGCTGGAAACGATGTGGTCAACTTCTTACGTGAACCTGAGACACCAACGAAGGAGTATCGCCATGAGCGTGAGCGCACATCTGACCGAACTGAAGAAAAAGCACGAAACTCTCGGTCTTGAAGTTGAACAAGCCCAACGCTCGCCAGGCATCGATGATCTCCATATTGCTCAACTCAAAAAACAAAAACTAAGGCTAAAAGAAGAGATCGAACGCCTGTCAGCCTAGGTTTTCATACTCGCCCGCGCGGCAATGGCCGCGCCGCCAGTAATCAATAGGGCCGCGATCGCCAGACCCCAGGACGGGGCGGCGGTCCCGGCCACAACCAAAGCTAGCGTAGACAACAAGGGTGCCGCGTACGACGCCGTCCCCAAGAGCTGTATGTCGCCTTGCTTGACCCCGATATCCCAGACATAGAACGCCAACCCCACCGGCCCCAGGCCCAGTGCGATCACGGACGTCCAGCTAAAGGCACTGTCAGGCCAGACGGTATCTTCGACAGCAAGGTGCAGCAAACCGGATGCTATGGCGGTCGCAATACAGAAAACGGCGACAGAGCTGGTTGGTGTATCGCCCAGCCGACGCGACAGGACCGAGTATCCAGACCACGTCAACGCGCATAGCAAGGCCAAGGCGTAGCCGGGCAGGTGGTCGGTCTGAAACCCTGTGCTGCCGCCTCCGGCGATGATCACGGCAGCCCCTGCAAACCCCAGACATGCGCCAAACAAATGTCCCATGCGCAGGTGTTCGCCCGGCAAAAGCCCGGAAAACAACACGATGAGCAACGGCCAGAGATATGCGATCAGGCCAGCCTCGGCCGCCGGGGCCATGCGAAGGGCCGAGAAATATAGCGCGTGATAGCCGAACAACCCGATTGTGCCGAACAGATAGGTAGTCCACGGCACGTCCCGCAATTGCCGCAACCCACCGCTGCGCCAAGTCCAGATCAGGCCAAGTGTTCCACCAATCGAAAAGCAGATTGCATTCAGCAACAGTGGCGGCGTGGGGGATGACCCGACGGTGAACAAGGCCAGCAGCGACCACAGCAAGACGGCGGCAAACCCGATGGCTGTAGCGCGCGATTTGGTCATAGGCTTTGAACCTCTTGGACCGGGATGATGTTGAATTCGTCCGAGATATGCGCGGTCTTTTCGATCTCGGCCATGAACCAGTCGCGGAAAGCGGTGATTTGGGGCCTGTTTTCTGCACCTGGCAAGCACAGAAACCGAAACCGGCCTTGTGTTTCGATAGCCGTTTTGAACGGAGCAACAAGACGTCCCTCGGTAAGATCCTTCAAGATCATAGCCCGGCGACCCAGTACCACGCCAACGCCCGCAACCGCAGCATCAATTGCGTGGTCTGCGTTCGAAAAATGCGCCCCATGCGTTGGGGCATAATCCACTCCGACTGCGCGGAACCAGGTTGGCCAATCGCTTGGCGGTTGCAGGAACGCAATCGAATCGTCAAAGATCAGTGGTGCGTCCCGCAGGCTGTCGGGGGTGGGGAATTGCTCGGCCAGATCTGGTGTCATCACCGGGGTCAGCCATTCCTTGCGAACTTGCAGGGAATACAATCCTTCATCCCCCCCGTAACCAAATCGAATGGCCACATCCACGTCATCACGTTCAAGGTCCATAATCCGCAACGTTGCTGAGAATTTCAGGTCAATCTCGGGATGCGCCCGTGCAAAATCATACAGGCGCGGTGCCAGCCATTTGGCTGTCAGCGCCGGGCCTGCTGTCACGGTCAGCGAGGTATCGTTGCCCTGTCGGCGAGCAGCTTGCCATGCCGTCTGCAGTGCGGCGAATCCTTCGGTCGCGCCGGGGGCAAGGGCGCGTCCGGCCTCGGTCAACTCAACCGCGCGGTTCAAGCGGTGAAACAAGGGCCGGCCCAGATGTTCCTCCAGTGATTTGATCTGGAAAGACAGGGCTGCCGGGGTCACGCGCAACTCCTTTGCGGCTTTGGCAAAGGACATGTGGCGTGCTGCGGCGTCGAAGGCACGCAGGGCGGTTAGCGGGGGAAGATAGTCGCCCATCAATACACAAGAATGTCTTAACTGAAACCCAAGGAAAGTTCGTTTGTCGCCTTTCTTGATAAGGCGCATATTGGGTTCAAGTCAAACACAGCTGAACTGAAAGGATGACTGCCATGATCGAAATGACGACCAACCCCGCAGCTGCCCGCGCCTTTCAGCGGGCCCATGCTGAACGTGGCAAGATTATCAAACACGCCCTTATGTGGCTATTCGGTTCCCGCTGAACGCAGCGCGCGCGTTCTTACGGGATAAAAAAGGGCCGGTCCGCAATGGACCGGCCCGTTGTCTTTTCTGCGCCTCAGATCAGACGAAGAATTGTGCACCGTTGGCCGAGATGGTCGAGCCATTGATGAACTGAGAATCGTCGGATGCCAGGAACGCCACGCAGCGCGCAATTTCCTCGGGCTCACCCAGACGGCCAGCCGGGATTTGCGCGATGATCGATTCTCGCACTTTCTCGGGTACCGCCATAACCATGTCGGTGCCGATATAGCCCGGGCAGATGGCGTTGGCGGTGATGCCTGCGCGCGCGCCTTCTTGCGCCAGCGATTTCACGATACCCAGATCGCCCGCTTTGGTCGCGGCATAGTTCACCTGAGCAAACTGACCCTTCTGACCATTGATCGAGCTGATGACGATGACGCGGCCAAACTTACGCTCGCGCATACCGTTCCAGACAGGGTGCACTGTGTTGAACACGCCGGTCAGGTTGGTGTCGATGACCTGGTGCCACTGTTCGGGGGTCATCTTGTGGAAAGGTGCGTCACGGGTGATGCCTGCGTTTGCGACCACGATGTCGATCGCGCCAACCTCGGCTTCGACTTTTTCAATTCCGGCCTTGGATTCGTCGTAATCAGCGACGTTCCACTTGTAGGTAGCGATGCCGGTCTCTTCGGTGAACTTCGCGGCGGCTTCGTCGTTCCCCGCATAGGTGGCTGCAACATTGTACCCTTCGGCCTTGAGCGCCTTGGAAATTGCTGCGCCGATGCCGCGGGAGCCGCCGGTAACGAGTGCTGTACGTGCCATTTAGGAATCCTCCAATTAAAGTCGTCTTGGTAATGCTGTTACTTTGAGAGGTGATCGTGCGCAATATTGTTTCGTCATGATTTTCTAAATTCCGCGTGGCAATATCGTCGCATCTTTGGGTTAAGGCCCCTATGTAACAAAAAAGGGCGCCCAAGGGACGCCCTTTTCTATTCGCTTGTCAAAGCACTTAGTCGCGCTCCACGCACAGGGCGACGCCCATGCCGCCACCGATGCACAAGGTCGCCAGACCTTTTTTTGCGTCGCGGCGTTTCATTTCGAAGAGCAGCGTGTTCAGAACGCGGCAGCCGGACGCGCCAATCGGGTGACCGATGGCAATTGCGCCGCCGTTCACGTTCACGATCGACGGATCCCAGCCCATGTCCTTGTTCACGGCGCAGGCCTGTGCGGCAAACGCTTCGTTCGCCTCGACCAGATCCAGATCGTCAACGGACCAGCCCGCTTTTTCCAGCGCTTTGCGCGAAGCGTAGATCGGGCCCACGCCCATGATCGACGGATCCAGACCGGCGGTTGCATAGGATGCGATACGGGCCAAAGGCTCGATCCCGCGCTTTTCAGCATTCTCGGCGGACATCAGCAGGGTCGCCGCCGCGCCGTCATTCAGGCCAGATGCGTTTGCGGCCGTGACCGAACCGTCCTTTGCGAAGGCCGGACGCAGCTTTGCCATCGCTTCCATGGTGGCGCCATGACGGATGTATTCGTCAGCATCCATCACGATGTCGCCCTTGCGGGTCTTGATGGTGAAGGGCGTGATTTCGTCGGCGAACTTGCCAGCCTTTTGCGCGGCTTCAGCCTTGTTCTGCGAGGCGACGGCGAATTCGTCCTGCATGTCACGGCTGATCTGCCATTTCTCGGCGACGTTTTCAGCGGTCTGGCCCATGTGATAGCCATTGAACGCATCCCACAGACCATCGCGGATCATCGTGTCGATGTATTTCATGTCGCCCATTTTTTGACCGGCACGCAGAGCGGCGGCGTGGGGCGACAGAGTCATGTTTTCCTGACCACCGGCAGCAACGATATCGGCGTCGCCCAGTTGGATGTGCTGTGCGCCCAAAGCAACGGCGCGCAGGCCCGAGCCGCAAACCTGGTTGAGGCCCCAGGCCGCACTTTCTTGTGGCAGACCGGCATTGATATGCGCCTGACGGGCGGGGTTCTGACCCTGAGCTGCTGTCAGAACCTGTCCCAGAATGGTTTCGCTGACTTCGCCCTTTTCCACGCCTGCGCGTTCGACTACGGCCTCCAGTACGGCGGCCCCAAGATCATGCGCGGGTGTGTTTGCAAACGAGCCGCCAAAGCTGCCCACTCCGGTGCGCGCGGCGGATGCGATTACTACGTTGGTCATTTAGACAATCCTTTACCGTCAAGGTCCTGCGGGATATTCGACGGCGCGGATCGCACAGAGATAACTCTGTGGCAGTGAGAGCGCCTCATGTTCCCCGCTCCAACTCCACATGGCATAGCGCAACGCTGCAGTTGCAGCAACGGTCAGCTTGTCTCAGGTCGGGCGTGGACCGGATAAATCACTCTAACTGGCTGTATGTTTGCGCTTTTCCGCCTTCCATGGGGCGGAAACGGTCGGGGCGCCAAACAGAAACCCCTGCAGGCAGTCGACGCCGTTAGCGATAAGGAATTCGGCATCCTTCTGTGTTTCGACTGATTCGGCGGTCACCAGAATCTCGAATTCCCGCGCCACGGCAATCAAGGCCCGCACCAGCGCCTGATTGTCCGGATTTTCGCCGATTCCGTGGATGAACTGGCCGTCGATCTTGACAGCATCAAAGAAAAACTCGCGAAAATTGCGAAAGCTGAAATTGCTTGCCCCAAAATCATCAAGCGCAAAGGCGATGCCGCGTGGCTGCAGCCGGTCCATGAAATCGATCACCAGTTCAGGCACCGTCATGGCCGAGCTTTCTGAGATTTCCAAAATCAGCCTTTCGCCGATATTGGCATCTTTCTTCAAAAATCGCTCCAGCACACGCGACCATCGAGCATAACCGATCGAACGGGCAGACATGTTAATGGACAGGCGAATGTCGGGGTTTTTGGTCAGCGTCCGCAATCCCATTTCAAGCGCGACACAGTCCAGTTCGCGCCCGATTGGAGTGTTTTCCAGTTGTGGCATGAACTCGCGCGCGGGGATGACCCGACCGGTTTCGTCCAGCACACGGATGAAGCCTTCGTAGAAGGCGACGCCATGCGACCTGTTCGCCTGCATCACCGGTTGAAAGGCCAGTTTGCATTGTTTGTGCTTCACCGCCTCGGTCGCCATTTCAATCGTCGAGGCATCGCGGGATTGGACCGCCGCGTTCAAGGGGCTGTCCCCACCTTCGGGCAAATCTGCCAGTACCTTCTTCCGCATATGCAACCCGTTTCCTTCAACGCCGCCGGTCCGGTGACGATTTCAGAGGAAAGGTATGAACCCGCGGTTAAGACAAACGCAATTGATTGAAGTCAGGCTTGGGTCAACGTGTCGTTTCCCAGATGCGTCCCAGCGCTGCAAAGCCACCGACCAGCGCACCCATGAACCCCAAAAGCATCATGCCAAAGCCCAATGCGACGATCCCGGTCGCACCGCCAGCCAGAGCCGTCAACATAGCGAGCACCACTCCGGTAAGACCCATAACGGTGGAAAGGGTTGTCAGTTTGGTCATGTTGCCTCCGGTTACTCGCACTGCACACATCGTTTGGACATGGGACGCGAGGGCCGGATTTCAAGAATCAGGTCGGATAGATCGGCGGTATCAGGCCTGTTTTGCCTGCGTATTGGGCTGTTTGGTGTCGAATTGTTCGAATCCGGGCGTTCCACGATCTTCCGGGTGGCGGTCCAGATGCTTGGCCTTGATCTGTTCGGAATTGTCCCGGCTGCCATCATGGCTGTAGCCGGGGGGTGCAAAGCAATAAGCCAGCCGCTGACGCATTGTCAGGCCCGGTTGTGTCGCGTCGCGCCAAATTCCAACCCACTCATGAAAAGCCACGCGCAGCGGGTTGAACGTGCCGATATTGTGCACCAGGCCATAGTCGACGCGGTCATCTTCCTGTTCGGGGACGAAAGTTCCGAACAGCTTGTCCCAGATGATGAAAACGCCAGCATAGTTGCAGTCCAGGTAGCGTGCGTTGCGACCGTGATGGGCGCGGTGGTGGCTGGGCGTGTTCATCACCGCCTCGAACCAGCGGGGCATCTTGCCGATGGCCTCGGTATGAATCCAGAATTGGTAGATCAGGTTCAGACCACCGACGAACAGCACCATCGCCGGATGGAAACCCAGTAGGATCAGAGGCGCGCGAACCACCATCATGAAGGTAAAAGTATAGGTCCATGTCTGACGCAGGGCGGTGGTCAGGTTGTAGTGCTGCGAGCTGTGGTGGTTCACGTGGCTGGCCCAGACCCAGCGAATGCGGTGACCAAAGCGGTGCACCCAGTAATAGCGGAAATCATCCAGCACAAAGCACAGAAGGATAACGGGGATAGAGGTGCCCAGGTTCAGCGGCGTGATCTGCCACAGCCACATGAAGAATGCATAGGCGATGAATCCCAACAGAAAGCCGGATGCGATGTTGCCTGCCCCCATGATCAGCGATGTGACAGCGTCCCGCGTCTCATAGCGGCCGCCGCGTCCTTTGACGGCGATCCACAGAAACTCGGCCAGAATGGCAGCTATGAAAAAGGGGACGGCCCACTGCACGGCGTCCGGGAAAGTCACGTGGTCGGTCATGCGGGCTCCATCAGGTGCTGCCAGTGGCGGCGTTCGCGTTCATCAAGGTGGATTATGGCTTTGGGCGTTCCAAAGTCGTGGAATTGAACCTCGAACCCTTGCGGGTGATCCAGCAGATCAAAGTCCAGCAAGTGCCGGGCAACGGTGTCTGCGCCAAAAGACCACAGCAGACCATTTCCTGATTCGGTTCGGATCAGGGCCGCGTGCCCGTCATGTGCAACGGTGACATCGATGATCGCATCATCCGGCGCATGGCGCAGCCATTCTGACCACGCCAATTCGGGCGATAGCACGCGCAATCGGGATCTACCTGACAGGTGCAGCAACAGGGTTATCCCGGCGATGCCTCCGACCACCAGAACCAATAGAATTTCAAGCGGCATTCCGTCCTCCTGCGCGGCAGAGTGCAAAGCGGCAGGCAGGCTGTCAAAGGTGGCGTCGCGTCAGCTATGTTCCAAACTGTCCAGAACCTCATACTGGACAACTCGCTGGACAAACGGCACCAACCCGTCCGGCCCCGAGGCGCGATCCTTTAGGTGAATACAGATATCGGGCCTGCGCGCCGCGATGATGCCCACCATCTCGCCGCGTATCCTGTCATCAAGACCGGCACCCATGATCGCGCAGGCGATGCGCGGCTCTTCGTCCAGTTGCCGTTTGACTTCTTCCTGATCATGCGCGCCAAGCCATTGGATCGGAAGGTGATCCAATTGACGCGCAACATCACCGATCACGTTGGGCAATTTTCCAATCAACAGAACTACCGGTTTCATCGTCGTCTCCCCTTCCTTCAGGTTGCAAACGAAAACCGGCCCATCTGGGCCGGTTTCAGCATAGCACAAAACGTTCAGGAAGGCCTGATGCTTCAGCTGTTGCCCTCGACAAGGGTTGAAACGATGGCCTTGGCGCTGTCCGAATTCCACTCGGCATCGCCAATCAATCGAGCAATCTCGTTGCCGTCGGGGTCCAGAATGACAGTAATGGGCAGGGCGATCACGCCCATTTTGCGTGCAACTGCCGATTGGGGATCCTGATGACGTGGCAGGTTGTCGATGCCGTTTTCCTCGAAAAACTTCTTGATCCCGGCTGGCGAGTTGCGCCCGGTGGCCAGTGTTACGACCTCGAACTTGTCGCCGCCGAATTCTTCTTGCAGCTCTGCGATCTGGGGCATTTCCTTGCGGCACGGCGCACACCAGGTGGCCCAGAAGTTCAGCAGAACATACTTGCCCTTGTAATCCGCAAGCGTCGCGGTGCCGCCGTCATCCTCAAGCTGAAATTCAACTGCTTCGACTGGTTTTGGCTCTTTGTGCAGGATCAGCCGTTTCAGGGAGTCCTCCCGGAGCGGTGCCAGAGTTTCGGCATCCGTGGCCAAAGCCGCGTTTGCACCCAACGCAAGGGCCATATAAAGGGGGATCAGACGAAATAGGCGCATATCAACTCCGGGTTTTCTTACATGACCGATCAATCTTCGAACCAGATGTGGGGCGGCCGCTTTGCCGCCGGTCCAGACGCGATCATGGAGGCGATCAACGCCTCGATCGGGTTCGATCAGCGGATGGCAGCCCAGGACATTGCAGGCTCGCGTGCCCATGCCGCCATGCTGGCTGCCACAGGTGTTATAACTGATAGTGATGCGCAGGCTATTCGGGAAGGGCTGCTCACCGTTTTGTCAGAAATCCAGAACGGAGAATTTCAGTTCTCGACCGCGCTGGAAGACATCCACATGAATGTCGAGGCGCGCCTGAAAGAGGTGATTGGCGAACCCGCAGGTCGTTTGCACACAGGCCGTTCGCGTAATGATCAGGTGGCGACCGATTTCAAACTATGGGTCCGCGATCAGTTTGATGCGGCTGAATCGGGCCTGCTGGCCCTGATCCGCGCGCTTTTGGCGCAGGCTGAGGCTGGCGCCGATTGGGTCATGCCCGGCTTTACCCATCTGCAGGTGGCGCAGCCCGTCACATGGGGCCATCACATGATGGCCTATGTCGAGATGTTTGGCCGCGATCTGTCGCGTGTCCGCGACGCACGCGCCCGGATGAACGAATCCCCCTTGGGTGCTGCTGCGCTGGCTGGAACGTCCTTCCCAATCGATCGTCAGATGACGGCTGAGGCGCTGGGCTTTGACCGCCCCGCCGCCAACTCACTGGATGCGGTCAGCGACCGTGATTTCGCGCTCGAATTCCTATCGACCGCCTCAATCTGCGCTGTACACCTGTCGCGCTTTGCCGAGGAGTTGGTGATCTGGTCTTCGGCCCAGTTCCGGTTTGTTACGCTGTCTGACCGGTTCTCGACCGGTTCGTCGATCATGCCGCAGAAAAAGAACCCTGATGCCGCCGAACTGATCCGTGCCAAGGTGGGGCGGATTTACGGCGCCAATACAGCGCTGATGATGGTCATGAAGGGATTGCCGCTGGCGTATTCCAAGGACATGCAGGAAGACAAGGAACAGGTCTTTGACGCCGCCGACAACTGGATGCTGGCGCTAGCGGCGATGGAAGGCATGGTCAAGGACATGACGGCCAACCGCGAAAGCCTTGCTGCCGCTGCCGGGTCTGGTTTTTCGACCGCGACCGATCTGGCCGATTGGCTGGTTCGAGTGCTGGGACTGCCGTTCCGCGATGCGCACCACGTGACCGGATCGCTGGTTGCGATGGCCGAAAGCAAAGGCTGTGATTTGTCCGATCTGACACTGGAAGACATGCAGTCGGTCCATGCAGACATCACGGATAATGTCTATTCTGTCCTTACCGTCGAAAATTCGGTAAACTCGCGCCAGTCTTATGGTGGCACTGCGCCCGATCAGGTGCGTGCCCAGGTCAAGCGGTGGAAGGCGCTGTTGTGATGCTGATACTACGTGTGGTCCTTCTGATGTCGGCAGGGGTTTTTCTGGCAGGTTGCGGAGCGGATGGCGAACCCATTCAACCCACGATGAGCGCAAATATCGGTGTCGGTAGCAGCGGCACCTATGGTGGCGTCGGAGTCGGCCTAAGTCGCGGCGGGTTCGGGGTTTTCCTGGGACTTTAATCACGGATAGCAATCTTGCAAAACCATGCTTACCTGCATGGCAGAACGGCCCTACACCAAACTCAACAAGAAGTTTAAACAATGAAAATCATCGGCCTGATCCTCGCGCTGTTCGTTCTGGCAGCCTGCGACCCGACGTATAAACCCCGCCCAGAACCCGCAGAGACGTCAACCGGAACCGGCGTAAAAATCTCGGGCTATGGCAGGGTCGGAATTTCTACATCGAACTGATCTTGCGCGGAATCCATTGATCCGCGAGGCCATTTTGGTCTAAGCGCGCAGTCATGGATCACTTTCTCTACCGCGACGGCGCGCTATACGCCGAGGATGTCCCGATTTACGAAATCGCAGCTGCGGTCGGAACACCATTCTATGTTTACTCCACCGCGACGTTATTGCGGCATTTCCAGCTTTTCGATAATGCGCTGGACGGCATGGATCATCTGGTCTGTTATGCGATGAAGGCGGCCAGCAATCAGGCGATCCTGAAGACACTGGCACAGGCCGGTGCGGGAATGGACGTGGTCTCGGGCGGGGAATATCTGCGTGCCAAGGCGGCCGGCGTGCCAGGCGACAAGATCGTGTTCTCGGGCGTTGGTAAGACTGCGGATGAGATCCGCGCTGCGCTGAGCGGTGGTATCCGCCAGTTCAACGTCGAATCCGAACCCGAGATGGAAGTGATCAACGCCATCGCGTTGGAGCTGGGAGTGGTCGCACCAATCACCGTTCGGGTGAACCCGGACGTGGACGCCAAAACCCACGCCAAGATCGCGACTGGCAAGTCAGAGAACAAGTTTGGGATCCCGATCGCACGCGCATCTGAGGTTTATGCCCACGCAGCCAGCCTTCCGGGGCTGGAGGTGATCGGTATCGACGTCCACATCGGCTCGCAATTGACCGAGTTAGAGCCGTTCGAGCTGGCCTACACCAAAGTCGCCGAACTTACCGAAAAGTTGCGGTCCGAGGGACACAATATCCGACGCCTTGATCTGGGCGGGGGATTGGGCATTCCATACACCCGCGCCAATGACGCACCACCGTTGCCGGTGGAGTATGGCGCGTTGATCAAGAAAACGCTGGGCCATCTGGGCTGCGAGATCGAGATCGAACCTGGCCGCCTGATTGCCGGTAATGCGGGTTTGATGGTCAGCAAAGTGATCTACGTGAAATCTGGCGAGGGCCGTGATTTTCTGATCCTCGACGGCGCGATGAACGACCTGATCCGCCCAGCGATGTACGAGGCGTATCACGATATTGTGGCCGTGCAGGAACCCGCTCCGGGCGTCGAACAGCAACCCTATGACATTGTTGGCCCGGTTTGCGAAAGTGGCGATACTTTTGCCAAGGAACGCAATATGCCGCCGCTGGCACCGGGCGATCTGGTCGCATTCCGCAGCGCCGGGGCCTATGGCGCGGTGATGTCCAGCGAGTACAATACCCGTCCCCTGATCCCAGAGGTACTTGTGCACGGGGATCAATTTGCAGTTATTCGTGAACGGCCAAGCTTTGACGAAATCATAAACCGCGATACCATACCTGAGTGGCTTTGACGCGATAGGCGCGTGGGCCCGATCAGGAGGCCCGCTTTGCGCGCAATACACAACCTGCCGATCCCAAGACTGTCCCTGTGGCTGACGCACGCAGGGATGCTGGCCGAGCAGTTCTTGCGTGCATTTTGGCCCTTGTTCTCGGTTTTGATGGCGATTCTGGCGGCTTTGATGCTGGGTTTGCAGGACGAGGTCCGCGTTGAAATCGTCTGGGGCGTGGGCGCTGTCGCACTGTTGGGGCTGGCCGCTACGCTGTTTGTTGGTGCAAGGCGATTCCATTTCCCTTCACGTGCCGAAGCGCTGATGCGGCTGGATGCGGCGATGCCGGGGCGGCCTATCCAAGCTTTGATAGATGATCAGGCCATCGGCGCGATGGACGCGGATTCTGTCGCGTTGTGGCGCGCGCACCAGAATAGGATGGCGCGACGTGTTGCGCAGGCGGAACCTGTCAAACCCGATTTGCGGCTGGCAGATCGCGACCCCTATGCGCTGCGCTATTCGGCACTGCTTGCGCTGGTGATCGCAGCGATGTTCGGGTCGTTCTGGCGCATCGGCTCAGTGGCTGAGATGACGCCGGGCGCTGCCGTGGCAGGGCAAGGCCCCAGCTGGGAAGGCTGGGTTGAGCCGCCGCGTTACACCGGGCTACCGACGCTGTATCTGGCTGATCAATCCGATCCAACACTGTCTGTCCCGCAGGGCAGCCGGATCACTTTGCGGTTCTACGGGGAAATCGGCGCGCACAGTTTGACTGAAACCACCACGCCTTTGGGCACTGAGGCGGCCACCGAGCCGGAGCAGGATTTTGTCGTCGAACGCTCGGGCCAGTTCATAATCGACGGCCCATCGGGCCGCGACTGGGCGCTGAACGTCATTACGGATACCCGCCCACAGGTGGCCGTGGCGGGTTCCGCCGAGTCCGAGGCCGGCGGTCAGATGAAACTGCCATTCGCTGCCAGCGATGATTATGGCGTGGTATCCGGCTCGGCTGTGATCGAATTGGATCTGGCCTCAGTCGACCGGCAGTATGGTCTGACGGCTGCGCCTGAGCCGCGCGAGGTCATAACGGTTGAACTACCCATGCCGATCACCGGCGACCGTGCGGATTTCACCGAAGATCTTATCGAGGATTTTTCACAGCATCCATGGGCGCATTTGCCGGTAAAAATCACTTTGATGGCCCGAGACGCGGCGGATCAAGAGGGGCAATCCGAGCCTTATGCGACTGCGCTGCCCGCCCGTCGGTTCTTTGATCCGCTGGCGGCTGCCGTAATCGAACAGCGCCGCGATCTACTGTGGACGCGCGAAAACGCGACCCGGGTTTCGCAGATGCTGCGGTCGGTATCGCACCGGCCCGAAGAACTTTTCCGGTCAGACACTGCCTATCTGCGCCTGCGCGTGATCCTGCGTCGGTTGGAGATGTTCAATGAGTACGGCCTGAAACCGGAACAGCAGGCAGAAATCGCCGAGGCGCTTTGGGAGCTAGGTGTTCTGATAGAAGACGGCACCCTTGCCGACGCGCTGGAACGCATGCGCCGCGCGCAGGAGCGCCTGACAGAGGCGATGAAAAACGGTGCCACGGATGAAGAGATCGCCGAGTTGATGCAGGAACTGCGCGAGGCAACGCAGGACTACATGCGCCAATTGCAACGTCTGGCGCAGGAAAACGGCGAGTTCGACGAGAACCAGCAAGGTCAGGACGGCGAGTCCATGCAAATGACGCAGGACGATCTGCAGCGCATGATGGACCGAATTCAGGAGCTGATGGAACAGGGCCGCATGGCCGAGGCGCAGCAAGCGCTGGAAGAGTTCCAGCAGATGATGGAGAATATGCGCGTTACCCAGGGCCAGGGTCAGGGACAACAGTCCGAAGGCCAGCAGGCGATGGAAGGATTGGCCGAAACTCTGCGCGAACAGCAGGGTCTGAGCGATCAAGCCTTCCGTGATCTGCAGGAACAGTTCAACCCCGGCGCGCAAGCCGGCGAAAGCCAGGGCAACGAAGGCCGCTCGGGTGGGCAGGGCCGGGGCCAGAGCCACGAAGGACAAGGCGGTCAGGGTCAGGGGACTGACGAACAGGGCAGCGGCAGCCAGCAAGGCCAGGGGTCACTTGCAGATCGCCAACAGGCCTTACGCGATGAGCTGAACCGCCAGCAGCAAGGATTGCCCGGAACCGGAACGCCCGAAGGTGACGCCGCGCGCGATGCGCTGGACCGTGCCGGGCGCGCGATGGAAGGTGCCGAAGAAGCCCTGCGCGGCGATGATCTGGCCGAAGCAATTGACCAACAGTCCGAAGCGATGGAGGCCCTGCGCGAGGGCATGCGATCCCTAGGCGAAGCGCTGGCACAAAACCAGCAGAACCAGCCGGGCCAAGGTTCGCAGGAAGGCGACATGCAAGCCGACAACCGTGATCCGCTGGGCCGCGCCCCGGGGGCCAATGGCACAATCTCGACCGATGAAAATCTGCTGCAGGGTGAAGATGTCTATCGCCGCGCCCGCGAATTGCTGGACGAAATCCGCCGCCGGACTGGGGAATCGGATCGCCCCCAGATCGAACTTGAATACCTCAAACGCCTGTTAGAGAGGTTCTGATCTAAGTCAGTTCTGAGAAGTGCCGGACCCAGTCTGTGCCTCAAGCCACAAACGCGCCTGATCCACCAGAGAGACATAGCTGCTGAGAACCGGATCAGCCAGCGGCACCGCTTCGGAAATCTTCTGAGAATTGCTGTAGATCAGCAACAGGATTACGCCGACAATCAGAATCAGCAGGAACCCGCGCCGGAATCCGCCAGACTTGGCGGGCGGGGGAATGTCCTCGTCCAGCTTTGGCAAGGGGTCGTCGCTGCGCAGGCTGGAATTGATTGCCTCGATATCCGGCAGCGCGTCTTTCTGACCGAAATCCTTTGCGGTTTCTGTCGCGATCGGGTCCTTAGCGGCTTTTTCCACTTCGGGCTGCGCGTCGAGTGCCAAATCGGTCTGCGTCTCAAGGCTGCCGCCTTCGTGGGCGCGCAGGTCTGCTTCGCGGGCCGCTTCTTCCTTGAGGATGTTGGCAACCGCCGGGTCGACATTGCCGGTCGAGGAAGCTGCGGCAGGTTCGGGCTCTGATTTGGGCTCTTCGACAGGTTTCGCGACAATCTCTGGCGTTTCCGCCTTTGCCGCGGGTTCGTCCGCGGGCGGTTCCGGCTTTACCGGTTCAGATGCAGTTTCGGGGTATTTTGCCTGAAACCAAGTCTTTTCGCAGTTGGAACACTGCACATCGCGGCCTTCCTCGGGAATGACCTCGTCTGGCACTTCGTACTGAGCACCACAATTCGGACAAGTAAGACGCATGCTGCCTCCCGGTCGGGGGCCCGACCTGATAATAGTTTTTTCAGGGATGTTATTCCGTTAAGACCTGACCGCAAAGGGTGTTTTCGGTTTCACACGGCAAGTGTCACCAATTCGACCCGGTGCAGGCATTGAAACCACAACCGCGCTCGGGCAAGAAGGGCGGCAACAATAATTGGGGGCCCTTGTGATCGAGCTGGAAAACGTCAGCTACACCTATGGTGATGGTGAGTTGCTAAGCGACGTGTCGCTTCAGTTGCGGCCGGGGTCGTTCCATTTTCTGACCGGTCCGTCGGGTGCGGGCAAGACGACCTTGCTCAAGCTATGTTATGGCGCGTTGCTGGCCACATCAGGACGGATGACCGCATTTGGGCAGGACATTGCACGCCTGGACCGAGATCAGATGGCGCTGCTGCGTCGCCGGATCGGGGTCGTGCATCAGGATTGCCGATTTCTGGACCATATGACCTTGGCTGAAAACGTCGCTTTACCATTGATGGTGTCCGGCAAAGGCGAGAATGCGCAGAAAGAAGACCTGCTGGAATTGCTGAACTGGGTCGGGCTGGGCACACGGCTCGATGCGCTTCCGCCGGAACTTTCCGGGGGTGAGCGTCAGCGCGCAGCTTTGGCGCGGGCGGTTATCTTGTCGCCGGACGTTGTGCTGGCCGATGAGCCGACCGGCAATGTGGATTGGGAAATGTCCCAGCGATTGCTGCGCCTGCTGGTCGAGTTGAACAAGATGGGCAAGACCGTGCTGATCGCGACCCATGACCTGAGCCTGATCCGCGCGGCCAAAAGCCAGGTTCAGGCCCGTGTCCTTCGGATATCGCAGCGCCAGATTCAATTGGCGGGGGCGGATCTATGAACAAGGGCACCATCCGCAGCATGCTGGTGCGCGACAAACGCGCAGATCGGGTTGTTCCACCATCCGGCTACACGGCGCAGCTGACACTGTTCGTTTCTGGCGCGATGGCCTTTCTGGCCGTTTTCGCGCTTGCCTTGTCGCTGGCATCAGGCCGGCTGGCCGACCGTTGGGCATCGGAACTAGCAGGGGCTGCCACTTTGCGTATAAACGCGCCCGCCGAACAGCTTTCCGCCCAGACCGAGGCCGCGCTGACCGTGCTGACCCAAACCCCAGGCGTTGCGTCGGCACGCGCCCTGACCGCAGAGGAACAGGTCGCGCTTTTGTCCCCGTGGTTCGGTCCTGATTTGCCGCTGGATACGCTGCCTATTCCGCAACTGATAGAAATCATCGAGGGCGAACCGGGTCTAGATACCGCTGGCTTGCGCTTGCGACTTGGCGCCGAAGTGCCCGGCGCCGTGCTGGACGACCATTCACGCTGGCGCGAGCCGCTGGTCGAGGCGGCAAACTCGCTGCGGCGATTGGGCTGGGTGTCTATCCTGCTGATTGGCGGCGCAACGGCGGCGATGATCACGCTGGCGGCCAATGCCTCATTGGCGGCCAATGCGCAGATCATCGAAGTCCTGCGTCTGGTCGGTGCCCGTGATCGTTTTATCGCCAGCGCATTTGTACGGCGGTTCACATATCGCGCTTTCTTCGGTGCGCTGGTCGGCGTGCTGTTCGGCATGACCGGTGTTCTGCTGTTACCCGAAGCCTCAGTTGAAGGCGGGTTTCTGACTGGATTGGGTTTTCAGGGGGTTGGCTGGCTGTTGCCTGCGCTGATACCTCTGCTGGGGGCTGCGGTGGCGTTCTTGGCCACCTGGACAGCGGCGGTGCGCAAATTGAAGGAGCTTTCGTGATGGCTACAGCGATCCAATGGGTGCGCTCTCTGATCTTCATGATCGTGATTTATGCGTGGATGCTGATCCTTGGTATCGTTTTCGCGCCCTACGCGCTGTTTACCAAACGCGGGGCTTTGCAGGCATGTAAAACCTACGCGCGATCGACGATCTGGTTGGCCAGCTGGATGGTTGGCATCCGTTGTGAGGTTCGCGGAAACGTTCCAGTGGACGAGGTCGTGATCGGAGCCAAACACCAGTCCTTTCTCGACATCATCATGATTTTCAGCGCCATCCCGCACGGCAAGTTCATTATGAAAAGGGAACTGCTGTATACCCCGGTTATCGGTCTCTATGCCCGCCGCCTTGGGTGTATACCGGTTGATCGCGGCAGAAAGGGTGCTGCCGTCGCCAAGATGGTCAAAGACGTGGCTAAAGAGTTCTCTGAGCCCGGGCAGCTTGTGATTTACCCGCAGGGCACGCGCGTCGCACCGGGGGCGAAGAAACCTTACAAAGTTGGGACGGCAGTTCTGTATGAAGGACTGGGCTTTCCTTGTGTGCCGGTTGCGACGAATGCTGGTGTTTTCTGGCCGCGTACCGGGGTTATGCGCAAACCTGGTCTTGCAATCGTCGACTTTCTTGACCCGATCGAACCGAGTGTGGGGCGGGATCAATTTCTTGGACGTCTGGAAGACGTGATCGAAACACGATCCAATGCATTGATGCGAGAAGTGGGGTTTGAACCGGATGGAGCTCATTAAGAACATCGAAACGCTTGAGTCGCTCTACGGCACACCGGGCGCGCCTTCACTGCGCAAAGTGGCCAGACAGCTCACTCCGCTTTATCGCAAATGGATCATGGCGTCGCGCCTGTGCATCCTCAGCACCGTTGGGCCCGAGGGTGTCGATGGCAGCCCGCGAGGTGACGACGGCCCGGTTGTACTGGAACTTGATCCGCACAAACTGGCGATGCCTGACTGGCGCGGAAATAACCGGCTGGACAGCCTGCGCAATATCGTGCGCGACCCACGAGTGTCGTTGATGTTCATGGTGCCGGGGTCCAACGGTGTCGTGCGATTGAATGGAACGGCGCATGTGACGGCTGATGAAAATTTGCGCGCGCAGTTCGAAAAGCAGGGCAAAAAACCAGCAACAGTAATCGTTATAGAAATCACTGAGATTTACACCCAATGCGCCCGTGCCTTGATGCGGGCCCGTACCTGGGTCAGTGGCGACGAGACCGCGCATGTGCCGACCGTCGGTGAAATCCTCGCCGAGGCGTCGGACGGCGAGGAAGGCGGCACGCAATATGATCAGGAATGGGGTGCGCGCGCCGCGAAGACGATGTGGTAGGCGCGGGATCAGGCTGCCGCAGCACCGATCCGGGCTACCTTTGATATCCAGCGGTCCACGCTGCCAGGTTTGGGATAGCTGGCGCCCGCAAAATAAGTGAACCGGGTCGGTTTGAAACCGACAAATCCCAGAATCTGATCGCGGATCTGGCGGATCAGTGCTTGCCTGTAGATGAAACGCATGAACCAACCCGGCGTGTCAGAGGTAAGGATGACCCGAGCCGTGCGTCCTGTCAGCATCGGTGCTGGAAAGCCGATCCGTGTAGTATTCCGCGTGTCGAAAGTGCGTCCAGGGATGAATGCCCGGTCGATCAGCCCCTTTAGCTTGGCCGGCAAGCCGCCCCACCACATCGGTGCCGTCAGGACAAGGTGTTCGCTCCATTCAAAATCCTGCAGCACTTGTTCCAATGCGGGTTCCAACGGTTTGAAGTCCTCATAGTTTCCCTGACCGAAGTCATGGTCAAATTGCAGGTCGCTTAGGTGAATCATGCGAACGTCGTGCCCCTGTCGTTTGGCCGCGTCAGCATAGGTTTCAGCAAATGTTCGGGACAGGCTGGTTTCGCCTGGGTGTCCGTCGAGGATCAGGATTTTCTTAGGGTGCATCGCGAATCTCCAAAAATGACCGTGGTCAGTTTATAGTTGGAAAAAATGACCGTGGTCAATTACAAAATTTGACCACGGTCAAAAAACATGCGAACAGAGCATATGCAAAAGACAGTTCAAAAGAGAACCCTCAAAACGCGCGCCCGATTAATCGAGGCCGCAGAGGACGTTATCGAGAGAAACGGCTATCAGGCTTTGCGGGTGGAAGACGTGGTTCAGGCAGCCGGGGTAGCAAAGGGAACCTTTTTTGCGCATTTCCGGGACAAAGATGCGCTAATGGAAATGCTGATTGGTGAGAGGCTGGTTGCCTGTTTCGATCAGGTCGAACAGGGCCCCGCCCCACGCACGGCCCCCGAAATCGCCGATGCCCTGCGACCGATCCACGCCTTCATGACGTCCGAGCGTTATGTGTTCGATCTGATCATCCGGTACTCAGGCGCTACCGCAATCACCGAGATCGGGCCCATAGCGCGCTGCTTCGAACGCTATGTCCGACTGGTTGCTGGCTGGTTGGAAACCGCGAAAGTGCGCCACGACATTTCCCCTGA
The DNA here is from genome assembly GCF_001458195.1 of Ruegeria atlantica. Classification (GTDB taxonomy): domain Bacteria; phylum Pseudomonadota; class Alphaproteobacteria; order Rhodobacterales; family Rhodobacteraceae; genus Ruegeria; species Ruegeria atlantica. The sequence goes on along the minus strand of NZ_CYPU01000068.1, from coordinate 157,227 downwards.
TCTGCTGGCCGAAGGTGTTCAGGCTTTTGCTATTCAGTCGATGTCGTTGAAGTTTTGTGCTCTGCATGAAGCAGAGAGTTTCTCAGACAGGTTGGAAATCTATCTGGACGCGTGGTTAACCCCGGCAGCCTGACGGGTGCCGGGGTTCTTTTATCAGCTGTGGATTGGTCCGTTGCCACAGGCCAACGCAGCCTCACGCACGGCTTCCGAATAAGTTGGGTGGGCGTGGCAGGTCAGGGCCAGATCCTCGGCCGAGGCGCCGAACTCCATCGCCACACAGACTTCATGAATGAGATCACCGGCACCGGGGCCGATGATGTGGCAGCCCAGAATGCGGTCGGTCTCCTTGTCGGCCAGGATTTTGACAAACCCATCGGTCATCAAATTCGCCTTGGCGCGGCCGTTGCCCATGAACATGAACTTGCCGACCTTATAGGCGCGGCCCTGTTCTTTCAGGGTCTCTTCGGTTTCGCCAACATTGGCGACCTCGGGCCAGGTGTAGATCACACCCGGGATGACGCCGTAGTTCACGTGCCCATGCTTGCCCGCAACCTGCTCGGCTGCGGCCATACCTTCATCTTCGGCTTTGTGCGCCAGCATGGGGCCTTCTGTTACGTCACCGATGGCGTAAATGCCCGGCACGTTTGTCTGCCAATCGGCCCCCACTTTGATCTGACCACGCGGTGTCATTTCAACACCCAACGCTTCCAGACCCAAACCATCCGAGTACGGTTTGCGTCCGGTGGCGACCAGTACTGTATCAGCCTCGATCACATGTTCGCTGTCATCCTTGCGCAGTTTGTAGGTCACCTTTGCCTTGGTCTTGGTGGCTTCGGTCTTTTGGACCGCCGCGCCCATTACAAATTTTAGGCCTTGTTTCTTGAGGATGCGCTGGAAGGTTTTCTGAACTTCGGGGTCCATGCCAGGGGTGATCGCGTCGAGGAATTCAACCACAGTCACCTCTGCGCCTAGACGCTGATAGACCGAGCCCAGTTCCAGCCCGATCACGCCCGCGCCGATCACCACCAACTTCTTTGGCACCTTGTTCAGCGACAGAGCGCCGGTCGAAGTCACTACAACCTTTTCGTCAACGTCGACACCGGGCAGCGAGGACGGTTCGGACCCAGATGCGATAATTATGTTCTTGGCGGTGTGAACCTCGTCGCCCACTTTGACCTGACCTGCGGCAGGGATCGAGCCCCAGCCTTTCAACCAGTCGATCTTGTTTTTCTTGAACAGGAACTCGATACCCTTGGTATTGCCGTCGATCGTTTCCTGCTTGTAGCCCTGCATCTGTTTCCAATCGACCGAGGGGCTTTTGCCCTTCAGGCCCATCTTGGCAAAGTTATGCTCGGCTTCATGAAGCTGATGGCTGGCATGCAGCAGCGCCTTCGAGGGGATACAGCCCACGTTCAGGCACGTGCCGCCCAGAGTTTCACGCCCTTCGACGCAGGCAGTCTTCAGACCCAGCTGAGCGCAGCGGATGGCGCAAACATAGCCGCCGGGGCCTGATCCGATTACGATAACGTCATAATTTGCCATGTGTCAGATCCTTATCGTTTACGGGGATGGCGGCAATTTTCTGCACGCCGGGGCGTTTCCCCATTACATTATCCATGCCAGCGACTGAATCAAAAGACAGCCGCCAACAACATTACGGTGTTGGCCAACAAGCCAACGATCCAAATCACGGTTCGCCAAGGCGTCCAGCCCATTGCGTAGGCTGGAACATATAGGATGCGGGCGATCAAATAGATCCAACTACAGGCCGCAGTGAGCCCGTTCGACTGGCCCGAAACCGTCACGACAAGCGCCGCAATTGCGAACAGAACCAACCCTTCGGTGTGGTTGCTGAGGGCACGGTGCAGGCGCCCCGAAACCCCCGGTTTGTCAAAAGGGATATCTCGCGGGCCAACCGCAAGACCAAGGTCAATCTTACCGTGCCCGGCAGCCAGGTAGACTACGAATTGTGCGACCCAAAGTAATGCGGCAAGGGTCAGGACGGTTAGTTCCGTGGTCATCCAGTGGTTCCCTTTGAGCTGTCGAAAGTCATCGCGTTACCCGTTCGTGCCGCGCCCCCAACGGCGAGGCGCAGCCTCATGCTTTCAGACAGGGTCCAGAACCTTGGTCTGGATATGTGCCACGCCACCACGTTCGTGGTGCATGGCCAGCTCTTCGGATTCGATGAAGCTCTGGGCCCGGTCGAGATCGGTGATCTCGAACAAGGCGACCGCGTGGTCCTTGCGAGCAGGGTCTTTCCAGATATGGAGGTCGCGGATGCCCGCGGCCTCCCTCATCGGTTTGTCTTCTTCGAACACCTTCAGCCAGACATCAAAGTCGGCCACGTCAGCTTGCCAGAGTACATGTGTTGCCATGATTACAGATCCATCAGCAGGCGGCGCGGGTCTTCCAGCGCCTCTTTCACACGTACAAGGAACGTCACCGCGCCCTTGCCGTCAACAATCCGGTGGTCATAGGAGAGTGCCAGATACATCATCGGGCGGATCTTGATCTCACCATTGATGACCATTGGACGGTCCTGAATCTTGTGCATGCCAAGGATACCCGACTGCGGTGGGTTCAGGATCGGTGACGACATCAGCGAGCCATAGACGCCACCATTCGAGATGGTGAAGGTGCCGCCCTGCATCTCTGCCATGGACAACTTGCCATCACGAGCGCGCTTGCCCTTTTCGGCGATGGCCTTCTCGATATCGGCAAAGGACATGCTGTCGGCATCGCGGATAACAGGAACAACCAGACCCTGAGGCGTACCGGCGGCGACGCCCATGTGAACGAAGTTCTTGTAGACGATGTCTGTGCCGTCAATCTCGGCGTTGACTTCCGGAACCTCTTTCAGCGCGTGGCAGCAGGCCTTGGTGAAGAACGACATAAAGCCCAGCTTCACACCGTGTTTCTTCTGGAACAGGTCTTTGTATTCATTGCGCAGGCCCATCACCTCGGTCATGTCCACCTCGTTGAAGGTGGTCAGGATTGCCGCAGTGTTCTGCGCATCCTTCAAACGCTTGGCGATGGTTTGGCGCAGGCGGGTCATGCGCACGCGCTCTTCGCGGGCGGCATCCTGTGCTGCGACCGGTGCCCGAGGCGCTTGCGCCGGTGCCGGTGCTGCCGCCGCAGGTGCCGGGGCCGCAGCCGTAGTCGCTGCGCGGGCAACATCCTCTTTCATGATCCGCCCATCACGACCTGTGCCTGTGACCTGATCCGCGGACAAACCGGCCTCTGCCATAGCTTTTTCGGCGGATGGCGCGTTGGCGATGTCCTTGCCGGTGCTTGCTGCTGCAGCCGGGGTTGCCGCCGCAGCTGCCGGAGCAGCGACGGACCCTGCCGCTGCGCCGGAAATCACCGCCAGTTTGGCCGACGCCTCAACTGTTGCGCCTTCGGGGGCAACGATTTCTGCCAGAACACCCGCAGCCGGGGCCGGAACCTCGACCGAGACCTTGTCGGTTTCCAGCTCACACAGCATCTCGTCCTGTGCGACGCTGTCGCCGACCTGTTTGAACCATGTCGAAACGGTCGCTTCAGTCACGGATTCACCCAAGGTCGGCACCATCACGTCAACACTGCCGCCAGACGCCGCCGGAGCAGCCGCAGCCGCCGGGGCCGGTGCGGCTACCGGGGCAGGAGCTGCGCCTTCACCTGCAGCGATGGTGGCCAGCAGAGCGTCAACGCCAACGGTTTCACCTTCGGCGGCGACGATTTCGCCCATCACGCCAGCGGCAGGAGAGGGGACTTCGACGGTGACCTTGTCAGTCTCCAACTCACACAACATTTCATCAACCGCGACGGCGTCGCCGGGTTTCTTGAACCATGTCGCAACCGTGGCTTCGGTAACCGACTCGCCAAGCGTGGGAACTCGAACTTCAATGGACATCGATTATTTTCCTTCAATGCTCAGCGCTTCGTCGACCAGCGCTTCTTGTTGGGCTTTGTGTTGGCTGGCCAGACCGGTCGCGGGAGAAGCCGATGTGGAGCGGCCGACATAACGCGGCCGTGTGTGCTTGGCGCCGATGCGGGTCAGAACCCATTCGATATTCGGTTCGATAAAGGTCCACGCACCCTGGTTCTTGGGTTCTTCCTGACACCAGATCATTTCGGCACCCTTAAAGCGCTCAAGCTCATTAATCAGCGAATGAGCTGGGAAGGGATAGAACTGCTCAATCCGCATCAGGTAGACATCATCGATGCCGCGCGCATCGCGTTCTTCCAGCAGATCGTAGTAGACCTTGCCGGAACACATCACCACGCGTTTGACCTTGTCGTCCTTGACCAATTTGGTTTCCGAGTTTCCGTGCTGTGCATCGTCCCACAACACGCGATGGAAGCTTGAACCAGTGGTGAACTCTTCTGCTGTGCTGACCGCCAGCTTGTGGCGCAGTAACGATTTGGGCGTCACCAAGATCAGCGGCTTGCGGAAGGTCCGGTGCAGCTGACGGCGCAGGATGTGAAAGTAATTCGCAGGGGTCGTGCAGTTGGCCACGATCCAATTGTCCTGGCCACACATCTGCAGGAACCGTTCCAGACGCGCTGACGAGTGTTCAGGCCCCTGACCTTCGAAGCCGTGTGGCAACAGGCACACCAGACCGGACATGCGCAGCCATTTGCTTTCGCCCGAGCTGATGAACTGGTCGAACATGATTTGCGCGCCGTTGGCAAAATCACCGAATTGCGCTTCCCACAGGGTCAGTGCATTTGGTTCCGCCAGTGAGAATCCATATTCAAAGCCCAGCACCGCATATTCGCTGAGCATCGAGTCGATCACATCGTATTTCGACTGGCCCTCACGTATGTTGTTCAGCGGGTAGTACCGTTCTTCAGTTTCCTGATGTATGAAACCCGAGTGACGCTGACTGAACGTCCCGCGCGTCGCATCCTGCCCTGAAAGGCGCACCGGATAGCCTTCGGTCAGCAGAGAGCCAAAGGCGAGGGCCTCACCAGTCGCCCAGTCAAACCCTTTGCCGCTTTCGAACATCTGTTTCTTTTGATCCAAAAGACGCGAGACGGTACGGTGCACTGCGATATCGGCTGGTGTGTGGCTCAGCGCGTTGCCAATCTGCGCCAGCGTTTCCGGTTTAATTGCCGTGTCGCCGCGGACATATTCATCTTTGTTCTTGTCCAGATGCGACCAGCGTCCATCCAGCCAGTCAGCCTTGTTGGGCTTATAGTCTTTGCCCGCCTCGAACTCATCATTCAGATGCGCCTGGAAGGCGGCCTTCATATCCTCGATTTCGCCTTCGGGGATAAGGCCGTCTTTCACGAGACGCTCGGTGTACAGCGACAGCGTGGTCTTATGCGTCTTGATCTTCTTGTACATGATCGGGTTGGTGAACATGGGCTCATCGCCCTCGTTATGCCCGAACCGGCGATAGCAGAAGATGTCGATAACCACGTCCTTGTGGAACTTCTGCCGGAATTCGGTCGCAACCTTGGCGGCATGTGTTACAGCCTCGGGATCGTCGCCGTTCACGTGGAAGATCGGTGCCTCAACCATCAGGGCGATATCGGTGGGGTAGGGGCTGGAGCGGCTGAAATGCGGCGCGGTGGTAAAGCCAATCTGGTTGTTCACCACGATATGCATCGTGCCGCCGGTCTTATGACCCTTGAGGCCGGACAGGCCAAAGCCTTCGGCGACAACACCTTGACCCGCAAAGGCCGCATCGCCGTGCAGCAGGATGCCCATCACCTTGGTCCGGTCTTCGTCACCCAACTGATCCTGTTTTGCGCGAACCTTGCCCAGAACAACCGGGTTCACAGCCTCAAGGTGGGAGGGGTTTGCAGTCAGCGACAGATGGACACTGTTGCCATTGAATTCACGGTCGCTGGACGCGCCGAGGTGGTATTTCACATCGCCGGAACCATCCACATCTTCGGGTTTGAAGCTGCCGCCCTGGAACTCGTTGAAGATGGCGCGATAGGGTTTGCGCATCACGTTGGCCAGAATGTTCAGGCGGCCCCGGTGCGGCATGCCGATGACGATATCACTGACACCCAGCGCACCGCCGCGCTTGATGATCTGCTCCATCGCGGGGATCAAGGCTTCGCCGCCGTCCAGGCCGAAACGCTTGGTGCCCATGTATTTAACGTGCAGGAACTTCTCGAAGCCTTCGGCCTCGACCATCTTGTTCAGGATCGCCTTGCGGCCTTCCTTGGTGAACTGAATTTCCTTGCCGTACCCTTCGATCCGTTCTTTCAGCCACGCGGCTTCTTCCGGATTTGAGATATGCATGTACTGCAGCGCGAATGTGCCGCAATAGGTCCGTTTCACGATCTCGACAATCTGGCGCATGCTGGCCATCTGCAATCCCAGCACGTTGTCGATAAAGATCGGGCGGTCCATGTCGGCTTCGGTGAAGCCATACGTCCTGGGGTCCAATTCCGGGTGGGTGCTGGCGGCGCGCATGCCCAACGGGTCCAGATTAGCAGCAAGATGGCCCCGGATACGATAAGCCCGGATCAGCATCAGTGCCCGCAGACTGTCCAGAACGGCGCGTTTGATTTGGTCTTCGCTGACCTGAACGCCCTTGGCCTCGGCCTTGTCCTTAATCTTGTCGCCTGCTGCCTTGGCGTCGATTTCGGCCCACTCTCCGGTCAACGCTCCGGTCAGATCATCCGTCGGCATCGGAGGCCAGTCGGTCCGAGCCCAGGATGGTCCTTCGGCCTCGCGCTGGACGTCCGGCGTGGCGTCGCCCATCGCCCGGAAAAAATCGACCCAGGCCGCATCTACAGCGTTCGGGTCCTTGGCGTACTGGGCATAAAGCTGCTCCAGATATTCAGCATTATGCCCCTGCATAAAGCTTGAGGCATGAAAGGCAGAGTTGGGCGTATGTTCGGTCATTGGGCTACCTCATATGGGTTGGGACCGTATTGGTTGGTGCCTGGCTGGCTGGGGCGGGTCAGCCACCACAGAACCAGGAGGGGCGACACAAACAAAACAAGCAGTGTCGGGATAACGACCAGCAAAGTGGCGCGGGTGAACAGGATGTCCAGATCGCCGCCATGCTGGAAACTGGAGGCAAGGCCGATGCCAAAGATCAAAACCGCAAAGGCCCCGAGGATCAGCAGGATCGGCAACAGAGCATATAGCCCGCTGCGCCCGGTATCATGCATCCGCCGCCACGCGACGGCCAGATGCGGGAAAAAGACGATCAGGCCGACGATGCTTTGTACTGGCGCAGAGGACGTCGCAGTTACGGCTTTGACCTCGTCAGTCTGGCTGACCGAGACCTGAGTGAAGAACTGCCAGTCGATGATCCCGGCGATGATGTTCCAGATCACGATGAACAGGAGAAAGAACCAATATTCGGGCCGTGAGGCACGCCCCGAGTAGGTGAAGAACTTGGAGAAACAGGTGCGGATGGCGTAGGAAAAGGTCATGGGGTCACCTCATGTGCATCCGTGTTGGTGGAGCGACAGGCAAAGTGAAACTCTGAAACCGATTTAATCCGCTAGTCATTGTTGCACGTTTCCGGTGTTGGACACAAAAGCCACAAATTTGAAACGGAGGTCGACAATTGCTTTTTCAAACCGTTCGTACGCCATGCTTGCTATTGCTAGAGCATTATAAAGAGTTATCTGGGTATCATCTTTACTAAATTTCCCGAACTGAAATTCCCGTACTTTTTCAGTTTGAGGTGCTTTGACAACCTCGAAGGGGGGGCGGCTTGACGTCAAAAAGCACAACTGCTCTTCATCAAGCAACCGGACAGTCAGTACCGCATCGCTTTTAGGATCGGTGAAGAAAAAATCCCAATCGTACGCGCCAGCGGGTTTGGCAAGAAACCTACGAGACGCCAACTCTCGAACAATGTCATAGTCACCATTTTTGCCCCAAGCCAAAATATAGTGCAGGTTGAACATGGCGGAGTGGTCGAGCGCGCGCTTCTCGTCCGGCTTTTGTATCTGCCAGCCTAATTCTTGAAAATTGACGCCCAGGGATTCCTCTTGAAGCCCAGCGGAGCACAAGCCGATAGTTTTCCAAAAATCCATTGCACTTGCAGAGGACGGCGCAACGAGCGCCGTCGGCATAGAGAACAGTATAGCTGACAACCGTTTCAAGTTCATGCCGACATAAAATCCTCTGTCTGACTTAGCTGCTCGTAAATGCAAGCCGGGCAGAAGCCCGGCTTACCCACGGTTTGTGCGAGCTTACCCAATCGCTTCCAGCACAGCTTCACCCAGCTGCGCCGGGCTTTCTGCGACAACTATACCGGCCGAACGCATGGCTTCGATCTTGTCCTCGGCACCGCCCTTGCCGCCGGCGACGATTGCGCCCGCGTGGCCCATGCGGCGGCCCGGAGGGGCTGTGCGGCCGGCGATGAAACCGGCGGTCGGCTTTTTGCGGCCTTTCTTGGCCTCATCCGCCAGGAACTGCGCGGCTTCTTCCTCGGCCGAGCCACCGATCTCACCGATCATGATGATCGACTCGGTCTCGTCATCGGCTAGGAACCATTCCAGCACGTCAATATGTTCGGTGCCTTTGATCGGGTCGCCGCCGATGCCCACACAGGTGGACTGGCCCAGACCCACATCGGTGGTCTGTTTGACGGCCTCATAGGTCAGGGTGCCTGAACGCGAGACAACGCCGACCGAGCCGCGCTTGTGGATGTGGCCGGGCATGATGCCGATCTTGCAGGCGTCGGGCGTGATGACACCGGGGCAGTTCGGGCCGATCAGGCGTGACTTGCTGCCTTCCAGCGCGCGCTTCACCTTCATCATGTCCAGAACCGGGATGCCTTCGGTGATGCAGACGATCACTTCCATCTCGGCATCAATCGCTTCGAGGATCGAGTCAGCTGCAAAGGGCGGCGGCACATAGATCACGCTGGCGTTGGCCTCGGTCACGTGCTTGGCCTCGTGGACCGAGTTGAACACAGGCAGGTCAAGATGGGTCATCCCGCCTTTGCCGGGGGTCACGCCGCCAACCATCTTGGTGCCATAAGCAATGGCCTGTTCGCTGTGGAATGTGCCCTGTGAGCCGGTAAAGCCCTGACAGATCACTTTGGTATTTTCGTCGATGAGGACTGCCATTCTAGGCCTCCGTTTTGATTTGTGTAAGCGCGCCGCCGAGTGAATTCACCGGAGTCGCAATTCGTGTTGTCTTTGTTTCACGAGCCATTCTTCCGCCGGTCCAATGCGTCAACTACCTGATCTCTTGACCAAATTCCCAACGATCGTTGATCTCTGCCTTCGGTCGATTGAAGAAATTCAGGATCGAGGTGGATCTCACCAGTCTCTTCAATTGTTTCGATCGGATCGGAGAAATTGAAAGGCGCGACGCAGGGGTTGAACCTTTTGAACCCAGCGTTGTTCTTCAGCCGTTCATTGATCGGGACGTAGTGCATGGTGGTCAGCAGGTAGGGTGTCTCGCTTCTGACGAAGTTTTCAAAGAACACCCACCGCAGCCACCATTTTAGGTGAAAAAGGCAATCCCGGCACATCATCAGGTCAACCTGGGGCAACGTGTCGGAAGTTATATCCAGATGGACAAACTCGCGACCCGGCGCTGCGTGTTTTTCTTGAACGGACTGAACCACCTCGAGAGATATATCTCCGCCAATGTAACTCAGACCAGTCAGGTCCACTTCCTGCATCCACGTCCAGTCACCACAGGGCGCGTCAAGAAATGTCTTCACCTTGTATCGCTCAAAGATATCCGGAAGAGCCCGGCGAAGCGGCGCGGTTGCCTCAAGCGTTGAGCCATTGCCCGAGCGCGGGACATTCCGCCCCGCCCAACTCTTGCTCTCGAACGCATTTCTAACACCGCTACGCATCACACACTTTCTTCGGATCCCGAGAAATGAACCGGCTTATCTAACTCAGCCTTTAACCGCCTTCACGATCTTCTCGGCACCGTCTTTCAGGTTGTCCGCCGCGATCACGTCCAGGCCAGAGGTGTTGATGATCTCTTTGCCCTTCTCGACATTCGTGCCTTCAAGACGCACAACCAGCGGAACTTTGAGGCCGACTTCTTTCACTGCGGCGACAACGCCCTCGGCAATCACGTCACAGCGCATGATGCCGCCGAAGATGTTGACCAGAATGCCTTTGACCTGCGGGTCAGAGGTGATGATCTTGAACGCCTCGGTCACTTTCTCTTTGGTGGCACCGCCACCCACGTCGAGGAAGTTGGCAGGCTCGGCCCCATACAGTTTGATGATGTCCATCGTCGCCATCGCCAGACCGGCACCGTTCACCATGCAACCAATCTCACCATCCAGCGCGATGTAGTTCAGGTCGTATTTGCTGGCTTCCAGTTCCTTGGGGTCTTCCTCGGTCGTGTCGCGCAGCTCGGCAATATCCGGATGGCGGTAGACCGCGTTACCGTCAAAGCCGACCTTGGCGTCCAGCACTTTCAGGTCGCCCTTGTCGGACACGATCAGCGGGTTGATTTCCAGCATCTCCATGTCCTTTTCGACGAAGGCAGCATACAGCTGGCTCATCAGTTTGACGCACTGTTTGACCTGCGCGCCCTCCAGGCCCAGCGAGAAGGCGATGCGGCGGCCATGATAGGGCTGATAGCCTGTTGCCGGATCGACCGAGAAGGACAGGATTTTCTCGGGCGTTGCCGCGGCAACCTCTTCGATGTCCATACCACCTTCGGTCGAACACACGAATGAGATGCGGCTTGTCTGGCGATCCACCAGCAGGGCAAGGTACAGTTCACGCTCGATGCCGGAACCGGCTTCGATGTAGATGCGGTTGACTTGCTTGCCCGCAGGGCCGGTTTGATGCGTGACCAGCGTACGGCCCAGCATCTTCTTGGCTTCCTCGGATGCTTCTTCCACCGACTTGGTCAGACGAACACCGCCTTTTTCACCGGCGTCAGCCTCTTTGAAGGAGCCCTTGCCGCGGCCACCCGCGTGGATCTGTGCTTTGACAACCCAGAGCGGGCCATCCAGTTCACCGGCTGCGGTTTTGGCTTCCTCAGCGCGCAGAACCGCGCGACCTTCGGAGACCGGAGCGCCATAGCTGCGAAGAAGCGCTTTGGCCTGATATTCGTGAATGTTCATCGAAACTGTCCTGTCTGACTGCGTTACACCGTTATAGGGGTGTCTAGGGGGCAAGTTTAAAGGGTTTTTTGACAGGGGAGCAGTTTTTCACGAAGATTTTCATTATTTGTGATCACGGTTTTTTTGGGTGTGATCACAAAATGTAATGAAGGTTGCCCGTTTGATTCGTCGTCGTTGACGGCCTTTAGAATAAAGAGAGAATTCAGCTAGCGCTAAACCTAGCCGGTCCGCCGAGATGGCGGATTCAAACGATTACATGGCAGCTGTGCCGAGGAAATGTCGATTCAATGGCGCCGCAATCGTCCAAAGAAAAACCCGGCTCACCAATGGTAAACCGGGTCCTGAATTACCGCTGAAAAGGGATCAGGCCAGCGAGCTGTCGATGCCCTTGCAAGCTTCGATCAGGCCTTTGACGGCATTGACCGAATTGTCGAACCCGGCTTGTTCGTCTTCGTTCAGCTTGATGTCGACGATCCGTTCGACGCCACCGGCGCCGATCACGGTCGGAACGCCGACATAGAGACCGTCAACTCCCAGCTCGCCGCTGCAGTATGCGGCGCAAGGCAGTACGCGCTTCTGGTCTTTCAGATAGGCTTCGGCCATTTCGATCGCCGAAGTGGCAGGTGCGTAGTAGGCCGAACCGGTTTTCAGCAGGCCAACGATCTCGGCACCGCCGTCACGGGTTCGCTGAACGATAGCGTCCAGCTTGTCTTGCGTGGTCCAGCCCATCTCGACCAGATCGGGCAGGGGGATACCGGCAACGGTCGAATAACGCACCGAAGGTACCATGGTGTCGCCGTGGCCGCCCAGAACAAACGCGGTGACGTCGCGCATCGAAACGTTGAACTCTTCAGAAAGGAAGTGTGCGAAACGGGCCGAGTCCAGAACGCCTGCCATGCCGCAGACTTTGTTGTGCGGCAGACCCGAGAATTCTCGCAGAGCCCAGACCATCGCATCCAGCGGGTTGGTGATGCAGATCACGAACGCGTCGGGCGCGTGGGCTGCAATGCCTTCGCCAACCGACTTCATGACTTTCAGGTTAATGCCCAACAAGTCATCGCGGCTCATGCCGGGTTTGCGGGCGACGCCAGCGGTGACGATGCAGACGTCTGCGCCTGCGATATCGGCATAATCGCTGGTGCCGGACATGGCTGCGTCGAACCCTTCCGAAGGGCCGGATTCAGCGATGTCGAGCGCTTTGCCTTGCGGCAGCCCGTCTGCGATGTCGAACAGGACTACGTCACCCAGTTCTTTGACAGCTGCGAGGTGCGCAAGCGTGCCGCCGATGTTCCCAGCGCCGATAAGCGCAATCTTGGGTCTGGCCATTTGGAAAATCTCCGGTCGGAATTGAAATCGCGGCTGTGCTAGTCGCTAAATGGCTTTCGCGCAAGTGTTCAGCGGCGCGGCATGCAACCGCATACCGTTTGCACCGCCTGGGCTGATTGCGCTAAACGGCCAAGGATACAGGCCGAAACCGGGGCGCTGCATGTTCGAATTGAACCTGATGTTTTTTGTTGTAGCGATCCCGGCTGTGATCTTTGCGGGTATTTCGAAGGGTGGCTTTGGCTCGGGCGTGGCCTTTGCGTCCTCATCGATTCTGGCGTTGATATTGGAGCCGGGGCAGGCACTGGCCCTGATGCTGCCGATTTTGATGGTGATCGATGTTGCAACTCTTGGGCCCTATTGGAAACGCTGGAGCTGGCCGGATTCGCGCCTGTTGATCCTTGGGGCCGTGCCTGGCGTGGCGTTGGGCGCATGGCTTTACCGCGCCACCGATGATGATCTGCTGCGCCTACTGATCGGGGGGATTTCCATTGGTTTTGTCGTTTGGCACGTCAGTCAATCCAAAGGCTGGGTGCGCGGCTTCACAAACAGACTGCCTGCCCCCGCCGGACTGTTCGCTGGACTGGTTGCTGGCTTCACCAGCTTTGTCAGCCATGCGGGCGGCCCGCCAGCCGCCGTTTACCTGCTGTCGCAACGCCTGTCGAAGACCGAGTTTCAGGCCAGCACTGTATTGGCCTTCTGGGTCATCAACATCACGAAATTTGTGCCTTACGCCTATCTTGGCCTTTTCACTTGGCACACCGCGTGGGCCGATCTGCTTTTGACACCATTTGCGATTCTTGGTGCCTGGCTGGGCGTCCGGGCGCATTTCATGCTGTCCGAGCGCCTGTTCTTTGGCATCGCCTATGTGCTGCTGACGCTCACGGGCAGTAAACTGATCTGGGACGCTTTGACCTGATCAGACGTTGGGCGGCAGGGCATCGGCGATCATTTCATAAGCCTGACCCGAGGCAACAAGGCAGGTCATTCCATCCGGCAGTGTCACGGTGATCGTCCAGTTGCCGCTTTGGTCCGACGCATAGAGCTCCATCACTGCGCCTTGACGCGCGATGCCGATCCCCTGGCGCGTTTCGCCGTAAGTTTCGGTCAGCCGTTTTATCACCTCGTCACGTGGTGCGCAGTTGCGGGCGTGGGCCTGTTGCGCAGCCAGAACCATGATTCCGAGGCCCATCGTCATCTTTAGCAGTGTCTTGTGCATCTTTGACCCTTTTCGATTTCCTTTGCGGGTCAGGGTCCCGCCGTTGAACCGAAATCCGGTTAAAGGAACGCACGTTGCGTCGCAAATGCTGCGACGCGGCGATTTTGCGCTTGAACTTTCCGACAAAAAATGCCCCATTCCGCGCAACTTTATTTCTTCGGGAGAAGCCAATGGACTCGCGCCAGCGCCCCTATCGCTCTGTTCTTTATATCCCCGGTTCGAAAGACCGGGCGCTGGACAAGGCACGCACTTTGCCTGTGGACGCGATCATTTTTGATCTGGAAGACGCGGTTTCTGCCGATGAGAAGGGCAATGCACGCGAAACGCTTAAGGCGGCTCTGGCCGCGGGCGGTTATGGGGAACGGGTCAAGATCGTGCGCATCAACGGTCTGGATACCGAATGGGGCCGTGCTGACGCTGAGGCCGTGCGCGAGATGGATGCCGATGTGGTCCTGCTGCCCAAGGTGAATTCAGCTGCGGACGTGGACGCATTGGCCGCGATTACCGGTGACCTGCCAATCTGGGCGATGATGGAAACCCCGCGCGGGATGCTCAATGCGGCCGAGATTGCCGCCCATCCGCTGATGGCGGGGTTTGTCATGGGTACAAATGATTTGGCGAAGGAGTTGCAAACCCGCTTCCGTCCAGATCGCCTGCCCCTGATGACTTCGCTGGGCCTGTGCCTGCTAGCCGCCAAGGCCGAGGGGTTGATCGTTGTCGATGGTGTCTACAACGCATTCAAGGACGCCGAAGGTCTGGCCGCCGAATGTGCGCAAGGCCGCGACATGGGTTTTGACGGTAAAACCCTAATCCATCCCGCACAGGTCGATGTCACCAATGCAGCCTATGCCCCGTCGGAGACCGAGATCGATCTGGCCCGTCGCCAGATTGCCGCTTTCGAAGAGGTTGAGGCGCAAGGACAGGGCGTTGCCGTGGTCGACGGCAAGATCGTTGAAAATCTGCACGTTGTAACTGCCCGCGAAATTCTGGCAAAAGCGGAGGCAATTACAGCTTTGCAAGCGGGGTAAGCCAGCATGGGCTTTTTTCTTCTCATTCTCGGTGTGGCACTTTGGTGGGCCGCGCATCTGTTCAAACGTGTGATGCCAGAGCGTCGCGCTGCGATGGGCGACGCCGGCAAGGGCGCGGTCGCGCTGGCCTTGGTGGCATCGATCCTGCTGATGATCTTCGGCTATCGCATGACCGACTTCATCCATGTCTGGGCCCCGCCGAGTTTTATGATCCACATCAATAACCTGCTGGTGTTGATTGCGATCTACATGATGAGCCCCGCCGGAACCAAGGGCCGCCTACTGAACAAGCTACGCCATCCGATGCTGGGCGGGTTTAAACTGTGGGCTTTTGCGCATTTGCTGGTCAATGGCGATCTGGCCTCGATCATTCTGTTTGGCGGTTTGTTGGCCTGGGCTGTGGTCGAAGTGATCGTGATCAACAAATCCGAGCCGGATTGGACCCCCGGTGAACCCGGAACCTATGGGAGGGACGCGATGTTCTTTGTGGCCTCGATCGTGCTGCTGGGTGTCATCGGCTACGTTCACGGGCTGGTCGGCCCGTCGCCGTTCCCCTCGTAAGGATTTGACATCATGGTAAAACTATACCGTTTGTTGACCGAAGAAGACACCTCGGCCTTCTGCCACAAAGTGTCAGATGCTTTGGCGAAAGGCTGGGATCTGTATGGCGACCCAACTTATGCCTATGACGCCACGAACAGCGTGATGCGTTGCGCACAGGCCGTGACTAAAGAAGTCGAGGCCGACTATTCACCTGACATGAAACTGGGACAGCAATAATGGCAAAAACCAATCCGGGCCGCTTTTTTGAGGACTATTCCATTGGTCAGGTATTGCACCATGCCGTGCCGCGCACGGTGACCAATGGCGAGCGGGCGCTGTACCACGCGCTCTATCCGGCGCGGCATGCACTGTATTCCTCGGACGAATTCGCCCGGAATTGTGGTCTGCCGCAAAGTCCCATTGATGATTTGGCGGCGTTTCATGTCGTGTTTGGCAAAACTGTCCCGGATATTTCGCTGAATGCCGTGGCTAATCTGGGTTATGCCGAAGGGCGCTGGCTAAAGCCGGTCTATCCCGGCGATACTTTGCGCTCGGAATCCGAGGTGATCGGTCTCAAACAGAACTCGAATGGAAAGACTGGTGTCGTCTGGGTGCACACGCGTGGTCTGAATCAGCACGATGAAGTCGTCATTGAATACGTGCGTTGGGTCATGGTTCGGAAATCGAATCTGGATGGGCCCGCGCCCGAGACTGTGGTGCCTGAACTGAAAAAGGCACTGGACGTGAAGGACCTGATCGCGCCCGAGGGCCTTGATTTCTCTCAGTACGATTTCGCTCAGGCTGGTGAGGCGCATCGCTGGGGCGACTATGAGATTGGCGAGACCATTGATCACGTCGATGGCGTCACGGTCGAAGAGGCCGAGCATATGCTGGCCACCCGCCTGTGGCAGAACACTGCCAAGGTGCATTTCGATCTGACCTTCCGCCCCGAAGGGCGGCTGATCTATGGCGGTCACGTGATTTCCATGGCGCGGACCCTGTCGTTCAACGGGCTGGCTAATGCACAGATGATCGTTGGCCTGAACGGTGGCGCGCACGCTAACCCCTGTTTTGCGGGCGACACGATCAAGGCCTGGTCCGAAGTTCTGGACAAGGCGGAAACTGCCATTCCGGGCGTCGGCGCCGTGCGCCTACGGTTGGTCGCAACCAAGGGCGGCGCGCCGTTTGAGTTGAAAAACGAAGACGGTCGTTATCTGCCCAATGTCCTGCTTGATCTGGATTACTGGGCTTTGATGCCGATCTGATACTCGTGGTGACATTCATTTGATCGCAGCCAGCGCCAATCGTGTTAGGCTGTGGTCATGACCTTGCTTCGCACAATAGCTGCCTGCGTCTGTCTGACGCCACCCGCTTATGCCTGCGATCTGGCGTTGGCGCTGGCCGTAGATGTCTCAGGGTCAGTCGATTCGACTGAGTATCGAATACAAATGGATGGCCTAGCAGCCGGTTTGCGTGACCCGATCGTGTCCGAGGCATTGGTGCGCGGGAAAGCCCGCGTGATGCTGGTGCAGTGGACAGGGTCCTCTCGCCAGATGGTCACCGTTCCGTGGACACATATCGACAGTTTCGAGGCAATTGATCAGTTTGCTGTAAAAGTGGCCAACGATCCAAGGGTCTGGCGCAACTTTTCCACCGCAATTGGCGAGGCGCTGGAATCGACCATGTCCTATTTCGATACGGTGTCGGATTGCAAACGCCACCTGATCGATATCTCTGGCGATGGGGTGTCGAACGAGGGGGTTGAACCATCGGACGTCCACAGATTTCTGCGGACACGCGGTGTGACGGTGAACGCGATTGCAATCGAAGAAAGCGAACCGGATCTGACCGCGTATTTCTTTGAAAATGTGATCGTGGGCGAGGGGGCGTTTGTCGTCTCAGCCTCAGGGTTTGCAGACTATCCCGAGCGGATTCGTAAGAAACTGCTGCGCGAGGTGACCCAGCAAACCGCTGATTTGAAATAGCCGCACAACAGAATCGAATCTGCAGGCGCTAACATCGTGATGGATTGAAAACAATTTGTGATCACGAGTTTATTTTGTGTGATCACATTATGCAAATATCCGTCATTTTGCGTCAATTGTGAACTTTTTTGCATCTGCAGCACGTGACAGAACCGCAAAAAACAGTAAAACCTTCGGAAGCCAACCGTAAAGGAGCCAACATGGCCGATGTAAATCGGGGCAACCGCCCTCTTTCACCTCACCTCACGATCTACCGCCCCCAACTGACTTCGATGACATCGATCCTTGTGCGCATCACGGGTATTGCGTCACTTGCGATCGCATTCTTTGTCGTCTGGTGGTTTCTGGCGGCGGCAACGTCCGAAACGGCATTCAACTTCATCGATGGGCTGATGAGAAGCTGGCTGGGTGATCTGGTGATGTTCGCTGCGACCTGGGCGATCTTCTATCACATGCTGGGTCGTCTGCGTCACGTGATTTGGGATCTGGGGTATTGCGTAGATGTCGGTATCTCCGAAAAGATGGGGATCGGCATGCTGGTGTTGGCCACCATCCTCGCCTTCATCACGGCAATTGCGGTTTAAGGAGATTGGCCATGAATTACCTCACTGACCGCAAACGCGCGCAGGGTACCGGTGCCGGAGGCGAAGGTACGCATCATCACTGGCAGATGATGGTCAGCTCGGCGGCACTTGTCTTTCTTGTACCGCTGTTTGTTTTCGTCTTCGCAAACGGTTTGGGCAGGTCATACGAAGAAGTCCTGGTTTATTATGGCCGTCCCTTCCCGGCGATTGTGACCGGGCTGACAATGGTTGTCGTCATCATCCATCTGGTCCACGAAACTCAGGTCGCAATTGAAGACTATGTCCACGGTGTCGCAGAAAAGCTGAGCCTCATGGCCGTCGCGGCGTTTGGCTACACATTGATAGCTGCCGGGCTGTTTGCCCTGATCAAGCTGGCTCTGTGAAACGCGCGGTAAGGAAATAATCAAATGACAGCTGCATACGAATACGAAACACACGAATATGACGTGGTTGTTGTCGGCGCTGGCGGCGCTGGTCTGCGCGCCACGCTGGGCATGGCAGAACAAGGTCTGCGCACGGCATGTGTCACGAAGGTGTTTCCGACACGCTCGCACACGGTTGCCGCGCAGGGCGGAATCGCCGCATCTCTGTCCAATATGGGCCCGGACCACTGGCAGTGGCACATGTACGACACCGTCAAAGGCTCGGACTGGCTGGGTGACACCGACGCGATGGAATACCTTGCGCGTGAAGCCCCCAAGGCTGTGTACGAACTGGAACACTATGGCGTGCCGTTCAGCCGGACTGAGGAAGGCAAGATCTACCAGCGTCCCTTCGGCGGTCACACCACCGAGTTTGGTGAAGGCCCGGCCGTGCAGCGGACCTGTGCGGCTGCTGACCGGACCGGTCACGCAATCCTGCACACGCTGTATGGTCAGTCGCTGAAGAACAACGCTGAATTTTATATCGAATACTTCGCCATCGACCTAATCATGTCCGAAGACGGGCAGTGTCAGGGCGTTGTCTGCTGGAAGCTGGACGACGGAACGATGCATGTCTTCAACGCCAAGATGGTTGTGCTGGCGACAGGCGGTTATGGCCGCGCCTATTTCAGCGCAACATCGGCCCACACCTGCACCGGTGATGGTGGCGGCATGGTGGCCCGCGCGGGTCTGGCCCTGCAGGATATGGAATTCGTTCAATTCCACCCGACCGGCATCTACGGCTCTGGCTGCCTGATCACCGAAGGCGCGCGTGGTGAGGGCGGTTACCTAACCAACTCCGAAGGCGAACGGTTCATGGAGCGTTATGCGCCCCAGTACAAGGACCTCGCGCCGCGTGACTACGTCTCGCGGTCGATGACAATGGAGATCCGCGAAGGTCGTGGCCATGGTGACGGTGGCGACCACATTCACCTGAACCTCAGCCACCTGCCGGCCGAGGCGCTGGCCGAACGTCTGCCAGGTATTTCGGAGTCGGCGCGCGTTTTTGCGGGCGTAGACGTCACCAAGGAACCGATCCCGGTTCTGCCGACCGTGCACTACAACATGGGCGGCATTCCAACCAACTATTGGGGTGAGGTTCTGAACCCGACCGCTGACAACCCGACGGGCGTTGTCCCCGGATTGATGGCTGTGGGTGAAGCAGGCTGTGCCTCGGTTCACGGGGCGAACCGTTTGGGCTCGAACTCACTGATCGACCTCGTAGTGTTTGGCCGCGCTGCTGCAATCAAAGCGGGCAAGGTTGTGGATGCCGAGGCACCAAACCCGGTGCTGAATCAGGCGTCCGTCGATAAGGCGTTCGACCGCTTTGACGCGGTACGTAATGCCAGCGGTGCAATCGCTACCGCCGATCTGCGTCTTGAGATGCAGAAGACCATGCAGGAAGACGCAGCGGTCTTCCGGACAGCAAAAACCATGGCCGAGGGCGTCGACAAGATGACGGCGATCGCCGCCAAGATGGACGACCTGAAAGTCAGCGACCGCTCGCTGGTCTGGAACAGCGACCTGATGGAAACGCTGGAGCTGACCAACCTGATGCCAAGCGCTCTTGCCACGATTGTTGGTGCCGAGGCACGCAAAGAATCCCGCGGCGCACATGCGCATGAGGACTTCACCGAACGTGACGATGAAAACTGGCGCGTACACACGGTGTCCCGTGTTGATGGCAACAAAGTCGAACTCAGCTATCGCCCGGTGATTGTTGATCCGCTCAGCACCGAAGCTGAAGGTGGCATCAGCCTGAAGAAAATCGCTCCGAAGGCGCGCACGTTCTGACCGGGTATTTCTGGTCAAAAACGCATCGACGGACCACATCTGTGACCCACGTGACGCCCTTTTTGTCGCGTGGGTCTTTCAGTTCAGGATGCTGATCCTAGAAAAGCTCTTTAAAGCGCGGCGCTAAATGAAACAGCTTTGCGGAGTTGTTTGTTCGGTGTTTGGTAAAGGTCTGGCCATTCTCTTCGATCAGGACTTTGCTGTTTTCGATCTCAGCAACATAAGATGATCGATCCTCGGGAAGCGGGCCAGCAATTGGCATGCTGTGAAGGGTCCTGATCATATCATCAATGCCCGTGTCGGATGCACGCCACGCTCTGGACGGCGTATTGTTTTTCCCTTTCGGAGCCTTGGTCGTTTTGCGCCGCCGAACGGCCCGCGACCGAAACAAAGGCATGTCGAAAAACCGGAGGTGAAAGGCCACAAGGTTCGTGTCGACCCGGACGTTCTCGCTATAGGCGAAATGGCCGCCCCGCCGCCAGGCGATTGGGGTTTTCACTATACTGGGCTTGCCGAAACTTGTGTTTACGCGAACAATCCCGCGTTGCTGCAAGACGCTTTGTTCAGGATCAAAGCCCTCGGGTTCATGGTCTTCACGGTGAATGATTTCCAGCCCGTAAGATGCTGTTACATCGGCGTCGCGGTTCAGAATGTAGTCCGTGATATCGGTCCCGGCATTTGGGTCCAATGTCAGGATTTCATCAACGTCCGTATAAAGCACAGCATCGTGCATATAGGTCAGCGCGCTTACAAAATGGCCCAGCATATTCCATCGCTGAACCTCCATGTCCCGAGAGGGGGGTGGTCTGCGCATTTCAACCACATTGCAACCGCGCGCCATGCGCCTAAGCCTTCGATTTGACCCGTGGACAATGACATACATGCATTTGTTTTCCACGCGTTGCGACCAGTATCGAACCCAGATCGGCAGAAACTCATAGTCGTCATAAACCATCGTCACGACTGCAAGTGACATAAAAAATGCTCCGTTTTCGTGGTTGATCCGAGTTGCTACTAAGGTGCGCGAAAATAGTATATAGACCTGATACCAAAGCTACAATTCGAGGCGAGCGGAAATGGACGCAGACAAAATCTATAAGAGCCTTCACAAGGGCCATGTGCGCCAAAAAGAAAGTAGATCGCATTCCGCCCAGCGGATATTTGAGCTGTGCGACCGGTTTGTCGAATCAAAATCCGTGATTGATGTCGGATGCGGTGTTGGATTCTTGTTGGCTGAGTTCGAAAATCACAACCGGGAAATTCGCGGCGTCGAGGGCGATTGGCTGGAATTATCCTCTTTGGAATTTTCTGACTCTGCATTGATCCGGGCGGACCTGGAAAAGCCATTCGAATTGGACCGCCGTTTCGATCTGTGTGTCAGCACGGAAGTTGCCGAACACCTTGAGCCGGACAGGGCACAAAGCTTTGTCGCTGATCTGACACGCCTGTCGGATTTCGTTCTGTTTTCTGCGGCCATTGAGGGGCAGGGTGGTACAGGACACAAGAACGAACAATGGCAGGATTACTGGGTCAATCTGTTTGACGCGCAGGGCTATGATTTTTACGATGCGTTTCGTCCCAACCTCTGGAACGATCCGATGGTCATGGATTGGTTCAGACAGAATTTGTTGCTGTTCGTGAAACGCGGGGTTGAAAAAAAGCCGGGCCTATCCGAGTTTGCCAGTTCGGCGGAAGTCGCGCGGATGATTGTTCCAAAGTATCACGACAAGATCGTTCGGCGGACCGCACGGCAGTTGCGGCGCCTGCGGCGAGAAATGTCCTGATTGCCAGTCTTTTGAGCTATTGTCGCATTGTAATCTTGCGGATTTTAGGGCAATTTCCCCGGAAATTGACCAAGGAATTTCAGGCATATGGTACAGCTGACCCTCCCCAAGAATTCCCGGATCACCACCGGCAAAACCTGGCCCAAGCCGGACGGTGCGACCAATGTTCGTAAGTTTCAGATCTATCGCTGGACCCCGGAAGACGGGCAAAATCCACGGGTAGACACCTATTTCGTGGACATGGACAGCTGCGGTCCGATGGTTCTCGACGCGCTGATCAAGATCAAGAATGAAATCGACCCGACCCTGACCTTCCGCCGGTCCTGCCGTGAAGGGATCTGCGGTTCCTGCGCGATGAATATCGACGGGATCAACACGTTGGCCTGTATCTACGGCATGGATGAAATCAAGGGTGACGTAAAGATTTATCCGTTGCCGCATATGCCGGTCGTCAAGGACCTGATCCCTGACCTGACGCATTTCTATGCGCAGCATGCAAGCATCATGCCGTGGCTGGAAACCAAGACCAACCGTCCTGCGAAAGAGTGGAAGCAATCGATCGAAGATCGCAAGAAACTGGATGGGTTGTATGAATGCGTGATGTGCGCCAGCTGCTCGACCTCGTGCCCCAGCTATTGGTGGAACGGAGATCGCTACCTTGGGCCCGCTGCGCTTTTGCATGCGTATCGCTGGATCATCGACAGCCGCGACGAAGCCACTGGTGAACGTTTGGATGAGTTGGAAGACCCGTTCAAGCTGTATCGCTGCCACACGATCATGAATTGCGCCAAGACCTGTCCGAAGGGTCTGAACCCGGCCAAGGCGATTGCCGAAATCAAAAAGATGATGGTTGACCGCGCAGTTTGAGCACAGCCGAAAGAAATTATGAAGCCCGGGATGGTAACTTCCCGGGTTTTTTCGTGTTCTGCGAGTATTGAAAATTCGGAGAACATCAATGACTCAAACACTTACTAAGGTTTTGTCTGTCGCCGCGATCACGGCTCTTTCGGCCTGTGGCGGTTCGAGCAGCAATCGGGCGGATATTGTATTCAAGCAAGTGGAATGCGCCGGGCAGGCGGGGATTAGTGGTTCGTTTACGACGCAATACGAACTGCAGGGTGGCAAGCAGGCTGAAGTATTTGTTCCAGGTGATGGCGTAAGCGAGGCTCAGGCCGCTAAAGCGAATGCCTGCATGGCGGCGTAACAAGCATCAAGCCTAGGGCTGGCAGATGCAAATGCCAGCCTTAGTTGCGTTAAGGGCATACCGAAACTGCAAAAAGATGCGGTGAATCTGTCGGCGCGCCTGTCTATTTTTCAATCAGGGAGGAGTGACTGAATTAGAACAAGATCTCTCCGATGGAAGAAAAACAGAACACAAAATCAGAGGCTCTAAAAACGTTGGAACAAGCGTGGTCATATAACACTCCAGAACCTGTGAAACCCGTAAATGACCGCATCCCAGATTTGTTCGAATACGCTAACGCAGCCTGAACCGACAACTGTGGGCTTGCCACCAGTGGGAAAAATGGGCCATGCATTGGCATGCCCATTTTGCTTCTTATTCTGGCAGGCGGAGTATTTGCCTATTTCCTGTGGCGCTCGCGCACCTCATCCTTGAGCCGGGACTGCCGCTGGCGGCAGCACCGCAAAGAAGGCGTTTGGGTGTGTGCATTTTGTGGCGCGCAGCAGCAGGGAGGCGACGCTCCAACTCAATGCCTGAAGGGGCAATAGCGGCATAAGCAGGGCGGTTTCCCACCCTGCATGTTTGCATTTACGCCGCCGGAAATGCCGCCTGTAGTGCGATTTCAACCATATCGCCAAAACTGCTTTCGCGATCAGCTGAAGGCAAAGCTTCGCCAGTCAGCAAGTGGTCGGAAACGGTTAGAACAGCTAATGCCCGGCATTTGTGGCGCGCGGCCAGAATGTACAGCTCAGCAGCTTCCATCTCGACCCCGAGAATACCGTGCCGGACCATCTGTTCGTTCAGATCTGGGCGTTCGTCATAGAAAACGTCCGACGAATAGATACCACCTACATGGGTTGGCGTGCCTTTGGCCGCTGCCGCCTGAGCTGCCGTCTGAAGCAGCCCCCAATCGGCGCAGGGTGCAAAGTTCAGCTCTTTCATGATGCCACGTGACGGTGAGCTAAGCGTGGTCGAGGTCATCGCAAGGATCACATCACGGACATTCACGCTGTCCTGCATTCCCCCGCAGGAGCCGATGCGGATCAGCGTTTTGGCCCCGTAGTCCCGGATCAATTCGTTGACGTAAATCGACAAGGACGGCATGCCCATACCGCTGCCCTGAATGGTGACAGGGTTGCCTTTCCAGTTTCCGGTAAAGCCCAGCATACCGCGAACGTCATTGACTTGCTTCACATCGTCCAAAAACGTTGCGGCCGCCCATTTTGCGCGATAAGGATCGCCAGGCAAAAGAACCGTTTCTGCGATGTCGCCTTTTTTGGCTCCAATATGAATGGTCATTTTGGGATCAGTTCCAATTAGATATTAGATTTCCAGATCCGAGATATCCGCCCCGGATTTCAATGCGTCATGAAGCCATTGCGGTTTTCGGCCGCGACCCGACCATGTTTGTTTTGGATCTGCAGGATTTCTGTATTTTGCTTTTGCAATTTTTCCGGAAGTCGGGTTGTCTTTTGCCAATTCTGACAATGAAAATCCAAATTCTGCAGCGGCTTTTTCAGCGGCTTTTAACGCCTCTTTCCGTTCGCGCTTTTCCGCGTCGATTAGTGCTTTTTCGACCTTTTCGCGCAATTCGAGTAGTTCTTTACGCGACATTTTTTCCAGATTTGTCCCCGACATTCACCCTCTCCCAGGAGTTAGTCATTACCGCTGTCCCCGATGGCACACCGTAATTCCAAAGAAGTAAATTTTCTATCCCCTTTTGTTCAGGGGATAGAAGAGGAATTGGCGAAATTGGCAGATATTACTCAGCAGCGAGGGTTTGCGGATCTACCAGGGTGACGATATCGCCCATGATTGCATTCAGCTCAAAATTCTTGGGCGTATAGATCTTTGCGACGCCCATCGCAGTGAGCTTTGCTGCATCGTCATCGGGGATGATGCCACCAACAATCACCGGAATATGATCCAGCCCGGCCTCGCGCAGTCGGTTCATGACGTCCTGCACAAGCGGAATGTGGCTGCCGGAAAGAATTGACAGACCGATCACATGCGCGTCGTCATCCGCTGCGGCAGTTACGATTTCCTCAGGCGTCAGGCGAATACCTTCGTAACTGATTTCCATACCGCAGTCGCGTGCGCGGAATGCGATCTGTTCCGCACCGTTCGAATGACCGTCCAGGCCCGGTTTTCCGACCAGGAATTTCAGGCGACGGCCAAGCTTGTCGCTGACCGCATCCACTGCGGCCCGCAGATCTTCCAAGCCCTCTGTCTTGTTCGAGACCGAGCCCGAAACGCCCGTGGGCCCACGATAGGTACCGTAGACTTTGCGCATTTCTTCGGCCCACTCACCGGTGGTTACACCAGCCTTGGCAGCTGCGATTGAGGGCTCCATGACGTTGGTGCCGTTTTGCGCCGCTTCGCGTAGCGCGGCCAGAGCCGCCGCGACAGCTGTGTCATCGCGATCTTGCCGCCATTCATTTAGACGCGCGATTTGTTCTTGTTCGACTGCGGGATCAACGACCATGATGCCGCCATCTTCGGTCTGCAGGGGCGAGGGTTCGCCTTCGATCCACTTGTTCACACCGACAACGACAGTTTCGTTCCGTTCGATGCGGTTCAGGCGTTCAGCGTTTGAATCAACAAGCCGTGACTTCATGTATTCGATCGACGCAACCGCACCGCCCATCGAATCCAGATTGGCCAGTTCGGCGCGTGCGCCCTGTTTCAATTCTTCAACCTTCGCGTCCACGGCGGGGTTGCCATCGAACAGGTCACCATATTCCAGAAGGTCGGTCTCATAGGCCAGAATCTGTTGCATCCGCATGGACCACTGCTGATCCCAGGGGCGGGGCAGGCCCAGTGCCTCGTTCCATGCAGGCAGCTGAACTGCGCGGGCGCGGGCTTTTTTCGAAAGAGTCACGGCCAGCATCTCGATCAGGATGCGGTAGACGTTGTTTTCAGGCTGCTGCTCGGTCAAACCGAGCGAGTTGACCTGAACGCCATACCGGAATCGGCGGAACTTCGGGTTCTCTACGCCGTAGCGGTCGCGCAGGATTTCGTCCCAAAGATCGACGAAAGCGCGCATTTTGCACATTTCAGTGACAAAGCGGATACCTGCGTTAACAAAGAACGAAATCCGTCCGCAAAGTGCCGGGAAATCCTCGGCGGGAACACGAGGGCGCAGTTCGTCCAGAACGGCGATGGCGGTGGCCAGCGCATAAGACAGCTCTTGCTCCGGTGTCGCGCCGGCTTCTTGCAGGTGATAGGAACACACGTTCATCGGGTTCCATTTCGGCACGTTGGTATAACAGTACTCGGCCACGTCAGCGATCATCTTGAGCGACGGTCTGGGCGGGCAGACATAGGTGCCGCGGCTCAGGTACTCCTTGATCAGATCGTTCTGAACTGTGCCCTGAAGTTTGGAGATATCTGCGCCTTGTTCCTCGGCCACAGCGATGTAAAGCGCAAGCAGCCAAGGCGCTGTCGCGTTGATCGTCATCGAAGTGTTCATCTGTTCCAACGGAATCTGGTCGAACAGAACTCGCATATCGCCCAGGTGGCCGACAGGTACGCCAACCTTGCCCACTTCGCCGCGCGCGAGCGTATGATCGCTGTCATATCCGGTCTGCGTGGGCAGATCGAAGGCCACCGACAGGCCCGTCTGGCCTTTTGCCAGGTTCCCGCGATACAACGCATTCGACGCTTTGGCGGTGGAATGACCGGCATAGGTTCGGATGAGCCAGGGGCGATCTTTCTGCGTCTGCGTCATAGCTGGACCTCGTGTCTCGGTTGGGCAAGAAAATTACGTTCCTGGCCTCTAAAGCGCAATTTTCGGGACATGTCAATTCGCTGCGTCGCGGCATACTAGGTTCTTCAGATTGTAGGACGCAGCGTTTGGTGGCAGGGTGCACGCATGACTCAGACCGTGGAACTTCCGCTTTGGCTTTTTTTGCTGATCCTGGTGTTTGCCGTGGTCACTTTGGCATCACATTTTCTGTTCCCGTCGGTGCGGTGGTTTTTCAGGCGTCGACTCGAACGAGCGGTGAAACGATTGAACACGCGCCTGAAGCGGCCGATCCAGCCGTTCAAGTTGGCGCACCGTCACGATATGATTCAGCGCCTGATCTATGACCCGCAGGTTGGTCAGGCCGTTCAGGATCACGCACGCGAAACGGGTGTCCCCGATGCTGTGGCGTTCGAGCAAGCGCAGCGATACGCGCGTGAGATCGTTCCCTCGTTTTCAGCCGTTGCCTATTTCAGCATTGCGATCCGTCTGGCTCGTTTGCTGAGCAATGCGTTTTATCACGTGCAGCTTAGCTATCAGGACGAAGACGCTGTCGAAAACATCGACCCCGACGCCACGGTGGTTTTCGTCATGAATCATCGCAGCAATATGGACTATGTGCTCGTTACCTACCTCGCAGCGCAACATTCGGCCCTTTCTTATGCGGTGGGCGAATGGGCCCGTGTCTGGCCCCTTAGCCGTCTGATCCGTGCGATGGGGGCTTATTTTATTCGGCGAAAGTCCGGCAATGATCTCTATCGTCAGGTGTTGTCCTGTTATGTGCGCCACGCGACCGCGGCAGGAGTGACGCAGGCCATGTTCCCCGAAGGTGGGCTAAGTCTGACTGGTGCCCTGGGTCGTCCAAAGCTGGGTTTGCTCAAATATATTATTGACGGGACCTCGGAAGAGGGCCGCGATGTTGTATTCGTCCCCGTGGCGCTGAACTATGATCGTGTGCTTGAAGATACTGTTCTGACGCGTGCGGCATTAGGCAATGAACGACGGTTTCGCGCGCGGATCGGTGTAATCACCAGATGGATCCTCAAACAACTCTGGCGGCGCGTGATCGGGCGCTACAAACGATTTGGCCTAGCCTCGGTCCGATATGGTCAGCCCGTTTCCTTGCGGGCGTTTCGGGCAGATCATCAGCGCGATCTGATGACCGATTTGGCGCGTGACCTGATGACGCGACTCCGCGCTGCCATCCCGCTGGTCCCTGTACCCGCCGCGTGTTGGCTAATGCAAAAGCATAAAGAGATGTCGGAGGCCGATGCCGTTCAGGTGATTGTCGAGCTCATGCGTCGCAATGGAATGACGGACCAAGAGAACCAGACATCGGTTGAAGCCGCGATTGATCAGTTGGTCGAACGGCGAATTCTCAGGCGCAGTGACGGGAAAATATGCCTGTCCGGTCAAAGGGTTGATCTTCTGGAGTATTATGCAGCCTCGGTTCCGATGGGACCAGACGAGGGAAATGCTGCGAATGCGAAGGAAATTTCTGCATCCGCTGGGTCATAAAGTTACAAAACGGCACCGATTTCGGTTGCATTATTTCCCAAAGGCCAATATTCCATCGGTTAATGCACGCGATTCTGCATCGCGGCAAAGGTTTGGAACTGAAGGAGGCCAACATGGCTCTGGACACCGACAGCAGCATCGTGTCGTACAAGGCACCGGAAAAAGACCTCTATGAGATGGGTGAAATCCCTCCGATGGGTTTTGTGCCCAAGAAAATGTATGCATGGGCGATCCGCAAGGAGCGCCACGGCGACCCGGACACCGCGATGATTCAGGAAGTCGTAGACGTCCCCGTGCTGGACAGTCACGAAGTGCTGGTTCTGGTCATGGCTGCAGGCGTCAACTACAACGGCGTCTGGGCCTCGCTGGGCAAGCCGATCTCGCCTTTTGACGGCCATAAGGCACCTTACCACATTGCCGGTTCGGATGCGTCTGGCATCGTTTGGGCTGTTGGTTCGAAAGTCACCCGCTGGAAAGTCGGTGATGAAGTTGTCATTCACTGCAATCAGGATGACGGCGACGACGAACATTGTAATGGTGGCGACCCGATGTATTCGGATAGCCAGCGGATTTGGGGCTATGAAACTCCGGACGGCTCGTTCGCGCAGTTCACAAATGTTCAGGCTCAACAGTTGATGCCGCGTCCCAAGCACCTGACTTGGGAAGAAAGCGCCTGCTATACGCTGACACTGGCAACCGCCTACCGGATGCTGTTCGGTCACGAGCCGCATGACCTGAAGCCGGGCCAGAACGTTCTGGTTTGGGGCGCATCGGGTGGTCTGGGCTCTTACGCGATCCAGCTGATCAACACCGCAGGTGCAAATGCCATCGGTGTGATCTCGGACGAAAGCAAGCGCGACTTTGTGATGGGTCTGGGTGCCAAGGGCGTTCTGAACCGCAAAGACTTCAACTGCTGGGGTCAGCTGCCGACGGTCAACACACCTGAATATGCCGAGTGGTTCAAAGAGGCCCGCAAGTTCGGCAAAGCCATTTGGGACATCACCGGTAAAGGCAACAACGTCGACATGGTGTTCGAACACCCTGGCGAAAGCACTTTCCCGGTTTCGACATTCGTCGTGAAAAAAGGCGGTATGGTTGTAATCTGTGCCGGTACTACCGGCTACAACCTGACCTTTGACGTGCGCTACATGTGGATGCACCAGAAGCGTCTGCAGGGTTCGCACTTTGCTCACCTGAAACAGGCGGCCGCAGCAAACCAGCTGATGGTCGAGCGTCGATTGGATCCGTGCATGTCCGAAGTGTTCACCTGGGCCGATCTGCCTGAGGCGCATATGAAAATGATGCGCAACGAGCATAAGCCGGGCAACATGTCGGTGCTGGTTCAGGCTCCACAGATCGGAATGCGCACCTTGGAAGAGGTTCTTGCCGCGCGCGATTAAGTTCGTCTCAGACAAAATCCAAAACACCCGCGAACCGGTTTCCCGGCTCGCGGGTGTTTCTTTTTGGGCGGTGGTAACAGCCTTTTCAAAGGATTAAACAAAAATACCGCGCTGTTTTTGGGGAGTAAAAATCAGTGAATAGGCTAAAAAAACTTCCTCAAGCTATGGTTGTGTTAACCCTTTGTTAACCGTTTCGGAGCGACGCTGATGGCGCAAAATGAGTGGATACTAGACGTACTGTCGGACCTCAGCGCCTTTGCTGTTGAAAACGGTTTGACCGCGCTTGCCGAGCAGTTGGATGACACCAAGCTGATCGCCGCAGCCGAAATCTCGTCCAGAAAGAATGAGGTTCGGGCACCAGCGGATGGCAACAAAACTCGATATGAGCCAGGTTCTGGAGGACTTGGAAAACACCAGCTCGCTTGACGAACTAAGCGAAGTCGCCATTCGCCTGCGGGACAGGCTCGGTCATGGTGAACGAGGTGTTCGGACACCTGACGGGCGACAAACCAATCAGCAGCCCCCTGATCTGGGAGGTGACGCGCTTTTGCCTGTCGCGTACGGCAAGCCCGCACACGGCCGGGGCCATCATGCTTAGCGGTGGCGAGATGATGGAGGGGTTTGGTCTAACCCACATTGCAGGTGTTTTCGATGCGCGTATAGATTCGCATCTATCGCCTGATCGGATCATCTCCAACCGTGCTGGGCACGGAAGGTAAGGGACGTGATCAAATCTCAGTCGGGATGTGGCCGTATTCGGCGGACGACTGCAACCGCGTGGACAAGCGCGCAGGCATCCCGCGTGAATTGTCGCGGCTGTGGTTCAAGACGGCTTTCGGCGTTGGCAGGCAACACCCGTTTGCATTGTCAGCGTGACAGGATGAAAACCGAATTCCACATCTGGTGATAGCTGGCGCGGGCTTGTAGGGTCGCGCCATGTCTTTGCCCTCTGTGACTTACTCTGACGACCAAGCCGCCGCGTATGACAGCATCTCTGAGATGCTGAAATCGGCAGGTGTTGACCTTGACGATGACGCGCTGCTGAAGCTTCCGGGATCGGGTAAGTCCGGTGTGATGGCCGTGATTGGCAAGGCGGGGTCCGGAAAAACCCTGCTGCTGGCTGAGCTTTACAAAGCCATTGCGGACACCGGCGTTCAGATTGTGTCCGGCGATTTCGAGAGCCGCAAAGCCCGTGAAAAACGCAGTCTTGCGATCCTGGCTCCGACGAACAAAGCGGCCAGCGTATTGCGTCTGCGCGGGGTGCCAGCCACCACGATCCACCGTATCCTTTATACGCCTGTATATGACCCGGAATACGAGCGCATCGCCGAATGGCTGGCAGGCAATGACGAACGTCCCGAAATCGAGGGTCTGACCGACGAGGCGCTGGATCGCGCAGCGGCGTTTTACCAGAACAACAAGTCCATCCCGGGCGCTCTGGCCGCGGCAGGGTTACGGGGCTCCGATTTTATCACCGGCTGGAAGCGCCGGGACGAGCCGTTGGACATCGGGTTTGTGGACGAAGCCTCGATGCTGGATGACCGGCAGTTCGAAGACTTGCAAGAAATCTTCCCAACACTTCTGCTGTTTGGTGACCCGGCACAGTTGGCGCCGGTCAATCAGTCGGGCAGCATGGTGTTCGAGGCATTGCCGGAACCGCGCAAACAAATCCTTCACCGGGTTCATCGGCAGGATGCGGATAACCCGATATTGGACCTTGCCCATGCGCTGTCGGACCCTCAGATGGGGTTCGAAGATTTTGAGCGCATGGTCGAGCAGACCGCCCGTCAGGACGACCGTGTGGTTTGGGGGCAGCGGGTCGAGGTCGATCTGATGGCCCGCAGTCCCGTTCTGGTCTGGCGTAATGCAACCCGCATTCGGCTGATTCAGGCTTTTCGGAATGTTCACGGCGCGCCGGATACCGAATTGTTGGAAGGTGAACCGCTTATCTGCGACGGTATTGAACTGCCCCTTAAACATCGCAAGAAACGGCTGGATCTTGAGGCGCGTGGCCTGATCAAGGGCGCTCAGGTCATCTATCTGGGCCCCGGCCGCAAACCGGGCTTTTCCAGGTTGCACGTGATGGGTGCCGAAGACCCTCAGGTCAGCGCCGCATCCATCGTCAAGATTGAAAAACCGGACGAGGAAGAGCCGTTTATTCCTTTTGCCGCCCGCATGGGCGCCACCTTTCTTCATGGCGCAGCGGTCACCATTCACAAGGCGCAAGGGTCGCAGTGGAACACTGTTCAAGTGTTTGCTCCGGATATCTATGCCGCTGCCCGTATGGGCCGTACTGAAGCTGGACAGCCGCTGTGGAAACGTCTGGCCTATGTGGCCATCACACGCGCGCAGGAAAGGCTGATCTGGGTCGTGCGCAACCGGCTTGCCAAGCCGACCTATCCGCTGCGTGTGGACGACCTGCGCGCTGTCCCGGCGGCCTCGCTGACATTGGAGGCAGAAGAGACATGACTTCCATTATTGTGACCGGCGCAAGTTCTGGCATAGGGCGCGCCACTGCTCAATTGTTTCTGGCCCAAGGATGGACGGTTGGTCTATTGGCGCGCAGTGCTGACAGGCTGAACCAAATGGCTGCAGAGCACGCAAACGCAATTCCATTGGTCGCGGATGTCACCGATGCACAAGCGGTCGAGGCCGCCTTTGGAGAGTTTCAGGGCAAAGCGGGTCGTTTGGATGTTCTGTTTAACAACGCCGGAATTTTCGCGCCGGGGGGAACGATTGACGAGATTGCGTTGGACGATTGGTACCAAAGCGTCGCCGTCAACCTGAACGGCATGTTCTTGTGCGCTCGCGAGGCG
This sequence comes from Ruegeria atlantica, assembly GCF_001458195.1. Classification (GTDB taxonomy): domain Bacteria; phylum Pseudomonadota; class Alphaproteobacteria; order Rhodobacterales; family Rhodobacteraceae; genus Ruegeria; species Ruegeria atlantica. Next base: position 124,856 of record NZ_CYPU01000068.1, on the reverse strand, counting down.
TTTCGGATCATGCGTCACCAATCGCCGCAAGGCGGGCGCATCATCAATAACGGCTCAATTGCCGCCCATGTGCCGCGCCCCAACTCGGTGCATTATTCGGCGACAAAACACGCCATAACGGGCCTGACCCGCAGTCTGTCTTTGGACGGGAGGGGCTTCAATATCGCTTGTGGGCAAATCGATATAGGCAATGCGCGAACACACATGGTGCAGGGCCTGGTCGATGCGGCCATTGCAGAGGGGCAGCAGCCCGACCCAACAATGGCCGTCGAAGACGCAGCACGGTCCGTCCTGCACATGGCGAACCTGCCGCTTGAATCAAACGTTCAGTTCATGACCGTGATGGCCACGACGATGCCCTACATCGGACGTGGGTAACGGTCAGTTACTCGCGCAATAGGCGGAACGCGGTTGACGCACCCCAACCCGCCGCAATCGCGATCACCAATGACATCAAGCCGTACCAGACCGGTTGCTGGCGGGACATGTTATACAAGAACCGCTCCAAACCCACTTTGCGCACGTCGATGGTGGTCTCAAATTGCGAAACGACCTGGCCGCCGCGGGTTAGGAAGATGCGCGCAACATAGTCGCCTTCAGTCAAGTCCGCCGGCATTTCGATCGATGTGCGGAACAGGGTTTGTTCATCAACGGCCACGGTGTCTTCGCGAATGGAATACAGACTTTCGTGCTCGCGGATACGAATAACAGCGTCCGCGAATTCCTGCGCGCCGCGGATATTCATCGCAGCACCAACAGACCGGATGGCACGTTCAATTGAAACGCTGTATCGCAAGTCTTCGGTATCCGACAGTATCTCATTCAAAGGCGCGCTGGTCGCAACCGCATAAAAACTGGGGGCTTCGTCTACGAGGACACTGTCAGTATTGACCCAGATTCCAAGCTTGCGCTCTTTACGCCGAACGGTGACAGGACTGGATGGACCAGACACGGCGACAATCACTTCCAGCGGTGGTCCTGACGGAATGGGAGCTTCGCGCTTGACCGCGCCAAAGACCAGGATCTCAGAGCCGTCGAAATTGGCGGTGATGGCCACGCGATCCTGGCTGAGGCCCAGAACGACCTCCTCATCAACAGCCAGGGCGGGGCTGGCGCAAAGAGCCAGCGCAACAAGCAAGCGTTTCAGCATGATCAGTGCCCTCCGCCGGTGCCAAGCGAATAGAGCTCGGATGGTTCAAGCAGCAGATCCAGCGCCAGTTTTCCGCAAACCACAAGAACAAGGGCTGCGAGCAACACGCGCAACTGCTCGGCAGGCATGCGGGCGCCGATCACCGTGCCGATCTGTGCGCCGATGACGCCGCCAACCAGAAGCAAAACGGCAAGAACGACATCAACTGTAAAGTTGGTGGTAGCATGCAGCATGGTCGTAAAGGCGGTGACAAAGATGATCTGGAACAGGGATGTTCCGACAACAACCTTGGTTGGCATTCCCAACAGATAGATCATCGCAGGCACCATGATGAACCCGCCGCCAACGCCCATAATGGCCGACAGAACGCCAACGAACAGGCCAACCAGCGCGGGCGGAATGACCGAGATATACAGGCCCGAAGTCCGGAACCGCATTTTGAACGGCATCGCATGCACCCAGCCGCGTTGGCGACGCTTGGGGGGTGCGGACACGCCTTTCTTGGATTTACGGAGCGCATTCAGGCTTTCGATGAACATCAATCCGCCCACGACGCCAAGGAACACGACGTAGCACAACGTCACAAGCAGATCGACCTGCCCGAGACTTTTGAGGTAGTTGAAAATCACCACCCCAAGCGCGGCACCCGTTAAGCCGCCCATCAATAGGACGGTCCCCATTCTCAGGTCGACGGTTTTTCGTCGGAAATGCGCCAGAACCCCAGAGAAGGAAGAGGCAACAATCTGATTGGCTTCAGTTGCAACCGCAACGGCCGGCGGAATGCCGATAAAGAACAGCAGGGGCGTCATCAGGAAGCCGCCGCCGACACCGAACATGCCCGAAAGAATGCCGACCATCCCCCCAAGCCCCAATAGAAGGAAGGCGTTTACAGAAACTTCGGCGATAGGAAGATAAATTTGCATATCGAGCTACTGGATGAGGGTGGGCGGGTCACAGAGGGTGACCGCGGTCGCCTCAAGGCAAAGTGGTATAGGTTTAATGCAGCGCGCGGCGGCAATGCCCCGTGACCACATGGCGAATGTCGGTTCGCTGGGCGTCATGCCAGCTGCCTGATAAGGCTGGTGATCTGATTTTCCCCAGTGTTGAGGTTTGAAAGCGTTCCAAAATTCACGATCCGGACCGCTACCGAGTCGCGGGGTATGTTTGGAGACACTTGCATACCCCTTTAGAACGGTTGCGGCATGCAAAATCAACTCTGCATGCCGCTCTGCAGCGAACAGGACTGAACTGAGTCCGAAACTGGACTTATCAGCGCTCTTTCACGTAAGGCTCACCACCGGCGCGGGGCGGGACAGCCTTGCCGACAAAGCCAGCCAGAATGACCACGGTGAGGACGTAGGGCAGGGCATCCATTGCCTGCACAGGGATAACCACGCCGCCCAGATCGATGTTCTGGAAACGCAGTGCGATGGCTTGCAGCAATCCGAACAAAAGGCATGCTCCCATGGCATGCCAAGGCCGCCATTTTGCAAAGATCAGGGCCGCCAGTGCGATGAACCCACGGCCCGCGGTCATGTCCTTGACGAACCCGGCCTGCAACGCAGTAGCCAGATACGCCCCGGCGATGCCACACAGCACGCCACAGATGGCAACAGCGGCGTAGCGTAAGCCAACGACCGAGACACCGGCAGTGTCCACGGCAGCGGGGTTTTCACCCACAGCGCGGAGGCGCAGGCCGAACCGTGTGCGATACAGAATCCACCATGTTGCCGGAACCATCAGGAACGCGACATAGACCAGGATTGAATGACCCGAGAGCAACTCGGAGTAGATCGGCCCGATGATCGGCACCCCGCTCAGCGACTCGGCAAAGGGAAAATTGATAGGTGTGAAACGGCCGCCGCCAAACAACGATGGCGTGCGCCCGCCCTGTTCGAACCAGCTTTGCGCGACAAGGACCGTCATACCTGCCGCAAGGAAGTTGATTGCGACCCCGGATATCAACTGGTTGCCCCGGAAGGTGATTGAAGCCAAGCCGTGAAGCCCGGAAAGAACAAGAGAAGAGGCAATCCCTGCTAGCAGCCCCAACCAGACCGACCCGGTCACAGCCGCGACGGCTGCCGAGAAGAAGGCTGCCATCAGCATCTTGCCTTCCAGACCGATGTCGAAAATGCCTGCACGTTCGGAATAGAGCCCAGCCAGACAAGCCAGCAATAGCGGTGTGGCCAGACGGATGGTCGAGTCCAGGACCTGGATGAAGGTAATGAAGAACTCCATCACTGCGCTCCCTTCCGCAGGCTCAGGAACAGCTTTTCAAGCGGCATCCGGACCATGTTGTCCAATGCTCCGGTGAACAGGATCACCAGGGCCTGAATGACTACGATCAGTTCGCGCGGGATCGACGTCCAGAAAGCCAATTCTGCACCGCCCTGGTAGAGAAACCCGAACAGGATCGCCGCAAGGAATACACCAAACGGGTGCGACCGGCCCATCAGGGCCACAGCGATGCCGATGAAACCTGCGCCTTCAGTTGCGTTCAAAACTAGGCGTTCGGCCTCGCCCATCACGTTATTGATGGCCATCAGCCCCGCCAACGCGCCCGAAATCAGCATCGCAATGATCGTGATCCGCACCGGCGAAATGCCTGCATAGACAGCGCCGGTTTCGGTCTTGCCGTAGGACCGGATTTCATAGCCCAACCTTGTCCGCCAGATCAGTGCCCAGACGACAAAACAGGCCAATACCGCGATGAAGAAGGTGATATTAACAGGGGTCCCTTTGAACACCACGTTTTCGGCGGTTGAGAACATCGACTGAAAAGTGGGTAGGTGAACGGCCTCGGGGAAACTCGCAGACGAGGGGTCTTGCGCGCCCGGTGGTCGCATAAGATTGACCAACACGTAGTTCAGGAATGCCGCCGCAATAAAGTTGAACATGATCGTAGTGATCACGATGTGGCTGCCGCGCTTGGCCTGTAGATAGGCCGGAATGGCGGCCCATGCGGCGCCAAACAGCATCGAACCTGCGCAAGCCGCCAACAGCGCAATGCTCCAATGCGGCCACGGGATGTAAAGGCATACCATGGCAACGCCCAGCCCGCCCAGCATAGCCTGACCTTCGCCCCCGATGTTGAACAGCCGGGCGTGGAAGGCGACGGCCACAGCCAACCCTGTGAACATAAAGTTGGTGGCGTAATACAGCGTATACCCCCAACCGTAGGTCGACCCGAGCGCACCGGTCACCATCAGTTTCACCGCTTCGATTGGGTTTTCACCGATGGCCAGAATGACCAAGGCGGACAAGATTGCGGCCAATATCAGACTGATCAGCGGGATCAGCACCACATCGGCCCATTTGGGCATCTTTTCCATGTTACGCGGCCTCTCCCGCAACACCGGCCATCAACAGGCCAAGTTCTTTTTCATCTGTTTCATGGGGCAGTCTTTCGCCCATGACATGTCCGTCAAACATCACAGCGATGCGATCCGATAGCGAGAAGATTTCTTCCAACTCGACCGAGACCAGCAGGATTGCCTTACCCTGATCGCGTAGCGCAACGATCTGCTTGTGAATGAACTCGATCGCGCCGATGTCGACGCCGCGCGTTGGTTGCCCGACCAATAGAAGATCCGGATTCCGTTCAATTTCGCGCGCGACAACAATCTTTTGTTGGTTCCCGCCCGAGAAGCTTTTGGCAGTAAGCCACGCATCGGGTGGACGGACGTCGAATTTTTCGATCTTGCGCTCGGTATCCGCGCGCAGGGCGGCGTTGTTCATGAATATCCCGCTCTGATAGGCAGGATCACGGTGATAGCCAAAGGCCACGTTTTCCCAAGCGTGGAAGTCCATCACAAGACCTTCGCGCTGACGGTCCTCGGGAACATGCGCAATATGCTGGGCGCGACGGGCCTGACCGTCCGATCCCGGACCGCTAAGCGCCAGCGGGGCACCGTTCAGTTTGATCGAACCCTGACCCGGACGCATGCCGCCCAGAACTTCCAGGAGTTCCGATTGGCCATTTCCGGCCACGCCAGCGATACCGACGATTTCACCAGCCCGAACGGTCAGGTCGATACCCTTGACCCGTTCGACCCCGGCCGAATCGAAAACGCTGAGCTTTTCAATTTTCAAAACGGGCTTACCGGGTTGTGCAGGTACTTTGTCGACCTGCAGCAGCACCTTGCGGCCCACCATCAGCTCGGCCAGCTCCTCGGGGCTGGTGTCGGCTGTTTTCACCGTCGCCGTCATCTGACCGCGCCGCATGACCGAAACCGTATCGGTGTTTTCCATGATTTCGCGCAGCTTGTGCGTGATCACGATGATCGTCTTCCCTTCGGCCCGCAGGCGGTCAAGGATGCGGAAAAGCTGGTCAGCCTCGGACGGGGTCAGAACTCCGGTGGGTTCGTCCAGGATCAAAATCTCTGCCTTGCGATACAGGGCTTTCAGGATCTCGACCCTTTGCTGCATTCCGACGCCAATCTCGTCGATGCGCTTGTCGGGATCTACGAACAGCTCGTATTCCTCTTCCAGCGCTTTCAGTTCTTTGCGCGCTTTGGACAAGGACGGGGCCAGCAGCCCGCCGTCCTCGGCACCGAGAACGATGTTTTCCAGAACGGTGAAGTTCTCAACCAGTTTGAAATGTTGGAACACCATCCCGATCCCGGCAGCAATGGCCGCCTGGCTGTCAGGAATGTCGGTCTTGTTGCCGTTAATCCAGATTTCACCTTTATCGGCTTTGTAAAAGCCGTAGAGGATGCTCATCAGCGTGGATTTGCCCGCACCGTTTTCACCGATGATCCCATGGATCGTACCGGGGGCGACGCTGATAGAAATGTCTTTATTGGCCTGAACCGGCCCAAAGGCTTTGGATATCCCTTTGAGCTCAATGGCGGGGACGGTCATGTCTTGTCCTCAATTGCCGAAAGGGCCGCGGTGTCATACGCGGCAGAGTCGGGGGCAAGGCGGAGGTTGTACCCCCGCCTTGCGCGATATCAGAACTGCAGTGCCGGGCAGCTGTCGTTCTCATAATAGCTGACAACAGAGACGTTACCGTCGATGATGTCCTGACGCGCTTTGTCGACTGCGCCCTTCATCTCGTCCGAGACCAGAGGTGCGTTGTTGTCATCCATGGCGACGCCAACACCTTCTTCGGCCAACCCCATCTGGAACACGCCGGTTTCCAGGTCTTCGCCCGCTGACATCGCGTCATAAACGGCAACATCAACGCGTTTCAGCATCGAGGTGAGAACCTTACCCGGGTGCAGGTGGTTCTGGTTGCTGTCCACGCCGATCGACAGGATGCCTTCGTCTGCCGCGGTCTGCAGTACGCCAACACCGGTGCCGCCAGCGGCCGCATAGATCACATCAGCGCCCTGGCTGATCTGTGCTTTGGTTAGTTCCGAACCCTTCACCGGGTCGTTCCATGCTGCCGGAGTGGTACCGGTCATGTTGGCAACAATATTGATGTCAGGGTTTACAGCCTTGGCACCCTGCGCATAACCGCAGCCAAAGTGGCGGATCAGCGGGATATCCATGCCACCGATAAAGCCGACCGTGCCGGATTCCGATGCCATCGCGGCCATCATGCCAACCAGATATGACCCTTCATGTTCGGCAAAACCGATTTGGCGGATGTTGGGGATGTCCAGCCAGGTGACGTCAACCGCAACGAATTTGGTGTCCGGGTAATCGGCGGCCACGGCGGACAGCGGATCAGCCATGCCAAAACCCATCGTGATGATTGGGTTCGAGCCGGATTCAGCGAAACGGCGCAGAGCTTGCTCGCGCTGTGCTTCGGACTGGATCTCGATCTCGTTATAGCTGCCGCCTGTTTCTTCGGCCCAACGCGAGGCGCCATTGTGGGCGGCTTCGTTGAAGGATTTGTCAAACTTGCCACCAAGATCAAAGATCAGGGCAGGATCTGCCAGCGCAGCGCCAGCCGTAAGTGCGACTGCGGTGGTGGCACCCATCAAGGATTTCATCAGGGTCATTTTATACTCCCGTTTGTTATTATCGGTCGGGGCGAAGATAGCCCCGTTCACCCACTGTGAGCGAGCATAACTGTTGTGATGGCGGGAATTAAGGACGTTTGCAACCACCGTGGTCAACAGATTTTTGACCATTTGGTCGAAAAAATTTATCTCTGACGGTCAATCCAGCGCGGATTCCATCACGATAGCGTCGATTTTCCGATTGTTTTCGCGCAGGTAATACCCCTTGCGCACTCCACAGGCGCGATAACCACTGTGTTCATACAGCGCGATGGCCGGCAAGTTATCTGCAGCGACGTCCAGAACAGCGCGCGTTGCCCCCAAAGCCTTTGCCTTCGTGTGCCATTCATGCATGCAATTTCGGGCTAAGCCCTGTCGCTGAACGTCCGGATGCGTGGCGATCGTCAGCAATTCCGCTTCATCGCCGATCACCTGGAATAGCGCGAAAGATTGAGTATTTCCAACGGTATGGATGAATCGATTGTTCAGAAGATCCGAGAATTCGACCGCAGCCCACGACCGTGACCGGGCAAATGCCGCCGCGTGTGTTGTGGCAAAATCCTCGGGAGTCATCAGTCCAGCAAAACCGGGGGGGTGTCTTTGGAAGGGGCCGCATCCGCAGGCCGAACATAGAGTGGAGCTGGCTGCGCGGTGTTGGCCTGCCACTTTTGCCCGGCGATCCGGGCAATTGCGCGGATTTGCGCATCCGGGTCGTCATTCAGGATCAGGGGGCCAAGTGATTCTGCCTCAATTTGAGGCATAAGCATCGGACTTTGGTCCGGCAACGCCACGTAAACCTGATCACGTGGGGCGCGGATCGCGGGCAGAGCGTCCATAGACATATCGGCCAATGCGTCGAACCCGGACACGCCTACCGCTGGAACGCCAAGCCCCAGGGCAAGGCCGCGCGCCGCAGAAACCGAGATTCGGATGCCGGTAAAGTTTCCGGGTCCGACGCCGACACCGATCGCGGACAGGTCTTTCCACCCATATCCGGCATCTGCCAGAACCTCTTCCAGCAACGGCATAAGACGTTCGGCTTGACCGCGTGACATGGCTTCGATGCGCGAAGTCACGATCCGGTTGCCGCACAACAAAGCGGCCGCGCAATGCGCGGCCGATGTATCAAACGCCAAAATAATGGGGTCAGACGGCAACAGGGCGAACCTCGGTCACTTCGGGGATGTAGTGGCGCAGCAGGTTTTCGATACCCATTTTCAACGTCAGGGTCGAAGATGGGCAACCCGCGCAAGCACCCTGCATGTGCAGGTAGACAACGCCCCGGTCAAAGCCGTGGAACGTGATGTCGCCACCATCTTGCGCAACCGCTGGACGGACGCGGCTATCCAGCAAGTCTTTGATTTGATTAACGACTTCGGCATCTTCGCCAGTGTGCTCAGCATGGCCCGATGCGGCTGTTGCACCAGCTCCGATGACCGGTTGGCCGGATTGATAATGCTCCATCACCGCACCCAGAATCGCGGGTTTGATGTGATCCCATTGGACGTCATCGGACTTGGTGACGGTCACGAAGTCATTGCCGAGGAATACACCCGTTACTCCGCTGACCGCGAAAATCCGTTTTGCCAATGGTGATTTTTCACCGGCTTCAGCCGATGGGAAATCCGCAGTGCCCGCTTCCAGCACGGTCTGGCCGGGCAGAAACTTCAAGGTTGCAGGGTTCGGCGTGGATTCGGTCTGGATGAACATGTCACGGCTCCGTTTCAGTTGCTTCTGATATGCGGGTCCGAGCCGGATAAGTCAAGATTTGGAACGATTCTAAATGTTGACTGCCAACCGGATCGCTTCATCCAACCGATCATCACCCCAGTATAGTTCTTCACCGACCAGAAAACTGGGCGCGCCAAACAGCCCCTTGGCCTGAGCGGTTTTAGTCTGCTTGATCAAAGCAGACTTGATCTCAGGGTCTTGTGTTCTGTCCAAAAGGTTTTCAGGCAGGCCAGCGGATTTCAGGCAATCAACCAGAACCGCATCGTCCGACACGTTCCGACCTTGTGCAAATTCTGCTGTATAGACCGCCCGAACGAAGCGCGCCCTGTTGGTCAGATCTTCAATAGCCAGCGTGAGGCGCGCAGCCTTCAGGCCGTTTTGCGGAAACGGATCCGGCTGCCGGAAGGGCAGGCCGCGCTGCGCCGTCAAACGCTCCATATCGCGCCACATATAGCGCCCTTTGGCCGGGTAGATGTTGAACGGGGAATTGTTCCAGCCCTGCGCCGCGAAAATGGGCCCAAGAAGAAAGGGATGCCATTCTACGACGACGTCGTGCTGTGCCGCAGCCTGCTCGATTCGCATGGCGCTGAGGTAGGAATAGGTCGATGCGAATTCGAACCAGAACTGGACGCGGCGTTGCATAGGATAGCCTCAGGTGATGGCTTCCAGCTTTTCCTTGCTTAGGTCGCCGGGCACAATTGTGATCGGAATCGGCAAGCTGCCCGAGTTTTTGGTCAGCTGCGTTACCAGGGGGCCAGGCCCTTTCTTTTCGATGCCAGCCCCCAGGACCAGAACGCCGATGTCCGGGTCTGACTGGACATGTTCGATGATCTGAGGGACAGGGTCGCCTTCGCGAATGGACAGTTCGGGGTCGATCCCTTGTTTGTCGCGCATCCATTTGGCGAAAACTTCGTAATGCGCATGAATGCGTTCGCGTGCCTCTTCGCGCATGGTTTCGGCAACACCGATCCAGTGATTGAACTCATCGGGTGGGATGACGGACAGGATCGTTACCCCTCCACCGGTATGGGCTGCACGCATTGCAGCGAAACGCATAGCGTTAAGGCATTCACGGCTGTCATCCAGAATGACTAGAAACTTACGCATGGGTGTCCTCGTGTATTTAGGGGGATCATGCCCGACCAAATGCGGGCTGGCAACACGGCGTATGACTACCGAGTGCTTGCAGCCCAGTCCCAATAAAGCTCGCGCGCGCGGCGTGCAATCGGTCCGACCTGATATTGGGTGCCTTCTAATGCGGTGACCGGCGTTATCTTGTTCATGTTACCGGTCATAAACACCTCGTCCGCCTTGTGAAAATCTTCAAAGCTGAGGGCGGATTCGTGGACCGTCACGCCGTCGGCGCGCAGGTTTTTGATATGTCGCGCTCGGGTGATGCCAGCCAGAAAAGTTCCATTGGGCGTAGGGGTGAATACCTCGCCATCGCGAACCATGAAGATGTTTGCGGTGGCGGTTTCCGCCACATGACCCAAGGCATCCGCTACCAGCGCGTTCGAGAACCCCTTGGACTTTGCCTCTTTCAGCATTCGGGCGTTGTTGGGATACAGGCATCCGGCTTTGGCATTCACAACGGCTGATTCCAGAACCGGCCGGCGGAACCGCGTGGTGGTCAGCGTAACCGAAGCTGTCTCCGGTGCCATTGGTATCTCTTCCAGACAAATAGCAAATCCGGTGCTGTCCTGCTGAGGCACAATGGCCGTGGCGTCACCGTCAATGCCCCAATACATCGGCCGAATATAGACGGCGGAACCTTTGGCATAGCCATCCAGCCCTTCGCGGACGATTTCGACCATCTGTTCGGTCGTCACGGTTGGGGTCAGTAAAAGCGCCTCGGCCGAGCGGTTGACCCGTTCGCAATGGGCCACCAAATCCGGGGTCAGCCCGTCGAAGAATCGCGCGCCGTCAAAGACCGAAGACCCCAGCCAAGCGCCATGGTCTGCCGCCCGCATGATCGGGGCGTCCCCGTTGTGCCACTGACCATCAAAATAGGTGCGGATATTTTTGCCGACTGCCATGACGCCCTCCTTTGCCCTTGGGGCAACCTAGGAAGGCGTCACAGGAAGGTCCAGCGCAATCAGCCTTGTTTTGCGCCAACCATACCCACGATGTCGTAGGTCTGTTGCAGGATCGGGGCCGCTATCGCCCGCGCCTTTTCCGCGCCGCGTGCGAGAATCCGGTCAATCTCGGCCTCTTCCCCCATCAGACGCGCCATCTCGGTTGAGATCGGCGACAGTTTGGCGACCGCCAACTCAGCGAGCATCGGTTTGAATTCACCGAATTGTTTGCCGCCGACTTCGGCCAAAACCTGTTCCGCCGTTTGATCGCTGAGCGCAGCATAGATGTTGACCAGATTGCGTGCCTCGGGACGTTCGGACAGACCGTCGGTTTCTGAAGGCAGGGCATCCGGGTCGGTCTTGGCCTTGCGGATCTTTTTGGCGATCTCGTCGGCATCGTCCGTCATGTTGATCCGGGTCATATCGGACGCGTCCGAAGACGACATCTTCCGCGAGCCGTCCCGCAGGTTCATCACGCGCGGCGCGGGTCCACCGATTACCGGCTCGGTCACCGGAAAGAAATCCACGCCATAGTCATGGTTGAACTTGATCGCGATGTCGCGAGTCAGCTCCAGATGCTGTTTCTGGTCCTCGCCCACCGGCACATGTGTCGCGTGGTAGGTCAGGATGTCCGCTGCCATCAGTGCCGGATAAGCAAACAAACCCAGCGAGGCGTTCTGAGCATTCTTACCCGCCTTGTCCTTGAACTGCGTCATCCGCTGCATCCAACCCATCCGGGCGATACAATTGAAGATCCACGCCAGTTGCGTGTGCTCGGCCACCTGGCTTTGGTTGAACAGGATGGACTTTTCAGGGTCCAGACCGGCGGCGATGAAACCGGCGCAAACCTCGCGGGTCTTTTCGCGCAGACGGGCAGGGTCTTGCCAGACGGTGATCGCGTGCAGGTCGACCATGCAATAAATGGTTTCGAAATCTTCGCCCTGCATATCCACAAAACGCTTGAGCGCACCCAGGTAGTTGCCAAGGTGCAGGTTTCCCGAAGGCTGGATGCCGGAAAACACGCGCGGCGTGAACTTGGTTTCGGTCATCGAAGGGAACTCCCGTCTGGAAAAATCAGCCCCCGTCGCTTACCCATGAGGTCAAGGGACGTCAACAGCCGCGAAAGGCCAGCCCAATGAGCAGTGAGCATTATACACCCGCCGTGAACCCTCTGCCGCCCGTTGTGGTGGCGTTGGTCCTGTTCATCATGGGGATCGAATTGGCGTTTACGCTGGGTTCGCGCGGCCTGGTCGGAGGACCTGGCGCAGTGGGTTGGCGCCTGGATGCCTTGCAGAGCTACTCATTTTCACCGGACATCTTTCACTGGATGATCGAGAACGGCCGCTGGCCATTTGAACACATGATCCGTTTCGTGACCTACCCGTTCGTCTCAGGTAGCTTTACGCAAGCGGTGTTCGTCAGCGTCTTTGTTCTGGCCATGGGCAAAATGGTGGCCGAAGTGTTCGGTGGCCTGCAGATGCTGATCATTTTCGTTGTGTCTGGGGTTGGCGGTGCGTTGATCTATGCGCTGCTGCTGAACCCAAATTACCCGCTGGTCGGAGGGTTCCCGCCCGTCTACGGTTTGATCGGCGCGTTCACATGGCTGCTGTGGCGCAAGTTGTCACTGGTCGGTGAAAACCAGTCCCGTGCCTTCAGCCTGATCGCGGTTTTGATGGGCATCCAGCTGGTGTTCGGACTTTTGTTTGGCGGCACGTCCGATTGGGTTGCCGATCTGGGCGGGTTTGCCACCGGATTTGGTCTGTCGTTTTTCCTGGCACCCGGCGGATGGGCGCGGATCGTGGGACGTATTCGCCGCGACTGATCAGGATCGACGCAGCGCTTTTCTGAATTCGGACAGCTCGAACGCTTTGAAGAGGTGACCGAGTAAGAAGTAGGCGGCAGCTGCAACTATGATTAGGACAAGCAGCGCCAGATAACGCCATCCGGGTACCTGGAAGGTCCAGCCAAAAATATGAAGGGCGGCGAAAAGCACAACGCCCATACCCAGCGATGCCGCGACGACGCGCCAGGCACGTCGTTTGAACCGGTCGTCAAACCGTGCTTCATCGCCGAAACGGCGCGCTCCAATCGCCAACAAGGCAACCATCGCCCAACCGGCAGCCGAAGCCGCAATCGCCGGTGCGATCCACCCCACCAACGGGTAAAGACCAAAGGCCAGCCCGGCATTGATCACCATAGCAACTACGGCATAGCGAAACGGAGAGCGGGTGTCTTCGCGCGCGAAGAACAAGGGCTGCAGCAGCTTTTGCAGCATGAAAGCGGGCAGGCCGACTCCATAGATAGCTACGGCCAAGGCAGTGGCTGCCGTGTCCTCGGGGCTGAATTGGCCTCGTTGGAACAGGACTGACACTAAAGGTATTGGAATGATCAGAAAGGCAACCGTGGACGGCAGGGTCAGCAGCAGTGTGAACTCTCCGGCGCGGGAATAGGCATTGCGCGCCCCGTCCTTGTCCCCGGCCCGTAAGCGGCGGGACAGATCTGGGAGCAGGACGATCCCCACCGCAATACCGACCACGCCCAATGGCAATTGATACAGCCGATCCGCTGCGAATAGCCAACTGACAGCCTTTTCGGTTTTGGATGCGACCAACTGGCCAACCACCAGATTGACCTGCGTAACGCCCATCGCCAAAGCGGCGGGCACTGCAATGCGAACCATGCGTCGCATTTCCGGGCTGAGCTTGGGCAGGCCGGGACGGATGCGAATACCTGCACGTTCTGTCGCCACCCAAACCAGCGCCAGTTGCGCGACCCCTGCCAGCGGAATGACCGTAATCAGCCACCAGATTACGTCGCCGCCAGACAGCGCGCCTGCGATCAAAGCAGTACAGGCAAAGATATTGAGTAAGACAGGCGCGGCAGCGGCAGCCGCGAACCGACCGGTGGCATTCAGAACGCCGGAAAACAGCGCGGCCAGTGACATGAACAGGATATAGGGAAAAACGATGTAACCGTAGTCGACAGCCATGTCGAAGCGTTCATCGCCATAGAACCCTTCGGCGGTCAGCCAAACAAGTCCAGGCATGAATACCATCGCCAATCCAACCAGTGCCAAAACGGCCGCCGCCAGCAGGTTGAAGGCATCCTGAGCAAATCCTTCGGCGTCTTCTACGCCCTCCAACCGTTTCGAGAACATCGGTACAAAGGCGGCGTTGAAGGCACCTTCGGCAAAGAAACGACGAAACATGTTGGGCAGGCGGAAAGCGGCAACAAAGGCGTCCATCACCGGACCGGGCCCGATATAGGCGGTTAGCAGAATCTCTCGGAGAAATCCCAAAATTCGACTGGCCAGAGTCCAGAATCCGACCGTGAACAGGCCTGAAAACAACCGGATCTGTTTCATGAGATTGCGCGCTCCGCACCTTCAGTGATGGCTTTGCGCAGCTTGGTCTCAAGACCGCGTTGCTTGCTTTCGGAATGGTATTTCAGGCCGAACATGTCCTTGACGTAAAACGTATCGACAACCTGTTCGCCATAGGTCGCGATCACGGCGTTGGCGATATAGACATTGGCCGCCGCCAGCGTTCTGGTCAGGTCATACAACAGGCCCGGGCGGTCGCGGGTATCAACCTCGATGATGGTGTAGATCTCGGACCCGTCATTATCGAAGATGATATGGGTCGGCACATTGAAGGCGCGTTCGCGTTTCTTGATCTTGTCGCGCGATTTCAGAGCGTCACGCGCCACGACTTCGCCCTTGAGCGTCTTTTGGATCATCTGTGTCAGTCGCGGTAATCGGCTGGCCTCAAAAGGGTGGCCCTCGGCATCCTGAATCCAGAACGCATCGGTGACGTACCCGTCCTTGGTGGTATAGCTACGGGCGTCGACCACGTTGGCCCCAACCAACGCAAGCGCGCCGGCGATGCGGGCGAAAATCCCTGGATGGTCTGCCATGGCAAAACACGCGCGGGTAGCGTCGCGATCGTCATCCGGGTGCAGGTGAATTTCCATCGCGCCGGGGTCGCCGCTGTGTTCCAGAGCGCGTAGCATTTTCGCGAACTCAATATGTGTAGACAGGTTCAGGCCCTGCCAATATGGCGCATAGTGTCGTCCTGTTTCGGCCTTCAGGTCAGCCTTCGACCAATCGTCAAGCGCCGAACGCAGCGCCTTTTTGGCTTCTGCGCCACGGTTGGCCCGGTTCAGATCTTCCATACCGGTTTCAAGCGCCCGTTTGGTTTCAGCGTGCAAGGCGCGCAGCAGGGTGGCCTTCCAGTTGTTCCAGGTGTTGGGCCCAACGCCGCGAATGTCACACACGGTCAGAACCGTGAGCAGATCCAACCGTTTGACCGTCTTAACCGCCTTGGCAAAATCGCGCACTGTGCGCGGGTCCGAGATGTCGCGTTTCTGCGCCATGTCCGACATCAATAGGTGATATCGTACCAACCATTCCACGGTTTCAGAGTCTGATTTGTTCAGACCCAAGCGCGGAGCAACCTTGCGCGCGATCTGAGCGCCCAGAATGGAATGGTCCTCGGGCCGCCCCTTGGCGATATCGTGCAGCAGCAATGCTACGTAGAGGACCTTGCGATTAACCCCGCGTTTCAGGATCGATGACGCCAGCGGTAGTGATTCAACCAGTTCACCGCGTTCAATCTGGGCTAAGTTGACGATGGTCTGGATTGTGTGCTCGTCCACTGTATAGCTGTGATACATGTTGAACTGCATCATCGCCACGATGTGTTCGAACTCTGGCAAAAACGCCGACAATACTCCCAATTCGTTCATGCGGCGCAGGGCGCGTTCCGGGTTGCCGTGTTTCAGCATCAGGTCCAGAAAAATGCGCTGCGCCTCTTTGTTTTGGCGCATGTCGTCGTCGATGAGGTTTAGGTTGGCTGTCACCAGCCGCATCGCATCCGGGTGGATCAGCATGCCAGTGCGAAGACCTTCCTCGAACAGACGCAGAAGGTTCAGCTTGTCGGACAGAAACTTCTTGGCGTCCGCTACATCCAAGCGACCGTGAACGACCTTGTACCCTGCTTTGACACGCGGTCGACGCCTAAAGATGCGTTCCAGTAGGGCGGCACCTTTCACGTGTGACGCTTCGAGTTTGGTCAGGAATATCCGGGTCAGTTCACCAACGCGCGTTGCCTCGCGGAAATAGCGTTGCATGAACACTTCAACAGCCCGTCGCCCGGCCCTGTCTTCATAACCCATACGGTCGGCCACCTCGACCTGCAGGTCGAAGGTCAGCTGTTCTGTCGCACGACCGGTCAGCAGATGCAGATGTGAACGCACGGCCCACAGAAACTCTTCGGCCTCTACAAAGGTGCTGAATTCCTCGGGTTCAAACAGGCCCAGAGGGACCAGTTCAGCCACGTCCTGAACGCCATAGATGTACTTTGCAATCCAGTAGAGCGATTGAAGATCGCGCAGCCCACCCTTGCCCTCTTTTACATTGGGCTCGACCATGTAACGCTCGCCCTGCTTGTGGTGGCGCTCGTCACGTTCCTGCAGCTTAGCCTCGATGAATTGACGCTCGCTGCCCTTGAACAGCTCGGTTTTCAGACGGTCATCAAGTTCTTCGGCAAGGGCCGCGTCCCCAGCCAGATAGCGTTGCTCGAGCATGGCGGTGCGGATGGTGAAATCCTCGGTGCCCAGTCGCAGGCAATCCTTGATCGTTCGGGATGAATGGCCAACCTTCAGGCGTAGATCCCAAAGCATGTAGAGCATGGATTCGATGACGCTCTCGGCCCAGGCGGTGATCTTGTAGGGCGTCAAAAAAAGCAGATCGACGTCCGAAGCCGGGGCCATTTCGCCGCGGCCATATCCACCAACTGCAAGGACCGCAATCTTTTCGCCCTGCGTCGGGGTTGCCAGCGGATGTAGATAGGTGCTGGCCACTTGCATCGCTGTGCAGACCAACCCGTCGGTCAAATAGGTGTAGGACCGGGTCAAAGGTCTGGCGTCAAAGGGGCGTTTAGCGAAGGCATCCGAAATGGTCTTGCGCCCAGCCTTTTGGGCATCGCGTAGGATGCGCACGGTTTCATTCCGCCGCGCGGCATTGTCTTGAATATTTTCAAAGGCTTCCGACAGTTGCGCCAGGATGGTGGTACTGCCGAAAATTTCATCGGCCGGGCAGATCAACTCACCCTTGGGGGTGAGCGTCAGCATCGGCTGATCAGAAACCGGCGCCAGAGAAGCTTTGAGGGGCGGAGTCAATCACTACTACCTGTTTGTTCTGGATCGTGGCAACGGCCAGACCGCGTTCATTCGTGCCGTCTGATCGCAGGCGGAAGATGCCGCCAACGCCCTGGAAACCGGCATTTTGTGTCAGGGCAGATGCGGTCAGCGCGTCGGATTTTCCCTGGCTCACCAAAGCCGCAATCGCTGCAATGCCATCATAGGCCAGACCGCTGATCGGGTGCGGAGCCTCACCATAGGTGCTGTTATACCGCTGACGGTACGCCTGCGCCTTTGCCGGGTCGGGCAGGGCGAACCAGCCCCCTTGAACACCCGGCAGCTCCAGCGTCTGTGCCGGTATGTCCCAGCGCGTCAGGCCGAGGAACTGGGTAGTGGCCGGCGACACACCAGCTTCTGGCAACAGCTGCGAATACAGCGGCAGTGCGCCAGCTGTCGTTGCCGTCAGAAACACCGAATCCGCACCAGCAGCATCCACGGTTGCCTTTATCGTTGGAACCGAATTGATGACGCCTTGCTGGGACCGGTCATAGCCAACCGTACCCGCGTTCGCTACGCGGCTGCTGGCAAGCGCAGTTGCAATCGCTGATTGACCAAGCTGCCCGGCTGCATCGTTGCTGTGGACGATGACCATGCTGGTCTTGCCTTGTGAACCGGCAAAGTTGACCAAACGGTTCGCAGTGTTTTGAAAGGTCGGGCCCAGAACAAAGACGTTGCCACCTGCAATGCTGGTATTGTTCGATAAGGACAGCACATTGACCTTGTTATTTAGTACGGAGAGACCTGCCGAGTTTGCCGCCTGCGCGTAAACCGGGCCAATGATGATCTTCGCCCCATCCGCGACGGCTTGTTGCGCCACTGTCGCGGCCGTGTTCGAGCTGCCCCGCGTGTCATAAACGCGCAGATCAATCTTAACATTCTGCAGATCAGCCATGGCCAGACGCGCCGCGTTCTCAAGGCTCCGCGCCAGTTCGGCGTCGCCGGAATTTCCCGATCCCGCCGGAACCAAAAGTGCGACCGGAACGGGTTTGGACGTGTTGATTGACGGGCCTCCGCCAAGGCCGCCGGGCTCACATGCCGCGAGGAATGCGGCGGTTGCCAGGATCGCGGCGGATTTCGCCAGCTTGCGAACGGGCTTGCAAACGGTAAACATCTAAATGAAAACTCCCTGTCCCGGCGGCTTGGGGTACCACCAATCTGTTATGCCGCGATAATAAACGTCACGCTGTGAGGGTCCAGCTTTGAATTTTCAAAAAGTAAGATTGGGCGCGGGCCTGTATTTTGTTGCCACTCCGATCGGTGCGGCGCGCGATATAACGCTCAGAGCGCTGGATGTGCTGGCCTCGGCTGACGTCATTGCTGCCGAAGACACGCGCAGCTTGCGCCGGTTGATGGAGATTCACGGCGTACCGCTGGATGGGCGACGAATCCTAGCCTATCACGATCACAGCGGCGTCGGCGCGCGCGGCAAAATCCTTGATGCGTTGCAGGACGGGAAGTCTGTCGCTTATGCATCTGAGGCCGGAATGCCGCTGATCGCCGATCCGGGATACGATTTGGGGAAGCAGGCCGCCGAAGCGGGTCATACGGTGACCTGCGCACCGGGACCGTCAGCGGCGCTAATGGCGCTGACACTGGCCGGGCTGCCGACAGATGCATTCTTTTTTGCGGGCTTCTTGCCGAACGCGACCGGCGCGCGCCGGTCGCGGATCGAGGTATTGCGGGACGTGCCGGGCACACTGGTGTTTTACGAATCTCCGAAACGCGTAGCAGCGTGTTTGTCGGATCTTGCAACCGTGCTAGGCAATGACCGTCAGGCCGCAATGTGCCGCGAACTGACAAAGAAATTCGAAGAGGTTCGTCGCGGGACGTTGGAAGAACTGGCGGCCAACCTGCATGGGCAGACAGTCAAAGGTGAAATTGTTCTGCTCGTGGACCGCGGACATTCAGAAACTGTTAACGAATCCGACGTAGAAGAGGCGTTGAAACGAGCCTTGGAAACCCATTCAGTTCGCGACGCGGCCGATCTGGTATCAGAGATGTACAAGCTGCCGCGCCGCCCGATCTATCAGAAGGCTCTGAAATTGGGAAAGGGATGACATGGCTGCACGATCCGTTCGAAGTTCGGTGTCCTATCATGCCGGGCAGGCGGCGGAGCAGCAGGTTGCGTCAAATTACGAACAACGCGGCTATTTCATCCTGAATCGCCGCTGGCGCGGCGCCGGTGGGGAGATCGATCTTATTGCGCGCGACGCTCACGGGATTGTCTTTGTCGAAGTGAAAAAAAGTGTCAGTTTCGATGCCGCTGCCGCCCGGATCAATCGGCGCCAAATGGATAGGATCTGCGCATCGGCGGCCCAATTCCTGGAAACCGAACCAAACGGGCAATTGACCAATGTGCGGTTTGACGCGGCTTTGGTGGATGCCTCGGGCGCCGTTCAAATTATCGAAAACGCCTTCGGTTTAGCCTGATCCCCATTGAACCCCCGACGTGGCTGGGCCATGTATCTGGCGTGAAACTGAGGGACACGCCATGAAAATCGCCTTTCAGATGGACCCAATCGGGGCCGTGGATATCAATGCCGACAGCTCATTCCGTCTGGCCGAAGAGGCGCAGGCGCGCGGACATACGCTGTTTTTCTACAGCCCGGATCAGCTGGCCTATCAAGAGGGGCGGATCACCGCGCGCGGTCAGGACATGAAAGTTCAACGGGTGGCGGGCAATCCGGCGGAACTTGGCCCCGAACGTGAAGTGGACCTGGCAGAGTTCGACGTGATCTGGCTGCGTCAGGACCCGCCGTTTGACATGCATTACATCACATCGACCCACTTGCTGGACCGTCTAAAGGGGCAAGTTTTGGTTGTGAATGATCCGTTCTGGGTGCGGAACTACCCCGAAAAACTACTGGTTCTGGATTTCCCGAATCTGACGCCGCCCACAACGATTGCGCGGGATCTGCAGACCATCAAGGCGTTCAAGGAAAAGCACGGCGACGTCATCCTCAAACCGCTTTATGGCAATGGCGGTGCCGGAGTTTTCCGGTTGGACGCGAATGATCGCAACCTGACCTCTTTGCATGAGCTGTTCACCGGGTTCTCGCGCGAGCCTTTGATTGTTCAGAAATTCCTGCCGGATGTCAGCAATGGCGACAAACGTGTGATTCTGGTTGATGGTGAAGCCGTAGGTGCGATCAACCGCGTACCGGCCGCGGGCGAAACACGTTCGAACATGCATGTAGGCGGTCGTCCCGAAAAGATTGGCCTGTCCGAGCGCGACCTGGAAATTTGTGCCGCGATCGGACCGCTGCTGAAGGAAAAAGGCCAGATATTTGTCGGCATCGACGTGATCGGCGATTTCCTGACGGAAATCAATGTGACCTCGCCAACAGGCATTCAAGAGCTAGAGCGGTTCAACGGCGTGAACGTCGCCGAAAAAATTTGGCAGGCGATTGAAGCCAAGCTTTAAGATGCCGCCTTGGCGCTGATACGAAAGCTCAGCGCCTCGGCGATATGAGGGCGCCGGACATCCGGCGCCCCGTCCAGATCAGCGATAGTACGCGCTACGCGCAGGATGCGGTGAAAGGCGCGGGCAGACAGGCCAAATCGCTCGGCTGCCTTCAGCAACAGGTCTTTGCCTTCAGCATCCGGGGCAGCGATTTCATCCAGCAATTTACCCTCGACATCGGCGTTCTGACGGGTGGACGGTGTATCGCAAAACCGCTCTGCCTGAATCGACCGGGCTTGTTCGACGCGCGCGGCAACGGTGGCGGAACTGTCACCCGAGGGTGGTAGGTCCAGATCGGTGAATCTGACCGGGGGCACCTCAATCCGCAAATCAAACCGGTCCATCAACGGCCCGGAGATTCGGCTCAGGTAATCCTCTCCGCAAACAGGTGCGCGGGAACAAGCGCGCCCGGGATTGGTGAGGTAGCCGCATTTGCAAGGGTTGGCCGCCGCGACCAGCATGAACCGGCAGGGGTATTTCACATGGGCATTTGCACGCGCGACCATGACCTCTCCAGTTTCAATAGGCTGGCGTAGTGTCTCTAGAACCGTGCGTGGGAATTCCGGGAACTCGTCCATGAACAGAACGCCGTTGTGGGCCAGTGAAATCTCGCCCGGCTTTGCCCCCCTGCCGCCACCAACGATCGCAGCCATGGACGCCGTGTGATGAGGTTCGCGAAACGGGCGGCTGCGGCTGATCCCACCTTCGTCCAATAGCCCGCACAACGACTGAATCATCGAAGTTTCTAACGCCTCGGTCGGTGTCAGCGGCGGTAAAATCCCGGGCAGGCGTGCAGCCAGCATGGATTTGCCGGAACCGGGTGTGCCGGTCATGATCAGATGGTGCCGACCTGCTGCGGCGATTTCCAGGGCGCGCTTTGCACGTTCTTGCCCTTTGACGTCGCGCAGGTCACGCGCGCTGGGCTCAAGTGTGACTTCGCCGGGCTGTGCGGCGGATAGCGGAGACTGGCCAGAGAAATGCCGCACCACGTCCCCAAGCGACCCAGCGCCGATCACCTGTGTTGCATCAACCCAAGCAGCCTCGGCACTAGAGGCACGGGGGCAGAGCAAGGCCCGATCCTCAGCCGCCGCAGTCATTGCAGCGGGTAGGGCACCGACCACAGGCACTAGTGAGCCATCCAAAGATAACTCGCCCAGCGAAACCGAACCTTCGGCGGCGTCCCGCGGAATGATCTCTAACGCGGACAGCAATGCAACAGCTATAGGCAGGTCGAAATGGCTGCCTTCTTTGGGTAGGTCGGCAGGCGACAGGTTGATAGTGATCCGTTTTGACGGCAACGCGATGGCCATCGAGCTCAGCGCGCTGCGGACGCGGTCTCTCGCCTCGGACACGGCTTTGTCGGGCAAGCCGACGATGGAAAATGTGGGTAGGCCCGGCGAGACGGCGCACTGCACCTCGACCGGGCGGGCATCGACCCCTTGAAAAGCAACTGTGTGGGCGCGGGCAACCATGAATGACCTTTTTGGTTAACAGGTCGTTGCTGCCACAGCCGCGGTTTAAGAATCGTTAATGGCGCGGGTCATCTCGGTGAATTTTGGCCATGCACCGGGATCAGCGACTGTTTTGTCACGGCAGAACCGGTTGCAGAACCCCCAGCGCAGGCCATTCAGTTCGAGAACTGCGGTGACAGCTTTGCCGGAATAAGGGCAGGCGTCGTTGTTCGACTTAGTACCATCTACCGCTTTTGCTTGCGAAGTACCGGCAATTGGCCAAGGCTCTGATGGCAGATCCATGGGGTATGGAAAAGGGTCGTAGTTGACCGTCAGCCCCATCGCACGCCACTGGCGGACAGAAACATCCGACAGCAAATCAATGCAGTAGTCGCGATTGGCATCAGCGATCGGCAAGCCATAGCCAATCATCCGTGCCGCGACCGGCGTATAGAACACGTCCGCAAGGGAATAGTGGCCAAACAAAGGACCGGAGTCCGCGCCAGACACATCACGGGCATGGGCCCACAAGGTCTGGATCCTTGCAAGATCGGCGCGTGTTTCGGTCGACGGAGTGAACCCCTGCCAGCACTGTTTGAGCTGCATCGGACACTGCCCGCGCAATGCGCTAAACCCGGCTACCATTTCGGTGCAAAGCCACCGCGCGGTGGCGCGCGCGGCGGGGTCTTTGGGCCAAAGCCCCGCTTCGGGATGCAATTCGGCAAGGGTTTCCGCCATCGCCAGACTTTCCCCAACCACGGTGCCGTCGGGCAATCGCAGGGCCGGGACAAGGCGGGCCGGCGCGAGGGGTTTCATATCCTCGGCCATGGTGCCGGAATAGAGGCCGATCATGTGGGAACGATAGGGCAGGCCGAACTTTTCCAGCATCAGCCACCCGCGCATGGACCAGCTGGAAAACAGGCGGTCTCCGATAAACAAATCAAAAGTCATGCGGCTAGGATGGCGCGGCCGTTCCATTCCGTAAATCAGTGATTTGTGCGCGGTTGCATCACGGAAGATGATTGATCCGTCCGACAGACCAGCGATCGCCGTGATGCGTGATTTCGGTAACCGAAAGGTTGTCGATGCGATGGCCAAAAACCTCTTGCGCGTCAACGTCGAGCGCCCTTTGGACCTGGGTTAGGATCACGCCAAAATGCGCCACCACCACCAGATCGCATCCTGTGTGTTGTTGGATCAACTGGTCAACGGCTGCGTCGACGCGTGCGCGGACCTCGTTCCAGCTTTCCCCGTTTGGGGGGCGCACATCGCCGGTGTTGTCCCAATATGCAAAGGCAAGTTCGGGGTCTTCAGCCTCAATCTCTTTGAAGGCGCGCAGCTCCCAAGTGCCGAAATTGATTTCGCGCAGCGCAGACTGATGTTGCAGCCGCCGCCGTGTGCCTTGAATGGCCAATGCAGTATCGGCGGCGCGGCTCAGGTCAGAGGAAACAAAGATAGCGTCCGCAGGCAGGTGGTCATGCAACCGGGCAACGGCGGCGCGATCGCTGAGGTCAGCAGGCAGGTCGGACCAGCCAACCATCGTTTTGGCATGGGTTGGACCGTGACGCACGAGATGCAGACGTGTCAATCCAGTCGCCCCTTCAATACCAACGGTAGGCCAGCCGTGACCTGCACCACCAGATCGGCCTCGGCGGCCAACGCGATGTTCAGCTGCCCCTGCGCCTCGCGGAACCGGCGGGATAGTGCATTGTCAGGGACGATCCCGTGTCCAACCTCGTTCGAGACGATGACGACCTGTGAGGAACACAGGCGTAGTGACTGCAAAAGCGCGCTTTGCGCCTGTTCCAGATCGTTTTCTGCAAGCAGGTGATTGGTCAGCCACATGGTGGCACAGTCGATCAGACAGACAGAGTTTGGGGGCAAATCCGCCAATGTCGGGCCAAGGTCAAACGGTGCCTCAATTGTCTTCCAGCCTTCGCCCCGTTGGGAAACATGGCGCTGAACCTTACCTCGCATCTCATCATCAAACACTTGTGATGTCGCCAGGTAAACTCTCTTTTTTCCTGATGAAACAACAAGATGTTCGGCAAAAGCCGACTTGCCCGAGGCCGCGCCGCCCAACACAAAGGTTAAATCCGGACTCACGATAATTACCTTCCATGTGATCCACCCGGTTTTGCTTTGCGTATCGTTCATAGGTCGGCAAAGCAACCCCGGCCCGCGCCTGTGAAAAGGGGAGATTTCAATGGCACTGGACAATACGAACGACTTCTCGATGTCCCGGAGGGCAATGAAAGCCGAGCTTCTGGACGCGGAAACCGAATTAAAGTTGGCATATGCGTGGCGGGACGACCGCGATGAACAGGCCCTTCACCGATTGATCACGGCGTATATGCGGCTGGCCATTTCGATGGCGGCCAAGTTCAAACGCTATGGGGCGCCGATGAATGATCTGATCCAGGAGGCCGGGTTAGGATTGATGAAAGCTGCCGACAAGTTCGACCCCGACCGGGGCGTGCGGTTTTCGACTTATGCGGTCTGGTGGATCAAGGCCAGCATTCAGGACTATGTGATGCGCAACTGGTCAATGGTGCGCACCGGGTCCACGTCTTCGCAAAAATCCCTGTTCTTCAACATGCGACGTGTGCAGGCCCGGCTAGAGCGTGAGGCCGCGTCTGATGGCATGGATCTGGACCGTCATCAATTGCACCAGATGATTGCCGCAGAGATCGGCGTTCCGCTGCGGGACGTGGAAATGATGGAAGGTCGTTTGTCCGGCTCCGATTTCTCGTTAAATGCCGTTCAATCGGCAGATGAAGACGGCCGGGAATGGATCGACGCGCTGGAAGATGAGCGCGAACAAGCCGCTGAAGCTGTCGAAAACAGTCACGATACCCAGCAATTGCGGGAATGGCTGGTGACGGCAATGCAGGCTTTGAATGATCGTGAGAGGTTCATTGTCCGCGAACGAAAGTTGCGCGAACCCGCCCGAACGCTGGAAAGCCTTGGGCAGGAACTTAGCCTATCCAAAGAACGGGTGCGTCAGCTTGAGGCTTCGGCTTTTGTGAAAATGCGCAAGAACCTTGAAGCCCAATCGCGTGAGGTGCAACACTTCATCGCATGAAACATCTTGCGATTCTGCTTTGTGCACTGGTGGTTATGGCCAACCCTGGCCATGCCGATGAGCTGATACCCGACGACGTTGTGTCTGCGATGACGTCTGCTGACGTCGTCATATTAGGCGAAATTCACGACAACCCGCTGCACCACATCATTCAGGCCGAGGCGTTGAAGGCCATCAATCCCTCGGCGGTTGTCTGGGAAATGGTGACTGAAGAAGGTGCTCAGAGATTGGCGGACAAGGCCATTTCCGATCCGGAAGAGCTTGCCAGAATTCTGAAGTGGCTCGAATCCGGCTGGCCGCCGCTTAGCATGTATTACCCGGTCTTTCAGGCCTCAGACGCGCCGGTTTACGGTGCCATGGTCCCGCGCGCGGCAATGGAACGTGGCGCCGCCACGGCTCTGGGTGCTGATGCTGCCCGTTATGGATTGACGGTGCCATTGCCGAAGGTTGAGCAGACCGAGCGTGAGGCTGATCAACTCGCTGCCCATTGCAATGCCATACCCGAGGCCGCCTTGCCACAACTGGTCGCAATCCAACGGTTGCGGGATGCGGTTCTGACAAGGGCCATATTGCGCGCTGTGGAGGATACCGGCGGACCGGTTGCGGTGATCACCGGCAATGGTCATTCCCGTAAGGACAGGGGGATTCCAACCTTTCTGTCCCGGTTACGCCCCGGTTTGAAAGTTTTCGTGCTGGGTCAGTCCGAGGATGGCGTCATTGACGGTGAGTTCGACGCAGTGATCGACAGCCCTGGCATCGAACGTGAAGACCCTTGTCTGGCGTTTGAGACACAGAATTAACCGCTGGAACTGTCCGTTGGCCTTGCCTAATGTCGGGCCGACCGGGACGGGAAGGGCACAATATGCTGGCATCGAAACGCATTCTTCTAATCATCGGCGCTGGAATTGCGGCCTATAAGTCGCTGGATCTGATCCGGCGGCTGAAAGAACGTGGTGCCTCTGTAACACCGGTTCTGACAGGCGCGGCCGAAGAGTTCGTGACCCCGTTGTCGGTCTCGGCGTTGGCCGGAGAGAAGGTTTATCGCGATCTGTTCGACCTGACGGATGAGGCCGCGATGGGCCATATTCAACTGTCACGGTCCGCCGATCTGATCGTGGTCGCACCGGCAACGGCGGACATGATGGGAAAGATGGCGGCCGGGCTGGCCAACGATCTGGCCTCGACCCTGCTGATGGCGACAGATACCCCGGTTTTGTGCGCACCGGCGATGAATGTTCGCATGTGGGACCATCCGTCAACACAGCGCAACCTCAAGCAATTGCAAGCAGATGGCATCCGGTTTGTCGGACCCAATGAGGGTGACATGGCTTGTGGAGAGTACGGCCCAGGTCGAATGTCGGAGCCTCTTGAGATTGTGGCCGCGGTCGAGGCGCAACTTGGCAACGGTCCGCTGAAGGGCAAGCGTATTCTGGTCACCTCCGGCCCGACACATGAACCGATCGACCCTGTGCGCTACATCGCCAACCGGTCCTCGGGCGCGCAGGGCACCGCGGTGGCACGGGCGTTGTCTGCGCTGGGCGCTGATGTGGTTTTTGTTACCGGCCCTGCCGATGTTTCGCCGCCCGAAGGGATGCAGGTTATTCGCGTGGAAACCGCGCAGCAGATGTCTGACGCGGTCGACGCTGCACTGCCAGTAGATGCGGGTGTGTTTGCTGCTGCGGTTGCGGATTGGCGCATGGCGGCGGCTTCAGACAAGAAGCTGAAGAAAAGCCGCGATGGTCTTCCGGTGCTGGAGTTTGCTGAGAACCCCGACATCCTCAAACGCGTGTCCAGGCTGGATGCGGGGCGGCCGACCTTGGTGGTTGGCTTCGCCGCAGAAACTGACAACGTGCTTGAACACGCCACTGCGAAACGGGCACGCAAGGGCTGTGACTGGATCGTTGCCAATGATGTCAGCCCTGCGACGGGCATCATGGGGGGATCAGAAAACGCTGTCACCTTGATCTCGGACGAAGGGGCCGAAGAATGGCCGCGCATGGACAAGGATGCAGTGGCGCAACGTCTGGCGCAAAAGATCGCCGACGCTCTGACAAGCTGAACAAGAGGTGCAGTGATGGTAGCAATTCGTGTGATCCGCGAAGACGGGGCCGATCCGGCCATCGCTTTGCCGGCTTATGAAACGACTGGCGCGGCGGGAGCGGATGTCAGGGCGAATCTGCCGAATGGAAATTCGATCATGTTGGAACCGGGGCAGCGCGCTTTGATTCCCACGGGGCTGCGGATCGAGATTCCAAATGGGTACGAGGTGCAGGTTCGACCCCGGTCCGGCCTTGCGCTGAAACACGGGATTACTCTGCCCAATACCCCCGGTACGATCGACAGTGACTATCGCGGCCCGCTGGGGGTGATTCTGCTGAACGCCGGTCAAGAAAGTTTTGAGGTTGCGCATGGCGAACGCATCGCGCAACTGGTCGTCGCCCCAGTCGTGCAGGCTGCGTTTGAACCTGTCGAGGTGCTCAGCGACACAGATCGCGGCGCAGGCGGTTTTGGCTCGACTGGACGCGGTTGATGCTTCTGGTTCTGATCCTTGCCGGTGCTCTGTGGGGCATTGGGTACGTGGCGGGGGTGTCCCGAACTGCTCGCTACGTGTCGGTCAGCGTTTTGCTGATCGGAGTACTTGTTATCCAACTGACGTTGCCGAGTGGGCACCCGCTGCGCGAGGCAACCGGCGGGTCTGCGGCATTGTGGTTGATCCTAGGTGGTGCCGCGGTTTTGGTATTGAGCTATAGCAAGGTGCTCAAAACGCTGCGCAACCGTGCCGCGCCAAAGCAAGCCGAGGAAACCGCAATGCAGTCTGACAAGTTCTCTGAGACCGAGTTGGAGCGGTATGCCCGCCATATCGTTTTGCGCGAATTGGGCGGGCCGGGGCAGAAAAAGATGAAACAGGCCCGTGTGCTGGTGATCGGCGCGGGCGGTCTTGGTGCGCCTGCATTGCAGTATCTTGCGGCGGCTGGCGTGGGCACCATCGGTGTGATCGACGACGATATTGTTGAAAACGCCAATCTGCAGCGGCAGGTGATCCATCGCGATGCCGATATCGGTATGCCCAAAGTTTTTTCTGCTCAGCAAGCCATGCAGGCGCAAAACCCTAACGTGATTGTTCTGCCCTACCATCGTCGTCTGACTGATGAGATTGCAGCAGACCTTTTCGCCGATTTTGACCTGATCCTGGACGGCACCGACAATTTTGACACGCGCTACTTGGCCAATCGTACTGCGGTCGCACTGGGAAAACCGCTTGTTTCAGGTGCGCTGTCGCAATGGGAAGGTCAGCTAAGCGTCTTTGACCCCGCCAATGACGCGCCTTGTTACCAGTGTATCTTCCCCGAGGCACCGGCCCCCGGTCTGGCCCCGTCCTGTGCCGAAGCGGGGGTTATTGGTCCATTGCCCGGCGTTGTGGGGTCGATGATGGCGGTTGAGGCGATCAAGGTGATCACTGGGGCCGGGCAGGCTCTGCGCGCCGAAATGCTGATCTATGACGCGCTCTATGGCGAAAGCCGCAAGATCACCCTGACCCGACGCTCTGATTGCCCCATTTGCGGAAAAGTCGACGCGTAAGCCTACTATCGCGCTAGATTGGCTAGAGATTTCGGCTGTATCGCGGGCACCCCCTCTGGACCATTTCGGCCCGCCTCCCTAGCTTGACCAGCAAAGGAGATCCGCATGACCAACCCGATCCTGTCCGCCTGGACCACTCCATTTGAAATCGCGCCATTTGCCGAGATTTCGGATGATGATTTTGCGCCTGCATTGGACAAGGCGATGGCCGCCCATAACGCGCAGATCGACGCGATTGCTAACAATTCCAACCCAGCTAGTTTTGCCAATACAATTGAGGCGCTTGAGGCAGCCGGAGAGCAGATGGACAAGGTGCTGTCTGTCTTTTTCACCGTTTCGGGTGCCGACAGCAATCCTGCGCGGGAAGAGCTGCAACGCGCGTTTTCGCCCAAACTCTCGGCGCACTTTTCGGGGATTTCGTCTAACAAAGCTCTGTTCCTGCGGGTGGCGGATCTGTGGGCGCGCAAGGATCAGCTTGACCTGACCGATGAACAGGCCCGCGTTCTGATGCTGACCCATCGCGGTTTTGTGCGCGCTGGTTCGGCTTTGGAAGGCAACGATGACACCCGCATGCAAGAGATCAAGTCGCGCCTTGCCACGCTGGGGACGTCCTTCACCCAGAACCTTTTGGCGGACGAGCGCGAATGGTTCATGAACCTGACCGAGAATGATCTGGAAGGTTTGCCGGGTTTCGTCGTGGATGCAGCCCGCGCTGCCGGGGAAGAGAAGGGTACTGATGGTCCTGTCGTCACTCTGTCGCGGTCGCTGATTGTACCGTTCCTGCAATTCTCGCCGCGCCGCGATCTGCGTGAGAAAGCGTATCGGGCCTGGACCGCGCGTGGTGCCAATGGGGGTGAAACGGACAACCGCGAGATTGCGGCTGAAATCCTGAACTTGCGCGAAGAACGGGCCAAGCTATTGGGATATTCCAGTTTCGCGGACTACAAGCTGGAAACTGAAATGGCCCGAACGCCGGACCGCGTTCGCGATCTGCTGATGCAGGTTTGGGGGCCGGCAAAGGCAAGGGCTGACGCCGACGCCGAAACCTTGACCGCGATGATGCAGGAAGACGGCATCAACGGTCCGCTCGAGGCGTGGGACTGGCGCTACTACGCCGAAAAGCGCCGCAAGGCTGAACATGATTTGGATGAAGCTGCGCTGAAGCCGTACTTGCAGCTGGATCGTATGATCGAGGCCGCCTTTTCCTGCGCCAACCGGCTGTTCGGGCTGGAGTTTGCCCCGCTGGATGTACCGCTTTATCACTCCGATTGCCGGGCTTGGGACGTAACACGCGACGGGCAGCATATCGCTGTCTTCATCGGTGACTACTTCGCGCGGGGTTCCAAACGATCGGGCGCATGGTGCAGCGCCATGCGGAGCCAAGCAAAGTTCCCCGAGGTGCAGGCCCCCGTCGTGATCAACGTTTGCAACTTCGCCAAGGGCGACCCGGCGCTGCTATCTTATGACGATGCGCGCACGCTTTTCCACGAGTTCGGTCACGCATTGCATCAGATGTTGTCCAACGTGACCTATGAAAGCATCTCTGGCACCAGCGTCGCGCGTGACTTCGTAGAGCTTCCCAGCCAGCTTTATGAACACTGGCTGGAAGTGCCGGAAGTCTTGGCGGAATTTGCCACGCATGCCGAATCTGGTGAGCCGATGCCGCAAGATATGCTTGAGAAGGTTCTGAAGGCCGCGAATTTTGATCAGGGGTTCCAGACCGTGGAATACGTAGCCTCAGCCTTGGTCGATTTGGCGTTCCACGAAGGCGAAGCGCCGGCTGATCCGATGGCGAAACAGGCCGAGGTTCTTGTTGATATCGATATGCCGCATGCCATCGGTATGCGCCACGCGACACCGCATTTTGCCCATGTCTTCGCTGGCGATGGCTATAGCTCGGGCTATTACAGCTACATGTGGTCCGAGGTCATGGATGCCGACGCATTCGCGGCCTTCGAAGAAGCTGGGGGTGCCTTTGACACAGAGCGCGCCAAAGCACTGGAGGACAATATCCTGTCCACCGGCGGCTCGCGCGAAGCTGAGGAGCTGTATCTGGCGTTCCGCGGGCGTTTGCCGGGGGTCGAGGCGCTGTTGAAAGGCCGCGGGCTTACCGCGGCCTGATCGGATCAGTAGCCTAGATTGCGGTCGACGAGGTGCAGGAAGGGTTTGCCTTCCTCACCTCGGATAATGTTCTGGCAGATCACTTGGGCCGCAGTTGTCGGACGGGTCTCCGACGCGATATGCGGCGTGACGGTCACGTTGGCATGCGCCCAATACGGGTGTTCCGGCTGCAGGGGTTCCACGCGGAATACGTCTAACGTGGCGTGGGCAATGTGTCCTGAATCCAGTGCGGCCAGCAACGCGTCGTCGTCGATCAATGGACCGCGACCGGGATTGATGATCCGAGCGCCTTTGGGCAGCAAGGCCAAAGTGTCCGCATTCAGTGCGTTTTCCGTTGCGGGAGTGTCGGGCAGCAACAGGACAACGGTCTCGGCACTGGACAACGCGGCGCGCAAGCCGTCGGTGCCATGCAGACACGTTACCCCCGGGATGTCCTTTGCGGTTCTGCTCCAACCGGTCACTTTGAAATTCAACGCGGCAAGCGCGGTTGCCGCGGCTTCTCCCAACGCACCAAGGCCCAGCACACACACATTCCGTTCGCTGGCAAGCGGTGGGGCATCGGGCGTCCACACGCCGTCCTGCACGGTGATATAGCGGTCCATGCCCAGGTGATAGCGCAGCACGTGGCCGACGACCCACTCGGTCATGCCATGCATCAGCCCGTGGTCCACCATCCGGGCCAATGGCACGGTCAGCGTTTCGTTGCCCGCGATTTTTTCAACACCTGCCCAAAGACTCAGAACCGCCTTCAAACGTGTATAGGGTGAAAAATCCAGCAGCCCGCTTGTTGGTGCATAGACAACATAGTCGACCTGATCAGGCGCAAACTCGGTTGCCAGATGGAAGTCCAGATCGGCCTGCGACAGCCCTTTTGTAAGTAGAGGTTCATACACGGGCCATTGTTCTGGGCGCGCGGAAAACAGGACGTTGACGGGCATGAGGGGCCTTTCAATTCAGCGAGGGCGGTGAATATGCGCGCTTTGAACAATGCCGAAGGCAGCCATCAGAACCAGCATGGCGGACCCGCCGTAGCTGACCATCGGCAGGGGCACGCCCACAACCGGCGCAAGGCCCATGACCATGGACATATTGACCGCAAAGAACAGGAAGAAGTTGAGCGCGACCCCCAAGGTGACCAGGGATGAGAACCGGTCCTTTGTCGCCAAAGCCGTAACCATGCAGAAGATAATAATCAGGGCGTAAAGGGTCAGCAAAGTGATGCCTCCGACAAACCCGAATTCCTCGGCCAACGTGGTAAAGATGAAGTCCGTGTGCTTTTCGGGCAGAAAGTTCAGGCGCGACTGCGTCCCTTGCATAAACCCGCGCCCGTTCCAGCCGCCTGACCCCAGCGCAATTTTCGACTGGGTAATGTGATAGCCTGCACCCAGCGGATCGGTGGAGGGATCAAGGAAAGTGTCTATTCGGCGGAACTGATAATCCTTGAGCAACTGCCACTCGGTGCCCCGACTGTTGAACACGGTCGCAATCAAGCCGACCACCGCCGCGATAACGGCGGCGAAATAAGCCCAGTGCACGCCAGCCAGGAACATCAGTCCCCCGCCCGCCGCTAACAACAGGATCGACGTGCCCAGATCGGGTTGTTTCAGAACCATAGCCGTAGGGATCAGGATCAGGATGACCGGAATAAGCACCCAAAGCGGTCGCGATGTCTTATGAGACGGCAACCAATCGTAGTAGGCAGCCAGAACCATGACCAGCGCAATCTTCATGACTTCGGAAGGCTGGAGCCTCATGAAACCAAGGTCGATCCAACGCTGCGCACCCATGCCGATGGTGCCGAAAAGTTCCACAAAAATTAGCAGAACGATCGAGCCGAGATAGGCCAAGACGGACATGTTGCGCCAGAACCAGATCGGTACCAACGCGATGATGAACATAACGGTCAGTCCCAGTCCGAACCGCTCAATCTGGGGTTCGGCCCAGGGCATCCAGGACCCGCCCGCGACCGAATACAGCATCAGGAATCCGGCGCTGGCGACGCTGATCAGCAACAAAGTCAGCGGCCAGTTCATGTAGAGGAACTTGCGAAACCCCGTTGGCGTGGATTTGACGGCGTATTCAAGATAGCTCATGCGCGGTCCTTTTCATGAGGTCGCGCTTTAGGGCGACGGTCGCCCTCAAGCCGTTTTTGTTGTTCCTTGATGCGGTCACGATCTGCAACCGGATAAGCCTCAAGCGGTGGGGTGCCGTTGTACAGAGCCTGCAGCATGATGTCCCGCGCGACCGGGGCCGCTGCCTTGGATCCGCCACCGCCGTGTTCCACCACCACTGCCACGGCGTATTTCGGATTGTCGTACGGCGCATAGCTGACGAACAGCGCGTGGTCGCGCCGTTCCCACGGCAGGTCTTCGTTGCGGATTACGCCAGCCGCGCGTTCGGCCTTGGTGATGTTGCGCACCTGGCTGGTGCCGGTTTTGCCGGCCATGCGGAATTCATCATTGATGATGCGGCTGCGATAGGCGGTGCCAGCCCTGTCGTTTGAGACCGAGAACATCGCTTTGCGTACCTGATTCAGGTTGTACGGATTGACGTCCAGCGGCTCACCCGCGCCTGATGGTTCCTCGACGCCATTGACGGACCGCACCAAACGCGGCTTCACGGCCCGGCCTGTGGCGATCCTTGCCGTCATGACCGCAAGCTGTAGGGGCGAGGCCAGCATGAACCCTTGCCCGATCGAGGCATTCGCCGTGTCGCCTACCAGCCAGCCTTCGCCATGGACCCGCTCTTTCCATTCCTGATTGGGGGCCAAACCGGCAGCGACAGCTGACATCGGGATGTCGTGCTTGACGCCTAGTCCGAACTTGCGCGCCATTTCCGAGATTTTGTCGATGCCGGTACGCACCGCGACATCGTAATAGTAGACGTCGCAGCTGCGTTTTAGCGACAAGTTGAGATCTACTGTCCCATGCCCGCCGCGTTTCCAGCAGTGGAAGCGGCGGCTACCGACCTTCAGGTGGCCGGGGCAATAGACGGTGTTGCCGGGGCCAACAACTCCGGCCTCAAGTGCGGCAAGCGCAGTGATCATCTTGAAGGTCGAACCCGGCGGGTAGGTGCCCTGAACCGTCTTGTTGGCCAGCGGGCGGTAGTTATCTTCAGTTAATGCCCGGTAGTCCGCGACCGATATCCCGCGCACGAACAGGTTCGGGTCGAAACTGGGGGCAGAACTGATGGCCCGGATATCCCCGGTTTCGCAGTCGATTACGACTGCAGCCGCGCTTTCATCGGCCAGGCGCGCTTGGGCGTATTGCTGAAGGTCCGCATCAACGGACAATTGCAGATCGGCCCCTGCCTCGCCTTCTTGCCGGTCAAGCTCGCGCATGATGCGGCCTGTGGCGTTGACCTCGACACGTTTTGCGCCAGCTTTTCCGCGCAGGCTGATTTCCTGTTTGGACTCCAGACCGACCTTGCCGATCTGGAACCGGGGGATACGCAGCACCGGTTCGGGATCTTCGATCAGGCTGAGGTCATAGTCACTGACCGGCCCGACATAACCAACGACATGGGCGAAATCCTCGTAGCGGG
Source organism: Ruegeria atlantica (assembly GCF_001458195.1). Taxonomy (GTDB): domain Bacteria; phylum Pseudomonadota; class Alphaproteobacteria; order Rhodobacterales; family Rhodobacteraceae; genus Ruegeria; species Ruegeria atlantica. The sequence goes on along the minus strand of NZ_CYPU01000068.1, from coordinate 90,506 downwards.
GATATTGACGGGCCATGCCCACCTCAGGCGTAACGCCGGGCAGCGCGGGCGCATTAACCGCGACCTTGGAGATATCTTCCCACGTGACTTGATCGGCCAGTGTGACTGGCAGGAACGGGGCAGAGCGGCGCATCTCGGTCTTGGCGCGATTAATCTCTTCCTGAGTCAGCGGGATAAGCTCTGAAAGTTTGGCGATGACTTTGTCGACGTCGCCCGCATCTTCGCGGACCATAACAATACGATACGACTGCGTGTTTTGCCCGATAATCTGGCCGTTGCGGTCATAGATGCGTCCGCGCGTTGGCGGGATCAGACGAATGTTGATCCGGTTTTCTTCGGCCAGCAGACGGTACTCGTCAGCCTGATCCACTTGCATAAAGCGCATTCGCGCTGCCAGGCCGCCGATAAACGCAGTCTGCAACCCGCCCAGGATCAACGCGCGGCGCGGCAGGCGTCTATAGGCCAATCCTTGCGCTTTGGGATTGCGTTGTTTCATGCCCGGGCCCCTCTTGTGCCGGGGTCCGACACTGACACGCGCCGAACGCCAAGCACATTCTGACTGAGAAGAACGACCAGAGGAAAAACCGCAATTGTCAGAACCACTTGTATCACCACAGGACCCAACGCTGCTTGCTGTACCGATAGAATAGCAAGAATGACACGGTTCAATATGAAAATTCCCGCGATCACCACAGCGGCCGTTGTCCATTCAGCCATAAACCCGGCGTCGCGCATTCCGGGCGCGGCCGAGCGCAGATACGCCGATCCAAAAACCACAAGTGCTGCCAGCAGGCCCGGAGGTCGTTGCAGCAGCAAATCGGCCATCAGCATCACCGCAGCAACCAGAAAAATGGGAATGTATTCCGGTCGGCGAAGTACCCAGGCGAACGTTAACGCAATAAGCATGTCCGGAAACGGCCACCGGTCCGGCTGTGTATCCAGAGGCAGAAGATGCAGGAACATAATAAGTAACGCCAGAAACACGTACAAACAGCGTTTGAGCCAAAGATGAGAGGTTTGCCTATCCATCGCCGACCTCCGGTGGGGTCAGGGCGGCCTCGGGTTGCCGTGGACCCACGATGCCGCCAGGATCCGAAATCACCGGGGCCATGTGGAAGCGCAGAACGCGAAGGAACTCTAGCCGTTCGAAATCTGCGGACAGACGCACCCGCAAACGCCCGCCGGGGTCTTCGGTGATCTGCCCGATCAGCAACCCTCCGGGGAACACGCCGCCATCGCCCGAGGTTACAACGCGGTCGCCCGGGCGTACCAGTTCGCGGTTTTCCAGAAACTCCACCGACGGGGATTGAGTGTTGTCGCCGGTGATAAGGGCGGTTTGGCCAGACGGTTGAATTGTGGCCGGGATTGCGCTGGATGCATCCGTCATCAGGATAACACGCGCGGTGTCGGGGCCAACGCCCGAGATACGCCCGACGACGCCAATCCCGTCCATGGTGGCCCAGCCGTCCCTGATCCCATCCCTTTCACCCACGTTCAGCAGGACCGACTGGCGGAAGGGCGAGCCGCTATCGGCCATGACCACCCCGGTGATATAGGTCAGGCGCGGATCAAGACGCACGTTGTTCAGGTCCAGAAGCCGGGCATTTTCCTGCTCCAGCTGCAACGCGGCCTCTTTCCAGGCGCGCATGATGCGCAATTCGCTGCGCAATTCCTGGTTCTGATCACTCAGCCGTTGGTAACTTTGGAAATCGCGCACCAGATTGACGGCGGCGGTGACAGGAACCATGGCCCATTCCATCGACGGCACAACACTGTCCACGACCTGTGCGCGAAACCGTTCCACGCGCGGGCTGTCGATCCGCCAGATCAGAAAGATGCCTAGCAGACACAACACAACAATCCCCAGCAGCAGGCGGCGCAAGGGGGTTGTGTATTCATCGCGCTGTGATCGGTCTTTTGCCACAGGACTCCTTCCCGTGCTGCTCGTGCCGAATTTACCTTATATAGTAAAGGGTGCGCGCCTTAGCTTTCGTAGTCAATCGCGTGGCGCAGTTGTTTTTCGTATTCCAGCGCCTTGCCGGTACCCAAAGCCACACAATTCAGGCTTTCGTCGGCTATCGACACGGCCAAGCCGGTCTGTTCGCGCAGGGCAAGGTCCAGATCGCCCAACAATGCACCGCCGCCGGTCAGCATCACGCCCCGGTCCACGATATCAGCCGCCAGATCAGGCGGAGTGGTTTCTAGTGCGGTCATTACCGCCTCGCAAATCTGCTGGACGGGTTCGGACAGCGCCTCGGCCACTTGGGCCTGGCTGATCTCAATTTCCTTGGGCACACCATTCAGCAGGTCGCGTCCGCGAATGTGCATCGACTGGCCGCGGCCGTCGTCGGGCATGCGCGCAGTGCCGATGGTGGTCTTGATCCGCTCGGCCGTGGATTCACCGACCAGCAGGTTCTGCTGGCGGCGCAAGTACGAGATGATCGCCTCATCCATACGGTCACCGCCGACGCGGACCGAGCGGGCATATACGATGTCACCCAGCGACAGAACAGCAACCTCGGTGGTGCCGCCGCCGATATCGACAACCATGTTGCCGGTCGGGTCGGTGATGGGCATGCCCGCTCCAATCGCGGCAGCAATAGGTTCGGCAATCAGACCGGCGCGGCGGGCGCCTGCGGACAGAACCGATTGACGGATCGCGCGTTTTTCAACAGGGGTCGCGCCATGGGGAACGCAGACGATGATCTTGGGCTTCGAGAAAGTTGAACGCTTGTGCACTTTGCGGATGAAGTGCTTGATCATTTCCTCGGCAGTATCAAAGTCGGCAATCACGCCTTCGCGCATTGGGCGGATGGCTTCGATCGAACCGGGCGTCCGGCCCAACATCAGCTTGGCGTCTTCGCCAACGGCCAGAACCTTTTTCACGCCGTCCTTGACGTGATACGCCACCACAGAGGGTTCAGACAGGATAACACCGCGACCCTTGACGTAAACCAGCGTGTTCGCTGTACCAAGGTCGATAGCCATGTCCGCTGTGAACAGGCCGCCCAGATTGCCAAAGATCCCCATATTTTTCCCTGATCCTGTATGTCAGTTTTCTACTGCCCGCGACTCGACGGTTCCGGGACGGATGACTTATAGGGTGCCAACTCGCCCGGTAAAAGGGCTGATTCCGCGACAATCAGCACCTTTCCGCCTTAATTGCAGGGACTTTAGAAGGCATCATGCTCTCATATCAACATATTTACCACGCAGGTAACCTTGCGGACGTCCATAAGCACGCAATTTTGGCAGAAACGCTGGCCTATCTGACCCAAAAGGACAAACCGCTAAGCTACATCGAAACCCATTCGGGGCGGGGGCTGTACCAGTTGGACTCGGATCAGGCCGTTCAGACCGGTGAAGCAGCGGCGGGAATTGAACGTGCGTTGACTGAAGGCTGGTTTGACGCCGACCATTCTCTGAGCAGGGCCATTGCCGCTGTGCATGATCGGTATGGCAAAACGGCGTATCCGGGGTCGCCCTTGATCGCAGCGAACCTGCTGCGTCCGCAGGACAAGATGCACTTTGCCGAATTGCACCCGCAAGAATACCGAGCACTGTCCGACGCATTGATCACGTTTGATGCCCGAACCTATCGGCAGGACGGCTTTGAGCTGGCCCAATCTCTGCTGCCCCCGACACCGCGCCGTGGCGTTTTGCTGATTGATCCAAGCTATGAGATCAAATCTGATTATGACCGAATGCCCGGTATAATCGCCTCGTTGAACCGGAAATGGAACGTCGGTGTCATTGCACTGTGGTATCCGATACTGGCCAATGGGCGGCATCAGGGCATGCGCGACGCTTTGGAGAAACGGGATTTCCCCAAAGTTTTGCATCACGAGGTGCGCTTTCCGGCCGCACGCGAAGGGCACGGTATGGTTGGTTCGGGAATGTTTGTCGTGAACGCGCCTTATGGTCTGAAGGAGTCCGCTAAAACGCTAGACGGCTTGTTCGGCAAACTTCGTTGAAGAAAAACCGGTGATTACACGGGATTTTGCCTGAGAGTGAACTTCTCAGGAGCAAATTCTGATGCCACAGCAATGCCTTTGCCGGAAGGTCCCGCTTTTCTGATGCCGGGATCTTGATTTTTAATATTGGCTCCATAAGTTAATTGTCATATATGACAACTAACGGAATCGGATTGCTTCGATGGACTTCCTAAGCCGCCATATCAGTGACTTTCATCTGAATTACTGGGAAACCTTGATTGACGATTGGTTCTTCGTTTTTGCCATGGCCTTTCTGGCCTTCGAATTGATCCGATATGCAGTCGTCAAAAAGCTGAATTGGCAGATGATGGGTGACACCGTCACCAATTTCATAACGCTCGTTTTCTTCATCGGTATCAGCTTTGTTCTGTTGGCTGGTTTCTATATCGGTGCCTATGTCTGGGCTTCGCAATTTGCCGTGTTCAATATTCCGACAACATGGGCTTCGTTCATCATTGTGCTGATCCTTGCAGATCTGGCCTATTACTGGGAGCATCGGATTCTGCACCGGATCAACTTCCTCTGGGCCACGCATTCGGTTCACCATAGCTCTCCCTTCTTCAATATATCAGTGGCTTATCGCCATGGTCCGCTGGATGGTTTTTGGCCGCTGTTTTTCCACCTTCCGCTTGTGCTGTTGGGGTTCAACCCGTTCATGGTGCTGGTCGCGGAACTATTGGTGCAATTGTATCAGACGGCCCTGCATACTGAGGTTATCAAAAAGCTGTGGCGCCCGATTGAATACATCTTCAACACGCCGTCACATCACCGTGTTCACCATGGATCAAACCCGAAATACCTGGACAAGAACTATGCTGGGATTCTGATCATCTGGGACCGTATGTTCGGGACGTTCGAGGACGAAAAGGAAGAGGTGGTCTATGGCCTCGTCAAACCGATCGACTCGATCAATCCCTTCGTCGCCTTCCTTCACGGCTTTGCCCGCCTGTTCAAGGATGTCCGGAACATGCCGGGGTTCGGCAACAAGCTGGGTGTTTTCTTCGGACCGCCGGGTTGGCAGCCAAAGAACGGTCGCAAACAGAGTAAACCCGCTAAGTAAGGCGTAGGAGCGCAAAAGATGCCAAGCAACACACAACGCATCGTGGCGGCCATCGTGACGGCAGGTCTGTTTGTCGGAGGCGCCTGGGTCGCCTCGGGGTTCACCACAGATATTGACCAAGCAGCGGCTTCCACCACAGGGACCTCTCAAGACAAGGGCCTGACCGTCAATCTGCATGGTGCGCGCAGTATCAAGGGCAACGTGATTGTCATGGCGTTTGACCAGGCGACGGCGTTTGACAATATGGATTACACCAAAGCCGTTGGCTACCTAGAGGCACCAGCGTCCGAGGACCCGCTCCGCTTCGACTTTCCCGACCTCGACAGCGGGTATTTTGCTGTTATCGCGTTTCACGACGAAAACGGGGATTATGATCTGAACTATGACGCGAACTACATACCAACCGAAGGGTATGCAGTATCGGGGCTGAACGATCTCAACGATACGCCGGTGTATGACTACTCGTTGATCGGGACAGAAAAACCAGCAGATCTGACCTTGTTCTATTGGCCTTAGTGCGGTTGGAGATAATAGAGAAGGGGCGGTCGACAATCGACCGCCCCTTTTTTGTTCAAGTAAGATCTTTGTACGAGATTTCCCGCGTGTCAGCGCCCGGGCCCGCCTTTTGACGGCGCACGATCAGGCGGTTCAGCGCGTGGATATACGCCTTGGCCGACGCCACGACGGTATCGGTGTTGGCGGATTGACCGGTTGCGATCATGCCGTCCTCTTCCAGACGCACCGATACCGTGGCCTGTGCGTCCGTGCCTTCGGTCACGGCGTGCACCTGATAAAGCTGCAGGTGCGCCGTATTCGGATGCACAACGCGAATGGCGCGGAAGGCAGCGTCGACCGGGCCGTCGCCTTGTTCAGTGGCGATGATTTCCTTGCCGCCTACATCCATTTCGATGGTGGCTTCGGCCTTGCCGACGGTTCCGCAGGTAACCTTCATTGAAACCAGTTGCAGGTGATCGTTGCCGTCGTCATCATCCAGCGTCATCAACGCGATCAGATCGTCGTCGAACACTTCTTTCTTACGGTCGGCCAGTTCTTTGAACCGAACGAAAATGTCCTTGAGCTGGTTGTCGCCAACCTCATAACCCAGCGTGTTCAGCTTATCACGCAGCGCCGCGCGGCCCGAGTGTTTGCCCAACGGCAAAGACGTCCCGGACAGACCGATATCCTCGGGGCGCATGATCTCAAAGTTTTCGCGGTTCTTCAGCATGCCGTCCTGATGGATACCGCTTTCATGCGCGAAGGCGTTCTTGCCGACGATGGCTTTGTTGAACTGGACGTTGAAGCCCGACACCGTCGCGACCCGGCGCGAGATATGCATGATCTTGGTCGTGTCGATGCCGGTGTTCCAGGGCATGATGTCATTGCGTGTGCGCAACGCCATCACCACCTCTTCCAGCGCGGTGTTACCGGCGCGTTCGCCAAGGCCGTTGATGGTACATTCAATCTGACGCGCACCACCCGCGACAGCAGCCAGCGAGTTCGCGGTCGCCAGGCCGAGGTCGTTGTGGCAGTGGGTCGCGAACACCACCTCATCCGCGCCCGGAACCGTTTCGATCAGACGTTTGATCAGATCGGCGGACTCCATCGGTGCCGTGTAGCCGACAGTGTCAGGGATGTTGATCGTCGTTGCGCCAGCCTTGATCGCAATCTCGATCACGCGGCACAGATAATCCCATTCGGTCCGCGTCGCATCCATAGGCGACCACTGCACGTTTTCGCACAGATTGCGCGCATGGCTCACGGTTTCGTGGATTTTGTCGGCCATCTCGCCCTGCGTCAGGTTCGGAATGGCACGGTGCAGCGGCGAGGTGCCGATGAAGGTGTGAATTCGGCTTCTACCTGCGTGTTTCACAGCTTCCCAGCACCGGTCGATATCCGCGAAATTGGCACGGGCCAAACCGCAGATGCGGCTGTTTTTGGACCGTTCGGCAATTTCAGAGACGGCCTTGAAGTCACCTTCGGAGGCAATTGGGAACCCCGCCTCGATGATATCGACGCCCATATCGTCCAGCAGCTCGGCAATCTCCAGCTTTTCCGAATGGGTCATAGTTGCGCCGGGGCTTTGCTCGCCGTCGCGCAGGGTTGTGTCAAAGATCAAGACGCGGTCTTGGTCGGTCACGTTGGTCATGGGATTCTCTTTCTTCTTCTGTCCTAAAGCCTATGGCGCGCGGGCGTCCTCCTCTGAGCGGGCGCGCCGGATGGCACGCTCAGAGGCGGATTAGGATCAGTAGGCCACGCAGAGACGCACCGCGAAGGGCGGTGTCGGCAATCAGGATATCTGCGCGGTTGATCATGGGGTTGAGGTTATACATCGCGCGGCGGGAATGAAAAGAACGAATTTTCCTCCGGCATATGAAGAAATTTCTTTTTTCCCACATGTGTTGATCACGCATTGCTGACGGCTAGTTCAACCGGCATGGAAACAGCACTTATCATCGGCGCCTCGGGTGGGATCGGAGGTGCAATCGCCAACAGGCTTAGGCAACAGTCGGTCGACGTCACCACATTGTCCCGGTCACAGGACGGATTTGATTTGACCGACCCCGAGATCGTCGATCGGACGTTGGCGGGCGTTTCCGGTCCGTTCGACCTGATCCTAGTCACGGCTGGCGCTCTTGAGGTAAATGGTGCCGCCCCCGAGAAAACCATCAGACTGCTATCCGCGCCGGCGATGATGGATCAGTTCGCGCTGAACGCGGTCGGACCCGCGTTAGTTCTTGCGCATGCCGCGCGCTTGCTGCCGCGCGACCGGCGCGCCGTCTTTGCCGTGTTGTCTGCGCGCGTGGGGTCGATTGGTGACAACCGGCTTGGTGGATGGATCAGTTATCGGGCATCCAAGGCGGCGCTGAACCAGATTGTCCGCACATCCGCGATCGAGCTTGCCCGAAGCCATAAACAGGCGATCTGCGTCGCCTTGCACCCCGGTACGGTCACGACAGCATTCACCCGGAAATATGTCGGGCGGCACCCTGCGGTTGCGCCTGATGAGGCCGCCCGGAACCTGCTAACGGTCGCAGCCGCCTTGGACCCTGTTGAAACGGGTGGGTTTTTTGACTGGGCAGGAAAGCCAGTACCCTGGTAGCTTGATTACCCGTCAGAGGCGGATGTATCAGGCTCGGTTTCGGTATCCGTCGCGTCGGGCGCGCTCACGTTCTCACTGGGTAGGACGCCGTTTTCCCAAACACCGGTTTCTTCCAGACCATTGGCATAACGCATCGTGCCATTACCGTGGCGTTTGTTATCCAGAAAGGTGCCTTCGTACACGTCGCCGGTGGCATAGGTTGCCACACCCTGACCACTGATTTTGCCTTCGGCCCAGCCGCCGGTATAGCTGAATCCGCGTGGGGTTTTTATAGTTCCCTCGCCGTGACGCTGACCGTCTTGGAAATCACCTTCATAGGATGTTCCGTCAGGAAAAGTTGCCTTGCCTTTACCCTGACGCGCGCCATCTACCCAGTCGCCTTCGTACCGATACCCGTTCGCGAATGTCAGAACGCCCGTGCCATGGCTCAGACCGTTCTTGAACTGTCCTTGGTAAACAACACCGTTGGGATACGTGGCCTTACCGTTGCCCTCAAAGATGCCAGCCGTCCATTCGCCGTCATAGACGGTGCCATCCGGATAGGTCTGAACGCCTTTGCCATGCGGCAGATCTGCGCTGAAATCACCGGTATAGGTCGCGCCATCAGGATAGGTGACCTCACCCAGTCCTTCGATCTGGCCGTCCACCCATTCGCCGGTGTAATCAAACCCGTCGGTCCCAAGAAAGCGACCTTTTCCGTGGCGGCGGTCATCGGCATATTCGCCCTCATAAGTCGCACCGTTGGCATATGTGGCCTTGCCATTGCCCTGACGGCGGCCATCAACCAGATCGCCCTCGTAAAGGTCGCCATTGGCCTGCAACAAGCGGCCCTTGCCGGTCATGCTGTCCTGAGACCAATCACCGGTATATGTCATGCCATCCGGAACGGTCAGAGTACCCTGGCCATCGCGCAAGCCGTTGTTGATTTGCCCTTCGTAGATGCTGCCTTGCGTCGAGGTGATTTTGCCCTCGCCGTGCTTGACGCCATCCTTCCAGTCGCCATCGTAGACGTAACCGCTGGGGTCGGTCAGGACGCCTTTGCCGTGATAGCGGGCGTCTTTGAAGCTGCCCTCGTAACGGACGCCGTTGGTGTATTTTGCAATTCCGCTTCCGTTGATTGACCCTTCGGCCCAGCCCCCCTCATAGCTGCCGCCGTCGGGGTAGATGATCTTGCCCTGCCCCTCGGGTTGCCCCTTCGCGAACATCCCCTCATAGACCGAGCCGTTGACATAGCGCGCTATGCCGTTGCCCTGAATTTCGCCCTCGACCCATTCGCCGACATATTCGAACCCGTTCGGCAGGCGGTAAGTGCCCTCGCCGTGGCGCAGGCCGTTCAGGAAAGTGCCCTCGTACACGCCGCCAACATCATCATCCGCAACGATAACCTGTCCGTCCTGCGCAAAGGCGGATGTGGCTAGCAAAGCCATCGCCGTGGCGGCCAAAGAAATGCGGATAGCGTTCATGGTTTTTCCTGCCTTGCCCGGTTGTCACGTTTTAAAGCAAAACTAAGATACCCGTGCGGACAGAGCAACGTGTTTTGCCGCATTTGACTTTCACTCGCGGTGCGATCTGCTAAATGGCATTAGGACTGACGAGGGCAAGAGGGCAGCATGGCCAACCGTTTCCGCATTACTCTGGCACAACTCAATCCCGTTGTTGGGGACATCCAAGGCAATTTGGACAAGGCGCTTGCGGCGTGGGAGCAGGGGCGCGAAGCTGGTGCCGACCTTGTGGCTTTCCCCGAAATGTTCATTACCGGTTACAACACCCAGGACCTGGTGATGAAGCCGGTGTTCCACCAAGCGGCCATGGCAGCGGTTCAGTCGCTGGCTGCGCAATGTGCCGATGGACCCGCCATAGCAATTGGCGGTCCGTGGACGGAAGACGGTAAGCTTTTTAATGCCTACCTGATCCTCAAGGGCGGTCGCATCGGCAGCAAGGTGCTGAAACATCACTTGCCGAATGAAACCGTGTTCGATGAGGTGCGCCTGTACGACGCGGGCCCGTTGGGGGGGCCGTACTCGGTTGGCAACTCGCGGATCGGTAGCCCGATTTGCGAAGACAGCTGGCACCCGGATGTTTCGGAAACACTGGAAGAGACCGGGGCCGAGTTTCTGCTGATCCCCAATGGTTCACCTTACTTTCGCAACAAATATGATGTGCGCCTGAACCATATGGTCGCCCGTGTGGTCGAGACCGGTTTACCGCTGATCTATCTGAACATGGTGGGCGGTCAGGACGATCAGGTTTTTGATGGCGCGACTTTCGGCCTGAATCCGGGCGGAGAACTGGCCTTTCGAATGCCGGTCTTCGATGAGGCCGTAACACATGTCGATTTGGAGCGCGGTGATGAGAGTTGGCGTATTGTGCCTGCTGAAGTTGTGCCGCAGCCGGATGAATGGGAGCAGGACTATCGCGCTATGGTCCAATCCCTGCGCGATTACATGGGCAAGATCGGGTTCAAAAAGGCGTTGTTGGGGCTATCGGGTGGAGTGGACTCGGCGTTGGTCGCGGCAATTGCCGTTGACGCAATCGGTGCGGAAAACGTCCGTTGCGTGATGCTGCCGTCGGAATACACCAGCCAAGCCTCGCTGGATGACGCTGAAGCCGTCGCCAAGGCGCTGGGCGTGCATTACGACTATGTTCCGATCTCGGACAGTCGGGCGGCGGTGACGGACACTCTGACCCCGTTGTTTGCGGGCCGCGAGGCGGATTTGACCGAGGAAAACGTCCAATCCCGCCTGCGCGGTTTGCTGCTGATGGCGATCTCGAACAAGTTTGGCGAAATGCTGCTGACCACGGGCAACAAGTCCGAGGTGGCTGTGGGTTACGCGACCATCTATGGCGACATGAATGGCGGTTATAACCCGATCAAGGATCTGTATAAAACGCGCGTGTTCGAAACATGCCGCTGGCGCAATGCCAATCACCGTGACTGGATGATGGGCCCCGAAGGTGAGGTGATCCGACCGTCGGTCATCGATAAACACCCCAGTGCCGAGCTGCGCGAAGACCAGAAAGACAGTGACAGCCTGCCGGACTACCCGGAACTGGACGCGATCCTGGAAATCCTGGTCGACCGCGATGGCTCGATCGCTGATTGCGAAGCAGCAGGATTCGAAGCAGATGTCGCCCGTCGCGTAGAGCATCTGATCTATATCAGCGAATATAAGCGGTTCCAGTCCGCACCAGGCACGCGCTTGACCAAGCGAGCCTTCTGGTTGGATCGCAGATACCCGATTGTGAATCGTTGGCGTGATCGGTCTTGAGCTGAAACCACGCGTATTTTTCAAGTCTCCGATCGTTTCCAAAAATGGTGCTTGATGGCACACTTTTGCTCATTGTCCATATGGCGGGGACAGTGCGCATCCAGATTCGGCTTAGGCCTTCTAACACGCTTGAAATCTGGACACTTTTCTGACAAATTTTAGCTTAATTGCCGCCTCATGTGGGGCAGATGCGGCGCATTCTTAAGTGCCTCGGTGTTTATGATCGAGTTTTGTTTGTTACGCATCGTGAATTGCGTGTCTGTGTTAACGATTTGGTGTGAAAATGCGTGAGCAATACGATAGACCACTCCACTCGCCACTTCCGTGGCGTTCGATGGAAACCAAGGGTCATGAACTAGACGAAGATCAGGTAGATTCTGCCATTGCCGATCTTTTGGGGGCTGAGATGTCGTCAAAGCAAAAATCGGAACCAGCGGAATCTGTGGCCTCTTCGGTTCTGCCTGAACTGCCTTCACAAGAAAGCATGGGCGAAGATTTGGCTGGCTACGATGCCGGATTGACAGCCACATTGCGTCAGAAGTGGGCTGAACTCTGCGGCGCGGCTTGACGGCTTGGACCTGTTCAATCCAACAGTGCCAGAGATCATTCTGGCACTATAACCACAGCTTGTGAAAATTGTGATCCGTGCATCAGGCAGCATGTTGCCTATTGCCTGATACCGCGCATTCATTGCAGTCCGAGCAATGAAGTAAGAGCGGCGGATGCCCGGCCCAAAACCAACTCCTGTAGAACCTGATCTGCATCTGCCCAAGTCTGTTGACGTTGTGGTCATTGGCGGCGGAATCATCGGCGCATCAACAGCTTTAGAGCTGTCAGAGCGGGGCGCGTCGGTTTTGCTGTGCGAAAAAGGCCATATTGCGGGCGAACAAAGTTCGCGAAACTGGGGATGGGTGCGTTTGGGGCTGCGGGACCCGCGTGAAATTCCGCTTATGTTGGAAGCACAGCATATCTGGCAGCATCTTGATCAACGTACCGGACGCCAAACTGGTTTTTCGCGGTCTGGCATCTTCTTTGGTGCCTCGGGAAAGCGAGATCACGCAAACCTTGAACGCTGGATGTGCAATGTTGAAGGTTTGCAGACCGGTGCACAGATGGTTTCAGGGGCCGAGCTGGATGCTCTGTTGCCTGACAATCAATCCGGGTTGAAGGTTGCCTTGCACATGCCGCGAGACGGCCGAGCCGAACCGCAATGGGTCGCCCCTGCAATTGCCGAGGCCGCACGCGACAAGGGCGCGTGTCTGATGACCAACTGCGCGGTTCGCAGCGTTGACGTTGAGAACGGCCAAATCTCAGGTGTGTTTACCGAACGTGGCCGGGTGGCTTGTGCACGGGTGGTTCTTGCCGGAGGCGCGTGGTCGCGGCTGTTCGCGGGCAATGCGGGGATTGACCTGCCACAGCTTAAGGTTCTCAACACGGTCTTACGCACTTCACCGGTGAATGGGCCGGAAACAGCAATATGGTCAGATGACTTCGCGATGCGAAAAAGGGCCGATGGCGGTTATACAATTGCATCCGGGCACGAGAATACGGTTGATATTGTCCCGGACAGTTTTCGGCTTGCGATGCAGTTTTTACCAGCGTTCCGGCAGGAGTGGCGGTCCCTGCGGTTCAGGCTTTCCAAGCGCTGGGCGGCAGAGGCGAGCGAAGACCGATCATGGTTGCACTCCGACGTCACGCCATTCGAACATTGCCGTGTGCTGGATCCTGAGCCCTCGGCCAAGGTCTTGAGGCAGTCATGGACACGCGCGCGCAAAGGGTTCCCGGTGCTGGAGCAGGCAGAGATCGTTCAAAGCTGGGCATGTTTGATCGACGTCACCCCGGACGCCATTCCGGTAATATCTTCAGTTGATACCATGCCAGGGATGTTCATCGCCACGGGGTTTTCAGGTCATGGATTTGGGATCGGCCCCGGAGCGGGGCGTTTAATGGCCGATCTGGTTTGTGAAACCACGCCATGCGTTGATCCGGCCGCCTTTCACCTGTCCCGATTTACGGATGGTTCAAAGGTGCGGCCGGACCCGGGATACTAGGGTACTATCCCATCATCTGGTAGCTGACAGGCACAAAGCGGAACCCGTCGCCACGGGGTTCAACGAAGCCAGCTGCCGGGAATGGCATGTGATAGCCGATCATCGGAACCTTGTCGGCGGCCAGCATGCCCAGCACGTCGCGGCGCGATGCCGTGGCGGCTGCTTTGTCCATGTCAAAACGGACTTCCCATTCCGGATGGGCAAAGGACCAGACATAGTGGTTTGCCAGATCGGCGGTCAGAACCAGACGCTGCCCGTTGCTTTCTAGATGATACACCGTGTGGCCAGGTGTATGGCCATAAGCTGCAACAGCGGTGATACCCGACGAGACTTCGCCGCCATTTTCAACAAAGGTCATCTTCTCGGCCAAAGGTGTGACCTTGGCCGCGACCAGATCTCCGACACGATTGCCCGCGTCCTGCGCCGCCCAGAAGTCATATTCCGGAGAGGAGGTGACATAGCGCGCGTTCGGGAAGGTCGGCGCGTCATCGGTCGTCATGCCCCCGATATGGTCGGGATGCATATGGGTGATGACGACGACATTGATTTGATCCGGTGTCACACCCGCATCGGCCAAGGCCGCCTGTATACCACCTTGCCCCAGCCCCGTGTCGAACAGGACCAGCTCAGACCCGGTGTTGACCAGAGTCGGGGTAAAGAAGAACTGCGCGACATCCGGCGAGATGAAATTGTCTGCTGAGACTTTCGCGAAGTCTTCATCTGACGCTCCGCCGCCAAAGATTTCTTGGGCGCCATCGCGCGGCAGGCTGCCGTCCAGCAATGTCGTTACGGTAAAATCGCCCAACGCAAAGGATTTGGCGACGGTTGAATTTGCCTTTGTCTCAGCTCCGGCTGCCAGAACCGGCGCTGCAGCTGCGGCAAAGGGCAAAGCTGCCGCGGTACCCAGTGCCGCGCGGCGTGTCAATTTGATGGTCATATTGGTTCTCCCTGTCAGAACAGCATTCAGTGAGCTTAGGTCGGCGCGAGTCTCTTGCCAGTGTATACCCTTTTCAAATGGGCTGCGTGGATGAACATTACGTGTTAATTTTTGTTTATGGCGGGATCTGAAAACAAAACCGTTCCCACAGGGCAAAGCGTCGAGGGCTTTTTGGCGGCTGTTCAACCGGCGAAGAAGGCAGATGATGCGCGGGCGTTGGATGCCCTCTTTCGGCACGCGACCGGGTTTGAACCTGTTATGTGGGGTGCGTCGATTGTGGGCTATGGTCGTTACCATTATCGCTACAAGTCCGGGCGCGAAGGAGAGTTTCTGGCAACCGGGTTTTCCCCGCGCAAAACGGCTCTGTCGATCTACATCATGCCCGGCTATGCAGATTTCGGGGATATTCTGTCACGACTGGGTAAACACAAGCTGGGCAAGTCCTGTCTCTATGTGAACAAGCTGGCGGATATTGACACGAATGTTCTGTCTGAACTGATCTGCGCCGGGTTAAAGGACTTGGATCGGCACTGGCCGGTCCAGCCGACCTGAACGCCTTTGCTGGACAATTGGCAAATCCTGTGACAAGAGCCGCGCCAACAGGAGACACCTATGACAACCACCCGTTTTGCCCCGTCGCCCACCGGTTACATCCACGTGGGCAACCTGCGCACCGCCTTGATGAACTATCTGATCGCCCGCAAAGCAGGCGGCACGTTCATCTTGCGGATTGACGACACCGATCCTGAGCGGTCGAAAGAAGAATATGTCGACGCCATCAAACAGGACATGGAGTGGCTGGGCCTGCACTGGGACCGGGTTGAACGTCAGTCGGATCGTCTGGACCGTTATGCCGAAGCCGCAGATAAACTGCGCGAGATGGGCCGGTTCTATGAGGCGTTTGAGACGCCCACCGAGTTGGACCTCAAGCGTAAGAAGCAACTGAACATGGGCAAGCCGCCGGTCTATGACCGCGCGGCGCTGAACCTCAGCGATGCTGAGAAAGAAGCGCTGCGGGCCGAGCGCGGCAGCGGCGTCTGGCGCTTCAAGCTGGATCACGAGCGGATCGAGTGGAATGACGGTATTTTGGGCGACATCTCGATCGATGCGGCATCTGTGTCCGATCCGGTTCTGATCCGTGGCGATGGTCAGGTTCTCTATACGATTGCGTCGGTGGTGGATGACACCGAAATGGGCGTCACCAATGTGGTGCGTGGCTCGGACCATGTGACCAACACCGCAACGCAGATTCAGATCATTGAGGCGCTGGGCGGCACCTGCCCGCGCTTTGCGCATCACTCGTTGTTGACCGGTCCGCAAGGAGAGGCACTGTCGAAGCGACTTGGCACGCTGGCTCTTCGTGATCTGCGTGAACAGGGCGTGCAGCCGATGGCGTTGCTGAGCCTGATGGCGCGTCTAGGCTCCTCCGACCCGGTTGAGCTGCGCTCGGAAATGGCGGAACTGATTGAAGGTTTCGATGTGAACCGTTTTGGGGCCGCGCCGACCAAGTTCGATGTGCAGGACCTGTTCCCGCTGACGGCAAAGCATCTGCAGTCCCTGCCTTTGGACGACGTGGCCGAGGCTGTGGCTGATGCTGGTGTTCCTGCCGATCTGGCCGAACCCTTCTGGGCGATGGCGCGCGAGAACATCACCACTTTGGCTGATCTCAAGGGCTGGTGGGAGCTGTGTCGCGATGGGGCTGAGCCGCTGATCGCGGATGAGGATCGTGACTTTATCGCCGAGGCGATGACCTTGCTGCCCGAAGGTCCGTTCGATGGCGAAACCTGGGGCAAATGGACCAGCACGGTCAAAGAAGCGACCGGCCGCAAGGGCAAGGGCCTGTTTATGCCGTTGCGCAAGGCGCTGACCGGCATGGAACGCGGGCCTGAGATGGCCACGTTGCTGCCCCTGCTGCAGGTGATCCGCGCGAAAGCCTGAGCGTTTTGTAGAAAATGAGGAAAGGCGGGTCATTCGATCCTGCCTTTTTCTATGCGTTTTGCACAATCCGGGCTGAGAGAATGCTGAGACGATCATCCACGAATTCAGCCTCAACCGATTTCAACTGTTGATGGCGCGGGTATCGGGGCTCGGCCCGGTCGTTCAGGATCGGCGCATCCCATCCATCTGTGGTGGCAAAGAAACGATCTGCACCCTCTTCACCAAATGCGCGCAGGTATCCCTGCACGACCACATCAATGTAACTCAGCAGCAATGGGTGGCGATTGCTTGGCGCGTTGTGCCGGTCGAGAGGTACAGCATAGACGGCAATCTCGACGTCGTGCTTTATCGGGTGCGTGACGGATTGTGTGGCGGGAATTCGGCTATAGGCCCACTCCCGTTCGTCTAGCGCGATCCAATCATTTTTCGGCACATGCGCAATCATGCCTTCGATCTCGGACGCGGGGTCCGAAACTGCCGTCAGAAATGCGACCGGTCGCAGGTCAGTGTGTCGCCAAGCGCGCCGCCAGCCTTTTAGCCGGGCAGGATGCGGATCGGGAAAGTCATGAGTCGAAAGGTTCACAAGGCTGCCGTAGCCAAAGAAATAGGGATCTGCCATGGGCCTGTGCGTCCTTTCCTGACGATTGATGTATGTCAAACCGCTTTTATGCCGGACATGCAATAAGTCTGCATCTTGAAACTTGGGAGGTCACGATGCGGATAACCAAACGGACGAACATTGCGGTACGGCTGCTGATGTATTGTGCAGCTCATCAGGATAGGCTGGTTACCAAGTCCGAGATTGCCGAAGTCTGCAATATTTCCAAGAACCATCTGGCGCAGGTCATCAATCAGCTTAGCCAGTTGGACTATCTGAGCACCCAACGCGGTCGTAACGGTGGTATGGTTCTGGCGCGTTCGGCCGAACAGATCCGGATCGGATCGGTGTTTCGTGATGTCGAAGGCGACCTGCCGCTGGCCGAGTGTTTTGCGGATGCCGACAACACCTGCCCATTGACGGATGCATGTCGATTGCGGATGGCGCTTCAGGACGCGGCTGAGGTGTTCTATGCCTCGCTGGACGAGATCACGCTGGACGCCCTGATCTGCGACAACGATCCTTTACTGCAGATCCTGCAACCGGTTACCTGCGCGCGTGCCGGTTAATCGCTGGCACGCAGGATGCGGGCTGGGCGGACGGCCAGGGGTCGCAGGGCAAAGATCAGCCCCGCGCCAAGCGTCACGATGATGCCCGCCAGAACAATTCCGATTGCGGACGGCCAGATCACCGAGAATTTCGTGTCGAAAATATAGGTGGCAACGGCCCACCCACCCAGGATGCCGGTCAGCAGCGCAACGCCACCTGCGGCCGTACCCAACAGCGCGGCGCGCAGGGCAAAGCTGAACAGGATGCGCTGCCGGTCCGCGCCCAGTGTCTTGAGGATCGCGGCCTCGTATCGGCGGGCGGGTTCCCCGGCCGCGGCAGCACCGATGAGGACCAAGAAGCCGGTCAGCAGAGAAATACCCGCGCCGTATGACGTTGCCGCTGCGATGCCCGCCAGCAGGCCCGAGACGCGGTCAATCGCGTCGCGCACCCGGATCGCCGTTATGTTGGGGAACTTCCCGGCCAAATCGCGCAGAATTTCCGTTTCGGCTTGTTCTTCGGCATAGACCGTCGCGATAAAGCTGTGCGGGGCACCTGCAAGGGCAGAGGGATTCATGGACATGATAAAGCCCATACCGGCGTTTGAGAAATCAACCTCGCGTGTTGATGTAAGTTCTGCGGTAATGTCCCGGCCCAAAATGTTCACGGTTAGTTGGTCGCCGAGCTTCAGGCCCATTTCTTCCGCCTCCTCGGCTGCGAAACTCACTTGTGGGGTACCGGTATAGTCATCGGCCCACCATTCGCCCGAGGTTATGCGCGCGTTTTCTGGTGGCAGGGCGGAATAGGTGACGCCCCGATCGCCATCCAGAACCCAATGATCGCCTGCCACTTCGCGGGCGGGTTTGCCGTTGATCTGTGTGATGATCCCGCGCAGCATCGGTGCGCTTTCGATCCGGCTGACGCCGGGGTCGGTGGTTAACCTGTCGTTAAAACCCGGCATTTGGTCCTTCTGGATGTCGACGAAAAAATAAGACGGGGCAACGTCCGGCAAGTCGCCGGAAATTGCATTGCGCAAAGTGCCGTCGATCTGTCCAACGGTCGCCAGAACCGAAAGCCCAAGACCCAGAGATAGTACAACGGATGCAGCGCCCTCTCGCGGGTCGGAAATGGCCGACAAGGCCCATCGAAGGGCCGGACGCCCGCGCGCTGATGGGGCGCTAAGCCGAGCCAGCCGGCGCACAGCATAGGCCGCAGCGGACAGCAGCAGCAACCCGCCCACTAAACCTCCGGCGGTCCAGAACGTCAGGCGCGCCGAGCCGCTGAACCAGGCAGCTGACGCGATCAGCAGCGCGAGGCCGAAACCAGTTGCGATGAGGTATACCCCTCGTGGAACCGCACGCGCCGAGGTCAAAGCATCCCGAAACAGGGTCGCTGCGCGAACGTCTTCGGTGCGGGCAAGGGGCCAGAGCGTGAACAGAAAGGCCGTCAGTAAACCGTACAACGCTGCTTCAGCAAGCGGCGCCGGATAAAATGAGAAAACCGCGGGTACAGGCAGCCGGGCTTCAATCAAGGGGGCCAGCAGCAGCGGTAGCAACCCGCCCAAGGCAAGGCCCAGCAAGATCCCGATCCCCGACAGGACACCGATCTGGATCATATAAGTTTGGAATATCGTCGCCTTGTCAGCGCCCAGTGTGCGCAGCGTCGCGATGGTCTCTGTCTTTTGGGACAGATAGGCACGCACGGCCGCCGATACTCCGATGCCGCCGACTGCAAGGCCTGATAACCCGACCAGAACCAGAAATGCGCTGAGCCGCCCGACAAACTCGGCAATGCCGGGCGCACCGTTGCGAGCATCAGTCCATCGCATACCGGTGCCCTCAAAATTCTGACGCGCTTCTACCGCTAGATCTTGCAGATCGGTTCCTGATGGCAAGGCCAGGCGGTATTTGGTGGAAAACAGAGTTCCCGGGGCCAACAGGCCGGATGCTTGCAAGTCTTCGGTCCGCACCAGCGTGCGAGGGCCCAGACCATAGCCATCTGCCGCCCCGTCCGGTTCATGGATCAATGCGGCGGTCAGGATGAATTCTTGCGTCCCCAGTGCAAAGCGATCTCCGACGAAAAGATCCAACCGGTCAATCAGCGACGGATCCATTACCGCGCCGGGAAGACCTTGATGTGTCCCTAAAGCCGCCGACAGCGGCATTGCAGGCTTCAAAACCGGAGATCCCAACAAAGGGTAGGTGTCGTCGACTGATTTAACCTGTGTCAGCGCGCGTTGCGTTTCAGCGTCCTGATCGGCAACGGCCATTGAGCGAAAATCGACCACTTCAGAGACAGCTGTTCCGGTCTGGTCCATCCAGGCGCGTTCGTCATTTGTAGCAAACCGGTAGGTGAATTCCAGTTGCGCATCCCCACCCAACAGGGCCGCCCCTTCCTCGGCCAATCCAGCCTGGATCGCGTGGCGCACCGACCCAACTGCTGCGATTGCTGCGACACCCAGCGCAAGACACGCGAGGAAAACGCGAAACCCACGCAGCCCACCCCGAAGTTCACGGCGTGCCAGCCGCCCGGCCAGCCGAAGGCTCATTCCGCGGCCTTTTGCTGGCTGTCTTCCGAAATCCGCCCGTCGCGCAAGCGCACAACCCGATCGCACCTGCGCGCCAGACTATGACTATGGGTTACAAGCACCAGAGTGGCACCGTGTTTGTCGCGCAGGCCGAACAATAGATCGACGATCGCCGCGCCGTTCGTTTCGTCCAGATTTCCTGTTGGCTCATCCGCCAGCAAAATCTGCGGACGCGGTGCGGCGGCGCGGGCCAGTGCAACGCGTTGTTGTTCGCCGCCTGACAATTGCGCCGGATAATGATCGCGGCGATGCGACAGGCCTACCGCGTCAAGTTCTGCCGCGGCGCGTCGAAACGCATCCTTGTGTCCGGCCAATTCCAGCGGCGTGGCCACGTTTTCCAGGGCAGTCATGGTTGGGATCAGATGGAAGTTCTGAAAGACGACCCCCATCGCATTGCGTCTGAAACGGGCCAGAGAATCCTCATCCATGCCAGTCAGATCCTGGCCAAGGGCTGTGATCTTGCCTGCGCTTGCCTGTTCCAACCCGCCCATCAGCATCAGCAGCGAGGATTTACCGGACCCGGACGGCCCGACAAGCCCGAGCGTTTCGCCTTTTGCGACGGTCAGGGTAATATCGTGCAGGATATTGACCCGGCCGGCATTGCCATCCAGCGACAAAGCGGCATTTTGAAGCGAAAGAACAGGTGTCGTCATAGGTACTTCCAAAAGGAGGCGGTCATTTTGGGATATGGAGTGGTTCAAAAAATGCGCAAGGCTCTGATGGCTTTACTGTTTGCGTGTTGCGGCTTTGCCGCCACAGCGGAACCGTTGGTTATCGCGGCCCTCGGGGACTCGCTGACACAAGGATACGGGCTGCCGGAACAGGACGGGTTCGTACCACAATTGGATCAATGGCTAAAGGATCAGGGCGCAGATGTGCAATTGATCAATGCCGGAGTATCCGGGGATACAACTGCGGGCGGCGCGGCGCGTGTCGATTGGACACTGACACCTGACGTGGACGCGATGATTGTGGCGCTGGGCGGCAATGACCTGCTGCGCGGTATCGACCCGGCTGTGTCGCGCGCGCACCTTGAGACAATCGTAACCTCCGCCCGGGCGGCGGAGGTTGAGGTTTTGCTGATCGGAATGCAGGCACCGGGGAATTACGGGGTCGATTACAAGCAGGCATTTGATGCGATGTACCCGGATCTGGCCAAGGCATATCAACTTGTGTTTGCAGAAAGTTTTTTTGAAGGGTTGCAGCCAAACGGCGACCCGAACGCTGTCCGGCAGTTCATGCAACCGGATGGAATTCACCCCAACAAAGAAGGCGTGGCGCGGATCGTAGCAGCGCTTGGGCCTTACGTGTTGGAGTTGGTCGAAACCTCGGCCAAGCAGGATTGAGAAGATGCCCGGGCGATTTTTTCTGACACGGCCAATGTCTGAGATCGCCCAGACACTGAACGTCCGATGTGATGTGGACCTGCAGCCGCTGCGAAAAAACATTCAACCGGGTCAGGAATTGATCGTCCTGACTGCCCACGGCCTGACACCCATGCGATGGGGCGTGATCCCGGTTGGGCGCGTCAATGCGCGCGGTCGGCCTGTGATGGAAACTATAATCAACGCCCGGTCCGAAACCGTCTTTGACAAAACCGCCTTCGACGGCGTTGGCCGGGCCGTGGTTCCGATGGACGGGTGGTACGAGTGGACGGGTGAAAAACGTCGAAAAACCGCATGGCGCATCACCTCAGCGAATGGTTCACCTCTGTTCTTGGCTGCGATCACCGACAGTTGGCAGGCTCCGGGCGGTTTGCGTGTTGACCAATTTGCGGCTGTGACCTGCCCACCAAATGCCGATCTGGAGCCGATACACCATCGAATGGGCGTCCTGCTGGACCCTGCCGACATTCAGACATGGGTTACTGGAACCGAGAACGGCGCCAAGGCGCTGGCGCAGCCTTGGCCTGACGGGTTGTTGCAGATCGAAGAGGCGACGGACGTCGACTGGTCCGGGCCGTGACCGCCTCAGACCACCGTGACCACAGTTCCGACCGGTACACGCTCATACAAGTCGATGACATGAGCGTTCAGCATCCGAATGCATCCGTTTGAGGCCGCGCGCCCGATGGTTTGCGGCTGCGTCGTGCCGTGGATACGGAAATAGGTGTCGACCCCATTCTGAAACAGGTAGAGCGCGCGTGCCCCCAGAGGGTTACCATCACCGCCCGGTTGAACATAATCATTGTCCTTGAATTTAGCGTAAGTCAGCGGTTCACGTTCGATCATCTCGTTCGTGGGGCGCCAGGTCGGCCACTCTTTCTTGACGTCGATCGTGGCTGTGCCGGTGAATTCCAGACCTGCCTTGCCAACGCCGCACCCATAGCGGATCGCCTTGCGCGGTTCTGTGATGAGATACAGGTAGAAGGACCGTGGCGCGACCAGAAGCTGCCCCGGCAGAAATTGTTTCTTGACCCGAACGAACTGGGGCGTGGGGTCGTATTCAACGGCTTTCTTCTTGGCCGAAGCAATACCGGGTGTCAGGCCAGCGGCAGCAGATGCTGCAAGGAAAGTGCGACGTGTGAACATATCGGTTCTCTTAAGGACAACAGGAAAATCGTAAACCAGTGTCGGAATGATAACCGATCTGGTCAATCATCTGCCAAGAGTAATCGTATTGTGATGTAATCGCAGGGACACACTTGTGTTGCAGTTTTGTCTCGCGTGATGTGAAAAGGGCAGAGGTGACCTCTGCCCTTTCATGGCCTTAGGCCAGTGCGATATCGTCGGCGCTTTCGCGGCCGTCACGACCAGCGCGCAGCTCGTACGTGACTTTCTGGTTGTCGGCCAGACCGGTCAGGCCCGAACGCTCGACAGCCGAGATGTGAACGAAAATGTCTTTGCCGCCATCCTCAGGTGCGATAAAGCCAAAACCTTTGGTGGTGTTGAACCATTTTACGGTGCCTGTGGGCATATCCGTTGTCTCCTGTTTAGTGCTGCCCACGGAGTTGCGGCAGCCCGGCGTCGTTGTCTGTATCGATAGACTGAGCGCCGGAAACGGTGACAGTGGGTCGAAATAGAAAAACGTAAGCCCCATTGATATGGCATCGGGGTGGGCGTGTGACAAGGGATTTTGTGCGTTTCGTACAAGGGTTTGAGGGCCAGTTTCCCGATTTGCACAAGAATCCGCCGACGGGTTTGGTTATTGGCTCAGCGGCCATTGATAAGGTAAAGCTATGCGATCGGGGCGCTGGATGGGCATTTAGAAACCTTTGACCAAGCTTGTGATCAGGTTGCGGCATGACGAGTTACTGCCGCATCCGAATGCCCGGAGTCAGGTACATTCCCACCGTGTCTCTGGCCGATCGATCATCGGAGCAGTTAGTGCACGAGGTGGCACATTTGCGGGCGGCCTTTGTGATGACGCAGAGAGAGCGGCCATTCTGGTGTGATGCGTTTATTGTGTTGCCCGATCATCTGCACGCGGTTTGGACCTTGCCAACGGGGATGCGGATAATTCCACACGGTGGTGGTTAATAAAAAGTCGCTTTGTGTGGGGCGTCGGCGCGTTTGGCCCGCGGAGTGGGTCGAAAGTTGTCAAACAGGAACGTGGGTATTGGCAACGCAGGTTTTGGGAGCACTGGATCCGTGATGGACGAGATTATCGCAATCACATGGCATATTGCTGGGTTAATCCCATCAAACACGGATTCGTAAACCATCCAACCCATTGGCCATGTTAGCCGATGTACCGCGATATTCGTGCGGGTCGGGTTGATCTGGAATGAAGAGGCTGCGTCACCAAAAGGGAGCTTGGGGGACCGTAGGGTCGGTGAATTCCCCCATCCTTTTTATAGTTGGATTCTTTAATACTGAGGAATGAAGGCTGCGAGCACCCATCCCGCGCTGCCGAAAAACCTCAGTTTAGAATCCAGACAATCCGCAAAAGAAGCACCCAAAACTATCAGCAATAAATAGTGTCGTAACGTCACAATTGGGGCAGCGGCATGAGCTTTAGCTCGCAAAGCCGCATCACAAAATGACTTTTTGACGGGCTATTCAAAAATGATGCGGAGCGCGGTTTTCTTCCCCGTTGGCGCTTGATCTTTCTTTCATAAGTACGCTGCACCGCTGCGGGTGGCCACTCACGGAAACACGGTCCTTGAGCCGACGTCCACCGCACGCTCGGATCGGCCCGCAGCGGAACATTGCAACGAATATTCAGTTTCAAACAATTTCGAGAAACCCAACACGCACGGGGAAAGATATGTTTTTCAAGTCGATCCTAGACCATATTTTCAAGTCAGCGGAGCAGGCAAATTCGATGCCCAAAGAGCTTGCCGGGAAAACGCAAATTGCAAATTCTGGAGCGGTTAACAAAAAAGAACTGACTGTGCTTTTTGGAGATGTTCTGAACGAGAAACAGGTTGGGATTGGTGAAAACCAACAGCCAGTCGACCAGTCGCGAAAGTAACTGATTTCCGCCGGCTGTTGTAAGGCACAGATCAAGAATGCGCGGACAACCTGACTTATGTTGTGAGAGGCTGAACTCTGACCGGCCGCTTGAGGCTCACAAGTGGTCTGGAGAAGCTGAGAAAGATAGCAGCACGCACCGGTCAAACCGTATTACCGATATCTACGCTGCTACTCACTCCAAACAGGCTATTCGAGGCCCGGAATCACATCCGTAGGTTCCGGGCTTCAAACAAAGTTTTTACCGCGCAAACTTCTTATGCTTCAACCGCTTGGGCTCCAGCGCGTCCGGTCCCAGGCGGCGCTTTTTGTCCTCTTCGTAGTCTTCGAAGTTGCCCTCGAACCATTCCACATGCGCATCGCCCTCGAAGGCCAGAATATGCGTGCAGATGCGGTCGAGGAAAAAGCGGTCGTGCGAGATGACCACGGCGCAGCCGGCGAAATCGACCAGAGCGTCTTCCAACGCACGCAGGGTTTCGACGTCCAGATCGTTGGTGGGTTCGTCGAGTAGCAGAACGTTGCCGCCCTCTTTCAGCAGGCGGGCCATGTGGACGCGGTTGCGCTCACCACCCGACAGCAGCGAGACTTTTTTCTGCTGATCGCCGCCCTTGAAGTTGAAGGACGAGCAGTAGGCGCGGGAATTGACCTGCGCATCTCCTAGCTGGATGATCTCTGCGCCGCCGGTGATCGCTTCCCACACGGTGTCGTTGTCCTTGAGGTCGTCGCGGGACTGGTCGACATAAGACAGCTCGACCGTGTCGCCCAGGGTGATGGTGCCGCTGTCGGGCTGTTCCTGCCCGGTGAGCATCTTGAACAGGGTCGATTTACCGGCGCCGTTGGGGCCGATGACACCGACGATGCCGCCGGGGGGCAAGGCGAAGTCCAGACCTTCGATCAGTTGCTTGTCACCCATGTGTTTCGACAGGCCCTCGACCTCGATCACCTTGCCGCCAAGGCGCTGGCCGTTGGGGATGACAATCTGGGCGCGGGTCAACTTTTCGCGTTCGGACTGGTCTGCCAGCTCGTTATAGGCGTTGATCCGGGCCTTGGATTTGGCCTGACGGGCCTTCTGGCCCTGACGCATCCATTCCAGTTCGCGCTGCAGGGTCTTCTGCTTGGACTTGTCCTCGCGGGCTTCCTGCTCCAACCGTTTGGCCTTTTGTTCCAGCCATGCGGAATAGTTGCCCTCGTAAGGCAGACCCCGACCACGGTCGAGTTCAAGGATCCAGCCGGTGATGCTGTCCAGGAAATAGCGGTCGTGGGTGACGATCAGGATGGTGCCCTTGTAGTCGATTAGGTGTTGCTGCAGCCAGGCGATGGTTTCGGCGTCCAAGTGGTTGGTCGGTTCATCGAGCAGCAGCATGTCGGGGGCCTGCAGCAGCAGTTTGCAGAGCGCGACGCGGCGTTTCTCACCGCCCGAAAGGTTGGCGATGTTGGCGTCGTCGGCCGGGCAGCGCAGCGCCTCCATCGAGACGTCGATCTGGCTGTCGAGGTCCCAGAGGTTCTGGCTGTCGATCTCGTCCTGCAGCTTCGCCATCTCATCAGCGGTTTCGTCGCTGTAGTTCATCGCCAGTTCGTTATAGCGATCAAGGATCGCCTTCTTTTCGGCCACGCCCAGCATGACGTTTTCACGAACGCTGAGGGTTTCATCCAATTTCGGTTCCTGCGGCAGATAGCCGACCTTGGCACCCTCTGCGGCCCAGGCCTCGCCGGTGAAGTCCTTGTCGAGGCCCGCCATGATCTTCATCAGCGTCGATTTACCGGCGCCGTTGACGCCGACAACACCGATTTTCACACCGGGCAGAAAGCTCAGGTGGATGTTTTCAAAGCACTTTTTGCCACCGGGATAGGTCTTGGAGACACCCTGCATGTGGTAGACATATTGATAGGCGGCCATGTCGCGTCCTCTGGGTCGGGGAAATCAAGTTGGGCGGTGTGATAGCGGATGGTTGGGATGGGGGCAATCATGAACAATCAGGCCGGATGAAGCCGTCTGCACAGTTTGCAGGGACGTAGTGCCCAGTGGTTAAAACCAGCGGGTTCCAGGTGCTAGGGATTTCCTCTGTAAGGATTGCTGTGTACACACAACCCAAACGGGAGATTGGCAAATGAAGATGAGCAGTTATGTGATAATTTCGATGGCTTTTTTTGCTTTCGGGGCGATCAGTTCAATGGCGGCTCGTGCTGAAAATTTGCCGGACTGCAAGGCGTACAAAGACGCAGCTTATTGCTCAACATACAATGTGGCGCAGATGTCGACGTCTTAAATCGAAGGGGATGATTTTGCTTCTGCAGGTATTTTGACTATGCTTAGTGTTTCGAATAGGTCAGATCACGTTATAAGGTACTATGTTGCCTTTAAGTTCTTTCAATCACTTGCAAATATCGAGGAAAAGTTCGCACTGACCGAAGACTGCCAACAGCTCAAAAAGTCACTTTTGCACCAGATGCTTAAATATGTAGCTTTGACTGGTGATGAGATCAGAGCTCAAGTCTATTTGGCATACTTGGAATTTTTCATCGAACCGAAGGTGGAATTGCCAAAGAGCGTTAATTATCCTCAGATTGAATGGAAGCAGCAGTCAGCGGATTCCAAGCTTCATGTTAAATGTATTGTCGAAAGTGACGTTCCGTTTTTGCCGCTGAAAGAGATTGCTGAATCCGCCGAATTCAAAACATGTATGAACGGATAAACCGGAGGTTATTTGTCCCTGAGTGTATTGATATCCAACTGGTGCAAACCTGGCCGTATTGGCTGGATCGGTCTGCGACCTGAGCGTCGTGCGGAGATGTTCGCGGTTGAGGAGGGCATGATCTCCACCAATGGGCTTGATGGCGACCGGGGCCGCGCAGGCAAGCGGGCGGTGACGCTGATCCAGCAGGAGCATCTGGTGGCGATTGGGTCATATCTTGGGCAGGGGCCGGTTAATCCGGACATCCTGCGTCGCAATCTGGTGGTGTCAGGGATCAATCTGGCGGCGCTCAAGGGGCGTGAGGTGCAGGTAGGCGAGGCCGTTCTGCGTTTTACCATTATCTGCGCGCCGTGCAGCCGGATGGAGGAGGCGCTGGGCAAAGGCGGCTATTCCGCTGTGCGGGGGCATGGTGGGTGGTGCGCCGAGATGATGCGGCCGGGGCAGGTCACGTTGGGCGATGAGGTTCGACCGATTGATTGACAACGTTGACCAGTTCTGAACATCAGCAAGGCATGGATCGTTTTAGTATTCCATACGCGCGGCCCGGGCAGGTCATTGGGCTGTTCGGAGGGTCGTTTGACCCGCCGCACCAGGGGCATGTGCATGTCACGCTTGAGGCGATGAAGGCGTTTGGACTGGATCGGGTGTGGTGGCTGGTGTCTCCGGGCAACCCTTTGAAGGCGCGGGGGCCTGCGCCGCTTGCGCAGCGAATGGCGGCGGCGCGCGGGCTGATGCAACACCCTGGGGTTGAGGTGACGGATATCGAGACGCTCACCAGGACGCGCGCAACAGCGGAAACGTTGGCCGAACTGCGGCGTCTTTATCCCAAAGTGCGGTTTGTCTGGATCATGGGCGCGGATAATCTGGCGCAGTTCCATAAGTGGAAGAATTGGCGGTTGATCATGGACAGCGTGCCTGTCGGTGTGATTGCGCGCCCCGGCGACCGGATTTCTGCGCGAATGTCCCCTGCTGCGCGGCTTTACGCCAAGTACCGCATAGATGGGCAGGCGCGGCGTCTGCTGGGCCGCTCCGATGCGCCCGCGTGGTGTTTCGTGAACGTACCGATGGTCGATGTCAGTTCGAGCCAAATCCGGGAGCGCGGTGGCTGGGGCGCTGGGGTGTTGCCGGAATAGCCCCATGCGCGCATAATCCATATCTGTGGTTGTGCGCATTTAATCTGTGAGATTTTATTCGACTTATGACTGATCGATTTTCTCGACGTGGATTTTTAGCAGGGCTGGGGGCGGCTTTGATCCCCTCTGCTGTGCTGGCCGAGGCGCCTTTGGTCTCGTTGCGCCCTCAATTGCGCGGCGACGTACCGACCGGGGTCGAGCGGCTTGTCCAAGCGGCCGGGTTGCGTGGTGAGGTGGTGTTCGCGGTGGCGGATGCAACAACGGGCACGCAGCTGGAAGAGTACAGTGGCAATCAGGGGCTGCCGCCGGCAAGCGTTGCCAAGGCGCTGACAGCTCTTTATGCGTTGGATGTCTTGGGGTCGGACTACCGGTTCGAGACCGCCCTGATGGCGGATGGACCGATCGAAAATGGTATCCTGAAAGGTGACTTGATCCTTATGGGAGGTGGCGACCCGCTGCTGGACACCGATGCGTTGGCCAATATGGCGGCGAATTTGCGTGAGGCTGGGATTTCCGAGGTTCAGGGTGCGTTCAAGGTTTATGAGGGGGCGCTGCCTTATGTGTTCAGCATCGATCCGGGGCAGCCGGATCATCTGGGCTATAGCCCTTCCATCAGTGGCATATCGTTGAATTTCAACCGGGTGCACTTTGAGTGGAAACGTGATGGTACCCGTTATGACGTATCCATGGATGCGCGCAGCGCGCGGTATAAACCGTCGGTCGATGTGGCCTCTATGCAGATTGAGAAACGAAAAGCGCCTATCTACACCTATGAATCCAGCGCGCGGCAGGACCGCTGGACCGTGGCGCAAGGGGCGCTTGGGACTGGTGGGGCACGGTGGTTGCCAGTGCGCAAGCCTGCGCTTTATGCGGGGGATGTGTTCAGGACGCTGGCACGCGCGAATGGGATCCAGTTGGGTCGCGTACAGGTCATGCGCGAAGCCCCGCATGGAACCCTGCTTGTGGTGCATCACAGTGATCCGCTGGACAGTATCTTGCGCGGCATGTTGAAGTACTCGACCAACCTGACGGCTGAGATGGTTGGTATGGCGGCCTCGCAAGCGCGCGGTGCAAATCTGCAAACCTTGGCGGATTCTGCGGCCGAGATGAACCGTTGGGCAACCGAGAAATTTGGCGTGACGGGGATCGCAATGGTGGACCACTCGGGTCTAAGCGATGCGTCCCGAATGGCACCGGGCGCTTTGGTGACAGCACTGGTCGCGGCGAAACAGGCGGGCGCATTGAAACCATTGCTGAAAAAATTCACCCTTGCGGACAGTCAGGGACGGCCTGTCAAAGATCACCCGATCAAGGTCGATGCCAAGACCGGTACGCTGAATTTTGTTTCTGGTCTTGGCGGCTTCATCACAACGCCGGACGGCTCCGAATTGGCCTTTGCCATTTTCACCGCCGATGTCGACCATCGGGCCACGATCCCGCGCGCGCAGCGCGAACGACCGAAAGGCGCGCGAAGCTGGAACAATCGCTCGCGCAAACTCCAGCGCGCTCTGATCGAGCGCTGGGGGTCTATGGCCAGAAGCTAAGATCAGGTGGTGTGACGTGCCCGCGCACCGCGTTCGATCGCGGCGGCATGCAGGCGATCAATGCTCAGCTCGTAACGAATTTCTTCAAGCAGGCGCAGCTCGGATTCCGCCAGCGAGCCGTCGGCGGCGGCCACATCACAGGCCAGTGCATAGGCAGTTTCGTTCAGCCGTTCGGGCAGATTGTCGCGGATCAGGCCGAACAGGGCGTCCAGCCCGTCCTCTTGTTCAAACAGGTCAAACACAGTTTGCGAAACGCGGCGGGTTCGGTCGATGTCATACTCGGCAAAAACCGGCAGCATGTTGACCGCGCCTTCGATCTTAACCAGCTCAGCGGTGCGGATGGTTTCATCAGACGCAGAGATCGCAACCATGATCGCAACAAGGCAATCCTGAGGGGACATTGGGTGGGGTACTTGTTCGGTCATGGTGTCGTCCTGATTAGGCTTTCTGCGTCAGCACGATAGGTGGGCAAGCGGGCAGGTTCAACGGGTTTCGCTTCGGCGAGGCTAGAGAATGGGCAAAGGACCGCGCGTTTTGGTTTGCCGCAGTACAAAATTGCTGCGTGTGTCGCGCACAAGGCCGGATTTCAAAAGTCGCTGCATAATGAAGTGCTCAAGCTCTTCCGGCGTCTTGGCATAGACTTTCAGTATAAAATCGTGATCCCCGGTGATTGAGGCGCACTCGACGATCTGAGGTTCGGTTTCAATCAGGCGCAGGAACGCGTTGATGCTGTCCTCCTGATGCTCGCGCAAAGCCACGTGAACGTAGGCTATGGCGTTCAACCCAACAGACTTGGCGCGTACCTGCGCGGTATAGCCGGAAATAATACCAGCGGCCTCAAGGTCGCGCACACGCCGCCAGCACTGCGAAGCGGATAACCCCGTGCGATCCGCAAGGTCCTGCATGGATTGACGGCCGTCCATTTGAAGCTCTTGCAAAATAGCGATGTCGGCAGATTGAAGTGTTTGTTTCATGAATTGTCAGTCAATGATACATGTTTGTCAAAATTTTCACATTTACCTGCTATTTTAAACCAATTTCCTCAAATCACGAGGGTAAAATTTTCGCAAGGAGGAAAAGTGATGCCCAAGTCGACCAAATATCTCGCCAAGATCGCCGATGCGCGTGGCCATATCGCGTACAAATCAGAAGAGGATGCGGTTTGGGCCGACCTTTACGTAGCCCAAGAGGAAAATGTTCAGCGCTATATGGCGCGGGACTATCTGGACGGGTTGAAAAGACTGGACCTGCCAAAAACCGCTGTGCCGTCTTGTGCCGATATCTCTGAACGGCTTCTGGATATGACCGGTTGGCGGGTCCAACCGGTGCCTGCGCTGATCGGGTTCAAGACTTTTTTTGGCATGCTGGCGGACAGGGTCTTTCCCGCCGCATCCTTTATCCGCTCACGCGAAGATTTCGACTATATCGAAGAACCTGACATCTTTCATGAGATATTCGGTCATACGCCCCTGCTGAGCGATCCCCGCTTTGCGGCTTTCAGTCATGCCATTGGGAAGGCCGGGGTACAGGCTAGCGACAAAGATTACTCTTGGCTGATCCGGCTGTACTGGTTCTCAATCGAATTTGGACTGCGCCGTCAGGACGGTCAAATCAAGGCGCTGGGCTCAGGGCTTGCATCTTCGCCGACCGAGCTTGTCTACGCCGTCGAGAGCGACATCCCCGATCGGGACCCGTTCGACGTTACAACAATCCTGCGCACCCCCTATCGGATCGACATGCACCAAATGGGCTATTTCGTGTTAAACTCACCCGAGGAGTTGTTTGCAGCTGCCGAGCGCGACCTGTTGCAGGACGTGCGCAAGGCTCAATCCCTTGGATTGCTGCCGAACAAGTTTCCGGAAAAAGCAACCGCAGCGGAGTGAACGGATCATGTCACTAACAGGAGAAACCTGCAGCCTCTCAGATCGCACCTGCGTACCCTGTTCCGGCGGTGTCCCAGCTTTGACGCGCGATGAGGCCGACACCCACATGGCCGGGCTTTCTGCTGATTGGCAGTTGGATGCAGATGCAAAGATGCTGAGCAGGCATTTTAAGTTCAAGGGTTTTGCCAAGGCAACCTATCTAGCAAATCTCTGCGCGTGGCTTGCTGATCAGCAAGGACATCATCCTGATGTCAGCTTCGGGTGGGGTTACGTGGAAGTCAAACTAACGACCCACGAAATAGATGGTCTGAGTGAGAACGATTTTATCTGGGCTGCGAAACTGGATCAGTTGACCGCCTAAATCGGCCTTTCCATCAGGAAAAACAGCGCGCTTTATTGACTCATGCTGCACCGGCACAATAGGAGGGGTCGGTCGGTTGCATGGGGCGACTGGCACTGTTTTTCCCCGATGGAGCAAATCTGATGCCTGAACTGCGTGAAACCGCAATGTCGTCCAAGGCCTGGCCTTTCGAAGAGGCGCGCCGGTTGCTCAAACGCTATCAGAAAGGCGCTCCGGAAAAGGGATACGTGCTGTTTGAAACAGGTTATGGCCCCTCGGGTCTGCCGCATATCGGCACGTTTGGCGAAGTTGCGCGGACCACGATGGTCAAACGTGCATTCGAGGCGCTGTCGGACATCCCGACGAAGCTGATCTGTTTCTCGGATGATTTGGACGGCATGCGCAAGGTGCCAACCAATGTGCCAAACCCCGAGATTCTAGAACAGCACTTGCAGCGTCCGTTGACCTCGGTGCCGGATCCGTTTGGCACGCATGACAGCTTTGGCGAACATAACAACGCGATGCTGCGAAGGTTCCTTGATACCTTTGGGTTCGAGTATGAGTTCTACTCGGCCAAGGAATTCTACGAATCCGGTCAGTTTGACGAGATACTGAAACGCGCGGTTGAGCGTTACGACGAGATCATGGCGATCATGCTCAAAAGCCTGCGCGACGAGCGTAAGCAGACCTATTCTATATTCCTGCCATTGCACCCCGAAAGTGGGCGGGTGATGTATGTGCCGATGAAAAGGGTCTGTGCAGAGACCTATACCGTGACCTTTGACGATGAAACGGGCAAGGAATGGACCGTTCCTGTCACAGGCGGCCACGTCAAGCTGCAGTGGAAGCCGGATTTCGGCGCGCGTTGGGCTGCGCTGGGCGTTGATTTTGAGATGTACGGCAAGGAACACGCCACGAACGAAAAGATATACGACGCGATCTGTCGTGCGCTGGGTGGCCGCGCGCCCGAGCATTTCTCGTATGAGCTGTTCCTGGACGAAAACGGTCAGAAGATATCCAAATCTTCGGGCAATGGCGTGTCGATCGACGAATGGCTGACCTATGCGCCGACCGAAAGCCTGACTTACTTCATGTATCAAAAGCCCAAGACGGCCAAGCGGATGCATTTTGATGTGATCCCGAAGGCATATGATGAATATCATCAGCAATTGCGAGCGTATCCTGGGCAGGGTCTGAAGGCACAGCTGAACAATCCCGTCTGGCACATTCACGGCGGGAACGTTCCGGAATCCACCCTGATCGTGCCATTCGCGATGCTGCTGAACCTTGCGTCTGTGTCCGGGGCCGAGGACAAAGAGGCGCTGTGGGGCTTTATCCGCCGCTATGCGCCCGAAGCCACGCCCGACACCCATCCTGACCTGGATCAGGCTGCGGGCTTTGCCGTGCGTTACTTCAACGATTTTGTCAAACCCACCCGCCAGCACCGCGCGCCGAACGATCAGGAACGCGAAGCGCTGGAGGCTTTGAAAGCCGCGCTTGAGGCCTATGATGGTCCGGTTGAGGACGAGGCGCTACAATCCGTGGTTTATTCCATCGGACGCGAGCGGTTCGACCCGATGCGCGGCTGGTTCACTGCGCTTTATGAGGTGCTGCTGGGTGCCTCGCAGGGTCCACGCTTTGGCGGGTTTATCGCCCTTTACGGCGTGCCCGAAACCATCGCACTGATCGACAAGGCTTTGGTCGGGGATCTGGCCTGATTTGACCTGAAACCGCATGGGGCTACCTTTCAACAGGAGGTGGCCCCATGCGTCGTTTACTACTTGCTGTATCACTCAGTGCCGGACTGGCCTCGGGCGCGTTTGCCCAAAATGCCGAGATTGAGGCAAATATTGCGGCGCAAATACAGGCGTTTAAGGCAGATGACTTTGTCACGGCCTTTACCTTTGCAAGTCCCAACATCCAGAACTTTTTTGGGACGCCCGAGAACTTCGGAGCCATGGTCCGCAATGGTTATCCCATGGTTTGGAGACCTGCCGAGGTTCGCTTTCTGGAACTGCGAGAGGTTGCTGGCGCATTGTGGCAGAAGGTCATGATCACGGATGGCAATGGACAAGTGCACGTTTTGGATTATCAGATGATTCAGCAGGAAAACGGCTGGAAGATCAATGGTGTGCAACTTCTGGGAAACTCAGATCCGGCCGCTTGATGAAATACCACCGTCACGGTGATATGAGCGGCGGTTAATCCCTATTCGGTACTCAGACTTTTGCGTTCGGGCAGCCCCGGACACTGGGTTTGTGCGTGCAGTGACCTGCTGCGCGCAATTGGGAAAGGGATTTCTATGAACAAGGCAATCACCGACGGCATTGTCTTCATGCCGCCTGCTTTCGCGAATGGTCTGAGCGTCTGGTCCAGAGGCGACGGGACACCAGGTTCGCCAACCTATAACGGCGCACCGAACGGGGCATTTGTTCCGGCGGATCCGGATTTTGGCGGCTGTCTGGAAATCCTGAAAGTGCAGGCCACGC
Source organism: Ruegeria atlantica (assembly GCF_001458195.1). GTDB lineage: Bacteria > Pseudomonadota > Alphaproteobacteria > Rhodobacterales > Rhodobacteraceae > Ruegeria > Ruegeria atlantica. The sequence goes on along the minus strand of NZ_CYPU01000068.1, from coordinate 55,928 downwards.
AACAGCTTCGCTATATGGGACAGACGCCCCTGATCCCGGGATGCTATTTGCAAATCAAGGCGCGGGTCAAAGCGATCAGCGGTCCCTTGCCGCAGGTTCGTATTGCGGCTTGGGCGGGCGGGGCCGGAGACCAGCAGGTACCCGGTGTGGTCGATCAGGGGCCGGTCACGCAGCTATCGGGCTATGGCACCGTCCACGAAATCACAGCGATCGTATGCAATGGTCAACGCTCGGGCGTCGATATGCCCTGGGGCGTTGCAGCGCTTTATGGGCATTTCGGTCTGAACATCGACGGTGCCAATGGTTCGCTCGTTCGGGTCGATGATATCGAGATTACCGATGTCACCAGTATCTTCCTGCGCGAAATGATCAGCACTGTCGACGTGCGTGACTATGGTGCAATCGGCGATAGCGTCGTCGACGATTCCGTAGCGTTCGAAGCAGCGGACCAGGCCGCTGGCGGTCGCAGGATTTATGTCCCGAAAGGCACTTATTTGCTGGCGCAGAACACGTCGATGTCGTCCGAGATGGATTTCGAGGGCACAATCATCATGTCCGACGACAAGATGTTGTTGCTGACAAAGAATTTCGACCTTCCGGCTTACATCGCAGCATTCGGGGACGAGGAGCTGGCGTTCAAAAAAGCGTTTCAGGCGTTGTTGAACAATTCGGATCATGAATCGCTCGACATGGGCGGGCGCAAAATCTCGGTTACAGCGCCAATTGACATGGCCGCTGCCGTTCCGAACCGGCAGGGCGGTTTTTCGACCCGGCGCATCATCCGTAACGGGCAGTTCGATGTCAAAAGCAGCTCGGCCTGGGATACCGAAACCTTCACCTCGGTCGCAACCTACAACCCGGCGGATTCGACCAAGCTGACTAATGTGGAGAACATCGCCAACATTCCGGTTGGCGCACTGGTGCAGGGCAATGGTGTTGGGCGTGAAATCTATGTGCGCTCCAAGGATGTCGGTGCCGGAGAGATCAGGCTGAATGACCCGCTTTATGATGCGGCGGGGACGCACACCTTCACGTTTCAGTCGTTCAAATACCTGTTGGATTTCAGCGGTTTCAGTACGTTGCGCAAATTTGGCATGGAAGAGATCGAATTTCAGTGCAACGGTCGCAGCAGCGCAATCCGACTTGCGCCGTCCGGCAGTACTTTTGCGGTGACGAATTGCTTTATCAGCCGGCCCAAAGATCGCGGCATCAGCTCGCACGGAACCGGATGTCAGGGGATGTTGATCGACAATTGCCAGTTCCTGTCGACCGAAGAATCCTTCAACGTGTCTGACCGCAAATCCATCGCGTTGAATGCCAATGCAAACGATATCAAACTAAGGCACAATCGCGCCGTGCGGTTCCTGCATTTTGCTGTGTTGGCCGGATCCAACAACCTGATCTTAGGCAACCACTTTTTCCAGGGTGACAGCATCCCGCAGGGTATCCGCAGCGCCGGGTTGATCATGACCGGGACCTATAACAGCTCGACCATTTCCGAAAATTATGTCGATAACTGCTTTGTCGAATGGACCAATGAACGGGATGCAAACCCGGTCTACACAAGCGGATATTCCTTCAGTTCGATGACAATTTCGGACAACATCTTTTATGCCAGCGAAGTCGCGCCGTGGTTCAGTCAGATCGTCATTCGACCTCATTGGGCCGGGCACTATCTGAACGGCGTGGTCGTGACCGGGAACAAATTCCGGTCTAGCAGCGGTCGTATCGACCGGGCCGACCGCGTTGATACCAGCTTTGCCGATCTGAACCATTCGGCGCATCTGAACGTGATTTTCGAAGACAACACGTTCAATGGCATCAACGCAAAGGTGGAAAACCCGTTGCGAATCCGACGCTCGCAACAATCGGCATCCTCGGTTTGGACTATTCCTGCTGACGGCCGGTTGCCCTTTGGCGGTAAGGCACGCGGGTGCGATGCGGTTACGGTGTTGGGGCCGCTCAGAAATGCGGGCGGGCAGATCGTTCATGCCACGCCCTATGTCGAGTTAGAGCAGGGCGCAAATCAGGACAACATCCAAATGCGCTGGCCTTTGCCCGTCAGTGGGTCGGTGTCGGCCATCATGCGAATGGAATACTAAGCGGCCCCCATCACGGGCGTCTTAGAATGTATTCCATATAGCCAGCCTGATGCCCGTATTTTTGCGGGCATCATTGCGCTCCAAGCCCAGAACCCATGTGGTGGGGCTGTCCTTGGTGCGGATCATGATCGAGGGCTTGATCCTCCAGTGCAGGGGGTGGTCGCTTTGGTACGCGGTTTCGATCTGCAGCAGGGGGTTGATAAGGCGCGGGGATGACAGGCCTGCAGTAAGGTCCAACTTGCGATATACCGCATCATGCGTTCGAAATTCTAGCGCAGCGTCAATGGCGATCCAGCCATTGCCCCAGCCGGTCTGAAACCCCTTGCCGTACGAGAGCGTGGCTTTGTACAAGGCCCAGGCTCGCATCTGGCGATGATGGGCACCGATTGCAATCTCGGCAGCAAAGCGCCCTGACTTTTCGAATTCGGCGACAGGCAAGCGGGCAAACACCAGAGCGTGCCCATAAATGTCGCGGTGCTCTTCAACGTCCAGGCCAAGCGTTAGCTTCTCTCGCAACCCGTACTCGGCATAAAATGACCCTTTGTAGTCGTATCCGTAATCCGGTTCCTTAAACGCCGTTACGGCAGTCGATACAAAAGCAGCGCCCTTGTCCCGCAACCAAGCGCCAGACCAGGCTGGTGAGGCTGCTAACAACAAAATCAGAAGGATTGAAACCCGGCGCATGAGCGCAGCATCCGCCAGCATGGTTAACGGATCGTTAGGATTTGACCCAAATCCGCAGGAACTCTATGCCGCTGAATGACAAAGGAAACACAAGACCTTTTCAAAACCTATGTTAAGTTTGAAACAGATAGAGGAGAATCCAGATGCCGAAGATTGCCAAAGACGCCAGCGTCCAGACAGTTATCACGACCTTTGAGATGACGCCCGGCACCTGCCAGGACCTGCTGGAAGCTCTGACGGATGCTTATGCGGAATTCATCTCGAAACAGCCCGGATTTGTCGCCGCGGGACTGCACGTGAATGACGCGCAGACGCGGATCGCCAACTATTCGCAATGGGAACGCCGCGAGGATTTTCTGGCCATGCTGCGCACCACGGAAATGCGCAACCGCAATCGGCAGATTAACGAGCTGTGCAAAAGTTTTGAGCCGGTGATGTATGAGGTGGCCGGGACCTTTGGTGGAGCCTGATCTGAATCAATGCCTAACAGCCTGAGATGGTGCAAGGTTCAGGCGTGAAAACGGAGGTGCGCGTCATGTATCACAATATTCTTGTCCCCATTTCCTTTGATGCCGAAAGGGATATCTCTGGGCCGTTGAAGCTGGCCGAAATACTGGCGACATCGGATGCACAGGTCACGTTGCTGCACGTGGTCGAGCATATTCCGAGCTATGCCATTTCTTACATGCCGCCCGAGTATCTGGTCGAAGCTCGCAAGGCGCTGCAGATGGAACTGGACGCGCTTGCGGAAAAACTGCCCAACGCCAAAGGTGTTCTGGCCGAGGGTCATTCGGGGCGGACAATTCTTGACTGGGCAGTCGAACATAAGCCTGACCTGATCATCATGGCATCTCACCGTCCGGGGATGCAGGATCTGTTGCTGGGTTCTACGACCAACCACGTCGTGCGCCATGCGGCCTGCGCCGTTCATGTGGTGCGCTGATCGGGCCAAATGTCGGTTGGGGCAAGGCGCCATGCCTTGCCAAAGCCGCCGTTCAAAACTGCATCGGAAATGGTGAACGTGACGAACCCGAAATCGGTGAAGTCCGCATAGAGCTTGGCCTTGGGGCGAAGGCTCACATACCGCGCGCGCAGCGCGGTGTGTTTCTCTGTCTCTCTGACGACGAACTGCGCGATGGCATGTAGCGTCAACCTTGGGTGCGTCAACGGATCGCCTTTATCACCGGGTTCACCAATCAACAGGGCGCAGGCCGAATTGGTGGTCAGTGCCCGGGTGTGGTCGGCCAGGGTTGAGATCAACGTGACCGGATGCCCCTGACTATCCGTTGCTAGTGCTACGCGCGACACAGAAGGAAACGCACTATCGGGGCGCAGCACGGCCAGCGCGCCGAACGTCGCGTTTTCGATCAGGTTGCGGGCCATTTGGCAGGCTGTGTCATCAACCGGGCGGTACGGATCGGTGTTGGTCATTGGTGTCTCAGCCTTGGGCGTTCATTCGGGTGCAACATTATCCGCATTGCGACCTGTGCGCGAGGGGTCGTACAGGTCTCGATTTTGCCGCAAAGCCGGTTTAAGTCTCCGATATGGTTCTCAATGATTCCGAGCAGGGCTCGAATAAGAAAAACCAAAGAGCCGCAGCGCGGCATCGGCGCGCGGATGCGCTGCGCAGACGAGCGTTGTCGCCTGTACGCATCATTTTCATGATCCTCATGTTGCCCGCCACCACCGCGGCGATCGCGGTAGGTGTCTTTTTGCGGACATCCGAATTCGAAAGTCCCGATGCCCTTTTGCATTTGGTAGCGTTGGCTGGCTGTCAGGCCGCCGAAGCGCTTGTACCCGGGCCGTACTGGGACGGTGAGCCGGGATATCACGCGCGCAACGATACGGATGGAGATGGTGTTGCCTGCGGGGCGACGGCTCCTCAGTTCGCAACCCCCCAACCGGCTGCGGACCCTCAACCAGCTGCGGCGGCGCCTCAGCGGCAGGTGGGTACGGCCAAGTTCGTCCGGCCCTGATCACCTCGACCCGAAACATTCAAATCTATGCTATAGTGCACGTGACGCGCCAATTCGGCCGTCAGTGGGGGATTTCGCCCTGAAAGGGAGAAAAGTCATGTTTGCACGTATTACGCAGTTCAAAATGAAGCCTGGCATGCGGGATGCTGCCGAGGCCAAAATGAATGAACTGAAAGACCAGATTATGGGCATGGAAGGTATGCACAGCTTTACCAATGTCATGAACGAGGACGGCACCGGATTTGTTGTCGCAGTTGTCCAAAGCAAGGAAACATCAAACGCAAACGCATCCAAAGTGGCCAAGCTTTGGGGCCATTTCGCCGAATTTCTGGAAGGCCCACCATCCCCTGCGGGGTATGACGTCGTGGTTCACTGGGACAAGGGATAAAACCTCGCCCAGCGCTTGCCAAACCACACCCAATCGCCAAAATTGGGCTGATGACCCGCGATGAATTCAACAGCTTTTGTGCCAACCTCAAAGCCACCAGCCATGTGGTGCAATGGGGCAATGCAGATGTGTGGAAAGTAGGCGGCAAGGTGTTTGCGCTTTGTGGCTGGAACGACGGCAAGGATGCTTTCACTTTCAAAGCGACCGATCTGGCTTTTGAGGTGCTGGGCAGCGAACCCGGCATCCGCCCAGCGCCTTATCTGGCGTCGCGGGGCATGAAATGGCTACAGGTCTATGACGAACGCGGGATGAGCGATGCGTCGCTGCGCGAGCATATCGTGACGTCCTACGAGTTGGTCGTGGCCAAGCTGACCAAGAAATTACGGGCGGAATTGGGTGTTTAGCCCTTCATCGCCTGCAGCAATTCCAGCAGTTGTTTTCGGTCGCCGTCATCCGTGTAGTCACCGGTGGCCAGACGCTCGGCAATGCGCAGGCGCAGGCGTTCCTGCTGGGTGCGCACCTCTTCGCCTGCGGTCTCAGCCAGAGTTTTCATGATCATCGCCACCGCCTGTTGCCGCTTGGTGGTGGGGTTGGCGATATAGTCGACGAGGCTCTGTTGCCCGGAATCGAGGATTTTTTCGGCCAGATCACGCAGTTGATCGCCATTGGGCAGCAGCGGGGCAGGGGCGTCCTCGGGCGGCAAGATTTCCGGTACGCTGCGCGGGGTCTCGGCCAGCGCATTTGCGCCGTCGACAAAGGCCTCGGTGATCATCCTTGTGATCTTGATGGCGCGCGGGTCCTTGAACAGGGTCGAGGCGATGGCCACGCCGTAATCGGTATAGACCCACGGATTGACCCGCCGCCCACCGCGGCCTTTGGGCTTTGAAATCACATTCCGTGATATCAAATCCGCCACCTCGGCATCGGTCAGCTGAAAGCGGTAGTCCTCGAACAGGTCGGTGTTGCGCGACACGGCCTGATTGAATGCGCTGACGGATTTCCCATAGAACTGCGCCAGATCCTCGGCCAGCACCACGCGGGTGCCACGCACCCTGTGGATGGCGCTTTGGACTTCATGTGTGCTGGGCAGGTTTTTCGGGTTCGTCATGGCCGCCGTTTGGAATCACAATTTGTGATTTCAAACGTGACGCAGCGCGCGCTGGGCTGCAAGTTTGAAGTGCCGTGGAAGACGCAACATGATACAACTAACGCTTGCAAATGAGCGCGAACGTAGACAGGTTTTGGAGACCAATTAACCAATACGAAGTAGATTAGTGTCAGCCCAACACGCAGATCCGATCCAGCAGTTTGTTCAGTTTCTATACTCGGACTTACCCGCCGAAAATGAATTTGAAACGGCGCGACCAAAGCTGGCACATTATTCCTCGCTTTTTGTGCTTGAGAGCATGTTGAAGAATGATGAGCTCTGGCTTTCTAACCCTTTAGTAATGAATGACTATGAAGAAGTTGCATTTGGGATCAACGCGTCACTGCGAGCGATATATCAGCATGAAAGGCTGCTAAACTCACTACAAACAAAGCAGAGATGTGATCTTTTTCTAGCTAGTTTTCAATCTTGCTATGACGAATATGGAACGAGTGAGATAGCCGAATTGTACGTTGGTTGTTTGTCGCAATACGATGATCGTGAGCCCAACGGAAAACTGTCGATGTGGAGAGCCTATGGCGCTGATGGTGGGGGTGCTGCGATTGTTTTAGACACTGCGAAGCTGACGAGTGTTCCACAGCGTGGCCTTGTCTTGGCAAAGGTAGTCTACGGCACTGCGCAAGAGCGGTTAGCTTGGATTAACAGGCTATTCAGTTCTGTCGCGGAGTTCTTGAGAAAAGTCGAATTTGATGATGCTGCGGTCCCTACTCTTGCCAAAGAAGTGTTTAAGAGGATTGTGTTGGCCTCGATCTTTTCAAAGGACGTCGGGTTTCGAGAAGAACAAGAGTGGCGCCTTGCATATTTGAAAGACCGCGATCCAGAATCTCAATTTGAGAAGATGAAGAGCTACTCGATTTCAGGCCGTGGAATCGAGCCTCGCCTGAAGCTGAATATGGGAGCGCTTAGCCGCATCTTTGGCATGGACTATTCCTATGAAAATTTAGCTGACGCGGTAATTCTTGGCCCAACAGCCAGTACGCCAATTTCTGTGATGGCGACCCGCAAGATGCTGCAAGAATTTAAGAAAACTACATTGGCGAAGAAAGTGCGGGGAGCGAACATTCCGTATCGTCGGCAGTAAAGGATTCCTACCGCTTTCTCCGCTTCACATTCCCACCCCGCTGCCCCGGCCTGCCAGCCGTTGACCTCCCACGCGATTTCACTGCATCTTCCGAGGCTTTCTCGACCGCCCATTGGCGCGCCATGGGGTCGTCGGCGATGGCCAGATCGACCGCTTCCAGACGTTTGATCTCATCCCGGATGTTGGCGGCCTCTTCGAATTCCAGGTTCTCGGCGGCTTTGCGCATCCTGTCGCGCAGACCGTCCAGATGGGCTTCGAGGTTCGCGCCGTGCATCGGTTTGTCGATGGTGGCGGTGACGCGGTTCATGTCGACGTCGCCCTTGTAGAGACCGGCCAGAACATCCTCGACATTCTTTTGTACGGTCGCGGGGGTGATGCCGTGTTCTTCGTTATAGGCGACCTGCTTGGCGCGGCGGCGGTTGGTTTCGCCCAGCGCGCGCTCCATGCTGCCGGTGATCTTGTCGGCATACATGATCACCCGCCCGTCAGCGTTCCGTGCGGCGCGGCCGATGGTCTGAACCAGTGAGGTCTCGGATCGCAGGAAGCCTTCCTTATCGGCGTCCAGAATGGCGACCAGACCGCATTCGGGGATGTCGAGCCCCTCGCGCAGCAGGTTGATCCCGATCAGCACGTCGAACGCCCCCAGACGCAGGTCGCGCAGGATTTCGATACGTTCCAGCGTGTCGATATCCGAGTGCATGTAGCGGACCTTGATGCCCTGTTCGTGCATGTATTCGGTCAGATCCTCGGCCATGCGTTTGGTCAGGGTGGTGACCAGCGTGCGATAGCCATCGGCGGCGACCTTGCGCACCTCGTCCAGCAGGTCGTCGACCTGCATGCCGACAGGGCGGATTTCGACCTCGGGGTCCAACAGGCCTGTTGGGCGGATCACCTGTTCGGTGAAGACACCGCCGGTCTGTTCGATCTCCCACTTCGCAGGCGTGGCGGAAACGAAGACAGATTGCGGGCGCATGGCGTCCCATTCCTCGAACTTGAGGGGGCGGTTGTCCATGCAGGACGGTAGGCGGAACCCGTGTTCGGCCAGCGTGAACTTGCGCCGATAGTCGCCCCGGTACATGCCGCCGATCTGCGGCACGCTGACATGGGATTCATCGGCGAAGACGATGGCATTGTCGGGGATGAATTCGAACAGCGTCGGGGGCGGCTCACCCGGTGCGCGGCCGGTCAGATAGCGCGAGTAGTTTTCGATCCCGTTGCAGACGCCAGTGGCCTCAAGCATTTCCAGATCGAAGTTGGTGCGCTGTTCCAGGCGTTGGGCCTCCAGCAGTTTGCCCTCGCCGACCAGCTGGTCCAGCCGGATGCGCAGTTCCTTTTTGATGCCGATGATCGCTTGGTTCATCGTTGGTTTCGGTGTTACGTAGTGTGAATTCGCATAGACCCGCACCTGATCCATCGACGCGGCGCGTTCGCCGGTCAGCGGGTCGAATTCGGTGATAGTCTCCAACTCCTCACCAAAGAACGAAAACTTCCACGCCCGGTCCTCAAGGTGAGCAGGCCAGATTTCCAGTGAATCGCCCCGAACCCGGAACGAACCGCGCTGAAACGCCTGATCATTGCGGCGGTATTGCTGGGCGACCAGATCGGCCATGATCTGACGCTGGTCGTATTCGTTGCCGACCTTCAGATCCTGCGTCATCGCCCCGTAAGTTTCGACCGAGCCGATACCGTAGATGCACGAGACCGAGGCCACGATGATCACGTCATCGCGTTCCAGCAGCGCGCGGGTGGCCGAGTGGCGCATCCGGTCGATCTGTTCGTTGATCTGGGATTCTTTCTCGATATAGGTATCCGACCGCGCGACATAGGCCTCGGGCTGGTAATAGTCGTAGTAGGAGACGAAGTATTCGACCGAGTTTTCCGGGAAGAAGCCTTTGAATTCGCCATAAAGCTGGGCCGCCAGCGTCTTGTTGGGCGCAAGGATGATTGCAGGGCGTTGGGTTTCTTCGATCACTTTGGCCATAGTGAACGTCTTGCCGGTTCCCGTCGCGCCCAGCAGAACCTGTTCTCTTTCGCCGTCAAAGATACCGCTGGTCAGTTCCTTGATCGCAGTTGGCTGATCACCAGCAGGCGCAAACTCGGTATGCATGACGAACTGCTTGCCACCTTCGAGTTTCAGGCGCGCGCGAACGTCATCAGCGGTCAGCTGTGTCTTGTCGGAATGGGCATAGGGCATAGGCAGGCTCCGGGTCAGGCCCTTACATTTGTTCTTATTTTGTCCAACTGCAAGGCCTGATCCGGTTCAGAAACTCAGTTTCAGTAATAGGCATACTGTGCATCGGGGATTTGAACCGATTGCACCTTGTTGGCCAGCGCTTTCAGATTGCTCTCCAGAACCCGGCCCATCATCGCCTTCATCAGTGTTTGACCCATCAGCCAGCCCAGTGGGCCATATTTCATCTGGTAATCCATGCTCCAGACGACCCGCGAATGGCCATTCGCGAGGGGTTCGATGGTGATGGACGCATGTGCTTGGGTCAAAGGCATCGCCGGCATCTCGGACAAGTGTACGCGATAGCCTTTGTTGACTTGCCAATCGGTCACTTCCTCGACCAGCGAGGTGCCGTTTTCAAAGTGGCAACGCCGTTTCGACCCGACGCCGTCTTGCCCAGTCGTCAGCGCGTCCACCGAGGCGACTTGTGGTGCGAATTCGTCGATATGCATGAAACGGCTTAGAATAGCCCAAAGGGATTCGGGCCGGGCGTCGATTTCCAGGCTTTTTCTATGGTGGATCATGTTGGGGTCCTCTTGATGGCGTTGCACGATTTATAAAAGGCCCTGATGACAGTTTCTGACATCAGGGCGTGACCAGCCGCGACAATTCCCATCTTGTCCCAGCCTGTACTCTGACGCATAAACAATCTCAGCCAAGTGAGGACGGAGGGGCGACATGCGCGCACGGATTTACAAGCCTGCCAGGAACGCAATGACTTCGGGGATGGCCAAGACCCGCAAATGGGTTCTGGAATACGCGCCCGCGTCGTCGCGTGAGGTTGATCCGCTGATGGGCTGGACGTCTTCCGACGATACGCAATCTCAAGTGCGCCTGAAGTTCGACACCAAGGAAGAGGCCCTGGATTATGCCAAAGACAATGGCATCGAAGTCCAGGTTAGCGAACCGCACAAACGCAAACCCAACCTGCGTTCGCGCGGCTATGGTGAGAATTTCGCCACCGATCGGCGTGCGCCCTGGACCCACTAAATGATCGAAATCCATGAGGCGGATCCGACCTCGGACGCGCTGCGCCCATTGATCGAGGCGCATTTCGCCCATGGCGAAGCTGCAGGACCTGCGGAAAGCAACCATACCATGGATGCCCAGGCTCTGGCTGCCGAGGGCATCAGGTTCTGGGCCATGTTTGAGGACGGACAGCCCGTCGGATGTGGAGCGTTAAAGGCGTTGCCGGACGGAACGGCCGAGGTGAAGTCTGTTCACATCATCTCGAAGGTGCGTGGACGCGGTCTGGCGCGTCAGATGATGAACCACCTGACAGATGAGGCCGGCATCCAAGGGGTGGCGGCTTTGGTTCTGGAAACAGGTTCGGAACATCTGCCGGAATATGCGGCCGCCCGTAAGCTATACGAACGGCTTGGGTATTCCTATTGCGGTCCGATTTTTGGATATGAAGACGACCCGAACAGCGCCTTTATGCGCTTGGCTCTTGAACCCCGGAAGTAAAAACAGCAAGAAGGGCCCAGCGGTCCCGTAGCTCAACTGGATAGAGCAGCTGACTTCTAATCAGCAGGTTGAGGGTTCGAGTCCTTCCGGGATCGCCAATTTATTTTATACACTTAAGCGACTAATGATCTGCCTATTTTACCGGTCTTCTGATATCTGGGGGACATATGGGGGACAAAACGCTATTTCCACCATTGCAAAATGGCTGTGTCTAGCCCCCGCGTTCTGGGTCATGCTTGTCGCGATGCGGTGGGCCTTTAGATAAGTCGCGTCGATCATCACGGTTTTTTCCTCGCCATGTTCGGAAGCCAGGCCGACCATCATCCGCGCGAAGATGCCTTTCTCGCTCCATCGTTTCCACCGGCTGTACAGCGTCTTATGCTGCCCGTATTCCTTGAGAGCGTCGCGCCAGCGCAACCCGTTGCGATTGATGAAGATAATCCCGCTCAGCACTCTCTTGTCATCGACCCGTGGCTTGCCGTGCGACTTCGGGAAGAAAGGGGAAAGCTTGGCCATTTGCTCGTTGGCCAGCCAGTAAATGTCGCTCATATCACCACTCCATTTTGGAATCCGTGAATCAGGCCGCGAGTTGAAAATCAATGCGCCCTAACCCTAGCCTGTCCAGATCCGGCGATACGCCGAACAGATTGCGCATTGCTTCCGAGGACTTTTGTTGGAGCACAGATTGCACACAATACAGACGGTAAGCGGCAATATCTGGTCGGACAAGCCTACTATGTTCTGTATTTGTTCTCATCGACTGATTGGCCTAACCGAATCCCATTTGACCTTCACGCGGACTTGGAATCCCACTCCGAGGGCGAATGGGAAACTGTCCTTCGCGCTTGGGCCAAGCGTCATGGCATTAAACTTAAGATTCAGTGGTATCTGCCTTTGCAACAAACGATTGAGGATCTGCACTCACGTAGATATGTCGCCAAACCTCAGGATCATTGGGCAGCCATAAAGGAATGGTCGGAGCGACATGACGTTCCTGCGCCAGACAAGCTACCTAAGGGCCAGAACAAGATTAGAGGTTGGCAGAGGGGGTACAGGCCAACCCCTATTCTTGTCTCGGAGGGGGGGGGGTGAAGTAATTCTTAATTTAGAATACGTATTCGCGATTTCGTTAACATTATGAAAACCCCGTAAAAATGCAAGTTTTTTGGAAACAGTCTGTTTTCAAATCGTAAACTAAGGGGTTCAAGAAGAAATGTGGACACATTCTTTCAAAACGCGCTACTTTTAGATTGGGTGGCACGTCTTGTTACTAGTAAATTCTAGTTTTTTGACTGGATTTGAGGGGGTTACTTAGTTCGGCGTGTCGCCTCACGTATTCCAAGTCAACTACAAAGAACCACGCATTACGGTAATTAAGTGTCAGAGCGTAGCCGCATGTTTCACGACATGGTCCTAGTTAGAAAACTTCCAACAGGTAACTGTGTGAAGCGGCGCGCATGATGGGGTTTAACGATTTTTTTGAGGGGGTACGAGTTACGCGCGTCGCACCTGTTTGCATGTTTTGTTTTTCGCAATGCTCAGCCCGGTTCTAATGCCAGGCAAATGTCAATCTAACAAGCCGCGCTGGTGAAAAATCACTAAGCAATCTAGACTTGTCACTATAAACCAAGAGAAACCCAGACCGTACTTGGATATCGCGGAGTGAGTTTTGCAAAATATCGCCGTTCGCACTGCCCCGTCGAGCGAAACTCTGCCGTTTAAAGCTTGCGCGCGTTTTTTAGACTGCAGTTTGTGGAAATTTGAACGAGTTTGCTTCGAAGATTGCGCTGAATCAGGGGATGGGTGATGTCGCAGGCCAGCACGCTTGAGCGTGAAATGCTAAATTTGATCAATGCAGAACGTGCATCGCGCGGACTTGATCCTGTGCAGCTGGAACTCCGCTTAAACGCTTCGGCCGAAGAGCACAGCCAGTGGATGCTGGAATCCGGTAGCTTCTCGCATACGGGCGAGGGCGGTAGCTCGGCCACCCAGCGCATGCGTGACGCGGGTTTTGTGTTGTCCGGGCCCTGGTCCACCGCCGAGAACATTGCTTGGCAAAGCCAACGCGGAGATCCGGGATTTTCGGACGATGTCGTTGATTTACACAATGCACTTATGAACATCCCCGATCACCGCGCCAACATCCTGAATCCGAACTTGGCATATATCGGCATCGGAATTGAAATTGGCTCATTCGGTGGTACTCCCGCCGTCATTGCGACCCAGAATTTTGCCCGTACTACGGCGAGTGTCCAGTTGGACACTGGTGCCGGTTCGGGTGCAGGTGGTTCCGATACGCCAGCAGATCCGGCGACCCTCGTTCCCGATCCAGACGAACTAGCAAGTCCGGTATCGACATCTTCGCACGAGAATCTGTCGTTCGGGGGCACGGACACACTCAGAGTGACACCGGAAGAACTGGAGCAGAGTATTGTCAGCGGGTTTGGCGTGGGAAAATTCCTGGTCATCGAAGGGGTTGAGCTAAACCGGTCCAACATCCGTTTCACCGATGGCTCGAACGTGGGTTTCGATCTTGATGGTGACGGCACGACGGACCTGACTATTTCTCTGGACGGTGAGCAGACAGGCGGCGACTTTTTTGCCATCGCCAAGGATGGAAACATTGTGGTCAGCTATGCAAATTTTCTACCTGACCTTGCGCCTGGAGTCAGAGTTGACACCAGCATCGTCAACAAGTCCTTTCTCGAAGGCAACGGCACGGCGGATTTTCGGATTCAAATGGTCGACCTTGGAACCGCGGACTTTAACAATGTCCTTGGCGTTTACGACATTCTGTGCAATGGCGAAATTGCGAATGTTCGACTGATTTTTGAAAACACCAATGATGCGAATGGAATAGTGAACTTTAGTAACGTGACCGACGGAAGCCACCTTGGGTTCTTTATTGTACAGGATGGTGCTGATTGGGCCCAGGCCCTTCCAGACAGCGACGATCTGAATTTTGTTGCCAGCAATGGTGGCATGGCAGACGTGGACGACGAATTTGATTTCGTTTTGACTGTGAATGGGAATTCTGCTGGCGTTACCACGTTTCACGCCGATAAGGCGGCCTTGAACAGTGACGATCAGCGACACGCGCTTTCGGGTATCGTGTCGGGTGGCCTAGTCAATGACCATCGGTTTCGAGGACTTAACGGGTGGGGGCGACTATGACTTCGAGGATGTGGTGTTTAACGTCACCAGGGATGAGGATGACTCACTTACGGTCGGGTAGCGTCATGCAGAGCGAATAATGCTAAACACGTTTAAATCCATCGCACGCCTGTCAAAGCGATCTAGATGATCAAATGATCCTATTGATAGACTCAATGGGGAGCGAAAGCCGAAAGTGTTGTCAGTGGTTTGAAAGTAGCAAAAATTGCGTGACGGTTTACTAGAATATGACAGCTTGCTGCGATCAAGTATTTGGCCGACCGCACAAAATCAAAGAGTTGCTGCAGCGATGGCACAGCACTGCATGTCATGCCAATGGGGCCGAGAGGGCAATTTTCCTTTTTCAATCCTTAGATACGGACTCTATAAAATGTGTTCCAAATTTTTGTTTGCCCTGTTTGGAAAATCATTGGGAAACTGTGGGCTGCCAATCCGAGTATTCGCACCGTAATTATGATCCAAGGCGGAATTTTGTCGGTGCCATGCCAGTCTGACCTCGGAAAAACCTAGTGAAATGGGACTTGTCGGAATAGCCGAGCATCAGACCAATCTCCGCAATTGTCATCTGGTCTTCTTTGAGGTGCTCTTTGGCGACATCGACACGCAGCCGTTTGATTTCACGGGGTAGAGTTGTGCCTTGTTGCTGAAGCGCTTTCAGAAACCGTTCCGGGCGTATTCCCAGCATTCCAGCCACTATCTCTGGCCCCAAATTGGTTTCATCTAGTTTGTCGCGTAAGACAGAGCGCAAAGCTGCCACCACGGTTACTTCTTCCTCTTGTTGAGGTGAAGCTATGGGCTTGGCAGAGCCCTCAGAGACATGGTGCAAAAACAACCATTCCACAGGAAAACTAATTTGCATTCCGGGATCAGTCCCAAGGCCAACCTCGATCCCTTTGTAGTCGATAGGCAGCCCATTGATGTATCTGCTTTCCCATCGCACGCGGGAAGGATCCCAGGCATCTCCGACGACGGTCTGCAATAGGCGTACATAGATTGCAGCACCAAAACCGGTCACCTGAATGGGTGGGACAGTTGGTTCCTGTTGCCTCTCGATACGATAAGTCGCTTTGTCTGCTTCAATAACAAGGCTGTGCCGCACAGAATTGGACTCCTGCGGTACGAGCCCAACAAAGCGGGTAAAAAACTCGTATAGCGTTTTTGTAGATTGCAAGGCTTGAGCGAAGGGCGGCCATCCTTGTAGGTCAAACACCTCACCTACATTCAGTCCTAGGTATCGATCCCCTGATACTTCTGAGAAGGCATTCACCAAACCGTAGACCAGCTCTGAGTGAACGAACACGGATGGGTCAGACAATAGTTCGACTTTCAATCCGACCTGGTCCAATGCTGGTTGCGGATTGATCTTGCGTTCGGTGAGATATTGTAAAAACGGAGCGGCTAAGGAGAGGCGAATAAAGCCCTCGCTATGCTCTTGAGAGGTGGAGTTGAAAGGCAAGCTCGTCACCCTTGTGATGATTAGTATTTGTATTCAGTGGCCATTTTTATAATCACATTCGAACATCCTAATTCAAAAGTGGCAACCGAGGCAAAGTTTTCCGGACTACTGTTGGCAAAACATGAATATGAAGGGAGTACTTATGTCCGGTCTACGAATGTCGCTTTGCTCGACGGTAATTGTCGCTGCAGGTCTTTCTTTTTCAGCGTCCGCGCAGGCTCAGGATCAAGGAGAACCCCAAACGTTGTTTACCAACGTGCACATCTTCGATGGCGTGAATGAACAGCGCATCGAGAATGCCAGCGTATTGGTCGAGGGCAACCTGATTAAGTCCGTATCAACCGATGCGATCGATGCCCCCAATGCTACAGTCATTGACGGAGAGGGGCGGACACTGACCCCCGGGTTTATTGAACTGCACGCGCATCTCATGCTGATGGGACCGACCTTGCCTGCGATGGAGGCCAACACGACCTGGGAGGATTTTGCCATACACGGTGCGCGGATGGCCGAGATGTATTTGATGCAGGGTTTCACCACTGTCCGGGATGCCGGTGGCGCTAATGGCGGACTACGTAGGGCGATAGACTCGGGGCAAATCGAGGGTCCTCGTTACTATCCATCTGGGGCATTTATTGGAACACGCGGTGGTCACGCTGACTTCGCGAATTTCACGGCACCACCTGGTTCGGAGACAAACATGGGTCGGCTGAACATGGCTCAGGAGGTCAGTGGTGTTGATGACGTCTATAAATTCGCACGTAACAACTTTCGTATGGGCGCGACGCAATTGAAATTCATGCAATCCGGGGGTGTCGTGTCGGCATTCGACCCTTGGCAATTGCTGGCCGGGTCGCCCGAAGAAATCAGAGCCGCCGTCCAGGTCGCGAATGAATATGGCAGCTATGTCATGGCGCATTCCTATCGTAAGGAAGCTATCCTGAGTGCGCTCGACGCGGGTGTGATGTCAATCGAACACGGTTTTTCTTTTGACTGCGAAATTGCCGAAGTCATGAACGAGAAGGGTGCGTTCATTACAACAAACCTAACTGCATTTGACCCCGGCCTTCTCGACATTCCAGCTGTGGCGAACGTGCCGGCGAGCCTTGCCAAGGCAAAGTCTGCGTCGGCCACATTTGCTGGCTATATCGACAATATGAAAGAATGCCCGGTGAAGCGGGGTTTCCAGACAGACTGTGTTGGTTCGGTGGAGGCGTGCAATATCCAGATTGCCTACGAAAAACACTTAAACAATGATTTTTTCGGCCCCTATACGTCCATGGTCACGCTGACATCGACGGGCGGTGAAGTCGTCGCTCTGTCAGGGGATTTTATGAACCCGTATACCGCTGGAAAACTGGGTGTGATCGAGGAAGGGGCCTATGCGGACATCCTGCTGATCGATGGTAACCCCCTCGAAGACTTCTCGGTCGTTGGCACGGGTGATCAGTGGTTTGGTGCCGATCCGAGGCCGGAAAGCCCTGAAACGATCCGGCTGATCATGAAGGACGGTGTGATATACAAAAATACACTGAAATAACCCCAAAACTCGACCGGAGAGTATTCATGTTCTTTTGGTTTCGTTCCGTCTTGCTCGCGGGTTTGGCCTGTTACGGTCATTCCGCCATGGCAACGCCAGGAACAGCGCTGGACTGGGTCGATCTTCCAGACCCATCTGTGCAGGTCTATGAAGATCCCTATCGGGACCTCAGCCCCGAACAGTTCGACGACGTCCTTTTCTTTGTGCGGATACGTGGCAGGCTGCAGCAAGACGCTGGCAGCGTGGAAGAAAGACAGAAATGGCAGGAGCTTCTGACCGAGACCGAGGATGCCTTGGCGGGAGTTGGCGTTGATGTCGACTGGCTGCTCGATCAGCGAGAGTTTGTGAAAGAACGGCGACGAAAGGCAGGAACGAGTGGAAATCCTCAACTCGACGGTCAAACAATAACAATCGCGGGCTTTGCCATTTCGGGCCCGAGCGATCCAGACGGGCGATCTGTGGCGTATCTAGTGCCAGAACGAGGTATGTGTAGCCACATGCCCCCGCCCCCGCCCAACCAGATGATCCGTGTGCGGTTGAATGGCGACTGGACGCCCAGCTATTTCCACGAACCCGTTCGGCTGACGGGCACACTGACTATCGATCCCACTGTTCAGAATATGATGGTTGTGGACGGCCTCATGCCTATGAATGCGACATTCCAGTTGGATACGGAACGTGTCGAAACTCTGGAAACCGAAGCAGACAGGCTGGAATGGAAGCAGCGCGCCGCTGATCGTATCCGAGCGGCGGGCAGTCGCAAGACCGGCGGGGCAAAGGCGTCTGAATGATAAGACTTCTCGTTGTCGCACTGAGTATTGTCTTTGCTGGCGCAGCGTCGGCTCAGGGATTATCCGGGCCATCTTCCGTCGAAGCTGATCTAGAGCCCGGAGATGGGCTAACTGATCCGCAATATCGTTCCGATTTTCCGCTCAATATTGCACCGGGTTGGTTTCAGTGGAAAGACCGACTGGCTGAGGGTGGGTTTCGGTTCAACGTGGACTATTTGGCGTTGGGCCAAACCACGAACGCGGATCTGGGGGAGGGCGAAGCTGCCAGCGGAATTGCGCGGTTCTATGGCAGTTGGCAGGCGACTGAACGGGGGTCTCTGACATTCAAGATCGAAGACCGGCACAGTTATCGCCCTCCGGCACCAGAAACCATCATCCCGATGGAACACAGGCCGATCATGCACTAACAATCACGTTGGACCCGTCAGATAGGGCTGCTCAGCAGCATCTGGGAGGTATGGGCTCGAAGCAGTCATTCGCCGCGCTCGGCGTAAACGACCGCTGTGCGGACAAAGCCGACATCGCGCGGGTTCTAGAAAGCTTCTGGCGGTTTGGCCAGAGGCCCCCAAGTTTCCGGGTCAGGTAAGCCGACACTTGACCATGCCTCCAGTAATACCTTGGAATCTGCTGACCGTGTACGAGGCAAGTCATCCAAAATGTCGAACCAAGGCATTTTGCTTTCTATCCCGGAGTGGACCGATGGAGCGAAGTTTTCTGGGTTATCGAGGCTTGAAGTGTGCATAACCAAGTAAGCCGTTTCCCTCGGCTGAACGAGTTGGTCGGTTAGGCTTGCTCCGCACTTGGCGCAGAAGCCCCGTTTGGCTATTGGGGTAGTCGCGAAATACACGGGCTCTTCATCAAGAAATCGAACAGCAGAAACGGGAAAAGCCGTCCACGCATTGACCGCTGACCCAGAGAATTTTCTACAGCAGCTGCAATGGCAATACCCTGTACTGATCGCGGGTGCATTAACTTCGTACCGGACGGCTCCACAAATGCAGCCGCCCTTTACCATAGTCTTTGCCAATTCGTCCTTTTCGAAATCCAGAAACCCGCCTTCTTCGCCGCGCTTTGACTGGGTCATGTAAACATGGACTGAAGTATCCGTGCTTTTTAGTTTTTTGTGCCCGCAATCCGCAAGTGGAATGTCTACCTTACCATTTATTTGCGCCATCACTTCGCCGGAGACCGCTATTCCTCCTGGCTCGGCCATTGCTTCGAGCCGAGCGGCAATATTAACACCATCTCCCAATATATCTGCCCCATGTACAACGACATCACCAAGAGAGACCCCGATACGCAAGATGAGTGCATTATCCATGTTCGACTGACGGGCTTCGAGCGCGGACGCTTTTTGAATGCCAATTGCACAGTTGACCGCCTCAATTACGCTTGAGAACTCAGCCAAGAATCCGTCGCCAGTAGACTTGAAAACACGGCCTCGGTTCGCCTCAACTTGCATGCGGATGATTTCACGTTCCAGACGTACCAACTCGGCCAATGTTCCGCTCTCGTCGCGCGAAACCAGCCCCGCGAAACCAACAACATCCGTGGCCAGAATGGCCGCCAATTTGCGTTCCATCTCTATTCCTTAGAACTGTTATGTATCTGCTGGTTTCTGTACAGCTTAACATAAATCGCCATAGCCCGAGGGATGATCATTCACACGTTTGTTTTGTCTTTCAAAAAAACTGCTCTGGGCTCCACGCGGTCATTCGCAAAATCACGATGCATTTCCACTTTGCGGGACAAAGCGGCATTTCGTAGATTGGCTTGTTTTTGTGCTTTATCTTGTATGTTGGTGTTGCAAAGTTCGGCTGCTCGACCAAAGCTCAGGTGACACTTTCCTGAAGTTGAAGGAGATCCCATGGTCAATCTGGGCACACAGCCGATCAGGACTCAAAGTGACATTTCTGAGTTCGAAGCAGAAATGACGCTTGAAGAGCGTTTACCTGAGCAAAGCATCTTGGATGTCTTTATCAACAGCGCTGACCGCGATCCTGATGCGACTGCGCTGACAATGCTGATAACCGGAACTGAAGACGAAGAGCCGCGTCGTGTGACATATAAACAGTTGCTGGGACAGATAATGCGCGCTGCAAATCTCTTTGCGGCGATTGGAGGTGAAGCGCCGGGTGTTGCGTTTATGCTGCCCGCTTTGATTGAAACCCACGTCACTTTGTGGGGAGCAGAAACGGCTGGGTACGCTGTTCCGATCAATTTTCTTTTGCAGCCTGAGAGCATAGCAGAACTTCTCAAAGCCTCCGAGGCAAAGATCCTTGTTGCTCTTGGCCCTCATCCACAGCTGGATATTTGGGAGAAAGCTCTAGCAATAAGGGAGCAGGTTCCAGGCCTCGTACTTGTGCGCGTTTCTCCGCCGGGTACACCGCCCGAAGAAGGAGTTATTGACCTTGCCGGTGCTTTGATGGCCCAACCTGATGATCATCTGACTTTTGGGGAGGCGCGCAGGGGTTCAGATCTGGCGGCCTATTTTCACACCGGGGGCACAACCGGTGTACCAAAGCTTGTTGCGCACACCCACCGCAGCCAGCTGGTCGCAGCATTCGGGGGAGCTGTCATGTGTGGCTTTCGCTCTGATGATGTATTTACCGCTACTTTTCCTCTTTTTCACGTCGCCGGAACGATTGTCGGCGGCCTCAGTTGCTTTATGGCAGGCGTTGAACTGCTCGTAATGACTCCTGCCGGTCTGCGAAACCCAGCAGTTGTCGCAAGCTTTTGGCGTCTTGTTGCACAATACAAGGTTACAATTGTTGGCGGCGTACCAACTGCTATTGGGGCGATCTTGCAAACGCCAATTGGCGATCATGACATCTCGCATGTGCGGGCGGGCGCGACTGGCGCTTCATTGCTACCGCCTGCGGTCGGTCAGAAGTTCAAGGAAGTGACCGGCTGCACTCTTTTTGAAATTCTGGGCATGACGGAAGCTTCCGGATTGATCAGTATCGATCCACTCTGCGGTACGGGTACTGCAGGTTCAGTTGGCTGGGCGTTACCTTACACAAATGTCGACGTTCTAAAGCTGGAAAGCGATGGTGGTCTTGGAGCGGTGTGTGAGATTGGCGAAATCGGTGTTGTAGCCATCAAAGGTCCTCACGTGTCGCCCGGCTACAGCGTTCCAGAATTCAACAGTGAGGTGTTCGTAGACGGTGTCCTGAATTCGGGCGACTTGGGGTGCAAAGATGCGAATGGGTGCCTTTATGTTGCCGGACGCTCCAAAGATCTGATTATCCGAAGCGGCCACAATATCGATCCGGTCATGATTGAAAATGCGATGAGTACCCACCCTGCTGTCGCGTTGGCAGCAGCGGTCGGCATGCCCGATCCTTATGCCGGAGAACTGCCGATATGTTTCATTCAGGTCCACACATCCGATGAGGTTACCGTTGAAGAACTAATGGCACATGCTCAGAACACTATCGATGAAAGACCAGCTTGGCCGAAGATTATTAAGATTGTTGATGAGATACCGCTGACGTCAGTCGGCAAAATCTTCAAGCCAAGTCTGCGGTGCGATGCTGCAAAGCTGGTAGTATCAAATCTGCTTCGTGAACAACTGAAGTTGCCCGACGCTCACGTGCAAGTGGAGGCCGGCGGGCCACGCGGACTTTGCGTCACAGTGTGCCTGTCTGAGACAGACGCGTCGTCTAGGTCCAGCGTTGAAAAGAAGCTTCATGACTTCCTTTTCGAGACGCGCGTTGAAGTGGGATCGTAGGGGACAACTCTCAACACGGCATCGTCAGAGGAAATCGGTTTAAGGCGATCAGGGTGGTTCCGTAGCTTCGTGGGATGACAAATCCCAATCCACTTCGCTACTTCAAGACCAGCCCTGAGATGGTCTTGTCAGAAGAACTTGGGTTGAGGCGGGCAGGGTGCTCTCGTAGCCTTCGCGCATGATCAAACAGTCGCCATTCAAGTACTTCAAGACCAGACCAGAGGTCATTCGTCTGGCAGTCATGCTGTACGTTCGGTTCCCATTGTCGCTTCGAAACGTGGAAGACCTATTGCACGAACGGGGAATTGAGGTGAGCCACGAAACCGTCCGATATTGGTGGAACAGGTTCGGCCCGATGTTTGCCTCCGAGATCAGACAAAAGCGAGTTCAGCAATTGCGAGCATACTCGAAATAGAAATGGCACGTCGACGAGGTCTTTGTGAAGGTGAATGGCAAGCGACACTATCTGTGGCGGGCTGTTGATCACGAGGGCGAGGTGCTGGAAGCCGTTGTCACTAAACGCCGAAACAAAGCTGCAGCACTGAAATTCCTTAAGAAATTGATGAAGCGACACGGCACGGCGGTCGAGATCGTGACCGACCGTTTTGCATCCTACAAGGCGGCACTCAAAGATATGGGAGCGCTAGAAAAACAACAGACGGGAAGGTGGCTCAACAATCGAGTTGAGAACTCGCACCTCCCATTCCGACGACGAGAACGCGCGATGCAGCGGTTCAGGCGGATGCGAAGTCTGCAGAAGTTCGCCGCTGTTCATTCTTCCGTCAACAACCACTTCAACCAGGAAAGATCTCTCACCCGCCGAGACACCTTCAAGCTGACCCGCGCCGCCGCTCTTGCCGAGTGGCGCGAACTTGGTGCGGCTTAAAGGGCAGTTCTATTGGCCTAGCTGAGACTGGTTCGAATTTGTCTGACAGCACCCCGTGCTGGGTCAGTTGAGAGTGAGGTTTTTTGCGTTGTATCGGGTTTTGACCCTTTACGCTTCGGCAACTCCAACTTGTCACTCATACTGCATCCTCCAATTACTTCATCAATATAGAGGTGTTAAATTCTGCAAGTAAATTATAGCCAATTGCATATGGAGTTTGCATGAAAGCACAGAAAGCACGATCAGATCGGAACCTGGAATGGGCTGACGCACCCTATCTCCTTTCCGTTTGCGAAGCAGGAAGCCTAGCGGGCGTCGCGAGGATCATGGGAGCATTGTCCGCCCAAGCATTCAAGACTACGCGTGCGCTGTCTGGCGAAAACCTGATGTTCGAGAACTTCGGTCCTTGGTGATGCTGACTGACAAACATCTTTGAAACTGCGAAGCGGTGTGGCAACGTTTGGCTATCCTACGAAACTGTGTGCTACTTTGCAGACTTCCATCATCAATCTCATGAGGAGAAGACATGCTAATCAAACTTCTTGCGCCCGCATTTTTCTTGATTTTGCCCGCGCTCAGTGTTGCTCAAACAGCTGAGCGCAGCGTGACCATCGAAGCCGATGCGACAGTTAAGTCGGTTGATCCGGACACTCGGCTTATCGTGCTGCAAAACTCGGAGACGGGCGAAGAAGAGACCATTGTTGCAGGACCGGAAGTCGTAAACTTCGACCAAATTGAAGAAGGCGACACAGTCAAAGCCGTATACACACTGGGGGTAGCCGCAAACATGGCGTTCCCCGGCGAGGTTGACAGTATGGTTGAATTGGAAGGCCAGGCTGCAGAGGGATCAACACCGGGCGTAGCTGCCGGAACGATGGTCACGTTAATTCTGACTTTTGTTTCCTTCGACGCCGCGAGCTCAATCGCCACTGTGACAGACAGCAGCGGCACTGAACAAATGATTGAGGTTGAAACGGATGTTGGTCGTGAGTTTGTTGAACAGCTTAGCCCGGGAGACAGAGTAGCTCTGAGCTTCACGGAAGGTATCGCTGTGGGAATTGTTGAAGAATAGGTGTCGTCCGCAGCGCAACCTTATAAGGCGTACCTGTTGTTTCCTATGTCGCCACCAATGGAACAACTCGCCCCACCAGTTCCAGCCACCCAAAGCTCTTAACATTGTTGGTCCAAATTGGGCGTCGAAAGGTGGAGAAAACCTGCCTTCCAAAAAGGGATAAGGGGCGCTGTCAGAAGAAACTTATTGAGGCGGGCAGGGCGAGCACTTAGCGTCGCAGGATGACAAGACGCAGCCCTTTTCGCTACTTCAAGACGAGCCCCGAGATCATCCGTCTGGCCGTCATGATGTATGTTCGGTTTCCGCTTTCGCTTCGCAATGTTGAAGATCTTTTGCACGAGCGCGGCATCGAGATCAGCCACGAAACTGTGCGTTATTGGTGGAACAGATTTGGCCCGATATTCGCGGCAGAGATCCGCAGAAACAGGGTCAATCGGATGCGATCTTATTCGAACTGGCAGTGGCATCTGGACGAGGTCTTCGTGAAGATCAATGGCGAGACGCACTACCTATGGCGGGCTGTGGATCACGAAGGCGAGGTGCTGGAAAGTTATGTGACCAAGCGCCGAGATCGCAAAGCCGCGTTGAAATTCCTCAGGAAAGCAATGAAACGCTATGGGAGCCCACATGTCGTCGTGACGGACAAACTTCGATCCTACGGTGCTGCCATGAAAATCATAGGCAATGCACAGAAGCAGGAAACCGGCCGCTGGCGGAACAATCGAAGCGAGAATTCGCACCAGCCGTTTCGACGACGAGAACGGGTGATGCTGCGGTTTCGTCAGATGAAAAGCCTGCAGAAATTCTCCGATGTTCACTCTTCGGTTCACAACCACTTTAATCTGGAACGCCACCTCTACAACCGCGATAATTTCAAGCTCAACCGCGCCGTTGCTCTCACTGAGTGGCGTCAACTTTGTTCAGCATAAGTTCCGGCATTTGGCGGTAAACTGAGACTGGTTCGAATTCGTCTGACACCACCCTTTTTGCCATTAGATAAGCCAGTTTAAATGTGGGATCAGAGTTTAGAGGTTATCGAATCCTGCGGTCTACGCATTCCGAAATCACAGAAGCGATAGTTGCAAAAACGTCTGGTCGGCTCATTAGCTCCACATGCTTCATGTCTAGGCTGTAAAGGCTTTTGTCCCGCAAGTGCGTATCCAAAACGTCGCCGCCAGTCAGAGAGGGGTTGCCGCGTGACAAAAACACGTGTGCCGGGGGATCAAAGCGAGGCACGCGAAAATTACTGATCGCCAATTCGTGGGCAATTTCGACACCCCTGATCCTCGCTTCTTCAGCTTCAGGTTGCTCAGCTAGAATGCGCTTGATTTCAGGAACGACGCGCCGTGCTTTAAAGCGGCGTTTCCAGCCTTTGATGATGTAGCGCAGTCTTTTGTACGAGCGAAAGTACAAGGGCTGTAACTCCGGTTCTGCCCCGACCATTTTGAACGGAGGGTCCAAAAGGATCATACCAAGGGTTTTTTCCTGCCCTAATTGTCTTGCCATTTCCATGGCAATCGGACATCCGGCGGAATACCCGCACAGAACAAATGGACCGGCCTTATTGGTCTGTTTAAGATGAGAAATAGCTTCGGATGCAAGGTCGCTGACAGACCGGTCAAACGGAACGGGAGTACCTTCTGTCCGATGGCTTGGAATATGCACAACGGAATGGTCTGGACCCAAGCTTCGGGCCATATACCGGCTGAACTTGACAGAGCAATGCGCAATTAAGACTGTTGTTTTGCTCGTTCCTTGGCTGGAAATCTGAATAGCGCTTTCGCTCCCAGAGAACATCTCGCCCGCGCGCCTCTCGGATACCCTTTTGGCCAGTTCAGCAACTGTTGGGCAACTAAAAAGATCGGTTGGTTCAAAGTGAATTCCTTGCTCGCAACCCCTGGCATAGGCCGAAAGTGTCGCCAAACTGTCGCCCCCCAAATCAAAGAAATTGCCGTTTCTCGTCTGACATCGCGTATTCAGCGTTTCGGAAAAAATTGCGGCTATTTGCTCCTCGAGCTCTGTCTTCGGGGGTGCGCCAACGTGGGATTGCAGGTGCTCGGTGACCATAGCCTTAAGTGCGTTTTGATCCAACTTTCCGTTCGGAAGAATAGGAAACACTTCAACACCAACAACCGAACTTGGATGGAAAGGTTCTGGAAGACTGGCCTCAATGTGACGCGCGGCGGCCTCACAAATCGGGTCGCTGGGTCCGCATTCTATCGCCAAGATAATACTATTGGAGCCCGAAAGCGCCAATGAAACGGCAGCTATACGGCGTTGTTCAGTAACAACTTGAGCAGCAGCCTCAATTTCCGAAAGCTCGACTCGATGTCCGCGTATTTTGATTTGTTTGTCCCGGCGGCCCAAGAACGTGATGCATCCCGAGGCGTCAGCAACCCCAAGATCGCCTGTTCTATACGCCCGGATGCCTTCACCCCCAAATTCAAAGAACCGATTTTTTGTGTATTCCGAATCGTGTAGATAGCTGTTTGCGACTGTGTGGCCAGCAACAATGATTTCACCGGTTATCCCCGGTTCAGCGGGGCAATCATCGTTATCGAAGACGCCCACCCAGGTTCCGGGAATTGCCTTCCCAATTGGAACAATCGGGCCTTCTTCAAAAGCCGTGGCATCAAACGAAGTGCACCAAACCGTACCCTCCGTCGGCCCATACTCATTCATCAATACGCAATTGGGCAGCAACTCTTTTAATTCGTGAGGCAGGCTGTCGTAGAGTGCTTCTCCAGCGGCGATTAGAACCCGTAGGCTTTGCAAATCACTTTGCGGTACGGACATCAGAAGCGCGCGAGCCAAGCTCGGTAGGCACAGAGTATGGGTCACATTGTGTCGGGAGATTAATTCTCCTAACTGGTTCGGACTTTGCTCGGCGCGTTTCTCGGCGACGACCAAATGCCCGCCAGTGCAAAGGGTCCAGTAAATTCCGGCAACAGAGCTGTCAAACGCCAAAGAGGACAGCAGTAGGTAGACTTCGGGCGCAGCACCGTAAACCTCATCTCGCGCGACCGTTGATACGGCCAGCGCTGAGTGAGAGATCTCAACACCTTTGGGTTTGTTTTCTGACCCGGACGTGAACATGACATAGGCACGCGCACCGAGCTTAACATCGTCCGGGTGGATCGCCTGATCGAGCACGTCAACTAGAACCGGATGAGCAGATTTGGTGGGCAGGTTATTTTGCGACGTTCGTGACGTCACAATGAAACGGGGCTTGACCGTTTCCATCATCTGCGAGAGACGAATTTCCGGATAATTCAGATCCAGCGGAACATATGCTGCACCTGACATCATCACGCCCAAAAAGGCTGCAATTGCATCCACGCCACGCGGCAAAGCTACAGGGACTATATCGTCTTCAGTCACACCAGCTTTGAGCAGTGAAAAGGCTAGTTGCCGCGCGCGTTTCGACAGTTCGGAATAAGTTACCGTTTTGTGGTTGTCAGATATTGCGACCGCATTTGGCGAAGCGTCAGCGTGTTGCAGGAAGCGATGAATGACAGTTTCAGCTTTTGGCGCGGGTAAGATGTAAACCGGGTTAGCACCGTCTTTCATCAGGTTGCTTATTGGCGTTGTAGGATCATTGGCAATTGCAAACAAGACGCGTTTGTAGCTTTCAAGGCACGACCGAATGGCTTCGGCGGAAATACGTTCTGGGTCGAAATAGATTTCAACATCCAAATCTTTCTGCGGCGTCACAAGAAGCGTTAAGGGATAATTGCTGAACTGCGCTGTCTTAAGACCAGTGATCTCAATGTCGTCAAAGACGAAATCTTGTTTCTGAACGCCTTCATTCACAAACAGCGTATCGAAAACGGGGGTTCCACTTGCGAACGGGGCGCAGCTTTGTACGTCTGCGAGCGAGGCGTGCTCATGTTTTAGTCGTTTCAACTCGGTGCTAGTGTGGTCTTGTAGGAGCTCGCCCACTGATTGGGACGGATCGATTTTGAAACGTACTGGCAGTGTGCTTATGAATGCACCAACGGCTTGAGAAATATTGGGGATTTCAGGTGGACGTCCTGCAGTCGTGGTACCAAACACGATGTCGTTTTGCCCGAGATACCTGCGCAAGACCAATGCCCAAGCCACAGACAAAACCGTATTTGGTGTGACCTTCAATTCTGCCGAAGCCCGATTTACGCTCTCCATCAAGTCGCTGCCTAATCGCTCGGCGTACGAGACCTGGGTCGGAGACTGATTTCGGCTGTCCAGTTCAGGAAGCAAGCAGGGCGCTTCCAAGCCCACAAAGTAATCGGTCCAAAACGCAGTGTCCGTCAGTGGACCCTGTTTTTTGAGCCAGGTCAGATAGGTTTTGAAATTTGGCGCAATCGAACCGGCAGGGCTTTTTCCATGGTAAAGGTCGAAGAGATCTCTAATCGAAACGCCGGTCGACCACCCATCACTGATAAGGTGATGAATTGTCCACACAAACCGCCAGCAGTCTTGCGCTTCCTTGATCATTGTAACTGCCATCAAGGGGGGGCTCTTCAAATCAAACTGCCGTAGCTGCTCTAGTTTCAGAAGGTCGTCGAAACGCTGTTCCAAACCTGAATGCTCAGTCCAATCCAATTCGGTCCACGGCAAGCTAACCTGTTCCTGGATGACCTGAACGGGTTGCTTCACACCCTTCCAAACGAAACCGGTTCGGAATACGTCGCGCGCTTTTATAAGAGACTCCATCGCAACTTTCAGCTGCACTGGGTCCAGAGGGCCCCGCAACGTGCAACTGACTACAGCTACATATTGTCCGTGTAGTTGCGCCTCGTCATCGACATGAAACAATATCCCGCGCTGGGCGGAAGACAGCGGAAGAATGTCGGCTACACCTTGCGGATATCCCATGTCAGCCCAGCGCCTCCGAGATGCTTGAAAGATCATCATCGTCCAGATCGAGCAGAGCTTCTTCCGGGCCTTCCCCAATGCTGACTGACGACAAATTGTCTGCATGTGCAGCAAGTGCTCGAACGGTTCGGTATTCAAACAGCGAGGTCGCAGGCAGGGCAAACCCCTGTTCATTGGCCTTCATAGCAATCTCTATCGCGGCAAGGCTGTCGACGCCTAGATCGAAAAAGTCATCGGTCGCACCGATCTG
This sequence comes from Ruegeria atlantica, assembly GCF_001458195.1. Classification (GTDB taxonomy): domain Bacteria; phylum Pseudomonadota; class Alphaproteobacteria; order Rhodobacterales; family Rhodobacteraceae; genus Ruegeria; species Ruegeria atlantica. The sequence continues at coordinate 27,073 of NZ_CYPU01000068.1, read as the reverse complement.
GAGTTTACCCATCACCGCAGACAGTATGTCGGCCAACTTTTGTTCCGTTTCCGTCTCAGGTGGAACCAAGCCCGAGCGCTGCACGCCTCGCCTGCTTCCTTTGGGCAGACGGGATGCATCAACCTTTCCATTGGGGCTAAGCGGCATATCCTTCAGTAAAACCACTTCGTCAGGCAACAAGCCTCTTGGAAAATGGGCCTCTAGTGTCTGCCAAACATCTTGTTCTGCGATATCGCGACCGGCCACGTAAACGGATAGCTTTTGTTGGTTGACGGGCTCGTCAAATCCAATCTCTTCGAGGATCGCTTCGACGCGCTGCGTATCGATGTCGTCGTTAAGCTCTTCTAATGCCTGTTCGCGGGTTTTGTGGCCTAAGCGCACATCCCAGGAATAGGGCAGTGCGTAGTTGTGGTACCCCTCGCGTGACTTGTGCAAATAGATCCCGGTGTCATTGATCAGGCAATTGGTCGACCTACCAGTGTCCGATGGGCGTTGCCATGCAGTTTCCTTATCAAGAAACTCGTAAATCTCAGCTACGGGCACGTCGATGTAGCGGTAAATGTCGAGCACCTCGATCTGATCCAGAAAACGTCCATCTTTCAGGTCATCCGTTTCCAAAAGCTTGGAAAGCGCGTCATCTTTTGCGTGATAGGCTTTACGCGCCTTGGTAACCATATCGTCCAGCTGGGAGCACGTAGGGGCTGCGTTGCGGAACAGGTCGGGGGTCAAGCGTGTTTCAAAGAACTGTCCTCTGGACAATCCTGTCACCACCATAGTCGCGCCATCGGCCAAAGCCGTACGGAACGCCAAAGTGTATAGCGCCTTGAAACAACCCTGACACACGTTGGAGTGTGTTTTCAGGCTGTCGACGAATATCTGGTTCATCTTGTCAGTGCTGAGATAGCGATGATCCCAACCAAGATCTTCTGCTACCCTTTGAATATTCGTCTTCGACTTTTCAGAGATATAGCCATTGTCCAAAGTCACGGCGAGCACGCGCGACGTGTAATCAGCAAGCCGATAGGCGGCGTATGTGCTGTCTTTGCCGCCACTCAGCATCATGACCGCGTCGTATTCCCCGGTGCTCGCTTCGGCTGCACGCGCTATTTGGCGCTGTAGCGCGGGTTCATCCTTAAAGTAGGCCTGCGCCCGGGCTTTGTAGTTGTCGAATTCTGCGCAAAAATGGCACAGATCGTTTTCAACAAAATCTACCCCGGGCACGGAATCCGTAAGGCCACATGTTTTGCATTGCTTATCTCTGCCACTAGACGGTGCTGATCCGAACGAGACATGAACGGCATTCACATTCGGCAATTGTCGCAAAACGCGGTCAATCTCTGCGACTTCGAAACGCACACCGCCTATTTTTATTTGTTGATCCGCCCGGCCAAGGTAATCAAATCGCCCATTTCGATTGATACGACCCAAATCACCAGTTCGGTAAACCTTGCCTTGAATTGCTTTTGGATCCTCCAAGAATTTCCCTTCAGTTTTGGAGGGTGCGCCAAGATATCCCTCGGCCAAGCGGCCGCCGATAACGATTTCTCCGGTTACACCAATGGGGCAAAGGTTCATGCCTTTATCCCTGACACTGACCGAAACACCGGCTGCGGGAGACCCTATTTGGACCGAGGGCTCGGTATCAGCAACGGGGTCATATGTGTGGTGCATGGCGCCGACGACGGCTTCTGTTGGGCCGTATTCATTAATAAGAGTTAAAGACGGTGATAGATCTTGGGTCGCTTTGCGGCAGAGTTGCGATGTCAGGTTCTCACCACCCAGAACAAGCGTCTGAATACGCTCAACAACATGACCCTGTTTGCAAGCCAAGGCGAGGTGAGAGGGGGTCAATTTCACGACATCCACCGCGTCTTCGGTAAACACGTCTAGCACTGCAAGGTCAGGGTCGGAGTGCTCCGGATAGATACGGATCGACCCACCGGTAGCCAACGGCGCGAATAAGGACGTCAGTGTCAGATCGAATGATATTGAAGAAAAGAATGCGTAGTGCGTAGGGCGGTTGCCTGTGAAAGTCTTTGCAGCCCAGTGAATGTATCGTGACAGGTTTGTGTGATTGACCTCAACGCCTTTTGGTACACCTGTCGAACCAGAGGTAAACAGGACATAGGCAAGGTCACCGCCAGATGGTCTCTCAAAAGTGCGTGGTGTATCTGCATTGACCAGTGTGATGTTCAAGCTGCGACAAGCAAAAGCGCGGTTATCGTCAGGGGGCACGAATACTGCCGCAGCGCCTGATATTTTGACAATCTGTTCTGCACGCGCGCTTGGTGTATTTGAAGCTATGGGCACAAAGCTGCAACTGGCTTTCAACACACCCAACATGACCAAAATGAAATCCATGGATCGCGGCAGATTGATCGCTATGGGAGACCCACGCGGGATTCCGAGGCCAATGAGGTAAGCTGCAATCTGATCGCTGCGCCGGTCAAGTTGTCGGAAAGTTATCTGGTCGTCGGTACACGACACTGCAATTGAATCCGGGGATTTGATAACTTGTGCCGAGAACGCGTCCAAAACTGTTTCGGGCGCCACCGCAAAGTTTTGTCCTCCAAATACAATCGCCCGATCTTTCTTATCTGCAGCGATGTCCAGCGCTGCTAAACGCGTATCCGGAACCTCGACCGTAGCTTTCAGGACACGCAGGAAATGATTCTGCAGGGCCCCAGCCGGTACGTTATCTAAGATTTCCTCGTGTACATCCAGGAACAGCTCTGGCTTGCCGTTTCCGTGAAAGTCCATGATATGGAGACGAATGGCATGGCCCGCGTCATGCGCACCGCTATGGAGCCACTTCACCGTTGCCGGCTTCCCGGCGAAGCTTCCAAACTCGGCTTGAATGTAGTTGCAAACGGCGCTTATGCCCGACGTGTCGATGTTCGCAACCGCGCCGGGTTTCGCCCGCCTCAAAAACCTGCCCAGCCCGGTTTTAACCTTTACATGTATATCCAACAGCGTGTCGTCAGCGTCTAACTCCACAGTTAACGGCAGAACTTCCACAAATGGACCCAGCGTTCTTTTGTCTTGGCCCGATAAGCGGTTATGGGATGGCAATCCAACGGTGATCTGGTCGTCGCCTGTGACCCGATGCAAATACCCAAAATAGGCCGTCAGGTAGATTGCAAGCTTCGATAAGTCTGGAGTGAACAGGCGGAATTCCGATTGGGTTACAGCGTGCTCAAGCGTGTCCTGTATATCCTGCGAAATCTCCACAGCAATACGTTTGGAAAAACCTGCTCGCTTGGCGTTACTACCGTATGGTGGGGACGACGGGTGGAAAGGCGAAGGCGCCGCAAGTACCTCGGCGGTGTTGAGCAGTGGCGGGCTTTCAAAAAAGCTTGGCAGCGGCTCAGCAGTGAAAACACCGTCATGATCGATAGCCGAATAGCGTTGGGACACTTGATCAAACAATAGAGCACCGGACTGTGCATCACACACGATGTGATGTTGACATACGGCCCAAACCCAATGGTCGTCCGCCAACTTGATCACTTGGCTGCGTAGTGTTTCACGCCTTAGATCAAACGGAATTTGAACCCACGCATCGAGTTCACGCTCCAATTCAGTTGCCGCATCAGGCGACTGACTGGCGTCCTTACACTCCAGAAGCCCTTCAACTGCATCTTTGACAACTTGAATGGGCGCATCAGTCCCTTCTCGAAAAACCGTGCGCAGAATTTCATTGTCCTGAACGGTTTCGAAAAGCGCCCGTCGAAACACATCGGAGTCCACCTCGAAGTTCAGGTCAAATCGCCAAGCCATATTGTAAACAGGCAGGTCCGGTTGCAGAAGATGGCCCTTCCAGAACCTCAGTTGGCTTTCAGACAATGGATGTGACATGTTAGCCATTTCAGTAAACTGCGATGCGCCGATTTTCGGCATAAACGGAAATTGCAGCGATAGAGCTGAGGTTTTCCAGCGTGACGTCCTCCAAAGGGATTTCAATGCTGTAGGTCTGTTCGACGAACGAAACCAAAGACATGACGCCCAACGAGTCGATCATTCCGCTTAGCAACAGCTCTTCGTCGTCTGTCACTTTTAGGCCGCCCAACAGCGTGACGCGAACGTAATCTCGCAAAGCCTGTATTTGTTCTTCAGGCTGCATGCTGTGCATCTTTCTGTCCGGCGAGCTTGGCACGGTCTATCTTGCCCGTCGAAGTGCGGGGCATTTCTTCAAGCCATACGATGTGATGAGGCACGGCATATTGCGGCAAAACAGCTTCTACTCTGGACCGAACGCTTGACAGATCTTCTTTTGAACCGCCGGTGACATACGCATGGATTTCATCGTCGCATAATGTCGCGACCGCCTCGGTAACCAATGGAGTGTTGACCAATGCAAGTTCGACTTCATCCAGTTCGATGCGAAAACCCCTGAGTTTTATTTGGCGATCTTTGCGTCCGATCAAGAAAAAATCATTGTTTTCCGCTCTTCGAACAATGTCCCCGGTACGGTAGAATCTACGCACATTGCCGTCGGTGTCCGGAAGATCGCAAATCGCAGCTTCAGTTAGCCCGGAATCGTGCCAGTATTCCAACATGACCTGTTCGGAAGCGATCAGAAGTTCTCCAGTTTCCTCATCTTCAGATCCGATCCCGATACGAGCGGTCACTCCAATATCCGGACGTCCAATAGGCAACGGGCTGGTTCCGTCCAACTCTGCATGCGTCATCACGGCTGTCGTGCAATGGTTCGTTTCTGTCGGACCGTATGCATTCAGGAATTTTGCGTATGGGGTATGTTTGGACAGCGCCTTCAAAGCAGCCGGAGGCGTTTTTTCTCCGGCAAACATGACGATCCGCAGCGCTTCCAGGTTTCGATCCTCCAGCACGCCGCGCTCTACCATTTGGATCAGGGCATATGGGACAGAGTACCAAACAGTGATCCTCTCCTTCTCCGTCAACTCCGAAAGGCTTGCAGGTAGTTTTGCATGCATTTCGGGAATAACTACGGTGCAAGCTCCGGCCTGGGCGGTGCTGAAGATATCAAAAATCGACATGTCGAAATGAATAGGGGTGTGGTGGCTCACTCGATCTGACGCGCGTAACGCGCACAGTTTCGCGGCCATCTTTGCATAGGCCAACCCGCTTTTGTGGGTATGGACTATGCCCTTTGGTGCGCCGGTGGTCCCAGATGTCATGAGGATGTACGCAGGATCCTCGGCACCCCTATCCGGTCTACAAGCGGTATCTAGATTGCCCGAAAATTCATCTAGGGGCTGTGAAATGTCAAACAGCTGGCTTTCGGAAAAAGTACTCGAAAACTTAGTTTTGCGCGCTGTGTCGGTGATGACCATTCTGGCCGAAACGATCGATACTTGCGCCTCAATGCGCTCGGTCGGTGCTGCGGGATCAATCGGAACATAAACGCCTCCGATGCGGAGGATGGCGTAAATCGCCGCGATGGTTTCCGCGCCTTTGACCGAGCAGACAGCCACTCTGTCACCGCGTTCTATGCCCATAGTGATTAGTGCATTTGCAATCTTATCGACTTTGGAGTTTAGCGCAGCGTAAGTGGTGATTTCCCCCAGCGTGCTGACCGCCGCAGCTTCGGGCGTTACTTGTGCATACCGCCTGAGTGCGTCGTCCAGGAACAAGCCCGCTTTGATCATTGGGTCACCATTACAACGGCGTCACCAAACTGCGGGAACCAGCCGACCGTTCGCTCGTAGAACCAGAACATTGCAATTGCGATCAGGGCGACGGACCCAATTTGCAGAAACACAACGCGGTAGGCCGTCAGGCGCCGCAAGGCGAATAAGATGGGGAACAAAACGACCACAATGGCGAGTTGCCCGACCTCAACTCCAATATTAAATGTAGCCAGTCCAAGCGCCTTGCGTGTGGGGTCGAGGCCAAGTGGCTCGAGCACATTTGCGAAACCGAAGCCATGGAATATTCCGAACAGAAAGACGACCTTCCAAGAACTTGCGTGAAAACGAGGTACAAGGTTGCCGACGGCGACGGCAGCAATCGAGAAAGCGATAACCGCCTCCACCAGCGTCACGGGCAGGGTTATGACTTCGAAGGTTGCGAGACAAAGTGTGATAGTATGGGCGATCGTGAACACCGTTACGATTTTGACAGTTTCCAACAGGCTTTCGCGGATGTTCTCGGATGGAACCCAATGCCGGTTCTCGATCCGCATGACCGCTCCCAACAGCAGGGTCACTAAAAACAGAACGTGATCAAACCCAAGCCAGATGTGCCAAACGCCGTGCACAAAGAACGTTCGCGCAATATCGCCTACCGGTTCATCGTTCAGATAAAGGGCCTTTGTGCCATCGCCCGGCGCGAAAATCAGCGAGATGTAGGCCTCGTTCTCGTCCATCCCGTTTCGGGTATTGCTTCCAATAAGTGCATAACCTCGGTGGTTTGGATCGACGTCAGAGAACAGGCCGTCATAGGCCATCTCGATAGTTGTCGGGGTTTGCTCGATGTCTAAAACATTAAAATGCAGTTGAGCGAACGTATCGACCGACGAATCAAAAAATGAGATGTCGTCAAATTCAACCTTAAGGGCTTGCCCATCCGACAAAAGCTTCATGCGATTTTCGAAATATTTGAAGAAGAACTCTTGTGATTGCCGGACTTCGTCTTCAGTCAGCGACGTCGAAACCTCCGGCACCCCCTGCTGAATTCGGGTTAGATCCGTCAACGTTGCTTCAATCCTGCCACTCAGGCTGTCATCAGTGACGTCAAAATAAACGTAGCTCTCGTTGAACTTGTGGGCATGAACCGGCGTTGCGAAGGCTATCAGAATTAAGCCGCCTACCCACAGAAAGAGCGCAGCCAACGATCCACTAAACGAATTTGCCCAAGTCGCGGCGCAGGCAATGGATTCGCGATCAGCGTTTTGCATTGGTTCAGTCTCCCCCGTTTTTCGGTTGGGAACTTTTTCCAAGTTCCATCTTTGAGATTATTTCGCGTTGAATGTCCGAGGTGCCCGAGTAGATGACACCGCCGAGGGCGTCATTCACATCGGTTCCTGAATTTGAACTTTGAAGATACCCACGACCGCCAAACGTTCGCATTGCATCCATGCTGGAACTTAGAAACGCCTCAGAAATGTGAAGGTTTGTCATCGCCGCAAACTGCGTCAGGGGTTGTCCGGTATCGTACAGCTGTGCCGCCCGCGCCAACATAAGTTCGCAGGTTTCCAGACGTACGCGCATGTCTGCCAAGCGGTTGGAAACGGATTGGAATTCCGAGATCGACCTGCCAAATTGCTTACGAGAAACGGCATGCTCAGTGCACTCGTTCAATTGGCGTCGCATCGCGCCTACTTGCGCTGTTAGGATAAAGCACCTCTCCCAGTCGAGCGTGGCTTGTAAAATCGTAGCTCCGGCGCCTTCTCGTCCAATTCTGCGGGCCTCCGGAACCCAACAGTCACGGAACTCAAGCTGTCCCATGGGGGCGGAGTTCAATCCGACTTTTTCCTGCCTATCAGCTCGCAAAAACCCTTCATCATCGGCGCGCACAACGAAGGCCGACAAACCCCAACGACCTTTCTCGGGCGCGGTTTGTGCGAAAGCGATCGCGAAATCGCAAACAGGCCCCATGCCGACAAACGCCTTTTGACCATTTAGGATGTATCCCGCCCGATTGTGTTCAGCAGTCGTTTGCAGCGACAAAGCGTCGGATCCCGCCGTAGGTTCGGTAAGTGCAAATGCGCCAATCAATTCGCCGGACAGGAGCCCGGATAAGTAGCTGTCTTGTAGCTCTTGGGAAGCAAATCGAATAAGGGGGCGTTGAATAGTCCAAATCTGTGAGACTATGGCCACCGCCAAGCCGCTATCCGCGCAAAACTCACCAAACAGCAACATTTCCTCAACGAATTCACTGGCGCTATTAATTGAACTTCCAAGGCCTGGCGGTAAAACGAACTCAAAAGCGCCACATTCACCGGCGGCTTTCCACACTGCGCGTAAGTTCCCATCAGAGACCTCAGGGCTTGCTTTTGCAAAGTCCAGTCTAGCGCATCTGGTATCGCGGTTTGTATGGCGCATCACTTCGTTCACTATCGTATTCGATTACGTGTACTGAACGCAATACGCACGTCGAAGCTGGCCGGATCATCCTATTCAGAAATTGACATTTAAAAGTTTGGACGGAAATACAGTGCAGAAAGCGCATTATTGTTTTTCATCAAACGGTGAACGGCGGTCTTGACCACCCTTTTAGTAGATTGATAAATGTCTTAATGTTCTATTTTATTTGAATTTTTAGTTACTTTGGGTGGTGACGTTTTGCAAAAAAGCAGCCAGCCCTCCATCAACCTTCTCCTGCTGGCAAGAAGCCTGCAATGCCTTGCAGTTCTTTTTGTATTTTGGGTCGGTCAGCAGTTTCTGAATATCATTTTCGATCTTTTCGACAGTATCCGCGTGGCGCCCCGCACGGCCAATTCCATGAAAGACAGCTCTGGCTGCGCTGCCCTGCTGATCGTTGACATGTGGATACAAGAGAACAGGTGTTGCAGCCTCAACGGCTTCGATAAGACCGCCTGTGCCTCCGTGCATTATTGCAAGATGAGCATGCTTTAGAACCTGATGTTGGGGGACCCAAGCCACAACATCAACGTTGCGTGGGTAGTCACAACTGCCACCATCCTCCCAATTCTGACCTGCAGCAAACAGGAACTGCCACTCTGGATGCTTACTTGCGACTTCCCAAAGGTTAACAAGCAGATCGCTCTTAGGCTTCATCATTGTTCCGAAACCGACGAAAATGCGTTTCTTTGTGCCTTGCCCCGAACAGAACCTGCGCACTTTTTCGCGGTCATGAGGCTTTTCAGGGCGATCTTGTATTACCATCGCTCCGAGATACGAAAAATCTGAGTAAGGACGTGTTGGCAAGTCAATGGACTGCGGGAGAAACAAAACAGTGGGAATCTTGTAAGTCCATGGCATTTGCCAGCAAATCAGCCGTCTTATTCTTGCGATCGGAACGTTGTAACGCCGTGCCAGTTCAAGCAGCGCCGAAGTGAAATCTGCACCTTGATGTTTGAACTTGTTTCGTAGAATTTTTTTGAGTTTCCAAATCAGGAAGCTCATCCAAATAATTGAGATTCCAATTCGACTTCCCCGCATACCAACACCCGGACACGCGCGTTTGTTCAAAGGAGGCGCCTGGGATCCGGGGGGCGACAAGAACATACTGCTACACTGAATGACCGGCGGCCCCAGAGACAAACCGACTATTATGTGCGCGTGAAGTTCACAGTCGACAAAAATAACATCTGGTTGAAAACGGGACATTGAGGCAGAAAAATCATTAACGCCAAGGGCATTCACTGCACAATCCAGACGATCATTTGATGATAATGTCCTAAACTGGTCTGCAGTCAGTAGGTCTGCGAAAGCATCAACTTTAGGAATTGGAATCTCGCCGTACTCCAGACCGAAATGTGAAATTAGATCGAAAGACGATTTTGGCGCAAAAACACAAACCTCGTAACCGAATAGTTTTGCTTGCTTAGCAAACTCTACCGCACTGTTAAGCGGGCCGCTTATCCCACTTGATACTATCGCCAATCTTTTAGACATCGCTTTGGGAAACTGGGCCGGATGAATTTGTTGTCAAGACCGGACATGTTTTCCCAAGTGGACTTTCGAGGGTCTTGTCAGAAGAACTTTGCTTGAGTGGGGCAGCGTGGTTACGTAGCTTTTGCCCATGACCAATCCTGCCTCTTTCAAATACTTTAGGACCAGTCCTGAGATCATCCGCCTTGCGGAGATGCTGTACATCCTTTTCCCGCTCTCGCTTCGGAATGTCGAAGACTTGTTGCACGAGCGAGGTATCGACGTTAGCCACGAAACTGTCCGATACTGGTGGAACAGGTTCGGCCCGATGTTTGCATCAGAGATCCGAAGAAAACGGGTTCAGCAACTCCGAGCCTTTTCAAAATGGAAGTGGCACTTAGACGAAGTATTCGTGAAAGTGAACGGCAAACGCCACTATCTCCGGCGTGCCGTCGATCACGAAGGTGAAGTGCTTGAGGCCGTCGTTACTAAGCGTCGAAACAAATCTGCAACACTGAAATTCCTCAAGAAATTGATGAATCGGCACGGTTGCGCCGAAGAGATCGTCACAGATCGCTTCGCTTCCTACAAGGCTGCGTTCAGAGAAATGGGTGCACTCGAAAAACAGAAAACGGGCAGGTGGCTCAACAACCGCGTCGAGAACTCGCACCTGCCGTTTCGACGACGCGAACGCGCCATGCAGCGCTTCAGGCGCATGCGAAGTTTGCAGAAATTCGCCTCCGTCCATTCCTCTGTCTACAACCACTTCAACCAGGAAAGATCGCGAACCAGCCGAGACACCTTCAAGCTGACCCGCGCCGCCGCTCTTAGCGAGTGGCGTCAATGATCAGCCCCACTTGTGTGGTCCAAGTTGATTGTTAGTGCATGACCGGCCTTTGGTCCATTTGAACGATGGTTTCCGGGGCCGGCGGTTTGTATCCCAGAGCACTGTGCGGGCGTTTTGTGTTGTAGTGTTTCCTCCATTCTTCGATCAAAATCTGCGCTTCTCTTAGATTGTAGAAGACTTCTCCATTCAGGAACTCATCTCTGAACCGCGCATTGAAACTTTCACAGTAACCGTTCTCCCATGGGCTGCCTGGCTCTATGTATGCGGTCTTTGCTCCAACTGCATTGATCCAGTCTTGCACCGCCACGGCAATGAACTCAGGGCCATTGTCGGAGCGAATGTAGCTTGGCACACCGCGTATGATGAACAGGTCACTCAGCACGTCGATGACATCGCTGGAGTTCAGCTTGCGGTCCACACGTATCGCCAAGCACTCCCGGCTGTACTCATCGATGACGTTGAGCGTGCGGAATGCCTTTCCGTCATCCGTTCGACAATGCACGAAATCATAGCTCCAGACATGGTTTCGATGCTCCGGCCGCAGCCGAACACACGATCCATCATTTAACCAGACCCGTCCCTTCTTTGGTTGTTTCATTGGCACTTTCAGCCCCTCCCGACGCCAAAGCCTTTCGACGCGCTTGTCATTCACCTGCCAGCCCGCATCTCTCAGCAAAGCCGCGATCCGACGATAACCGTAGCGGCCATACTGGCGGGCCAATTCTATCATGTCCGCCACCAGGCGCTTCTCGTCATCTCGACCTTTCGGCAGCTTTCGCTGTGTGGATCGGTGCTGCTTCAGGACACGACACGCCCGGCGCTCTGAGACACGCAGTTTGTGGCGCACATGGTTGATGCAGGCACGGCGACGGGCGGGGCTCAGTAGTTTCCCTTGGCCGCCTCCGTCAGGATCAGTTTGTCCAGGGTAAGATCCGAGACGGCCCTACGAAGACGCTCATTCTCTTTTTGAAGGCGCTTGAGTTCCTTCAATTAATCCGCGCCCATTCCGCAGTACTTTTTCTTCCAGCGATAATAGGTCTGTTCAACAACACCAATCTGCCGGATTGCATCCAGACGGGACATGCCTTGCCCCATCAATATCTCAACCTGCCGTAACTTCTAGACAATCTCTTCCGGCTTCGGTCGCTTGTTCGCCATGTGGTTCCTCCGTTTTCATAACCATAACGGCGGACCACACAAGTGGGGGAGGATCAAACACCCGTTCAACGACGTTCGCGGTTTGTTGCCGAGGCGTCGAACATCCATGGGTTGCAGAACTCCGGGCTCTGTGACGGACCGGCAGCGCCCGGATTGACGTCAAACTTCTAACTGTTGTCTTCCTCGCTTTCACCCAAACATGTTGATCCATCGGATCACCATCGGTGAAAGGCAGATCAGCAGAAGAACGGGCATCATACACATGGCCATAACAGCTGACATCTGCACTGGCAGTTTGTTGGCCTTTTCCTGTGCCCGAAGTTCGCGATCCACACGCATGTCGGTGGCAAACCTCCGTAGAGAAGCAGAAATGCTGGTACCGTATTGGTTGGATTGCAGGAAGGCGTTCGCGAAGGAGTTTACCTCATCAATACCGACGCGTTCCGCCATGTCCATAAAGGCGGCTTGGCGCTCTTTGCCAGCTTGCAGTTCCAGTTGGAGTATCGTGAATTCTTGCGAAATTTCCGGTGCTGCGTGCGCCATTTCATGCGACACACGCACCATCGCGGCGTCAAATCCTAATCCTGCCTCTATCGCTACTTGCAACAGGTCCAGCGCATTTGGAAGACTGTGTTCAATGGCCTGACGGCGCTTTCTAATACGGTACCGCAGCCACAGAGCAGGGCCGTAGAATCCGACTACCATCAGCGCGGTGACAATCTGCAATGCATTTACCCAGGAGATGCTCTGCAAAAGACTGGCAATACCAAGCTGAACCTGAATTTCTAACGGCAATGCCAACGCCGTAACGAAAGCGGCCGGTAGCACGAACCCCATAACCACACGAAACAAATAGAAAGTGCGGATGGCGTGTTTGCGCTGAATACCAGCCTGCTTAAGCATTCTGCCAATTCTGGAACGCTCACGTTTCGACGAGGGCACAAAAGCCTTTAGAAGACCGTGCGGGTCGCTGTTGTCCCCCTGGATGAGGTCGAAATCTGCGCCATGCCCCCGAGAAATTGATCCGACCCGCATCCGGCGTGCAGCCGTGTCATCAGTTGCGGTCATGCCGGAAATCCCGAGGATTACAAAGAATACGCTTACGGCGATCCCGCCCAGCACGAGATACTGAAGGGGAAGATCTTGGCTGTTCAGAAAACCTTGAATAAATTCCATTTTTCCGCTCCCTCTCAGAATTTGAACTTTACGAGCCGTTTCAGAATAAGCCCTTGAGCAATTGTCAGGCCGATGATCGCACACGCGAAATAGGGAAATAGCGGATCGTTTCGCACATCACCGTAGAACGTAGGTGTGGACATCTCGATTGAGAAGTAGATGAACACCGGCAAGACCGTAAGAATAAGGCTGCTAAGACGGCCCTCGGCAGAGATTGCCTTGATCTTTTTTTGCATGGTTTGCCGGTCGCGGATGACTTGGGACAAAATGCTTAGGACACGTGCAAGGTTGCCGCCGGTTCCGTGCTGAATACCGATGCTGACCGCAAGATAGTTTGCGTCCTCTGTTCCGACACGTTTCGAGAAGTCCTGAAACGCCGTTGCGACGTCGTCGCCGTAGTTAATTTGGTCTTGAATAATGCCAAACTCGGAACCTATTGGATCCGGAAGATCCGATGCCACATTCCCGACCGTTACAGCCACCGGGTGTCCGACCTTCAGGCCACGGGCCATAAGGTCCAATGCATCCGGCAACTGTTTTGTCAGTTTCCTGGATCGGGCATCCTTCATGGCGATCAGTACCAGCACCGGGAGAATAACGGCCAGAAAGCCGCTAAGAACTGCGGCAATTTCCGGGGCTAGGAGCCGGGATATTGCAACGAAGGCCGCTAGGGCTACACAAGTGGCTGCAAGGACTATCCAGATCGGATTGATCGTCAGCCCGGCTTGGACAAGCAGACGGCGAAAGCGCGCGATCAAACTGGGTTTTTCGCCAGGAGCCATCATTGCAGGGTCGCGTAACAATTGCAGAACCTGATCGGTCGAGGCGCCCCCCTGGATCAGCTTCATGCGCCGGTTTCTGGCCTCGCTGAGGGATTCCTTGCGCAGGAAAAGCTGCTGTAATCCTTCGTATGCAAGAAGAATTCCAAGGAAAATCGAAATGTAGAACAGAATGTTCAGGGTGTTCGGTTGCAGGTCAATCATAACGACATAGCCCCACGAATAAACATGTTGGTATCTACGTTGACCCCTGCGGCAACCAACTGATCGAAGCATTTTGGCCGAATACCCGTAGGCAGGAATTCCCCAAGAATCTGCCCGTCCTCCGACTTGCCGCGACGTTTGAAAACAAAAATGTCCTGCATGGTGATTGTGTCATCTTCCATGCCGGTAATTTCCGAAATGCTGACGACTCTGCGGGAGCCGTCACTAAGGCGGCTGAGCTGGAGTACAATCTGTATCGCCGAAGCAATCTGTGATCGGATGGTTTTCATCGGCAAGTCAGTGCCAAGCATTGTTACCATCTGCTCAACCCGGCTTAGTGAATCACGCGCCGAGTTTGCGTGAACGGTAGTCATAGACCCGTCATGGCCCGTATTCATGGCTTGAAGCATGTCAAAACACTCTGACCCACGAACTTCTCCTACGATGATGCGGTCAGGCCGCATCCTCAGGGCATTGCGAACTAGGTCACGTTGGGTGATTACACCTTGCCCTTCAGCATTCGGAGGGCGGGTTTCAAGACGAACAACGTGGCTTTGCTGAAGCTGAAGTTCGGCAGCGTCTTCGATAGTAACAATACGCTGATTGCCATCGATAAACGACGATACAGCGTTCAGCATGGTTGTTTTACCCGTGCCAGTGCCGCCTGAAATGAGAATATTCAACCTTGCTTCGACAAGGGCCGCAAGGAGTTTGGCTGCCTGATCATTCATGCTGTTCTGATCAACAAGCTTTTTTATTGTCAAAGGGTTGCGGGAGAATTTGCGAATTGACAAAGCTGGTCCATCGACGGAACACGGCCGAATAATTGCGTTAACGCGGCTGCCGTCTTCCAAGCGCGCATCAACCCAGGGCTGAGACTCATCGATACGCCGACCAACTTTGCTGACGATCTTGTCGATAATCCGCAGCAAGTGACGTTCATCGCGGAAGCGAACAGTAGAAAGCTCCAGAAGACCAAAGCGTTCGACGTAAACCTGATCAAAAGAGTTTACGAGAATATCGTTGATAGTCGGGTCTTCCAGCAACGGCTCCAATGGCCCCAGACCCATAACTTCGTGAATAAGCTCATCAACCAGCGCAGTGAAAGCCTCAGAGCGCATGTGCAGGTTTTCAGCCTCGATCAGACCGGTTACCAAAGATGCGATCTGGCGCTTCAATTCCGATCGTTCAACCTTATCGATAACTGAAAGATTGAGCCGGTCCAGAAGCTCACCATGCAAGCGGCTTTTGAGTTCCAGATGCGCCTGCAGATCGACATCTACTGGATCAGGAGTCGCCTTGGATTTGGTGGGCATGTCAATGGGTCGATCCAGTGTCAGCACATTCGACTTGGAAGCAACCTTGCGTGATCTAAATTCGTTGAACACGTTGATCTCCTTTTACGCTTTCTTCGTTGCCACGGGCTGAGTTTCAGCCGAGACCGCAGCGGCCAGTTTTGCCAAGGCTTTTCCAAGATCCGTTTGCCGCTTCAAGTCCACAATCGGCCGTCCAAGATCTACGGAGTTTCTGGCAACTTTCGAATTCTCGGGCAGCCAGTGTTTCAGGCTTGTCTTCAATACCTTCTCGGCCTCGCGGACATGCGAAGGCTTGATCAATGTGTTCCGCTCTCTGTTGACCACGAACTCCACCGGAAGGCCGACGTTTGCCTCGCGGTAGAAATCAATCAACCGCCGCGCCTGACGCACGCAGGGGACAGTAGTATCGGTAACCAAAGCCAATTTGGTGGCCCGTTTGAAAATAGGTTCAACCCATTCAACGACGGCGCAGGGAAGGTCGATGATAACATAATCATAGCGCTGTTGCAGAAGGTCCAGCATCCCTTCGATCAGATCAGGCCGCATCGATTGTAGGGGCACCATCGGGGTAGGCGCGCACAGAACGTCGACGCCAAGCCCATGCTCTTGCAGGATCGAAGACAGAAAATGATCGTCAGGAATCTTAGAGTTTTCGATAAGTTGAAGGAACCCGCCGTTGTCCTCGAGATCTAGAAAAACATTTGAGTTTCCGAACTGAAGGTCAAAATCCAAAAGGGCCACTCGGTTTTTTGCGGACTTCCTGAAGAAAGATCCCCGCCCGCCGACAAGCGAGCAAGCGAGGTTGACAGCAACTGTTGTAGCTCCGATTCCACCGCGCGCCTTTGCGACTGGTATGACCTTGCCCAACGCCGAAGAACCGTCTGAAATAGTGGTTCGCGAAACCGCGCGCGCATTTAGTTTCTCATTGACTGCGGCTTTCAAACCTTCGCCATCAATCGACAGCGGCAAAACCTCATCAATACCGATCTTGTACAATTCACGCGCCTTGGTGATCGACAGATCATTCTGAGTGAGTGCAACAAACAAGGTGTTATCGTCGCGGTGCGTCAGGACAGCCTCGATAGCGCGGAGCTCCCCTGTGTCATTAGGGTCGATTTCAAAGATCACCAGATCGTGCTTGAATGCAAGATCGAGGGCAGTTCCATTCAACATCTGAAACGATGCCCCGTTCCTGGTGACTTTATTTTCCTCATTTACGGGAAAGACATCCGCAACCAGCTGCGCGATCTCTTCGTTTTCCGAAACAAGCATAATTGCCTGCGATTTCGGTGTAAAAACATTCTGATCTCTCATCCTGACTCTCCTAATGCAAGGTCTTCAGCAGGCAGCGAGACGCTGAAGTTTGAGTAACCGACTGTCGAAGATATTGTGCTGTTAGTTGCGCCCGCAGCATTTGCCAGCGCGGCCAACGGTGAAACGAATTGAAAATCGTTAAGGTTCAATTCGACTGAGACCATGGGAGTATACGGGCCACCCAAGAAACCCAGATTGGGGTTGAAGTCATAATGAAACTGTAAGTTGTCTATTGTGGCATCCGGAGGCAAAAGCGGGCTAATCCGCGCCCAGACTTCCGAGGCCGTAGCATTGATTGCGACACCCGAACACGAAGGGGTTTGAGGATCCGCACAAACCCCGGCCGAGGCACTGCAGGACGTGCCAAACCGTGGTGACGAAGTAGAGGTGCCCCGCTGATGCGTCGTGGGTACTCCGGGGCACGCAGGCGGTCGAACGATTGCAATGCGCGCTGCCAGTTGCGAGGCTTTCTGAGCATTTGCAATGCTATAGGACATGCGACCGAAATCCAGTAGCGCCATGAAGAGGAACAGAAACAGGGAAACGACAATGGCGAACTCGACAAGAACGCCGCCGCTTTGATCCCAAAGAACTTTCTGCCCTCTGCGAAGCATGTGCGTGTGGATATGAAGCAGACCTTTCATTGCCCAAAAATCCGTGAAGTGTCCGAAACGTCAGTCGTCACCGAAGACAGCCCGTTGCCAAAGAGAGACAGGATTCCGCCCAAAGGAAATTGAATAGTAATGTTCGCGCTGACCGTACCGACAGGCGCCGGGTTGACCCGATAGGTTCCTGATACACAGGACAGACTGGGTGTCACCGAATTGACCGTTATGCTGGGCGGGAACAGGCTGTTGGCATTTTTGTCGTCCTCGACGATGCCCTTCAAAGTAGTAGTAAGTCCGGCAACATTGCCTCCAGAGGTGCAGATATCTGCGGGTGTCACTCTGGACAGATAGCGACTGGCGTCGCGAACGCCTGCTATGACCGATTGGTAGGACGACATCATGCGTGCAGATTCCAACGTGACCGCCAGCAGCAACAGCATAAGTGGCATGACCAGGCCAAATTCCACGAGGATCGCGCCATCATCCTTTTTTGCGAAGCGTTTGAAGGGTTTTGCGAGGCGGCTTTTCATGATCCTGCGTCCTATCACCGATACAGTTGCACGAGGTCGCGAAAGATACCGCCGAACCCATTACCGCCGCTGCCGACACCTGAAACGTCAGGGAAGCCGACAACTTCGCCATGGATGTCAAAGCTGGGTGGCGAGCCGCCATCATCCCCAACTGGTTCTGTCAGGAAGACAGCAACAAACTTTGTAACCGGAACGCCCGTGGTCGAGCCGGAAACCGGATTTTGGGTACAATCGATGCCTGCCGCTGTTACGACACGACGGGCCGGGTCAGTCGACATTTGGTTCGAGCACATCGGGCGGCCGGTTTCCGCAAGCGAAGGGTCCAGGATCGAATTTGCGTTCGGCGGTGAATGTGGGTTGCTATTGCCGTGCGCGATTTCCCGCAGATACATTCCGTATCTTGTGCCAGCAAACACGCTATCCGTTACGCTAAGAGCCGGAAGGTGAGCATCGCTGCCAATTCCGTCTGCGATACCGTCTGCAAGGTCATGGTTCCGGTTAAGATACCCTGCGCGATCCCAGACGCCGTCTCCGAACCGGTTGTTGCCACCGCATGTGCCTGCCGCCATGCAAGTGTCTCGACCAAGAGCGACCGTGTCAGGCGTAACCTCTTCGTTACCCTGAATGCAGGAACCACCCCCCTTTTTCTGTATCCCTTTGATGACGTTCGGAGCCGGTGCAAAGTCCGGGTTGTTTTTTTCACCATTAAGCACGGAGCGGAAAATATCAAAGCGGACATTGAACGCCGCATTGGTGATTCCGACCTTCTGACCCGGTTCGGTATCCAGACCATTAGTCAACACGCATTGCGTAATCTGGCTTTGCGCTGCGATGAGGCAGGCAAGTTTGTTCCCGCCTTCGTCCGCACATACGCCAGAGGCATCTTCAAATGTCGCCAGGTCGATAAACCCAAAATTACCTGGTCCCCAGGCGGTTCCGTTGCCACCGCTGCGCAACAAGATTTGATCGCCGACGGTCAGGGTATTTTCCCAATCCGGCGGCAGGCAGAACATCAAAGGTGAGATATCGCAGGCCGCTTTGGAGTAACCGGCGACGGCCTCGGCCGAAACGCTGGCCGAAATGCCGCTTCCACCAAACATTCTGTCCAAAGCCGAAGCAAGGTTCATGCTAAGGGATTTGGGTGTTAACACGACCTGCGCAAATTTGGCTTCTCGTGGGTTGGTGGTGACATCTGAGCCCAACGGCGTGAGGTCCGAAACCGGCAGCGCGGAGTGAAACAAAAGCGTATAATCCGACGAGCCCGAAAGCGTGGAAGGACCGTTGGCAAATGTCTGGCTGTCACTGATCAAGTTGGCCGCTGCATTGGTTGCGCGGGTGATAGCGTCGGGTTGTCCGTCCAACTCACCAGCGGCTGCCAAGGCTACGTGGTCCGCGAAGGACTGAAACTCTGCGTGGGTCGAGTTCAATCGGCCAACATCCAGCGTGATCGCAAAGAAACCGAGAAATGCAACAAATGCTGTGCCCCAAAGGATCGCGACCGTGCCGCGTTCGTCCCTTACAAAGAATGATATGTTGGCTTTAAAATGCATGGCGCAGACTTACTGTGCAGAGTTCTGGCTGACTTCGATCGAGCGGGCTTTTGGCTTGATCTCTGGGCTGACAGTTAATGGGGTGGACGAGGCATCCGTCTGATTGCTGGATTGCGTCTGGGGGGTCGTCTCCGCCTCTGTCGCTTCTTCGGCTCCGCGGGAGTTCCTCTGGATGATGACAACTTCGGATTCCGTGCCGCGATTCAACCTAACCGTCGGTTGAGTTTCGACTTCTTCAGTTGGACCTTCTTCTTGCAAAAGATCGCGCAGGCGAACCATTTCCATTGGCTCATCCTCGACACCGTCCAGCGTTCTTAGAGTGAGGCTCAGGGTCCCGGCTTTTTGAGCCAAAGCCAGGCGCTGTCCTTGCTGAGGTGTCACTTCCACTGTGATCGTGCGGGCAATTTCGGGTTGATCGCTCAGTTCTTCGGATTGCTGGTCGACGCCAATCACGCGGATATTCTGCAAAATAGTAACAGCGCGCAAATCCATCCTTGCGCCTTGAGTCAAAACGATGTCGACCCAATCACCCGGAGTGACAAATCCGCCGACCGCGGTCACGGCATCCACTTCGATCGCCATCGCGCGCGTGTTTTCACCCAGCTTTTGAACCAGCGTGACCTTCTCTCCGAAATTCGAAACTTTCGAAAGAAGCATGACTTCACCGGGATAGAACCGCCCCTTTGCGCGACGCAGCTTTTGGCGACTATCCGGAACAAGTACCCCTAACTCGGTAAAAACCCCTGCAGGTAGCGCTTCGCGTGGCCAGAGATGAGTTGTGACGTGATGATTTTCTATTGTTTGACCAAATGCAATCTCTGAGCGGGCAACGTAGATCTCAACGAGATCGGCGTTCGTCGTAGCACTGGGTGCAGTCGTGTTAAATTGGATGTAGTCTTTCGCCAGGAACACAGAGCCTGAAGCAATCGCAATTCCGAAAAATGTGGTAATAATTGGTCTGATACGCATCTCTGTCTCCAAAAGTTACGCTCAAAAATCTCGAAACTTCTACAAATGTGATTTCGAAAATCCCGGCGGTGTATTCTGCGCCGCTATACGGATGGGACGGCGCAGAATGTTGTTGTGGTTTGTAAATCGCAAGGAACCAATGGCTCAGCAGGTTGCGCTACCCAGAGCTGCGCAAGCACCCGTCACGTTCGTGTTTGTAGTGGTGCCAAGATAAGAGAACGCACCAACCGCAATTGACGCGACAACCAAAAGGGCAAGGCCATATTCAACAATTGCCGCGCCGCTTTCTTCTTTGACAAACTTCTTCATAAATTTGGTCATGTTTCCCCCGAAAGGTTAAATTGAAATCCACGTTGCGTTTGTCGCAACGCAAGCCAGACATTTTGCATTGGCTCTGAAATAACGGTAGCCGTGATAAAAATTCCCGCCTTCCGCGAAGAATAGGAAAAATACACCTTTAAAGTGTGTTTTTAATTTCATTAGCTACCTGAAGGTGACAAAAATAAACCTTGCATTAACAAGGTCTTAACATTCATTCGAATCAGCATGTTTGGAAACAATTTAGTGATTTGAGGGGTAACTGTAGTCTAAAATCTCGTTCTCTGGATCGATCGGATGTCGACGTTTAATTTTCACGAAATTGAATTTTTAGTAATAAATTCAGATAATTAAAATTTAGTTCGGCGCCATGCTTTATTGTGCATCTTCATTTGAGGCTTCAAAAACCAGTTGCTGAGCTGATGAGACCTGAACAAGTTTGTAACTGCGGCGGGGGCTGCGAAAGAAATTTTGACCAGCAAAGTTTGCTGATTTGGTTGGTAGAGTAATGAGTGTCAGTTTTCCCAGAAGCGCCCAGGCCCAAAACAGCTTCAGATTCGTTATGGAGTGGACACACGCTTTAGCGGGTAATAATTCCATTCCACAAGCTTTAAGAAAATTAATAGAGTTGGTTAATGCAGACGCTGCACTAATTGCGCGAACATTTAAGCTGGACCGAAAAGTAAAATACGTTGCTCGGTGTTGCAAA
This sequence comes from Ruegeria atlantica, assembly GCF_001458195.1. Taxonomy (GTDB): domain Bacteria; phylum Pseudomonadota; class Alphaproteobacteria; order Rhodobacterales; family Rhodobacteraceae; genus Ruegeria; species Ruegeria atlantica. The sequence goes on along the minus strand of NZ_CYPU01000068.1, from coordinate 6,056 downwards.
GAAGAAGGTAAAGTCTGGCCCTCTCAATCTCAAACTCAGGCAGAGCTGGTTTTGGGTGACAATTTTGCGACGGCAAAGGCTGGTTCAATTTGGACATTGTCGGATGCATTGATTGCAGACAAAGCAGCAATACCACGACATCTTGAGGGCGATTTAAAGGATTTGGGTGAGGTGATCATCGTTCCGCTTGATACGAGTGGCGGGCATGTGGATCACATCGAGCTGCATTTCCGGCATAAGCCTGCCCAATTTGAATTGGACTTACTGGCCATAATGGCGTCGACACTAGCGTCCGGTTGGAGCAATCGAACGCCTGGTTCAGCTTCCGCGATTTGTGAGAAGGGCCGAAACCACCATCTTAAGGAGGTTTCGGGAAACAAACGTGTTCCGATACTGGGTCTTCAAAATCCAGCAGGCCTGAGCCGGTGTGAATTTCGGGTTTGTGCCATGTTGAAGGAAGGATTTACGGTCAAAAAGGTTTCCGAAGCCCTGACTGTCTGCCCAACGACTGTTCGGTCGCATCTGAGTTCAGTTTTTTCAAAGACGGGCGCTTCTAATCAAGTTGAACTGCTGCATTTGTTAAATCGAAGAAATGATGCAGACCGCGGCTCCAACAATGCTGAAACAGCACGTATCGGCTGACGGCTAGTGAATGCCATAGCTGTAAAGCACCAAGTTAGCCGCACAGGTAGGCAAAACGCTCCTTTGTCTGTTCTACTACACAGCGATGGTGCAAGGCCAAATACGATAAATGCTGCTTATCTACTATCAAGGGTTACTTAAACCATCAGTGGGGATTTGAGCAGCGAAGAGCAACTTAGGCTATTGTTGACGTATCGGCGACAACTTTAACCAAAGATGAACAATGTGTTCTCGCAGTGTTCAACAGACATCGCGCATACTCATTCTACCGAGCCGAGACGGTTAAGGGCGCTTGGCTCCCTGGAAGGGGAACAGCATGATTAAGTCTGCCACTGAAAAAGCTTTGGATCCGGTTCCTGTACGAATGAAACCATCACGTTCCACCGCGCACAAATACGTGTCGAACACCACGAAATCCGGCAGCGGGCGTTTCTCGCCTGTCGAGATTGCTCTGACGGCTATCGTAAACAGCGAACAGTTTGAAAGAGCAAAAAAGGACGTCTGACCCTACATTAAGACGTCTGCAGTTTTCCAGGGACACGTCCTACCCGGGAAAACACAAATGCAAAAGCCCGCTCTAACCAGAGCGGGCTTTTTTAAAGTGAGAGGTCAAGGTAAAGAATCCAAATGGTTATTGGGGCATGATGCGAACCCGTGCGATATTGGCGCGGACCAGGTCTTTACCAACACCCTTCTGACCTAGCACTTAGCCATTACTAGCAAGTTCTTCCTCTTCCCCTCCATCAGGCGTCTGATCTTCTTCGACCGGATCGATACTGACTTCTTCGTCATCGTACTTGTCTTCGTCATACGAATTGCCAAGAGCGGTTTTGACGGCTTCCTCGTCAGGATTAGAGGCTCGTACAGCGTCGAGAACACTGTCTTGCTGCTGCGCTGCGATGGCGTCATCTTCTGAAAACCCGCCCTTGTGGTGATCCAAAAGGTTGTCTTCTGCCTGATGCACGGCTTCTGCGGACGCCAACTGATCTTCCGTAGGTCGATCAATCGGATTACCATCTTCATCCGTGGTTAAGTCGTGCGCATCTTTAACGGCTTGCGCGTCTTCCAAATCTTCAGGATCAGTTGTCCCAGGGTTGGCTTCCTCATTGGCAAGGATATCCTCGGCTTCTTCCAGGGACAGGGGGGCTTCGTCCAAGTAGTCCAACGCTGCGTTGATTTCTTTCACGTCTTTGGGACTCAACGTGTTGTTTTCACCCATGATGTGATTGAATTTCGTGTCCGCAACGGCAAGGCCTGCTGCAAGGCTGACCGGCCCCGTTCCTTTCATATACTGACCGTTGGCAATATGCGCGAGCTTTGCCTTGGGGCTGGAGTTAGTGGCGCCGTTCAACTTGCCGAGGTTGCGCGGTTCAAGCGCAAGCGTACTATCTTCTAGAATCGTTGCTTTCCTGCTTGGCGGGCGCAAAGACCGCTTAACTGAAGTAGTTTTTGTTCGTTTTGCAGTGGTGACTGGCTTGCTACCTTTGAACAGGCCGGCAATTCCCTTCCTTTGTGTCTTCTTGGGAGTTTGTTTTTTATTGCCGCCAAACAATCCATTCAGAGAGAATTGACCCTTCTTGGAAGATTTCGAGGAGCTCCGTTCAGCGCCTTTTGACTTGTGACCAGATTTCCCGGCAGCTTTGCTTGCGCCGTTTGTGGATGCGGTTGATCCTTTACCTTTATCTTTTCCGCTACTCGCGCTGCTGCCGTGGCCTTTGCCACCGCTGTTGCCTTTGTCGCCCCCGTTACCATTGCCCCCGCCGTTACCATTGCCACCGCCGTTACCATTGCCACCGCCGTTACCATTGCCTTGCTTGGCATAGGCGGTATCGGGGAATGTGAACGCCCCAATAATTGCAGTAGATCCCAGCAAAGCGATTGCTATTGCAGAGGCTTTCATTAGGCCGGTCGTTTTGATCTTCATGACGGTCCTCGTTTGTTGAATGCGAATTTCCACACACAATGAAATGCGTGGAAACCTGACAGCACGAGTGTGTGCGCCGGAATCAGGAACTAACTGACAGATTTAAGCCCATTATCGTTGAACCTGCGACGAACCGGCCGTTCATCGCCAGTTCATCTTAAAATCTGTAGAATTGAGGCGCGATTACGCTGTATTGAGTGCTGAGGATGAGAAAGCTTTTTATCATCGCTTGTCTGTTCGCCTTTCTCCAGGTTGGGGAAGGGCATGCTGCTGTGCGCGAACTAAAACAGTCCGAATTGCGCAAAGTGACAACGTCAGGCAGCACCATCAGGTTGAAGAGGGTTCTTAAAGGCGTTGAAAGAGTCTTTGGCGGAACGCCGGTTGATGCGCGTGCGTTCCAGACTGACAAGGTCTACTATCGGATCCTTGTAAAGAAACCCAACGGCAAGATCATCAGTGTTATCGTGAATGCTCAAACCGGTGTGGTTGTGCCCAATCGTTCAAATATCGGACGCCAGATTTCCAATGCAGCCAAGTCCACACCCGGCAATTCTGCCAAATCCAACTCGCAAGGACAGGCCAGCAGTAAGGGCAATCAGAGCAACAATAGCGGCGGCAATGGTAACGGCAACTCCGGCGGCAACGGCAACGGTAACTCTGGCGGCAACGGCAACTCAGGTGGCAACGGCAATGGTAACTCTGGCGGCAACGGCAAATCCGGTGGCAACGGCAACTCTGGCGGTAACGGCAACTCAGGTGGCAACGGCAACGGCAACTCAGGTGGCAACGGCAACGGCAACTCTGGCGGCAACGGCAACAGCGGTGGCAACGGTAACGGCAACTCCGGCGGCAACGGTAATGGTGGCGGCAAAAAATAGTGGTTAAAATTTCGGTCGCAGGCCTATAGATAAAAGTATGAGAGTATTACTCGCTGAAGATGAACCGCACCTTTGTGAGCAGATCAAAAAGCTGCTAAACGCTGAAGGCCGAGTGGTCGATATCGTCCACAATGGCATTGACGCCCAGCATCTGGGAACTACAGAACCATATGATATGATCATCCTCGATCTCGGGCTTCCGGAACGAGATGGCATCTCTGTTTTGCGCGACTGGCGCAGCGCAGGCGTAAAAACTCCGGTATTGATCCTGACGGCACGTGATGGGTGGAGCGAACGGGTCGACGGGTTGGATGCTGGTGCGGATGATTACATGACCAAACCATTCCATTTGCCCGAGCTGGCCGCGCGTGTCCGCGCCATCTTGCGCCGTCAGAGTGGGCAGCTTAACCCCATTATCGAGATGGGCAACGTCATTCTTGATACACGTAATGGACGGGTGACTGTTGAAGGTGTTCCGATCGATTTAACCGCCCAGGAGATTGCTGTTCTGACTTACCTGGCCCATAACGCCGGTCGCCTGATTCCAAGATCCGAGCTTTCGGAGCATATCTACGAATACAATGGTGACCGGGACTCGAATACCATCGCGGTTTTCATAAACCGACTGCGTAACAAGTTGGGACCTGACCTGATCACGACGGTTCGGGGTCGCGGATACATGATCGATTCACTCTGATGTTGTCATTGCGTCAACGGGCATTGCTTGGGGGGATTGCGTCCGGGGCCTTGTCGGTTGGCGTGGGCACACTCGCGGTGTTTTCATTCATCGATTCCCGAGTTTCAAACAGGTTCGACGCCACGCTTCTAGATCGCCACACCCAGCTTGTTGTCGGGCTGAGCGTCACGACCCAAGACCCGGATGCCCTGCGTGATCTCATGTTTGATCCGGCATACAGTGGGCCATATTCCGGCAGATACTGGCAGGTCACCAACGGCGACGGAGAGGTTTTCACGTCGGCGTCTCTGTTTGATGAAACAATCGCCGAGCCACCCAACGCCTCAGAAAACGCAACCCTTTGGAACACTTCGGGCCCCGAGGGCGAAGCGCTGCGCAGCGCGTACCAACAGATTACCTTCGAAGATGACACTGTCTGGGGCATAAGTGTTGCTGAAAGCCAGGCGCAATTGGTCAACGAAAGACAGGCGGCACAGCGCAGTCTTCTGCCAGTGTTTGGGTTGGTTGGCCTGATCGGCGTTGCGAGCTCATTGATGCTGATGTCTGTCATCCTGGGGCCTCTTCGTAAATTGCGCAGGGATGTGGCTTATCGTTGGGACGCTGATGACGACCTGAAACCAAAGGATTATCCGGAGGAAGTGGCCCCTTTGGTTAATGACTTGAATCAGCTTTTGCGTCGCAATAGGGACATTGTGTCCGGATCACGCAGGCAAGCCGCTGATCTGGCACATGCTTTGAAAACACCTGCCACTATTCTGAGAAATGAATTGCAGGCTATGTCCCAGTCCGGCGTCGATACAAATATCGCTGACGAAGCTCTTGATCGAATCGACGCTCAACTCGGTCGGTCACTCGCGCGCATCCGAGCTCTAAACACAGCTGAGTTGACGCATTCGCGCACGGATATTTCACATTCAGTCGAACGTCTCGCACGGCTGTTTTCAACGATTGCCGAAAGAGAAGGCAAAAAGCTGGACGTCAAAAGCGACCCCGAACTCTGGGTGCGCATGGATACGCAAGATATCGAAGAGGTTCTTGGAAACTTGTTGGATAACGCAGTCAAATGGTGTCGTGGCCAAGTAAGACTGATTGCGAAACGTCGGGAATACTGCGTCGAGATCTGTATCGAAGATGACGGGCCGGGTATTCCAGAGGACGCAATACACGAAGCATTGCGCTCTGGTGGGCGGCTTGACACTTCGGTGAGAGGCAGCGGGCTGGGGCTGGCAATAGCGGTTGATCTTCTCAATGCATATGGTGCGCACTTTGACTTGGGAAAATCTGTCTCGCTTGGAGGTTTAAGCGGTCGGGTGGTGATTCCAACTAAGTCATAAGCGTCGACGGCTCAGAGAATGAGTGGCTCAATTGATCCTCCCCCACTTGTGTGGTCCGCCGTTATGGTTGTGAAAACGGAGGAACCACATGGCGAACAAGCGACCGAAGCCGGAAGAGATTGTCTAGAAGTTACGGCAGGTTGAGATATTGATGGGGCAAGGCATGTCCCGTCTGGATGCAATCCGGCAGATTGGTGTTGTTGAACAGACCTATTATCGCTGGAAGAAAAAGTACGGCGGAATGGGCGCGGATTAATTGAAGGAACTCAAGCGCCTTCAAAAAGAGAATGAGCGTCTTCGTAGGGCCGTCTCGGATCTTACCCTGGACAAACTGATCCTGACGGAGGCGGCCAAGGGAAACTACTGAGCCCCGCCCGTCGCCGTGCCTGCATCAACCATGTGCGCCACAAACTGCGTGTCTCAGAGCGCCGGGCGTGTCGTGTCCTGAAGCAGCACCGATCCACACAGCGAAAGCTGCCGAAAGGTCGAGATGACGAGAAGCGCCTGGTGGCGGACATGATAGAATTGGCCCGCCAGTATGGCCGCTACGGTTATCGTCGGATCGCGGCTTTGCTGAGAGA